>NZ_CANMIR010000008.1 GCF_947498015.1 uncultured Neptuniibacter sp.
GAGTACTTCGGTGATAAGGCGATGCTGGGCTACGTTGAAGGCGTACAGCGTAAAGAGATCCGTCAGGGTATCGCATGTGTTAAGCACCAGAACATGTCTGGTTCTGATATCGGCGATGACCACAAAGAATACTTTGCGGGCGAGAACGCTCTGAAAGCTGGTGGTGCGAAAAACACCTCCAACCAGTTCAACTAAGTAAGACGACTTAATAGTTGCTCTAAAAAGGACACTTCGGTGTCCTTTTTTGCATTCACCATTAAGAACTTAATCATCGGTTAGGATAAATTTCCATTAGCTGACCCTAATCAAGCATTTCACCTAACTTTTATACTTTAGTTTATTGCTAACTTTTTCTGCATCCGTAGAATGCGCCACAAAATAACAATAACGGCACATCATGAAAAAGATACTCATAAGCGCCTGCATGCTAGGCGACAATGTTCGCTATGACGGCGGCCACCACCTGATAAAACACCCCGTACTCCAGCGCTGGCAACAAGAGGGACGCCTGGTCCCGATCTGCCCCGAAATCGCCGGAGGCATGAGCACTCCGCGCCCTCCTGCGGAAACACAGTGTAAATTTCCTATTCTTGTCACCACTAAAGAGGGTGATGATGTTACTCCTGAATTTCTAATTGGCGCCGAGAAGACTTTGGAGATAGCACAGCGCGAGAGAGTCGCCTGTGCACTGATGAAAGCCAAGAGCCCATCATGCGGCAACAAGCGCATCTATGATGGTAACTTTTCAGGCAACTTAATCGATGGTGCAGGTATTGCGGCTGCCGAACTGATGCGCAATGGTATTCCTGTTTTCAGTGAAAAGGAGCTTCCTGAACTCTTTGCTTTCATCGAAGATTCTGAAAGGATGTCAGCCTGATAATTACATCTAAGGGCGATCAATGGATCAGGAACTACAGAACGAACTAGAAACACTTACCCGCCTCAGTAACGCTGTAATCGATTTCTTTGTCAATTACAGCTTCCAGGTTATCGGTGCGATACTGATATTCTTGATCGGGCTCGTCGTCGCTCGTTGGTTTGGGCGCTTTGCTCTACGGATTTGTGAAAAGCACAACGTAGATATTACCCTAAGCGGCTTCATTGCCAGCACTGTTAAATTGCTAATAATCGCAATGGTGCTGGTTGTCTGCCTTGGTAAATTTGGTATCAGCGTCGCCCCATTTGTAGCCGCTATTGGTGCCGTTTCATTAAGTATCGGTCTCGCCCTTCAAGGTGTTTTCTCAAACTATGGAGCGGGATTTACCATAATCCTTACCCGCCCCTTTGTCGTCGGCAATACGATTGAGATCAATAATATTTCAGGGATAGTCAAAGAGATTAAATTGGCTTACACCGTTCTCTCTACTGAGGATGGAGAGATGATTACTATTCCAAATCGTCACATAGTCGGTGAAGTCATCACCAACTCCTTTGAGTATAAAGTGGTCGAGGCCTCTGTAGGGATCAGCTACAGCAGCAAACCTGAGATCGCTATCGACGCAATTACAACCGTACTTAAACGCTTTGATGAGATCTCTCAGTCCCCCGCGCCTCAAGTGGGTATCGAAACGTTCGCAGACTCCTCCATCAATATCGGTTACCGTTATTGGGTTCCAACTGAGCGTTACTTCCAGATTCAGTACCAGATTAATCTGGAGATCTTTAATGCTCTTTCTCAGGCAGAAATTGAGATCCCTTTCCCACAAAGGGAAGTTACCTTAAAAAACGCCAGTTAATACTTGGCAGCATCCCAACCGCCCCCTACAATGTGGCGATTTTCAACCGAATTCAGATATTAATTGAGTAAAACTATGCGCACGAGCCAGTATCTCATCTCCACCGTTAAGGAAACGCCATCTGATGCAGAAGTTATCAGCCACCAGCTGATGCTTCGAGCAGGGATGATCCGCAAAGTGGCATCCGGTTTATATAACTGGTTACCACTGGGCCTGAAGACCTTACGTAAGGTAGAACGCGTTGTGCGTGAAGAGATGGATAGAGCGGGCGCGATGGAAGTACTGATGCCTGCGATTCAACCGGCTGAGCTATGGGAAGAATCAGGACGCTGGGAGATGTATGGTCCTGAACTGTTACGCGTAAAGGATCGACATAGCCGTGAGTTCTGTGTGGGACCAACTCATGAAGAGGTTATTACTGATCTGATCCGCCGTGAGATCAAAAGCTACAAACAGCTTCCTGCTAACTTCTATCAGGTCCAAACTAAATTCCGTGATGAGATCCGCCCTCGCTTTGGTGTTATGCGTTCGCGTGAATTTATTATGAAAGATGCATACTCCTTCCATGTTGGTAAGGAATCGCTACAACAGACTTATGAGTTAATGCACCAAACCTACAGCAACATCTTTAACCGGCTCGGTCTTGATTTCCGCCCAGTACTGGCTGATACCGGCTCAATTGGTGGTGCGTCATCTCATGAATTTCATGTACTTGCTGATTCAGGTGAAGATGATATTGCCTTCTCCAACGTTAGTGATTACGCAGCCAATGTTGAACTTGCTGAAGCACTAGCTCCAGAAGGAGATCTTGCTGCACCGACTATTGAGATGTCGACAGTTGATACACCGAACGCCAAAACAATTGCAGAGTTAGTTGACCAATTTGATCAGCCCATCGAAAAAACCGTTAAGACACTGATTGTTGTGGCATCAGAAGAGAGTGATTCAGACTTTGTTGCCCTACTGGTTCGTGGCGATCATGAGCTGAATGAGATCAAAGCTGAGAAGCTGGCTGAAGTAGCGGAACCTCTTGAGTTCGCAACCGAAGAGCAGATCCGCGACCTTATCGGTGCAGGTCCAGGCTCACTTGGCCCTGTGGGTCTTTCGATACCTGTTATTGTAGACCGTACAGTGGCTAAAACATCTGATTTCAGTGCCGGTGCAAATCAGGATGGTAAACACCATTTCGGTATCAACTGGAATCGTGATGTTGAACTACCTGAAGTTGCCGATATCCGAAATGTCGTTGAGGGTGATCCTAGCCCATGTGGTGAGGGGACTTTGGTTATTAAACGGGGTATTGAGGTAGGCCATATCTTCCAACTTGGACAGAAATACTCAGAGGCCCTCAAAGCTGAAGTTCTTGACCAAAATGGCAAGAATGTCACCATGGATATGGGTTGTTACGGTATTGGGGTAACCCGTGTGGTTGCTGCAGCTATCGAACAGAATCATGATGAAAGTGGAATTATCTGGCCAGAAGCCATTGCCCCCTTCCATGTTGCACTGATCCCTCTGCAATACGACAAATCGGCAGAGGTCAAAGCTCTCACGGATCAACTTTATTCAGACCTACAACAGGCTGGCTATGATGTCATAATGGATGATCGTGATAAGAAAACCAGCCCTGGCGTTAAGTTTGCGGATATGGATCTTATGGGTATCCCTCACCGCGTGGTCATCTCCCCACGTGGCATAGAAGCAGGAACACTTGAGTATAAAGGTCGTCGAGATGATGAAAAACAGGATGTTAAGATCGACGATGTGATCCCGCTACTTGCAGAACGCATAAATCTCTAAAAGAAAAAACGGGCCAAACGGCCCGTTTTTTTTACAAGGGATAAAATTCCCGAAACTCTTCAACCGTCGAACCAGCACTTTGTAAACGCCATACCAGCTCAAACTCAGTGATCTCTCCAGCAGCAAATAACGCATTTAATTCAGCAAAAATATTGGCTTGATAAAGCGCGATCGCATCAGGATTATTCATCGCATCAAACTCGGAGATCTGGAACTCATAGACTGGCTGACACCACCTATCTGGAAGCTCCCATACCTCACAAGCTCTTCGAGTCAAGGCGTCCGAGTAATCATTCAACAACGCACTGAACACAACGGGATGAGGTTCCTCTTTTTGTTGCGAAAAAAGCTCAACCAGCTTTTTAAAGATAATTAATTTACCAATATCATGAATCAAACCACAAAAATAGGCGAGGCTTGGATCACCTCCCCCTCTCTCAGCGAGTTTTCTGGCATTATTCGCGACTTCACCAGAATGTTCCCAAAGCGCTTTACCGAACGATCTGAAGTAATTGCATTCGATATCAAATTGATCACTGACCAAAGCGGACATGACAACATGCTTAAGCCGCGCCGTACCCAACATACTAATTGCGTGTTCAAGACTGGCAATCTCGATATCAGCACTCAGATAAGCTGGCGAATTAGCCATAGATATCACCTTACCCGCCAACCCTGGATCTTTGCTTATCGCTTCATCTAGCTGTTTAAAACCAACTTCAGGATCCATCATGACCTTAAACAGCACGATGGCATCATTCGAGAGTTTAGGAATCGAATCTTCACTAAGACCAATCAACTCCGCGTCGAGTAGCGCTCTCATCTGTGACGCCTGAACAGCAGACTCATCTGTCTCAAGCGCTCTTACACCGAGAAGCCCACTGATAAATGAAAGCGTTAACTCTCTTGCCTGCCTGACGGTCTCAGCACCTTCATGTGAAGCGCTAGAGTCGGTGCTCGATACAACCTCATCACAATTTAATTGCTGCTCTTTAGCTTTATTCTGCTTACCCTTCCCGAATATTTTTTTAAACTTTGATAACATTGCCAACTCCCTGACTACTAGCAACAATTAGCATCTACTCTACCGATTATCTAACTTCAAACAGTTGAGGGATATCAGGCTTTTCGATTATAGAACTGCTTACATCAATCACATTCGCCAATTCAGGTCCCTGACTCAACCAAGCCTCAAGCTGTCTGACAGCCAGCTGTTCACCAGCTGCGATCAGTTCAACCCGACCATCCTCTAAATTACGAACCCAGCCTGCTATTGCTAAGGACTCAGCCTTCTCTTTTGCAGATTGACGATACCAAACACCCTGCACTCGTCCACTGATATAGGCGTGAATACAAATCTCTGCCATCCTTCCACCTCAGCTTGTTTTACTATTCTGGTTTTCATTAGCCCGTTCAGGCATGCGTTTTGAAAACAGATCCTCTATCGATAAACTGAACAGATCCTGTTCTCGTTGATTGAACAGGTTTAGCTTGTCATCGAGTTGCCTTTCCCATTCAACGATCGAACTAACCCTTCCCGGTTTGGGCAACGGCCAGGGTAATAATTCGCATAATTGATAAATTGTAAAATGGCTCAAATCACGACTTAAAATATATTCGCCTTCATCGGTACGTGTAATGACCCCACCCTCTTTCAACATCATCAGGTAGGTATCCCATCGTCCCTGATCCAGCGACTCCACCTCTTTCAACAAGCGCCTGTCGCTAAGCGTTCGCCCCTGTTTCTGCGCATTCCACAAACAGTGTAATACCGAGATCACCGTAAACAGGTGCGGCGTTTGACCGATGTTTTCAGTTGATCGATATACAGTGACACAACGGGTCAACTCAGCTCCCAACAGGATGATCACCCAACTGATAAAGATCCATAAGAGAAAGAGAGGAACCGCAGCAAAGGCGCCGTAGATGAGTTCATATGAGGGGAACTGAGTGACAAACAGGGTAAAACCACGTTTTGCCGACTCAAATAGCAGTGCGACAACAACACCACCCAGCAACGCACTTTTAAACGGTACACGGCAGTTAGGTACAGCGATATACATCAAAGTAAACGCGGCTGCTGACAAAAATGTCGGCAACATACTCAACAGCCGTCCTCGTCCTACAACCTCTGTCGCCTCAGTCACCAGCGGTAAGGTGGCTATGTATGAGGTCAAACCTAACCCAAGACCGATCAGAATGGGGCCAAGACTAAGAACCGCCCAGTAAAGTAGAAAACTGGATAAACCTTTTCTCGGTTTGGCTACACGCCAAATGCGATTAAACGCTGCTTCAATGTTCTTCATCATCATGATCGATGTTACAGCTAGCAGGACAATACCCACGACCGTCAGCTTTCGAGCTTGCGAGGAGAAATCATTAAGGTAGTCCTGCACTACCGCCCCGGTTGCCGGTACAAAGTGCTCAAAGACCCAACCTTGTAACTCCTGGCCAACCCCCTGAAACGAGGGTACAGCGGCCAGCATCGCATAAGAGACGGTCATCAGCGGAACAACTGCGAAGAGCGTTGTATAGGTCAGCGCCGCAGCATTCAGGATCCCTTGATTAACCAGAAACTGCTTAAACAGGTATTGGATAAACAGGACAAAACGATGATTCTTTAACTGTTCCATAATTCACTCGCTAAACACACTGACGCAACACGAAAAACTCATTCAATCATGAAATATCGATTGCAGCCGTATACAATACCGCAACATAACCCAACACAAACATCTGATCATCAGCTCATGATGATCTATTAGTACGGTATAGCACAATGAGTGAAGTGATTATCTACCACAACCCACGCTGCTCCAAATCTCGTCAGACTTTGGCTCTTCTTGAAGAGAATGGGATTGAACCTCAGGTTCGTAAATATCTTGATGATGCTCCCAGTGCCGATGAACTTAAGTTAGTCCTGGCTCAATTAGGTATCACAGCACGTGATCTTCTACGTAAAAAAGAGGCCGAATTCAAAGAAAATGGTCTGGATGATAACGCTCTGACGGATGATCAGATCATCAATATCATGACCCAGGTGCCTAAACTGATCGAACGACCTATTGTCATTAAAGGTGATCAGGCACGTATTGGTCGTCCACCAGAATCTGTACTGGAAATCCTCTGATATGGGTTCGCCCTTCGTCCTGGTTCTCTATTACAGTCGCCATGGTGCCACACGGGACATGGCGAAACATATTGCCCGAGGTGTTGAGCAATCGGGTATCGAAGCACGCATAAGGACTGTACCCGCTGTTTCAGCCAATTGTGAAGCGACTGAACCCTCTGTACCCGATGCAGGTGCATTGTACTGCAGCGAAAGTGATCTGGCTGAGTGTTCAGGTTTGGCAATGGGCAGCCCAACACGCTTTGGAAATATGGCTGCGCCACTGAAGTATTTTATTGATAGCACTAGCAGCATGTGGATTTCTGGCGCTCTGATCAATAAACCTGCCGCTGTTTTCAGCTCAAGTTCAAGTCTTCATGGTGGGCAAGAGAGCACCCTTCTGTCGATGATGCTCCCACTTCTTCACCATGGTATGGTGCTTGCCGGCCTTCCTTACAGTGAAACCGAGTTATTGAAGACAACCACTGGCGGAACACCTTATGGGCCAACTCACCTTGCAGGACAGGATAATCGCGCGCTTGATCAGGATGAGATTGCTCTGTGCATCGCACAGGGCCGCCGACTAGGTGAATTGGCACAGAAGCTGATTAATTGATCCCTAAACCGTTTTGATGAGACCCTCTTTTGAAAGCTTATATACCTGACGATCACGACTATAAAACAAAATCACGCTTCAGCCGGATAGTTTGTCTCGCAAGTTATCTAGGCCTCATGGCTTGGTTCACTCTGTGGCATCTGTTTCTTATACCCGTACCCACAGGTAATCCCTGGGTGATCTGGTTAATTCATATGGCCCCTCTCCTGGCGTTTAGTCATGTCATGATCACCGGCAAACCTCGTGGTCATGCCTGGCTCTGTTTTGTCCTGTTGCTGCTTTTTATCCAGGCAGTGCTATCCGCTTCAAACCCAAATACAGTTGTGTATGGATTAGGTTATTCCATTTTGGTGAGTACACTGTTTACCAGCGCCATGATGTATACCCGCTGGCGCGCCCGTTATAACAAGCAACTCGCACACTGGGCGGAACAAAAAGATAAATCCGCCTCTGACAATCCAACAAAATAAGACTGAAAAGATGAGCATGCCCGAAGCGGATATTCTCAAGATCAGGCAGCAGTTCCCTACCCTGTCGACTTCAGTCAATGGTGAGCCGCTGGTCTACTTTGACAATGCAGCCACCACTCAAAAGCCTGAAGCTGTGATTCGCTGCATTGATGACTATTACCGTCGCACTAATGCTAATGTTCATCGCGCCAGTCATTATCTGAGTGCGATGGCAACTACACGTTTTGAACAGGCTCGGGAATGCGTTGCAAACTATCTTAATGCGCAAAGCTCTAAAGAGATAATCTGGACACGTGGAACAACTGAAGCGATCAATCTGATCGCTAACAGCTGGGGGGATTCACTAAAAGCCGGTGATGAGATCATGCTCAGCACACTGGAACATCACGCAAACATCGTCCCCTGGCAGTTACTGGCAAATCGTACCGGTGCAGTCATCAAGGTAATCCCGTTACTTGAAAACGGTGATCTGGATCTTAACTCTTACGCACAGCAACTGTCAGAGAGAACCAGACTGGTTGCCATTACCCATGTATCCAATGCACTGGGCACCATCAATCCACTTAAAACAATCATCAAGCAGGCCCATCAGTATGGAGCTCTTGTATTAGTTGACGGTGCACAAGCACTTCCCCATCTACGCGTTGATCTTCAGAAGCTTGGTGCAGATTTCTATGTATTTTCCGGGCATAAGCTCTACGCCCCCACAGGCATCGGTGTGTTGTATGGCAAAGAGGAAATACTGACAGCGCTACCACCCTGGCAAGGCGGCGGCGAAATGATTAAAGAGGTAAGCTTCTCAGGCACCACGTTTAATGATCTGCCTTTCAAATTTGAAGCGGGAACACCTAACATTTCAGGGGCTATCGCACTGGCTGAGGCGATCAACTGGCTACAAGCGCAAGATCATCAATGCTTGTACGACCATGAGAGTGCTCTGCTCCACCATGCACTTGAAGGGTGCCAAGGGATCAAAGGGTTTCAACGCATCGGAGCTCCAGAGAAGACAGTCAGTATGCTCTCTTTCATGATCCATGGCGTTCATCAGCAGGATATCGGTACCCAGCTAGATCATAAAGGGATCGCGGTACGCAATGGCCATCACTGCGCAATGCCGTTAATGGAGGCTTTAAAAGTACCCGGCACCACACGTGCCTCATTTAGTTTTTATAATACTTTTCAAGAGATTGACCGTTTCATACAGGCTCTGGATGAGATCTCTCAACCATTTTCCCTACCCGTCAATATCTCTGAAATAAAGTTGACCGGTTTATATGAGCGACTAATAACCCTTAAGGGCTGGAATGAACGTTACCGGGAGATCATGCTGGCCGGTAAACAGCACACGCCATTGGAGCAGCATGACAAGCAGCCACAGTATCTGGTCAAAGGGTGTGAGAGCGATACCTGGCTTATAACTAAGCTCAACAAGAATGGACAATACCAGTTCAAAGCAGATTCCGACGCAAGAATCATCCGCGGACTACTGGTGCTGGTACTGGATATTTTTAATAATAAAACAGCAAAACAGATAAAACGTATCGATATTGATTTATTATTCCGTGAGTTGGAGCTTGAGCGTCACCTCAGTCCCTCACGTGGAAACGGTCTACGTGCTGTTATAAACAAGATTTATCAGGTTGCCGATCAGGCATAACCCTATATTTGGAGCAAGAATGAGCAATTTTACTGATGTTTCATACCTCAATACAGTTTTCGGCAATGAACAGGGCGACCTGAAAAAACCGAACTGGGAAAAGGCAGACAAACAACTCCATCTGATTAAAGAGGAGCTGGCCGAATTAGTTGAGGGTATCGAAAACAAAGATGTTGCTGAAATTCGTGATGCTGTTGCCGACATTCTGGTCGTAACATATGGCATGGCACACATTATGGGGATCGATGCCGATAAGGATATGGCTGCAGTACAAGCAAGCAACCTATCAAAGCTATGTAAAACCCAGGATGAGATCGATCAGACTCTGGCGTTTTATCAGAATGAAAAAGGGCTCGAGGTTTATGCCGGAGGAGAACTTCCAGAGGCATATATCAAGTCCTCCAATGACCAAACCGGTAGTGACGGTAAGTTTTACCCCGCACATAAATTTCTAAAATCTATTAACTGGCACGAACCTAAGCTGGACTAACCACTATGCCCACTTATGATTATCGCATTGAAGCGACCGGCGATGTTTTTGAAGTAAAACATACCATGGCATTGACGCCACGAAACTGGGGTGAACTTTGCGAACTGGCAAATCTGAATCCACAAGATATTCCTGTGGATTCAGCGGTCACAAAGCTACTCACCACCGCAGGGGTTGTCAAAAGCACTACACTGAAAAATCCGGAAGCACCACCCTGTATGAGTGGTGGCGGGTGCCCAAGTGGCGGTTGCGGCATCTAATCGAGCAGACATACTCGGATAGCGGTTTTAGCAGTACAATCAAATCAAGGGTTTAAGGGATTAAAAAATTACCCTAGACTTGAAACAGGAAACTATGGGGAAGGACAATGAAGAAAACAATTCATCTTACAGTTGCAAGTCTTGGATTATTGAGCGCATCACTCTTATCACCCCTGACTCAGGCTGAAACCATTAATTACCACTGCACCTATACTCATGCGAGCTATACAGCTCCCTTCATGAAGACTCCCGGCACACGAAACTGCCCCGAAGGCCGCTGTAGCTATGATGTTGTCATCAATGGCGCTCAGGGAAGTATCAACGGTGTTTCCGGGTTCGACGTTTTCCAGAGTGAATCACAGATTGTTCTCGGCCGTACTGCAAGAGATCCTATTATGGGGGGGATGGATACAGCCACTCTCACTATACAAAAAAGTGACATGAGTTTTGTGGGCGTTAAAGAAACCACTCCGTCCGTAGTACTGACAACCAAAGGCAGCTGCACTCAATAATCATGAGGCTGACCTAAACGGCTAAGGGGATGCTCTTTGAATTTAAATGATGTTCGACTATTCATTCAGGTCATCGAGCATAACAGCTTTACCTCTGCAGCCGATAAGCTTGGCATCCAGAAATCCACTATCAGCCGCAGAATTGCCCAGCTCGAAGATGAGCTGGGTGTACGTCTGTTACAAAGAACAACCCGCAAACTCAGCCTGACCGATGAGGGTGAAAACCTCTACCGTCGCTGCCACCCCCTGTTTGATGAACTCGATACCATAGAGGATTACGTCACTTCACGACAGGAGGAGCCGAAGGGGCGTTTGCGCATCACGATGCCGCTCGAGATCAGTATTTTTATCATGAATGATGTGATCTCATCATTCCTGCATAAATACCCACTGATACAGCTCGACATGGAATTAAGCGCGAGGCTGGTTGATCTCGTCGAAGAGGGAATTGATCTGGCACTCCGTGTCGGGGATCTCTCCGACTCCAGCCTGATTGGACGTAAGATCGCTGACGCCAGCTCCGAACTGTATGCGAGCGTCAACTATCTGGAGAAATATGGAGTACCTGAAACACCCGATGATCTGATATCACATCAATGTATCGGGACCAATCTTGGTTCTAATGACTGGGTGTTTGAAAACTGGGAAGCAGCTAAGCCGGTCCCTATTAACTTTCGTCTACGGGCTAACAGCCTCTCCTTCTGTCGAGAGATGATAAAGCAAGATCTGGGAATTGGCCGTATGCCAAAGGCATTTTGCATTGACGACATCAATGCTGGGCTGGTCAGAGAGGTACTGCCTGACTACAAAGTCCCCTCAGTTGGAATTCACGCACTCTACCCGAGCAGAAAGCACTTAAACCCCAGAATACGCCTATTTATAGACCATATGATCGCAAGCCTGAAAACCCACCCCTGGCTTTCTCATCATTGATCCATAATAAAGTGTGACGGCTATTACTAGTCTGCGCTCTCCACGGTTTAGTTCAGTATTAACTTACCCAGAAAGCTGTAGTGGATTGAACTTCAGGCTGCAGATTCCCATTCAGGCAACGAATCAGCAAACATTTGCAGCAGAGCTTCTATCCCTGCCATCGACATCACATCTTTACGCGTGACCATAAGCGTAGGGACTTGGCTATACTCTGGCTCCAACGGTTCTAGGTTCAGATCATTTGCATAGTGTGATTGCGCCACAACTTTCCTTGGCACCAGTGTACAGCCAAGCCCAACCGCCACACACCCCAGAATTCCTTCCTGAGTCCCCATATCGAGCACCTGAGTATTCACCTCACCTTTATCTTTTAACCATCTCAAGGCTCTTTCACGGTAGGCACAGCCCTCACGAAACATGATCAACGCATCTGCAACCTCCATCTGCTTTGCAGATACGAGTACAAGCTCTTCCACTAATACCTGATGAGTTAGCAGCTCCGGATGATCAACCGGCCCCCCAACAAACGCACAATCCAATCTGTATTCGAGCACATCCTGAACCAGTTGGCTGCTGGTTGATGACTGAACACGCGGCTTAAGTTTTGGTAACGCTTTCTTTAAGGATTGCAGAACGCCTGGCAACCTGACTGCGGCAAACGACTCCATTGAACCGATCCTGATCTCCCCAGCCGCTTCACCGACCTGGCTGACTGCTATACCCGCCTGATGCTCTAATTGCAGAAGTTTTTCAGCGTAATCTAATAAGGTATGCCCCGCTGGGGTCAGCTCAAGTTTGCGTCCTTTGCGATAAAACAGCGGCGTATCAAGCTCCTCTTCCAAGCGTTTGATACGTGCCGTTATATTAGATTGCACTGTATGCAGATGTTTTGATGCCGCCTGAACGCCCCCCAATTCGACAACCGCCTTGAAAGTTTTAAGTGAGACCAGCTCCATTTAATTCACTCCCGGTAATTACACTTCACTTTTACAGAACATAACATTCTGTAATATTCATTTGTAGTGATAAATAAACGCCGCTAGTCTAAATAGCTCAACCTTTTAATAAGATAAAAGCTATGCCAACTCACATCGATAAATTAAAGGTCTTAATCGCGGGTATATTCAGTCTGATTCTGATGCTTGGTGTAGCCCGTTTTGCTTATACCCCTTTGTTGCCACTCATGCAGGTACAGGCAGGTGTGAGTGATTCCCTCGGTGGTTGGCTGGCAACGTTTAATTATATGGGCTACATGAGCGGTGCATTGATCGCAGCCACCATTACCGATCTCAATTTAAAAGATAAGCTCTACCGGATCGGTTTATTCGTTGCCGTCATTACAACGGCTGGTATGGCTGTCACCGATAATATATTTATCTGGTCACTGATGCGCTTTTTTGCCGGGCTAAGTAGCGCGGCAGGGTTGCTAATCGGTTCAGGCTTAATTCTGAACTGGTTGATGAGAAACAATTTCCGGAGTGAACTCGGTATCCACTTTTCGGGAGTTGGCCTCGGCATTGCCTTCTGCGCCGTCGTTGTTGAGTGGATGGCAGGAAGCTACGACTGGCGTGAATTATGGTGGTTGTTTACGCTGCTCGGCGCCCTGCTTGCTATTCCTGCATGGTGCTGGTTACCCCGCCCTAAGCAGGCCGGTTCTTCACCCGCTGATTCAAAGATGCAGGATAACCCTCCCAGTAAAAGGTTCATGTATCTCATGCTAGCCGCTTATTTTTGTGCGGGATGGGGCTATGTTATCAGTGCCACTTTCATTGTCACCATCGTTGAACGCTTACCCTCACTCGAGGGGTATGGCTCCATCATGTTCCTGATTCTCGGATTATCCGCAGCACCTGCTTGCATTAACTGGGACCTCATCGCCCGAAAAACAGGCGTGTTAACCGCCCTACTCATCGCATATCTGGCACAGATTATTGGTATCATCATACCTGCTTTGAGCGATTCGGTTTGGGCGGTAACATTTAGTGCGATGTTGTTCGGCGGTACTTTTATCGGAATTGTCAGTCTGGTTCTGACGATGGCTGGACGCTTTTATCCGACCAAACCTGCAAAACTCATGGGTAAGATGACGCTCACCTACGGTATCGCCCAGATCATAGCACCAGCAGTCACGGGTAATCTGGCGGAACGCTTTGGTAACTTTGACCTGGGGCTTTGGATAGCCGCTGCGATGGTTCTATTCGGAGCAGCCATTATCGGACTGATTATGATCCTGGAACGCAACACATACTCTGAAGCCCTAACAAGTCACTAACCTTTGCTCGGGCTTCTGAATTTTATAGCAGTTTCCTTTCTGTTTCAGTACGTTCGCTGAAGTGCCTTGATTCCCTAAATCAATGCATAAACAGCACTTCCATCATTATATTCACAATTTTTTCCAGGATTGAGTTAATAACACCCGCTAATGACCACTTCTCCACTTTTTATTCTGATAAATGTGCTCTCAATTGTTTTTGTAGAAGTGCCTCAAACTCTTCATGGTCATACAATTTCAGTGATTCAGCCGCTTGCGCTAAAGAGATGTTTTCCCGATCGGCTGCACGAGCAATCTTGGTCGCTACCTCATACCCAATAGTAGGCGCTAACAGAGTTATGACCGATAAATTGTTGTGCATATTGACCTCGAGCTGTTTGCGATTAAGCGTTAAGCCTTCAACACAGTTTGTTGAAAAGGAACCAATGGTATCACTCAATAACTCAATGCTTTCCATAACGTTATGAATAATCACCGGCCGATAGGTATTGAGTTGCAATTGCCCATTCGATCCTGCAAGCGATACGGTCAGATCATTACCGAACACCTGTAAACACACCATACTCAGTGCCTCACATTGGGTCGGGTTCACTTTTCCCGGCATGATAGAGCTGCCCGGCTCATTGGCGGGTAAATGCCATTCATTGAAACCACAACGCGGGCCACTACCAAGCATGCGAAAATCATTGGCTATTTTAAGTAACGCTGCTGCCAATTGTTTCAACGCGCTGCTGTAGCGCACTAACGCATCCTCTCCCGACACCGCCGCGTATAAATTAGGATGCTGCACAAAAGGTAATTGATAATGTTCTGCAAGCATTGCAATCGCTTTCTGACCGAACAAGTTCGGCGTATTAGCACCTGAGCCTACCGCCGTACCCCCTAGAGCTAATTGATACACGGCCTTCAAACTTTCGTTTATCGCGTTTTGTGCCGCACTCATTTGATGGCAGTAACCCGATAAAACCGCGCCTGCACGGATGGGCAGCGCATCCATCATATGGGTGCGGCCAACGGTGTAGCTCTCGTTGAATTCATCTCGCTTAAGCGATAAGGCTTGTTGGATTTGTTCAATTGCAGGTAATAATTTTTGATGGGTTTTCTGTGCAACAACCAGATGCATGGCGCTGGGAAAAACATCGTTTGACGACTGTGAACAATTCACATGATCATTGGGATGAATACTACCATCCTTAAGCTTAATATCGTTCAGCTGCCGATTGGCAAGCGTCGCAATCACCTCATTAACATTCATATTGGTCTGGGTACCAGAGCCGGTTTGCCAAATGCGCAATGGAAATTGATCGCTGTATTCACCTCGAAGCAGGTCATCACACGCTGACACAATGACCGCGTATTGCTCAGCAGATAACAATCCGTGCTCCTGATTCACTTGGGCACTGGCCCGTTTAATTGAAACTAACGCATGGATAAAATCTAAATCGAAGGATTGCTTTCCAATATCGAAATAGTTAAGAGAGCGCTGGGTTTGCTTGCCCCATAGCGCATGTTTATCTACTTTAATCGCAGCAAACTCTTCCGGGCTTTTATCTTTAGGTGTCGGTGAGTGCGTCATGATATTTCTCTTTATTTAGCCTGTACCGTCAATTGATTCGCAACAAAAGGTAAGACGCTCCCGGCGATTAAATAGTCCAGATTGCGCATCACAGAACCCGACACATAACTGTAGGCTTCACCCAGTTCTCTTACTTCAAACCAGAGCTTTACAGGATCGGAAATACCGTATTGCAGCCCCCTCTCGAACCGAGCGGCATTTAAGTCTCCGGCCAGCATCGGCTTTTCTCGACGCCCTTGTTTGTTGCGTGGACCTTGATAAGGGTTATCTTCACCGAAGGTTACAAATCCAACCTTCTGCTTAAGTTGACGTTTTTCCGGCACGGTCTTCGCTAAAACAATGCTCATTGGAAATTTAAGATGAAAGCCTGTCGGTACGCACTTGATGTATTGACCGATTCGCTGAATAGCAGCAACCGAATCACTGAGGGCGTTATAGAATGTTGGCCAGAAAGTGTTCGTGAAAGAGGAGATAGATAGAAGTGTGACAAAATCAGTTGGGTTGCCACTCGGAAGGTGTTTTTTAAAACGGTGAAATCTACTACTCAATACATCATGCCGATCTGGTAGTGATTTGTTGCCTCCCCCCCAGGGGGCATCTGGTGGATCATTGTTTTGGTTCATGTGCATACCCTCCATCGATAGACGAAAATAATTTACGTCTTACATGCTAATTAGGGTTAAAAGAGAACCACAGGTGAACATCAGATTTTGGACCGATATTTCGGTGCAAATCAATCACACTCCTAGTCAATAATCATAGCTCAGTATCAGTGTCACCACCTCTAAAAAGCCGCTTCACTAGCAATCATAGGAGGGAAGAAAAAAGGCTCTGAATGCAATGCAATGAAATGACTTACCACACAACAGCACCATTTATTGTTGGTAAGTGTTGCAATCAAACAAAACAACCATAAACAAACCAGACGCAAAAAATTTAAAATCAATTAGTTAGTAACAGATCTCTTTCCAGCAGACGCTTTACGATTTCCCCTTTTTCGCCTCACTGACCTCTTCCCTAATCCCTTCAGACTACGAAAATCAGCTTCCACGACTTCATCAATCAACTGCTTCAAACCGGCTGTCAGTAGTTCTATAAATTGACCATATCTGAGTCTTTTCTGACTGATATCTTCAAGCTGAGATTCCCAATGTGCGGTCATATCAGGGACGACCATTCGCTCCGGCAAACTCATCACCAACTGCCTGCCAATATCAGTTGAATGAATCTCCTTGCCCTTCTTGATCAAAAACTGCCGCTTGAACAGAAGATCAATGATCCCTGCGCGAGTCGCCTCAGTCCCTAGCCCATCTGTATCTTTGAGAACCTTCTTGATCTCTGGACTAGATACAAATCGAGCGATACCGGTCATCGCGGCCAGCAGGGTGGCATCTGTGAAACGCTTAGGTGGACTGGTTTGCTTTTCATCAAGTTTGGCATCAGTACAGGTGACGGTATCACCGGTTTTGACATTAGGCAGGGTAACCGAGGGGAGAACTGAATTGTTCTTTCCACCTTTATGTTTTGGAAGCAGTGCTTTCCAGCCATCTGAAAGCACTGACTTCTGTCTGGCAATGAATAAACCACCCTCAACTTCACTATTAATTTGATGCTCTTCATACTGAAATGCGGGATAGAACTGCATCAAGTACTGCCGTGCAATCAGCTCATAAATATTTCTTTCATCCTGTGATAAGCGCTCTGCAGATAATGATCTTGATGTAGGAATAATCGCATGATGAGCACTAACTTTGGAGTCATTCCAGGCTTTACTTTTAAGTGTCAGGTCAGCATGGGTTACAGCGTCATCAAGCCCTAGCCCCACTGCAGTTTTAGAGATTGACTGGGTAACCCTTTCGCGTTCTTCAAAATGACCATTTGGCAAATATCGACAATCAGATCGTGGGTAGGTGATCAGTTTGTGACGCTCGTAAAGCTGCTGGCATATATCTAATGTTTTCTTAGCATTGAGATTAAACCGTTTAGACGCATCAATCTGGAGTGTAGATAAGTTATAGGGCAAAGGAGGCGGCTGTTTCTTTTTATCTTTCTTTACGGACTTAACGCAGCCACTCTTTCCTGTCACTTTCTCCAAAACTTTCTCAGCTAGCTTTCTGGATAGGACGCGACCTTCTTCATCCATGTACGGCTCACAAGCAGCGCTTGGTTTCCACTTAGCAACAAATGGCTCTCCAGTTAACGTCTGAAGCGTTATAAACACTTCATAGAAAGGTTTGGAGACAAAGTTCTCAATTTCCAGATCACGGTGAACAACTAAACCTAATACAGGGGTCTGAACCCGACCGATAGATAAGACTCCATTATAGCCTGCACCCTGCCCCTCTAAAGTACACAGACGAGTCATATTAATACCATAGAGCCAGTCTGCTCTGGCCCTCGCCAGGGCAGACGTTGCCAACGGAATAAAGTCTGTATTGTTTCGGAGATCGTTCAATGCTTTTTTGATGGCAGCAGGGTTCATATCATTAACTAAACACCGCTTTGCAGACTCTCTTTTAGTCTTGCTTACACCAGAATAATTGATGACTTCATCAACCAGGATTTGCCCAACACGGTCAGGGTCACCCATATTCACCAGCAGATCAGCTTCCTTTATTAGCCTCTTTACCACATTGAACTGTTGACGTGTTTTAGGCTTTACCTGCTGCTTCCACTCCAGCGGGATGATTGGTAAGTGCTCTTTCCGCCACTTCTTATAGTCAGGGTCATAAGCTTCTGGTTCAGCTTGCTCCAACAGGTGCCCAATGCACCAGGTCACCACATCACCGTTAGCGACTTTGATAAAGCCTTCACCTTTCTTATGTGGTTTCGGTAGAACATCCGCTACTGCTCGAGCCACACTGGGCTTCTCGGCTATATACAAAATCATTGATGAGTTACCTTTTTCATTTCAATGACTTTCGTCGAACTAATCTCATCTTGAACAGTTTCAACTGTTTCAACAATGCACACTCAAGACTCGCCTGTTTCAGCAACTGCCTACAGCACCCGCTGGCAACAATAAATTTTCTGCCCGACTGCTGCCATCCTCTTTTTGAGAGGGTTTTGTAATAACTCTGCGAGAGCCCACCCCAGATTTTTTCAGACATCTATAGAACAGCAAAAAACACTGTATAAAAAAACAGTTCTAAGCTTAATGGATTCTATTGGGTGTTACCAGCGTCTATCTACATCAAAACAAGAGGAGGCTCGTCCAGCATCGCCATCTGTTCACGCAGCTCCAGAACATGTTCGCCCCAGTAGCGTTCGGTATTAAACCAGCCAAAACTGTGAGGGAAAGCAGGATCCTCCCAGCGACGCCCTAACCATGCGCAGTAGTGCATAATCCTCAGGCTTCGTAACACTTCGATCAAGCGGATCTCATTAGTACGGAAATCATGAAACTCATTATATCCATCAACGATCTCAGACAACTGGCTGGTCTGTTCATGACGATCCCCGGAGAGCAGCATCCAGATATCCTGCATCGCTGGTGCCATACGAGCATCATCAAAATCCACAAAATGGGGAGCATCATCACGCCATAACATATTCCCTGAGTGACAATCACCGTGTACCCGTATCATATTGAGATCGCCACAGGATGAGATGATCTCATCAACGGCTTGTAGCAGGTCCCGTGTAATTGAGTCATATGCGGGTTTCAGCTCAGAAGGGATGAAGTGCTCGCTGATAAAAGCCACGCTGTCATGACCGAAATTCTGACTGTTGATCTCAGGACGGAATTTAAACGGCTGACTCGCACCCACCCGATGCATCCGCCCTAATAACCGCCCCAGCGTGAACAGGTTATCCATATTATCCAGTTCTGGTGCATGTCCGCCTTTACGTGGAAACAGAGAGAACATAAATCCATCATATTCAAACAGGGTATCCCCCTGATTGTCTTTCAATGGGGTGACCACCGGTAGTTCCTGCTCAGCCAGTTCAAAACTGAAGGCGTGCTCTTCAAGTATCTGTTCGCGACTCCAACGGTTAGGCCGATAGAACTTAGCGATCAATGGTTCCTGATCCTCAATGCCTACCTGATACACCCGGTTCTCATAACTGTTCAGCGGAAAGGTACGTCCGTCACACCAATAACCCAGTGTTTCAACAGCATCCATCAGAAATGAAGGGGTTAATCGTTCAAATGGATGTATCAGGTCATTTTCAGACATGGGGGTTCCGGATATATATAGACAAGGAGCTGCAGGTTACGCTGATGCCTTAATTCCATCAAGTAAGCCGCTCGATTCTCTGTTATCTGCTGCTCTGAAGTGAAATCTTTTGCTATAGTTTCGCGATCATCAATTTTACGTTCCAAGAGAGTGTTATGGCAGGTTCCCTGAAAGACCAATTACTGAATATCGGTCTGGTAGATCAGAAAAAAGCAAAACAAGCTGACGCAGAGAAGCGTAAGCAGAAGAAAAAAGCTAAGAATGCCCGGAAATCCGGCCAGACACTGGTTGATGAGCAGAAACAGAAACAGATCGAACTTGAGAAACAGCGCAAAGAGAAACAGGAACGTGATCGCCTGCTCAATCTGCAACGTGATGAGGAGCGTCGCCAGCGTGAAATTGAAGCACAATGCCGTCAGATGATTCTCCAGCAGAATGTTTTCATTCCAGACAATGCTGAACAGAGCTATAACTTTGTTTATGCAAACAAGGTGAAAACCCTTTATGTCACCGATGAGCTTCATGCACAATTGATTAGAGGTCAGGTTGCCATCGCAACGCTTGACGAAAAGTTCTATCTGATCCCGGATAAGTTTGCTGAAAAAATCCAGCAGCGTATTCCTGATTATGTGATCCGAGTTGAAGCAGAAGAGGAGCCTGATGAAGATGATCCTTATGCAGATTACAAGATTCCTGACGATCTGATGTGGTAATGTAAATAACGGCATAACGAAGGGATTTTAGATGTCACAGGGTTTCTTTGAGCAGTTTCTGATCATCCTTTGCTGTGCCGTTATCGCCATAACACTGTTTCGTCGTATCGGATTACCCCCCCTTCTTGCCTACCTCAGCGTAGGAGCCATAGTAGGCCCCTACAGTCTGGGCATCGTTGTAGATATTCATAGCATTGAGCTTCTCAGTGAGCTCGGGGTTGTTTTCCTGCTGTTTATGCTCGGGCTAGAGTTCTCTGTCACACGAATGCTCGCTATGCGCAAAGCAGTATTTGGTCTTGGAACCCTGCAGGTTCTGATCACCTCCCTCTGCCTTATCGCACTTTCACTTGCTCTGGATCTGCCGTTAGCAACCGCCCTTGTCATTGCCGGTGCACTCTCCCTCTCCTCTACCGCCATCGTCAGCAGAGAGCTGATACAACGTAATGAACTGGACTCCACCCACGGGCAACTGTCCGTAGCTATTCTGATCTTTCAGGACTTAGCGGCCGTTTTCTTCCTGATTCTGATCCCAGCCCTCAGTGGTAACAGTGGTGAGATCGATAGCACTACTGTCGCTATTATGTTTTTGGAAGGTGCCACCCTCCTGATGCTTTTACTGCTGGTTGGCAGAGTGATCATGCCGATGCTGTTCCATGAATCAGCTTACAGCGGCGCCAGTGACATGTTTGTTTTAACAACCTTGGCGGCAGCTCTCCTTGCAGCGTGGATTACCCATGCTGCTGGCCTGTCCATGGCTCTCGGTGGTTTCCTGGCAGGCATGATGTTGGGTGAGAGCCGCTACCGCTATCAACTTGAAACAGATATCCGTCCCTTCAGAGATGTGCTACTGGGACTGTTTTTTGTCTCCGTCGGCATGCAGTTAGATCTTAATGCGCTGTTGAACAGCTGGTATTGGGTACTTTTAGCAACAGCGGGAGTGATTGTACTGAAGACACTGATCATCACACTCCTCGCCACGCTACTGCATAAAGACCCGGCGAATGCGCTCAGGGCAGGACTCAGCCTCAGTCAAGGCGGTGAATTTGGTTTTGCACTGCTCGCTCTGGCGCTGGGTAATAACCTGATTGGTGCCGATATTAATGCGATCGCAGTGACCACCATTATCATCAGTATGATCGTCACGCCTATCTTGATGAATCACACCGCCAAACTCAGCGGCTGGCTCAAACCTGATGAGGCTAATGGGGTCAATATCTCCACACTACCCGAAGCTGCCTCGCTTGATCAGCATAATCTATCGGATCATGTCATCATCTGTGGCTTCGGACGGGTAGGACAGGTGATCGCTCGTTTTCTGGACCAGACTCAGATCCCTTATATTGTCGTAGATAATGATCCTGTCCGAGTGATGGAGGCATCTGTCGCAGGAGAACATATCTGTTTTGGCGATGCCCGGCGGGATGATGTGATGGCTGCGATCGGAGCAGATAGAGCCAGAATGCTGATCCTTAGCTTCCCAGACCCAGATAGTTCACTGGATGCCCTGAAACATATTCATACACGATTTGATAAGCTGCCAGTTCTCGTCAGAACACGTGACGATTCGCAACTAGAGCTGTTTAGACAGGCTGGAGCAACCGAAATTATTCCTGAAGCACTGGAGGGTAGCCTGATGATGATCTCGCATATTCTCTCTCTGCTCAACGTTCCTCATGAACAGATAGACACCCAGATTAATCAGGTACGGGCTGAGCGTTATCAGATGCTACACGCGTACTATCACGGCCAGCACTCTGTCAAAGTGGACAGTCGCGGTCGAATTAAAGAGATCCTGCATCCCGTTCCAATTGAAGCAAGCAGTCGGGCAATCGGTAAAGCGTTAAGACAGCTGTCTGTGGCAAAACATAACGTTAAAGTTACAATGATTCGCCGGCGTAATCACTCCGAGCTACACCCTGATGGGAACACAACACTGAGGGAGGGCGACATCGTCATTCTTCAGGGCCCTTCCGATAAGATTGATATTGCAGAAGCACTTCTATTGGCCGGCAGATAATCACTCGATCCGTGGAATATGCCAGACCGATCTACAAGGTGAAACAATTTCATCTTCAATTAATTTATCTAAAGCGAAATCCACTTCGGACGATAACCTAAAAACCGAATACGAATATCTGAGGATTTCGGGCTAATTAACCCCAACCGGCCTCAGTGGAGGAATCTACCGTGCAAGTTTTATTGAGTAGCCAGACAGCATACAGCCAGATACGCCAGGAATCTCTGGTCTCCGGCGGATTTGCGGATGGAAAAGACAGCGAGGGTCGCTCAGCGTCTGCTGCCGATCAGCTGGTTACTTCACTTGCAGAGAATATTCCGGGTATGAGCGCATCCGAGATGAAGTCGCTCGATGCGAATGACTATACACCTGAGAAAATTGCAGACCGAATTACCGGATTTGTTGCTCAGGGTCTGGAGCAAGCACGCGCCCGGGGAGCATCAGATGCTGACCTTGACCGTATGTATCAGGCGGCACTCTCGGGTATCGAAAAAGGTTTTCAGGAAGCCACAGATATTCTCAATGATCTGGAGTTGCTGACACCAGAACTATCAGCCTCTATTGAGCAAACTAAAGATCTGACGTTCGAAGCGCTGGCCGGCCTTGCGCCTACCAATGAAACAGCGCCGTCCCGCCAGACCTCCCTCTCTGCTGCAGAGCGTTTTGCCAAAGCAGAAACATTCTCTCTGGATGTCATGACCAAAGAGGGTGACAAAGTGTCTATCCGCTTTAACAGCCAGGCCAGTGAAACAGCATCATTAGGTGTATACAGTGATGATGATAGTCGCGCTATCTCTTTTGGGCTTGAACGCAGTGCCAGCAGTAGTTACAGCTTCAGTGTTAAAGGAGATCTGAATGAGGACGAGCTGGATGCACTCACCACACTGATTCAGGATATTAACCTGATCGCAGATGACTTCTACAGCGGAGACGTTCAGAGCGCTTTTAACCAAGCGACTGAATTAGAAATGGACAAATCTCAATTGATGAACTTGAATGTAACTATGACTCAATCGGCAAGCTTCTCAGCAGTAGCCGCTTATGAGCAAGTTCAACAGCTGGATGCCCCACTAGGTAACAATGGAAGACATCTGGGGCAGTTAATGAATAACATGGAGCGCTTTATGAATAGTCCTGCTCTGGACTTTATGGAAAGCCGCTCTCTGTTCAGCGAAAACCTACTGGATAGCCTTATCCATCAGGATATTCGCTATAAAGATGCTGATGAAGAATCCCAGAGCAAACTGGATGATAACTTCGAGTTATTAAGCGACCTTATGACCCGGTTTGATCAGGACGACGCAGACGATTAACCCCCCTTCTTAATCGCTGCGATACACTTTAAACCGGCCTTATTGGCCGGTTTTTTTATACCCTACCGAAATACATCCGGGCAGCCGGCATACTCATTAAATTGTGGGTCCCAACGCCTGACATCATTTGCTCTACGCCAACGGCTATGAAAAAACTCCATTAAGCAGAGACCTGAATCCACTTCAATCAGTAGAGTGTCATGCTCTTTAACCTGATTGTACTCTGGATACTCGCTCGTTTGCCCCCAGGTAATACCACCGCTGCGCTGTGCGTATGAGTGCCAGAACTTGACCGGTGATACCCATTCAGACTGATTAGCATCCCAAACCTGATCCGGGTTACCCGAAATAAATTGCCCATCTCTTTCGCCGTCTGCAGCGGAGACCATTCCGGAAAATAATACTGCAAATACAATTAGAAAACGCTTCATGTAGCCACTCCTCATTTCTGTTCATGTTGGGACCACAGCAACCATAGAACAGTTCCCTGAAGAACACTGAAATAACGTCACTCCAAAACCAACTCCCCCAACGTAAGACTCATAGGTTGCACACCTGACCAAATATCCAACAGCTGATCTTCAGGGTCGTCTACAGGCCCCCCGGTTCGAACCTTGGCTGAAACCTCACTTATTTTGAATGCCAGAACTTCTGTCGCCTTCATCTCCGTATCGTTAGGGGGTCTTGCTTCCAGTGAGCGGCCCACTCTGATTTTTTCTAACATCAGGTCGAGTAACCGGCGTTTCTGATCGGGTTCATCCACTGTAGATGCTTGTCCATAGAGCATGACACTGCGATAGTTAACAGAGTGATGAAAAGCGGATTTAGCAAAGACCAACCCATCCAGTAGCGTAATCGCAATAACAGCTTCCTGGCCCTCCTTAAGCGCCCTGAATAAGCCATTTTTACTTGAACCATGGATATATAGGTACTCCTGATCACGCCAGTGCAGGGTGGGTTGGATCAATGGACGCCCCTTCATCTGCGTAGCGACATGACAAACATAAGCCTCATCCATGATTCTGAATATCACCTCTTTATCATAGGAACCACGCTTTGCGCCCCGCTTCAACTGTGTTCTATCTGTCACTTCAAATCTGCTCATGGTCAAACTCCTTTATTTTTATCGAGATTAAATCCCAGATAAGGTCTAATAAAGGTCCATTTTTAAAATACAATTAGGCCCATTTTAAGAATGATTGACCCATCACTGATTCAGAAACTTAAAACCCTTCCGCGAGAGTCAGGGGAATCAGATTACCGCCTACTATTCAGACATTTTCAGCGGTTAATCCTACAGGGACATCTCACAGGAGGTAGCCGGCTGCCCGCTTCTAGAGCGTTGGCCGCTGAACTTAAGATCGCCCGTAATACAGTAAAAACCGCTTATGAGATACTGATCGCAGAGGGGTTTGTCGAAACGCGTGTAGGCGCAGGTAGCTATGTGGTTGATCTATCAGATAAGTTATTACAAAAAGAGGTAGATTCCGTTGATCCTAAACGCCCAGCCCCAATTCATCTCACCGATTATGCCAAACAGCTGTTAGCACTCCCTAAACTGAATCCCACAAACAGCCTTCAGCTTCAACCCGGCGTCCCTCTCCTGCAGGAATTTCCCCTGAATCAATGGAAACGTTCCTTGAATCAGGCGACAGTCAATTCCTCCTTAAACGCAAGCCCTCCTGCAGGTGAAGTCCGACTGCGTGAGCAGATCCGTCACCTGTTGTTACACACTCGAGGTATTGAAGTTACGTCAGAGCAGATCTTAATTACATCGGGCTCACAACAAGCAGCCTTTATGGTCGCCCAACTGCTAACCAATGTCGGTGAAACTGTACTGGTTGAAACCCCTGGTTTTCCTGGAACTTCGGGCGTTTTAAAAGCGGCGGGCTGCCAAATTAAAACGGTAGACCTCTATAAACAAGGGGCACTGCCAGATGGGCGTATGATCAATATCACCCCCTCACGCAATTTCCCGTTGGGGCATACCCTTCCTCTTGAACGACGCCTTGAGGTGATCCACTGGGCTGAGACTCATAATAGCTGGATCCTTGAAGATGACTATGATTCAGAGTTTGCGGCAGGGCGCCCTGTCTCTGCACTCTTCGCGATCAGTAAAACTGAGAGGGTTATTTACACAGGAACCTTTAGCCGCACCATGTTTCCTGGATTACGTTTGGGCTACCTGGTGCTGCCCCAGACCCTGGTTCCACTATTCACTCAGGCCAGACGTCTATTTGATGGAACACTCTCCGTACCCGCTCAGATAGCAACTGCAATTTTTATTGAGCGAGGATACTACTCACGTCACCTCAAACGGATGCGTGAGTTTTATAAGCAGCGGCAGGAGGAGATTCTGCAGTTTATATCAGAGAGTCCATTAGCTGAACTTCCACTACTCAGTGACGAAGGAGGCATGCATATCGTGTTGGGACTGCCTCAAAAGATCCCAGACCACGAGTTGGTTTCTCGACTGGCCGAGGCTGGTTTAGGTATACGCGCGCTATCCAGTTATGCATTGGGTCACAAGGAGCTGAACGGTTTGGTTATTGGGTGTAACTACCGAAACAGGCCTGATCTCAAAAGAGCTTTTGCACTGCTCAGGAGCTGTTTTGATTCCTTTTCCCTATCGGATTAACAACCTCCCGATATGCAATACTTCAGCGCACAAAGGAACATTGTTGAGGTATCATTAAACGCTCTATTCAGAACCCGACCTTTAGCATGACAGCCACCTTCACACTCCGACCGTATCAGCAGGAAGCCGTTGACGCTACCCTTACTCATTTTAGAAAGACCGATGATGCGGCGGTTATCGTCCTTCCAACCGGTTCGGGTAAAAGCCTGGTCATTGCAGAACTGGCCCGACTTGCGCGTCGAAAAATTCTGGTACTGACCCATGTAAAGGAGCTGGTCGAACAAAACCATGCTAAATATGAGAGCTATGGTCTGAGTGGAGGGATTTTCGCAGCAGGGCTCAACCGCAAGGAGAGGCAGCTTCAAGTCACTTTCGCCAGTGTTCAGTCAGTTGCAGCTAACCTGGACGATTTCACAGATCAATACTCGCTTATTATCATAGATGAGTGTCATCGGTTTAATGAGGATGAGAACAGTCAGTACGGTAAGATCATCACCCAGCTAAAAAACACCAATAACAACCTGAAAGTACTCGGTCTAACTGCTACCCCCTATCGGCTCCAAATGGGTTGGATATATCAGTATCACTACCGTGGATTTGCCCGTAGTGAGCAGGAGAAACCCTTCAAAAACTGCATTTATGAGCTCCCTTTGAGCTTTATGATCAGCAAAGGATACCTGACACCACCTCGCCTCGTTGACGCAACAATCGAGCAGTATAATTTTTCAGCATTGGAGCAAAACCGCTGGGGAGAGTATGCCGAAAAGGATGTGAATACATTGCTCTCCAAACATCAGCGAGTTACCCGCTCAATCATTGAACAGGTGGTGACACTTGCTGCTGATCGACAGGGCGTTATGATCTTCGCGGCAACGGTCGACCATGCCAAAGAGATTGTCAGCTACCTCCCTTCTTTTAACAGTGCTTTGATCACCGGCAACACGGCTCTACAGGAGCGCGATAAGCTGATCGATGCTTTCAAAAGCCGTAAAATTAAATTTCTTGTGAATGTAGCGGTCCTCACCACCGGTTTTGATGCACCACATGTAGATTTCATCGCGATTCTCAGGCCAACGCAGTCGGTCAGCCTCTATCAACAGATCGTTGGACGAGGTTTACGCCTTTCAGAGAACAAGACAGAGTGTCTGGTTATCGATTATGCCGGTAACAACTTTAACCTCCATTACCCTGAAGTCGGTGAGAAGCGCCCTGCCCCTGATACCGAACCGGTACAGGTGTTCTGCCCTGGTTGCGGATTTGCCAATATATTCTGGGGTAAAACCGACAGTGATAGAAAGGTGACTGAACATTACGGCCGCCGCTGTCAGGGGTTATTAGAACAACCAGACGGTGTTACCGAGAAGCCTGTTCAGTGTGATTACCGATTCCGCTTTAAAGAGTGCCCCCACTGCCAAGCTGAAAATGATATCGCCGCTCGCAGGTGCCATCAGTGCCAGCAGGCGATCATCGATCCTGACGACCAGTTGAAAGATGCGTTGAAACTCAAAAACTCAATGGTGCTCCGCTGCTCCGGTATTGAACTGATCGCTCAGGAAGGATCGATCAAAGTGGTCTACCACGGGGAAGATGGCGAATCAGTCAGCGAGTCATTTAACTTTTCTAAAAGAGCTCAGCGCAATCTGTTCAACCATCTGTTTGGCCGCCGCATAGCCGATTCTCAGGCACCACAATCATTCTCAAATATCAAAGAGGCAATGGCATATGCTCCTCTGATGAGCGCGCCAGATTTTGTCATCGCTCGCCAACATAAAAAATTCTGGCGGGTACAGGAGCGGATCTTTGATTATCAGGGCCGATTCCGTAAAGCGAATCAGCTCTGCTAGATCCAATCGATATAACGGGGTAGGAATCAATCAACAGATTTAGGGATTTGCGGTCATCACAAAGTTAAATACCTAATACATTTACAAGCCATCAATAAGAATAGAAGATTTAGCGTTTATACCGGTTGCTGGTCACCTGGGGTCTTATCATGCAAGCCAGCAATGATTGAACTACTCTGAAATAAGAGGTATTGAGATAGTTACCATGATGCAGTTGAGTAGAGATCAATTTGATCACGAATTTACCACCGAACACCTTCAGGAGTTATCAGTGTTTGGTGCTCTGAATCAGGATTTTGTAGAACATCTGGTTAATCAGTGCGAAATATACCGAACAGAACCGGGCGACCTTCTATTCCGGGAAGATGAGTCCCCCAATGGGTTCTACATCCTCATCGATGGCGAAATCACTCTATACTGCGGGCCTGAGCATCAAAACCAAATTGTGAATATTCTCAAACCAGGTGAATGCGTTGGTTTTATCAGTATGCTTTCTATGCATCCGGTGATTGGTGATGTAACAGCAATTGAAGGGTCTATAGTGCTTCATATCAGAAACCCTGTGTTTGCCACCCTGCCAGAAATTGCAGGTGAACAATCATTCATCCTCTTGATGAATCTAACCAGAAATGTCTGCCGCGCCTATATCAAGCATGCGATTCAGAATTAAGGGATTCAAGTACTCCTAAATAATTGGAGTTACTGATGTCGGCTAGGTCTCTCCAGAAACCTCGTGAGTCAGTACAATATTTTGCTCCGAGTTTTTATCGTAACCCACCTGATTACGGCCAGAGCGTTTCGCTTCATAAAGGTATTTGTCCGCTTCATTCAGTAAGATCGAAAAGTTCTGAGCATCTGTTCTCAGGCTGGAAACACCGATACTGGCTGTCACACTCACGGGCTCACCTTTATAGCTCAGGGAGAGTTGAGCTACCTTCACTAACAATCTATCAGCTAGAGAAACCCCCTCCTGTAGATCAGTTTCCGGCAGTAAGAGCAGAAACTCCTCCCCACCCCAGCGACTGATCACATCACCGGTTCTTACCTCCGCTAACAAAATATCAGCTAGTTGCTGAAGCACCAGATCACCGACACCATGACCGTAGCTATCGTTGATCGATTTGAAATGATCAATATCCAGAATCATCAGGCTCAGGTTACGCTGTTTGCGGATCGCTGTACTGAAGATTGGCTCTTTGATCTTCTCAAAACCACGGCGATTGTAGAGCCCTGTCAGTTGATCGATATCCGCCAATCTTTCAGCTTTAATTTTACTCTCCTGATCAATTCGGAACTGGTAGGCCAGAGCCAGAGCGAACAAAATCGCCTCGATCAGCATGCCGACCTCCACAGCATGAAAACCGATGGGGCGATATGTAACGACACCTGAAACTGTGAGCGCAGTACAGATCGCTCCGATGGTTGCAAAAAGCGTTGCTGCCAGGAAATAGCGTGCTTCTTTCATCCCCTGATAGAGCGCGAGCGCCCCTGAAAAGATCATCAACACGGAGAAAACAGGGATCATGATAAATGCGATGTAGAGCATGAACACTGCATCATTAAGAAATATTGCTGCTATCGATAACAGTAGAGAACAGCTGGTTAGTACATTGATAAAGCGGTTCAAGCGCGGCAGATAGTGACGCATTGCCAGAAACCGTTGCGCAAAAAAGAGTCCTGAAACTGCGTAAAGCACCATCAAAAGCGGATTGGACCAGCGTTGCCAGGTTACCATTTCAGGCCAAAGCCACTGAAACGCATGCCCTGTATAGGATAGATTCATCAGCAGGAAAAACAGTAGATATTGCGAATAGAACAGATACCTACGGCTATTCAAGCTAAAGGTTAGAAGAGCGTTATACGCCAGCAGAGCGATTAGAAAGCCATATAGCAGTCCATAAACATAACCGTTCTGAACATCGATCTTCTCCAGTTGCTGATCGGTCAGAATATAGATCGGTACAACCAGTGGATCCTCTGCTTCAACCCGGAAGTAAAGTTCAGCAACCCCCGGTTGAAAAGCAAAGGAGAAACTGACAAAGCGGTCACCATGCTGACGTAAAGAGAATGGGATCGCATCACCACCCGTTTTATAATCAAGCAGTTTTCCTTTCTGCAGTTGATAGGCTTCAATTTTATCCAGCCAGGAGGTCTCAAACTTTACTGACCGGTTCACGACAAAACGATCAGGATTATTCACCGTTAGCTTTAGCCAGACCGGCCTTGCATTGATGCCAAAGCTCAATACCGACTGGTCTGACTGAATTCCCTCCAGCTTTAAGAGGGCCCGGGCCTGATTAATGTCCAATGACTGCCCCGGTTCGGGAATAAAGGTGACATGTTCACCAAGAGATTCTGACAAAGGGGTAGAGAGGTCAATTTGAGCGTAACAAAGCGATGAAAGAAACAGAAACAAAAGACCCGAGACGATATATCTCAGTGAAGAGGAAGCATATGATTTAACTACCTTTAGGTCAGACACGATCATCCTTAATTTTGACCTTACTGTGAGTAGAATGACTATAGCTTAATCTTGATTTGTACAGATACAACCCAATTCCACAAATTCCTTATGTTTTTAACAAATATTGTTAAAAACCTCCCCGTTTATTTACGACTGGCTTCATAAAGCTCCCATAGCTGTTGTTTCTCCAACCAGAACATAGGGGTCGTATGAAAGAACTCTGCCAGCCTTAATGCGGTGTCTGCACTTATCGCGCGCTGCCCATTAACAATCTCATTGACACGACGACGAGAGATGCCGAGCTGGCGCGCGAGATCCGACTGACTGATCTTCAGAGGACGCAGATAACAACGTTCCAGCAAAGCGCCGGGATGTTCGGGCCGCCGGGAGGCATAGCGCCACCGTTGCGTATGGATCGAATCTTCTGGCTGCAACAGAGCACCTCAAAATAAAAAAACCGGGGCAAGCCCCGGCAGAAAAACACAAACAAGATGATAGGAGCGTACAGTGCCCCTCCGGGTAAACCCGGAAAGGGCTTGGTAAAAACTACTCAATCAGGTCGGTCATCCTTAAACATACGCCATCCCCCCACCATCGTGGAGATCAGGCTCTGACGGGACATGATATCTTCACGAATCGCCACATATACGTGGATCATCACAAACGTTATCAGATACCACATTCCCAGATGGTGCCAGGTGTGCACATCCTGACTCTGCCCCATCAGCGGTATCACCCATCCAAACAGCATATCTGCCCAGCTTTCCTGCCCTAATCCTTCGGAGTAAAGAGCAAAACCGGTAATGATCATGAAGGTAATCCCCACAACAAAGAATGAGAACATCGCCAACTGGCCTAATGGATTATGGCCAATATATTTTTTTGGCGTTTTCTCCAGGAACAGGTACCAACGCACCTCATGCCCAACTTCACGCCAGAATTTCCCACTAAAAAATGGTGGCAGAAATAGTTCTCGCGCATGGTGATTGCCGACAAATGCCCAGTAGATTCGCCCCACAAATGCAATTGCTACGATATACCCAGCGGTAAAATGAGCGAAGCGGATATACCCCATAAGGTAGTTATCACTGGCTTCACCCGGCATAGCAGGCAGCGGTGCGCCAATAAAGTAACCCGTGATACAGAGTGTGATCACCGATAATACTGTCACCCAGTGCCACAAACGAAGAGGTGCCTCATACACATATACAGCAGTCTGCTTCCGTGTAATCATCTCTTCGGATGTGTTTCCCTGCACGGCTACTTCCTGATCTTTAACTGACTCGCCTTTTTTAACAGATGCAGTCATCTCTATAGCCTCCTGAGAAGCGGTACGGAGGTCCGTACCAGTTCTCTTAGCGAATTTTCACCTTTGTTAGTTCCTGCCCATCTTCGGACATGACATGTGTGGAACATGCCAGACATGGATCGAAACTATGCAGGGTACGAAGGATCTCTACGGGTTCATCAGGGCGCTCCATTGGTGTATCCAACAGTGACGCTTCAAATGCACCGATATTGCCTTCACTATCACGCGGTGATCCATTCCAGGTTGTCGGAACGATCGCCTGATAGTTATCAATTTTGCCATCTTTGATTTTGATCCAGTGGCCCAGTGCACCGCGAGGCGCTTCATTAATCCCGACCCCTTTTGCTTCTTTCGGCCAACTACTGGGATCCCACTTTTCAACATTTGCGGTCGAACTGTCACCGTTCTTGATGTTATTGACCAACTGATGCCAGTCATCCAGCATCGTATCGCAGCACAATTCGCACTCCAGAGCCCGGGCTAAGGTCCGACCCAGTGTTGAAGGCAGGAACTGCTTCAGTCCCAGATCAAGGCCCGTTGCCTGGTTAAAGCCAGCAAGTGAACGATCAACCTGCTCCTGTACATACTCCTTACCAGATACATATGCGATGATGTAACGCGCTAATGGCCCTACTTCCATCGCATGACCACGCCAACGTGGCGCTTTAATCCAGCTGTACTTAGCAGATTCGTCGATCTCTTTAATATTTGTTTTGGTGCCCACTGTATTAGGACCTAACTCAAAGTTAGGCTGGGTTTCCCCCTCCCATGGGTGCAACCCTTTCTTACCACCCTCGTAGTTGTACCAGGAGTGATCTACAAACTCCTGAATCTGTTCAGGGTCACGCACATCAACCGGTAATATCTCATCCCAATTACCGTTTACGATAGCACCCGCTGGCAGCAGATCCGTCGACTTGTCATAAGGCACCTGAGTATAGGTGCCATAAGAGAGCACATTTTGAGACGCAAGACCGCCTCCATGCAGCCAGTCTTTATAGATACTCGCCACAGCCATCACGTCAGGCAGATAAACATTTTTAGTAAATGCCTGAGCTTCCCGGATACGCTCCAGAACAAAGTTCAGACTGGTCATATTTACCGGAGCACCTGAAGCACCAACACCATCAAGATTGATGGCACATGCAACACCACCCACCATGTAGTTCGGGTGCGGATTTTTACCGCCAAAAATTGTATGGATCTTTACAATATCTTTCTGCAGATCCAGCGCTTCCAGATAGTGGGCCACTGCCATCAGATCCGCTTCCGGTGGAAGCTTGTATGCAGGGTTATCCCAGTAGCCATTGGCAAACAGACCCAGCTGTCCGGTTTCAACAAACTTCTTCAGACGGGTTTGCACATCTTTAAAATAGCCAGGGCTGGATTTCGGATGATGCGGCGAAACCATCTGCTGCAGTTCAGAGGTGGCTTTTGGGTCTGCTTTAAGAGCATTAACCGGATTTACCCAGTCCAGGGCATGCAGATGATAGAAATGAACGATGTGATCATGTATCTGTAGTGTTTTATCCATCATATGACGGATAAGATGTGCATTGAGGGGAACCTGAATACCTAACGCATCCTCAACCGCTCGTACAGATGTCAGAGCATGAGTACCTGTACACACACCACAGATTCGCTCTACAAAAGCCCAGGCATCACGCGGATCACGCCCCTTAAGAATTACTTCAAGGCCGCGCCACATGGTTCCGGTTGAAACCGCATTACGGATAATATTGTTCTCATCCACATTCACTTCACAGCGCATATGGCCTTCAATACGGGTCACGGGATCAACAACTATGCGGCGCCCGCTGTTATCTAAACTCTTTGCATTCAACGGGTTATTCATTATTCCTGATCTCCTTTATGTTGCGCACGCTTAATCGCGCTCACTGCAGCATGTGCTGCAATCGCTGCACCTACGCCACCAGCAACAGCTGTTCCGATCTCATCGGCGTTCTTCTCGATCCCGAATTGGTGAATATCGGTCAGACGATCATAGAAGGAGCCCTTATCCCAGAAGCCATCTTCTGAACAACCGATACAACCGTGGCCAGCCTGAATCGGGAAGGAGGTCCCTTCGTTCCAGCGAACGGTTGAACACGCGTTATAGGTTGTTGGCCCTTTGCAGCCAACTTTATAAAGGCAGTAACCTTTGCGGGCCCCCTCATCGTCCCACTTCTCAACAAACTGTCCTGCGTCAAAATGAGGGCGTCGATAACATTTATCGTGAATGCGTTGACTGTAGAACATCTTTGGACGTCCCTGACGATCAAGTTCAGGTAACTTACCGAAGGTCAGCATATAGGTGATGACACCGGTCATTACCTCTGCGATGGGAGGACAACCCGGAACCTTGATGATCGGCTTATCCGTAATGACTTTATGAATAGGTACTGCCTGAGTAGGATTTGGTCGCGCAGCCTGAACACAGCCCCAAGAAGCACAAGACCCCCATGCGATGATCGCAGCAGCATCTTTTGCAGCATGTTTTAGCTGATCCAGGAATGGCTTACCCCCCACAATACAGAACATGCCATCTTCGTTCAGAGGTGGGTTACCTTCTACGGCCAGAATATATTTACCCTTATATTTCTGTATTGTCTCTTCAAGAATCGCCTCCGCCTGATGACCCGCTGATGCCATCAGAGTGTCGTCGTAATCCAGCGAGATCATCGATAATACGACGTCCTTCACCAGAGGGTGTGCAGAGCGAATAAATGATTCTGAACAGCAGGTACACTCAAGACCATGTAACCAGAGCACAGGCGTGCGCTCTTTTGTTTCCATGGCATGGGCGATCTTAGGAGCAAAGGTTGGGCCCAGGCCCAGCGCAGCTGCTGTCAGACTACAATATTTCAGGAAGCTACGACGTGTAATACCCTGCCGTCGCATGACCTCGTAGAAGGTTTCAATTTGGGACATGTGTCTCTCCGCCAGTGTGAAGCACTGAAGGCACGTTTACCGCATAGCCTTTTGGGCCGAAAACAGAGTAACGCGCGTTATCATTTTTGTTATAAAAGCTTTCAGCTACATCTATGGCAATTTTTAGGCCAACCCCAAAAAACCTTTATTTTCATCAAGATAAGAGACAACAGGAAAATTAATCAGGCAGCTCAGTTACCAGTTTCAACGCCAACCGGTTACTGAGTTAGCATAGACAAAAGTCGCATCAAATAATTACAGGATCTATTTAGTAAGTTCTAGATTAATGTATTCATAATATATGTTTTGATGCATATCAATCCATGCCACTCTGGCAGGAGGTATGATGCATACAGTTAAACTCTGGAGAGACCCGATGGCACATATAGATTCTGCCGCTATCCCTCAGGTAGCCATGGCATTTATGAACGATGATCACCAGGAAGCTGTTGATATGCTCAACACAATTCTGGATAGCCTGGAGACAGGTGATGATCTTGCAGTCACTGAAGCGATGCAGGCTTTTTACCAACACAACATCGAACATTTCGCACGGGAAGAGGAGCAGATGCTACGGGTCAACTTTCCACCCTACAGCTGTCATAAAGGAGAGCATGAACGCGTTTTGGAAGAGCTACGCGGTGTCATAGAGCAGTGGAACCAGGAGTATAACCGAGAACTACTGGGGTTATATTTGAATGAAACAGTGGTCAGTTGGTTTGTAAATCATATCAACACCATGGATACCGTGACAGCGATGTTTATCAGCCGTCACAGTGCATAGCATTAGCTCAACGAACTCCCTTCCTTAATCCCCTGTCGCGTCTCGCAATGGGGATTCTCTTTTCCCCGAAACCTGATTACGCAATTGTTGTAAAAGAGTCCAGATAAGATAACGGTATAAACTATAGCTTAGGGTTATCCATTTTGATAATCAGTTTCGATTCCCAATGTCGAATCTCGTTTAGAATGAAATGGGAACAAAAAAAGCAGCTGGCTAGGCTGCTTTTTTGGAGTTAATGCAGTAGGGGTCTGCCTTATGCCATGTATGTATTTAGCAAGTAGGTCAGATAACGGCACAAACCAGACTTTCACAGCCACCTGATTTTTGCTTTTGCTGGTGATCCTCCCCAACTCGCAGCTACCCCACAGACATGGGCGCAAGACTATCTATTGGTAATTGTTCTCCTCTAGGTCTACTTTTAGGTTGTCACTGAAGCTGATAGAGAAGGTGCTCTGTCACGAGGAAGTAGCTATGGAATTCATTACCAAAGGCAACACGATTAACTGCATTCGCATTATCAAAGATAAAGTTTCAGGTAAGGAAACCCACATCACTGTGGCCTCATTCAATGCCCGAGTTGACCGCCTCCCTCCCCATGTTGCGGCAGTACTATTCACTGAGGAGGTAAAAGAGCTTTTGTTATGGCTAGAGGATCGCACTAAACTACAGTCCAAATTAGCGAAGCAACCCATAGAAGACACTATCCTGGAATCACTTCCCTTCCTACTCAGGCAGGCAACCCAAGCACTTAAAGATGTGGATGGGCTGGACTTGATGCTCTTTCGTTCAATCAACGAAAGGCTGGCAGAACTATCTGAGGCACTTGATAACACTGAGCGTTTTACTGCTACTCGCAGAGCTGGTTCGATGCTGATGCAAAATAGCGAGGAGCAAAAAGAAAGATTGGATACAATCAAGCAGGACATCGAAAAAAACGAATAATGTCCATCCTGAACTGCGTTGACGGTTTTTCGCGTCCTTTTTTGAATGCTTTATAAATGCTCTTGGCTACAAATACCACAACTGTTGTCATTGCGAAATGATGGTATGACTCACCGTTTCATTCGCGGCTCACTTGAGGAAATATTGCCACGTTCAGGCGAACACATTAACAGTGCGAGACCCGCCGCTGCGGAAACAATGGATGCTAGGAATATTCCCAGTTTAGCGCTATCGACAATATTCTGGCTATAAGCGAGGTTTGCTATAAACAGCGCCATGGTGAAGCCAATTCCGGCGAGCAGGCTGCCGCCTGCAAGCAACCGCCAAGTAAGTTCCGGGGGACGGACCGCGATATGCAAACGCACAGCGAGCCAACTAAACAACAAAATACCAATAGGTTTACCAACCACAAATCCTGAGAATACCGCCACTGTAACCGAACTAAAAAGGTCGCTAGAAGTTAGAGGCAACCCGGCGTTGGCAAATGCGAACAATGGCATGATGACAAAAACCACCCAAGGATGTAGAGCAATCTCCATTCGCTCCACTGGAGCCAGCGTTTCACGCGCGGCAATCTCAGCTATCTGCAATGTCTGTCGATCCACGGTGTCCCTACTACTTTCATCACTGGTTGGATGAGCAATGACCTGATCCAAGATCGCGTACAGACGTTCATTGCTGACCCATCGGCGCGCCGGAGTCATCAAACCTAGTATCACGCCGGTGATGGTGGCGTGGATTCCGGACGCATCAATTGCGAACCAGATGACCCCGCCCACGAGGAAGTAGAGGGGAAAGCTTCGAAAGCCGATAACTGCCATTGTGCGAACAAATACGATGCCAAGTGCTGCTACCGCTAATACGCTCCAGTTGATGTTGCTAGTGTAGCCGATGGCTACGACAAGAATCGCACCAATATCGTCAACGATCGCCAAAGACAGCATAAACACTCGCAAGCTTTTCGGAATACGTGAGCCCACTAGAGTCAGGCAAGCAACAACAAATACTGTATCGGTTGCCATTACCGTCCCCCAACCATCCTGACCGGGTTGTCCTACTTGCAGCAATAGATATATCAAAGCAGGAACGACCATACCACCTAAGGCGGCGGCTATTGATAGAGCAGCCATTCGAGGCTTTTTCAATTCTCCGAGAACCAACTCCCGCTTTAGCTCCAAAGCGACCAGAAAAAAAAACAGAGTCATCAAGCCATCGTTGATCCACTCTCGTAGTGATCGTGTAAACTCCAGTGCGCCAAACTGAAAACCGATCTTTAGCTCCAACGCGTGCTCGTAAATGTGATCCCACGGTGAGTTGGATAGAACGAGTGCGGTAATGATGAAAAAAATTAGTATCGCCCCACCGGCTGACTGCATATGCAAGAATTGCACAAAAGGGGGCGCTAGCCGATCAATGAATTCCTTCGGCAATCCGGTGGCTTTTGAACTTGCTTTCCGATCTATAGCTATAACAAGGCTCCCCTCCCACGCGCGAACATTTGTATATCAACCTGGGGGATTTTTCTGCGCTTAATACCAGCGAAATTTAACAATAGCCATTTGATTCAGAAGAAAAATCAGTAAGAGGGTAGCTTTCAATTCCGGATAAAACGACCTGTGTTCTCATCCCCAGCAATCTGTGTCCTTCTCGGCAGAATTGGAGGATGGTTACATTTGATTCTTATACAGGTTTAATCAATTTGCCAGAGATAAGATCAAAGAGGCATACCTCATAGGACAGCTTCGGGTCGGAAGCTGACCTTCTAACACCCCTTTCCCACAGAATTGGATCATCCCTTTTTGCTAATTTCTTGGTATTTCTGAGCTATTTTTCATTGAGCAATGCCATCAGATTCTCATCTGTCATTGGCTTATTAAAGAGGTACCCCTGAATCAGCGGATCGCCATATTCCCTTATTAAGGCAAGCTGCCCCTCAGTTTCTACCCCTTCCACAACGGTCTTCAGTGAGAGAGAGTTGGCCAGTGAAATTATGCCTGCAACCAACGCACGACCATCACTGTCCCGCTCTAAGTCCTGAATAAATGACCTATCAATTTTAATACGCTGGATTGGGTATTTCTTGAGATAACTCAACGATGAAAAGCCCGTTCCAAAATCATCGACCGATATCTGCATCCCCATCGATTCAATCTGATAGAGCTGGTCATCAATTTTCTTTTCATCAATTAACAGAACACTTTCAGTAATCTCAACCGTTAGCGCGCTACCTTTGATGCCATTGCGATCCAGTTCCCTTTTGATGGTTCGGTCAAGACCGCTTCGCATAAACTGCAAACTGGAGACATTGAAGCTGATTTTAGGCGGATGGCTGTAGTTATCCTGCAACCGCTTTGCAAACTGACAGCAGCGTTCAATCACCCAATCACCGATCTCATGAATCAGGCTGGATTCCTCCGCCAGTGGGATAAAGTGAACCGGAGGGATCAGCCCTTTTTCAGGATGTTTCCACCGTATAAGGGCTTCAACTGACTCGACCCGAGTTCGGTCAATATTCCAGATCGGTTGATATACCAGAAAAAACTCATCTCGTTTAAGTGCCTGATAAAGATCTTTTTCAATTGAACGGCGTTTATTAAAGTCTCTGTTCAACGCTTCGTTGAAGTATTCATGGGTGTTACGCCCCTTCTTTTTCGCTTTGTACATAGCGCTATCGGCGTTGACAATCAGCGTTTCAGGGCGCGTACTATGGTCTGGATAAAAGGCGATACCAATACTACAAGAGATAAACGCCTCGTTTTCATTCAGCTGATAGGGTTTGGCAAGACTATCAAGGATTTTAGTAGCGACTTTTTCAACCACATGTTGCTGCTGTAAATTCGAGATAATAACGGCAAATTCATCTCCTCCCAGTCTCGCAACAGTATCACTTTTTCGAACTTCAGCCCGGAGGCGATCAGCGACCTGCTGCAACAACAGATCGCCCATATGATGCCCGTAGGTATCATTCACATATTTAAATCGATCCAGATCGATAAATAGCAGCGCAGTTTTCGTTTTGTTCCTGTCAGCTATAGAGAGAGCCTGATTCAGCCGATCAGTAAACAGATTTCGATTGGGTAGTGCTGTGATTGAATCATAGTTTGCCTGCTGACGAATCAGCGCTTCATCTTTCTTCCGTTTGGTAATATCAGCAAACAGTGCCACATACCCTTCCAGGTTTCCTTCCTGATCATACCGTGATGAGATCATCAGCCATTGTGGGTAGATTTCACCATCTTTTCTACGGTTCCAGATCTCCCCCTCCCAGGCACCACGTTCTTTTAATACATGATAAAGAGAGTCATAAAATTCTGCGGAGTGTTTACCCGACTTGAGTAATGACGGCGTTTTACCCAGAACCTCTTTTTCAGAGTAGCCCGTTATCTGCTGGAACGCGGGGTTAACCATCTCAATATGTTTATCAGTATTGGTCACCATAATGGCTTCCGTTGCCGAGTCAAAAACGGTCGATGCCAAACGCTGCTTTTGCTCCGCCTGCTTCTCTTTATCAATCGGCTGTTTCAATGCAATGAAGTGCGTAATGTTCCCATTGCTATCTCTCAAAGGACCGATAGAGGCACGTTCCCAATATAGTGAGCCATCTTTTCTTTTATTGTGAAACTCACCCATCCAGGTTTGACCGGACTGCAACTGCCGCCACATCTCCTGATAATCACGCTCTGTTTTATCACCAGATTTCAGAATATTAGGATTGCAGCCGATTACATCTGACCGGCTATAACCAGTCTCTCTCTCAAAGCTCTCATTGACGTACTTAATCAGCCCTTTTGAATCGGTAATAACGATGACTGTTGGGGTGTGCTCCACGACTTCCGATAATAGGTGAACCTCTTCACCCATCACTAAAGCACGACGGTTACTTCGAATAATAAAACCCGCACCGAAGAACATTGATAGTGTCACCATAAAGATGATCACCAGAAGATTACTTTTCTCTCTAACCCAGCTTTGCAGTGATCCTTTATGACTGGTAACCAGGGCAACAGCAATAGGATACTTTTCACCCAATTGAACGGTGGTTGTATTTTCAGGCAGATAGCCATCGCGCTTATCAAACTGAAGTACATCCACCCCTTCAGAGATAGCTTCAGTAATAAGATTGCGAACCTGAGCTTGATAGGGCCCAAATAGCCCGTGCTGAATTAAGGAGTTGCTTTCCAGATCAGTGATATAAACCCGATCCAGATCATGCAGGGGTAACTCCCTGATCGTACGCTTTATATAACTGGGGTTAAAAGCAGCGATGATGCGAAAGGATTCTCCCGTATCACTGATAAAATCAAGACCGATCGGGACAATTTCACGATATTCAGCCTCATCTGGAAAATAACCTTTGTAGGGGAAGAAGCGGCCGCGGATCTGTGTGCCTATCATCATACCCAGTGAGAACTGACTGACCTGATTCTCATCAAACCCAAGCACAGCTTCGTTGATATCCAGTGCAGGGGCCTGACGTGTATCGATCAGTGTAGCCCCATCCTTAATTACTACAATCTGCCTTAGCTGTGGTGCAAATCTGAGGCTTTCAATCAGACGCCCTCTAAGCTCAGCTATTTTTTCAGAATTGAGTTGCTCTTTTGAAAACTCACTGGCCAGGGATGAAAGTGTTACTTCCAATGCTTCAAAAGTGCGTGACAGTGTTTCCTCAACCATCTGCGAATATAGTGATGCCCGGTTATTCCGTTCTTGAACACTTTGCTCAAAGCTATGACCCAAGGTGATGAGAATCAGGCATACAAAACAAACAACACCGCCAAAAATCAGTGCTGCAAAAGAGGATGTTTTTCTATTTGAGTGACTACTCATACAACCTTAAGCCAAATCAATGAAAAAAATTATATACCCATTCAACTGAAGTTCAGGGCTTGAAAAATGCGACTAAATCAAAGCTAATGGATAACCATTCAAGAATCAGAGAGGTTTCGATGAAACAGCTAAATCGGATAATAGTTTCCTTTTTGGGATCCGCTTTACTTGCTACTCCACTACAAGTTATTGCAAGTGATCGCTCGGAGCAAATTGTATCTGCCGGTGAGATCAAAGTCTGCATCTGGCCTGACTATTATATGATTACTTATCGCAACCCCCGATCACAGAAACTGGAAGGGATCGATATAGATATGGCTCATGCCTTCGCAGAGGAACTTGGTGTCCGGCTCAGTCTTGTGGAAAGTTCCTTCTCGCAACTGATTACTAACCTCAAACAGAGCAACTGCGATATCGCCATGCATGGAGTCGGTGTACGTGATAGCCGTAAGCCTTACATGGAGTTTTCCAAGCCCTATCTCTCAAGTGGAATCTATGCGGTCGGCACAAAAGGAAATCCCCGAATATCGAAGTGGAACGATATTGATCAACACGGAAATGTAGCGGTTGTTCAGAAAGGAACCTACATGGAACCTGTGACTAAGGCGGCCTTCAACAAAGCTGAAATATCAGTTGTAGATAGCTTCAAAGCGCGTGAACAGGAGGTTATGAGTGGCCGTGCAGATGTATTCATGACCGATTACCCCTATGGTACACGTATGGCAAAACTGACAGATTGGGCAGTACTCCTGAAGCCAACAGAACCATTAGCCAAAACCGATTACGCATACGCAGTTCCAAAGGGTGAAATCGAATGGCTGAATGAGGTAGATGCCTTCCTGCTTAAAATGAAACAAAACGGTAAGCTGGCCGCTTTTGCTGAAAAGAATGGTTTAAGTGAGATTGTCGTTCTGGATTGACCCCTACCTGCACGAGTGCAGAAACCTCTAAATTACGACTGACATAATCTATTACTACGAGCGCGCGGTTAAAACCGCAGCGCTCAGCCCGAAACGCTTCTGCGATTCCGTTACCTACTTCTCTGAAACTTTGCGCTCTCTTTTTCGCAGCGCTTTGTCCAGATCCTCAGGGTATGCAACCAGTCCATCTTGACTTTCAACTGGACAGATCACAACAGCAAATCCATCCTCTTCAAGCCCTGGCGTCCAACGGCTGTACCAGGTTTCGAGGCTTATCTCCTGAGCGTTACAGTCCGCCCATTCACCGGTAGCCCATGCCTCTGCAAGTTCCACATTTGGCCAAACCGGCACACAATCCTCATCATCCGTATTTAGCATGACACTGCCGTAATGATCAGTGAGGATCCAGATCTTTTGTTGAGCCACTGCCTCATGAATAAAGAAGGCATAAAGCTGTTCTGCATTCATTTTTTCAACCGCGGTAACTTCTTGCAAAGGTGTATTATCTGTGGGCATAGATCTTCAGATCCTTAGTAGTGTATTCAGGCATTCTTGAAATGACAGTTATCACATGCCTAACCTGCGACAACATTTAGAACTGTTAAGCTCTGAGTGTATTAGCGAATGTCCGCATAAAATGGATAATCGCCGAGTATCTGTCGAATTATACCTCAGCCCAGCACTGTTCTGTCTTATCCGCATTAAAGATTTCTGCTATTCTTGCCGCCCGGTAACCCTTAAGTGAACGCGTGGAAAGGTCACCGTTCAGGTCACAGTGGATTGAAATAATGAGCAAATTCTGGAGTGACGCTATTCAGCGTCTGACACCCTATGTACCCGGTGAGCAGCCCAAAGAGGGCGGTATCACAAAACTGAATACAAACGAGAACCCCTATCCGCCATCACCTAAAGCATCAGCGGTGATTAACAATTTCAAAACAGCACGATTACGCCTGTATTCTGATCCTGACTGTACTCAGCTCAAAGATGCACTGGCTGTTCATTTTGGAGTTGAGCGTAATAATGTTTTTGTCGGAAACGGTTCAGATGAGGTACTTGCTCATACCTTTGCAGCCTTTTTCCAACAGAAAAAGCCTCTACTTTTGCCTGAATTTACCTATAGTTTTTACCCGGTGTACTGCAACCTGTTCAACATTGAGTATCAACAGATCCCTCTGCGCGATGAGTTTGTCCTCAATCTGGATGATTACAGCACCGAAAACGGCGGTATTATCTTTGCCAACCCCAACGCGCCTACTAGTCGTGCTATTGAGCTGGGGGAGATAGAGGCACTACTTCAGCGTAATACCGAATCGGTCGTTGTGGTCGATGAAGCCTATGTAGATTTTGGTGCCTCTTCTGCAGTAGAACTAACCAAAAAATACCCGAATCTATTGGTCATTCAAACACTTTCAAAGTCACGCTCCTTAGCGGGGATGCGGGTAGGATTTGCGATTGGGGATGAGAAGCTAATCGCCGGGCTTGAACGGGTTAAGAATAGTTTTAACTCCTACCCACTGGATATGCTTGCCATAGAATCAGCGGTTGCAGCTATTGAAGATGTCTCCTATTTCGAAAGCTCAACCCAGAAGATCATTGACACGCGCGAGTGGACAGCGGAACGTCTGGCCGAGTTAGGTTTTGTCAGCCTGCCGTCGAAAACGAACTTTCTCTTTACCCGCCACCGTTTCCTTGAAGCTGCTGAGCTTATGGGCTACCTGCGTAGCAAGAAGATTCTCGTACGCTATTTCAGCAAGCCTGGAATTGACAATTATCTACGTATCACTATCGGCACCGATCAGGAGATGCAGCTGTTGATCGACACGCTTGAATCACATCCCGATCTTTTCAAGATGGATGTAAGCTAGCCGACTCAACTCAGCTCTTTCAAATATTGTCCCGGAGGTTTTCCCAATGACTTTCGGAACATAGCAACAAACGCACTGGGGCTGCGATAACCCAGTTCCAGTGCGATATCGATCACGGCTCTGCCACTCCCCAACCGATCTACCGCTTCTTGTAAGATCAACTGTTTACGCCACTGCTGAAAACTCATTCCGGTCTCTCTGGTGAATAATCGGCTGATGGTACGCTCACTCGCCCCAACCGTTGCAGCCCAATGATTAAGCCCAAGCTCTGCATTGGGTTTCGCTATCATCGCTTTCATCACCCGTAGCAGGCGCCGATCCTGTGCGCCCGGCAGATAGAGCAACGAAGCTTTTAAAGCCTGCAGCTCATCCAAAATAACAGCGCAGATGCGGCTGGCAGGGCTATCTGCCGAGTAGTGGATACCAAAATCAGCTACACGCATGATCAACTCACGTAACAGTGGGGAAACATCAACTACACTGCACTGATTGGGCAGTCCACTTAAAAAATCAGGATCGACAAAGAGGTGACGTAGTTCCGCATTAACCTCAGCAGTCGTACGATGAAGCGTATTGCCGGGAATCCAAACTGCCTGACTTGGCGGAACCACCCAGGCTCCCTCATCGGTATAGACCCGAATGATCCCCTCTGCAGCGTAGGCGAGTTGCCCTCTGGGGTGAGAGTGTGGGTCCATATCGACATCCGCTGCCAATGAACCTCGTAACCCTATAATAGGGCGGAGTGGATCAATCCGCTGACCAATCTGAGAGGGTAAACGCTTATCCATGCTTTGCAATTCCAGTCATTTTGGCCTGTTTACAACACTTATTGTCAATTTATCGATTAAACCACTATCTGTTTCTTGCGACAATGGAGCTGTATTCATCTGAAGCTGAAATTACTATGACCAAGATAGCACTCAGTAAAGCCCAGATCACCGCTCTGATATTACTCCTCGTGATGCTTGCAGCTCTGTTATTTAGCCCGCTGCAGAGTGCACTCGACTCTACACAACTGATATCAGCCGCACTTATCTTGGGTGCAATTATTCTATTTGCGACCGGTGCCCTACCTGAACATGTCACTGCGCTTATCTTTATGGTTGCAGCCATGTTATTTGCTGTAGCACCTGCTGAGATTGTATTTTCAGGATTCACATCGACCGCATGCTGGCTGATCTTTTCTGGCCTGATCATCGGTATTGCGATCAATGAAACCGGGTTAGCCACCCGTATCGCCTCCGGCTTTTCTCATCATCTCGACAAGAGTTACTTCAAGCTAATTAGCGGTATTGTCATTATGGCAACTCTGCTTGGCTTCCTGATGCCCTCCTCAATGGGGCGTGCAGTCCTCTTTATACCCATTGCTATGGCAGTTGCTGATCGCTGTGGTTTTACCAAAGGCAGTAACGGTCAGATTGGTGTAGCCCTTGCCGCAGCGTTCGGTTGTCATGTACCAACCTTTGCAGTACTCCCGGCTAACGTTCCAAATATGGTGATGATCGGTGCAGCTGAAACCATACATAATTGGACACCGATGTATGCGGAGTACCTGCTGCTCCATTTCCCCATTCTGGGGTTAATTAAAGGAGCACTCATTATCGCGCTGATATTGTGGTTATACCCGGATACACCCAGACCACAGCCTTCTAATACCGTTCTGGATAAGATGTCAGCCTCAGAATACAAATTGATGGTTCTGATTACGATTACGCTGGGTTTCTGGTTAACGGATTCAATCCATCATATCTCTGCAGCCTGGATCGGCTTAACCGCTGCCTGCTTCCTTCTTATGCCGGGAGTTGGACTCGTGAGCCAGAAAAGTTTGAACGATAAATTTAATATCGGCTCGCTTCTGTTTGTGGTTGGCATCCTGGGTTTAGGCACGTTGATCAATTACAGTGGCCTGGGTGCATTGATCGGTGAGCAGCTAAACAACTGGCTACCACTCTCCCCTGAAAACAGTCTGATCAGTTTTCTCTCACTGTCCGTTACGGCCTTCTTCACCGGTGTTATTACCACTCTGCCGGGAGTACCCGCTGTGCTCACCCCTTTTGCCGAACAGTTAAGCGATAAAAGTGGATTCGCCCTCGAATCGGTGTTGATGACACAGGTTCTCGGGTTCTCAACAATATTATTTCCTTTCCAGTCTGCTCCACTTATGGTTGGAATGCAGATCGCCAAAGTACCGATCAAACATGCTGCAAAACTCTGCTTTCTGTTAACAGCAGTGACGCTCTTTATCCTTTATCCACTTGATTATCTCTGGTGGCAACTGCTGCAGTGGATCTGATTAACCCCACTTAAACTAGGGTGACCAAGGCCGCATGGGCTAAACCGGTTAGAGCTCATATGATTGAAATTCACCTTAAGGTTGCTTCTTTTCCCTAAGGTATTGAGTGTCGATACACTCTTCCGTTTTTATTCCATTGCAAGATTTCTGGCGTACAAGGTACGCCATTTTTTTAAAAGCCCCTTTTGATTGACCATATAGATTTCCACAACGCCACTCCTGCTATTGAATCACGATAGGGTACAGCTTAGATAATCAGGCAACGTTTAATTGGATTCATATGCTAAGCTTGCTAGGCAGCTAACAACTTTGAAATCCATGATTAAAGTTTCTCCAGCCACTCCCCACAGGTAAACCGATGTCAATCGAAAGCGCCATCTCTTTTTTCATCGCTGTATTTATTTTCGGTATAACTCCCGGACCGGGCACGTTTGCTATTCTTGCCAGAGCAATAACCCGCGGCGGACCACCATGTTTTTTACTCGCATTAGGGATGACCATCAGCGACATTCTCTATCTTATTGCGGCCTGTTTCGGTCTGGCAGTGATCGCAACAAACTGGAGTGAACTCTTCACATTCATCCGTATTGCTGGCGGCTGCTACCTCTTCTATCTTGGCTGGAAAATGTGGAAGGCCCCTCTGGATTTGAACACCGATAATGACAGCAAAGTCACTCAACAGGGGGATGGGATTCAGAGCTTCATACAGGGGTTTCTTATCTCAGCTTCAAACCCCAAAGTCATACTGTTTTATATCGCGTTTTTACCTACTTTCATCGACCTGACAGCGCAGTCATCTAGCGATATAGTGCTGCTGGCACTGCTAACCCTGATCAGCCTGATGCTGGGATTAATGCTGATTGCAACCTGTGCAAGTCAGGCCCGCCGCTGGTTTAAATCAGAAAAAGCGATGAAACGGCTCAACCGCAGTGCGGGCTCAATCATGGCAGCGGCTGGAGCCTATCTTATTTCACGCCATTAACCTCGCCACGAAAATCATCTAGACAGTTTTCAAGATAGCTGACCATTTTACGGGCAGGCAACCCCTCACCCGCTTTTGCTTTCTGTTCAATAAACTCTGAAAGTGCACTGAGCCTGTCTCCACCTAACAAGCTAGCTGAACCTTTCATAGAGTGCGCTGACTCAAAAGCCGTATCATAATCATTCTGAGTGAGGGCCTTGCCGATACTGTTAATCTCTTTGGGTGCATTCAGCCAGAATACGGCATAAACATTCTCCAGCTGTTTACGCTCAAGTTTAAGTGCTTTTACCCGCTCTCGGTTAAAAACGGGCAGATGACTAAATGATGCCAACTGATCAGCTTCACCCTCTAAGCTTAACTTGTTTATAGGTGGTTCAAGCTGTTCTACAGATGCAATAGCGCTTTCGGTCCTAATTTCGGCTACAGGCAACCATTCTGCCAGGATCTGCTTTAATCTCTTCATATCCAGCGGCTTGGTCAAAAATCCATTCATCCCACTGTTCAGGCATCTCTCTTCGTCACTCTTCTGTGTATCTCCGGTCATGGCAATAATGCCAACCTCCGGGTTCTGGACGCTGGATTTGGGGTTACGAATATTGTGCACGGTTTCAAATCCATCCATCACCGGCATATGACAGTCCATCAATACCAGGTCATAAAAGGTTTCACGCATTTTACTCAAAGCGATAGCACCATTTTCCGCTTGGTGAACCGTCAACCCTAGCTTTTCCAGAATTCCCCGGGCAACAATCTGGTTAACTCGATTATCTTCAACAACCAGCACCGTCCCAAGAAACGCCTCAGGTTCATTCTCTGCGGTTTGTTCAACATCCCGGATCTTTACTTCACTCAATTTATAAGGGAGTTCAACCCAGAATTCACTCCCTTCACCCACTCGGCTATTAACACCAATTTGCCCCCCCATCAGTTCAGTCAGCTGTTTGCAGATATTCAATCCTAAGCCCGAACCAACTCGTAGTGGTGTAAATGAGGAATCGAACTGCTGATACCGCTGAAATAATTTCTCCTGCTGTTCAGGGTTCAAACCAGGACCAGTATCCTGGATACTGAATCTCAACCTGATCTCGTCGCCCGTACCGTCCTCCGGCTCACATCTCAAAACAATCTCACCCTGAGATGTAAATTTAATCGCGTTACTAACCAGATTTCCCAATATCTGAGTTAACCTGCCCCCATCACCCACCAACTGTTGCTTGTATTCAGGAACTCGCTTGTAAAACGAGAGTGATTTCTCATCAGCCAGAGGTTTGAAGCATAGAAAAAGATCATCTAAAAGCTGATTCAGGTTAAAAAGTTCATGCTCAATCTGTAAGCGATCCGCTTCTATCTTCGATAGATCAAGCACATCATTTACGATCCTCAGCAAACCGTCGCTACTACGTTTTAAGGTTTCTACATATTGCTGCTGATTAGGATCCAACTCGGTTTGTTGTAACAATTTTATGATGCCCATGATGCCATTCATCGGGGTACGAATCTCATGACTCACATTGGAGACAAAGATGGACATCAACTCTTTAGCGTTTTCTAGCTCAGAGAGCTTTTTGCGTAACTCTAAACGGGAAACAACTTCATTGGATAAAGTCTGAAGCGCATTTTTCTGCTTTCGACTCAATCTCTTCGGTTCATAACCAATAACACACAGAGTGCCCAGTGCTCGACCTGAGGGGGTAATCAACGGGGCTCCCGCATAGAAACGAATATGGGGCTCGCCACTTACAAGGGGATTATCTGAAAAACGCGGGTCGTCCAAAGTATCTTCGACTTCAAACAGTTCCCGCTGTAGGATCGCATGAGCACAAAATGCGATATTTCGCGAAGTTTGTTCCGCTGACAGACCAACCTTGGACTTGAACCATTGCCGTTCACTGTCGACAAGGCTGATTAAAGCAATCGGAGTCCCGCAAAGGTCAGAGGTGAGCTGGGTTAGATCATCAAACTCCTTTTCCTCCTGAGTATCCAGGATTCCATAATCACATAACTCTTGCAGGCGCTCTTGCTCATCATCACATAAAGGTGCGGAGATCATCCGAAACTCCTTTACAAGTACAGCTAGATTAGGAAAAGGCCCTCAAAAGCCTTTTAAGTTTAGATCATATTCATGCGTTGCAATCTCTTATCAGAAATTCTCCACAAGCCTATAATTTCAATCCCTCTTGTAGGGCGATGATTAAACCCTTCGCTTTCTCAAAATCAAAATTTGTAATCGCTTTTAAAGTTGCGACGAACTGGTCCTGGAGGAGCGGGTCCTCAAACGCATACTGATGAAGATCATCTGCCATCGACAACGCTTTAGTGTCACCCACCTCGACTAGTGGTAACAGCTCCTCAAGTAACTTCCCAATGACATTTCCCGCTTTTGGCTCGCTGCTATCCGGCTTAATAACATCGATCGCAGTTCTCAGTTTATCTAGGCTACAGTTAAGAATGGCCTGCTCTTGCTTTGCACGTTCAACAAGTTGAGCTGGTTTATCATCAGCGAGTGTATTCAAAGCTCCTATAGCTTCTGCCAGTTCAGTGAACGACGTTGCCCCCAAATTAGTACAGACACCTTTTAATGCGTGAGCAAAATTATGCACCTTATCAAGCTCGCCTCGCCGAACCAACTCACTCAACTGATCCGCTATATTGCTGAAGTCAGCCTGGAACTTATTCCAGAGACCTGCATAGAACACCGGATCATATGAAGTCCTCTTCAGTCCAGACGAATAATCCAGGCCGGGTAGTACAGGAGGTAGGCCCACATCGATAAGCCTTTGAGGTAAAGACGGTGTCTGATCTAAATTGATAAGCTGATTTCTGTCCACCCAGCGACGCAATGTCTTAAACAATGTTAGCGGATCTATCGGTTTAGTTAGATGATCATCCATTCCGAGCTCAAGGCTCTTCTGCTTATCCTCCTCCATCGCATGTGCGGTTAAGGCGATAACGGGTAGATCATCGTAACAGCGTTGTGAGCGAATAATTTTTGCAGCAGTATATCCGTCCATCTCCGGCATCTGCAGATCCATTAGCACGATATCAAATGCCTGGTTTTCTAAAGCCTCAAGTGCTTGTTTACCATTATCAACAGCAACCGTTTCAACACCCATTTTATTGAGCATACCTAATGCAACTTCAGTGTTGATCTGATTATCTTCAGCCAGTAGCACCCGTACCCCACTAAGGGAGTGCTGAATATCAACCCCAAAACTATTGTGTAGGGGCTTATTGTTATCATCACTCCCCTGCAGAGCATCCTGAATCGTATTAAACAGGCATGACGGGGTATAGAGTTCAGAGATGATGAACAACCGGAAGCTATATTGATGTCGCTGAATAAATTTTGCTCGATGAATCGTCGTCGCAACGACTACGGGAAGCTGGTTAAAAGCGGGTTGATTATCAATTTCTGATTTCAGAAAGTTGAAAAGATCACTCTCATTATCGGCCCTGTCCACGACAACGATACAATCCGGTTTGCGATTACATTTGGAAGCGAGCGCAACCTCTCCAAATGGGCTCCGCTGATAACTCATCTGAAGGCTTTCGAGTTGTTTTTGAAGTGAAGGTCTGCCCCCAACAAGGAGTATATTTAAACCTTCGAAGAAGGATACATCTCTAGCCTCTGCATGAGTATTTACTTCAACCGGCAGATCCACGGTCACCGTGGTCCCCTTACCAAATTCACTCTTGAGTGATATCGTCCCACCGATCAGTTCGGTTAGCTTGTGTGTTATTGACAAACCAAGCCCTGTCCCACCGTACTTACGGGTAGTACTAGCATCCGCCTGAGTGAATGAATCAAACAGTATGGATTGCTTCTCTTTCTCAATACCCACCCCGGTATCTATCACCTGAACTCGGAGCAGAAGTGAACTTCCATCACACCTGACCGGAAACAGATCAACCTGTACGCTTCCTTGCTCAGTGAATTTTATGGCATTGCTGGTGAGATTGGTCAGAATCTGGGAAATTCGGATAGGGTCGCCGATCAGATTATTAGCCAGTGAGAAGTCACGCTTAACACTGAACTCAATCTCCTTTTCATCAGCTTTTATGTAATTAAGATCGTACAGATCAAGTAACAATTTATCGAGTTCAAACTCAGTATTTTCAATATTCAGCTGCCCTGCTTCAATCTTGGAAAAGTCGAGAATGTCGTTGATGATAGTCAGCAAATTTTTAGCCGAGTCATGAATTTTATTGATGTTGTTGTATTGCTGCTTATCCAACTGTCCAGTGAGAGCCAGATGACTGAGGCCAATAATCGCATTCATCGGTGTTCTGATCTCATGGCTCATATTCGCCAGAAATTCACTTTTAGCCTGAGTCGCGGCTTCTGCTTTCTTTAACGCCAGGAGTCTATTGAGTTCCTCCTCCTTCCGAAGAGAGATATCTTTGAAAACAGACACAGATCCCAGATGTTTTTCCCCCTGAAGCAAAGGTACAGAGGTCACCTCAACGGGAATATTGTGCCCATCTTTATGGATAAAGCACTCATCATCGGAGTGAAAACTTTGCCCTTGTAAATTCCTGAGCATAATGGGGCACTGATCAAAAGGGAGTTGATCTCCTGCGCTGGATTTATAATGGATAAGATTGTGGGCTATCTGGCCAATAAATTCTTCTCGCTGCCAGCCCAGAATTCTTTCTGCCTCATCATTCAGAAAAGTACAGCGTCCATCAACATCCAGCGCAAACACCCCCTCACCGATCGTGTTTGCCAAACCATCAAGGAACTGCTTTTCCAGGTGAATAGAGTTTTCCATCTCCTTTCTGTATGTAATATCGGTTCGTATGGAGATGTATTGTTCAGGTTTTCCATCCACCCCTAAAATAGGCTTGATCGTGGCTGCGACCCAGTAGTAGCCTCCATCTCGTTTACTGTTTTTTAACTCTCCATGCCAGACATTTCCAGATGAGATCGTCGACCAAAGCTCCTTATAAAACGACTCCGAATGCTCACCGGATTTCACCATGCTATGGGTATTACCGATCAATTCAGCTTCAGAGTAGCCTGAGATTTTGCAAAATTTATCATTGGCATAGGTAATGGATCCGTTTTTATCAGTGATACTGACAATAGCGTGAGCATCAAGGGCGTCTTTCTGGAACTGTAACTGCCGTTTTGCCGTTTCATTCTCTTTTAAAAGTTCACGAAACAACTGGGGTAGTTGTTCTACATTTAGCTCTTCGTGGTCATAGGTACGCCCTGAAGAACTCATCAGCGCTCGGATATTGCTTTGTAAAGTACCTATCAGTTGAGTCTGTAGTTCAGCATCTGCACGTAGGTTATCATTAGCCAGCTCCAGTTCTTCATGGCTGATTCGCATACTTGAATGGAGCAGATTTGAATTCCGATCAGATAGAATATAGCTTTCATTCACTTTATGAAGAAGCTGAGCAAAGCAGGATTCAAACTCAGGCTGCTGCATCAACGAATCTACAAGTGATTTGAAATCAACATCTAAAGGATCAGTGACAATGGGTTCAAATCCGGTGAGTTTCAGCTGCCGAAGCAAAAGTCTATGCATGGACATAATTACTACTCTGAAATGACCGTCACTGTCATAGTTTGGTTGTGTAAACTACATTGAGTGAAACCGCTATCCGGACATATTTCACCGTAAGAGTAAAAACCGGTGGATAGAGTTTTGTCCCCTAATATCATATTTACAGCCTCGACCTCTTCGGTTACAGAATCACCCATCACCAGCTTACGTCCGACACAACTAACAAGAATCGCGAGACGATCATGATCATCGCGTGAGATACCTTTAACTGCATTTTCAGCGCCATCAATAAGCCCATCGATGGTTGTATGCATCAACCGTAAATAACCATCAGGATCTATATCACCGGCTAAAATCAAACTGCTGTTATCTTCATCTACACCCAGAATGGTTCGAATAAGTCCCTGCTCCTGCTTAGAAGCCGAAACCATTTCGAAAGGGAATAGCAAACCTGACGAGGGAAGTTCACTGGCATATTCACCTAAATATTGTTTGTAGAGTTCTAGAGCTGGCTTATCATCCAATTCATATAGGATATTGCCTTCACAGCGGGTTACTTTTCTCAAGGGGCCGAAATGCTCCCAGCCTCCGAACGAACCACACTCAATCTTAAGAGCATCACCATAAAAACAGACAGCACATAGCTGGTCAGAATTTACACCATTCCCAGTCAGGGTCGCTGTAGTTTCAAATGCAGTACCATCTGCGGCAAGACCACCGCTAATTGGCACACCGTCGCCAATAACCGAGGTCAGGCCTTCAATTATTGCACTGCCATTAATATTAACCCCCGGAGACAGAAGCAGGACCGCCTTTAATCCCTGAACCTTAATTTTAGAAGCCAGTGCGACCCCAGCATCGAAGGAGGCTTTAATCCCACCTACTCTGGCTGTAATAACATCAATGATGACATCAGTATCAAAATAGACCTCCGTCAGAACCACACCACCATCCATCACTCCGCTCGCTGTAATCTCTCCCGCCGTTGAACATCCTGCCAACTTGGAGGAAGGGTATACTTGAGCTAGCTCTGTAAGTAGCTCATCTGACCTTAGATAGGAGGGATCTGCAAACACCAGAACGAGCTCCGGGTCTCCTGACATCTGGTTAAGCCTCAAAGGCGTCTGTTTATTTATAACCTTCTGTAGCAACTTCATATCACGCGCCTATCTGTTTTAAACAAGTTTATCTCAGAAACACATGTAAATTCATGATCTGACAACAATATAACTCAGGATAGGTAGGGAATTAAGTGAATGCCAAGAATTAAAATAACCCACTTTAATTCATTGTGTTATATGGACAAATAACCCTTCTATTGCTAATTTTAAACTCTGCCAATTCTCCAATTTTTCTATCAATTATCAGTTACCTTTCTGCATCAAACGCGGTATTCAAACAGGCCATTCTTAATGTCAAATGTATTAAAAACCATTTTAGTCGTCGACGATGAACCGATTAACATTATGGTGCTATCTAACCTTCTCAAATCAGATTATAGAGTGCTGGCAGCAAAAAATGGTGAAGAAGCATTACAACGCGCCCAGAGTGAGCACACACCTGACCTGATCTTACTCGATGTCATGATGCCTGATATCGATGGTTTTCAGGTCTGCAGTTTATTAAAAAACAACCCTGACACCTCACATATACCGGTGATCTTTATTACAGCCATGAATGAGGAGATTGATGAGGAGAAAGGCCTTAAAGCGGGGGCAATAGATTACATTACCAAACCAATTTCGCCGACATTAGTGATAGCGCGTGTGCGTAATCACATCTTATTAAAAAGCAGTCAGGATGAGCTCTATTCACTGAATGAGATGCTAGAAGAACGAGTTCGCATCAGGACTCAAGAACTGGCAAAAACTCAAGAGACCACGATCCAGGCCCTGGCTTCTCTGGCTGAGACCCGTGACAATGAGACTGGGAATCATATCCGAAGGACCTCTCACTACGTCAAGGCGCTGGCTGAAGACCTGAGAGATCATAATCACTTTACTGATGAACTGACCGACCGGAATATCGAACTGATCTACAAATCAGCACCACTGCACGATATTGGTAAAGTCGGCATTCCTGACAAGATTCTGCTCAAACCTGGGAAACTGTCTACAGACGAATTTAAGATCATGATGACTCATACGACTCTTGGAGCCGATGCTATCTCAAATGCAGAAAATGAGACTGGATTAACGGGTGTTTCATTTCTTCAATATGCGAAGGAGATCAGCTCCTGTCACCATGAGAAATGGGATGGATCCGGTTATCCAGAAGGACTGAAAGGTAACGATATTCCACTCTCGGGACGCTTAATGGCCTTAGCAGATGTCTATGATGCTCTGATCACCAAACGTGTTTATAAACCTGCTTTTGACCACCAGAAAGCCAAAGGAATTATCCTTGAAGGTCGCGGCAGCCATTTTGACCCACTCATAACCGATTCTTTTATACGAATTGAACAGCAGTTTATAGAGATCGCAGATCGATTCAGAGATGAGTAATCCCCTCCCTGAATAAACCTGCGCGATTAATCTGTTCTCTACAGGTATCTATTAGCTAAGGTATTTGGCGTGAAAGCGCAGATGCTCCTCGATGAAACTCGCGATGAAGTAGTAGCTATGGTCATAGCCTTCCTGCATCCGCAACGTGAGTGGATAATCATGCTCTTTCGCTTCCTGCTCCAACGCTTCTGGTTTTAGCTGAACCTCAAGAAACTCATCACTGCTACCCTGATCAATCAACACAGGTAACTGCTTAGACTGCTCCCCGATCAGTACAGAAGCATCGTACTGTGACCAGGCCCCCTGATCGTTACCCAGATAAGCGCCTAAGGCTTTCTTACCCCAGGGAGATCTCATCGGATTGCATATAGGGCTAAACGCTGAGACTGACTGATAGCGCAGACTATTTCGCAAGGCGATAGTCAATGCACCATGGCCACCCATTGAATGCCCGGAGATGGAACGCTTCCGGGAAACAGGGAAGGTTTTTTCAATTAGATCAGGCAATTCCTGCGTGATGTAATCATACATCTGATAGTGTTCACTCCATGGCTCCTCTGTTGCGTTCAGATAGAAGCCAGCGCCTAAACCCAGGTCATACTCGCCATCAGGATCATCGGCTACACCCTCCCCCCGCGGACTAGTATCAGGTGCTACAAGCGCGATTCCCAACTCTGCAGCGATACGTTGAGCGCCCGCTTTTTGCATAAAGTTTTCATCATTGCAGGTCAAACCCGATAACCAGTAGAGCACAGGTACATTAGCGCCACTACTCACCTGCGGGGGGAGATAAATACTGAAGCGCATATCACAATTAAGGGTTTCTGATGGGTGGCTGTACCGCTTTAACCAACCACCAAAACATCGATTCTGGCTAAGATTTTTAATAGACATTAACTCTCCTTACAGACCCTATGGGCCTGTAAGCACGGGTTGAGGAAGCAAAGGTAGGCACTATTTATCGAAATGGATCACACTACGAATACTTTTACCTTCATGCATGAGATCAAAGGCTTCGTTGATAGCATCCAGCCCCATCGTATGAGTGATAAAGTCATTCAGCTTAAACTCACCCGCCATATACCTTTCAACAATCGCAGGGAGTTCAGAACGCCCTTTAACACCACCAAATGCAGTGCCTCTCCAGACCCGGCCAGTCACCAACTGGAATGGACGCGTTGATATCTCTTGTCCGGCACCCGCTACACCAATGATTACGGATTCTCCCCATCCCTTATGACAGCACTCCAACGCTGAACGCATCACATCAACATTGCCGATACATTCAAACGAGTAATCCACCCCACCCTCAGTTAACTCGACAACGACGTCCTGAATCGGCTTGTCATATTCCTTCGGGTTAATACAATCGGTCGCACCTAGCTGTTTGGCGAGTTCAAACTTACTGTCGTTGATATCAATTGCAATGATACGGCTAGCTTTAGCCATAGTCGCACCAATAACAGCCGATAGCCCAATGCCCCCCAAACCGAAGATAGCAACGGTGGCCCCCTCTTCGACCTTGGCGGTGTTCATGACAGCACCCATGCCCGTCGTTACACCACAACCCAGTAGACATACTTCCTCTAGAGGGGCTGCTTTATTCACTTTTGCCAGCGAGATTTCTGGTAGAACCGTATATTCAGAGAATGTCGAACACCCCATATAGTGATAGATGGGCTGACCATCTTTATAGAAACGGGTAGTGCCATCAGGCATCAATCCTTTTCCCTGAGTCTCACGGATCTTCTGACAAAGATTTGTTTTACCGGATTTACAAAATTTACATTCGCCACATTCTGGCGTGTAAAGCGGAATCACATGATCACCAACAGCAACACTGGTAACCCCTTCACCTACGGCCTCAACGATGCCTCCACCCTCATGGCCCAAAATTGCAGGAAAGATACCTTCAGGGTCCTCACCAGAAAGTGTGAATGCATCAGTATGACAGACCCCCGTCGCGACAATTCTCACCAACACCTCTCCTTTTTGAGGAGGCATGACATCAACCTCTTCAATCGATAATGGCTGGTTCGGCCCCCAGGCAATAGCGGCTCTGGATTTAATCATCTTGTCACTCATCTTAACCTCGATAGACTGTGTAGATTAGGTTCTTAACTTATTGTAGTTAATTACTCTGAGGTGATAATATCTATTTTTGTTAAATACTTTTACTGATTGGTAATAATGTTCAATTGGGATGGAATCACCGAATTTATCGCTGTTGCTGAAAGTGGAAGCTTTACAGCAGCATCACAGCAACTGAGCATCTCAACAGCACAAGTCAGTCGGCAGATCAGTGCGCTTGAAACTCGACTCGCAACGAAATTGTTCTACCGAACAACACGTAAAGTATCGATAACCGAAGCAGGTAACCTCTTCTATCAACACTGTCGACGATTGCAGGATGGGCTTGAAGAAGCCGAACGTTCTCTGACTCAGTATCAGGCTACGCCTCGCGGGAAACTAAAAATAACAGCCCCAACGACGTTTGGTGAAGGAAGAATTGCACCACTGATAAATGACTTTGTCTCTCGTTACCCCGAACTTGAAGTAGAGATTCATTTTACTAATAAAAAACTGGATCTAATCGATTCAGGCTATGATCTCGCTATTCGACTGGGCAAGCTGGATGACTCGACAATGATGGCGAAACGTCTTGCGTCACGTACACTCTATGTTTGCGCATCCCCGGATTACCTTCAGCGTTGCGGGGAACCCTATCTTTTGGAAGAGCTGGAGAGGCATAACTGCCTACAAGGCACTCTGGAGTTTTGGCGATTTCAAAAAGAGGGGCAGGAGCGAAATATCAAGATCAAAGGCAACATCCGTTATAACAGTGGACAAGCCTTGACTGACGCCGCTCTGAAGGGGATCGGATTAGTCCAACTTCCAGATTATTATGTTTTACCCTATCTGGAAACTCAGGAGCTCTTGCCTGTTCTAAAACAGTTTCAGCCCGAGGATGAAGGGATATGGGCGCTTTATCCCAACAACCAATTTGTATCACCTAAAGTCAGAATACTTATCGATTATCTCGCAGATCATCTGGACATATGAAGTTGCGCTAACTGTCGATCGTGGAACCTCGGTAAAATAAGCAAGCAGCTAATCGTTCCCAAAAGCGCAAACCCCATATCAGATTGTGTATCCCATATATAACCCTGTGTTCCGAGAAAAGCTTCCGCCCCCTCTCCCGTCGCAATGGCAACCCACCACTCGATCAGTTCATAGAATGCACTGAACGCCAGGCATACCGAAACTACGAAAAGGTTGAGCCAGCCCCCCCTTCTTACAACCTCTTTACGAATCAGAATCTCCCTTGCCAGAAGTGCAGGAATAAACCCCTGTGCGAAATGTCCGACCTTGTCATAGTTATTCCGTTCCAGATCGAAAGCCTCTTTGATCAGGTCGAACAGAGGCACTTCCGCATAAGTATAATGGCCACCTACCATCAAGATGATGCAGTGGATCAGAATAAAGAAACTGAGCAACGGGGTTAGCGGGAAGCTACGATAGGTAGCTATCACCAAGATCACTCCTATCAGCGCCGGCAGCACCTCAAGGAACCAGGTAAACTGATCATTTGGGTTAATCCCAGACCACATGAATACTGCAAAGAAGATAGCCAACCACACAGCCTTAGCCATATCAAACGTACCTCTTCCTACCTGACAAAATGAACAAATGACTTGAGTCTGCGTTTATAGTCATTCTTGATCCGGTTCCGATGGTCTGTCAGTCTGGAGCGGACGCTTATAGGGGAACAATTGAACCAGATTATTGATTCCTGATTCTAGTGGATTACCCCGGCGATAGACCATCGAGATTCGTACATGACCAACCCCAACGTTGACCGGTTCACTCCTAAGCGCCTTTTCATACCGGCTACCAGTCACCATATTCCGACCAATCACCGTATATCCCAAACCCGCAGCTACACATCCCAAAACACCATCCGAACTGCTCATGACCATCAGACCATCTTCGCTGCGTCCTGAAGCTTGTTGCCAGGAAAGAGCACATTTTCGATAGCCACAACCATCTTCTCTCACAAACAGAACCGAATCATACTCCCCATCCAGCGGTGTCACGATCACTAACTCTTCATCAACCACAGGCACAATCACAAGCTCCTTATGGGCTTGTGGATCTCCTACCATGGCACAATCCACCCTGTTATTAAGCACCGCCATCACTAATTTTGCACTGGTATCGGTATATATTTTAGGGTGGATCTCAGGATGCGACTGTTTCAGTGATTTCAGCACCAGAGGCATATGCACGGCCGCAAATGTTTCAGGAACCCCAACTCTAAGATCGTAACTGCCGGTAATCTCTGAGATCGCTGAGGTTGCCTGATACTCAAGCTGCAATATCTGATTGGCATAATCATAAAGTAACTGCCCAGATGGTGTTGTTACCAACTTACGGCCAACCAATGTAAACAACTTACTTCCCAACTCATCCTCCAGCTTCTGTATACGACTGGTGATATTGGACTGAACGGTATTCAACTTTGCAGAGGCGCCTTTAATACCCCCTTCATCGACAACCGCTTTGAAAGTACGTAAACCAAGAATTTCCATAACTTCTGCGAAAATGAATAATCAATAAGAGTAAGTTCGATATTAAAGAAGAATCAACAAAATGAATACTGCAGATAGCATAGCGAGAGGTGATCGCCATAAGGCAGTTTGAAGAGAGAAGAGAGAAGAGAGATAACTGGGGGTGACCCCACCAGCCACATTCCGGCACATGAATCCATCGCTGTGGCTGCTCCCTTCCGGGCCTGACCAGGTTAACGATTTATCATTGCGGAAGGACCAACAGGGCCACCATAACGATGCCATATAGGCTTGCCTGAGGGTTGAACTCTTCAGACAGGCGCGCAGTATACCAGCGATAAATTCAGATGCAAATGCAAACTTGTTAAGTCCCTGATTTTTCTGGAAAGCGTTCAGAAAAACGTCAGCTAAGCCGAACGATCAATCCTCACTGTAGTGTTTCAGTAGTCGTCGTACATACCACCACAATACACCTGCCATCAACGGGACAGAGAAACTCAAGAACATCAGAGCAGTATCTCTTATTGCATCGACGCTAACCGTATTTCTAATCGTTCGTTCCAGTAGATCGAACGCATAGTAAGTCACGACAATAATCGTGAAACTTTCTAATTTGGCTTGTAGCCTTAGCTGTCGCCTGGCTCGATCATTTAATCCCTCCAACAACTGCTGATTCTGTTTTTCAATCGACAGATCCACCTGAGATCTGATCAGCTCGGTCGCCCTAGCAATACGCCGGGATAGACGCTCAATCCGGTCATTCGCCGCCAGGCAGGTTCGTTTAGCTGGATCCAAGCGCCGCTCCATAAACTGCGCAACGGTTTGTAACCCCTGAATACGAGATTCTCGTAACTCATTAATCCGACTATCAACAACTGCAAAATAGGCTTGTGTCGCAGAAAAACGATTTGCAGTCTCAGCTGAGATCTCCTCAACCTGTGCTGCCAGCTGCATTAGCTTACTAAGTAGCTCATTAGCATTATTGTTAGCCGCTATTTCATGGGTGATTTCCGCCAGTTGCTGATCCATATCCGTCAGCTTAGGCATCTGTTCCTGAGCAACAGGGAGTGCCAGTAGCGCAGTATGCCTATATGTTTCTATCTCACATAAGCGTTGCATCAAGCGTCCCGCCTGAAAAGCTTTTAAGTTGACATCGTTGACAACTATTTTGACAAAGCCATCTTCAGCCGATGGATGGAAATCGGTCCACACTTTTGCAGCCCCACCCATCACTTCGGCACCCGAAACTTGCCTGCTGCCAAAAATTGTTTTCAGATCCGGTTTTTCTGCATCACGAGGATTGAACACGATCTCAACACCAGATAGAAACTCACCGGGCAGCGTTCTCCACAAGCTGTGAAACTCCTCCATGATCGCTTGTGAAAACTGATATAGGGTGATGGTATAAAATTCATTATGGGCTTCGTATCGCACCGCCACCTTTTCATTTGAAACATAGAAAAAGGGCGTACCGACATCAGTATCCACCAGCTGTAAACTCTGCAAAAGAGAACACAATGTTTCATCTAATCTACCACTGTCATCATGCTGATAGACCGATGCTATGTGCAGCAAACGCATTCCAGGTTGTAATCGCTGAAACGGTCTGGCGTGTACTTCACTGGTAATCTGTGCTCTAAGAGGGTGGTTCTGCATTCTTTTTCCCTGATATCTGCCCGGCTGCATCTATACTAAAGTTTAATCGCCTAAACCACTAGTCATTGCTTCCACCGGAGTATGATTAGGTGTTGCAATACACCTGATGAGTTCACGACTAACCACTACCGCTCAACTTACTAATACGAAAACAATGGGTCATTAGAATGGATCTTCGAGCAAACCCTTTAGGTCTCTCACGCCAACCTATTTTTGATCAAGATCTCAATGTGGTTGCTTATGAGCTCCTCTATCGATCTGAAAAGAGGGATCAGATTGAAAAGCTCCTCTCCGGTGATCAGGAAACCTGCAATGTACTGATCGATCACTTCACCAATATCTATGATTCGGGAACATTGAGGTCATTACCGGCATTCCTCAATATTACGGACGGTTTTTTGAGAACTGGAAGCCTACCAAGCTTGTCACGCCACAATCTGGTTATCAATTTAAGCCTAGCCTCAACATCTCAGGCGTTTATTCATGCTCTCAAGAAATATGTAGAAGCGGGATACAGACTAGTATTGAATGATTTTGAGTATCATCCGGAATATGATGCACTACTGGAACTAGCAGCCATTGTTCGCGTTGATATTCGTCACTACTCTGATCAGGAGGTCTTGCAGCATCTTGCTCAGCTTAAGAAATTTAACGTTACCTGCCTGGCAGAGCAGGTTGAATCTTATGTTGAATTTGAACGCTGCCAATCCCTTGGCTTCAAACTATTCCAAGGCAACTTCCTGTCAAAGCCGGCGATTATTGAAGGCAGAAAACTCAGCTCCAACCAAGCAGTCATTATCCATCTTCTGGCAGCCCTTCAGGACAAAGATGTCACCCCAGCAGAACTTGCCGATATCAGTTCAAGAGATCCACAGCTCACCTATAAACTTCTCCGCATCGTTAATTCCGCCCAGTACAATCTAAGCAATAAAATTGAGAGCTTATCTCAAGCTATTATTGCGCTGGGAATTAACGAAGTTAATAAGTGGGCTACGTTGCTGGCCTTATCGAGTAATGATGAACGTCCGAGTGAGCTTGTCAGACAGATCCTAATGACTGCTCGCATGTGTGAGTTTGTAGCCTATAAAACGAAGGAAGTAGATTCTGAACTAGCTTTTATGACTGGCGTGCTCTCTTTATTAGATGCGTTGCTTGAGATAGACCAGCAAACCCTGCTATCCCAACTATCAATCTCAGAAGATATTATCAGTGCGATCACCCGGTACGAGGGCAAAGCGGGCAAACTACTTCAAGCAATCAATTTCTATATGATCGGACAATCCAGTTTCAACCTCCCCCCCTCTCTCCAGGAGATCTATGCCGAAGCCTATTACGAGTCCCTTCGCTGGAGCAACGAAACCATGCAGATAATGCAGGGCTCTCACCTATAAGCTTGGTGTAAAGATCTGCGTCAATTCAGAGCGAACCCAGCGGCACATTGGATCATGATGAAAACGTTCATGCCAATATAGGTAAAGTATCACCTCAGACAGATCAAATTCAGCCGGCAGAGGACGAACAACCAGACTGGTATTCTTAACCAGATGCTGCGCCATCACAGCAGGTAATGTAAAGACAAGGTCGGAATGCTGACAAAATTCGGTTACAGACATAAAACTGGCAAGTCGAAGCATCACTTTACGACTTAACCCCAGCTCAGAAAGAGCATCATCCATCATCCCAGGGCCTTTACCTGTAATCGAAACGAGACCATGTGATGCATTCGCATAATCATGAAGGCTCATCTGCCCCTCAGCCAGCGGATTTTTTTGATCCAGCACACAGAGGTGACCCGATTTTGCAATCTCTATCCGCCTGAATTGATCATGGCCTGACTGGGGATACAAACCCGTTATCGTGAAATGTACCTCCCCCCTCTCTAGTAGTTCAAAGTGCTCGCTTCTTTGTGGCACAACCTCCACGCTGAGATTAGGAGCTTTATGCCTCAACATCCTGACAAACTCAGGCATAAGCAGGATCAGCTCAAGATCTAGTCCAGTCAGTTTCAGCACCCCTTCAGCCTGAAAAGGATCAAAAACAACCGGCTGCATGATCGCCTCAACATCCACTAACACCTGCTCCAACTGCGGTTGAAGTTGAGCTGCCCGAGAGCTCAGGTCATAACCCGTGCCTGTCCGGACCAGTATCGGATCTTCAAGTGAAAGACGAAGCCTCTGTAGAGCACGACTCACTGCAGGCTGGCTCATACCGAGTCGTTCAGCAGCTTTTGAAACGTGCCGATCTTCAAGTAACGCCTTCAATACCACTAATAGATTTAGATCCACAGATCTTAAATTCATTTCACGCATAGCAACAATAATAAATATGCATTAGACGCATTCAATACTAACGTTTAAATTGATCAATAGAAACGGCTCGCAATGAATATACAGTGCGATGCGGCCAACAATCATCAGGTAGGGTATCTGCAATCAATGGTTTTCCATCGTAAATTAATTAATGATCAATCATCTTATGGCTGGGGTCATATATTACTTCACTGGCTGATCGCATTCGCTATTATCGGTTTATATCCCTTAGGGCTCTATATCGAAACACTGGACTATTATGATCCGGCATACCGAACCATACCCTATTGGCATAAAAGCATCGGCGCGCTAATCATATTCGCCCTTGTATTCAGAGTGTTATGGCGTGTGTTGAATAAACCACCTGCACCGCTGCCACAGCCTGAGCGTATGAAGCAACTTGCCAAGCTTGCACATCTAATGCTTTATGCGCTTCTCATACTCACGCTCGTTTCGGGCTATCTGATCTCCACCGCTGATGGTCGCAGCATTGAGGTATTTAGCTGGTTTAACATACCTGCTCTGCCATTCGCCTTCGATAATCAGGAAGATATTGCTGGAGAGATTCATTTTTTTGCAGCAACTGCACTAATATCAATATCATCACTGCATGCTTTAGCAGCACTAAAGCATCATTTTATAGACAAAGATACAACACTAACGCGCATGCTTGCGCTACATGAGGACCCCCAATGAAAGCTAAATTTATTAAAGGACTGGCCCTGGCTTCAGCGTTATCCGTAGCGCCAACCTATGCAGCTGACTATGTAATCGATTCAAAAGGCGCGCATGCATCTATTCAATTCCGAATTAGCCATCTGGGCACAAGCTGGTTAACTGGTCGCTTTAATACATTTACTGGAGCGTTCAGCTATGACGCTGAAAATCCTGCGGCCTCCAGTGTAAATGTTGAAGTTGATGTCACCTCTTTTGATTCCAACCATGCTGAGCGTGACAAACATATTAAAGGGGATGAGTTCCTGGATGTATCGAAATTCCCTAAGGCAACCTTTAAAAGCACATCATTCACTCCCAATGAAGAGGGAGGTGTTATGAAAGGGATGCTGACTCTTTACGGTCAGACCAAAGAGATCGCTATAGATGTACAGAAGGTTGGCGAAGGTAAAGATCCATGGGGCGGATACCGTGCCGGCTTCTCAGGTACTGTAGAGCTTACTCCAAAAGATTTTGGCATGACTTATAATCTTGGCCCAGCTGCAGAAACTGTATATCTGGATCTCAATATCGAAGGGATTCGTCAGTAATTAATCAATAAGGCGGGCTATCATGCCCGCCTTATCCCTAACCGTAACGACTACTCAAACTCCATCGCTTCAAATACCCGACCTGCATTCTTAGCTGCCAACTGATCAAAGGTTTCAAGATGTGCATATGGAGACTGATCGATTGAGTAAGCATCTTCCAAAGATCCTCCCTCTTCCAGTAGCACTGCGACCTTGCCACGAAGGTAACTCAGGTACCCTCTCGTCCAACGATCCACCGTTGAAAAGTCTGTGGCCTCTCCATGCCCAGGAATGATGATCTTATCCTTTGCAAAGGGGGTAAAGTGATCGTTCCACGTTTGCAGCCATTCCAAGGTATCAGTATCAGGGAAGATGGGTAACAACCTTTGTTGAAAAGCCATATCCCCAGCGATGAGTACGTTAGCGTCTGGAACAAAGACTGAGATATCACCCGGCGAATGTGCAGGCCCAAACCGAATCAAACGGACTTCCAGGCCTCCCAGATCAATCTTCATCTCATCTCCGAAAGTCTGATCAATCTCAACAAGTGCGGTACCCTCTGCACGCTCTTTCAGAATTGACTTAAGGTTATCAAGGCCATCCAAGCCTAGCTCATCAATCTCTTCCAGAGCCTCTTCATGAGCAATTATCTTGGCGCCAAGTGCCTTCCAATAACCATTACCTAAAATTGCATGAGACTGACCATTCTCATTCACCACATACCTGACAGGAAGATCGGTGATTTTGGTTATTTCACTGTGTAAAGCTTTCGCCAATAGATAGGAGGAACCTCCATTGACCACCAAAACAGCCTCATCCCCGATGACAAACGACAGGTTATTGTTGTGACCAGCATTTTCATAGCTGTAGTATTGGGTAGCCCCTATAGCCGACCAGACCCGTTCTGCAACTTTAACCGGTTGACTATAAAGCAGAGACTCTGGGTATTTATCTGCGGGACTCATAGAAAAAGCAACGGCAGGTAAAAGCAGCAACGAGAGTACTGCTTTACTTATAAATGATTTTATCTTCATTGTTCTCTTCTTATTGTTGTCGAAAAAACAGCATCAACTCAATATAAGACATCACTTATTTAACGACAAGGAATATCGATATAGCATGTCTATATAAACAACCATTCCTCTTGCAAAACAGTCCCTGAGCAAACAGACTTACCCCTTGAAGAAAGAAGAGGATCTAACTTTGAGCACGACAAAATTCACATGCGATAAAGAGTTTTTCGAAAAAAAGATTTCATTGCTGACTAATCTGCAATTGGGATTTGTAGGTACCGCGCTGATGCTCATGATGATGGATCTGTCGAAGATTTATCTTCTGGTCCCTCTGATTATTGGTCTGATTCTCTCAAGTTGGTACAAAAGTAATTTTGAGAAGATCCAATCCGAGGTAAAAGATGCTTATGTAGAATTTGCTCCAAAATCTCTTCTCTTCGTACAGCCAGCTACTGAATCTGAACAGAGAGTAACTTTCAGGGAGCTAGAGGAGATCGATTGTCATAAAGAGAATTTTATCAACGTCATTACGCTGTATCTGAAAGATGGAAAGGAAAAACTACAATTTAAAGGATTTAAAGAGAGCGATCATCTTCTCCAGACCCTGAGTACACACATTCAGTCTGAAGATAGCACAAAATAAAAAAGAGCCACTTTCCTTAAGTAGCTCTTACAACCTTGTATTTTCGCCTACTGACACTTGGCCAACGAAGTTACTTTAATTTCTGAGATATCACCAGCCGCCTCCATCTTCGCTTCTACATCTAAAAGCCCTTCCAGGATACGGCGACACCCTCTCCAGTAACATCGTAAACTTGCACTGTCACCAGAGATGAAGAAGCGGTTCATCAATCCTTGTTCTAAGGTCGATATGATTTGCACAGTGTTATGTAGCGTGGCATGACTCGTACCCGGAGATACCGCTTTAAGTTGTTTGAGGCGATGAAATGAGATCTCATCCATCAATCTCCTAAGAGTTACCTGCAGGTTCTTGTTATTGGCAGAAGCAGAAATAAAACCAAACAGTGCTTTAGACGACTCTGAACTTGTAATAAAACAATCAAACAACTGATCTTCAAGCTGATCTAAAAAGTCCTGCTTGCTCGAAGGAATAGAGTAAGAACTTATTCGCAATGCAATACCTTGCGCTAACCTTTCTAGCACCTCGCTAACGACATCAGTCATCGTCTTGAAATGATGGTAAAGGCCACCTTTACTGATCTTTGCTTCTTCAATGAGGCGACCGGCAGTAAGCGCATCCAGACCATCGAGACTGATGATTTTGATTGCCGACTGAAGGATTAAATTTCGTGTCAGGTCAGAATTTCCGTTGGGGCACATAGATGAAGACCTTATTCCTATTTGAACTACCTAGAGTTTCATCAAATTAATCAACTCTTCTCTTCCTATGCTACGCCCATAAGAATTGTCACGACATTAAAACAGAGAACTTTTGTGACTCAGGTCAAGTAGCCCAGGCGAATGACTGACCTAGGCTTCAATCAACTACAGTTTTTTATACGCAATAAAAAGCCAACCTGTGAATGAATCACAGGTTGGCAGCCAAAGGCAGAAGAGGATCGTTGTAAGCGTATTAGATCAGATAGACCATGAATCTAAGATGAACTGAAATGACAACCCTCTAAAGAAGTTAACCCTCACAGATAAAAACATCTCTAGATTAATAAGTTAACGCACTTTTATGATTCTTCATTCTCTGTCATGATCTATGATATACGTATCGCTAAAGCCAGATCCTTGCCCACTCTGGCCAACATTTTTTATGGATATCAGGATATGGAATTAAGTAGTCTTTATGTCACTGTCATAGAACCTTCTAAAGTCCAGCGACATATAATCACCGGCCATCTTAATAGCTTCGGAATTCAGCATATAGAGGAGTTTGAAGAGGCGAAACCAGCACTGGAGCATATGAAGAGCTCCCCCCCTGATCTGGTACTTTCTGCCATGCACCTCCCTGATATGACAGGAACAGAGCTTGTTACCCAGATGAGAGGCCTGGAAGCTTTAGAATCGATAACATTCTTACTGATCTCTTCAGAAACACACTACCGTTATCTGGAGCCCATTCGTCAGGCTGGTGCCATTGCAATTCTACCCAAACCATTTAGCCGCGAAGAGATGGCCACAGCATTACGAAGCACGCTGGATTACATCACTGATTTCGAAACTGAGAATGACAGTGACGACTATGATGCTCTGCGGGTTCTGGTTGTAGACGATAGTCAGATGTCCAGGAACTATCTGAAACAAGTACTTGATTCACTCTCTATTCATTCCATCGATGCCGCCAAAGATGGGTCTGAAGCCCTTGAATTGTTCAATCAGGGTAATCGCTACGACCTGATCATCACTGATTACAATATGCCTAATGTTGATGGGCAGGAGCTAACCGTTCATATCCGAAATCATAGTGAACAACCTACTGTTCCTATTCTGATGATCACTAGTGAACAAAACGAAAGTCGCTTAGCCGCCGTCCAAAGTGCTGGTGTCTCTGCAATTTGCAGTAAACCGCTCTCTTACGAAACGGTGAAACAGCTGATTGAACAGTTAGTCACCGATTACGACCTATAAGATCCAAATATAAAAAAACGCGGCATATGCCGCGTTTTTTTTATGTACTGTATCAGGACTTATCATCCAGAAGGTTTTCAGGGGCAAAGCCCATAATCAAAGCCCCCCAATGCTGTCCGTTGACATACAACGGGATCGCCAGGTCATTTAAAATTTCACCCGTATCACGAATGAATGTCTGCAATAAGAAAGGAGCCGTTGAAGAAGCCCTGCGGATTTCAGCACGGTTACCTGCAAATATACGTCGGTTACGACTTTTAGCATTGTCGATATCAAAATTACCCGTTATCCGCTCAGACACTTTTGTATGGTGTGCCGGCGCATAGCCATTGCGGTCCACCGCGATAGCGTAAATAAACTCAGAGCGCTCAGAGATAAAGCTATCAAAAATAGGTCTCAACAGTGCATCATATTGATCGACATAGCTCGTATCATACTTCTCCGGTATCTGACCATCATTTGTACGCACGTAATTCGTATCAAATAGATTGCATCCACGTGAAGATAGGCTTTCAAGTGTGCCCTGAACCTGTTGCGCCCACTGGCGACCTGTCTGAATCATCCCTTCAAATCCGCCATAGCCGATGATAAAGCGTGACAACAGTTCCTGAGTCTCCTCTGTAGAGTGCTCCAACTCTTCAGAAAAATGACGGGATTGTTCTATCTCGCCATGCATAGAGGTCGATATATTCGTAATCTCCGAAACATGATTGTGCGATTCACGGTTGGTGTAAGCAAGCTCATCAATTGCTGCACTGATACTACTTAGCTGACTATTTAGCTCTTCGAAATCGCTTACAAGCCCATGGAATTGATCATTGGTGCTGCCAATAAACTCTTCAGTAGAGCCTACATACTCAAGAATAGTGGCCGCACTGGTACGTGTACTTCCAACAAGCGAAGACATTTGTGAAATATTCTGATCAATCTCACTGGTGGCGGTGCTCACTTTCTGTGATAGATTTCTAACCTCATCCGCCACCACGGAGAAACCACGCCCGGCTTCTCCCGCTCGCGCCGCCTCAATAGAGGCATTCAATGCCAACAAGTTGGTCTGGTCAGAAAAATCTTTGACCATTCCAAGAATCTCAGTGATATTTCGGGAATTACTTTCCAACTGATGGACAGTCTCCTGGAAATCTGTAACTTGATGCCTGATCGCTTCAACCTGATTCTGAACTCGTCCTAGCTCACTGCTTGATGTACGTATTTCATCAAGGTTTTTGCTGTTTCGTTCAGATATTTCCAGAGTACTACCCGCTATATTGTCTATAGCCTGAGTTGCTTCCTGAGAGGACTGGAACACCTTTTGCGCTTGCTCCTCCTGGGTATTGGCTGATTGCTGCGCCTCTATCAATACTTTCTGTAACCGAGTAGAGCTCAAAGCAACGCTCACACTTCTGCGGCGACTTTCCGCAATCATCCCTTTTAGACTAGCCGAGAAAGCGTTGTAACTCTCAGCCATCTCAGATATTTCATCGTAGGTATATTCCGGCAACGTCGCAGAAATATCACCATCCTTATCCTTAATAGCTTTCAGTACATCAGTCATCGCATTGATCGGTTTTAAGAATAGGTGGCGCATAAAGAAGATCGTGAAGATCCCTGAGATAAGCGCAAAACTGACTGTAGCAGTGCCGTATAACCAGAAGGAATCCAGATGAGCTTTAAAAGCCTCAATGGATATCTCACCCTGTCCGGCGCTTGCTAAGCTTGTTTCAAGCTTATTGAAATGAATATATCCGATGATAAGCAATATGATGTGGGGTAATAGCAGAAACAGGACGTTCCCGGTTATCTTCTTCGTCAATGTGTTGAAGAAGTTCTTCTCTACACTTTTATAAAGGCTCATTTTCACTCTCATTATTTTTATTAATATCCAATTCCTTCTGGCTTTCTTGCCTGATGCTCTGAGATCGCATCATTAACGTCGTAGACTACAACTTTTTACGGCAATTAAGAACATACCATTTTTTCAATTCAAACAAAGCCCTACCAAAGTACCCATCCTGATCTCTTTTGTAGCTGCCCCCTTTTCTCCTTCCAATCAGGGCAAAAAGTTTCGACTACCTCCCAGAACTGAGGACTATGATTCAAATGAACACAGTGGGCGAGTTCATGGATCACAACGTAATCAATCAAAGCGGCCTCTGCAAGAATAAGTCGCCAGTTAAAACTGAGCTCCCGGGTTCCGCTACAACTTCCCCACCTTCGCTTAAAGCTCTTTATTTTCAGACCGTTATACTCAATACCCATTACACGTGCCCAGTGCTTAACCCGAAACGAAATCACCTCTTGTGCCTGAGATCTGTACCACGCCTTTAAAGCCTTTTCGGCTCTCTCATGCTCAGGTTTGGATGACCTCCTGCTTAACTGCACGATGATCTCCTCACCTTCAATCGATACCTGAGTTTCTCCCCCAGGCCTCCAATTAAGCGTGTAGTACAGCCCCAATAATGGAAAGGCGGCCCCCTGTTCAGTTTTCAAACAGAATTCAGATAAATTTTGCTTAAAATTTTTCTGATTTTTCTCAATCCATGCCCTTCGACTATTTACCCACTCATGGATCCATGCATCGCTCACCCATAAGGGTACCCTGACAACAACTCCCTTATCATTGATGTAGATAGCAGCCGTTTTCCGCCTAGAGCTTCTGACTATTTCAAATTCTAAAAGGCTGTTGTTCATACTGAGGGCAAAATACTCTATAAGTTTTCATTTATACTCTTTCTATACTGGCTGATAACCATCTCAACATGCTGACAAAACTGATCACAGAAATTCGAAACTGCCAACTCTGCAAACCTGATCTCCCCCATGGCCCAAGGCCAGTGATTCAGCTAGCGAAAGAGGCAAGACTATTGATTATTGGGCAAGCACCTGGAGTGCGCGTTCATGAAACGGGCATCCCCTGGAATGATAAAAGCGGGGATCGCCTCCGTAGCTGGCTTCAATTAGACAAATCAGTTTTTTACGATCCGAACAAGGTTGCGATCGTCCCAATGGGTTTCTGTTACCCCGGTAAAGGCCGATCAGGAGACCTCCCCCCCAGACCCGAATGCGCACCTACCTGGCACTCATCTATTCTGAATCAGCTCCCACAGATCGAACTCATTCTGCTAATTGGATCATATTCTCAGAGCTATTATCTAGAAGGAAGCAGCTTTCTAAAATCTCACAAAACCCTAACAGCTAGAGTAAAAAACTACGAGGATTGCCCTGAACCCTATTTCCTGCTGCCACATCCCTCTCCCAGAAACCAGATCTGGTTAAGTAAGAACAGATGGTTCGAATCCACTATTTTGCCCAGATTAAGAGTCAGAATTGAGCGGCTATCACTTAACGGCTAAGCTGCTTCAGGCAAAGCGTAACCTTATCTACAAAAATTTGTTGATCGATTGACTGTAGATCAGCGTATCTTGCTTTCTCATACTCGGATGAGAGCATTAACAGATCATCTAAAAGATGAGGATTGAAATCGCCTAATCGTAGGCAGTATTCATTAACGGTCTCTCCTTTCGCACGGGATAAACCCAATTTGCTCAAACCTTCTGATAACCGGGTCATCTCCCTGTCAAACAGGTTAAGCTTTTTTTGCTTGGCTTTACGAAACGCAGGTAGAAGTGTAATGAAGATAACGACAATAAAAGGGATAAGAAGGAAAAGAGCCAATCGGACAGACGTGTACTTCCCAAGCAGATTCCTGAGAAGATTCACCTGCTCCAAATGGTAATTCAATACCCACCTGTTCCAGCCATAGTTGAACGCTTCGATACGCTGCCGTGCAATAGCCAACCAGCGCCCCCCTTTTATCCCCCAAGCCTTGACCGGACTGTCTTTTAGAAACCCTTCCTGACCAGAAAACAGTTGATCTGCTGGTTTTTCTACCCGCTCAGGAGCGACCCAAGCAGTTGGATCTAAACGAACCCACCCCTTTCCATCCAGCCAGGCTTCAATCCAGGCATGAGCATCGTACTGTCTCACTAGCAGATAATTTTCATAAGGGTTCCATTCCCCTCCCTGATAACCTGTAACCACCCTGGCAGGTATGCCAACAGCCCTTAACATGAATGCAGTTGTACTGGAAAAGTGCCCACAAAAACCTGTCTTAGTCTCAAACAAAAACTGGTCGATGACCTCATCACCTAGCAATGGAGGTGTCAGTGAGTAGGTAAACTCTCTGTTGTAGAGGTTAAGAATTTTTTGAATATACGCCTCCTGATCCACTGACTCCCTCCACCAGGTATGAGCTAATGCTCTGGCCTTTTGATTTCCGTTTGGAAGGAGCAGATGACGCTCGAGATCAAATAGATTCGCGCCTTTATCTAGCTGTACTCCCAAGGATGAGGCTAAGTTAAACTGCTGCCGCTGGATGAGCGGAGTCTTGGAACTTAATGTTCTGTCACGATTTAAGATCAACCCCTGAGGTTGACTAATCAGATGTTCCAAAGCAGGAATATACTTCTGTTGTGTAGGCTCGATGATAATCTGATATTCCCATTTCCTTTCCAGAATATCCGGTTCATTTAACACACCATGCGGTTCAGGGTAATGATCATTTTGCCAACGACGTCCATCGAAATCATTCATCACCATCGCCCGCCAGTATAAGGCCGCCTGAGGCGGAGGCCGATCACCGTTGAAACTCACCCTGAAAGCGATCTCAGCTGAACGAGTTAACTTCGAAATATCACCCGGTGACATCGAATCAGACAATCCCGTTTTGGCGCTGCTTCTGTCGATTCCCACTTCCCATAAAGGACCCACTCTCGGAATTCCAATAAAGAGGACACTCATCAGTAGTAATGAGGGCACCAATATTATCCAGGTCTGTTTGAATGGTTCCAGAAATCTAATTGGCCTGACTGTATAAACCGTTCTTAATGACGTTGTAATAACAGCAATCGAGAACAACACATACAGTGCCATTAGAGCTGTCTGGTTGAACAGAAAAGCTGTTGCAATCACCAAGTATGCAACATAGATAATAACCAGAGCATCCCGCCGCTTATAAACCTCAAGAACCTTTAAGCCAAAACCAACCACCAGCAATGCCACCGTCGAACTGATGCCGCCCCCAGACTTATAACTCAATAGAACAGAAATTCCTGCGGCTACAATCAAAACCAGTTTGGTGGTTCTATTTGGAAAAGACCATCGACCGGTATATGCCATATAGCGCCAAAAAACAGTGGAGATCACCAACACAGGAACCCAAAGAGGCAGATGAGCTAAATGAGGTACCAATACTGATATAACACAGAGCAACTGCCACAATATGGCTACACGACTTAACTGGAATGTACTCATCTGTCAGAACTCAAACTATTCTCCCTGAAACAAAGCAAGGGCTATCAGAACACGCTCAAGATGCTCAGGGCCTGAATTTGGAGGTATTTTTAGTGTTGGAAGGTTTAAACCATACTCAATGTTATTATGCTCAAATCGCTGTGCCCAATAGCACATCACCGATAATCGTCCCTCAGAAGCAAGCTCGGGCCAATCCTGCCAATCTAGCCACAGTTGTCGAGAGGATTGTCCGCCAAATTTTTTAACAAATAACCCACGACCTTGAGCATAGGGTTTCCAAGCAATATGACGTATTGATGCACCAGGCTGATATGCTTCTAATCCAATAAAGTCATCGCCCCCTGAATCCCTACCTAGTTCGGAATCACCAATTTCAATAGATTGGTCAGGATGACGCCCTTTTATAGGTTTAGGGTACACAATGCTCGTAATATCTAACTCAACCCAGCTCCATGCTCTAAGCAAACCCAGTGGATAGTGGGTCTCCAACTTCAATATACCGGGATAAAACCGCCCCCGTGTTTGTGCAACCGCATACAAACCAATCTGTTTTTTTTCATCACTATCGATATAGATCGACTGTTTAATTCCACCTGTCCATCCTAACTGAATATTGTCATAACCCCGCTGACTGGAAGATTCTATAAGCAGGGAAAACTCTGCCATATCTCCGACAAACGTATTATGTCCTTTAAGAGCCGCAATTTTGACACCCGATAGATTCAAAAAGGTGAAGTGGATAGTGATAATGCCAAGCGCAATCAGCAGAAACGCAACAGCATGGATAAGATTATTTTGGTAGTTGGTTGCTACTAAGAACAGCACAATACAACTAAGTAAATACATCCAGCCAGCTAACGTAGGAAAAATAAAGATCGATCTCTGATCTAATACAATCGCCTTTCCCTTAGGCCGCCTTTTAGCAGACCATTTGATCGAAAGATCCCTGATATAACGTCCGGCTCCCACAAACATACTAACCTACAACATCAACTTCACTTAGTAGACGCCGGACATGCGCGACCCCAGTGTGTTCCGCATAATCTTCTGCACTTCTGAGCCTATGAGCAAAGACCGGCACGAGAAGCGACTGGATATCCTCCGGAATAATGTAATCCCTGCCACTAATGTAGGCCCAGGTTTTTGCTGTGTTTAACAGAGATAGACTTCCCCTGGGAGATATTCCAAACTCAAAATCGTTGGTTGTACGTGTAAACTGAACCAATCTCTGAAGGTAATCCAATAAACTTTTTGATGCAGTCACCCCTGCACAAGCTTGCCGGATAGCATTAAGATCGCCTGGATTAAGACTGACAGGCATCTCAGGAATCTTTAATCTGGCATCTCCTCCTATCAACAGGTCCCTTTCTGCCTCCGGTGAGGGATAACCAATCTCTATTCTCATTAAGAATCGGTCTAGCTGTGATTCTGGTAGGGGGAATGTCCCATACTGTGAAACAGGATTCTGTGTTGCAATAACAAAAAAGGGTTCAGGCAATGGATAAGTGTCGCCCTCAATCGTTACCTGACGCTCCTCCATCGCCTCTAATAGCGCACTCTGAGTCTTCGGTGTTGTCCGGTTGATCTCATCTGCGAGAAGAAACTGCGTAAAAACAGGACCTTTGTGAAAAACAAATGACCCATTTGCACTATCAAACACGGAGGCACCAAGAATATCTGCAGGTAACATATCACTGGTGAACTGGACCCTCCGATAATCCATACCCATCGCATGGGCTAAAGCATGTGCAAGCGTTGTCTTTCCCATGCCCGGAAGGTCCTCTATCAACAGATGCCCCCCGGTTATCAGACAGGTAACAGCCTGTCTGATTTGTAACTCTTTGCCATATAAAACCGTACTGATACTTCTGATAAGTTGATCAATTTTATCTCGCATGAATGATCCTATTTACTATTCCCTCAGGCAACGATCACTATGCCAGTATTCTGGACGGAGTGTATAGCCAATTCAAAATAGAGTTATATAGACGCATTAAAATTTCAAAGGGATCACTTCCCTATGGTAATTGGCAAAGGTTGCCTGGCAGGCTTCATCATCAGTGTCCATCTGTATCAGATTGGCCTCATGTATCCCTGCCTTTAAACAGATATCATATCCCTCTTTGAGGTTGTGGCATGTAACAACCTCTCCCTGGCTATCCTTTATCAGTTCCTTTTGAACTTTATCTTTTTCAGCGTATTCAACCTCAATCACTATCGGCCCACACCCTGACTCAATAAAATTTACAGCTTTTAACCGTTTTTGCAGAAGCATCAACTCTAATTGATCCGTATCCATAACAACTCCAGACCAGTGTTAAAATTCAAGACTGACTTAAGCAGTATCTAAGTAAGGATAGTTAAAATCGATCAGAGTAGATGCTGTTTAAGATAATTGTCTCTATGCTATAGGGCCTAAAATGCAAAAAACCCGGATAATCCGGGCTTTTTATATGAAAGTAAAGCTTCTATAGATCAGTGGTCGTGATTACAACCTTCTCCATGCACATGCCCATGCGCCAGTTCATCTTCAGTCGCTTCACGAACCTCAGTTACTTCAACACTAAACACCAATGTCTGCCCTGCCAGAGGATGATTGCCATCCAGAAGAACACTGTCTTCCTCAACCTCTACAACGGTAACAGGCTGCTGCCCCCATGGTGCTTCCGCCATGAACTGCATACCTACCTGAATATCATCAATTCCCTGAAAATTAGCGCGATCAACTTTCTGGACCAGCTCCGCTCTGACCTCACCATAACCCTCTTCAGGTTTTACAGTCACATCAAGCTTATCTCCTACCGTTTTACCTTTTAACGCGTTTTCCAGGCCCTGCACGATGTTATTCGCACCACAAACAAAAGGAAGGGGCTCCTGACCAGCTGAAGAATCAAGAACATCTCCGGACTCATTCTTCAATGTATAATGGATAAGCGCGACTAAATTATCTGCAATCTGCATAGTAATCTCTCAAGTTAGGAGGGAAGCCGCCTCAGCACAAACGCTGCAAAAACAGTCGCAAGATAGTAAACGCCAGCCCAGTTAAGCAAAACTGAGCATTTTAGCAAGATCATCTGTTTCAAACCAGAATGTGGGTCAACTAAAGAAATAGCAGTAAGCTCCCTTTTTAAAATAGGAATTTTTCTTAGACTAAACCAACAAGATTTATGCTAATTTATTGGGAATAAGGAAGTACTATTCAGGGAGGAATGACCATATGGAAAATGCATGTACGCTATGTTACGACTTAGTACTGCATCACAAACCCCATACAGCCCTTAAGAAAATAAGCGAGCTTAAAGGTAGCGAGCTGTATAAATGCTGTTGCTGCAGTGCTTACCTTCACAAGCACAAGGGTGAGTGGGAGATTATAAGCGGGGGTGATACACAAGCCCAACCGGATCACCGCGATTCGAACTCCTCAGCCAGACACAACGATTCTATACCCCTTGCATCCAGCTTCCAGCACTAAGTAGAAGCTGTAACCTTTGTTACAGCAATCCCACCTTATACATTATCGCAACTAATTGAGTTTTATTTCTTGCCCCAAATAGCCTTTTAGCTCGGGTAATATGGTAAGTGATACCTTCCTCTGTCAGAGCCAGCTTGTCAGCAATTCGTTTTACCGGCATACCTTCAGCTGTCATCTGCATTATTCGCAAGCAGGTAGTAGATAGAAGTTCCTGCTTCAAAAACGGGTTCTGCTCACTATCAGATACAGCTTGTAACAGAGCATGGTAGCGATTAAGTATGGGGATAACCCACTCACTGACCTTGCCAAAGAAGCTCTCAAACTCGCCTTGAGGCAATGAATGGAACAAACCAAAATAATGAAACCAATAAACGCTCTCACCGTTATGCATAGGAACATAAACACGGGATGAAATACCATGCTTACTCCAGAAGGCATCTGCATATGCACTCTGTGGTGTGGGCTTGAGTATTAAAGGGGCCTCCATTTCGGACAGGGATTCCCAAACGGGGTCATGGGTAGCTATATCACGATAATACGTTTTGAAAATAGCATCTGGCATTGAACCGACAATATCCGAACCACTTTCCCACTTCTGAGCCTGGCCATCTCCAAGTGCAAGCAGGTTATTACGAACCAGTACAGAGTATGTGAATGAGACAAAGCCTAACTGGGTCAGCAACTCATCCAACTCACGAAGTAAATTCTCCCAAGTGCATTCCAAAGCAAATACAGGCTTCTCCTGAAAAACAGGCTGCTGCTTTAGCTGTAGGATCAGGCTTTCCATATCTTGCACTTAAACACTCCCTAGAAAAGCAAAAAAACGGGCACATAAGTCATAATCAATGTGATCAAACAAACACGCTAAAGAAAAATTCAAACGGACAGATACTTCTTTGAAAAATATAAGCCAGACAATTAAGAGAGGTACATAACCTTCTGTGATAATAATAAGGCTATTCGCAAGATCCAGAAGTACCAAAATCTATAGTATCTAACTTTATTTTATCTATCGGTGGCTATTCTAGTAATTAACAAGCCTGAATTCATTGAGCTGCGTAGGGATATAGCGATTTATTACACAAAAATACTGCACTAAAATAGTCAATAATTAATATTAATCATAGTACTTTGGTGGGATATTAAGGCGAAATAACATTACGAATTAAACGGGTATTAAGCAGGAAGCATTTAATAATTAAAACGACAATGAAGGTGCTATCTAATCAAATTTCAAACAAAATTAACTCTCGCTCAAATATTTCTTTGACTGATTAATCAACGCTGTATATTTATAAAGGTTTCATATTCAAGATGTGACGCATGATTAATATTTCTGTAATAAAAATCATGCGAATAAGAATTACTCTTCTCTTGATTATCGCCTAATGCCAAGACGATAGCTGCCATCATCAAAAAACTGCACAACTTCTTTACGCTTTCTACCGATCAAAACTGGCCCATTATCAAAGAAAAGGAAATTCTTCCAGTTCCTCTTAAAGACTCCCCATTTAGTTTCAATGATATGATCGCTCTGATAACAGAAATATACAGTTATGTTAGGATCCCAACTATTCAGATACTCCAGCAACCCTGCTGGCAGATCAGGGCAATTAGAATCCCACTCTGATTGCCAACGCTCCTTCGACAACCAGTTCTCTTTTTTAGCCGCCCAGTCTCCTTCTCCGAAATGATCTGGGTGAGATCCTCCACGGCTAATGTGCTCAGCCCATATCTGCTCAGCCCTGCGCTCGCTCAGCGGCTTAATCTCCTGTAGATCAACCTCCGAAACGGGTAGATCTTTATGTCTAAAGATCCATGCTTTCGTATATTGGCTCAGTGGTAAGTGATTCATATAATCCCCTACAATGATAGGTATCTAACTTTAACCTACCTGATTATTTAAATAGAAAGAGGGAGCATTTGCTCCCTCTTTTATCTTTCAGAATGCCTGATCGAGTTAGCCTTCGCCTTCAACCCTGTTACAACCACATTGCTTGGCGATAAATAAATTTTCATTGGCTCGCCTCAACATATTTTCAGCATCATCTTCCGGACCACTCAGCGCAGCAACGCCAACACTGACAGTGAACTTAACATCACCGGAAGCATAAGGAATTTCCATCTCTTCCATCAGTTTACGAACCCGATTCCCAGCAGCCATTCCCTGTTCATGGTTTGTTTCAGGCATGAACATAACAAACTGGTCATCTGAATAGCGCGCGAGAAAATCTGATGTTCGTTTCATTCCATGAACCGAAGTAACCAACTGTTGTAAAACCTGATCCCCACAATCCCATGAATAGTTATCATTCAGATCACTGAAATTATCTACATCTATTACCATTAGGCTACATACCCAATCATACCGTTGAGCTTGTGCGATCGCTTGCTCAAGAACAGGTCGTAGCGCCCTGCGGTTGTACGCCCCTGTTAACGGGTCCCGCTGGGCCTGACTTGTTACCTGTCGCTCTAGACGGCGCTTAGCCGATACATCCCTGAAGACAGCAACAACTTCATCATCTGCAGCAGCATTGCAATGAAGATCGATCCACTTTGTCTCCGTAAGCCCCTGTTCTCTTAGGGTCGGGATATGCTCAGGACGTAACTGGAGATCAGTTTTAATGATCTTTTTCTTCTCAGACGCTTTGACAACAGCTGCGGTTATTTCTCCACAGATATCAGTAGGCAAAAACTCCTCAAGTTTACGCCCCATCACTGCGTCAGCATTAATCCATTGCGCTTCACCTGATGAGCAAACCATGACCAAACCGGATGGTTTCAATACCATTACCACATCAGCAGTCGCTGCTAATAAGGCACCTAAGCGAGCTTGAATCTGTTTATCGGACATCCACTATTCTCCAGCTAACCAGACAAATATTTTTGGCTTACCAAAAGATAGCTGTTTGCTCGCTAAGGAACAACCCGTTTCCCTAATTTATAGGCACGACATTGATTCAAAACGATTATTTCCCAGATCACAGAATATGGTATTCCAGTGGTGGGAAGCCATTGAATTCAATGGAGCTATAGCTTGTGGTATAAGCCCCTGTGGAATACCAGTAGATGTAATCGCCGATCTCGAGCGCTAATGGCAACTCATATTTATGCTGTTCATACATGATGTCCAAACTATCACAGGTAGGGCCCGCCAGGATCACCTCCTCTTCAGGACCGGACTTGGATGTGCCGATAGGGTACTTTATGGCCTCACCCAATGTCTCAATAAGCCCGTTAAACATCCCAACATCTGTATAAACCCATCTTTCAAGCGCCGTACTGGATTTACGCGAAATAAGTACAATTTCAGAAACAATGACGCCGGCATCCCCTACTAATGAACGCCCGGGTTCTAAGATGATCCGTGGAAGATCTTCACCAAAATCCTCTTTCAGAAAGCGGCTTATCTCCTGAGCATAGGTACTGAATTCGTTTGTTTTCTGAAGATACATGGCTGGAAAGCCGCCACCCATATTTATCATCTCCAGACGGATGCCATACTCCTCCTGCAACCGCTCATAGATCACTTTTACCTTTGCTATCGCCCCATCCCAAACATCGATATCTCTTTGTTGCGATCCCACATGAAATGAAACTCCATAGGGATTCAACCCCAGATCTCGCGCCAGAACGGCTAACTCGATCGCCATCTCCGGATTACATCCGAACTTTCTCGACAAAGGCCAGTCCGCACCCTCAGAACCATCAGTTAGCACACGAATATAGACATCCGAGCCTGGTGCATATTCTGCAATATTTTTAAGATCAGCTTCTGAATCCGTTGCGAACAGACGCACACCTTTTTCGAAGAAGTACTTAATCGCAGAACATTTTTTTATGGTGTTTCCATAACTCATGCGTTCAGGCTCGACGCCGTATTTGAGAACCTTGTCCAATTCCTGCGGCGACGCTATATCGAAGCTCGATCCAGCCTCAGCTAAGAGTTCAATGACCTTGTCCGCAGGGTTCGCTTTAACCGCATAAAAGATATCAGCCAGGGGGAAGCCCGATTCAAGTTCACCGTAACGCTCTTGAATAACAGACAGGTCCAATGCCAAAAAAGGCGTAGGGTATTTATCAGCTAAAGCAGACAGACGTGCTTCAGCACCTTCAGAGAAGTGTTGAGGTAAGATCATGCACAATTACACCACACGATTGGGAATGAAAATATTGACCAGAGAGGGCCAGCTACGAGATGACGGCGAAGTATAGTCAGTATGACTGGCTCAAGTCCAGCACAAAACTCGCATGTTTTTAACTGCCTGTGACTTAGCCTCCCTGGGTGATCACTGATTCAATATCGGCAAAACTTTTCGCTTCATACATAACATCAAATCCGATTTTCAGTCGACGTGAAATATCACTCGTGGATATCACCCCTCTGATACGAAAGACCCCCGCTGAACTCTCATCTACAACAACAACATGCTGTTCACCCGAGCCTTTCAGTGTCAGCATAATATCCCCTACTCGCGCATCCTTGAGCTGAGGATAGGTCAGCGCCCTGATATTCAGTTTACTCAGCATAATATGCCGGACCTGCACCTGATCACGACTCACTCCATCACGCTGCATGAACGCCATTACCTTTCTTCCCGACGCATCCGCAGCTGTCACAATCCCAGCAAAATTGTCATGATTATCCAGCACAAACAACATTCGAACATGCTGGCTCTTCATGTAGTCCAAAGCATCTTCAATGGGCATAGATTCAGGGGCAGTAACAGGACTGACTAACGTAAAATCAGTAAACACATCCAGTGCAGAGCTGTGAAGGCTAGTCGGTGAAGATGAATTTTCGGGGGACAGTATGTACTCGACATCTGTCGTATCCTGTAATCTGATCTGCTTGAAATCCTGTAACATACGCCCCTCCAGCCTGCAGTGTTTATATCAGGATAGTACAGATCAAGATATTTACAGATGAGTACCCTGTTTTAACCGCCCTTACTGTCATTAGGATGTTGTAATGCATAGCGGGAGCTTCTGACCTCATCGTCTTCAGAAACGTCCTTCATCATATTGCAGAAAACAGATACTTTTCACGCTTCAAATTAGCCACGGAAAAGTTTAACGCCTCAAAGTACTCTACAGATTGATCAATCATCAAAGGGTGTCCACACAAATAGACCATATCTTCACCCTCTACAGGCTTCAACCGCTCGAATTCTGATGTAACGTACCCCGCTCTCTCAAATGCCTTGAGATCATCTGATGCACGACTGTAGCATGCGGTATACTCGAAATTGGGTTGTTCCGCGTGAAGTGCACGAAATTCATCCCTATACAGCAACTCATCAGGATCACGAACACCATGTATCAGCTTGATCTCTAGCTGTTCGTTGAGTGCCAACCGCTTTTTTAACTCGTTCAGCATGGAGCGATAGGGTGTTATACCTGCTCCGGTTGCAATCAGGATATACCGCTGGGGGTCTTGACGGGGTAAAATCAGATTTCCAAACGGCCCACTTGCTGAGATCTCACTTCCTATCATAGCGTTCTTAAAATAATCGCTCGCCTTCCCATGCTCTACAAGCGTTATGACAAATGTCAGCGATCTGTTTGTCTGAATATCAAAATCACAATTTGCGATGCTGTAGCTACGCGTAAATTCTCCCTTCTCTGTAGTAAAATTCAGAGAGAAGAATTGCCCGGGAATGTAACGCAACGGCTCCATACTGCTATAGGTCAACTCAAGTGACCTGGGAGAAATATAACGTTTCTCTTTCAGTTGAAGCTGCAACCGATTACCAATCAGCATATGGACCTCCCGACAAACACTAAGATGTATTAATAATACACCTTAAATATAAGAGTGCAAAATGACCTGTCGCACACATAAAAAAAGCAGCCTCAGGCTGCTTTATTTAATCCGGCAATATATCAATACCCGAGTTCACTTGGGTCAATGACAACACCCAGAGAGCGCTTATCTATAAAATTACCTTTACTGGTTTCTTTATAACGGAACGTCACCTTCTTACCAAGCTCAATCTCAAGCTCTTTATCTGCAGACATATATGAATACTCAATCCCGTCCACAGTAATCATATGTATGTAATAGGGAGGCATGCCTACCCATTCAACATGAGGACCATCTGTCACGACCTTTTCCAGCACACCTCGACCAGCCAGTTTTGGTGTTTTTTGGTAGCCGCCTCTACGACCTCGAAAGTTACCCGCCATTAAGGCTCCTTACAATTAACAACATAAAAACAGAAACATTGTGATCTCATTGTAGCTTTTGTCGCGATGACAACCAAACAGTTCTCCAAAAACTGTTAAACTTCTCATCACATTCTATCTATGCTACGCCTATGTCTTCACTTCCGATCCATTCCGCACTGCCTAAACTGTGTAAAGCCCTAAACACCAGAGATGAAGTTGTTCTTGAAGCTCCTCCCGGGGCAGGTAAAACCACGCATGTTCCATTAGCGCTAATGGATGAAGCCTGGCTGGATGGGCAAAAAATCCTCATGCTCGAACCAAGACGGCTTGCCGCCAGAGCCGCTGCCGAATATATGGCGTCTCAATTGGGTGAAAAAACTGGTGAGACCGTCGGGTATCGGGTGAGGCTGGAAACCCGTGTTGGGATGAACACCCGCATAGAGATAGTTACCGAGGGTATCCTGACACGCATGCTCCAAAATGACCCTAGCTTGGAAGCTTACGGCTTGGTTATATTTGATGAGTTTCATGAACGCAATCTGGATGCTGATCTGGGGTTAGCCCTGACCCTGGAATCCCGTTTAGTTTTTCGGGATGAGGTCCCTCTAAAGTTACTCATCATGTCCGCCACACTCGATGGAGCCAGAATCTCCTCAATGTTGGATAATGCACCGGTTATTTGCAGTGAAGGACGCAGTTTTCCGGTCAGGCAGATCTACTGCGGCATGCCGGCACAGCACGAATGGATTGAAACTAAAACCACAAATGTTATTTTGCAGGCTCTGGCAGAACAGTCTGGCAGCATTCTCTGCTTTCTCCCTGGTATGAAAGAGATCAGGCAGGTTCATCAGTTGCTGAGTGAACAACTCACTCCGCACGAAAGCTCCCAGATCATTCTGGCACCGCTCTTTGGCAACCTGACTCTGACAGAGCAGAAACAGGCGATCGAAACAGCACCAGAGGGACAGCGTAAAATTGTCCTGGCGACCAACATCGCAGAGACCAGCCTGACCATTGAGGGGATCACTGTGGTTGTTGATGCGGGTTTAAGCCGGGAGTCTCGTTATGATCCTAATACAGCGATGTCTCGCTTGCATACGCGGAAGGTATCTGTTGCAGAAGCGACGCAACGATCAGGCCGGGCAGGCAGACTCTCAGAGGGTGTCAGCTACAGGCTTTGGAGCGAATCACAACACAATCAACTGAATCCCTATGCAACAGCAGAAATTCTCAATGCTGACCTGACTCCCATGGTACTTCAACTCGCATGCTGGGGCGTAGATGACCCAGCCACCTTATGCTGGCTTGATCTTCCTCCTAAAGGAGCTTATCAGCAGGCAAGAGAACTCTTGTTGCAACTTGGTGCTATAGCAAGCACAGATCAGATTACAGCTCACGGTCAGTTAATGGCGGAGTTACCTGCTCACCCTCGAATTAGCCACATGCTGATTAAAGCGAGCCAGCTTGGACTACTAGAAAAAGGTTGCCTGATTGCCGCATTACTGACAGAGCGTGATCCGTTTCATGATCAGGGTGGCGCCATTCAGGCTCGAATCGACTGGCTTAATGAAACACCACGCTCCCATAAATCACTCTGGAAGCGTATTCATAAACAGGCTGCTTCGTATAAAAAACAGTGTCGCGCACTGCCGTTGGAATCAAACACTAACGGTTATGAGATCGATGAACTCTGCCAAGCAGGACTGCTTCTTGCCTTTGCATTCCCTGACAGGATTGCCAGGCAACGTACTCACAAAAGTCCCCTCTACCATCTGAATAATGGCCGGGCAGCGACGCTGTCTGACCATGACAAACTATCACAGCATAGTTGGTTAGTACTGGCCACACTTCAAGGTAGTGTTACTCAAGCCAATGACCGAATTACACTCGCTTCTCACTTTAGTCCGGAACTCGCCACAAGCTATCTTCCGGAGCTATTAACTGAAACAGAGGTGGTTGATTGGCGAGAAAAAGAGGGGCGTATAATAGCTGAGAAACACCGTATGATCGGCTCTTTGGTGTGGGAGAAACAACGACTGGAAAACCCCTCGGAGGAGCGGGTTACCCGGGCTCTGCTTCAAGCTATTACTCAGCGCGGTCTCAATCTGTTGCCATGGACTGATGAACTCAGGCACTGGCAAGATCGTGTCATTTTTCTCCATCGCTCTGCAAAAGAAGCGGGAGTGGATGAGCAATGGCCCGATATCAGCGATAGATGGTTAATAGAAAACCTGGATAACTGGCTAGCTCCCTTCCTTGGATCGATCCGCACGATCAATCAGCTAAAGCAACTGGATCTAAAGTCGGCGTTACACACTCTCCTGCCCTGGCCACTGCCACAGCAACTCGATGAACGCGCTCCGAAAAGATACAACGCCCCTTCCGGCTCAAATATCAGTATCGATTACTCAAGTTATCCCCCTGTACTGGCTATTAAGTTGCAGGAGATGTTTGGCTGCTGCTCAACTCCGGTGGTTGGCTATAACACGGCTTTTCAGATTCACCTGCTATCACCCGCCAGACGCCCGCTTCAAGTCACACAGGACTTAGAAAGCTTTTGGACAAATGGCTATCGGGATGTTCAAAAAGAGATGAAAGGACGATATCCAAAGCATCCCTGGCCGGATAACCCCTTAGCAGCACTTCCCACCGCAAAGGTGAAGAAAAGATTATAGATGACGACAAAAAAGCCACCCTGTGGGTGGCTTAGCCGGCAGATAGAATAGATCAGAGTCTGAACTTCATCACCAGTTGATTAAGTTCAGTCGCTTCACGGCGGATCTGTTCGGTTGCTTCCACAACCTCTTCGGTATCACGTTTTGTCTGACCGGCAAGGTCAGATATATTCACAACACGGTTATCTATATCCGCCGCAACAGATGACTGCTGATCAGCAGCCGTAGAGATCATCGTATTCATTGCAGAGATCGTATTAGTTGAACGGATAATCTCCTCAATCACTGCAGCCGCGGATTGAGCTAATTCACTACTGCGATCCGCCAGCCCAGTACTGGTATTCATCGATGAAACGGCTAGAGCAGCCTTCTTTTGCAACCTCTCGATAATCGCCTGTATCTCCTGAGTTGATTGTTGCGTTCTCTGCGCCAGAGTCCGAACTTCATCAGCGACAACAGCAAATCCTCGCCCTTGATCACCTGCTCTGGCTGCCTCTATCGCTGCATTCAAAGCTAACAGGTTTGTCTGCTCAGCGATGTCATTAATCACCGTCGTTACATTACCTACAGCACGGCTTTCCTCTTCAAGCGCTTCAAGCGTTTCAGCCGTTTCATTTAACATCTTCAGCATCTTCTGAGCCTGTGCTCCAGACTGCCCTACCACATCCCCACCACTTTTCGCATGCGCATCAGTATCCTGTGCTGCCCGCTCAGCCTCAACAGCGTTGTTTGCAACCTCCTGCACAGTCGAACTCATCTCATTCATTGCCGCTGCAACCAACTCGATATCTTCATACTGCTTACTCACTCCAAGGCTTGCTTCCGAGGTAGCAGCAACAACGTTATTGACGTGTTTTTCCGTATTTTTCGCCACGGTCTGTACAGTTTTCAGAAGCTCCCCGACATGATCAAGCATAGAGTTGTAGGCAGAAAACATCTGCCCGATCTCATTGTCTGTGTGACTGATATTAAAGCGATGAGAAAAATTGCCCTGCCCTACTTCCACCATCCGTTGATTCAACCGTGCGATGTTATCCATCAGCATTCTCAATCCAAATATCCGACCAAACACCACCAGTAGCAGGATCCCAACAACACAGCCCAATGCAATCATCAACTGATTCAGATTGGTGACACTGGCTTTATCAGTCATCAGCATAACTGCTTTATTCATCTCTTTAAGAATAACCGGAGAGTTTTTTGAGATAGCATCCATTGTTGCATCAGAAGGGTTTGCAACATGTCGGTTGATAAGGGATTTATACTCTTTCCAGAGCTGATCGACATGCCCCATCTGCAGCAATATTGATTGATCAGTCAGAGCGTTCATACCTAATGCAGGATCCCCTAACATAATGGTCTTATGAGAAGACTCAAACAACTCCATGGTTTTCTTCAATACAGAATGTTGCTCTACCTGAGCAGCAACCAGAAGAGCTTCTTTCGCTATCTTCTGGCTTAGCATTCTCTGTCGACCCGCCATATTAATTGTCTGCGGGTTAATCGCCATACTGAAATAAAGACTGATGCCTGACGATGCTGCCAGGAGAAACACGAGCGTATAGGATAGCGTGAACTGACTGTTTAACGTTTTAAACCCTAACAACCGTAAAGTACGATCGATCAAATCTGATAAAGCCCGGTACATGTGTCCCTCCTCGGGAATTACTGCAAATTTCCATAGCCCACTGGAGACAGACCGGTCTCCCGCTAGTGGCACACATAGTAGAGCATTAGGTCACGCTTCAAACTTGTTTAAAATCAAGAGTTGTACAATTACTTATAACGATATGAGTAATAAAATAAAAAAGCCCCTATAAGGGGCTTCAGAGGGAATTACTGCAAATTTCCATAGCCCACTGGAGACAGACCGGTCTCCCGCTAGTGGCACACATAGTAGAGCATTAGGTCACGCTTCAAACTTGTTTAAAATCAAGAATTGTACAATTACTTATAACGATATGAGTAATAAAATAAAAAAGCCCCTATAAGGGGCTTCAGATCATACGAGATTGAGAGACGCTGACTTACTCATGGGTTACAACCGCAACCCGGATAGAATCCATTTTAAGCGTCGCCTCTGCAAGTGCATCAAGCAGCTCTGATTCCCGCTGATCGATCGCATCGATCTCCTCCTGACGGATATTCGGGTTCACCTTAGCTAAAGCTACCAGTCTCTGCTTTTCGACACCCTGCTGCGAGATAATTTCATCACGCGCCCCCTTGAGCAGCGCCTGTTCAGTCTCTTCAACATCAGCCTCTAACTGCCCCACCAACCGAGAGATATCTTCCCGGGTATGCTTAACAAGGTTATACGCAACGCTTTTGCCCACTCGTTTACCCAGCGTGGCGAAATGCTGTTCAGTAATCACGGCAGTCAAATCACTTCCATTACTATCGATGACACGTCTAACGAATGCTTCTGGCAGATAGCGCTGAAGCTGAAGTGAGCTTTCGGTGATGCTGTGTATTCTGAAAATGGCCTCAATCAGCAAACTCCCCGCTTTAAGGGGCAATAGTTTCATGGTACACAAGGCCGAGCTGCCGTAACTACCCTCCAGCATAATCTCCATCGAACCGGCCACCATCGGATGCTCCCAACTCAGGAAGTGCATATCTTCCCGGGACAGCGCCTCATTACGAAGGAATGTTGCAGTCATGCCATCTGACGGCAGTCCGGGAAAATGGTTATTTAGCATATGATCACCCGGGTGCAGAATTACACCGTTGATACCGGTTGTCTCCTGCTCAACGCCGAAGTGATCAAAAATGCGCCCCATATAGGAAGCCAATTGTCCCGGCTGGCTGTCCTCTTCCACCGCATCCAGCAGTTTCTCAGCCGCATCTGTATCGCAGGAGTTCAACTCAAGCAATCGATCCCTTCCCTGCTGCAATTCAGATAGCAATTCATTCTGAGCGGATGAGGTCTGCGTGATCAACTGGTCAATCAGAGCATTGTTGTCCGGATGCTCCATCGCATTGTGTAACTCGTTCGCAAAACGCTGTAGCAAAACCTGACCTGTTGGACACACCTGTTCAAATGCGTTCAGCCCTTCAGCATACCAGCGCAGTAATACGGCCTGAGCGCTGTTTTCGTAATACGGCACATGAATATTGACATCTTTAACCTGACCAATACGATCAAGCCGCCCGATCCTCTGCTCTAACAGATCAGGGTTCATCGGCAGGTCAAACATCACCATATGGTTTGCAAACTGGAAGTTACGCCCCTCACTACCGATCTCTGAGCAGATCATCAGCTGAGCACCTTGCTCACTCTCAGCAAAATAGGCCGCTGCACGATCCCTTTCAACCAGACTCATCCCCTCATGGAAGAGCGCCGTTCGTTTACCTTCAAACAGGCGTAGCTGTTTTTCCAGTGTAATTGCGGTCTGAGCATGGGCACAGATAACAAGTATTTTTTCACCACGGAAATCATCTAACCACTTGATCAGCCAGTCTGCCCGGTTATCTTCCAGCAGCCACGCAGACCCCACACCATCAGCAATCAATGTTTCCGGGTGAAGCTGCTGATCCATCGGCATCTCCGCAATCACATCCTGATAGGCCTTCGGCAAAGCGAGTTTGTAACTATGCAGTTTACGCTCTGGGAAACCCTGAACACTCTCACGGGTATTTCTGAATAGGACACGCCCTGTCCCATGCTGATCCAGTAAAGACGCAACTGTCTGTGCTATCAGCTTGTCTCGCGCCTCAGAATCATCATTTTTATGTAGTTCCAGTTGATCCGCAGCCTGGTCTCCAAGATACTGATGCAGTAACTGGGTAAACGCAGGGTCGGCTAGCGCAGCATCCCAACTTTCAGGTTTCTGCAGAGTCTCGATTAACTGGTTTACACATTTGAATGCCTGCTCTTCATCAATAAATTTCTGCAGGTCATAGTAGCGATCCGGATCAAGTAACCTTAATCGAGCGAAATGACTTTCTATCCCCAGCTGTTCCGGCGTAGCCGTTAACAACAGTAATCCTTTGACATGATTTGCGAGAGTTTCAATGCAGCTGTAGGCATGACTGGGACCCTCCTCACTCCAACCAAGGTGGTGAGCTTCATCCACCACCAACAGATCCCACCCCGCACCTACTGCTTGTTTCAGGCGCTGCTCATCACGCGTGAACAGTGATAACGGTGAGAGCACCAGCTGTGCTGATTCAAAAGCATTGCCCTCAGCATCTGCACAGCGTCCCTCATCAATAATCGAGAAAAACAGGTTGAAGCGCCTCATCATCTCGACCAGCCACTGGTGTATCAGGCTGTCAGGAACGACAATCATTACGCGCTTCGCCAATCCAGCCACAAGCTGCTGATGAAGTATTAAGCCAGCCTCAATTGTCTTACCTAAACCCACTTCATCCGCTAAAAGCACTCGTGGTGATGTACGTTTACCCACCTCGGATGCGATATAGAACTGATGCGGAAGAAACTGCACACGTGGACCAATAAGCCCATACGCGGCTGAATTTTGGTGTTTATGCTGTAGTCTGAGCGTTTCCTGGCGTAACTCAAACTCACGTAGTTTATCAATCTGGCCTGCAAATAAACGCTCATAAGGTTTGCTAAAATGTACAGCACTTTCCAACATCGCCTCATGGATAACCTGTTCATTACCCTCAGCATCATCTCCCAGATAGATCACGCAACCGGAACTATATTCGTGCTGGGTCACTGTTAAGGCAACACCTTCATCATCACGAATATAATCACCTACCGGATAAACAATTCGGCTCAGTGGGGCATTACTCTGAGCATAAGTGCGCTCTTCACCAATTGCGGGAAACATCAGGGTAACTTGACGATTAGCCAATTCTGTCACTACACCTAAACCAAGTTCTGCTTCTGTGTAGCTATACCAACGCTGGCCAATCTGAAATTCTTCGGTCATTAAAAAATCGCTTACTCAGGCTATAAAAAGAGCTGGGCATGATAGGCAGTTAAACAACGAAAGCCAAACAGTTTTCAGCTTTTCTAAATATTAGTTGGGGTTATACTTATCGCAAACCAAAACAATGGATTCGAGGAGTGTTAGCGTATGGAGTTACTACGTTTTTTGGTCGCATTTGCTCTCATATTAACCGTTCAGGCCTGCAGCAACACTCCACATCATAAGAACGCCAGATCATCCCTACTTACTTTACCTGAATCTCCAATATCAGAAGCGCTTTTACGTCACCATCAACAGTGGCAGGGGACCCCCTATCTACTGGGTGGAGATAATCGTAAAGGAATCGATTGCTCTGCATTTACCCAAAACACTTTCAGAGAGCAGTTTGGAATTGAAATTCCCAGAACAACCTTGACGCAATTAGCGTATGGGGACACCGTTGCAAAGCATCAACTGAAACCGGGTGATCTTGTTTTCTTCAAAACCACAGCTAATAAACAGCGGCACGTTGGCATCTATCTGGAACAGCAGATTTTTCTTCATGCTTCAACCAGTCAGGGCGTCACTCTGAGTCGACTGGATAACCCATACTGGGCTTCACACTACTGGACCGCCAGACGCATAAAAGCCCTGAAGTGATCAGGGCTTACTCAAAAAGCAGGAAACTACAGTGAGTTAGTCTGTCACTAACTCACTCAGTTTTTCTACTATATGATTCCCAATCGGGATAGCAGAAGTCGCCGCAGGTGAAGGTGCATTACACACTGCTAACGCCCTTGAGGTGTTCATAAACAGAAAATCATCGACAATATCACCGTTGCGCGACACTGCCTGAGCACGGATACCTGCCGGGTAAGGTTTCATATCCTCTTTCTCAAGCTTAGGGCAGTACTTCTGAACTAACTTCAGATAACCCGATTTCGAGATCGAGTTCTTCAGTTCAGCCATACTGGCTTTAAAGTGCTTACATAGCAGTTTAATCATTCCCGGGTAAGTCAGCATTTCGAAGCTGTCTTTCAGACTGATCTCTGTCTTTTTGTAGCCTTCACGCTTAAACGCTACCACCGCATTAGGACCTACGGTCACGGTTCCGTCTATCATACGGGTCAAATGCACACCCAGAAACGGCAGATCAGGATCCGGTATCGGGTAGATGAGATGATTCACAATATCATTATGCTGCTCACCCAGAAGGAAATACTCACCTCTGAAGGGAATGATTCTGAAATCAGGCTCCATGCCCATCAGCTCAGCCATACGGTCAGATTGTAACCCCGCACAACTCACCACATACTTCGCTTGAATACGCCCAGAGGTTGTAAACACAGTTATGCGGTCAACAAACTCCTCAAACGCCGTAACCCGGGTATTAAACATCACGGTTCCACCAGCTTCCTCAATCAACTCTCCCATTCGAGCTGAAATCCGGGTGTAATCGACGATGCCGGTAGAGGGAACAAATATTGCTCCCACCCCGGTAATATTGGGTTCACGCTGTTTCAACTGCTGCTCATCAAGAACCGCAATCTCAATCCCGTTTTCAGCACAGCGTCCTACCAAACCCTGCATCCGCTCTAACTCAACCGAGTTTGTCGCAACTAATAGCTTGCCGCACTCATCAAACGCAATATCGTGCTCTCGACAAAATGCTTTAGTCGCCACATTGCCTTCACGACAAAACTTCGCTTTTAAACTACCTGGCTTGTAATAAACACCCGCGTGAATAACACCTGAATTATGTCCTGTCTGGTGCTGGGCTGCACTGGACTCTTTCTCTATGACCAACACTGAACGACCGGGGTATTTTTGTTGCAACTGCCAAGCCGTCGACATTCCTAAAATACCGCCACCAATGACGACAAAATCAAACATTTTGTTCTTAGATCTATCTGTCACGTTAACTACCTTAAATCTTCAAAAATAATTCAAACTGACACGCTGGCTGCATCACCGGTTTTGCGGTTCCAGATAAACAACAGCAGAAACAGCACGACTGCAGCAATATTGATGGCTATTACACCATGAGGCCAGAGTAGTGCCAGGGCTAATGCACCACATAAGAGGCGTAACAGAAGATTAAGACGATTCTCCAGATACCCCTCCATAAAACCGACAAACGCATACAAACCGAAAACTGCAAAGATAAAGATACCCATCACCTCAACCGCCGTTCCACCAATAAAATTGGTATAGGCAAAGAGTAACGGAACGATGTACAAACCTTTAGCGACTTTCCAGGCTGTAAAACCGGTCGCCATCGGGGGGGTTTTGGCAATAGCAGCGGCAGCAAATGCCGTCAGACATACCGGTGGAGTAACATTAGAATCCTGCGACAACCAGAAAATTATCATGTGTGCTGACAGCAGAATCATTGCCAGTACCTCAGGGGCCATCGCCTGCTCTAACAACTGCCCTTTGAAATCGGTTGGCACCATTGCTAACAACGCCTTAGCATCCACCTCAGACATAGGAGCTGATAACAGGCTCACCTTCTCCATATCCACTAACATAAAGATGGTTCGTGCGGCCTCCGGCAAAGTACCAGAGATCATCAGGTCTAGCAGACGGCTCTCAGCCATCAGATTATAGAGCGCTGGGGCAGACAAGGTTGCCAAAACGATATAGGCTGCCGTCACCGGTAGCCCCATACCCAGAATCAGGGACGCCAGAGCAACCAGTACCAGTGTAATAAAGAGGCTACCACCCGCCCACTCAGTTACCATCAGCGAGAAGGTATTCCCAATACCAGTCATCGCCACAACATTAACCACCAGACCGACCGAGATAAGTAGCATCGCTGTCGTGGCCATATTTTTTGAGCCCTGAGAAAGCGCATCAAGAATATCTTTCACACCCATAGGGTGCTTCGAGAGCCAGGATGAGACCACGACCGAAATAATTGAGAAACCCGCAGCATAGGTTGGTGTAAATCCATAGATAAGCAGACACACCAGCACCACCAGAGGAAGCAGAAAGTGCCATCCCTCTTTAAATACCTCTCCAAACGAGCGCGTGTCTAATTCAACTGCATGGGCATGACTGCGCTTAGCCTCAACCCGTACAAAAAAGCCAACAGAAAGGAAATAAAGCAGCGCGGGCAGTGCCGCAATTGCAATGATATCCAGATAAGATATTTGGGTATAAGAAGCCATAATAAATGCCCCTGCACCCATCACCGGTGGCATTAGCTGGCCACCCGTCGATGCTGCGGCTTCCACACCGGCAGCAAATCTGGCAGGAAAACCCGCTTTCTGCATCAAAGGAATGGTAATGACACCGGTAGACACTGTGTTGGCAACGGAAGAACCTGAGACAGATCCCATCAATCCAGAACCCATCACTGCAACAAATCCAGGCCCACCGACAAAGCGACCTGCTGCGCAGCGGGAAAGATCAATAATAAAATCTCCAGCACCCGACTTCACCAGAAATGCGCCAAAGAGAATAAACATAAACACGTAGGTCCAGGAGATACGGGCGATCTGACCAAACATACCTTCTGAAGAGAAATAGGAGCGGTAGAGCAGTGTTTCCAGACTTAAACCGGCAAACCCAAAGATGCCATCGACATATTGCCCCCACCAAAAAACGTAGGTGAGAGCAGCCAGTATCATGCATGGAATAAACCAGCCCGTAGTGCGCCGAGCCATTTCCAGTGCGATAAAAATAGCACAGATAGAAAACACCCAATCCCACTGGGCAAACTTCACACCCCGATCATAGAGCGCATCTTCGAAACCAATCAGGTAGAGCGTGCAGACTACCGCCGCCAGCCCAACCAATATATCCAGTAGCAGTGACAGCTTTCGATGATATGCCTTCTGGCTTTTATACATCGGAACCATCAGGGCACACATCAGCGCAAAGCCACCGAAATGGATTGCTGACACATAGAGTTCAGACCATGTTCCAAGTGTATTGAAATAGATATGCGCTAAGGCAAAAAGTACACCGATCCAATAGATGAAACGACCGGTAATCGATTTTTCTGGGCGTTGAATCAGCTCCAGACTTTTAAGCTTTTCACTGACCTCTTGATCGGTGACAGTGGTTTCGGTAGCCATACTAAGCTCGCTCGCAACTGTTATTCATCCAAACGAACAATCTGTTTCAGGAGAACCTGAAGCAATAGAGGGATCGCTGGAGAGAAAAACGATGGATAGGTGGTGCAGACCGCAACCTCGCTGGTAGTTGAGTCTGCACCGGTTCGAACACAGGATTGTGCGAGGAACCCTTCTAAGACAATCAATAGCCTGTATAGGTTCCTCAATTCAACACACGGAATAAGATGCCTTAGTTGGCAATCAGGTGCACTGGAATATCAATCCCCTGCTCTTTATAAAAACGAGCAGCACCCGGATGCAGAGGCACCGGTAATCCTGCAATCGCCTTCTCAACAGACATCGCTTTAGTTGCTTTATGGATTCCATTCAGGAATGGTAAGTTTTCATAGATTGTTTTAGTCAGTAGATACACGTCCTCTTCTGACACGCTATCACGTACGGCCAGGAAATTTGGCTGAGCCATAGTATTGATATCTTTTGTCTGACCCGGATAGGTATTCGCAGGGATCACATAACGTGTCCAAAGCTTGTAACCGCCGTTAGCGTCTTTGATCTGCTGATCTGAGAAATCCAGAACGTTAATATCACTGCCCAATGCTGCATACGCGCGGGTGATTGCTGAGGTAGGGACACCGGAAGGAATATTCATCCCCTCAATCGTACCGTTTTGTAGTGCATCTGCCGAAGCACCGTAACCCATATGAGCAAGATTGAACCCATCAGGGTTTACACCCAGATTACCCAGAATTGTTCGGCCTGAACCTTCCGTACCTGAATTTTTCTTGCCGATTGAAAATTTCTTGCCCATCAATCCATTGATATCATCAATGGTTCCACTCTTAACAAAATCACTCTTAACAACAAACTGCTCAACGTTCTGCCAGAGCATTGTCACTGAGCGGAGGCTTTTAATCGCGCCGCTCTCTTTCAAACGACCTTCGCCATTCCAGGCCCAGGCACCATATAATCCCTGCAAAATAGCGAACTGCGCTTCGTTTTCATTAATCAATTTTACATTTTCACCCGAGCCCGCAGAGTTGATAGCAGACATTGAGATCTTATGCTTGGGTTCAAGCTTTACTTTAGTTAGCGTTGCTAAAGCAACACCCACAGGATAATAAGTACCCCCCGTGGACGCGGTCGCCAGAATATAGGAACGTTTCTCTGCTGCCTGAACCATACCGGCTGTGCCGATCGCCGTCGTCATGGCCAGTGCCAGTCCCATTCCTTTAATAAAAGTGCGTTTTGTTATTGTCATCCTCTTTACCTTCTAAGTCTGAGGTTTTTATTAAAATTTAGTAACGACTTAGTAATAGCAATACTAATGCCAACAAAATAAAGAAAAAAATAACCATTAAATATCAATAGGTTACAGAAGACACCATCATAAAGGAAGCGATAAATAAGCAAGAAACCGCCTATCAGGGCTAAAATCACTAAGCAAAAAGATGCTCATTTTAGTTTGATCGAGGATGTATAAGCCGTAATACAGGTCACCATGAGCCAGAATTGAGCGCTAAACCCCTACATAAATCGCATAGGCAAAAAACTGCCTACCAATACAGCAGGCCCGATCAAGAGTGCGCTAAGCGCGCTTTATGAGACACAAAGAGCTCTACCTCTACTCATCCCCCTGATGGGTAAAGTCATTTCTGGAGATACCGTACTTTGCCATCTTCTGATTTAACGTTCGGCGCGGCAGGTCCAGCAACTCCATAACGGCTTTAATATTTCCCTGCTCCGATTCCAGCGCATGTCGGATAACCTCCGCCTCAAAAGCTGCAACCTGTATCGATAAAGGCTGATTCAGATCGGTATTCAGGAACGACCCCTGCAGACTTTTATCATCTGGGAACAAAATATCTGAAACTGACACGCGCTTATCCAGAGCGTAGCGCATTGCGATATTTTTTAACTCACGTACATTCCCTGGCCATTGATAGCTCTGCAGCGTACGTATATCGTTCTCTGGAAGAATACGCTTCTCACATTGATGGTCTTCAGAGGTCATTCTCACATAATGCTCAAACAACAATGGAACATCTTCTGACCGATCCCGCAGGGGAGGAATATAAAGCTGCGATACGTTCAATCGGTAAAACAGATCCTCACGGAAAGATTCATCTTCACGCAGATCGGTTTTGGCCGCAGCGATGACCCGAAGGTCAACTTCAATAGGCTCATTGCCACCTAAACGCTCAATCACTCCCTCCTGTAGTGCACGAAGCAGTTTAATCTGCAGATGCAGCGGCATACTTTCTATCTCGTCCAGAAACAGTGTGCCCCCATTTGCGTATTCAAATTTTCCGATGCGCCGCTTTGCAGCTCCCGTAAATGCGCCCGCTTCATGACCAAACAACTCGCTTTCAATCAAAGATTCAGGAATCGCACCACAGTTAATCGGGACAAAATGCCCTTTCTGACGGTGACTGAACTGGTGTAACGATTGCGCCACCAACTCTTTGCCAGTACCTGTTTCACCATAGATAATGACATTGGTATCCAGCTCACCCAACGTTATTATCTCCTGCTTTAAGCGCTGAATCGCCGGCGAGATTCCGATAAGGCGACTATCTATTCCACTGGCAGAAGATAGGTGTTGCTGCAACCGAAGGTTCTCCAGCATCAACCTTCGTTTTTCACATGCCCTCTGGATTGTTTCGACAAGACGCTCCGGATTGAACGGTTTTTCGATAAAGTCATATGCCCCCTTGCGCATCGCCCCGATCGCCATATCCACATCACCATGACCGGTTACCAGCACAACGGGTAATCCCGGAACAATATCCAGAATCTCCTCCATCAGCTCAAGACCATCTTTCTCCGGCATTTTTACATCACTGACAACGACGCCAGGAAAAACCTCAGACACATGAGTTAAAGCCTGGGCCGCACCGTCACAACCGATCACATCAAAACCTGCCATCTGTAGCCACTTCTCGGTTGAGCGGCGCACCATAGCCTCATCATCCACCAGTAAAACCAACCCTCTCGAGGGTTGCTCAGTTCTCCTGATATCAACCATTATACTTCTCCCGATCTTCACATAATGGCAATGAAACCCTGAAAAAAGCCCCTATTTCTCTATTTTCGGCGCTAATTTCACCACCAAGATCACGCAAAATTGAGCGAACAATAGCAAGCCCTAACCCAAGACCCGCACCAATTTTCTTTGAGGTTACAAATGGATCAAACAGCTGTTGTAATAATGAAGACTCTATACCCGGACCGCTATCCGATACTTCCAGCACGATGATGCTGCCCTTCTCATACAACTGGATAGTGATTTGTTTCATCACCGAACCATCCAGAGCATCCAGCGAGTTTTTAATCAGATTGACAACAACCTGCTCCAACCTCGCACTATCCCCTTCAACATAGAGCGCGTGTTCAGGCATCAGAAGCTGAATATCCACCTCCTGCTCAGTAACCCGTTGCTTAAACATCTGCAGAGAATGTTCAACCGCCATCTGCATTGAAACCGGCTGTCTTTGCTCCGGTTTTTTATATGCGTAGGTTTTCAGCTGTGTCGTAATCTGAGCCATCCTCTGGGTCAGCATATCCATCTCAACCAGACTCTCCTCAAGCATCTCAGGCTGACTCATGACCTGACGACAGATCGCCACGTAGTTTCTAATCGCTGTGAGAGGCTGATTTAACTCATGTACTATCGCGGTAGACATCCGCCCTAACACAGCCATTTTGCCTGCTTGGATCAGTTCATCCTGTGCTTCATGTAGTGCCTGAGTCCGTTCTTTAACTTTATGTTCCAATGATTCATTAGCACTTTTTAACGCCAGTTCGAGTCCCTTCCTGCGAGAGATATCGATCAGAGTAACAAGGTATTGGTGATAGGTATGCTGTTGCATACGACGAATAGAGATCATCAGGGGAAATTCTGTACCATCCCCACGAATACCCACAGCTTCATATCCGATCAAGGGTGAAAACCCCCGCTCACCCAGTCTTGAAATTAAACGCTCAATAGGCGTGACACCCTCAGCGGAGAGTAGTGATATCAGAGGCTTTTGAAGAATCAGCTGGCTTGAGACTGAAAACTGTTGCAAAGCCATCTCATTCGCAAATGTAATGCGCCCCGTTTCATCGATGAGAATCAACCCCACCTGTGCATTGTTTATGATCGCTTTTTGACGCGCTTCACTCTTAGCCAGCGCTGCCCGTGTTTCATTCTGTGAACGGAGCTTAAGTTGACGCTCCCTGAAAAAAAGTCCGAACAATCCAGCAGCAATACAGCCCCCAAATGCAAAAAGGACCGCATTCCTAACATTTCTCTGCACCACTTCGGTGTCACTGAGGGCGATCACCTCCCATTGGAGATCATCCAGAATAACTTTGCGTGCCAACCAGCGTTCATCACCGTGCGACCATAACTCTGCCCTGATCCCGTTACTTAGATGACTGCTAGTGATACGCGCCTGCTCCTCAAGATTTTCAAATAATGAGAAGGACCCATTACTAAAAAACAGCACCCCATCTTGATTACTAATCAGCACCGTACCAAGGGTTTTTAACTGATCAACTAACTTATTCAGCTTAATACGGACAACAGCCACACCCTCAAATGCGCGATCAACATAGATAGGCGAGGAAAGGTAATAGGCGGGGTTTCTACGCTCACGATTGAGACTGAATTGCCGACCTCTTTGACCCTCTACTGCTTGCAGATAGTAGTTATGTTGATTATGCGGGGCTAGAAGATAGCGATTATTGTCACGCCAGTTGCTATCAGCCTGGGCATACCCTCGAGCATCCAGAACAAATAAACCCGAAGCACCCGCGACAAGATTAATCTTTTCTAAGTAAAGATTGACTGCATCACGCTCACTACTCTGGCCAGTCTGAAGTAGAGTTTTGACGTCAGAATCCTGAGAGATCAAAAAAGGCAGATAGTGATAACTATCCAAGGTTGATCGTAGCTGAGTGATCACACTCAATAACTCATCAGAGCCCTTCTGGTGCAAACGCTGTAACGTCCAGTCTTTCACTACCGAAGCTACCTGCCAGGTAAATACGATAGTGAACAGAAGAAACAATATAAAACCTACAAGACGTCGATTCACATGAAGACTCTTAACTTATAATGGGATCAGCTTAGCACTCTGACAAAAGATCGCTCATACCGCCACACCGTCCCACTCAAAACATTCCGCCCTTCCCTCTTTAACTCTTCGATACCAGCCAGGTGCATCAAGCACATCACCAATCTCATTCAGCGGTGGGTAAGCTAATCCATTCTCGCGACAGAACCGTGCGAGGTCACGATTTCCCCACTCAAATAGTGTACGTGCAACTTCGTTATCGCTGAGCCTGGGTTGATCATACATCCCCGCCTGAATTCTCTGGTGTTGAGCTTCAACCAAAATAATGCCTGCCGCGGTAGATACATTGAGGGAACTCACCATCCCCATCATTGGTATCGTGATATGTTCATCTGCCATCTCGGCTGCAACCTGGCTAACCCCCTGCTTCTCCGCTCCCATCAATACTGCACAGGGTTGAGTATAATCATAAGACCTATAATCGATCGCCCGATCAGAAAAATGGGCCGCAACAACAGACATTCCTGCAGATTTAACCTTCTGTATCGCCTCCTCGACAGATGAATGCGCCTGCGTTTTAACATAAAAATCACTACCTTTAGCCGTCCCTCTATAAGTACGATAGCCCTCTTTAGGAACGACGGTATGGATCTGATGGATCCCGACAGCATCACAGTTTCGAATCAGGGCAGAGAGATTTCTGGGCTTATTTACCTGATCAGCGATGAGGCTAAGATCTGGCTGGCGACGATAGAGGACTTGCTGTAGTTTGGCTGTTCTTTCAGGTGTCATAGTCGTATTTGTTCGAATAAATTAACTGCGCGAACAGTAACAGAGTTTCTATCTCTGTGTAATAATACGCCCCTCTCAAAGATGGATTAACTTCGAACACAACGCTATGACCAATCTGCCAGCAATTATCGCCTACCAGGGCGTACCCGGTGCCTATTCTCACCTTTCCTGCCGCAAGGCTCACCCGGAACTGGAAGCTCAGGCCTGCGCTACCTTTGCTGATGCCATGTTTATGGTCGAAGGGGGTAAGGCTCGCTTAGCGATGATCCCGCTGGAAAATTCAACCGCTGGCAGGGTTGAAGAGATCTATCGCCTGATGCCGAAGACCAAACTACATATCGTGGGTGAGCATTTCGAACCGGTCAACCACTGCCTTCTGGCCCCAAAGGGGACTAGGATCGAAGATATTAAATTTGTTTCCTCACACCCTCAGGCACTGGCCCAGTGCGATGGTCATATCAACGAGCTTGGAATCACCCCCACGGCAAGCCTGGATACAGCAGGCGCGGCCGCGGACCTCAGTCAAACCCCGTCACAGGGACATGCTGCGATAGCATCCAGCCTTGCGGCTGAGCTTTATCAACTGGAAATCATTCGTGATAATTTCCAGGATAAAAGCGGTAACACCACCCGCTTTTTGATTCTTGCGCGCGACAGCCATATGCCTGATCTGGATAAAAACACGCGATTTATGACATCGATCATGTTTACCGTCCGAAATATTCCCGCCGCCTTATATAAAGCACTGGGAGGCTTTTCTACCAATGGGGTAAACATGCTCAAACTTGAGAGCTATATGGCATCTGACTCCATGACAGCAACCAGCTTCCATCTTGATGTCGAGGGACATCCTGACCAGAAGAAGATGAAGTATGCTCTACAGGAGCTGGATTTCTTTGCGAAAGATGTACGCATCATGGGCACCTACCCCTGGCACCCTTACCGCTCTAGAGATGACCAGATTATCGAGTAACTGACGCATCTGATTAATCTTTTCTCCAGCAACTCTTTTAATAAAGCAGCCGACCGGCTGCTTTTTAATGAATAGCCCCTTGAAGCAAAGTTATCCGCCAAATGACAATCGATCCACTAAATTTCACTATCGCAAAAATATTGCTGCAAAAGTAGATATAACCCTCTGTAATTAAATACCAAAGTCCTATGTTGCAATGCAGCAATTGCCCTCATACTTACAGGGCAATTGAGAATTAATTCTTCATAAAGTGTGAGGATTTTGTACTCATCTGCATCCCATCTTCAACTCTGGCCTCGCCATGAGTTAACGCATTTTTAGCCCCTTCAATGGGGCTTTTTTTCTTCGACAACATTTTAAGCGCTCAGTCATAGTAATCAGGTATTGATTATATTAATCAGATTGGACATCATATACGCCAAAGCATATATGAATGATTAATGATGTTGCCTTCAGTCTTTTTTAAGAGTCTCTCTGACGAAACCCGCCTGCATATTCTAATGCTGCTTCACGCGCATGAGGAGTTGTGTGTGTGTGATATAACCTCACTACTGGAATTGAGCCAGCCCAAAATTTCGAGACACCTGGCTCAGCTGCGCAACCTAAACATTCTTCAGGGACGCAAACAGGGGCGCTGGGTCTACTACCGGATACACCCGGACCTTCCCCAATGGGTGCGACTGACCATAGAAAACTGCGCAGAAGGCAACAAACAGCAGTTCAGCTATTTGCTTGATAAACCTGTCACCTCAAATATTTGCGAGTAACCTAATATGACTATCAAAATCGGGATTAATGGCTTTGGGCGAATGGGACGACTGGTGCTTCGGGCATCATGGGACTGGCCAGAATTTGAATTCATCCAGATCAACGACCCTATGGGGGATGCAGAGACGCTTGCTCACCTTCTTAATTTCGATTCTGTACATGGTACCTGGTCTAACAACGCAACCGCGGAAGGCAATCGAATCACTGTCGGCGACCAGGAAATCAGCGTTAGCCAAAACAGAGAGATCCATGAAACAGATTGGTCTGAATGCGATCTCGTTTTTGAAGCCAGCGGTGTCATGAAAGAGAAATCTCTGCTTGAAGAGTATCTTAAGCAGGGCGTAAAGCAGGTCGTAGTAACCGCTCCGGTTAAAGAGGATGGCATCCTCAATCTGGTGATGGGAATCAACCACTCGTTATACGAAAAAGGAACCTACCCAATTGTAACGGCAGCCTCATGTACCACTAACTGCCTCGCCCCTGTCATCAAAGTTATCCATGAAAAGATCGGAATAAAACATGGTTCGATGACCACGGTTCACGATATTACAAACACACAAACTATTCTGGATGCCCCACACAAAGACCTTCGGCGTGCACGGGCTTGCGGGATGAGCCTTATTCCAACAACGACCGGTTCTGCGAAAGCTATCACTCAGATTTTCCCTGAGTTGAGCGGCAAACTGAATGGTCATGCCATCAGGGTTCCACTGGCCAACGCCTCTTTGACAGATATGGTTTTTGAACTGGAGCGCGAGACTACAGAGCGGGAAGTTAATACCCTTTTTGAAACCGCCGCTTCCGGTGAACTCAAGGGAATCCTGGGTTACGAGGAGCGTCCACTGGTCTCCATAGATTATCGAACAGATCCGCGCTCAAGCATTATTGATGCGCTTTCCACTATGGTGATCAATGGCACTCAACTAAAGCTCTACGCATGGTATGACAACGAATGGGGTTACGCTAATCGCACAGCAGAACTCGCTAGATACGTGATGGATTACAGTAGCAAATGACCGCCCTTTCCTCACAAGCCATCCGCCAATACCTGATTGTTACCGGAAATTATTGGGGATTTACGCTGACTGATGGTGCACTGCGCATGCTGGTGGTGCTCCATTTTCATCAACTCGGCTATAGCGCTCTCAGCATCGCGATGCTGTTTCTTTTCTATGAGTTTTTTGGCGTTATCACCAATCTTGTGGGGGGCTGGCTGGGCGCCAGAATCGGCCTGAATAAAACCATGAACATCGGACTGAGTTTACAGGCGGCCGCTCTTCTGATGCTAACCCTTCCATCGGAGTTTCTTTCGATCCCCTGGGTGATGGCCGCTCAGGCTTTATCCGGCATTGCGAAAGATCTCAATAAAATGAGCGCCAAGAGCTCAGTCAAATCTCTTATTCAGCATGGCGCCGAAGGCACCCTATTTAAATGGGTTGCCATACTGACTGGTTCTAAGAACACCCTCAAAGGGCTAGGTTTTTTCATGGGGGGGCTGCTACTAAATCTATCAGGCTTCCAAGGGGCGATGTGGTTGATGCTCAGCCTGATCTCACTGGTATTAGTCCTCAGCCTCATACTGCTCAATAAGGAGCTTGGGGTTGCCAAGAACAAACCTAAATTCACCGAGATCTTTTCTAACAGCCGCGCTATCAATATTCTCTCTGCAGCACGTCTTTTCCTGTTTGCCTCACGTGATGTCTGGTTTGTGGTCGCCCTGCCCGTTTTTTTAAGCGAACACTTTAAATGGGATTTCTGGCAAGTTGGCGGGTTTATGGCACTTTGGATTATTGCGTATGGTTTTATACAAACACTCGCCCCCGTAGTGACATCTCGAAGAGATGGAAAAACACCAGACGGGGTGAGTGCATTAAGTTGGGCAATAGCGCTAGCCACTGTTCCCCTTATGATCGCGCAGGGTTATGAACAACAGTCAGTACTACTGGGTGGGCTTCTTATTTACGGCATCTTCTTTGCGATTAACAGCTCACTTCACAGTTACCTGATCATCAGCTATGCACGTGAAGATGGGGCATCATTAGACGTGGGCTTTTATTACATGGCTAATGCTATAGGCAGACTGCTCGGCACCGTTCTATCGGGTCTTTTATTCCAGTTCTGGGGCCTTGAAGCATGTCTCTACCTATCTGCAACATTGATCATCTTAACCGCCGTGATCTCAATAGCCCTGCCTAGGGATAGAAGCTGCTAGCTCACAAATATACAGTCATAGCACTCCATCATACTATGACTGTTGTTGCTGTCGCTCCCAACGCTTTTGCATTTTTTCAAGCACTCGCGCCACCGCTGCAAAACCAAAAGTTGCAGTAACACAGGTTGAAGCACCAAATCCCCCAGCGCAATCCAGACGGGTATTGCCATCAGATACACTCTTTTGTGCACAGACAGTCCCATCTGGTTGGGGATATACCAACTGCTCAGTAGAGTAAACACAATCAACAGAGAACCGCCTGCCACTTTTACTAAAACGGTAATGACGACGCAGAAACGAACGAACTTTGGCAGCAAGAGGGTCGTGATTGGTCTTTGACAGATCACAGATCTCAATCTTTGTAGGATCCATCTGCCCCCCGGCCCCACCTACGGTGATGATAGGAATTTTCCGATAGGAGCAGTGGGCTATCAGTGCAGCTTTTTCTTTGACGCTGTCAATCGCATCAATAACATAATCAAACTCACTGGTGATCAATTCAGGAATATTCTCACGGGTTATAAAGTCTTCAACTTCAACCACTTCACATTCCGGATTTATCAATTTAATCCGCTCGGCCATCGCTTCAGTCTTTGAACGACCAATATTGCCATCGAGCGCATGAATCTGTCGGTTTGTATTGGTGATGCAGATATCATCCAGATCGATCAACGTGATCTTACCGATTGCTGTACGCGCGAGCGCCTCAGCCACCCATGAGCCCACTCCACCTATTCCGATGACACAGATGTGTGCATGTCGAAACCTATCAACGGAATCGTTGCCATACAATCGACGGGTACCACCAAACCTGTTTTCAAACCCAGAAGACAAATTCACTCTCCAATAAAATAGTAGAACCGCTTTAGAACTCTTCGTCAGTGAGCTCTGTCAGGATAACTGTGCCGCACTTAGCGCATTTTCCCTCGATGAAGATGGTCTCATTGAGTTCATACTCTTCCGGCTCAACCATCCCCAAATTCACCTCCTGGCAATGGTCACACCAAGTCTGTTCCAGAAACGCCTTCTTATCCTCTTCACTTCGAAGGTTAAAATCTCTTTCGATACGCTCGTTATCACTCATGACAGATACTCTTACTATTTAATGTTGGGCCAATTCAGGGCTTCAGGATCAGAAAAGTGCTGCGTTATAGCATGTATGCAAGCTTCATCAAAGAACTCACCTTCACTCGGCAGACTCAGGTAGCTATATTCCTCTCCTGCATAGACAAAGCCTAACGAGTATGCATGCAGATAAGTGCGATCAGACACTACGCCACTATAGAGCTTATCGCCCAGTATAGCCGCTCCTTCACTTTTCAACGCAACACGAATCTGATGGGTCTTACCTGTTGTCGGTTTTAGCAAAAAAAGACGATAACCGGGTTTAACTGAGCAACTGAAAAATTGAGTTATCGCTGGGTTTCTGCGTGTTTTAAGCAGCTTCCACATCCCACGTCTGGATCTATCCATATCGCCACAGATCAATCCCTGCTTTCGACGTGGCTTACCCTTGGAGATAGCCAGATAAAACTTCTTAACCTGACGAGAACGAAACTGCTCAGCTAAGGCCGAAGCCGCCTGGGCAGACTTAGCAAATACCATCACCCCAGATGTGACTTTATCCAGCCGATGCACCAGATAGATTTGTTCCAGTGCAAGATCTTTTTGAAGCTGCATAGTGAGACCGGCAATCTCTTGATCTTTATGCACACTTATACCCGGTGATTTATCAATCACCAACAATTCAGCGGTTTGATCAAGAATTCGATACACTCGGCCACCTCTAAAAAGCGGCATAATGAGGGAGTTGAGTTGATAATTCAAGAGGCGGGAAATTGATCTCCCACCTCTCTCCCATAAACGCAGATACTGATTAAAGTTGAGCGATTCTTTTTAGGAATTTATCCACTTTATCTGTATAGATATGAAAAACCACCCCTCGCTCTGACAACGCTTCTTTAAGCACCTTTACTTCGAGGCAGGCAATATTATCTTCAACAAATTTAACAGCTGAGAACCGTTCGTCACTGCCTTTGATATTAACAAACTTCACGCCATCCGCACTGAGCAATAAACGCTTTTCTGTTGCAGCAATATAGCCCTTATACCACTCTCGCCCCAGCACTTCCCCCTTGCGGTTCTTATGTGTCACAGTGAAGCGGACATTATTGTGTTTAACCTTAATGCCCTCTTTATCCAGCTTCCTCTGTAGTTTATCACTGATATGTTGACTGCCCATCACGACCTCCAGATCCCACAAAAAACGGCTACACCTATTGTGCATTACGCAGCCGCGAAAAGGAGTGACAATCTGATGAAGGTTTCAGCAAAAGAGGTGTTTACAGACCAGTGACTTCTTTAATGAAAGGAATTGTAACTTTGCGCTGGGCACTCAGAGAAGCCTGATCAAGCGTATCAAGAAGCATTGCCAGATCATTCATATTACGACTGGCATGGTGCAACAGGAATCGAGCAACCTCATCCGAGAACTCGAGCCCCCGCGCGCTAGCCCGCATCTGAATAGCTTTCAGTTTGGTGTCGTCATCTAAGGCTTGTACCTGGAAAACAATCCCCCAACTCAGGCGAGAAGCAAGATCGGGCAGATTAACCCCTAAATAACGAGGTGCAGCAGATGCTGCAATGATGAGTGTATTCCCTTGCTCTCTGATACGGTTGAAAAAATGGAACAGCGCCTCTTCCCAGGATCGTTCACCTACCACAGCAGCGATACCATCAAGGCACACAAGATCTAAGTATTCCATCCCTTCAAGAATACCTGCACCCAACTGCTTTAACTCATCCAATGGAAGATATGCTGCCGTTCGCCCCACCGGGTCAGCCTCATGGCATACCGCTTGTAAAAGGTGGGTGCAACCAACTCCTGCACCTCCCCAGATATAGATAAATTGCTCGCCTTCTCCACGCGCCGCAGCCTTTAAATTTGCGCAAAGCAACTCATTGCCTTGAGCATAAAAGTTCTCAAAGCGGGCATCGTCACGCAGGCTTACGGAAAGCGGTATCTGAAATGGGTGATTAGTCGTCATTCACTATGGTTCAGGTTGTTCTAATTCTTTCTGGTGATCAGAGGCATACAGGGTACTACTTTTGTAACCCTCATGTAGATGTCGCAGTAACACCATAATTACAGCAGCAACCGGCAGTGCCAATAACACACCGACAAAGCCAAAAAGTTGTCCGCCTGCCATAATAGCAAAAATTACCGCAACTGGATGCAAGCCGATACGATCACCGACCAGCAACGGGGTTAATAACATGCCTTCCAATAGCTGCCCCACGATGAAAACAACCCCAACATAACCAAGTACTATGGGATCCTGAAACTGCATAAATGCAGCAACACTGGCAACAGCTATACCAATAATAAACCCCATATAGGGCACAATACTAGCAAGGCCAGCGATCATACCAACCAACAGCGCCAGATCAAGTCCTACGATCCATAATCCACTGGCATATACAACGCCTAATGCAAACATGACCAGAAGCTGCCCCTTCATAAAGGCGCCGAGAACCTCATCGCACTCTGCGGCCCAGATAGAGACTTTTGGCTCAATGTTTCTTGGAAGCAGATGCTTTATCCGGTCAACCATAAGATCCCAGTCGCGGAGCAGATAAAAAGTCACTACAGGTATCAATACAAGATTAGCAACCCAAGCGACAACAGCCAGGCCTGATCGGGTAATGCCTCCAAGCAGTTGCGTCATGATATCGCTGGTTTTCTGGAGATCCCCCACAATGATTTTTTTAACATTGGCAAAATCAAACGCACCAGGATCCAGACTGAAGGTTGTTAAGATCCAGGGGAATACTCTCTGCTCAAAGAGCTCAATTGCCTGAGGTACCCTTTCAAATAGCATCTGTATCTGATAACCGAGTTTTGGAATAAATATCAGAAATAACATCACCACAAATGCGGTCATAGCGATAAAAACGATAACGACCGATGTTGTTCGTGACAATCCTGATAGCTCTAACCTATCAGCTACCGGGTCGGCCAGGTAAGCTAAAAGCGCACCGACCAGAAACGGAGAGAGGATTGGTGCCAGTAGATATACGACACCTGAAAGCACCATAGCTAATATAAGAAAAAACCAACGTTGAGATTCTGTCATAAACACTATCCCTGGTTATCCTTGCCAACTATATGAGAGTGTCTGACTACCATCAGCATTTCGCTTCAGATCAAGCGCCTGAATTCGAGGGTCAAGCCCCATGGCCTGCTGCAATTGCAGTTGATCACCATCAAGCTCCAACCTAAATACGAATTCAGAACCATTTATCCGCTCAATGCTGACCAAACTCACAACCGGTAAGGATTGAAGGTAATCCGTAAACTGCACATAGTCGGCGTAGCTATTGATATTGCTAATATGTACAGCCACACCTGTCTGAAAATAACTCAAGCTATGACTGACAACCGGATTAAACAGCTGGTCAGCAGCAGTATCCACCACCTCATTCATCACATTGTTCATTTCACCTAAAGATGAATGTCGCTGTGAGCCAGAATCCGAAAATAGATCCCACTCAATTTGAGTCATTCCTGATGCAGTTTTACTCAGACGGGCTGCAATGACAGCATCGGGATTATAACGTTCAGATGCACCTCGAAGCGCCCCCTCAAACAACCCCCATAGATCACTTACCGGTAAAGCTGCCTGATCTTCAAGATCATAGAGAGGTAATTGAACAGGCAACCCCCGACGATCTGCTGCCGCTAGAAGAGCTGTTAACTCGGCACTCTCTACGGATACAAAATCACGTGTCCCGTTCAGGGAAGAAGCAAGCCACAACAGAACCGTAGGCCGATTTTCCCCCAATGGTTTTTTTCCGGTTCGGGTAATTAAGGCATCAACCAGCGCGGGATTGTAATCAAGAACCAACGCCTGCTGCTGCCCAACCTGTGATACAGCGAGAAAGCTGTACTGTTGCAAGAAATCCCCAGCAGCACCAAGCTGCTGTTTTATCTGGGAATTTCTAGCTATATCATCATCCCCTGACACCTTAACCAATACCTGCTTCAAGCCATTAAGCGTTGTCTGTTCATCCGGCATACTCACCTGCAAAGGAACAATGAGCTTTGCCCTGTAAAGATCGGCCACACTTCCAGCCATAGCACAGGGGGATAACAGAATAATCAGGGCTGAAATCAGGGTACGCTTGAAGTCCATGCAACTGCCTAAACATTTCCAGAATAAAATCGTGAGCTAACTGTACCATCCCATATAAATATTTCATATTCATTGCCCAGATGAGTGTATTCAACGGAGAGAAACGTTAGAATACGCGCAATATTTTTCTTCCTACCTCGCACATGAAAGGTTAACTGTTCCATGTCTACTGGTTCTGATAACAGCTCTTTGAGCTACAAAGATGCAGGCGTTGATATTGACGCTGGTAATGCCCTGGTTGATCGTATTAAAGGTGTAGCAAAAAGCACCGCCCGCCCAGAAGTGATGGGTGGCCTTGGGGGCTTTGGCGCGCTTTGCCGTATTCCCGAAGGTTATCGCAAGCCGGTGCTGGTTTCAGGCACCGATGGTGTTGGCACCAAACTGCGTCTGGCCATGGATCTGGGTAAACACGATACAATCGGTATCGATCTGGTAGCGATGTGTGTGAACGACTTGGTTGTTGCTGGTGCTGAGCCACTGTTTTTCCTTGATTACTATGCAACGGGTAAATTGAATGTCGACACTGCTGCAGATGTAGTCACAGGTATTGGTAAAGGCTGTGAACTATCCGGTGCAGCACTCGTTGGTGGTGAAACCGCTGAAATGCCTGGCATGTACGAAGGCGAAGACTATGATCTGGCAGGCTTCTGTACCGGTGTTGTAGAAGAAGATGAAATCATTGATGGCAGTAATGTAAAAGTTGGTGACACGTTAATCGGTTTAGCCTCCTCAGGCCCTCACTCCAACGGTTACTCCCTGATCCGCAAGATCCTGGAAGTTAGCGGTACTGAACTGACCGAAGAGATTGACGGCAAACCGTTGGCAGATGCACTGATGGCACCAACTCGTATCTACGTTAAATCATTACTAAAGCTGATCAAAGAATCTCAGGTTAACGCACTGTCTCACATTACAGGTGGGGGGTTGCTGGAAAATATCCCGCGCGTACTACCTGAGAGTGCAAAAGCTGTCATTGATACAAACTCCTGGGAACTTCCAGCTGTATTCAAATGGCTGCAGCAACAAGGGAACGTAGAGGCCACAGAGATGTACCGCACCTTTAACTGCGGTGTAGGTATGATTATCTGCGTACCTAACGACAAACAGGAAGAAGCGCTTTCCCTTCTGAAAGCAGAAGGAGAAGAAGCATGGGTTATTGGAACAATCGCTGCTGCTGAAGATGGCGAAGAGCAGGTTGACCTTGCAGGCCTGGGAGCTTAAACAGCAACATGAGTAAACGGATCGTTGTCCTGATTTCAGGGAGTGGCTCCAACCTCCAAGCGATCATGGATGCCGTCGATGCTGGCCAGATTTCTGGCCAGATCGAGGCTGTCCTAAGCAACAAAGCTGATGCTTACGGTCTGGAACGTGCCCGAAGATCTGATATTCCTGCCTTAGTGTTAAACCACAAGGACTTTGAGAGCCGTGAGCTTTTTGATTTAGCCATGATCGAGAAGATCGACCAGTACAAACCAGATCTTATCGTGCTAGCTGGCTTCATGCGGATCCTTTCAGCCCACTTTGTCCGCCACTACCGGGGGCGCATGATTAATATCCATCCATCCCTGCTACCTAAATACAAAGGCCTACACACCCACCAACGAGCTATTGACGCGGGTGACCTTGAGCATGGGTGTACCGTGCACTTTGTGACAGAAGAGCTTGATGGTGGCCCTCTAGCTGTTCAGGGAAAAGTCAGCATCGACCCGGATGATAGTGCAGAGAGCCTACAAGGCAAAATTCATAAAATCGAGCACAAAATCTACCCGTTGGCAGTGGAATGGATCTGCAGCGAGAGGCTTAAATGGACTCCTGATGGAATAATCCTGGATAACAAGCCACTAGCACTGCAAGGCTACCAATTTCACCAAGAGTAGTAACAGCCGAAGGAGGCCCATAAAGTGAAATACATTACATCAGCTGTAATTATAACTCTCACCTTCTGGGCTTCTTTACTTCACGCCTCCCCCACAACAGAACTAAAACCGTTCACTGCAACTTATGAGATTGATTGGAATGGAAGCATCTCTCTGAGCGGCAAAACAACTCGCCACCTACAAGTAAAAGATCAGCATTGGCTATTTGAATCCAAAGCCAATGCGATGTTTGCCAGCATTTTCGAATCAAGCCAATTTCAAGTTAAGAACTCGACAATTCAACCACTTACTTACGTATATAAACGCAGCGTTCTAGGCAAAAAGCGTAATGCTGAGGTTCATTTTGACTGGAGCAACCTGCAGGTCACAAACAAGGTAGGCGATAAACCCTGGCAGATGGGAATCAAACCAGGAGTTCAAGATAAAATCAGCTATCAACTACTGTTACAGCAAGATGTCGCCGCAGGCATAAAAGACGTTACCTACAACGTTGCCGATGGCGGACACCTCAAAAAGTATCGATTTAAAACCGAAGGCGTAGAGATCATCAATGCCCCTATCGGTGAGTATGAAGCTATTCGCGTTGTGAGAGTCAGAGATAAAGAGAGTGAAAGACAGACGTTTATCTGGTTCGCCCCTGAACTAAATTACCAGATCATAAAACTTCACCAAGTTGAGAAGAAGGATAAAACCTACACTCTCCTTCTCAACACACTGAAATATTAATCGATTTCAGGAATCCAACTAGCCGGCATTCCCCTAAAACCGCCGAAAAGAGTACCCGCCTGCTGATCATCACGAAGATCTGCCAGTAAAATTCTCTGGTCATCAATGAACAGTACCGCCGTTTGGGCCCGCTCACCGGTGTGAATATCCTGATACGGCTCAGAGAAGACCAGACGGTTCAACGTATCTGATGACCCCAATAGCTCAAAGAAGTAGGGGCGCCAGCTCCAGTTATAACCACGATGGTGCTCATCAATAATCCAACCTTTTTCACTGTTTTCATAATTTGGCGATATTTGATAGCCCATACGGTCACAGATATAAAATCTCAAGAGGTGATCCGCAGCAACAAAATGATTGAGGTCATCGTCCGTAGAAGCCGCTCGCAACACCTCTTTCAAGGCCAAAAGCTCACGTTTAATTTTTTCAGATCGCCAGTGACTCAATGACGTAGCATTGATCGCCATATCACGATAATGGCTGAGTAAATTTTTAACCTGTGTCGCAGTAGTCTCTGGCGCCATCATTTGAGGTAACGCTTCAGCAAACAGAAAACCCTGTACGTAGGCTGCATTGCAGCTCAATGCAAGAAAGTACTCCTCCTCAGTTTCCACCCCTTCACATAGAACCTTACTGCCAAGCTTGGATGCCAATTCACCCAGCATCTGCACCATCGAAGAGCCACGCCCATTATCTCCGGCACCTTTAAGAAGCGTCATGTCCAACTTAATGATGTCGGGTTTTAATAGTGCGATTCTATCTAACTGAGAGAAACCTGATCCGAAATCATCGATAGCAATCCGAAACCCACTCTCACGGTAACGCTCAACCAGCCCGCGAATGATCTCGATATCACCGTCAAGCTCCGTAATTTCAATCACAACCTTAGATGGATCGATGGCCAACTGCTTGATCATATCCAAGGTTGGTATCTTATCCATTGATTCAAGGTGTTTAAGCCATTCTGGAGAGATATTGATACTCAGAAAGGTATTATCCGGAAGAGAACCGGAGGCCTCAAGAGCCTGCTGCCTAACATCACGATCCAAGGCAATACGCTCCGAAACCGGAATAGATTGATCCGAAAACAGGTGCCCTGCCGAGACTACCCTACTCTCTGAGCTTCCCATTCTGGCAAGCGCTTCATAACCTGCGACTTGACCGGTTGCAGTTTCAATTATCGGCTGAAAATAGGGAAACAGATCTTTACACATAACAAATACTCAATTTAATCTCAGAAATTAAAGAAACGAATAGCTTCTCCAATTCATATAATTAGGTTTCAGACCGCATCATAGATTCAGTATCAAGCCTAAAAACGGGTGTACGATTCCAGCTCCTTAGCAACTGGAATATCCCAACGCTGTAAAAGCTTCCTTGAATTATCAAATTTCTTTTCGGCGTCATCTCGGAAATGCCCATAAGAACCTGACATACCAGCTCGAACACGTAACATCTGGTACTTGAACAAAGGTAGTAACTTATATGAGATACGGTCTTTACAACCTTCAGACTGATTAGTTGTTACAGCCCTACCAAACATCGTGGCCTCTAACTTTTTTAGCGCCATGGCATCTTCACAATTTTCAATATATTCCTTCACTGCGGTCGAAGTTAGAACATATGGGCCAGAAATCGGTGTAAATGAAGCGATACTGGTAGCAACTTTCCGTTCTGCCCTTTGTTTTGAGCGCTCAAGAAAACCCGCTTTATAGCTAGAGAATTGAGTTTTCGCTTTTTCCATCTCCTGATTCAACTGAAGGCTTTCAAGCTGAAGCGCTTTTAATTCCGTTATGCTACTTTTAATTTCAGCTGTCGTACCTAGTTCTTTGTACTCCCCTAGCGCGGAATACAGCGTAAATATCCAGTACCCACCTCCCCCTAACAGAGAAAGAGCTAAAACACCGCTAATCGAAAATATAATAATTTTTTTCATGACACGATCTAAATATCAGAACAAGGCAAGAACAATCACATGAATCTACACACTTTTCAATGGGCTATGACAGCAACCACCAAAAAGCATAGGCACAAAAAAAGGCAGCCGAAGCTGCCTTTACACTAAAAAGTATCTGCTGGCTTACCAGCCGGTAACTTCACGTAGTGCATCACCAATCTGCGCCAGAGAGCGTACAGTCTTAACGCCTGCATCTTCCAGTGCCGCAAATTTCTCATCAGCAGTACCTTTACCACCAGAGATGATTGCGCCCGCATGACCCATGCGCTTACCAGCAGGTGCAGTTACACCAGCAATGTAAGAAACAACAGGCTTAGTGACGTTTGCTTTAATGAATTCAGCCGCTTCTTCTTCAGCGGATCCACCAATCTCACCGATCATAACGATCGCTTCAGTCTGCGGATCATTCTGGAACATTTCCAGAATATCGATGAAGTTAGAACCTGGAATTGGGTCACCACCGATACCTACACAAGTAGACTGACCGAAACCAGCATCTGTAGTCTGCTTAACAGCTTCATAAGTCAGAGTACCAGAACGTGAAACGATACCTACTTTACCTGGCAAGTGGATGTGACCTGGCATGATACCGATCTTACATTCACCCGGAGTGATCACACCTGGGCAGTTAGGACCGATCAAACGCACACCCAATTCGTCGCACTTAACTTTACACTCAAGCATATCCATTACTGGAATGTGCTCAGTGATACAAACAATCAGCTTGATGCCGCCGTTTGCCGCTTCCAGGATAGAATCCTTACAGAAAGGAGCTGGAACATAGATAACAGAGGCTTCAGCGCCTGTTTCAGCAACAGCTTCAGCAACAGTATTGAATACAGGTAGACCCAGGTGTGTAGTACCACCTTTGCCTGGTGTTACGCCACCAACCATTTTAGTGCCGTACGCGATAGCCTGTTCAGAGTGGAAGGTACCCTGACCACCAGTGAAACCCTGACAGATTACTTTGGTGTCTTTATTGATCAAAACGGACATTATTTACCCTCCGCTGCTTTTACTGCCTGCTCAGCAGCATCAGTCAGGCTGGTAGCCGCGATGATGTCCAGGCCAGACTCAGACAGAAGCTGAGAACCCAGCTCTGCATTGTTACCTTCCAGACGTACAACAACTGGTACGTTTACGCCTACCTCTTTAACTGCACCGATAATACCTTCAGCAATCAGATCGCAACGTACGATACCACCAAAGATGTTAACCAGAACGGCCTTAACCTTGTCATCTTCTAAGATGATTTTGAACGCTTCAGTAACACGCTCTTTAGTCGCGCCGCCACCAACGTCCAGGAAGTTTGCAGGGAAACCACCGTGTAGAGATACAATATCCATTGTACCCATCGCCAGACCAGCACCATTAACCATGCAGCCGATGCTACCATCAAGCGCAACATAGTTAAGATCCCACTCAGCCGCACGAGCTTCACGCTCATCTTCCTGAGATGGATCTTCCATAGCCTGAAGGTCTTTGTGACGGTAAACAGCATTACCATCGATCGCTACTTTAGCGTCCAGGCAGTGCAGGTTGCCTTCATCAGTGATTACCAGAGGGTTGATCTCCAGAAGTGCCAGATCTTTCTCCTGGAACATCTGCGCCAGACCCATAAAGATCTTAACGAACTGCTTAATCTGATCACCTTCCAGGCCTAGCTGGAATGCAAGTTCACGCCCCTGATAAGGCTGTGCACCTGTTAGCGGATCAACTGTCGCTTTCAGAATCTTTTCTGGAGTTTCTTCAGCTACCTTCTCGATTTCAACACCACCTTCAGTAGATGCCATGAAAACGATACGGCGAGAAGAACGGTCTACAACCGCACCCAGATATAGCTCATTAGCAATATCAGTACAGTCTTCAACCAAAATTTTAGAAACAGGCTGACCGTTAGCATCAGTCTGATAGGTAACAAGGTTTTTACCCAGCCAGTTAGCTGCGAACTCTTGTGCTTCTGCAGGGGAGTCAACCAGCTTTACACCGCCAGCTTTACCACGACCACCTGCGTGAACCTGAGTCTTTACAACCCACTTGTCACCACCAATTTTCTCTGCAGCTTCAGCCGCTGCTTCTGGAGTATCTACAGCGTACCCTTTGGATACCGGCAGACCATATTCGGCAAACAGCTGTTTACCCTGGTACTCATGAAGATTCATGCTCTAATCCGTTGTGTTGTCACTAAATGATTTTTCTGTATCAGAGGTCTAAAAACGCCCCTGTAACAGCCCTGTTGGGTTCAACAACAAGTTTTGCGAAAACGGCCAGCCACCCTAAGGTAGCCAGCCGAATACTTTTATGCGCAATTATTTGCGCTTTTTACGGTTCGCCATATGGATAGCGTGACCGTCTGCTGCGAGAGCAGCTTCGTGTATTGCTTCACTTACAGTCGGGTGAGCAAACACTGTCATCTGCAGGTCTTCTGCACTAGAGCAGAATTCCATTGCAATCGCAGCCTGACCAATCAGTTCAGAAGCGATTCCGCCAACGATGTGAACACCCAAGACACGATCAGATTCTTCACAAGCAATCAGCTTAACGAAACCATCTGTATCATTGGCTGCCATCGCACGACCGTTCGCAGCAAATGGGAATTTACCCACTTTGATTTTTGCACCTTCGGCCTTGAGTTCCTGCTCAGTCTTACCCACCCAAGCAAGCTCAGGATGCGTATAGATGATGCTAGGAATAACATCGTAGTTCATCTGTGCATGATGGCCTGCGATGATATCCGCAACCATCATACCTTCCTCAGAAGCTTTATGTGCAAGCATAGGACCACGCACAGAGTCGCCAATAGCGTAAACACCTGGTACACCGGTCTGGCACTGTTCATTAACAAAGATGAAACCACGCTCATCCAGGTTAACTCCAGAATCATCAGCTAATAGACCCTGTGTCTGCGGCTTACGACCCACAGCTACAATCAGTTTATCAACGATGATCTCTTTATCACCTTCAGCATCAGCGTATTTTACCTTAACCTCTTTGCCGTCGATGATCTCTGTACCAGTACAACGCGCACTCAATTTGATATCGAGATTCTGCTTCTTGAAGATCTTAGCAGCTTCTTTAGCCACATCTTTATCAGCAGCAGACAGGAAATCGTCCATCGCTTCAAGAACGGTTACTTCCGTTCCCAGTCGCGCCCATACAGAACCCATTTCAAGTCCGATAACACCGGCACCGATAACACCCAAACGCTTAGGCGTTTCATCAATGTTCAGCGCACCTTCGTTGTCAAGAATCAGACCTTCTGTGAGGGGTGCTGGAGGGATCTCTACGGGCACAGAGCCTGATGCCAAGATAACATTTTCAGCATCATAGGTTGTAGAGCTACCATCAGCAGCGATAACTTCAACTTTCTTACCGCCGTGAAGCTTGCCCATACCCTGAAGCAGAGTAACACCGTTAGCTTTGAACAGCCCGGCAATACCACCTGTCAGGTTACCAACAATCTTATCTTTACGCGCAACCATGGCTTTAACGTCCATGGATACGTCACCACCCACCTGAATACCATGAACGTCAGCATGCTGAGCGTTGTGGAACTGGTGAGTTGATTCAAGCAATGCCTTGGAAGGGATACAACCCACGTTCAGGCACGTTCCACCAAGAACTGCACTGCCTTTATCGTCTACCCACTTTTCAACACATGCAGTCTTAAGACCCAGCTGAGCTGCGCGAATAGCAGCGACATAACCACCAGGACCTGCACCGATGACAATAACGTCAAATTTATCAGACATGTTTTATCCTATCTTCACTCTGTTCTTGTTGAGGGTCGACTTAGACTTCCAGGAGCATACGTGCAGGATCTTCCAGAAGATCTTTGATAGTCACCAGGAATTGTACAGCTTCCTTACCATCAATCATACGGTGATCGTATGACAGAGCCAGGTACATCATTGGAAGTATCTCAACCTGACCATTTACAGCCATTGGACGTTCCTGAATTTTGTGCATACCCAGTATTGCAGTCTGTGGTGGATTCAGGATCGGTGTAGACATCAGGGAACCAAATACACCGCCGTTTGTGATGGTGAAAGTACCGCCCTGCATGTCATCCATACCCAGCTTACCTTCACGACCACGCTTACCGAAATCAGCGATAGTAGATTCAACATCTGCCAGGCTCATCGCATCAGTATCACGTAGAACAGGGACCATCAGGCCACGATCAGTAGACACGGCAACACCGATATCCTGATAACCGTGATAGACCATATCGTTACCGTCGATAGACGCATTTACAGCCGGGAATTTCTTCAGCGCTTCTGTTGCTGCTTTGACGAAGAATGACATGAAGCCAAGACGCGTTCCGTTATGAGTTTTCTCAAACAGATCTTTGTATTGCTTGCGCAACTCCATAACTGGCTTCATGTTAACTTCATTGTACGTTGTCAACATGGCAGCATTCTGCTGAGCTTCAACCAAACGCTTAGCGATAGTTGCACGCAGACGAGTCATAGGAACACGTTTCTCTACGCGTTCACCAACCGGAACATTCACAGGCGCAGCTGCTGGAGCTGGCGCTGCAGATGCAGTAGTTGCTGCCGCTGGAGCAGGCTTAGCGCCGCTCTTCATGAAGTTCTGAACATCTTCTTTTGTGATACCGCCGTTCTTGCCAGTGCCAGCAATTTGAGACGCGTCAAGATTATTCTCTTCGATCAGTTTACGAGCAGCAGGGCCAACTTTATCAGCATCACCCGCTGGTACTGCAGCTGCTGCAGCCTCCGCAGGAGCAGAAGCGCCGGCAGCGCCTGCTTCAAACTTAGCAATGACTTCATCACTCAGAACTGTATCGCCTTCACCCTTGAGTACTTCAGCAATAACACCATCTTCTGGTGCCACAACTTCCAATACCACCTTGTCAGTTTCGATATCAACAATCAGTTCATCGGCTGAACAAGCTTCACCAGGTTGTTTATGCCAAGTTGCAATTGTGCCGTCTGCTACAGATTCCGGGAAAGTCGGCGCTTTGATTTCGATGGACATGTTTTTTCCTTTATCGTTATCACCGTCAGGCGATTAAAAATTTATGGTTAATCGCCTGATCAACCGTTGATTGCTTCATTTACTAGTGCTTCTTGTTGCTCTGCGTGTACGGAGATATACCCTACTGCTGGAGCTGCAGATGCTGGACGACCAACACCTTCAAGATGCAATTTACTATCGTGCTGCTGCATAACATGGCGCATATGATGTTGCATTGAATACCATGCACCCTGGTTCATCGGCTCTTCCTGGCACCAAACCACAGAGTCTAAATTGGTGTACTCTGCGATTGCTTCTGCCAACTGAGATTCTGGGAATGGGTACAACTGCTCAATACGAACAATTGCCACATCCTGTTTCTCAAGTTCTGCCCGACGATTATACAGGTCGTAGTAAACCTTACCGCCACAAAGAACCAGACGCTTAACCTTCTTAGGCTCAAGCTGATCCACTTCAGAGATAACCGGTAGGAAGGAACCTTCTGCGAGATCTTCCAAAGTGGAGGTTGCCTGCTTATGACGAAGTAAACTCTTCGGTGACATAACAACCAACGGCTTACGCAATGGCCGAACAACCTGACGGCGCAGCAAATGGAAGATCTGAGATGGTGTAGTTGGGGTAACTACCTGAATATTATGCTCAGCACAAAGCTGCAGGTAACGTTCCAGACGCGCTGAAGAGTGCTCTGGCCCCTGCCCCTCAAATCCATGCGGTAACAACATAGTCAAACCACATAGACGTTGCCACTTATGCTCACCGGAGGTAATAAATTGATCAATTACAACCTGAGCACCGTTGGCAAAATCACCGAACTGAGCTTCCCAAATAACCAGTGCATTAGGCATAGTGGTGGCGTAACCATACTCAAATGCCAAGACCGCTTCCTCTGAAAGGAAAGAATCATGCAAAGTCAAACGCGGCTGCTCTTCAGAAAGATTCTGCAGTGGTAGGTATGTCTCAGCATTTTTCTGATCATGAAGGACTGCATGACGGTGGGAGAAGGTGCCACGACCAACATCCTGACCAGTGATACGTACAGGATGCCCCTCAGCCAGAATTGATGCGTAGGCCAATGACTCAGCCATACCCCAGTTAAGCTCCATCGCACCATGTGCCATGCGCTTACGATCATCAATGATTTTCTGAACCTGACGCTGAACAGCAAAGCCTTCCGGTACTTCGCAAATCTTGTTACCAAGTTCTTGAAGAAGCTTCAGATCAACCTTAGTTTCAGGGCAATCAAATGACCAGTCATGACCCAGATATGGTTTCCAGTCGACAAACAGCTCAGAGTTAGGCTCATGGACAAGAGACTTAACCACATGCTCACCATTTTCAAGCAGCTTGCGGTATTCTTTTTCCATCTCTTTGCTTTCTTCAGCCGTGATAAGACCTTCGCCAATCAATTGCTGAGCATAGAGCTCACGAGTTGTTTTCTGCTTCTTAATCTGAGCATACATCAATGGCTGTGTGCCAGAAGGCTCATCCGCTTCGTTGTGACCACGGCGGCGGTAGCAGAACAGATCGATAACAACGTCTTTTTTGAATTCGTTTCGGTAATCAACAGCAAGCTGCGTTACAAAGCGGACCGCTTCAGGATCATCACCATTTACATGGAAGATCGGTGCCTGAATCATCTTCGCAACGTCAGTAGAATACTCAGTTGAACGTGAGTCTTCCTGCTTTGATGTAGTAAAGCCAACCTGGTTATTAACTACGAGATGAATTGTACCGCCCGTTTTATATGCACGGGTCTGAGACATCTGGAATGTCTCCATTACAACACCCTGACCACAGAAAGCCTGATCGCCATGGATATTGACTGGCACAACGGAATCACCGATAAAGTCTTCACGTCGATCCTGACGTGCACGAACAGAACCTTCAACTACAGGCGCTGCGATCTCCAGATGTGATGGGTTAAATGCCATCGCAATATGGACTTCACCACCTGCCGTTTCAACATTAGAAGAGAAACCCTGATGATACTTAACGTCACCCGATGTATCTAATGTCTTCTTGCCTTCAAACTCTTCAAACAGTTCGCCAGGATTCTTACCAAAGATATTTACCAGTGTGTTCAGACGGCCACGGTGGGCCATGCCGATTACAACCTCTTTAGCGCCCTGCTTACCTGCACGCTGAATAAGCGTATTCAGAGAGACAATGAGAGACTCACCACCCTCTAATCCGAAACGTTTCGCACCGGCATAACGTGAACCTAGATATTTTTCTAAGCCCTCTGCTGCAGTCAAACGTTCCAGGATCATTTTTTTCTTTTCAACAGGTGCGTCGGGATGTGAGCGCACAGGCTCCAATCGAGATTGAATCCAGCGTTTTTCCTGAGTATCTACAATATGCATATACTCGGCGCCAACTGTTGTGCAATAAGTCTTCTTCAGATCCGCGATGATATCTTTCAGTGGCGCTTCTTCTGGGCCAAAGAACAGAGAGCCCAATTGGAAGACGGTATCATAATCAGCTTCAGACAATTCGTGAAAACGCAGATCCAGATCTGGCACATCTTCACGCTGCATCAAACCTAACGGGTCGATATTAGCAATCTGATGTCCACGCACTCGGTATGCGTTAATCATACGCAGCACTCGAACCTGCTTCTTCTCATGTTCTGAACTTACAGAACTTACGGCAGTCGGTGCAGCACGCTTTTGATTTTTGGAAAGGTAGAGAAAATGCTCTCTGATAGCAGAATGTGGCACATCCTGTGTCAGATTCTCGCCGACTTTAGGCAGTCGGTCGAACTCTTCTCGCCACTCCTGAGGAATCGCATTCGGATCCATCAGGTATGTTTCATATAGTTCTTCAACGTATGAAAGGTTGCCACCATAAAGGTGCGCATTCTTCCACATGAGATCCATGATGCTTTCTTGCATTCTTGATCACCCTGGCTCTGGGAGCTTTACCGACTCCATCGGCCTTTGACCGACTAGAGATCGCCCCTCTTTGAGTTACCTTCATTCACCCGATCAAACAGCTGGTACTGTCTCGGGAACGCTATATTAAAGCTTTTATTCCAAAGCTTTAATAATTCTTTATGCGAATACCGTAATTTTTTTACAAATTTATTATTTTTTTTATTGCAGACAAAAAAAAGCGGCGCCAATGGCACCGCTTTCGGTATATCAAGTCGCTTGGGACAGTAGCATGTTGCGAATTTTACCGATTGCCTTTGTCGGGTTGAGCCCCTTAGGACAAACATTCACACAGTTCATGATACCGTGGCAGCGGAATACGCTGAATGGATCATCCAATGCAGCCAAACGCTCGCTTGTTGCCGTATCACGGCTATCAGCCAAGAAGCGGTAAGCCTGAAGCAAACCGGAAGGACCGATAAACTTATCAGGATTCCACCAGAACGATGGACACGAAGTAGAACAGCAGGCACAAAGAATACACTCGTACAAACCATCCAGCTCCGCGCGGTCTTCTGGAGACTGCAGACGCTCAATTGCAGGCGGAGGCGTATCATTGATCAAGAACGGCTTGATCTTCTCATACGCTTTGTAGAACTGAGTCATATCAACGACAAGATCACGAATAACCGGCAGACCAGGCAGCGGACGTAGAACCAGCTTGTCGTCTTTCACTACTGCAGACAATGGAGTGATACATGCGAGACCATTCAGGCCATTCATGTTCATACCATCTGAACCACACACACCTTCACGACATGAACGGCGATACGCCATTGACGGATCTTTGTCCTTCAGAAGCTGCAGAAGATCCAGCACCATGATGTCCTTACCACCAGGGATATCGATATGGATATCCTGCATGTAAGGAGCATCGTCAGTTTCAGGATTGTAGCGATATACACTAACCAACATGATAGAAGCTCCTTAGTAAGTACGAACTTTAGGTGGGAAGGCATCCACGGTTTTAGGTGCAAAGTTTACAGCACGCTTACCGATGGTTTTGTCTTCTGGGTAGTAAACAGAGTGGCACAACCAGTTCTCATCATCACGCTCTGTATAGTCATTACGAGCATGCGCACCACGAGACTCTTTACGAACCTCAGCGGCGATTGCAGTAGCCTCAGCCACTTCGAACAAGTTTTCAAGCTCCAGTGCTTCAATACGCGCAGTGTTGAATGCCTGACTCTTATCTTCCAGATGCAGATTATTAATCTTCTCACGAATGCCTTTAAGCAATTCAAGACCTTTCTGCATGCTTTCGCCGTCACGGAATACACCGAAGTATAACTGCATTGTGCTCTGCAGCTCTTTACGAACCTCAGCAACACTTTCACCACCAGTTGAGTTATTCAGGCGATTCAGGCGAGCCATTGCAGCATCAATATTTGCTTCAGTAGCATTCTTAACTTCGTAACCTTCTCGCATCTGCTGCTCAATTTGCATACCAGCAGCACGACCAAATACAACCAGGTCAAGAAGAGAGTTACCACCCAGGCGGTTAGCACCGTGTACAGACACACAAGCCACTTCACCACATGCGTAAAGACCATCAACGATTGTATCGTTACCGTCTTTATCAGGCGCAATCGCCTGACCACCGATATTGGTTGCAACACCACCCATCTGATAGTGACAGGTTGGTACAACAGGAATCGGCTTAACAACAGGATCTGTTGCCGCGAACGTTTTAGACAGCTCGCAGATACCAGGCAGGCGAGAATGAAGAACCTCTTCACCCAAGTGATCCATTTTCAGGTAAACGTGATCGCCATCTTCACCACAACCACGACCTTCCAGAATCTCAAGGATCATAGAACGAGCAACAACGTCACGTCCTGCAAGGTCTTTAGCGTTAGGTGCATAACGCTCCATGAAGCGTTCGCCATCTTTATTGATCAGGTAACCACCCTCACCACGACAACCTTCGGTCACAAGCACACCTGCGCCTGCAATGCCGGTTGGGTGGAACTGCCACATCTCCATATCCTGAGCAGGCACACCCGCACGCAGAGACATACCCATACCGTCACCGGTATTGATAAGAGCATTGGTAGTAGAAGAGTAGATACGGCCAGCGCCACCTGTTGCAAGAACAGTTGCTTTAGCCTTGATGTAAACAGTCTCACCTGTCTCAATGCAGATAGCGATACAGCCTACAACCGCGCCATCGTCATTCTTAACCAGATCAACTGCATACCATTCATTAAGGAAGGTAGTGCCGGCTTTCATATTACCCTGATACAGAGCATGAAGCAGTGCGTGACCCGTACGGTCCGCAGCAGCACAAGTACGTGCAGCCTGACCACCTTCACCAAAATTCTTTGACTGACCACCGAACGGACGCTGGTAGATACGGCCTGTTTCAGTACGAGAGAAAGGCAGACCCATATGATCTAGCTCAAACACCGCCTGAGGACCTACAGAACACATGTACTCGATAGCGTCCTGGTCACCGATATAATCGGAACCCTTAACGGTATCGTACATGTGCCAACGCCAATCATCATTTGGATCAGCACTTGCGATAGCACAAGTAATACCACCCTGCGCAGACACAGTGTGGGAACGAGTTGGGAATACTTTTGTGACACAGGCAGTATTCAAACCACTCTGTGCAAGCTGAAGTGCAGCACGCATGCCTGCACCACCGCCACCGACAACAATTGCGTCAAAAGTAAGCGTACGTAGTTTAGACATTTTTTAAATACCCCACAGAATCTGAATGCCCCACACGACGTAGATAAACGTCAGCAGGCCACATGCAGACTGAAACACGAAACGAATGCCAGTTGGCTTAATATAGTCAGTAGAAACTGACCACAAGCCAATCCAAACATGCGCAGCAAAAGACAGCAGTGCCAGCAGGGTAAAGATACGCATAGCGGTTCCTTCGAACAAACCAACCCACATTTCGTAAGTCAGCTCTGCGCCAAACGCCAGATAACCAATCATAAATACGGTGTAGACCGCCAGGACAACAGCAGTAACACGCTGAATCATCCAGTCATAAAGGCCGCTACGACCAAAGCTAGTAATACTAGTTACCATATCCATACTCCCGAAATGAGGACTGCAACAGCAGCTAGACCCAAGGTCACTTTCGCTGCCATCTGACCACTTTCAAGTTCTTCACAGTGGCCAAAATCCATTACCAGGTGTTTGATGCCCGCGAAGAAATGGTACAGCAACGCTGACACAGATCCCCACGCTATAAGCTTCGCGAAGAAGCCATTCTCAAACATATCAACGGCTTCATTGAAGCCAGCTTCAGATTCCAGGGACAAGCCCAGCGCATACAACGCAAATACAGCACCAAAGAAGAGTGCCACACCAGTTGCTCGATGCAGAATGGACGTAATCGCCGGAAGCGGCTGCTTGATAGTTCGAAGATCTAAATTTACAGGTCTTTTCTTATTCACGGCTCTTGTTCACACTTTGCGGCCCCTTTGCAGGGCTCGGTTGCTCGGAAGTGTTGAAGATAAGTACCTCGCTCCTCAAGCTTACCTTTCGTAACTCACCAACGAATCAGCTTATTACGGGAGGTCAACTTCGGGGCGAGAGTATAAGCATTTAACCTTAATATTACAACGCAATCACAGCGCACTTCGCCTTTTGTCTAGGTTAAAACCCGATATAAAAAGTCGTACAACCAAATGATTATTCAGTCATTTAAGTAAACTTGTTAGAAAAGCACTCAATATGCTGCAACGCAGTAATTAACCTATTTAGTTGGATTGACAAACGTTTAACAATCTCTATATTGGGTGGGTCCAATCTATCGGGCCAAGACTCTTAGATCTGACTACAATAGATAGTCATGACAGAACTAAAACATAATGATAGGAGCCTTTTAATGGCTGATAAGAAAGCACGTTTAACAGTTGACGGTCTAGATGAATCTATTGAGCTGCCAGTTTATTCAGGCACTCTAGGTCCAGACGTAATTGATGTGCGCCCTCTGACTGGCAAAGGCCTGTTCACCTATGATCCAGGGTTCGTATCTACTGCAGCATGCGACTCTAGCATCACTTTTATTGATGGCGGAAAGGGTGTACTTCTGCACGGTGGTTATCCAATTGATGAGCTGGCAGAAAAATCAGACTACATGGAAGTGTGCTATTTGCTACTTAACGGCGAACTTCCAACGGCAGAACAGAAAGATCTGTTTGTAAATACTGTCAAAAACCACACAATGCTGCATGAGCAATTGAATCATTTCTATAACGGTTTCCGCCGTGATGCTCACCCAATGGCGATCATGTGTGGTGTAGTTGGTGCGCTCTCCTCGTTCTACCACGACTCTCTGGATATTAATAATGAGCACCACCGTGAAGTTTGCGCATACCGCTTAATTGCGAAAATGCCAACCATCGCAGCAATGTGCTTCAAGTACTCTTGCGGCCAGCCGTTTATGTATCCTCGCAACGACCTGAGCTATGCAGGTAATTTCTTACACATGATGTTTGGTACACCTTGCGAAGAGTATCAGGTTAATCCTGTACTTGAGAAAGCAATGGACCGCATCTTTGTACTTCACGCTGATCACGAACAGAACGCATCTACTTCTACAGTACGTCTTGCAGGCTCTTCTGGTGCTAACCCATTCGCATGTATCGCTTCTGGTATTGCAGCACTGTGGGGGCCTGCTCACGGCGGTGCCAACGAAGCTGTTCTGAATATGCTGGAAGAAATTGGTGATGAGTCACGCATCGATGAGTTCGTTGCAAAGGCGAAAGATCCAAACGACCCATTCCGCCTGATGGGATTCGGCCACCGCGTCTACCGCAACTTCGATCCACGCGCACGCGTGATGAAGAAGTCTTGTGACGAAGTACTGGCTGAACTAGGACTGGAAAATGATCCTCTGCTGAAGATTGCAAAACGCCTTGAGCAGATTGCTATCGAAGACGAGTACTTCGCAGAGCGTAAACTGTACCCGAACGTAGACTTCTACTCTGGTATCATCCTGAAAGCAATTGGCATCCCAACCAACATGTTTACAGTGATCTTTGCCCTGTCACGTACAATCGGCTGGATCTCTCACTGGAGCGAATTCCACAGCAGCCCGAACAAAATCGGTCGCCCACGCCAGCTTTACACTGGCCCAACCCAGCGCAAATACCCGGGTTAATCGACCTAGCAATAAAAAAGCCGCATATAGCGGCTTTTTTATTGCGCAAAATTCACCTCTACTAGCACGCCCTAACCGCAGCGGCCTTAAACGCATCGGCCAGAATTCGCCCAACCCCCAGGTTAGGACTGTAACGCAGCCAACTATAAACATTAGGCAGCTCAGGCAGCCCCAGCCTCTCCCCAACCAATTCAGTACCATCAACTGAAGCACTCTGAGGCCGCGCAGTAATCGCCAAACCGCTTTTAACTGCCGCCATCAACCCCTGATAACTCGTCGTTGTGTACATCAAACGCCAGGGTAACCCTGCTTGCTCTAGCGCCCTTATGCCATGAGTTCTAAACTGACATTGCCGCGTATACATAGCCACTGGAAGTTCCCGGTTTCCTGACCATTCCCATCCTTCGGCACCAATCCAGGCCAGCGGTTCAACACTCAGCAACTCACCTTTCCCCTCCGACTCCTGCATAGAAAGCGTCATCACGATATCGTAATCACCCCGATCATACCCCGCATTAAGATCGAGGCTATAGCCCGTTTCAACATTGAGTCTTACTGAAGGATTTGACCGGCAAAAATCGGCCAATAAAACCGGCAAAAGCGCCTCCGACATTCCCTGAGACACGCCTAAGTTGACCTCTCCATAGACCTCACTCGACTGCAGGGAAGCGATCGCATCATCCTGCAGCGCCAACATACGCCGAGCATATCCAAGCAGCATCTCCCCTTCATCCGTCAAGACACGCCTACGACCGCAGCTCCGGAACAGAGGTACTACAACTTCTGCCTCCAGTTTTTTTACCTGCTGGCTGACCGTTGACTGGGTTTTATGTAATTGCTCTGCCGCCTTAATAAAACCCTCATGCTCTACAACCGCAATGAATGTCCTTAACAAATCACTACTTATGTTTGGTTGCGCCATTACCGCCCTCTATTAATCGCAAATTACGATCAATTAAATGATTTTAAATCGTTATTACTAAACACTATACAAGATTAAGCTGTCCTTCAACCACATGGAGGAGATCAAGATGCCCTATATTTCAGTACAACTATCATCACCTATAGATCCTATGACAGCAGACAGCCTCGCCCAAGGTATAACGCATATACTGAGCAACGATCTAGGTAAAAAAGAAGAGCTAACCGCTGTAAACATAACGAATAGCAACTCAGCACAATGGTATATTGGCAACCGCTCTCTCGACACTCGCCATGAACAAAGCGCCTATGTTGATATCAAAATCAGCGAGGGCAGCAACAGCAAAAATGAAATAAAGAACGCTATCGCCAAACTATATGAGTTGCTTAACCACGAATTAGATAATCTTAGTGAAGTTAGCTACATCGCTCTTGATGAAGTAGATCAAACTAATTGGGGTTACGGTGGAAAAACACAGCATGAAAGAGCGATAAAACGCACGGAAAGCGGAGCGATAGATACGGCGTTTTACCTAAACAAGGGACGCAAAGAAAGAACCGTTTCTTTTTCTAGCATTTTCAAACGAATCTGCACATAACTTTTACATCCTTTAGCTCTCGTTAATTTAGCTTTACGAGAGCTTTTTTCTTCTGCTTCTTGCCCTTTAAAAAAGCACATAGTTTTCATTCGTCTTGCTTAGCGCTCAGCCAAAACTGGTCAGCGCATGTTTACCCTACCTCTCCAGTCTCAAAGATCCCACTGAGTTCGAAGGCAACCTACCTGGACAAGCTACCGCTCAATACAACCCTTACTGAAAAAACAACATGTTGCCCATGCTTACCTTTAAAGGGCATAAGGAGCTTGTACTCGTCGTTAAAATTTCTAGTAGTGATGATCCGCACAAAACCGGATCTGAAGATTGCCGGCAAGTCAGCTCGACATTTGAAATAAGCCCAAATTACAAAACCAGCCTATCAATGACATTGTCAGAACAATAAAAAAGCCAGGCTAAGCCCGGCTTTCTTTAATGCTACTTAAGATTAATTATCGCATGTTGATTCAATCTTATGGATCGACAGGTCAGCACCGTTGTATTCCTCTTCCTGAGACAAACGCAATCCACAAACCGCTTTAACTCCGCCATAAACAATCACACCACCAATCACAGCCACAGCAATACCCGCTACTGTACCGATGATCTGTGACATCAAGCTAACACCACCCAGGCCGCCTAAAGCTTCTGTACCGAAAATACCGCAAGCGATCGCCCCCCAGGCACCACAGACACCATGAAGAGGCCATACACCCAGCACATCATCAATCTTCCACTTGTTCTGCTGAATCGTGAACAGTACAACAAAAATCGCACCCGCAACCGCGCCAACAACCAACGAACCCATTGGATGCATCACATCAGAGCCGGCACAAACAGCGACCAAACCAGCCAAAGGTCCGTTGTGTATGAAACCAGGGTCATTCTTACCGAAGATCAAGGCAGTGATAATACCGCCGACCATCGCCATCAGCGTATTAACTGCGACCAGACCAGAAATTCCATCCATTGTCTGAGCAGACATGACATTGAAACCAAACCAACCAATACAAAGAATCCAGGCACCCAGCGCCAGGAAAGGAATATTTGATGGCGGGAATGCAACAAGACGGTCACCTTTATAACGACCATTACGAATACCTAGCATCAGCACCGCAACCAAGGCTAACCAGCCACCGACACCGTGCACAACAACAGAGCCTGCGAAATCATGGAAACCTGCACCAAAGCTCTCTTCTAGCCACGCCTGGAAACCATAGTTGCCGTTCCAGATTATCCCTTCAAAGAATGGGTAAACAAAAGCAACAATCAGTGCAGAAGCAATCAGGAATGGCCAGAACTTACCACGTTCAGCAATACCACCCGACACAATCGCTGGAATGGCTGCTGCGAAAGTCATCAGGAAGAAGAACTTAACGAGTTCATAACCGTTGTTAGCCGCCAACTCAGCGGCAGGTGAGAAGAATGTCACGCCGTAGGCGACCCAGTAACCGACAAAGAAGTATGCCATGGCAGAAAAACCAAAATCGGTCAGGATTTTAACCAGAGCATTGACCTGGTTTTTATGGCGTACGGTACCTACCTCCAAGAAGGCAAATCCGGCGTGCATGGCAAATACCATGATTGCGCCCATAAGGATAAATAGAGTATTGGAACTCTGGATAAGCGTCTCTACTGCGCTATTGACGTTTTCCACTGACAGTCTCCTGTTCTTGGCCTACGCACCATATCGGTACCAGAATCACCTTCTGGCACTATATTGGTGCATCGTTAGTGTGCAAAATAATTTTTATCAGGCTCCGACTCTCACTTAGAAACTTCGTAAAGCCCATGTTTACTGGTATGGCTTACCGGACAGGCTGATGAAACTAAATGTGAAGAACCATTTATGCTCTTTTATAAAGCACTAACTATGCCAAAACAGTGTGACTGCACTATTAAAGTTCACTACCCCTTATGAGTGATACGGTAGCAGCAGTGGATCTTTTCATTACGCTTAAAATCTGGATCTAATGTTGATCGCGTGATCTCCTCGATGAGGAAATCAGATAGTGATTCATGATCAATTTTGAAGCGGCGATAGTTATTTGAGAAATAGAGAACACCCTCATCTCGCAACAACCTCATCGCTCCCTCAATTAGGTCGACATGATCCCTTTGCACATCCAGTACACCCTGCATACGCTTTGAATTTGAGAAGGTAGGCGGATCCATAAAGATCAAATCGTAAGCCGCACCTCGCTGGACCCTCAACCATTTAAGGCAATCTGCCTGTACCTGCGTATTGTGCTGGTTATCAAGGCCATTGAGATCCATATTACGCTTAGCCCAATTCAGATAAGTCGCAGACATATCTACACTGGTCGTACTTTTTGCACCACCTTTTGCGGCATGCACCGAAGCCGTAGCGGTATAGCAAAAGAGATTCAAAAAATCCTTATTTGCACTTTCCTGCTGTATTCTCTTGCGAATAGGACGGTGATCCAGAAAAAGTCCGGTATCCAGGTAATCATGTAAATTTACCAATAAGCGACAACCGTGTTCATTAATCTCTTTAAATCTGTGGGTTTCAGAGTGTTTCTCATATTGATTAACACCCTGCTGCTTCTTACGCTGCTTAAGGATTACTTTTTCTGCCGGCACACCCAATGTAACGGGTAAAGCATTCATTACATCCTGAAGCCGAGCGAACGTTTTAACAGGATCGATTTTTTTCGGTGCTGCATACTCCTGCACATGCACCTCATCCCCATAGAGGTCGACGGCAACAGAATATTCTGGGATATCAGCATCATAGAGACGATAGCATTCGACCTCTTCTCGCTTGATCCATTTAGCCATCTGCTTACGGTTCTTCAGCAAGCGGTTCGCAAACATCTGCGCACCATCCGAGAGCTGAACCTCCGCCGACTGATTCGCGTCAGCTTTTTCTGTTTTTCGCTCAGATACCGGATAGATAAAGAGACGACTTTCGAGTGCACCATTATAGAGCTTGTACTGTTTATCCGCGCGAAGCCCCATCACCTTGCACAGATCGGGATTTGACGTAAAAATCGCCGCTATCCACCCGGCAAACTCCGCCTTCAACTTATCACCAAGGTGCCGATAGAGGAACATCAACTGCTGGGTCTCACCCAAACGCTCCCCATAAGGCGGGTTGGTAATGAGTGTCCCCTGCCCTTCTGGCAAGTGACTCCGCTGAAGGTCCTCCAAACGACAGGTCGCAAAGTCTATAAAATCAGCAACACCTGCTCGTTCCGCATTCTGACGCGCTATTCGCAATACTTTTTTATCCTGATCACGACCAAGGAGTATCGTATCTAAGGCAAGAAGGCCTTTAGCTTTACGCGCTTTAGCCTCAGCTATCAACTGCTCCCATAATTCCCGCTGATGACCGGTCCAGCGAGTAAACCCAAAACGCTTACGCTGTAACCCAGGGGCAATATCAGCGGCTAACATGACCGCTTCTATCAGTAACGTTCCAGATCCACACATCGGATCTAAAAGAATTTTGTTCTGTTCTATATTTTGCTGCCAACCACTTCGAATCAATACCGCAGCTGCCAGGTTCTCTTTCATCGGTGCTTCACCAGCCTGCAATCGATATGCTCTACGATGCAAACTGTCTCCTGACATATCTAATGCAACAGTGATTTTGCCACGATGCATTCTGACATTGACCCGTAGATCCGGCGCAACTTTATCAATGCTTGGTCTTGCACCTGTCTTATTTCGGATCTGATCAACAATGGCATCTTTCACCTTTAATGCCCCAAAATGGGTATTGTTGATCCCCCGGGTCTGACCACTAAAGTCGATGAGAAGCGTTCCTTCACTTCGCATATGCTCAAGCCAATCAACTTGCTGTACTGCGCTGTAAAGATCCTCAGCAGTCTCCGCCTCCCCTTCAAACAGAGGCATCAATACTCTGTTCGCCAGGCGCGACCATAAACAGATCCGATATGCATCTTCCAGCTCTCCCTGACACTGCACACCCGCCACAGTCTGTTTTGTTTCAGCAACACCTAACTGATGAAGCTCCTCTTCAAGCAGCAATTCGAGGCCTTTCGGACAGGTCAGAAACAATTTCATATACTTTTACCCAACAAAACATTCATCTAAAACAGAATAAGATGAAAATTATTCAATTTCTCTAGGAGATACTCACTCATTAACTAACTTAATGAATGCTATGGTTTTTTTGCACCCACACACTAAGAATATTTATTACCCGCAGCAACAAGATAGTCATATTCAATCGCGTTCATGCAATTTTTCAGATATTTATAGAAGTCTGCTCTGTGCATTTATTGTTCAGACAGATTTTAAGCGGATACCACGTCTCAAGGAACCGCTGCTCTCAAAAACAAAACATCAAGAGAGGCTCAACTACATGAAGAGACAGAAGCGTGATCGTACTACCACACTGTTCAACCGCGGCTTTCAAGCCGGTATTAGTGGAAAATCCCGGGATATCTGTCCGGTTAATACATCAGATCTTAGAAGCCATTGGATGAGCGGGTGGCGCCAGGGACGTGAAGCTCATTGGAACGGCATGGACGGGGTCTCTGCTATTCAATCAGACCCTGCTTTACACTGAAACCCTATTCGTAATAAGGCTCCCTCTCCGGGAGCCTTTTTAATTCATGTACTGCTATTTTAGCTAGCAGGCAGGTTCTGAATAGCCTTAACCGAATCTGCCACCAATTCTGGCCCCCGATAGATGAACCCTGAATAGATCTGAACCAGACTTGCACCCGCCTCAATCTTTTCAGCAGCATCAAACCCCTCGGTAATTCCACCCACACCGATAATTGGCAACGCGCCATCAAGCTCTTCAGCAAGAGTTCGAATGACTTTTGTCGATTTATTTCTCACAGGTGCGCCAGATAAACCTCCAGCCTCATCTGCATATTCCAGCCCCTCAACACCCTCTCTGGAAAGGGTTGTATTCGTCGCAATCACTCCATCAAGCTCATAAGCTTTTAAGGACGATGCTACAAGCCTGACCTCTTCATCAGTCATGTCTGGAGCAATTTTCACAGCAATCGGGATATACTTATCATGGAATTTAGCAAGTTTCGCCTGCTCTGCTTTAAGCGCATCAAGCAGGCTATTTAACGACTCTCCATACTGAAGGGTACGTAGCCCCGGCGTATTGGGAGAGGAGACATTAACGGTGATATATGATGCTTTTGAATAGACTTTTCTCAAGCAATACAGGTAATCATCATTTGCGTTTTCATTGGGAGTATCTTTATTCTTTCCGATATTGATACCCAGAACCCCTTTATAGCGGCTCTTTTCCAGATTACGTAGCAGGTTATCAACACCATCGTTATTAAAGCCCATACGATTAATAATCGCCTGCTGTTCCGGTAAACGGAAAATTCGAGGTTTCGGGTTGCCGGACTGTGGACGGGGTGTCACTGTCCCCACCTCAATAAAACCAAACCCCATTGCAGCCATCCCATCAACAGCAATGCCGTTTTTATCCAGTCCAGCTGCTAATCCCACCCGATTTGGAAAATTAATACCCATCACTCGTACTGGATCAGAGAGGTTTTCAGCCCCCAGCAGCTTATTCATACCCAGAGAAGCCGCGAGATTCATCGAATGAAGGGCTACATTATGGGAAAGCTCCGGATCAAGCTGAAACATCAACGATCGAGTCAGTGAATACAACATATCAATACCTGGTGGAAAAATTTTGCACGATTATAGGCGAGCCAAGGAGGGAATAACAGGGGGAAGCAGTTACCTATCTATCATTCAGAATTTCTGAATCTGTCTCAAGGTAAATATCAGGCTATTTTTTCAATAGCCTGATATTTACCTTTGTTATCGAAAATAATTCGAAATCGACCATGAATCCCATCGCGTAACAGAAACGGCCGCAGGATTTTTGCGGGGAAACGAACACTTCTCCCATCTGATGCCCTGGTTAAAACACTTTGAGCAACGCCCTGATACAATTTCAGGTATTTCTCACTACTGATACTCAGGTCTACTGTTATCGATTTCATTCTTCGAACAATTTCAGTGCAATGCCACTAACTTTAGCTACTAATTTGACTCGCTTTAGCCAGATCAAATAACTCTCTGAGTGCGACAGTATACATCGCATACTCCTGTTTTTTAGCACTTTTAAGTTCAGTTAACACATTATTCCAACGCTGAAGGATCCAGTCATTTTCATCGGCCCATTGTTCGATCAATGATTCAATTTTACTCCCTCTCTCCCATCCACTGATCGCATTTGCAACCAGAGCTCTTTGCTGCCAATCCAGATCGTCTCTGAACGCTTCCCTGGCCAGAGCCTGCCAATAGTTATCAACGTTCAACTGATTCAACTTCTGAGATAGATGATCCAGCTCCAATCTCTCTCCAATCGAGAAATAGATCTTAGCAACCTTCTCTGTAGTGATAGCTGAGTTTCCAGCGACCTCGATGATTCCAAGGAATGCATACAGACACCGCGCACCTGCAATCGTTTTTGCCAACTTCACAGGCACACCCGCAGATTCATATCGCTCACGGGCTTTGTTCCAGCGTCCGAGCGGCTCTCCTCTTAAGAGCGCTTCAGGTTTACCCAGTATATTTTTTAACTGCGTTGTAAAACTTGTCACTTCCAGTTCACAATCCAGCTCTACTCTTCTGTTACGAACAAACCAGCGAGTTGCCCTTCTCATCAGATGCTGAAGTTCATGCATCATCTCAATCTGAATAGCGTTTTCGACTTTATGATCAAGCTTTTCTATCTGGCACCATAAACTTTCAACATCAAAAACATCCCTTGCCAGAATATAAGCACGTGCAATAGCCGCTTCATCCGATCCGGTTGAGATTCTCAGTCGATCTACAAAGTTTATCCCCATCATATTGATCATATGATTGGCAATCTGGGTCGCTATGATTTCACGATAAAGGCGGTGTTCCCTAATCTGGCTGGGAAACTGCTCATTTAATTTTTCAGGGAAAGCGGTAAATAGCTCATTCGATAAGTAGTTGTCATCTGTCACTCGTGAATCAATCAACGCCTCTTTTAATTCAGCCTTACTGTATGAGATTAAAACTGACAACTCGGGACGGGTTAAGCCTTTCTTCAAATTCCTCCGCTCATTTAAGGTGTCATCATCCGGAAGAAACTCCAAGCCACGATCCAGCTTCCCTGCATTCTCCATATTGACTATATATCTCTGGTATTCAGCCATGCTCTCTAATGAGCGAGACTCTGCCATAGAGATAGCCTGAACCTGACGGTAGTTATTCTCCAGAACCAGATCAGCAACCGCATCGGTCATCTCTTCAAGCAGTTTATTCCTCTGTTTGACGGTCATATCACCGTCATCCACCACCTGATTCAGAAGGATTTTGATATTCACTTCATGATCTGAGCAATCAACACCACCAGCATTATCAATAAAATCGGTGTTCATTTTCCCACCATTCAGGGCATATTCCATACGCGCCTTCTGACTCAGCCCCAGATTTCCGCCCTCACCAACCACCTTGCATCTCAGCTCGCTCCCATTCACCCGCAATGGATCATTCGCTTTATCACCGACATCAGCATCAGTTTCAGCAGCCGCCTTCACATAGGTTCCGATACCACCATTCCAGATCAGATCAACTTCAGCTTTCAACAGTGCTCGGATCAGCTCATTCGGTGGTACTGCAGCCTCATTCAGACCGGTAAGCTTTTGGACCTGAGGCGTTAGCTTGATAGATTTAGCCGATCGATCAAAAACCCCTCCGCCTTTGGATATCAATTTTGAATCGTAATCCCCCCAGGATGAGCGTGGTAAAGCAAACAGGCGCTCTCGCTCTTTCCAGCTTTTTGAGGCATCTGGCTCGGGATCGATAAAGATATGCAGGTGGTTAAATGCTGCAACCAACCTGATATGTTTGGAGAGCAGCATTCCATTGCCAAACACATCCCCGGACATATCGCCAATACCAACAACAGTGAAATCATCTTTATCGGTGTTCACCCCCATCTCCCGGAAGTGTCTTTCAACTGAGACCCAGGCCCCTCTGGCTGTAATCCCCATTTTCTTATGATCGTACCCCTGACTCCCTCCAGAAGCGAAGGCATCCCCAAGCCAGAATCCGTATTCTTCAGCGATACCGTTAGCAATATCAGAAAACGTTGCCGTCCCTTTATCAGCAGCCACAACCAGATAAGTATCGTCATCATCATGTCTGACAACAGACTGAGGAGGGACAACCGTTCCCTCAACACGATTGTCCGTAATATCGAGTAGGCCACTGATAAAAATCTTGTAACAGCGGACGCCCTCTTCCAACCACTGTTCCCGACTCATCTCATCATGCAATAGCTTTGCGACAAAACCGCCTTTAGCCCCGACGGGCACAATGACCGCATTTTTAACCTGCTGCGCTTTAACTAAGCCGAGTACCTCAGTTCTGAAATCCTCAAGACGATCTGACCAACGCAAGCCACCTCGAGCAACCTTACCGCCTCGTAAATGCACCCCCTCCACTTCAGGGGAGAAGACAAAAATTTCATAGCGAGGTTTGGGTTGCGGTATGTCGGGGATTTGCGCAGGCGCTAACTTAAATGAAAAATATGATTTTAACTGGCCATTAGTACGTTGGAAGAAGTTGGTTCTCAGCGTTGCCAGGATCAGAGTCAGGTATTGGCGTATGACACGATCATCATTCAGGCTGGTAACCTCATCTAAACTCTCAACAATTTGAGCCTCTATCTTTGATTGATCCTGCTCTGAATCAGGCTGAAATCGCGCCTGAAACAGTTCGACTAACTTAGCTGCGATATTTACATAGGTATTTAATGTCGTGCTAATCGCTTCCTGACTGATCGGGAACCGTATCTGTTTCATGTAAGCAGCATATGCCCTTAACATGGCTACTTCACGCCAACCAATTTTACCTGCCAAAACCAGGCGGTTAAATTCATCGCTGGCGGCGTCGCCCTGCCATATTCGCAGAAAAGCATCTTCAAAAACCTGCTTCAGTGTCTCCATCGAGACGGTACCGCTGCCTGTGTAGTGGAGATTAAAATCATGAATCCAGATCGTATTTTGCTTGCTGCTGATTCGGTATGGATGTTCATCAATCACTCTCAAACCGAGATTTTCTAATACCGGAATCACATCAGACAGTGGCAGCGAGTTACCCAGACTGAACAGTTTAAAGTTAAGACTACTCTCCTCTTTCTCCAGAGCCTGATAGAAACTCAGCTGCAGCGGTTTTTCAGCGTTAAGTTTAAGAATATGTTGCAGATCAACAACAGCGGTTCTGGCAGAAAAATCTGAACTATAGCTGGCGGGAAAACCACCCCCGTAGAGATTATAGATACGGATGCCAGCCTCCTCTCCATTTGTTTCAATCAACGCATCCCGCAGATCATCACACCAACTGCGCGCAGCCTCTCGAACCAATCGCTCCAACTTTTGAGGGTCAAAATTTTCGGCAATATTATCTCCCCTGAGAATGAATTGAGTCCGGGTCAAAATCGATTCAGAGAAGTAAGTTGTAAAATCAGCTTGGTCACACCCGAGTTGATCCATCAGACGCGCCTGAACTTTATGTCTGAAATCAGTGCTGTATATATCGCGTGGAGAATAAACCAGACAGGAATAGAACTGACCGAAATAATCACGGCGGGTAAACAATCGTATCTGCCGACGCTCATGGATCTGTAAGATACCAATGACCGTCTTGTACAGATCATCAACACTCACTTGAAACAGATCATCCCGTGGATGTATCTCCAGTATCTGGAGTAGCTCTTTCCAATCATGACCGTAGCGATGCAGTCCGGATTTTTCCATAATCGCATCCACCTTGCGGCGCACAACAGGGATCTGCTTAGAACTTTGAATATAAACGCTGGATGTATACAGCCCCAGGAATCGGCACTCTCCTGCCACCCTACCATTAGAATCAAACTGTTTGATGCTGATGTAATCAGGGTAGATAGGACGATGCACACTTGAGGGGCGATTAGACTTAGTGAAAGAGAGCGCTTCAGGGATCAATACAAAACCCTCAGCATCACGATCATTCTCGTTAACCAGTGCCGAGCGACAGTGCTCATCGCAGAATTTTAACAGCCCCAGCTGGCTTCCCATGACCGCTTCGAGCGTTTGTTTACCATTTTTTGTTACCAGCTTATATTCATCATATCCAAGAAACGTAAAATGATCCTTCAACCAGAGGATGAAATCATGCACTTCAGAAGCGGTATTTTTGTCTAAACCGCGACTCGGCGCAGTAAACCCCTTGGCCAGAAAATCACAGCGCTCAATCATGGGCTCAAAATCGTCAACAACCATCGAAACATCTTCCAGAATATTCAGTAATGATTGTTCCAACGACTTGAGTTCACCATGATCGGTATGTCTATCCACCTCAATACTCACCAATGATTCCCGATGAGCATTTTTCGCTCGGCTATCCTTTTTAAGCAGAGAGATAAGCTGGCCTTTGTCATCACGCTTCATTGAAACGACAGCATTGTGGATCGCGTGAATAGTCAGGTTTCTACGATTCAGCTCCATTCGCAAAGAATCGACCAGGAAAGGCATATCTTCCTGCAAAACCTCGATAATCGTATGTGTGGACTGCCAACCATGCTGTTCATAATCCGGATTGAAAACCCTAACTTTGGCCGCTTCCCTTTTACGCTGCTGGATAAACTGCCAACACGCCAAAGTCGATCCATAAAGGTCTTCCAGTTTCCACTCCATCAGATCCGTGACAGACACAGAAGAATAATAGAACGTGGCAAATTCGGTTAGCGCAGCAGCTCGCTTCTCAGGCAATCGATTTGTCAGCTCCTGACAAAGGGAAGTTAAAAGATTCTCTTTTTCATCTAATCCGTAGCGTTCCATCTCTAACCCTCAATTTTTCCCAAGCAATCAACAGTATAGATAAATAACCTGGGAACTGTTGTCCATTTATACTGCGCTTTATACCTATTGCTATTATTCGCTATAATTACTCCTTTTTAGCATGGCCGCTATCGTCAACTACCCTCTTTAAGTAATAAAGCTTTAAAGATTTCCCTACACCCCTGTATCCACATTGATCTGAATAACAACATTACTCATAATGAAATAATTATTCATAATCCGCTCCGCCGGTTCTTATGGTGGTCTACCGTGTCACAGGCAACGTTGTAAGAGAGATTAGTTTGCAAAGCCTTTTAAGGATCCTGCTCCCCATATTATTTTTATTGCCATACTCGCTGCATGCAGATGTGGTAGCTCAACTTGATAAAAGCACCCTCTACCTGGGAGAGAAGCTCTCTCTAACACTGGAATCAGACCAATCCCCTCAAGTTCGTCCAGACCTGAGAGCACTGCAAACAGATTTTACCGTTCTGGGGACCCGGCAGGTTACAGTCTCCAGTCATACGGCTGGCAAAGTGTCCGCAAAAACACGCTGGATTCTCTTGCTAAGTCCCCTGCAGGAGGGAGAGCAGGTGATCCCCCCGATCTCTATCGGTGAGCAAACAAGCCTTCCACTCTCCTTATCGGTACTTCCAGCAAATCAGAACCCATCCATTGCTGAAACCGGACGCGCAATCTACCTCGAAGTGAGTCTTGATCAGGAAGAGGTGTACCTTCAGAGTCAGGCAATATTGCGTGCCAAAATTTTCCATCTGGCACCACTGCCATTGAATGCTAACCTGTCCTCTCCAGAATCAACCGCAGCCTTAATCAAACCACTGGAGGAACAGCGACAATATACAGAATTGGTGCGCGGACAAAATTACACTGTTACAGAATCGAGTTATGCCGTTTTTCCAAATGAGACCGGAGAGATAGAGATCTCACCGATATTTTTCTCTACCATTTTACCCAACGAAAAACTTATTGAGTTCAACAGTGAGGCACTGTTTCTCTCAGTACTTCCTAACGCATTCCAAAGCAGCAACAATTTGTGGCTACCTGCAAAAACGGTCTATATCGAAGATAACCTTGCTGATAAACAGGAGGTTACTGCAGGATCAGAGATACGCAGAATCATAAGTTTAGAGGTGGAGGGGTTGCCTGCCGCTGCCCTGCCATCCCTTTCTCCGCTAACATATGAATCTTCTAATACACAGCTGTTAAATGTCGTTCTTGAAGAACGAAAAACCCATCAAGGTATTATCAGCCAACGCATTGAAGAACTTATTATTACGCCACACTCATCCGGGGAACTCAGACTACCACCGATCGATATTCCATGGTGGAACACGCTCACAGATAAAGGCCAGACAGCGACGCTTTCTCACCGCAACCTTGTCGTAAACACCCAAGCAGACAATACTGTTTTGGCGGCCCAACCCGTGTCAGAAAAGGTCCACCTTCAAACAGGGGCAACCAGCTCAGCCTCTCCACCTATTCTCATCTGGATCTTAATGCTAATTAGCCTGATAACCTCTCTTGGATGGCTGTACACCTTTAATCGCTTACTCAAGCTCAAAGGCAATAATCAGCAACAAGAGGCCAAGCTTAAAGAGGAGCAAGCGTTAAGGCAGAAGGTGGCATCTGAAATAACTGAAAAAAACACCTTTCAGGCGCTAACAATGGCCTGCATACAAAATGACCCTGAAATTGCACAGCTCAGACTCATTGAGTGGGCCCAATCATTTTGGAAAAATCCTGAACTCCATACGGTTGAGCAGTTATGTGAATACGCAGGAAACCAGACATTAAATTTCCTGGTACTGGATCTTGAACAGCACCTTTATAGCTCTTCGCCTGAAAGATGGCAGGGAGATCTGTTACTCCGTAATATTGAAAAGATCAGGGATCGACAAAATAGGTTGGCGCTGGATATCGAACCTGGTGAAAATAAACTGAAATACGCAGCTATATAACTTTTATTAAATCATTGTTAATCAGAGATCGGAGCGAATAATGGAATACTCCCGACATTCAGCACTCATGCGTATTGTAGGATTCGGCGGTGTAGATTCACGGGAAAATGCTAAAGCCAAACTGTGGGGGCGTAGATTTGAAGGCCCGATGGTACTGGCTGCTATCTGGATCTTGATCGACTGGTACCTCCAGTCAAAAGGTTTGACCAACCGCTACACCTCATTCGCATCGGACTGGTTGATCTGGTTAATATTTCTTAGCGAGCTGATCATAATGTCATTGCTGGTCGATGACAAAATGCGCTACCTGAAACATAACTGGATGAGTCCACTGATTGTACTGGCAGGCCTTCCTGTCCTTTGGGGGGTCAATACCTTTTACGCTGGTACACTTCGAACACTTCGCCTGGCCCTGACTATAGGCATCTTTCTTCGAGTATCAAAAGACACAAGGGATCTGCTCTCTAAGCATAATCTTGGGGTCACCCTGTTTGTCTGCTTTGTCATTCTCATAATCTCTGGCTTGCTCATTTCGGGTATAGACCCCGCCTTTGAAACACCACTCGATGGCCTCTGGTGGGCCTGGGTGACAGTGACCACGGTAGGGTATGGTGATCTGGTACCTGCAACTACCGAAGGCAGGATTTTCGGCTCACTCCTGATTTTGATGGGGCTCGGTATGTTTTCAATGTTAACAGCCAGCTTCTCTGTTTTTTTCATTGAACAGGATGAGCGCGAACTAACTCTGAAAGAGGAGCAAAATATTAAACGAATAGCCCAATTAGAGGCTAAACTCGAGCGAATTGAATCACAATTGGATGAAGCGCTGAGCGTCCTTACAAACCTTGACCAAAAAAGCTCAGAACAGGATCGCTCTAAATAAAGCAGGATTCACTGTCTTAAGTCATACCCAGACTGAACAGCTGCTTATTTTTTGAGCAAATTCGAAGCAAAAATACTATAATTCACAAGGTAGGTGCACCTCAGAATAGATTCATTTACTTAGGTGCGATTTTTATAATCAACACTCGATATACAGCTTTGTGCTTGTAACCCGTTATGATGCTCATACGAGACCTTATCAACTCTGGGATTTCGTATTACTGGATCAACCAATCCGGTGAAAGGCTCAGTCCAGAAATGCACTCTATGGAAATGGCCCAGGAGTGGCATACACAGCGTCTTTTTTCTCAATATAAAGGTACAGAGCGCCGTCGCTCAATCATTGATCGACGGAAAGATAGAGATACACGAATCCAACTTGATACCACCTTCGGCATCTCCCGATTCAAACCAAACGGAAGACGAGCATCTGATATCCCACTTCATGTAGACCTCGATCTGGCTACTGAAAAAATAAATTTTTATAAACTGATCTAAACTTTCTCAAAAATATCTCTGAACGCGTCATCGATCCTCTCAAATTTAAATTGATATCCTATATCCAATAGTTTTTTTGGAACCACATGCTGCCCTTCCAGCAACAATTCAGCACCTTCACCCAGCAAAGCTTTCAGCATAAATCCAGGCATCGGTATACAAGATGGGCGATTTAGCGCAGCGGCCAAAGAGTGAGTAAACTGCTTATTCGTTACCGCGTTAGGTGCAGTAAGATTGAATACCCCGTTAAGTTGAGGATGAGTCAGCAGCATCGAAATCACTTCGACTTCATCATCAATATGAATCCATGACATCCACTGGCGCCCAGTAGCAACTGTTCCCCCAAGCCCCAATTTGAAGGGAAGCAGCATCTTTTTCAATGCCCCCCCATCACCCAACACAATGCCAGTGCGGATCAGGCAAACTCTGATGCCATCTGTTTCAGCACGCAAAGCTTCAGCTTCCCAGTCAGAGCATAACTGATGGGTAAAGCCAGCGTTTATTGCTCCCTCTTCTGATAATTTCCCTTCTGAATGAGATCCATAAAACCCGATCGCTGATCCACTCACAAGCACCTCAGGTTGATGATTCAGGTCTGTCATCCAGTCAATTAACTTACGTGTTGTATCAATACGGCTATCACGAATGATCTTTTTTTGTTCTGTGCTCCAGCGCTTATCAATGATGGGTTCCCCCGCCAGATTAACAACCGCATCGATCTCAAAATGTTTGTCATCAGGCAATTCTTGAAAACCGGTTACCCTACCCTCGAAAAGGGCATCGATCTTATTCGGAAACCGCGTAAGACAACTAACCTCATCACCGTTCTCCAGCCGTTGTCTGATGAAACGTTGTCCAATGAAGCCCGTGCCACCTGTCACCAAAATTTTCATTCCCAACCCCTAAAATATCACTGCGTAGCGCTACTAATATTGTTACGATCATCTTAGTCTACTTACGTAATTTATCTGACTTCAGATTAGTCGAATATAAAGAGTGCATTAATGTTTACTGGAATTGTGCAAGGCAAAGCTGTTGTTTCTGAAGTAGAAACAAAAGAAGATTTTATGCGACTTCAGATTGAACTCCCTCCGGCCAGTTGCGATAACCTGCAGATTGGCGCCAGTATTGCGTTGAATGGAACCTGCCTTACCGTGACATCGTTCTCTGAGAATCGAGTCAATTTTGATTTGATCATGGAAACGTTACGCGTCACCAACCTGGGGCAGTTACAGATTGGGGAGATGGTCAACTTTGAGCGAGCAGCTAAATTCGGTGATGAAATTGGTGGTCACCTGTTATCTGGACATATCCACCAGCAAGTAGAAATTGCAGCGATCGATAAACCGGATAATAACTGGATTATCTGGTTCAAGACCTCAGATGAGTGGCAACGTTATATTTTTGCAAAAGGGTTTGTCGCGCTTAACGGCTGCAGTCTCACCATCGGTGAAATTAAAGATAACCTGTTCAACGTTTATCTGATCCCTGAAACACTGTCGCTCACTACCTTTTCCGATTTAGAGGTCGGGGACCTGGTTAATATGGAAGTCGATAGTCATACACAGGCGGTAGTCGACACTGTAGAACACTATATGAGCAACAGGTAACCACCTAATAATAAAGATAAAACTTTCATTAAAAAAACTCACTTAAAATGGGAAAAACTGCTTTATTGTTCTGCCGGGCAGCCGATATATTTTTAGTGACCTGATGAAGGGGATCTATGGGATCTAGTGAGCTGGAAAGGGACAATCAGGAGCTTCGACGTACGCTCAGGCTGATGGTAAACAAAGCCGAGAGCAATGAGGCGACCCTGAACCATTTTTTTGAGGTAGAGCTTCGTCTACTCTCATGCTCCCGCTTATCTGAGCTTCTGGATCTCATCCTGATTGAGTTTAAACGTCTCTTTAATCTGAGTAATGTTAATCTCATTCTCTTTGATCCTGAACACGCTGCACGCAGCCTGCTGGATGATTACATACCACCACCCAACGGAAATACATTACGGTTTGTTCAAAGCCAACGCCTTCTGAATTCTCTCTACCCCAATCATCGACTAATCGTTGGGAGCCCCAGTGAACAGTTAAGAGACGAAGCTTTCCCTATAACGGATAACCCAATTCAATCCTGTGCCCTGCTCCCTCTGATTCGTCATAACTGCCTGATTGGAAGTCTGCATCTGGGTAGCAATGATATCAGTCGCTATACTGAGCACGTCCGATATGACTATATTCAACATCTAGCTTCAGTTATCTCAGTCTGTATCGAAAACTGTATTAATCAGGAAAATTTACACCGCCTCAGCAGTATCGACATGCTGACTAAAGTACATAATCGTCGCTCCTTTGATCAGGAGATCATAAAAGAGATTTCTAGAGCGAGTCGGACGAGAGATCCACTTGCCTGCCTGTTTCTGGATCTTGATCATTTCAAGCTGGTGAATGACAATTTTGGCCATCAGACAGGCGACAAGGTTCTACGAACAGTAGGCCTCTTTCTCGGAAAACAGTTACGTAAAACGGATACGGTTGGTCGTTATGGCGGCGAAGAGTTCGCTATACTCCTCCCTAACTGCAGTGAAAAACAGGCATTGGAGGTCGCTGAAAATCTGCGGCAGAAGCTGTCTAAAATTATCTTTAGAAACGAAGATTCTCAGCCTTTCAGAATGACAACATCTGTAGGTGTTTCAGTGTACAACTCTGATAACTATACCAACACGCAACTGGACAAGCTCTCATATCAGTTATTGAGAGCGGCGGATAAGGCAGTTTATATGTCAAAACATAATGGCCGTGATCAGGTTTCATTCGCCCCTTGCCCGAAAATTAAACCTGATCACATCAAAGAAGCTTAAATTCATAGCTCCTCATTCACCCGTAGCTAATCTTCATCATTCAAATCAAGTATCAGTTCCCGATAAAGCTCCATGTACTCCTGTGCTCTCTTCTCTCCAAATAAAGGATCTTCTGGCATGGGAAGTTGAACCTCAAGCTTAGTCATCTCTGCCTCACTCACTAGCTTCTCAATTAAGGGGAATATCTCTCCCTCCTCAAAATTAAGATGTTCTGTCTGGCAGAGCACGTACTCTTCAAGGAGGTTGGCAAACTCCTGCATCGGTAATACGGCATCATGCAAAATGCCATCAATCGCTTCCTGAAGATGCAAGCTAGCATGTTTAAGTGTCAAATGATCTTCTACACATTTCTGCAGTTTTTCATCAAGCAAGCTATCCCTACTCGATAGGTACTCATATAGCTTATCTTCACGGGGATGATGAAAACCGTCTGCGTAGTTCGCTATATAATTAATGACGTCCGCCATTAAATTGAAGTTCGGGTGCTGACCCTCTCTTAACTTCACGACTTTCTGCCGAAGAATCATAAGTAGCTTATTGAGATTCACATGATCCTGATGTAATTCTGAAATAATCGTCATAGATCTATCCTCTTAGGATTACTCAACTGACTTCACTATAGACAAAGAGCAATAGCTATTTTTGATAACGGTCAACCTATAAGGATATTGACAACCCTAATGTGGAAATAGTTGCTGCACAGCAACATAATTAGGTGAGTGTTTCTCTTGTTCATAGGTAAAAAAAAGACCAAAGAGCATAGCTCTTTGGTCAGAAGTTTTAATCGAAGCCCGGCCGGATTGCCATGCTTCAATTCAAGGCCAAGAGTAAAGCAAACGCTTTCTCAGTATTTATAAATGCAATCGATAGGCCAATTATGATTTAAAGAGCGAGATCAAATCCCGAAGGTCTTTAACTCTGAAATCGGTCACCTCGGGCCAATGCCTGTCACGCTCATCTATATGAACGGTCAGCACACCTGCTGCACGACCAGAGAGAAGATCAAAGAGGAAGTCACCCACCATCACACCGGCTTCGGACTTTTCATTCCATTGATTTAAAAGCATATTTATTCCATCAGGGGCAGGTTTAGGCTTAGTATCTTCTCGCCCTAAAACATCTTCAGCCTGGAAAAACGCCTCCGCACCGATAGCGTTAATCGATAGCATGGCCAGCTCTTTCGTATTGCGGGTCAGAATCCCCAACCGACACTGTTGGGCTTTAAGATAATTGAGGCACTCGATAACACACTCAGCAGGCTGTGCTTGTGCAGCATAATGGGTCTCAAGTTCATCGAGGTGCGCGTTTAATGTGCACTGTATTTCACAGGGTTGCTGAGAAATATAGTTCAGGATATCAGTATCCTGAGGAATCCCGAGTGATCTCCTGATATACGTAAAATCATGTACGGGACGAGTCAAAGTTCCATCAAGATCAAAAACCCATGCACGTTTCTGTTGAAGAGAGATCATATTTCCCCCTGAAAACAAAAAATGCCGAAAAGTTAGTACTTTTCGGCATTATCCAATCACAGCTTGACCCCGTTATTCAGGTGTCGCATAGCTCGCTTCATTGAAGGGATCAAGTGGGTTTTCCAGTAGATCATCATTCGCAAAATAGAGTATACGCCCCTCAAACCTTAAACGTTTTGACTGGAACCAGCGATCCAGCTCTTCAAGACTCTCATCACTGGAGTTTGCATCTAACCAACTGGTCACAACATTATAGAAATAGACCCCAAAAAGACCCGCTGCGGCTCCCAGAAAGAAATCGGAGGCCAAAGCAAACAGCATCAATATAATGCCAACAATCCAGATCCTATTCGCTTTTGCGTTTTTGTAGGAATCTCTAGCCAGTTCATGGCTATCTTTTAATCTCATGTAACGACGAAAATTCTGTTGAATATCGAATTTATCTTCAGCAGACAATAATTGTGACATGTTGCATCCTTGAAAATACGTATAGTTATTATTGTTACTTCGCTACGGGCAAAATAAGTATGCCCGTATTACACTCAAAAGCGAGTATAGCCGAGGTGGATGAATCCGTCCCCCCGGCGAAAGGCGAATTTTCATTTTTTTTACGCCAGACTTTTACTCACCACTTCGTAGACATCTTTGGACAGCTCTCCTGATTCGCTAATATGCATTAATGCATCACGCATCTGATTCTGCCGCTTCTGATCATATTTTTTCCAACGTGTTAACGGCGTCAACATTCTGGACGCAATCTGAGGGTTTTGCTTATTAAGCTCGATAATCTGCTCAGCGAGGAACAGATAGCCAGAACCATCTTTAGAATGAAAATTAGCCGAATTCTGTGAACAAAATACAGCGATCACTGAGCGCATTTTATTTGGATTCTTACCATCATAAGCAGGATGGTTCATCAGTGCTTTAATTCGAGAGAGGGCGCCCTCTGTTGGATCGGAAGCTTGTATCGAAAGCCACAGGTTAACTACCAGACTTTCATCTTTCCACTGCTGATAGAAACGCTCCAACAACGCTGTAGATTCTTCACGGAAGCTGGAGTGGGCCACCTGAAGCAAGGCAGCCTGCATATCCGTCATATTATCTGCCTGTTCGTACTGCTGCGTAGCCAAATCAAGGTATTCAGTTTTTTCCAACATCATCAGATAGGAAAGACAGAGATTCTTAAGACTTCTACGTGCTATAGATGCAGCATCTGGCGAATAAGCTACGTCGAGATTATTCTCCTGATAACAATTCAAAAGAAGCGACTCAAGTGCTTCAGCTATGCTTTTACGAACAAACTTTCGCACCTCGCAGATCGCATCAACATTAATCTCCACTGCCAGTTCAGCAAGGTAGGCTTCCGAAGGCAGTGTTAGGACCTTTGTCACCATCGCCTTATCCAGCCCCTCTGTTGTCAAAACAACCCGGAAGGCTTCGATCAAACGGGAATCCAGTGCCATAGGAACGCCAGGCTCATAGGATGCAATCATCTCCTGCATAATATCGACGGCAAGCTGTTGTGATGCATCCCAACGGGAGAATCCATCTGAGTCATGTGCCATCAGAAACATGAGATCGTCACGTTGGTAGGGATAATGCAGCTTTACCGGAGCTGAAAAGCCCCGTAGAAGAGAGGGCACCGGTTTTTCACTGATCCCCTCAAAACTAAACGTCTGCTCTTTCTCGATGACATTGAGCACCTCTGTCGCCTGACCATTATTAAGCAAGAACTCTTGCCCTTCAGATCCCAGAAGCCCCACCGCCAGGGGAATATGAAATGGAGTTTTCTTTTCCTGGCCCGGAGTCGCCGGACACGTTTGTCTGACCGTTAAACTATACCGCCCTGCTGTCTCATCATAATGGTCTGAAATATGTAGTTCAGGGGTACCTGCCTGATGATACCAGGCCCTAAACTGAGACAGATCGATACCGGAAGCATCTTCCATTGCCTGAATAAAATCTTCAGTGGTGACAGCTTCACCATCGTGACGCTCAAAATAAAGATCCGAGCCTTTGCGAAATAGCTTATCCCCCAACAGGGTATGAACCATTCGCACTACTTCAGCACCCTTCTCATAGATCGTCATCGTATAAAAGTTGGAGATTTCGATAAACGAATCGGGCCTTATCGGATGGGCCATCGGCCCTGAATCTTCAGCAAACTGCGCGGTTCTTAGCAGGCTCACATCCTCTACACGCTTTACTGTTCTGGAGTTCATATCTGCCGAAAACTCAGCATCACGAAAAACAGTAAACCCCTCTTTGAGACTTAGCTGGAACCAATCCCGACATGTTACCCGGTTACCTGACCAGTTGTGGAAATATTCGTGTGCTACAACCCCTTCGACCCTCTGAAATGCTGCATCAGTGGTCGTCTTCGGATTGGCCAGGACACAAGAGGTATTGAAGATATTGAGGCCCTTATTCTCCATCGCCCCCATATTGAAGAAGTCGACCGCCACAATCATGTAGATATCTAGATCGTACTCACGACCATAGACCTTCTCATCCCACTTCATCGCATTTTTCAAAGACGACATAGCATAGTCGAGTTTGTCGAGGTCCTTCTCTTCCGCAAAGATTTTTAATGTCACTTCACGGCCGGACATCGTTGTAAAACTGCCTTCCAGACACTGTAGATCACCAGCTACCAGAGCGAATAGATAAGCAGGCTTGGGGAAAGGATCCTCCCAGCTTACCCAATGCCGCCCTTCATCAAGCTCACCCTCAGCCACAGGATTACCATTTGATAGCAGGACCGGATAATGCTGTTTATCTGCTTCAATGGTGGTCCGGTAGACCGACATCACATCCGGGCGATCCGGATAGAAAGTAATTCGCCTGAACCCTTCTGCTTCACATTGGGTACAAAACATCCCATCAGATTTGTATAACCCTTCAAGTGCAGTATTCATTTCAGGGTGTATACGAGTCTGTGTCCGCAGAACAAAACGCTCAGGCAGATCGCTCAGTTTGAGAAGTTCACCCTCACGCTTAAGTGAATCAACATCAATCAGGGCCTCATCAACCTGCAAACTTAATAGCTCTAACTCTTCATGCCCATGTAGCACAAGCTGGGGGAGTGATTCTTTACAGTCAGGATTACGGCGAATTAGTAATTCCGCTCCTACCAGTGTTTCCTGCTCAAACAATTGAAACTTCAGATCGGTTGACTCTATAAGATACGCAGGCACCTTATAATCTTTCAGATAGATAACGTTGGGTTGTTCAGACATAGCGGTACCTTGCTCCCTGTCAGGCTGAAATAGACACCTGATAGGCTGTAAATTTACGCATATTAATAACACCGGTATCCAGAATAAGGTACTGGCCTTTAATGCCTTGTAAAAGGCCGGAAACTTCAGCTGTTTTATCAAAATTAAACGAGCTGACCTTCACTGGGTAGGTCAAAACAGGGTAATGAATTTCAATCTGTTGCGCATCACTCAGTCTCTGGATTGCCTGAAGGCCATGCGTATTCTCTAGCGCTTCCAGGCCATCTTGGCACTGGGCAAAAAGCTGATCGCGTACCTCAGCTAGATTTAGATCCTCAACATCATTCTTAAGCATCTTTCGCCAGTTCGTCTTGTCAGCAACATGTTCACCAAGCAGGCGCTCAACCTGACCTGACTGCAGTCTGGTCGAGACCTTAAGAATTGGCAATGCCTGCACAGCTCCCTGATCCATCCACCGGGTGGGGATCTGAGTGCCACGGGTAATTCCAACTTTAACGCCAGAAGAGTTCGCCAGATAAACGTAGTGATCCTGAAAGCAAAACTGCTCACCCCATGAGGCATCCCGGCATGTTCCCTCATGGAAATGGCAAAGTTCCGGTTTCACAATACATTGATCACATTGAGGCAGGCTTTTGAAACAGGGGTAACAGTACCCCTGGCTAAAGCTCTTTTTGGTTTTACGACCGCAGTGTGTGCAGTTGATCGAGCCTTGAAAATTTAATCGGATAGGCTGCCCTATCAGATCATTCATTGGGATCTCCTGATCCCCTACCAGCAGAAAATAGTTAACTTTTCCATCTACCAGTTCTGTGCGCATTTTTTTTAACGCACCACACGCCAGTTGCTGCATCAGTTTTTATCGTCTGTGAGGATTTTTATCGTGTCAGGTGCAAGAGGATCCTTACCATGTTGAGTACCGTCCTTTTTCGTCCGGTCTATATACCCAACCCGCTCCTCTTCTGGTTTGTTTTGCATATCATAGGCAATCACAGCACGCATACAGATATCACGCTGCTCCACTGTGAGTTTTCGTCCATCCGGCCATTTACCCAGTTCAACTGCACGCTTCAGAGACTGGTGCATTTCCGGTGTCATCGCCTGGATTAGTTCTTCGTAGTTCATGAATCTTTCTCTTTCCTATGAATCGGACTGTCAGGTCCCAAATCGGCACAAGTGCCAGTTTATCATATCCCGGTTTTATTCCGCATAAACCCCAGAACATCGTCCTGAATAAGGAGCCTATTTTGCTCGCTGGGAACATGCAGATCATTGATCAAACGATGTTCTTGAATTGAAGGCAGGGCCTGCATCGCTTTTTTTAGCAACTTATCAGGATCAAAATAAAGATCATCTTGAGCATAAATAAGCTGCACAGGCGCTGAAAATCTACTCAGATCTGACGCACCGAAAGGCCCGGGGGGGATTAGAGTCATCGGAATCCCGGCTTCAAAAACGGAGTAATAATAGCGCTCCAATTCAGGCCAGTTTTCACCCATCAACGGTTTCATCAACTGATCAAAGTGCAACTGATCCGTATGCAGTTTAAATCCTAGAAACGGCATGACCAACTGCTTCAGAGGTCTCCATAATGGGCGGAAGAAACCCGCAGGCACAACCAGAGAAGCCCGATTAATCCTCTCTGGTTTATAAGCCGCCATATCCAACAAAATAGCCGCGCCAAATGACAAACCGACCATTGGGCAAGCATCGATTGCTAATTCATCCATTAACTGATCAAGCCACATCGCATATGCCTGACCTGCTGGCAAGGGCGCTATACCAGGCGTTTTACCCGCTTGCCCAGGAATGTCAGGAGAGATTACCCGGAAATTTTGGGCCAGTGACCAGAAAAATTCCAGATTGAACGGCCCTGGCGTATGTAATCCATGTAGTGCGATTAGCGGTGGCCCATCTTTCGGTCCAGCCTCAAGCACCCAAACCGGCCCAAGCGCAGTCGTAACATATCGCCCCTCGACACTTCCACTCGATAACACCTGCAAGCAGTTAAGTTGTTTGTTATAACGAGCATTCAAGTCGGCAGAGAGCTGTGTTGCATCCATGGATTATGACCGTTGTTTAAGTAGAAATATTCTCATAGGTACCACTGCAATACCTGATACCAACCCCATCAGATGGGCAGTATTGGCGATCGCCCCAAATCCCAGGGACTGAAGAACCCCTGTATATCCGAGTGCCAACCAGAAGAGCATCAGCCCCATTAAAGCGGGTGGCAATCCAATGCGTTCATCCGAACCGAATTTATCCCAGGCCCAAGCGTAACCAAGCAAAGCAAATACAACGCCGGAGAGTCCACCAAACATTGGTCCGGTTTCCCAGTATTGAGACAGGTTAGACACAACCGCTGCAAAAGTGACCAACAAAACCAGGGACAAGCGCCCATGAATCAACTCGATACGGGTCCCCACCACCCACACCCAGAGCAGATTAAACATCAGGTGCGGTGCACTGAAATGTAGCAGCATGGGCGTCAGAAATCGCCAGAGTTCCCACCTATCGACTGTGCCTTCAATTCCTGAGCTATAGAGCGCATCATTGCTAATCATAATGTCAGCAATTGTGAAATATCGCAGCATGGCAAAGTTATCACCAAATCCAACCAGGAAACTCACCATGACACTCAATAGGATTAAAGCCGAACTGAACCAGGAGCGCTTAGCGACAGAGACAAATCCTGATGACGGGTTTGAAGATCTATTTCGGACAAGTTGAATATGATCAAGGCTTTCACCCTGACGCCAAAGTTCATAAAGATGCTGGATCTGTTCGGCGCTGACAGTCCGTGAAACCCACAACTCCTGCGCATTCTCGGTTTCAACAACGCGATGTGGTACCTCATATTGCCAGAGGAAGTCGGCAAACTCTGATAGGTCCTCAGATAAGGGAACCGTAAATACCTTAATCACCTAGAGACCCAGCTCATCAGCAATTTCTGTACGAACATCAACCCAGACAAATTTATCCGGTTGAATCGTGGTCTCATCATCAAGGCGATAAGCAACCAGCTTTCCATACTTCACCGCACTGTAATCGAGGCAAGCAATATTAGGGGTTATCGTTTCAGGCTCTCCCTCCCGCCAATAGTGCCCAATAAACAACATTTTCTGTTCAGGGCCATAGTAAAGCAGGTCATTAAAATCTTGTTCAGCCAAAGGCATACGAGCTATATGCTCAGGCAGAGGGTCAGGCTGGAAGACCACATCACCATAGTATTCAGGCTCCTCTGCCCAAAATTTAGTCCGGAAAAAGCGTCTCTCATATCCATCCTTGCTCACCATTACCTCACCATCCGGTAAGCGAAGATGGGTCCCACGCAAGAGCCGGTCCATCAATGCCCATTCGAACGTTCCGCGCTGAGAAGAGCGGTGAAGAAAGCGATCATCGATCACATGATTCGGATACTCCGCTTCAAATCGATCAATCAATCGCTGGTGCCAGCAGGCGTGGACGACCCTGAAGTTTTCAAACTCAAGGTAAACCGGCATCTCTCTGATCCATTGCAAAAACATCTCCTGTTCATCAGGATAGTTTGCAAACTGCTCCAGAGTTTCTGCCAGAATTCTGTAATGACGGGGGTTATGCTCGCGAAGATAACTCATTCCGCTTCCCTGCTTACCCCGGGTACAATAGCTCAGGAAATTAAACTCATGGTTACCCATAACAATCTGAGCATTACCGCTCTGAACCATATCGTATACCAGGTGTAATGACTCACGAATCCTCGGGCCGCGGTCAACAATATCGCCCACAAAAATCACCTGACGACCTGGGTGAGAGTAAACACCGCTGCTCTTGCTGTAACCCAGCTTTTCCAGCAGCAACTCAAGACTTAACCCACAGCCATGAACATCACCGATCAGGTCGTACCCTTTAACATCGCAGGCCACGTTAGTCACCGAGCTTAGTACCCCAACCAAGTTTCTCCCGGCAGGTACTGTAGAAATCATAATTGAGGGGGTGTAACAGTTTCAGCTTGTGCGGCTTTTTATGAACGGTGATGGTATCACCAGGCGCACAGCTGATATCGGTCTGACCGTCGCAGGATACTGTAGGATAAGCCCCATTATTTGGACTGATCACTAGCTTAAGCTCACTATTTCCGTTCACAACAATCGGTCGGCTTGACAGGGTATGTGGGAACATTGGCACCAATACCAACGCATCCAGTTTTGGATGCATGATCGGCCCACCTCCTGATAGTGAATAGGCTGTAGAACCGGTAGGGGTTGAAATAATCAAGCCATCTGACTTCTGAGTGTAGACAAACTGCCCTTCAATATAGAGTTCAAACTCGATCATCCTGGCAGCCTTACCCGGATGCAAAACACAGTCATTGAGTGCAGTTGACTCTCCGATTGGTACACCATCTCGCTTTACAACCACATCGAGCAGGAACCGGCTATCAACGGTATATTGCCCTGCCAGCACCTCACCAACTTTTTCTTCAATTTCATTTGGAGAGATATCTGTCAGGAACCCCAAGTTGCCCCGGTTAACCCCTAATATCGGCACATGGTATTGTGCAAGAGAACGCGCAGCCCCCAATAAACTACCATCGCCTCCGACAACAATAACCAGATCGCAAATCTCACCCATCATCTTCTGTGTACTGGTTTGCTGCTCATGGCCCGGCATCACTTGGGCAATTCGCTCATCCAGAATCGTATTCAGTCCACGGTCACCTAAAAAGCGAATAAGGTGCTTTAACGTGTCAATGACAGACTTACTGCCCAAGCGCCCAATCAACCCGATATTTCGAAAATAATCCATTGTGTCTCCAGTTGCGTGAGGGTGAGATCGATTCTAATAGCTATCTAACTGATTTTTTTGACAATTATCAATGCTTATTTATAAGCAAAAAAACACCTTCAACTAATACTCCAGACTACGTGTACCCTGCAACCCACCCGTGTGTAGCGCCAGAATACTGCTCCCCTCAGGATACAGACCAGCATCAATACGCTCCATTAACCGCATCAGCATCTTACCGGTGTAAACCTGTTCCAGGGGCAGATGATGAAGCGAGTTCATCTGCTGGATAAAGGCTATCAAGCTACTATCAGCTTTCGCATAGCCACCGTAATGACCTTCAAGATCAAGTTGCCAATTATCACTATCCTCCATACCCGCATCTTGAATCAAATTGCGAATATCCTGATAAAGAAAATCAGCTCCCTTTAATACAGGTATACCTAAAATATTCAGTTCAGGATTTGCTACACACAGACCGGCAAGCGTCCCTCCTGTACCACAAGGAAGGACTATCTGATCAGGCTGGATACGACTTAACAGCTCATCCGATAGAATCTCAGCACAACCTTTGATCGCTAAGGAGTTACTCCCACCCTCAGGTATAATAACTGGATCATCAAATGTTTTACTTAATAACTCCTGGTAATCAGTGTCATGACGCCTACGATAAGTTTTCCGGTCAACAAACTGTAACTTCATCCCCCATTCAATGGCATCTTGTAACGTTGGGTTATTGGCATATTCAGGCTCCCCTCGTATCACTCCGATCGTCTGTATCCCCATCAAAAAACCTGCTCTAGCCAACGCATGGATGTGATTCGAGTATGCCCCCCCAAAACTCAAAACAGCTGACCTACCGGACTCTCTCGCCTGTAGAAGGTTATATTTGAGTTTAAACCACTTATTACCACTCACAACTGAATCAGTCTGATCCAACCTCAAAACCCACAACTCTATTCCCCTCTCCTCAGTGAGGGGCGTTACCAACCGAATGACAGGCAGGTGCTGGTTAAGTTGAAAAGGGGCTTTACCAAAAGAACTGACCCAACGGGTACTTTTTGTCATATAACGTTAACAACCTGAGCCTAAGATTTAGAGAATGATTTTAGGAGGTAGATATGGAAGATTATATAGAAGAGCTAATTCACCTGAATAACGATGAATATGACGATGATGAATATGACGATGATGAATATTCAGATGATGCAGAAGAACAATAACTGCATCATCTGGTATCAGAAAGTTACAGAGTCAGGCACTTTCAGCCTGTACCACATTCCCAATATGCTGCTTAATCAAAACAGTACTATTCCCGCCTGAGCTTTTGGATTCATACATAGCCAGATCTGCACGTTGCACTATCTGGTCAGGGTTTTCTGCACCATTAGTTTCAGTCACCCCTAAACTCATCGACACATGAACCAGTGAATCCGTTACCTGATCAGAGTAGTGAGGGCAATTCGCATTGAATGTTGTTCTGATACGTTCAGCCGTCTTCGAAGCCGCCTGGATCTCAGTCTCAGGCAATAACACCATAAATTCATCACCACCGTATCTAACAGCAACATCACAGATTCGCAGAGTATCGCGCAAAATATCACCGATGGCCCGCAACACACGGTCTCCCTCAAGGTGACCTAACGAATCGTTTACCTTTTTAAAGTTATCAAGATCAAAGCAGATGAGGCTCAAAGGGTGCTTATACCGCTTAGCACGATCCAACTCTTTCGCCATCATCTTATAAAAATGGCGCTGATTATATAAACCGGTCAGCTCATCGGTTACAGATAAACGATGTAACTGACGTTCAAGATCCTGACGCTCAGTCAGGTCATGAAAAAAGCCGATGCTGCTCCCTTCCGAATGCTCAATAATTGCTGCAGATAAACGAATAGGCACCTGCCTACCGTCCTTTCTCAACAGTTTGGTTTCATATCCCTCAATGCTACCGCTTTCACCATAGAGATCAGAAAACAGGAGCTTCTTAATTGAGCGCGCCTCATCCAAGCCTGGATAGATTTTAGAGATATTCAAAACCCCAACAACTTCATCTGACGAATAGCCCAGCAACTTTTCCGCTGCAGCATTAAATAACTGCACAACACCTGCCCCATCAACACCGATCACCGGATCTGGGCACAGTGAGACTAATACGGTTTCATCAACATTTTTCACATGTATTCCTTGCTCTTTTTTTTATCAATGAGGAAATGGTGAAATAAAAAGGTAATCCAACTCAAAACCATATGATTTTAGTCGGATTTATCATTCTGAAAGCAAGAAGATACAACGTTATAAATGCAAATTCAAAGGGGTTTATTGATGCTATGGAAAGATAAGAACTGAAGTGGTGGGCGTGGAGAGGCTCGAACTCCCGACATTCGCCTTGTAAGGGCGACGCTCTCCCAACTGAGCTACACGCC
>NZ_CANMIR010000009.1 GCF_947498015.1 uncultured Neptuniibacter sp.
GTGAGAGTAGGTCATCGCCAAGCATTTAATTAAGAGAAAGCCCCGGTCACCCAGTGATCGGGGCTTTTTCGTTTTAGCTATTACTCAACAAATATCACTTATAAAAAATAATTCTTACTGATACCAACCGATTTTCCGGTTTGTCATACCTTTGTATTGTGCAACTGCGTAAAATAAGCCCATTTAATGTACCAGTATTCAGGATCAGCAGATGTCCAATAAATTGATGACAGATAAAAAGATTCTAATTGTCGGCATAGCCAACGATAAAAGTATCGCCTACGGCTGTGCTAAAAAGCTTCGGGAGCAAGGGGCAGAGTTAGCAATTACTTATCTGAATGAGAAGGCTGAACGTTTTGTACGCCCGTTAGCAGAAGAGCTGGAAGCGAGCATCTTTATGCCGCTTGATGTGACAGTTCCGGGTCAGATGGATGAGGTCTTTGCAGAGATAGAGCGTCAGTGGGGGGCTTTTGATGGCCTTATTCATTCTTTGGCCTTCTGTCCCTTGGAGGATCTGCATTCGCCGATCTCCGAATGTTCACGGGAAGGCTTCCTTCAGGCTATGGATGTTTCGTGCTACTCCTTCATTGAGATGGCATCCAAGTCTAAAACGCTAATGCCTAATGGCGGTTCCCTGATCAATTTCTCCTATCTGGGAAGCGCGTTGGCGACAGGGGATTACAATATCATGGGCTGTGCAAAAGCTTCACTTGAGGCAGCGACACGTTACCTTGCCCGTGACCTGGGGCCAAAGAAAATTCGGGTTAATTCTATCTCTCCCGGAACTATCCCGACCCGTGCGGCCGGTGGTATTAAAGATTTTGAAACGATGCTTGAATACAACAAGCAGAAAGCGGTTGATCATCAACTGCCTACTAAAGAAGAAGTGGGGGGCGCGGCTCTCTACTATCTCAGTGACCTCTCTAGTGGCGTAACCGGTACAATCCACTATGTTGACCACGGTGTTTGTATCGTCGGTTGATACAATATCAGTACGTAGCGCCACATGGATGTGGGGCTATATTTGCTTCAGAGGTCCCCTTTCGACGGAATAACTAATTCTATGGTAGCAGTCTGTAGCCAAACTCTGGTTTATTGTATTTGAGTCATTGAAACGATGGCCGAAGCTCGGTAGATTTGTAGGTTATATGCTAATACTTGCCCAGGGAGTTAGTTGTTGATTTCATTGCTGAAAAAAAAGTCCCGTACTAAAGGGCTTACCTCTCTGGTATTTACCGAAGGGGGAGTAGCCGTTGCGCATATTACGGATGGCAAGAGCCAGCCTGAGTTGCTGACCTGCAAGTATTTCCCTACCTCTAAATCATATTCAGATCTGCCGGCTCTGCGTGAGTATATCTCCCAGCATCAACTTGAGAACTGTAGGACGGTTGTTGTTTTACCCGCCTCCGAGTATCAATTGCTACTTGTTGAACGTCCTGATGTACCAGAGAATGAGATTAAAGAGGCCCTGCGTTGGCGGATTAAAGATTTAATCAGTTTTGATGTTGAACAAGCCTCGATCGATTATATTGACTTGCCTGAAGATGCATACCGTGGTCGTTCGCAGATGCTCTACGTGATTGTGGCCCAGAAAGCATCAGTCGATAAATTGGTTAAATGGTGTAAAACACATGAACTGGTGCCGATCGCTGTTGATGTTCCCGAACTGGCATTACTGAACTTAACTGAAGATCTGGCTGACAGTGAAGCTGGGCTGGCGGTGTTTTCAATCGATCAGCAGGGCAGTTCGATCAACCTGTTGTCGTCAGGTGCGCTATATTTTTCACGCCATGTTTCATATCACTTATCATCCACTGAAGTAGGCAGTGAGTCATCTGCGGTACTTGAACTGCAACGTTCTTTGGACTACTACGAGAGTCAGGTTGGAAAACCTCCTTGTGTCCGGTTATTGGTCATGCCGGTCCAGCCCGATGATTCGGCCTTGCTCAATGAATTACGACAGAGTCTGCCACTGGATGTCCACTCTCTCGATCTTGACCGTTTGTTACTCTCTAAGGTTGAATTAACTCCTGAGCTACAGCAGTACACAACGGTTGCGATTGCTGCCGCCTTAAGAACTGATTTAGGCCGAGGGGATTCTGTACAATGAAGCAGCGGATCAATCTCTTCGACCCTGCTCAAAGTAAAACGCCATTCGATGCGTTTAGCTTTAGTGGTTCCATTAAAATTCTCACAGGCTGTGTGGTGATTCTTTCGTTGCTTGGCGCTAGCCTCTCCTATTATGCGTCGGTGAAGGAAGATCAACTTGCCGCATTAAACGCACGTAAGCAGGCAACTGATGCTGCGGTCCTGGCTGAACAGCAACGCTTTTCCAAACGTCATGTGCGACCCGAAATTGTTGCTGAACAGGAGCGGTTAAAAAATGCTATTAATGACCGACAATATCTACGTTCACTTCTGCAGGGTGTTGACCCTCAGGTGGTGACACCGTTCTCTCGTTATCTCTCCGCTTTGGCTCACTCATCCCAGCCCGAAAGCTGGTTAACCTATTTCAGTTTTGTGGCTGATGCTCGTTCTTTTGAATTTCATGGTAAAGCAATGAAAGGGGCTCAAGTCCCCGCTTTGATAGATGCTATGGCTCAAACAGATGCGCTTGCCGGCATGCAGATCAACAGCTTAGCAGTCGATTCCGAAGCGGAAAACGTCCAATTTAACGCTATTGCAGAGTTACCGTTCCATGAGTAAAGGTTGGAAAGTTTATTCAGAGAGGTGGGAGGGCCTGGTTCAGCGTGAACGTTTGCTCATTCTGATTACCGTGATAGCAGGGATTACAGCACTGCTGTATGTTTCATTGATTGAACCTGCACTGCTTAAGGTTCAGAGTATGCCCGGTAAAATTGAGACCGTTGAGTCGCAACTGAAAAGCCAGACTCAGGTTTTGGAGCTTTTACAGAGTCAGAAAGCGGTTGATCCCAATGTTAAAGCGCGTGAAGAACTAAGACGGTTAAGGGCTGAGCTGGAGACAGCGGATCGCGAGATCCAGTCCGCATCAGATCATCTTGTGGCGCCGGATAAGATGCTGACGTTATTACGTTCAGTCCTGTCTCCTACTTCGGGAGTGACATTACTAAGGGCAGGTAGTTTACCGGTTGAAACCATATCCTTAGGTGCAGAGAGTGAAGAGTCTGATCAACCTCAGGCGCTTATCTATCTTCACCCTTTCGAAATTGAGTTAGAGGCTAGCTATCAGGCGTTATACGACTACCTGCAGGTTGTAGAGGCATTGGATGGTGTTTTTTTCTGGGATCTGCTTGAGTATCAAGTGTCAGAATATCCCACAGCTAAGATCAAAATCAGGGTGCACACCCTGAGTACAGAGAGGGGGTGGTTAGGTGCTTAAGTATCTTACAAGCTTGCTCTTTATCGTGGCATGCCCAATAACATATGGCGCGCCTCTTCCTGCAGATCCAACCCGTCCTGTTGCTGGCTATCAGAACAACCTTGTGGTTAAAGCAGCGGAGAGTTATCAAGTGAGCTGGCTACGTGTGGCCAAAACAGCAAGCAGGGCAGTTGTTAATGGGCAACGGGTCTCTGTGGGCGATTCTGTTGATGGTGCAAAAGTGATTACGATCAGTCGTGATGGCGTCACCCTTATGATTGGGGCGCAGCAAAAGCTGATCCCGTTATTGCAGAATGTTGGTTTTAGTAAAGTGAAGAGCGGGAAATAATACGGAACTATTATGAAGCAATTGATTAGTATCTTTCTATGTAGCGGCGCTCTTCTCGTTTCCGGCTGTCAGAGTCTGGCTCCGGTGGCGGATAAAACGACAACAGAGGTCGGTGTCGAAACGATTGAGCAGGCGTTGTCCGATAATCAGAAACGGAGCGCTCGTGTTGATCCTCCAGCCGCACCTGTACTGTTACCTCCATTGAACCTTAACCAGCTTAGTGCAGCTCATGAAGAGCGTTTTGATATCAGTGCTGAAAGCCTGAGTGCACGCGACTTCTTCATGGGACTGGTTCAGGGCACGCCTTACAATATGATTGTGCATGAGGCTGTTGGGGGTAACGTATCTCTGGAGCTGAAATCGGTCACGGTTGATGAGGTAATGCAGGCGGTGCAACGGGTCTATGGCTACGAATATAAGCGCCATGGGAATCTTTATCAGGTACTACCTGCGTCTTTGCAAACTGAGCTGTTTCAGATCAATTACCTCGATATTCAACGTGATGGTTCCTCCGATACTCAGGTCAGCGCTGGCTCAGTCAGCACCTCGGGTGATAACTCCAGTAGCGAAGAGGTGATCGGCACTCGAATCAGTACAAAAACGTCGACCGATTTCTGGGGTAATTTGCAGACCACACTCAATACGATCGTAACCGGAGAGGGACGAAAAGTAGTTGTCACGCCACAAACCGGCGTTATCGTGGTCAGGGCTTTGCCTAGTGAGCTGGAGACAGTCAGGGAGTACCTGGCGCAGGCTGAGTTGATCCTGCATCGTCAGGTGATCATCGAGGCGAAAATCCTTGAAGTAACGCTGAATAATGGATTTCAGTCGGGTGTTAACTGGTCTGTTTTGGGTAAGCCGGGTACGGGTAAAACCGCGCTATTCAGCCAATCCTCCGTTGGTTTGAGCAATGAAGATAATATCGCTGGCATCTTTAAAGCGGATCTCAGCCTGGGCGACTTTACCGCAGTAATCGAACTGTTGGGTAGTCAGGGTGATGTGCAGGTGCTGTCCAGTCCTCGGGTTTCTACCGTGAATAACCAAAAAGCGGTGATCAAAGTCGGTACCGATGAGTTCTTTGTTACGGAAGTAGAGAATACAACAACAACGGGTACCAGTACCACGAACTCTCCGAGTATTGAGTTGACCCCATTCTTCTCCGGTATCGCATTGGATGTTACACCGCAGATCAGTGCTGATGGTGATATTGTCCTGCATATTCATCCGACTGTTTCAGAGGTGGTTGACCAACAGAAACAGATCAGTGTTGGTAGTGATGATTTTAATATTCCACTGGCCCTGAGCTCTATTCGCGAGTCGGATAGCATCGTCCGTGCTGATAGCGGACAGGTGATTGTGATAGGCGGGCTGATGAAATCAACTGATTCCGATGTAGAAGCCAAAACACCGGGGCTGGGAGATATTCCGGGGATTGGTAATCTGTTCAAACAAAAGCGAAAGAGTGGTAGCAAAACTGAGTTGGTGATCATGCTACGCCCGATTCTTGCCAGTCAGGATAATCTGCAGGATGAACTCAAACGAAGCCTGCAGTCATTTCAGAGCCTTCAGTCAACCGCTGAGGTGAAGTAACAGATGTATACCGAGCACTTTGGATTAACAGAGCTGCCCTTTACGCTGACGCCCAATACGCATTTTTTTCTAAATATGCCGACCCATCAGGAAGCGCTGAACCTGATCATGGTAGCCCTGGCAGGTGGGGATGGCTTTGTAAAAGTGGTGGGCGAGGTCGGTACCGGGAAGACTCTGTTATGCCGGAAGTTGCTCAATGCACTGGATGATGAGCAGTATGTAACGGCTTACATACCCAACTCACAGCTTAGCCCTGATGCGTTTCGCAAAAGCTTTGCACAGGAGGTAGGTATTGATGTGCAGGGGATGGATAGTTTTGCGCTGCTCGATGCGATCAATCACCGTTTGATCGCCTTAGCTCAGGAGCAGAGAAAGGTTGTGCTTTTGGTCGATGAAGCTCAGGCGATCCCTGAAGAAACGGTCGAAGCCCTCAGGCTACTGACCAATCTGGAAACCGAATCATCCAAACTGTTTCAGGTAGTGCTGTTAGGTCAGCCCGAACTGGATGAGCTTCTGTCCCGAAAATCTCTGCGTCAGTTGTTGCAAAGAATTACCTTCAGTTACCAGTTGAAGCATCTAGATGTAGAGGCGGTTGGGCACTATATCGATCAGAGGATTCAACGTGCAGGTTTTGAGGGGATGTCTCTGTTTAAGCGAGATGCGGCAAAGTTGATCGCAAAAGCCTCAGATGGTGTTCCCCGATTGATCAATATACTGAGTCACAAATCACTGTTGTCTGCCTATGGTAAAGGTGATCTGATCGTGGACCGGACTCATGTGAAACGCGCGATTGAAGATACGCAGGGTGTTTCTGCACCGGTAACACCGGTGTCCTTTCTGTGGGGGGTACTAGGTAGCCTGATTCTGCTCAGTGCGGCCTTGGCATATCTGAGGTTTAGTGGATGAGTTTAGTAAATGATATGTTGCGTGATCTTGAAAAACGCAATGAGCAGACCACAGTGCCCGGAGCCAAGGCTGGAGTGCAGGCCGCCCGATCAGAACCTACTGAATCTAACCAGAGCGTTCGTTATCTTCTCTGGGCGATAGGCATTCTTGCTTTAGTCGCGACCGGCTGGTTGCTGTGGCAGGATAACCTCTCTCAGGTACCTGAGAGCAAAGTGGTATCAAAACCTGTAACTGGAGCAGAAAAAACGCTTCAAGTGCCGGCTACGGAAAACACTGAAGAGAGAACGACAGCGGCCATTACACCGGTTGTGACGATTAACGAAGTGCTGTGGGCCCACTCTGAGCAGGGGGGGGATCTGGTGGTGCGACTGGATGGTGCGGCGGATATCCAGGTGCTCAGCCAGGATGAACAGGTTATCACCGTGGCCTTCGATGAGGTGGCTGTTACAACGTCACTTCCTAACACAGACAACAGCATCGTCGAGAGCCTTGATCTGACAACCGAATCGGGTCGGACATTGATGACGCTTGTGGCGAAACAGAGAAGTCATTTTGCCGTGCGTGTGCAACAGAATCCCAGCAGTCTGGTGTTGGGAATCGTCTCTCTGGAGCCGCCTGAAACAACCGCCACAGAGGTAGCGAGTGCACACCGCAATGAAAGCAGGGTAGATCCGGCTAAACCGGTTGTTAAACCCGTAGAGAAACCCTCACCGGTTGTTGAATCTACTCTGACTACGGTTAAGCCGGTGACCAAGTCACTCAGAAAAGAGAGCCAGCAGCAGCGATTTGAGCGCGCGCGGGAGCTGGTCAGTCAGGGGCGTTTACAGCAGGCAAAAGATCAGTTGGAGAAGCTGATTGCCGCTTCCCCAACTTCAGCCCAGCGCGAGCGAAGTTTACTGGCAAGTGTGTTGATCTCCATGGGTGAACAGGCTGAAGCACAACGTTTACTGAAGAAGAGTCTGCAGCTACACGGTGAAAACAGGATATTGAAAAAGCTCCAGTCCCGTATCTGGTTACAGCAATCTGAGCCAGCCAAAGTGATCGATCTGTTAACTATCTCACCCCCACTTCTGTCAGAAGATAGCGAATATTTTGAACTATTAGCCGGTTCTTACCAGCAGAAAGGGGAACCCGATCAGGCTGCGCGCATCTATTACCAGTTGCTAAAGTACAACAGCCAAGTCCCTAGATGGTGGGTTGGGTTAGGGTATGCGCTAGAACAGACACAGCGCTTCCCGGAAGCGATGACCGCTTACCAGAACGGCCTGAAGATTCCGTCGATAGACTCAGGTTTGAAGAATTATGCCCGCCAGCGCATGTTTGCGTTAGCTGACCGTTAGGAGGAAGGGGCTGCATGAGCGCACCCAAGATGAAAATTCGAATCGGTGACCTTCTTGTTCAGAACGGTGTTATCACTGAAGAGCAGCTGATGGAGGCGTTGGATCGGCAGAAACAGACACGCCAGAAATTGGGTAAGACTCTGGTGACAATGGGATATGTTGAAGAGTCTAAATTCCTGGAGTTTCTATCGCAGCAGCTGCATATCCCGCTGGTTGATCTGACTCACTACTCATTTAATCAGGATGATGTTTTACGTCTGCCCGAGATGCAGGCAAGACGCTACAGGGCGCTGGTTCTAAAAGAGAATGCTGACAACTTTATGGTAGGCATGTCTGATCCTATGGACATTTTTGCTTTCGATGAGTTGCAGCGCGTTTTGCCCAAGCCGATCGAATTGGCGGTGGTTTCTGAGGCACAGCTGCTGCAGTCTATGGACCTTCTGTATCGTAAAACCAGCGATATTGAAGATCTGGCGGATCAGCTGAATGAGGAGATTGCGGATGATGCCTTTGACCTGGCAGCGCTGACCGCAACTGATGAAGTCGATGTTCCGGTTGTTAAACTCCTGAAAAGCCTGTTTGAAGATGCGGTTCAGGTGGGGGCCTCAGATATCCATATCGAGCCGGATGAGACCGTTCTTCGTATTCGGCAGCGTATCGATGGTGTGCTGCATGAGCACGTGATGAAAGAGAAGCGAATCGCGTCAGCACTGGTTCTGAGGCTGAAGCTGATGGCGTCCCTCAATATTTCTGAGAAACGTCTTCCTCAGGATGGCCGCTTTAATATTAGTGTATCGGGTCACAGTGTGGATGTTCGTATCTCCACACTGCCTATTCAGTTTGGCGAGTCCGTGGTTATGCGTTTGCTGGATCAGTCCGGCGGAATAATCGGGCTTGAGAAAGTAGGTCTCCCTGAGAAAATGCTGCCGCGTTTGCGGAAAATGATCCATGAACCCCATGGGATTCTGTTGGTTACCGGGCCCACGGGTAGCGGTAAAACAACAACCCTCTATGGCGCCCTGAATGAGCTCAACAGCCATCAGAAAAAGATTATTACGGTAGAGGATCCAGTGGAGTATCGCCTGCCACGTATCAATCAGGTGCAGGTACATCCAAATATTGGATTAGATTTCTCCACGGTCCTGCGTGCCACACTGCGTCAGGACCCGGATATTCTTCTGGTGGGTGAGATTCGTGATAAGGAAACCGCAGATATCGCCCTACGTGCAGCGATGACCGGTCACTTTGTACTCTCCACCCTGCATACCAATGATGCCGTATCCAGTGCGATGCGACTGACCGACATCGGTATCGAAGGGTACCTGGTAGCGTCCGCGCTGAATGGTATTTTGGCACAGCGTCTCGTTCGTAAAATCTGTGATAACTGTAAGGAGAGCTACACTCCGACAGGGCAGGAGCAATTGTGGTTGGACCTGCGAGAGGAGGAGCTCGGTCTCGATACGATCTCTCTGCAAAAGGGGCGAGGCTGTACCTATTGCAATAACACCGGCTACAAAGGCCGGACCGGTATTTTTGAGCTGTTAGAGATTAATGAGGCGATGGCCGATGCTCTGCGCCGTGATGACAGTGCAGCGTTCACCATCGCAGCCAAAACCGATCCCCACTACCAGCCCCTTATGTTCAGTGCGTTGGAGCTGGCGATCGAGGGGATAACCACCTTGGATGAGGTGTTCCGGGTAACTGAGCAACTGGATGAATCGGTCTATCTTGATGCGCCGGCACCAGAAGTATCAAGCCACGAACTTGCAAGTGATCTTGAGCTGGAATAAGCGCTAGGGTGAAATCGAATGGCCATATTTAGTTATCGTGGGCGAAATAAAGAGGGGAGTGAGGTCAAAGGGCAGCTTGACGCCTTGAGTGCATCCCTTGTCGCTGCGCAGTTAACCGCGGATGGAATCACGCCGATCACCATCGAGGAGAAGGCGTCTGAGATCCAGAAGCAGAAAAGTCAGGATATCCAGCTTAAGTTTTTACAGAAGATCAGTATTGATGAGCTGATCATGTTTTGCCGACAGATGTATAGTCTGACTAAGGCGGGGGTGCCCATTACTCGTGCAATGAGGGGGCTGGCGAATACGGTCAAAAATCCTCTGATGGCAGAGACTTTGGATCAACTGGCAGGTGACCTGGAAAAAGGGCATGCGCTCTCCTCGGCGTTAGCCAAACACCCCAAAGTATTTAGCGAACTGTATATCAGTATGATCCATGTCGGTGAGAACACCGGGCAGCTGGATGATTCATTCAGGCAGATGGCAGCTTATCTCGAGTTGGAAAGACAGACAGTTAAGAACGTAAAACAGGCAACCCGATATCCGCTGTTTGTGATGGTGGCGATCTCAATAGCGATCGCCATTATTAATGTTTTTGTAATCCCAGCGTTTAAATCGGTGTTTGAAAGCTTTGGTGGTGCGATGCCCTGGCAGACGCAGGTTCTGATCACAATATCTGACTTTACGGTCAACTGGTGGCATAGCCTGTTAGCTGCGATCGCCTTAAGCGTCTTTCTCTTTGTTCGTTGGAAGAAAACAGATGCGGGTCGAATGACCTGGGATCGACGCAAGCTTAAGTTTCCCATTGTTGGGCCGATATTCTACCGAGTGATTCTAGGTCGGTTCGCACGTACCTTCAGTATTGTTCTGAAAGCTGGCGTCCCCATTGAACAGGGATTGTCGATTGTGGCCAATGCCGTGGGGAATAAGTATATCGGTCAGAAGGTTGCAGGTATGCGCCAAGGTATTGAGCGCGGTGAGTCATTTACCCAGACAGCACACCAGGCTGAGATGTTCAGTCCGCTAGTGATGCAGATGCTGGCAGTAGGTGAGGAGACCGGCCGGGTTGATCAGATGCTTGAAGAGGCCGCAGGGTTTTACGAGCAGGAAGTGGAATATGACTTGAAGAACCTGACCAGTGCGATCGAACCGATTCTGATTGTAGCGATTGGCGGAATGGTGCTGGTTTTGGCCCTTGGGGTGTTTCTACCGCTGTGGGAACTCAGTACGACCATCAATGGATAGGGTGGACGGGTGAAGGCTCGACAGCGTGGTTTTTCACTATTGGAACTGGTGGTTTCAATACTGGTGATCTCTGTGTTGATGGCGATCGCTTACCAGCGATTAGAGCGAATGGTTGAAGATGTTGAGCGTGTCACCTTTGAGGGAACGGTTAAAAACATTCAGGCTCAGCTCACATTACAGGTGGCAAACTGGTATGCCGAACAGATCGAAGTTGAAAAAGATCAATTCAGTGAGATAAATCCACTGGAACTGGTTCAGCATAAGCCCAGCAATTATATGGGTGAGGTTCACTTCTCACAGTTATCTGATCATCCTGCAGAGCGATGGTATTACGTTAAAGATAAACACTGGCTGGTTTATAAAGCGAAGCGCTATAGCCAGTTAGTGAATGAGTTTGAACAGCCGGATCTGCTGATCTACCGGCTGGTGACGAAATTTGAACATCCCGGTCGTAATCGGGGACTCGCATTGGAAGCGACACTTAGGCCTATACATAGGTTTAAATGGCAGGCAGATTGATGGTGACCGCTATACAAGCGGCATCTAATTTGTTAAAAATCAATGAATTGAATATCTATTCCTAGGAGCAAGGGTTCCATGAGAAAACAAGCAGGCTTTACCATTATCGAGTTAGTTGTTGTTATCGCCCTGTTAGGCATTTTAGCGGCAGTCGCTCTTCCCCGTTTTATCAATGTGACCGATGATGCGCATAATGCAGCGGTTAAAGGCGCAGCAGGTGGTTTTGCTGCGGGTGTTGCTCTGGCGAAAGCTAAAGCTGTTGTCGAGAATGCGGATGATCTGGATTATGTTCAACTCGACGGTTCTGCTGGTGTTGTGGTGAATAGCACCGGTTATCCTGTAGGAGCATCAGGCGCGACGAATACCGCTGTTTTGACCAATGCTGAGTGTGTTGACGTTTGGGACAATGTGCTTCAGGGATCCCGCCCTGTTGCTTCAACAGCAGCGCCAGCGGCAGATAATAATATCGAGTATCAGGCCGTAGGAGCGACTACAAACTGTACCTTCACCTACCGTAAAGCCAATGCGGATGGTGATGACCGTGAGATCGAATACGATTCCTCTAACGGTAACGTAACGGTCTCTGGTGTAGACAGCTAAGCAAATCATGGGCTGTACAGGTCGAGTCACACAAACGCCTGTCGGCCCACGTTTTCACCAGCGGGGGTTTACGCTGGTGGAAATTATTGTGGTTATTATTCTGCTGGGTATTCTCTCCGCAGTGGCAATCCCCCGCTTTTCAGATACCTCCACTTTTGAATCTGCCTCTTTACGTAGCTCAATATTGGGTTCGCTTAAACTGGCGCAGAAAACCGCTCTGGCGCAACATGCATCCTCTGTCTACTGGGTGTTATCCCGACCCGCTGAGACACAATGGCAGCTACAGCTGCTGATCGATTCCGACAGCAGTGATGGCAACCCACCAACCGACATCACGCCGACACAATTGAGTACACCGATATCTGCGCCATCGATGCTCAATTTTAATGTTTCTCTTGCTGCAGGGGGGGCTGTGGCCGGTTCGGTCGGAACCAGCGATAACTTGGTCATTCTGTTTAACCAGTTAGGGGATATGGTGCGGGTTAAGACTAATGTTGTCTTAACGTCGGAGGCGAGTTTCCCCGGAAGTGCTCAGCAGGTTGATAGCAGTTTACAGTTTGCAGATGGCAGCGGTGACTTCTGTCTCTCATTGACAGGGTATAGTTATGCATCGACCTGTCGCTGAAAAAGGCTTCTCACTGGTTGAGGTGATTATCACGATTGTGATCATTGCGATTGCCCTGACCGCTGCGATTGCGGGTTGGAGTAACATCTCCCGGCACAGTGCTGATGTGATGTGGCAAACCAAAGTCTCCTACCTTGGACAGGCATACCTCGAAGAGATTCTTTCACGACGTTTTGATGAGCTGACCCCGATAGGGGGAAGCCCGGTTTGCAGTCCATGTACGCCAGCAGCGGATCTGGGAGCCGATACGGGGGAGACGCGGGCCACCTTTGATGATGTTGATGATTACCATAACCTGACTGAGAATGCGGTGGGCTTATTCAACTCCCTGATCACGCCAGGAGGAATTAAGTCATATGCCGGGTATTCGGTGAGCGTTCAGGTGGAGTATGCGGGTGCTGATTACTTTTCCGTGACTCAGAGTGAATTGGTCAAACAGGTGATCGTGACGGTCACACCACCTGCGAATACCGGACAGAGCCCGGTACAGTTCAGTGCACTGCGGGGTAATTACTGATGCGGTTGAGCAGAGGTTTTACCTTAGTCGAGCTGATTGTAGTGATTACGTTGCTGGGTATTATCTCACTGGTAACGGTGGGATTTATCAGCTCGACGATGCAGGGATACGCGGACCTGACACGCAGAGATCAGCTGTCATCAGCTGCGCGCGTAGCAGTGGAGAGAATGGCACGTGAGATCCGCAATGCCCTGCCGAACAGCATTCGTGTGAATGCAGCGGGTAGCTGTCTGGAGTTTATTCCGGCGCTGGCGGCATCTCGCTATATATCCGTACCCTTATCTGCCTCAGCGGCCTCAACAACGGTCAGTATTGTTCCTTTTGCGGTTGAGCCTCCACAGGGACGGATCGCTGTTTACCCGATCGATACCAACACGGCTGATGAGCCAGCCCGGCCAGCAACCAATAATCCGATCTATGATCTGGATAGCTGGGCGATTATCTCTTCTGAGATGAGCGCCGGTAATGTGTTGGAATCCGCTTCAGGTGCTGTCAATCTTCAGTTGTCATTGGCGCATGCTTTTCCTGCAGACTCGCCTGCAAAGCGCTTCTTTATTGTTGATGAACCGGTGAGTTTCTGTGTGGTGGGGAGTGATCTGTACCGTTTTCAGGGGCAGTCTGGCAGCAGCTATAGCTTTGCTGTGAATCAACCGGATGGCGCAGGGTTGTTAGCGAATCTGACGGAACCTCAGGCGGCGTTGTTAGCCAGCGATATTGTCGCCCCAACCGGAAGTGCCCCCTTTAATTACAGCTCAGCAACCCTGTTGCGAAACGCGATAGTTCTGTTTGATCTGTTTGTACAGGATCAACAACTAACAGCAGCGGATACGACTCAGGAGAGTATCAGGGTTCAGTTTGAGGTACAGGTGAGAAATGTACCGTAGATCTGCTTTGAAGAATAAGCCAATCCGATATCAAACCGGTCTAGGTCTGGTCTCTGCGATCTTTGTGATCACTGTTCTGGCGGTCATTATTACCGGTATGGCGCGATTTTATGCGATCAGTCAGGATGTGACTGTGCAGGAGTTTTTGGGTGCCAGGGCGATTACTGCCGCTCAATCAGGGATTGAACTGGAGCTCACTTGCCTTGAGAGCGGTGCTGTCGGTTGTAGTGCATCAGCTGCAGTGGGGAGCGATCCGACCCTATGGGACTACTGGCCAGGCCCCACAGCGACGGCCACCTTTGATATCGCAGGTTTGAAGGGATGTCGTGCAGAGGTGTTCTATCGTCTGGTGAATTCCTCGGAAGGGCAGTTATGGACGATTGACAGTACCGGGTATTGCGGTGGGGATGGTTTAGATGGTGCTTCGAGGAGAGTGGTTATCAGAGCAGCGCAATAGCACTGCCCTGAGTGATGCCGTTATGCATCAATTCCGTATTCATCACGGTACTTACGGATCGCAGCAAGCTCAGTCGTCATATCGCCCCGTGCAGTCAGATATTCGATCAGATCGTTCAGGCTGACGATGCTGATAACAGGCATCTTGTAGTCACGCTCTACTTCCTGAATCGCTGACAGTTCACCTTTGCCTTTTTCCTGACGGTTGAGAGCGATCACAACGCCGGCCGGTTTAGCGCCGGCCTGATCGATAATCTCCATCACCTCACGAATCGCAGTGCCGGCAGTGATCACATCATCGATGATCATCACGCCACCTTCCAAGGGTGCACCCACGAGCGTTCCACCTTCGCCATGAGCTTTCGCTTCTTTGCGGTTAAAGACATATGGCACATCATCCCCATGATGGTCTGACAGAGCGACAGCGGTGGTCGCTGCCAGCGGGATACCTTTATACGCAGGGCCCAGCAGTACATCGTAGGTGACCCCAGAGTCTTTGATCGCCTGTGCATAGAAGCGTCCGAGCTTGGCTAAAGCGGTACCGGTATTAAACAGGCCTGCATTGAAAAAATAGGGGCTGGTACGGCCGGATTTTAGCGTGAATTCGCCGAAGCGTAAGACATTTTGTTCAATAGCAAATTCAATAAACTCGCGCTGGTAATCCTGCATGGCAATCTCCGCTGGGATAGAGGTAAAAAGTGGCGCTATTCTACCAGTGCTTTACGTTGTGCTCCATGTTTGCGCAAGTGAGCAAAAAATTTCAATTTTGCTCACTTCCCTATACAATTCGACCTTCGCTAAAAATAATATCAATCTGTCATTGGTCTGTTCTCAGACAGGAACACGTTTTATGCGCGTCATCACCTTCAATACACAAGGCCTTGAACAAGCCACAGAAAATGGTTTTTTCGACTGGATGGTTCAGCAGAATGCTGATGTTGTCTGCTTGCAGGATATACGGGCAAAAGAGTATCAGCTTGATGATGAGCGCTATCATCCCGAGGGCTACTATCCCTATTTCTTTGATGCATGGGAAGATGGTTACAGTGGTGTTGCGATCTACACCCGGGAGATTCCTAAAGCGATCATGACAGGGTTGGGGTTTGAACTGTGTGATCAGCATGGCCGTTTTATCCAGGCAGATTTTGAGCATGTCAGTGTTTCATCCTTCTGTGTACCTTCAGGGCTAAAAAGTGCTGAAGCACAGGCAGAGAAAGAGCAGTTCATGGAAGATTTTCTGGCCCATATGAATAAAACATTGCGCAAACGCCGGGAATTTATCTTCTGTGGCACAACCCATATTGCACATAAACCGGCTGATCTGAGTAACTGGTATGCTAACCAGACTGTGTCAGGTTTTCTGCCGCAAGAGCGGGAATGGATGGCGGAGATACTTGAAGAGATGGGATTTGTTGATGCGTTCCGCCAGATCAACAAAGCAGAACGGCAGTTTAGCTGGTGGCCCGATTACAATCGTGCGCGTAAGCTGAATGAAGGGGCACGTCTCGATTACCAGATTACGACTGCGAATCTGCGTAAAACGATTAAGAATGCACAGATCTTCCGGGATCAGATGTTTAGTGAGCATGCACCGGTGATTATCGATTACGAAATCTGATCTCAATTAGAATAAGATACTAAAAAGGAGCCAGCAGGCTCCTTTTTTAATGGTTCAGAGGAGGGTTGAGTTTAGTTAGCCAGCGCTGCTTTCTGAAGCTCGATCAGCTCAGAGATCCCTTTGCGCGCAAGCTCCAGCATCGCATTGAGCTCATCCTGTGTATAAGGTGCACCTTCAGCGGTACCCTGAACCTCAATAAAACCGCCGTTGCTGGTCATGATCACGTTCATATCCGTTTCAGCTTTGCTGTCTTCCGCATAATCAAGGTCAAGTACCGGCTCACCTTCATAGATACCGACAGACACGGCTGCAATTGCCTGTTTCATCGGATCGCCTTTCATTGCACCGTTCTTATCCTGCTTCAGTACATTGATCGCATCCTGCAGGGCGACAAAGGCACCGGTGATCGATGCTGTACGGGTGCCACCATCCGCCTGCAAAACATCGCAATCCAGCGTGATCGTGTTCTCACCCAGCTTATTCAGATCCAGAGCGGCCCGCAGTGATCTTCCGATCAGGCGCTGAATCTCAACTGTACGTCCGCCCTGTTTCCCTTTCGCTGCTTCACGTGCGTTGCGGGTTGTCGTTGAACGCGGAAGCATACCGTACTCAGCGGTAATCCACCCCTGACCTGAGCCCCGCAGGAAACGGGGAACACCACGCTCAACCGTCGCGGTACACAGGACCTTGGTTTCGCCGAATTCAACTAACACCGAACCCTCTGCATGTTTAGTGAAATTACGGGTGATCTTCACGTCGCGCATCTGGTCATTCTCACGACCGCTTGGGCGATGTTTTTTGATACCAAGTGTTTGCAGCTGTTCTGAGATAGATGAGCTCATGCCTGTCCTTTATCAATATTCTGATCAGCCTTGGCGTGGCACTGCCGGGCCAGACTGTTACAATTACCGTTAACACGCATTTTAATCGAGAATGGATCAATATGACACGCAGCATGACAGCTTTTGCTCGACAGGAAGCCGAGCATGAATGGGGATCTTTAAGTTGGGAGATTCGATCAGTCAATCACCGTTACCTGGAGCCCCATCTGCGTCTGCCAGAAAACCTCAAAGAACTGGAAGGTTTTTTGCGTGAGAAACTGCGTAAAACCCTCAGTCGAGGCAAGGTTGAATGTACTCTGCGTTTTAATCCCGAGGCAAAAGTTCAGCAACTTGTCGTTAATGAGAGTTATGCCCAAGAGGTAATACAGGCAGCGGAAACCTTACAGGGGATGCTGAAGGAACATCAGCCGGTTGAGCCTCTTGAATTACTGCGCTGGCCCGGTGTCCTGCAGGATGTAAAACTGGATATGGATCTGGTGAAAAACTCGGCTAAAACCCTCTTCGAAAAAGCGTTGGAAGATCTGCTGGAAGGGCGCAGTCGAGAGGGCGTTGAGTTGGCAAATCTGATCAATCAGCGCCTCGACGCGATCAGCGAAATTGTTGCGGAAGTCCGCGAGAAGATGCCACAGATCCTGCAAAACCAGCGTGATAACCTGAATCAGCGTCTGGAAGAGTTCAAAGCTGAACTGGACGAAGCCCGTATCGAGCAGGAGATCGCCCTGATTGCACAGAAAGCCGATGTGGATGAAGAGATGGATCGTCTGGATACACATGTGCAGGAAGTACGTCGTGTCCTGAAACAGAAAGGTCCAATCGGCCGCCGTCTCGACTTCCTGATGCAGGAACTGAACCGCGAAGCCAACACACTCTCCTCAAAATCGATCGTGGCAAGTACGACTCAGTGTGCGGTGGAACTCAAAGTTCTGATCGAGCAGATGCGGGAGCAGATCCAGAATATCGAATGATGTTTCATGGGGTGTTATTAAGCATTTTTATTTTAACAAAAACAAGTGGTTATATAGATTAGCTGTTTCAGATAGTTTCACATTAATTCGCTATATGTCACCAAAAAGGGTGACAGAAAGGGTGACAAGAGAGGCCTAAAGTCATTAGGATTGAGTCTTCTGTCACCCTTTTTCGTTTGGGATGCTATGAACGACTTACAGATCAAGAAGTTACTTAGGGAAAAGAAAATTGGTAGGCACAACACAGGTGACAGGTTGGGTCTCTATTTTCGGGTAAGTGAAGGAGGTACGGGAACGTGGGTTGTACGTTACAAGGCGCACTCTAAACGCCGTGAAATAACCTTAGGGAGATATGCTATTGGTGCTCCCGATCACATCACTCTGGCCGATGCACGGGGAGAAGCAGCACAGATTCAGGCTGCAGCCAAGAAGGGAATTGATCCGCTAGCTGAACGGGAGAGGGATCATTTAGCCAAGGTAAATACAGTTGATGATCTTGCTGAAGATTGGTTAGAAGATTGTAAGCGTCGATTGAAGCATCCAGGAATCCCTGAACGTGTTTACCAGAAAGATATAGCGCCCAGCATTGGACAACTATCTCTTGATCAAGTTAACGCGAGAGATATCAGAGGGGTGATCACTAAAATTGCGAGAAGTAATCGGCCTACTATCGCGAATGATGCTCTGGCGTATTGTAAGCAGATCTTCAATCACGGTATTAAGCTTGATCTAATCCAGAATAATCCCGCCCAAGCTTTCCGCAATGTTGATGCTGGAGGTACTGAAGAAAGCCGTGATAGGGCGCTGTCTTTGGAAGAGGTTCAGCATCTCTTTGAGGTTTTCAGAAACAATACTGATCAGTTCACACGCGATAACTATCTTGCCGTGGCTCTTTTATTATGCCTTGGTGTCCGTAAAGGAGAGCTAATTGCTGCTGAATGGTCTGAGATCGATCTCGAAAAGGGTCTCTGGGTGATTCCTAAACACAGGAGTAAAAATGGCGATTCGATTACTATTCCTCTTGTTGAGTGTGTTGTGGAATGGTTCTGTGAGCTGAAGTATCGATCTGCTGGATCAGAATATGTGTTTCCGCGTAGACGTTCTAGCAAGAGGAATGGGCATGTATCCCCAGATACCTTGAATGCAGCAATAGCCAAACTCTTCAAAGAAGAAAAGCTAGAAATTGATCATTTCACCGTTCACGATTTGCGCAGAACATTTCGGACACAGTTGGGGTTTCTCGCGGTTCCTGGTCATGTCGCGGAGCGTTGTATGAATCATCGAATTCCAGGTATAGAGAGGACTTATAATATTCATGACTATTTTGATGAAAGAAAGGAAGCCCTAGAGCTGCTAATAAAGCGTTTTGCACCGTTAATAAAATAGTTATAAGTGAACAGGAAAAATTTCATCTGTAACTATTTACAATAAAATTACGTCATATTCGTATTTTTAAACCATGCGGTTTGCATTACATTGACTCCCAAGCACAAGCACAAGCACAGAGGGAGTTAACTATGTCTAGATCAGAAAAACTTAGTTTCGATGATACAAAGCGTTTGCTAGATCATGCCTGTGGTTCTAGCCCTACGATGACAGCAGCAAGAGTTGCAGATTACCTTGAAATCCCTTCTTCGAGAGTTTCTGAAGGCCGGAGAAAGGAATGGAGGTTGAGCCAAGAACTATCGGAAAAATTAATGTCTAGGTTCGGTCAGCCTAAAGCAAAGCCTGGGCTTTTTGTGCGTGCTGAACAAAGAGACTGTATTGAATCCTTCCTTGAATTAGAAGATGCAACCTCGCAGAAAAGACACTTTTCACGGGTTAGATCTTTATTTTATTCCTCAGAATTTCGCAATGAGCTGGCTGACACAATCAAAAGTATTGGTGAGGATGATCAGCTCCTGATCCCAGCTGATTTATTTGCCGAAGATGGAGATGAGAACCTAGGTTTATTTGAACTTGGAAAGGTACGCAAAGAAAGAGCGAGAAAAAAATTCACATCAAAGGAATTTCGTAACAACAAGTTAGATAGGTTGTTTTCACTGATGAGAGATCCTCTCTTTGGTGAATGGTCTCAGATTATTTCAGATATCATCAAGTCCAAAATACAGGCTGGGCTCCAGCCGGATTCGATAAAGTTATATTTATCCGCTACAGGTTTTTATGCGGTAAATGACATTCTGAATATAGATCCTAAAGGCAATAATAATCATCTATCCACAGATAACAGTTTGGAAAAGTTAGGGAGAGAATTTGGCCTGGATATATCAGGTGTAGACAAAATGAGCCTTTTCCTTATTGGAAGGCTAGATAAACATTTTCTTGAGCATGAGAATTTAGCGTCAGATAAAAGTGCTGATTTGAGTTTAAGAGAATATGTTATTTCTGGGGATTTGATTTGGTCATATGAAGGGCGCTTCACTAGCCCGAAACAAGGAAGTGCAGGGCTCCCTTGTATCTACTTTCCTGCTGATAGTGATGATCCCGCCTGGACACCGCCTTTGCTTAGTGGTTTTGATGATTATAAATACGGCTCTAAAAATCACAGTATGTCGCTATGCCTTGATGCTTGGACTACTTATGAGGTGTCGTTATTTCTTAAAGAAAACTGTGATTATGCTCTATTGATCTCCTTGGGAAGTAGTGATGAGAAAGGATCCTATTTAGGGCACATGGCGGAGCGTAACATTGTAATCCCTAATATCGCGGGTCTGTCTTTGTTTAAGGAGCTTGAGCAGCTAAGGAAGTGGTTAGGGTTGCCTGAATTACCAGAAGACGAAATGAAAACCTCCATCGCTAAATTCGGCGGTTATGTCCCAGGGGCATTGGTTATTTAACTATCGATAAAACAAGGATTGGTTATGCTGAAAGTAAAGTTTATAGGGGCTTCCGAGGGGGTTACGGGTTCATGTGCTTGGTTATGGCACACTGATTCCGATACGCAATTCCTAGTTGATTGCGGAATGCATCAAGGTTCGCATGATGAATTATGGAAGAATTATCAGTCTTTTGAGTTTGACCCTAGGAACATTAAGTATGTATTACTCACACATGCCCACATTGATCATTGTGGCTTGATCCCGAAATTAGTCAAAGGAGGCTTCAAGGGGTGGGTTTATTGCACTCAAGCCACTAAAGACGTGGCAATGCATATGCTTAAGGATGCGGCAAAACTGAGTGACCTTTACAATGAATCAGACATTCAATTAATAAAATGGCATGTGATTGATTCAGGAGGATTCAGTTGGAATAAAACGCTTCGGCTTGCTGATGGTCTTTCTGCAACTTTTAAGAGAGGGAGTCATGTTCTTGGTGCTTGTGGTATTTCTATCAGATGGAGCTCTCCAGATTACCCAGGTGAACTCAAAAGCATCTTTTTTAGTGGAGATATAGGCTCACAGGCCGAAGGAAATCAATACCTCCCCCTAATGAAATCAGATCATTATCCGTGTCCACAAAGTGATTACATAGTGATGGAGTCAACTTATGGTGCTATCGCTAGGGACAATGAATTTAAGGATGCTGAGCGACGTATAAACACTCTCGGGGAGATCATTAGTGAGACTGCTTTTCGTAATGGGGGGACTGTATTAATTCCTGCTTTCTCCTTCCATAGAACCCAAGAAATCATGTCCGATTTGCTTGTTTGGCAAAGGAAAGCATGGGCTGCTAGCAAATATGCACCTCTCATGGGAAACAAAAAGATCAAAAATGATGGATCAGAGGCATTTGAAAACCCTTTGAGAGCGATTGTCCATAGCCCTTTAGGAAGTAAGGTCAGTGAGGTATATGCTCATCAATTGTCTAAAAAACTATCTAATGGCAAGTATCAGTACCTTAATTCTGAGTTAGCTGGTCGTTTAGAGTGCCCAGAGGAGGATGTCGCTAGAATATTTAGGAATTTTTGTGATGAAGGTTCGGCTTATTCTCAAGGGCACATCATTCGAAATCTATGTGTGCAAGGAAAGCATAATAGTCAGACCGATAACCGTTATCAGAAAACGATAGAGCATTACTCCGTAATCGTTGCCAGTTCAGGCATGTGTGATAACGGTCCGGTTGTAGAATACATCAACCGGATGAAGCGAGATCCAAAACACACAATAATCCTAACCGGGTACCAATCACCAGGATCTCTTGGGGGACAACTACTGAATGGTCGAGGGAATAGTAAAGCGAAGGTAGTGAATATGTCCGGATATTATTCTGGGCATGCTGATCAACAGAAATTGCTGGATTATGCTTTTTCTCTTGGCAAATATTCAGAGGGGGCAAGGCCTGCCAAAATCTTCATTAACCACGGAGAGAAAAACAGCAAAGAAGCTCTTAAGGCTGAGTTGCTCAAGAGAGCAGACCAATGCCATGCGGATGATCGGAATGTAGACGGTGTAGAGATCGCAAGGTCTGAATGGTTTGACCTCAATGCAGGTGCTTATATTGATGAGTGTAAAACATCAGAGGGTTCTTTGATTGAAAGGCTAATTTCTATTGAAGATAAGATAAATCGACTGACAGATGAGATCTCCGCTTTGCGTCTGCAGTAAAGACTTAGCTAGCGATTTATTAAAACCCACGTTAATAGTCATTAACGTGGGGTTAGGGGCTGTACTTGATCCTAGGGGTGGGCTCATACTTGATAGAGCTTTAGCTCCGGGCCTGTATACCAAACTTTGCTAGATTTATCTGTTATCAGATCTGAAATAAGCAGTAGCAACGGCTTAATAAGAGCATCGTTGAGGACTTTTTCAATGGTCTGATTGATATTGAAGTAGGAAAGGTGAAGTTCTGTCTCTTTGTTATGGACAATCGCACATCTTACCTTATAAAGCATTTTTGCATATTTATCTGCATTCAAGTGAGTGCAAAGATCAGCATAGGTATTGGTATTTTTAATGTTTAAATGGGATAAAAACTCTTCGCAATCAGGATCGGACCAATAGGGTTCGGTGTAAAAGAGAGATATTTCACTTGAAACAATATCCTTAAATTTTGTTCCATTTATTTCTCTTTCCCAGAACTCCCCCATTTCCTCTTCTTTAAAGAGCTTTGCAAGTAATGTTGGTTCACTGTCCTTGACGGCTTCACCCAATCGCCTAAGGTCTCTCAAAGAGAAGAGGTTGCCTCCGTTGCTATCTGCAAGGTTTACAATAGGTATTTTGAACATAAAGCTTTCAATCACATGGTACATGGAAAGAAAAGTGCCAAGTATATCGTTACTATGGTTTAGTTCGCTGATGATAATTAATGTTTCTTCGAATTGATTATAAGAGTCTGCTGGAGATACCCGTTCAAGAAGTTGAGTTGGAGTATTTATTTTATACGAAGGCTTTTCAATATGTATAACCCTTCCTTGAAGGGCTGCATACATCTTCATAGCAGATTCTGCAGCAGAACTGTTAGGAACATTCTTGTTATAAAGCATGTATGCCTGATTAAACTCTAGATTTTCTTCCTTAGAGAGAAAGTGGAGTAATAAACCCAAAAGATTGTTATCAAATCCGCCATCATCAATGTCACGTTCAAGGTTATCCAATTGGACTTTTATATAAGCGACTGAATTGATGGGGTGAGTTTGGTTATGATAACCAAATGCAGTGAATGGTAATTCAGAGCCATTATACTCAGCCAAACAGAATTTTTCTTCATCAAGGCTTACATCATTTTCAAGATCGATAATTCCGTTAGCTGCGTCTTTCTCTATTTCTATTGCTATTTTAAAGAGCGGAAGCAGCTCATCCCAGTCCATTATCTCGACTGCAGAAAAGCAAGTTGCTGTGTTGATTTCATCGTAAAGATTGGGCAAGCATGGGGCAGCTTGATTGCCCATGTAAACTTCGGTGATTCCATCAGTAACATTGTTTAGTACATCGCTACACGCCTCTAGAGTTTCGTTGTCTCCGTTAGTCTCAAGCTCATCATTAATTGAACTAAGCATTCTGTCAATTCGATCCGTGATAGAGGTATAGATTACATCCTTGTATTTCACCTTGGGCTACCTCCGAAGTAGAAACTCCAAGAGCTGAATTCTTGACCCGATAGAAAGTCATATACAGCGTTATAAACAGCTTTCTTATTTATTACCCCTACATTAACTTTGTTTAGTTCAACTCTATTTCTTTCAATTTCAAAATCGGTAATGCGCAGTGTTTTAACTAGGCTAGGTATTTTTAAATCAATGTCAGTGATAAGTTCAACAAGGCTTTTATCGGTATCGTTTGAAAGAGCTCCTATTGCTCCAAAAATACCTATAAGAACAACTTCTCTTCCAAACCATTTGAGCCCAACATCTTCATATTCTTCATACAGATATCGGTCGAAGTTGTATATAAATTGAACAAATAGCTTTAGGAATTGAAAATCAAAACCTTCAATAAGGTCGACCTCAGGAAGGGAGCCAGACTGAAGTTGGCTGATGAAGTCGCTATTCGTGTTAACAATTTTTCCAGCCGATAATGCAATAAGTGCGGAAATTATATGTGAGAAATGATAGGAGCCTAGGGATCTACTCTTGCTGTATTGGATTGCACTAACTTCTTTTTCTCGTAGATATCTGACCCCTTGAGGGGAAATCTCTTCTAGTTTTAGCAAGGTTCCAAGGAACAGTAGTTCAAGCTGGTGTTTTATGTTTACTGATTTATGGCCCGCATTTAGTAACAGCATTTTTTGGATTTGTTGCTCTTCCGTTAGACCATCCCACACTTCTAACCACAGGTTATTATCATCAAAGAAGTCTAGAGGGGAGCAGAGTCGGTGAGCTTCAAATTCAATCAGGGCTTTTACAAGTTGCCGGTTTGCACCTACAGCTTTGAGTGAACTTGAATGTTTCCGAAAAAAAGAGCTTGAGCTTGTCAGGTTTTCAATAAAGTCTTTCTTCTCAAGCAATTTAGTTATGGTCTCATGGATAACTTTTAGTCTGTGCGTTCGTTGTAAACCATCGAGAATCTTAAACTCTTCTATGTATAAATCCTCTCCTCTAATAGCTGTCTCATTCGATACTAGTACTATTGCAGGAATGTGTTTTTTTCCATGTATGGTATCAACCAGGTGATCTAAATATTTGTTACTAACTATGCCTCTCTGTACACCAAAGTCTTTATAGTTAGCTGGTACAGAGGAAATATATTCTTTCAGGTCAACTTTGCAGAGGTAGCAGGTTGCCCCGTTTTCATTTTTAGTATCGAGTATTTTTAATTTCATCATAAATACGCTATGGAAGTTCAGGGCCAATGTTGTAATGCTCAATAAGCTCTATATGCCTAAGTCAGGGGTATGTACTCAACGGCTTCTTTTATTCTAATAGCTTTTCTGTATAGCCTCAGTCACTTATGATTCTATCCTCTCAAAAAAGAGGTTTTCACATTGATCGAGGCTGTGTAACGAGAGATCGGTTCTGAGAGGAGCTTAGCTACATGGAGGGGGCTGAAAGATCAAGAGTTTCATCCTCTGAAACAACGCCTCATACCAAACTTCCCTTTAGGCAAAATTTAACTTTCCCCTTATTGTGAGGAGGGGTCAAGAGTAAGGAAAAGAAAAATTAAAAATAGACGGTTTCAGGAAGAGTAGGAAAGCTCATTGTGGCAAGCCCCTAGTTTTCTAGACAGATCATAGCTTCTCATAATACTGTTTTTCGTATTCTACTGGTGAGATGCCTCCGTTGTTACCGCGGCGTCGATTCGGATTGTAGTACATCTCGATATAATCAAAGACATCAGTTCTGGCATCAGCCCGTGTCGTGTATATCCTGCGCTTAATCCGCTCCGTTTTCAGCGACGAGAAAAAGCTCTCAGCAACCGCATTATCGTGGCAATTACCTCGACGACTCATACTGGCTTCCAGATTATTCTCAGCCAAGAACTTTCGCCAGTCCGCACAGGTATATTGAATCCCCTGATCTGAATGAACCAGCACCTTCTTTTCAGGTTTGCGCCGCCACACCGCCATCAGTAGCGCATCAATGACCAGATCGGCTCTAGGATTGTTCTTCATGCTCCAGCCAATCACTTGGCGAGAGAATAAATCCAGAACGATTGTTAGGTATAACCAGCCTTCATGGGTACGGATATACGTGAAGTCTGTTACCCAAGCCTGATTTGGCTGGCTGACCTGGAACTGTCGATCCAGTGTATTCGGAGCGATATGACTGATACCGCCGCCAGTAAAGCCTCGATGCCGTTTATAGCCACGTTGTGATTGGATACCCGCTTCACGCATGATGCGGTAGACACGGTTCTTACCGCAAGTTTCACCATGACCTTTCAAGTCTCGGGTGATGTTGCGATACCCATAGGCACAACCGCTTTCTAACCAGAACTGTTTTATCTGTCCAAGCAACCGCTTGTCCTCATGGCTGCGCTGGCTTTCAGGAGACTTTAACCACGCATAAAACCCACTTCTGTGGAGGTTGAGCGTGCGACACATCACCGCGACAGAATACTTATCGAGCCGTGACTTTATGAACGCGTATCTTTCCTTGACTCGCTTGCAAAGTACGCGGCGGCCTCCTTTAGGATGTCTCTTTCCTCGGTTACTCGTCGCAGCTCAGCTTTAAGTCGGCGTAGCTCTTCCTGCTGTTGCGAAATCGTCTGATGCTGAGAGCCTGTATCACCGTATTTCTTAATCCAGTCATTCAGACTCTTCGTGGTAACACCCAGTCTTTCAGCAACTTCTGAAATCTTGTAACCGCGGTCTGTGACTTGCTTAACCGCTTCAATTTTGAACTCTTCGGGGTAGCGTTTATAGCTCATGAATGGACACCTTTTTTGCGTTGATTGTAACGCTATCAAGTGTCTAGAGTACTAGGGGCTTGCCATTCTGCCTTTTCAAATTATGTTAATTGTCATCTTCCTGAATATCAGCCTTCTGTTTGTTTAAAGCTCTTTGAGCCTCAGGATACAATACTTAAATCAAATTTAACCTAAATTGATCTACCTATTAAAGGTTATGATACCCTTTAATATCAGAACCTTAGTCCTCACTTGATAACATATATGTCTAAAATCAAAATTGTTGATCTATTTGCTGGTCCTGGCGGACTTGGCGAAGGCTTTTCGTCCCTCGAGGATGCATTTGAGATATGCGTGTCTGCAGAAATGGATGCTCATGCACGATCAACTCTGCGCCTTAGATCCTTTTATCGAATGCTCAGGAATGAGCGAACTGACTGTTTGAGTGATTACTATGATTATTGCAATGGAATCAGTGAGCAAGCATATAGCAATAAGACACATGACCTTTGGGAGAGATCTGGAGAAGAAGCTAGAAGAATTGAGTTAGGCTCACCAGAAGGGAATAAAGAACTGAGAGCTAGGATCAGCCTGTCAGGATTAGATAAAAGCGATCAGAAATGGGTCTTAATCGGAGGTCCGCCCTGTCAGGCGTATTCTCTTGTCGGTCGTGCTAGAAACAAAGGTATCGCCAATTACAAAGCCGAAGCAGATCATAGGCATTTCTTGTATAAAGAATATTTGAAAATTATCCAAGAGTACTCTCCTGCTGTTTTTGTGATGGAAAATGTAAAAGGAATTTTGTCTTCGAAGGTCAAAGGTAAACCAATCTTTCACGATATTCTTAGTGACCTTTCAAATCCAAATAAGGCGTTAGGGCATAAAGAAGGAGGCAAGGAAACAAAGTACCGAATTTGCTCTTTAGTAACTGGAGATACATTCCATAACGGTGATGATCCGAAGAAGTTTGATGCAAGAAAGTTTGTGATTAAGTCAGAAGATTATGGCATCCCCCAAGCTAGGCATAGAGTTATTTTGCTTGGGATTCGGGAGGATATTGATGTTCTAAATGGGACGCTTACCGGTTTACCTGAACATAATGTTGAGAACGCATTAGAAGGAATCCCCCCGCTTAGAAGTACTCTAAGTAAAGAGAAGGACTCCACAGATGCTTGGAAATGTGTTGTTCGTGATCATATTGATGATTTAATTGCTGAGATAAAAAGTAATCCACAGTTTGAATTGGACAGTTTGTTGTCACATCTAAAGGTCGCTCAACAGGATATTTTAGACAGGGATGACTCAGGTGATTTCAGATATAGGAGAAGTAGTAAAGTATTAGGGGCAGCCAAAAATAAATATCTCAGCGACTGGTATCAAGCTGATTCTAAGCATTTAAAAGTCTGGCTAAACCATCAGGCTCGTGGGCATATGTCAGATGATCTGCGTAGGTATGTGTATGCTGCTTGTTTCGCAAAGGCAAAAAATAAATCGCCTAAAGGCCATCAAGAATTCCAATTACGGGGGCTAAGGCCAGAACATAAAAATTGGGAAACCGGGAAGTTTGCAGATCGTTTTAGAGTGCAATTGGGTTTATCTCCATCGACAACAGTAACGAGTCATATATCTAAAGATGGGCATTACTTTATTCATCCTGATCCCGGGCAATGCCGTAGCCTAACTGTTAGGGAAGCCGCAAGGTTACAAACTTTTCCTGATAATTATTTCTTTCAAGGACCAAGGACTGAGCAATTTAAGCAAGTTGGAAACGCAGTACCACCATTACTGGCATATCAAATTGCAAAGATTGTTGAAGATATTATTGATGGAAATGAACCAAACGAAGCGGCTGAGAGACCCGAAATGGGAAAAGAGAAGGAACAATATCGTTTAGAGTTTGTTTGATATGGTTGATGTGCATGAAAAGGCTATTCGTAGTAAAAATATGTCTGCGATAAGGTCCAAAGATACTAAGCCTGAAATATGGCTAAGGAAGCAGTTGCATGCACGTGGGTATAGATACCGACTTAATCACCCTCATCTTCCCGGTAAGCCTGATTTGGTATTTAACAAATTTAAATCGGTGATTTTTGTTAACGGGTGCTTTTGGCATATGCATTCGTGTCCTCTGTTTAAAGTACCCAAGACAAGAACGGATTGGTGGCTCCAGAAACTGTCAAAAAACAAGGAAAGGGATCAAGAGTCTATTAAACAGCTCGAGCAAGATGGTTGGAAGGTGTTAACCGTTTGGGAATGCGCTATTAAAAAAAGTCAAAAAAATAATGGGGCTGACTTGCTAGCTTTAATCACCCATTGGATTGAAAACGAAACTACTAGCAAGTCTATTCCTTCTTCTTAAGCCAGCTCAGTGTCTTTCTCTTTTAGATCATTTAGGATCCCTTCATCCTTCAGATTTTGAATAATAGTAGCAGCGTGCTTTGCTTGTTTTGCTGAAGGTATTTTTTCCCATGATCCGGCTGCATATCCTGCCAGAGTATTTGATAATCCGCAGTGGAAATCACTTAGCCTATTGTCTTTTCGGCCCCACTTTGTAATTTGCCACCATGTATCACTATCAATACTCATCGCGATAGCAATATTTTTCCGGTCTTCAGTTGTAATATTGAATTTGCCTTTTCGGGCTTCAGCTCCAACAGTAGGCAACTGATCTCCTTCAGTTAATTCGGCTTCTAGTTCTGATGGGATCTTGAGATCCAGTTGTTGAACTTCTTCCCAACACTCTTCCTTTTTAGCCCATTCTGTTACGTTTCTACCGTTAGCGGTGTCAACGATCCTTCTATGGACACCAGGCATCCAGTCAAAGATTACTTGTTCAACGACAGGAGTTACTTCTTGCCGATCCCATATTTTACGTAGCATTAAGCGCCCATATGTCTTTTGTGAAAGCAATGAAACTGTATATGCAACTGCGTTAGCACGGTATGCTGAGAAAGCATGTTTACGTGCAATAGATTCAGCTTTTTTATAAATAATCGCTTTTGCTATTAAATCTTTAAAGAAATCTACATCTGGTTTATCTAGCGTTCTATCCTTCTTAACCTGAGTCATGTAATGAATGAAGCTCTTTTGAGCACCCAGGCCAACGATGTGTGGCTTTTGGTCCCAAGCATTCTGGTAACGAGCAAGGTCTGTTTTAGCAAACTTACGACGAGGAGGGTTTGCATCTTCAAAAATTCTCCTTTTCGCTGGAGTAGTGGATGCTCTGGCTTTGGCAACTTGATATTGCCCTCTGGCTCGTTCGTAGAACCAACGATACTGCTGCCCCGGAGCCCAGACACTTTGAGAAAGCCTTTCAATTTCTACATGGAAGCTATCATTTGAAGCGAAGTCTGCTTCATTTACTCTATTCTGAGTGTTGGAGTATCTACTTATCTGTGGAACGAGTTCATCAAGCTGGTCTGGATTAACCTTTGTTATTTTTGCTTGTACTGCTAGTTGATCTAAATGAGAACAACGATCAAATTTTCTAGCTCTATGTATTGATGCTACAGTCTGCCCACCATTAACAATCTGCAGTCCAGCCAAATGTGTAATCACCTCCTGACCTGATGAATCGCGTTTTGTCGTTAGGCTTTCTACAGTTGCAGAGATGCCATTGTTATATGCTAAAAAGCGTGTAGGTTCGTTCAGGATGGTATTACGTATCCCTTTGTTGACGTTACCTTTTTGCTGTAGGAAGGACCTTACGTTCAGCTCCATCAGTTGCCCAGAATATTCTTCATATAACTCGGCTAGCCAGCTACCAGGAATGATTGCTAAATAGCCACTGTATTCAGTACTGTTGCCTGGCATAGAAAGACAAGGAAGACTCTTTCCAAATTTAGCTACTAGGTCGATCTCTATAGCTTCGTAAGCTTTATCAGAGCTTTGCATACGGCTAAGGCGCTGAATGTCCCACAGATGTAACTGAAGAGATGTACCTTCAGGGCCTTGAATATCTGGAGTGTCTCTAGCAGAGATGAGAGAGTCCGTGACGAAATGGAGCCTGATCTGGTTAATCTTAGAAAAAGATTCTTTTATTAGTGAGACACAATCATAGGTTTTAGAAGAAGGTTCAATTTCAGACAGATCTGTTTTCTGTGAAAAGTCTATGATTCGAAGGGCTCGTCGACATAACGTATCTAAAAAAGCTCTGTTAATTGCTTCAGGCTCTTCTTTACCGGAGTAGTATGCAATGACTAGGTCTAGACGCCCTTCACTGAGATCTGCCGCCCACGCATCACAGTGCACGACACTGGCGCCAAAGCTTTTTTCGATATGCCCAATTGAAAGGTCTTGTATGCTTCCTGATTCTGCAATGATCGATGTTACATATTCAGTAAATCTTTCAACAGGGTATTCTGAAGTTACTAACTCGTTAGAAGGGTCCGAGACTTCAGATATAAGACGACGGCGATATTCTTCGAGGTCTACTTCATTCATAGTTCTTACCTGAAATAAGCTCGAAAAGTTGTTTAGAGCTCATGGTATTTTTTGACATCCCTGTCAGTGATAGTTTGTAAGAAACTTCCACAATTTCGGGAGGAATTTTTTTTGTTGTGAGACAAGGAAAGTGTTCGTCAATTGTAAAGATACGTGATTTCCTGAGCGTATATCCGCAAGTTTCATATTGGCTGATATCTTGCTCTCTATATCCGATATTAATTAGCTTTTCTGCAAATACAACTTGGTCAAGATAAGATGAAGTTAGAAGTTCCTTGAAACTATTAACTAACTGGAATAATTGTTGCTCTTCATTATCATGCTGATCTAGCGCGAGTTGAGTCAGATACAATTCCTTGGTTCCAACTCTTTCTAGTTGACGTAGGCTTGTGATATTTACACAATCTAGGTTTGATGAGGTTGTGGTTTTGATTTCTACAGAGCATTTTTCAAAGTGAAAGTCGTGATGGCTTTTTTCTGTACCTTGCCAGGCTTTTAGGATGTCACTGGCATCTAGTCCATTCTCAATTAGCTGCAACATAAAAATTAGTTCGCCAGCTAAGCCGACTTGTTGGGAACGGGTTAAAATTTGTCTATTGGGAGCGAAGAACTTCTGCCAATGCTTCAACTCCTTGGAGACAATTCCACATGCAGTTATTGGAGTGGATACGTATTGCAATGCTTCACATAATCGAGCGGCTAAAATGAGAAAAACATCAGCCGCGCCGGTTTGATTTAGATCAGCCGCGAGAAAGCAATCAGATGTATCAGAGGTTAGATGCGTTTCGATTCCCTTCAGCTGAGGAAAAATTGTCCCCTTATAAACGTCTGGAGGGATGGGTCCTATCTCTATAGCAGGAGTCTTTTCGGGATACCTTATCACCAAGTAGATTCTTAGTTTTGCCGGCCCGGCGAGTAGGTAGCGGGCAGCCATTGAACTCCCGGCTTCGCCTTCCAATAGATCATTCCATTTCTGTTTGATGGTATATAGATCAGTCGCCATATGATTGTTGACCCACTGAATTAACTACATATTCGACTGGTATATCGTTGTCCTTATCAATTCCGGGAAAACTTACAGCGATACCAACAAAAGGCTTATTGCTTTCATTCTGGCTGAGGGCGTGTGAACCTGAATCAATAGGATAAATAATCAATAAGCCTTCTTTGGAAGAACGATACTTTCTCAGTTGAGGGCTCTTTGGAGCGGTTAGAGGCGCATCTGGATTGTAATTACGACGGGATTCAGCAACTTTTTGAGATTCCTTTAGGGCTTTATCCCATGCTTCATCGCCTAAACGCATAATTAGTTCATCTTTAGGGTCTGTGATTACACCTGGCTTATAGCACTTAGGATCATTACCTTTATCCCTTCGAAAGACTGCCCCAATAGAATTACTTGATATAGTTAAGGGGGATCCACTACCTTTGCCTGAGATTAGAACGGTCCAGCGAGTAAGATTTTCTTTCTCCTGTTGTGCAGTTATATATTTGGCAATTAAGGTGGTATTAACACGGATTGTATCCACCTTACTGCCCGGCTTGTAGGATTCTAAAAAGTTGGTAACTATGTGTGGTGAAACTCCGGACCAAGCTTGTTGGCTTTTCCTAAGAGGTACCGCTGTTTCCCCTTGTGATGCGCATGCTTCAATAAGGGAGTTGAGACAGCTCAAATTATGCTTGCGGTCGTCGTCACCAGTTTTAAATAGGATGGTTTGTACGAGATCCCCACTAAAGCTACAACGTTCTTTTGAGCCGTATCGCATTTTTACTGGTGATGTAATTTGTAACTGCGGATGAGTGCGAACTCTATGCCCAAAATTCTCTGGAGTAGAGCCTATTGCGCACATAGTTTCAAAATCTGATCTTAGTTCAATATCAGCATCTGAGATATGTCGAAACCAGTCAAATAGAATTTGAGGGCCAAATAGGCGGGTCAGATCTACATATCCATCTCTATACCCAAACCAGCGACCCATTTGCATTAGGGTATCGTACATTTTGCTCTGGCGTGTGAAATAACTAACTAGTAGGCCTTCCAGCGTCAATCCACGTGAAAGCTTATCACCCCCAATAGCAATAACATTTAGTCCCTGTTTACTATGGCGTTCGTAATCAAGAACGTCACCAGCGCTCCCGTTTATCTCTCTAATTTTTATTGTCTGGACCAGTTCTGGTAGTACTTCACTTATTTCATCCCAAGTATGTAGAGGGCAGTTTTCTTTATTTATACTTTGAGTGGTTGGAATAAAGTCTTTTTCCCATAGGTTTTTCAGATCTTCGAGGGTGGAAAAGTATTTATCTTCTGCTCCGTAGATAACGCTTTGTTTTACTCTTATGAAAATCTCTTTAACCTGTTCAAAAACACGATGTTGGACATCAGTAAGTCTTGTAACGTGAACTAACATTGATGAGTGTTTGTGCCCTTGTCCTCTCAAAGCTCGGGCTGAACATGAAAGGATGTATGTCAATACAGCAATATACAGGCTATTTGGATAGTTGGAATCTTCACTGTAAATAGGGATATGTGATTTATCGTGTAGAGGAGGCATCCAGCCTTCTCTTTCCCTGAGTTCTAGAGAAGCTGCATAATCAGAAATAGGGCGAAGTAGGGGAAGGCCCTCTAGCTGTTCCTGTTTCTCAAAGTCGGTATAGCCAAAGATTTGTTGAGGGCCTATATAATTAGAGGCCGGTTTTAGAGAAGTAATGAAGCTTCTTGGGAATAAATCGTCTCCTACCTCAGAATGTTCAGCATCCTTATGAATCATAATGTTGGCAAATGGGGTTGCTGTGTAGGCTACATAAGCGGACTGTTCAAAAATGTTCAGAATCTTACGAACTTGGCCATTGATGGTGGTCGGGTCTTGCTCTTTTTTTTCTTCGTCAGAAAGATATTCTGCAGTATCGTTTAAATCTGTAGTTTCAGGGATAGTGATCTTATTAGTATTGATAGAGCCTTGATCTGCTTCATCGTCTATCAATAACAATGGTAAGTCTTTGATAGTGAGATCTTCATCTGAACCATTTAATGATTTAGCTTGGTTTTCCAGATATTCAATTAGATTATTCAGTACAGACGCATTTTTTTTGATAACAAAAATAATGGGGCGGTCAACGCTTTGAGGAAAGCGATCTGCAATGGCTTTATTAAAATCCCCGTCATCGGAACGAGATGTGGCTGAATCAGGTTGTAGGTTTTTTGCATCATGTTCTATAAACCCTACCCCAGTACGAACATACTTGTTTTTATCCTTCTTGTAGTAACCCAAAAATCCTTCTTCTAGACGGATTTGGGTTTGTGACCTCAAGTTATTGTGGAAGCCTGCAAGAATGATAATGATCTTATATCCGGCATCGGCAGCCTTACATATCAGACCGGTATAGTTAGCCGTTTTACCGGATTGCACCGATCCTACGACCATCCCCCTTCGATCCCATCGTCCAGGTTGATTGGGGCTGTTTAGCCAAGAGAGGGTTTCATCGGTTGTTTCGCCTAGCTTAGTAACTACATCATCGGGCCAGCCGCTTTGTAGGAGAGAGGTTTCGTATCTTTCCCAATAGCGCCATTTTATATCTGGGCGAGCTTTTTCCAGCCAAGCATGCCAATTTCCATCCTCTGTATGTAATGTTTGAGCGCTTTCCATCCATGTTTTATTGGATAATTCGGCTTCTTCGATTAATTGTGTCCGAACTTTTGTGTTGTCTTTGTATTCAGACATTCCAAGCACAATATCAATTGCTTGAATAAGTTGATCTCGTGAAATTTTACCGCCAGAACTATTCTTTAATAGTTGGACATGTCCCTTAACCATCAGGCGAAGGGCTCCAATGTCTTTATATTCATCCATGCTTTTTTAAACTCCGAAGTGAGCAAAAATTATGTCTTGGTAATCAATAAAACACTCAAGTTGGCAAACTTGCTCAACTATATCCGATGCTGGAGTATCTGAGCCACTGATCATTTTTACAGTTCTTTCTGCTGCTTGAATAACTTCTAACTCAGATGCTGTGTTGAATGGTGTATTTCTTTTTTCTGGGGTTTCTGAAGCGTCAAGCCATATTTGTTCTACTGGTACTGTTTCTTCTATTAGTTTAAGCAGTAGTTTGGCTTCAGTTTTGGCTTCTAGGCTAAGCTTGTTTAAGAAATTGGAAACAATTGGGTGTTTCCTATCTACTTGGTATGCGTTAAAGCCTTTTCTTTCTTTTGTGACCCAAATTTTGGAAACTCTTTCAGATTTTGTCCTCTTACCGTATCTGCCTCGGTGAGCAAATATTTGGCGCGCCTCTTTTCTTATAGTGCTGGCATAGGACGTGAGTACGCGGGATACTGTATGGGGCGGAATGGCCACAGATTTCTTAACATCAATTTGCCAATCTGCGTCCATATCATTGCTGATATCTACTTTGATTCGGGCAAGTTTGTAATGCTCCTCTGACTTCCAGCGTGAGGAAGAATCACGTAAGCCTAACCAAGAGCCTGCTACTAATAATCTGTCATTACGATAGACATAAAAGCCTTGTTGTGCGTTCCAGCCATTAGGACCAGCAGCCTGCTCTAGTTCATCGGAGGTCATCATGTCTTTATGCGGTAAGATGAATCCCTGAATATTGACGTATTTACCATCGTAGGGGATATCAAGGCTGGGTTTGATATCTGTAGCATTGTGACTTTTACAAAAAGGATCCCAAGCTGGAACAGCGTGAACGGGCTTAGTGCCGTTTATGTAGATGTTTAGTTTTTTAGAAGATGATAGGTACCGATGAAAGATCATGCCAAGATGATTACGGAGAGAGTCTATCCGATGATAGAAATCATCTTGGTGGGCTTGGCTGGCAACATTTGTCCCGCCGCAAAGTTTATCTAAATTTTCTAATAAAATTAAAGTTCCCGAATCTTGTGCATCAAGGGTTGCCAGCTTTTCTTCAGCTCCACCTCTTGGGTATTTTAGAAGTATCCAGTTATCTTTTTCTAACGAGGCAATGTAATCAAGATCCCAACGGCGTATGGAAAGGCTACTGGAAGCCTGCTTAGACGCAACAGTTAGAGATCTGGCGAGAGACAGGGATGCTGTTTTTAAGCCCAGCCCAAAGCGACCTAAATCGTCTTTAGCTCTTTCTAGTAGAGGGTTTTGGCTTCCAGCAACCATCGCTTCGGACAAAATAGAATCTGTCATACCGAGACCATCATCACGAATGGTAATCCAAGAATTAGGGCCATCCCAATGTAAATGGATCCAGATGTTTTGAGCTTTCGCGGTTATGGAATTGTCTATTAAATCGGAAATGGCTGAATTTAAGGAGTAACCATAGGCTCGAAGAGATTCGAGCATAGCTGAGGCGCTAGGGGGAGCAATGGTATAGGAATTATTTTCCTCAACTTCCATATTGATAGACATAAAGCTCCACGGGTATGTATTTCAATAACTTAGTGATGAACTGAGTATACACTCGATTTTGTATTAAAAGATATTAACGTGGTTTTCTATGCTAGTAAGGTAAAAACAGGGCCTTTAGCTACCTTGATGTCAATTGATTCTACTTTTGAGGTGTCAATTTGGTTACTATGAATGTGGACGTAACCGGCAGGTACACAGAAGCAATATCATATGAACAGGCAAGAACTACAGAAATCTATCATTAAGTCACTTTCGTGGCTGAGCAATGAAGTTTCGATAAATAACAAACTGAATCTTACTGATATAAACGTGCATTCAGAAAATTTCTACCGTGACTTGCTCAATCTGGCCTTTGACTTTGAGTTGATCAATATCAACATCATTGATCAGAATGCCACTGCGATTGATCTAGGGGATGAAATTAATAGCTTTGCTATTCAAGTAACGTCAACATCAAAGCTAGATAAAACAAAACACACAGTCGAAAAGTTCGTTGAAAAGAAAATGTATGAACAGTACGACCGACTCGTGATTCTGAACATTGTCGAAAAAACTGCCCATAAAGCCCTCAGCGTTGGAGACGAAAGCTACACTTTAGATACGAAAAAAGATATTTGGGATGTTGGTGATCTGGCAGTCAAGTTTAATGATTTCCCGCTTGAAAAGTTACAAGAAATCAACCAATTCCTCAATAATGAGCTATATTCGAAGCCCACGGAAGCCCTCCCTAAAAATGTAATCACTATATTGAAGCTAATTGAACTTATTAGTGATGAAGAACATCCATCTATTGGAGAAGGCTACCTTGAAGAGCCGTTTCCAATGGAAAAAATATATCAGCGATTTTCCGACCATTCCGAGTTTTTAGAGAGTGAGTATCTGGTTTTGTACCAAGATTATGGAGCTGTATTGGATGCAGTAGAAAAAGGGGCTGATATTGGAGCTGTAAAGTTAAAACGGGTTGCCCAGCATCTACGTAGATATAGTGATACTGTTCTGAATGAGTGTAGTGGGAACCCTAAGGCTGCCTTAGAAAGGATCATCGATCATTTTCTTAATTTACTTCAACAAAACGGAATTGATGCAGACACTGGCGCGGCACAGTTTTACATCATCAAACAATTGATTATGTGCAATGTATTTCCAAATAAGGCAGCTATAAGTGGGTAGCTTATTTTCTAAAGATGAAGACTTAAAAAAATCAGCGCCTGTTATCGGGAGTGAAATCCTTAAGCAGCTACAAGCAAGCGATGATGGACGTATTAGTATCTTTGACTTGGCAAGGAATCTACGTAAGTCAGAAAGGTTGAGTGCAAGAAGTATCTATTATGGGATGTTGTTCTTGTATGCGTTAGACGTTGTTGATTTTGACGAGCCGTATTTGATTAAAAAATGTTGAAAATTAGAAAACTGTATTGTGAACCAGCCGCCTTTGAACCAATCACTTTTTTTGATGGGTTCAATTTGATTCTTGGTGAGACTACGGAAGGTAATGTTAAAACTAATGGCGTTGGTAAATCTTTAGCTATTGAGTTTTTAAACTATGGGTTATTAAAGAAAAATAGTGATAGTCGAGTTTCTCTGATTCCACCGCAAGATCTATCACCTGAAACCATAGTGTGTTTGGATTTCGAAATAGGTGATTACCGAATTACTTCTAGAAGGACAATTAAAAACCCTGAATGCCCTACACTAGTCATTAATGGGGAAGCTAGAAAATACTCAACGCTTTCAGATGCAAACAATCATCTGACCACATTACTCTTTGGAACAACAGATAGAGAAAATCCACCTTCATTCAGAACCATGATGGGGCCATTAATTCGTGATGAGGGGTCAGAATTTAAATCTATTATAAATTGTTACGATACAAACAAGCGCGTCCCTCCCAACTATGCACCACATCTCTGGTTGCTTCATGTTGATCCTGCGCCTTATACAGAAGCAAAGCAGCTGTATAAAGATATGCAGGATGTATCTAAAGCCAGAAAAAAGATGGAAGAGAACATTGAAACTATTACAGGTAAAAATGTTTCTGAGTCTAGAGCAGACCTCAATGAGTTAGAAAATCAAGTTCAGCGGATACAAGCAGACATTGACCAGCTTGAGAATACTGAAGGCTTTGACACCGTAAAGAATGAGATTATTGAAATAGAAACCCTGCTTGAGCAAGAACGCTCGGCCCAAACGGTTCTTAAATCGGAACTTTCGAAGGTAAGGATGTTTCGAGGGGACAATTATATCGATGGTGATGAAGTTGCCGAATTGTACAATCAGTTCAAAGCGGGCTTAGGTGATTTAATCAAGAGAGAGCTCGATGAAGTAAGTGCCTTCAAAAGAAAGATTGATGAATTTCAAAGAAGCATCATCGAGAACCGAAGGGCTTCATTGAACGATGAAATCAAACAGCGTGATGAGCGTATTACCAATTTGACTAGAGCTTATAAAGAGAAAGTTTCGCTTTTAGATCAAGAAGGGTTGTTAGTCAGTCTAAAGCAAACCATTGCTGTTCATCAAAGCAAGATAGAAGAGTTTTCTGCTCTTTCATCTTTCATAAGCAAATTCAGTGAATACGATTCAGAGCACAAGTCCAAGAAACGAGAACGGGAAGATAGGATATACCTTTTAGAAAGCTATGTAGGGGATGCAAAGAACGTAATCGAGTCCTTTGAAAATACGGTTCTGAGCATTCATGATTACGTTTTTGGTAATAGGAAGAGCTCATTTGAGATTGATATTTCAAAGAAAGCAGAAATAGTAAAGTTTGAGTTAAGAACAGATTCTGATGGAAGCCATAGCATAAACCGTGAAAAGGTTTTTCTTTATGACCTTTCACTTCTGCTTAACCCCGATACATCTGTATTGCATCCAGGACTTCTGATCCATGACAACATTTTTGATGTTGACCAAGATACACTGATTAAAAGCATGAATTATATTGGGGACAGTTTGCAGGCTTTGGCCAGTCGACAATACATACTGACTATTAATAGTGATAAGTTTAGTCGCGAAGATATAGAACAGCTCAATATTAGGCTAGATGATTTTGCTAGAGCTTCATTTACCAAGGAAAATAGGTTTCTGAAGCGATCTTACCAAGAGCTATCTGCATAGGGTTAAGTGTTAAGTATTACGCAGGAAAAGCTGGGGTATCATGTAGGCACCTATTCACGGGATTTTTAAATTTTTATAGCTGTTGACCAATAATGAAGACTCTCTTCTGAAACCTGTCCCACGGCTTGACCGATACCAATCACTGCTTTCTGAAGGGCTGTAGCTTGATCTCGGTTTGAACACAGAGCCAAGCTTTGAATGATACGAGAGATCCTCAGGTGGTTGTGCCCACCTCGTTTCAGCCAAATGTGCTGCCGCATATTTAAGTTGGATTGTGCAATCACTTGACCTTCATGCTCTTCTAATCCAAAGAAATCTAACATCACACGGTAAGACTGCAATTGCTGTTGTCTTAGTTGTGGGTTAGATGCGAATGTCTCCTTATCATCCCGTGAAAGACAGGGGGCGAAACTGTTTCTCTTATGGGACGTGACTGTGGGAAACAACCATTGAATGTAGTCATGCGTATGTTCCAGCCAGAAATGGTCTAGCTGCCAAAGATCGCTGATATACCGGTCTTTATGATCCGGTGCTTCTTCAAGCATAAACTCCACAATTCGCGACATGAATCTTATTCCTCAGTTACGGCATCATGGTATCTGAGGCCTGCCCTTTCCTCACCTTGTTTAGGGGTAATTCTCGTAGGAAAAGCTGGAATTTGATATAATATCTATAAGAATCATTAGCTTATGGCTGATGATTGTGGCGCCCAACTTAAAGCAGTGTCCAAATTAATGCACTGCTCCTTTCTTTCATAAATTCATCTGTGTGAACTCTATCCGGTATAGCCGGAGGCATTCGCACGCCTACAAAAAGGTATCGATATGATTATCAAAAGAGAAACGACGGCTTTTGAGCTTGGCGGCAAGCTGATAGGACTATTGCAAAATGAGTTGTTGAAGCCTGAGAAACCGTGTATTGGCCCGGTGATCTTAAACTTCCGAGATCCATCTTACTCAGCGGAAACTGGGGGTTATCGACCAGTAGAAATCAGTATTAATCAGAGTGGTGAAGTTGAATACATCACCGAATTTACCTATTTCGGTATTCAGCCGTTTGCTGAACTTGGTAAGTCTTCAGATTTTGACTTCTCCGAACGCAGATTTCAGAACGAATATCGTGTTTATCCAATTACGGAGCATGGTGTAGAGAGCTACTACCGACTGTGGGAGCAGAACTTTTGTAGTTACATTGAGATGGGGGTGTTTGACGTGAAAGTCTCAGTAGAGGAGAACTGCTATGTGTGAAGTTAACCCTCTAACTCAAGGTGAGCTGGATGAGTACTGTGGTCAGTATGCACTGATTAATGCCCTCAGATATTTAAAGCCTAAGTTGAGTGAAGAAGAACAGCGCTCACTATTCGCTGAGTGCTTGGCGAGAGTCACTGAGTTCCGTAAGGGAAAGCGCAGTGCTCGTGTCACCTATGGTCTGGCAGGTGAAGAGCTAGAAACTCTGATGAACATGGTGTTGCCTGAATACAACATCGGCTTTCGGGCGCTCGTTGACGATACTAATGTACCTTGTTGGACCATATTCACTTACTGGCGGGCAATCTCAAATTTCTTTGAGCGAGCAGATGGCCGGGGCGTGGCCATAACACGTTTGAAAGGTACGAGCAACCACTGGACAGTGATCTGCAGTATTAATAATGAAGAGATAACGCTTTTCGATTCCACCTATCTAGAAGAACTGGACCGATCCGACTGCTGTATTTCTGAAGAAGATGGTGAGCATTACTATCAGCTCAGCGTCTACGAAACCTACCTCGTTTACCTCCGCGACTAACACTTAAATCGAACACAATTTTTACAGGCACATAGTGTGTCATGGCCCGCTATTGCCTGTAATAAGGGGAATATTATGAATGCAAAAGAGATATCGGCAGTAAACTGCTATTTGATGGGGCTCGCACCGTCAGGGCGACGTTCTATGAGAAGCCAGTTAACGCAGGTGGCTCAGCTATTAGGAAAAGAAAGTATTGATGAAATTGAGTGGTACAAGCTGGAGTATCAACAACTGATCTTTATCCGGTCCAAGCTTCAGGAAACGGATAAGTCGGTTAACACAATTAATACTACGATGGCTGCTATCCGAGGAGTGGTCAGAACTGCCTTTAAGATGGAGTTGGTGACAGCCGAACACTTGGCACGGATCTGCCAGTTGGAAAGTGTACGTGGTACCGCTAAGAAAGGTGGTATTGCGCTAAGCCTTGAAGAAAGCCGGAAGCTAGTTAGAAAAGCTGCTGAAACTGAAGGGCCAAAAGGAATCAGAGATACAGCGCTATTGATGCTGATGATAACTACGGGCCTTCGTCGTTCAGAGGTCGTGGCGCTAAATCACGACAGCTTTGATTTTGAACGGCTCCGTGTGTCGGTCAGGGGTGAGGGAGGTAAGTTGAGGTATCACGATATTAGTGGGGTAACGTTAAAAAGGCTGAAACAGTGGGCAGCAGAGCGCGGTGATATTGAGCCCTTATCGCCGTTCTTTACTAAGGTGCTGAAAAAAGGTGTGTCGGATAAGCGGATTACCGTTAACTCTGTCTACCGTCTGGTGAAGAAGCAGGGGGAATCAATCGGTATTAAAGGTCTGCGGCCACACGATCTGCGGCGTACCTATATCTCTCTGTTATTGGAACAGGGGAGTGATCTCAGCCTCGTATCTAAAGCGGCTGGGCACGCTAATGTGATGACGACCACGCGTTATGACAAGCGACATGTTAACGCGCAGACAGAAGCTATGAGAACGCTTACCGACAATCTGGGTAGGGGGTTAAGACTATGATTGATACCGACGATTTTCTTAACGCCATGGACAAGATTGATACTGGCTTTCGTGAACTAATGGGCCTGCTGAAGGAACATGATTTCCCTGAAGTGAGCAACGGTGTCCGACACTATTACGTCGATGATGGAAAGCTGCCGTTCCAAGAGGCGCAGCAATTTGATCGGCCTGATGAGTTCCTGCAGGCTCTGTTGGACGTGCTGAGAGTACAATTTGAGCCTTGGCCGATCGGAACTTTCTTTCTTAATAGCAACGTTATGGCCTATCTGGCTGACAGAGTCGAACAGCGAAGTTTTAGCTTCAGTTATGCATCAATGACCAGCGAACCTCAGGCGACCTTTACCGGGTTCTGGTTGACCGCAGTGGAGCCTTATTTGAATAAGCTGGGTATGCCGTTTAATGATGGCCAGTCTTTTGTTGTGGTCACAGTGGGACAGAGCAATTACACGTTAAGTCTAGTTGAAGAAGTGGACAGTGTTCTTGGATCAGGTACCAGCCTGGCGTCTGCTATGAAGGCTGTAGTTGGTGCTCGAGAAACGGAGCAACGAATAGTATGTGGGTATGCGATTGAGGAGGGGCTTGGTAGCGGCATCAGGGTCTCAATTTGGCGTATGGAAAGCGGGCTGTCATAGCCCGCCAGTACCATAATCACAGATATCGATGCCATTAACCGACAAAGGGTAGATGCGGCAGATACGATTTCTACGCAGATATAGAGGCTTTTTTCGTTGTTTAATAAGGTATGTGGCAAGATCATCATACCGGTTAGGGTAGTAACCTGGCTGGTTAACTAGAAGGTGTTTAGGCAGGTACTGAACATCTAAATGGTCAGGCTGAGTAAGGTTATAGCAATGCGTTTGTTTAATCGGATTATATCGGCGTAATTTGGATGCTGATTGGTAAAATATTTCTCTAAAGTTGGGGTAATCCTTCATAAACTGAGCTTCATCACGCTTAATTAGTGCGTGAAAATGCTCACCTGCCACAGCATGATCCTCAATACATGCATAACCTTGCATGAAGTGCCCCTGCTTCATGTACTTCCGTCCATACAGTTTCTGATTCATTAAGTGGCATAGGGCATTAAATTGGTCTATGCCTTCATTGAGAGAGAGGCATGAACGGCCTTTAGGCTTTAGAAATGGTAGGGTAATAAAATAAGTAAACGGGCCTGCAGCTTTGATGGCAAGGGTTGCTTCTTCTTTAGATATAGGTGCTGTATAAGTGGTCATCGGTATAGCTCTGGTATGGCTAGGAGTAGCTGGTAGATACACGGGGGGCATCAAGAACTGAAAAATTCAACTCTTGTTGCAGGCCTCCGATAGCAATGCTGATCATCGGCAGGTCCCGCCGTGCAATACGGCATCGCTGCTAAACTAGCTTCGGTTAAATTAGTATTTACAGTTTTGGAGAACCTGGTTGCTGCGGGATTCTCATGATGAGAATCCCATGTTTTTGGACTGTGGCTTATTCATCTAATGCAGAGCTAAGCTTGGTTAGGTGCGATTTCATTTTGTCTTTGTGGCGACTGCTCAGTTCATTTAGCAGGTAATCCCAATTAGATGGCTTTGTTATCCACTTGTATGCAGCTTTTGCTTGTGAATGCTCTTTAAGACATTGTTGTATTGATGGGATTGTTGGTACTTCTTTGCGCGAAGTTGTTTGGGCCTTTTTCCAGATTCGCCGGATCCTTTTTGGGGTTAATTTATCCGTTGAGATTACGTCGGTAACTGTAATGGGTACAGTGCCAATGGGAAGGCGTAATACTTCATCAATTTCTGCTGCTTTTACATGTCTGTAAGCGGTAGTACGTGAGCATAGATCACTCAATTCTTCTTTGATGAAATCTTCAAATGATTCATGACGATCCCGCCAAAGTTTCAGTTTATAGATGATATAAATGATGGTACGGATATTCTTCAAACTCTCGCGCAGTTGCTTGACTGCATCATCTAGCTCACTGATGCTCTGGGCTTGAGTACATTTCCTTTGAGAGTTCTTGGCTTTAGGTTTTTTTGACTTCCTTTTAACTTTCTTACTGTTTTTAAGTTTGTGAGGAAGGCTGTTTTTATCTGTTTTTTTCATTTCTATGTCTCGTCAATATGGTATTGGAGTTTATTGCTAAAGAGTTCTTGGGCGGTTCATGAGCCACTCGTTAACTTCGTGCGCGTAAAAACCACAACGCTTGCTGGTTAATGCCAGCGGCTGAGGAAAGGTCTGGCTTTTGATCATTCGGTAGATTGTTGACCTGGATAAGCTTGTTGCAGTGATCACATCTTGAAGGGTGACAATTTGAGCTGTTATCAACGGGTATTGTTGAGAACTTGATTCAGAGTCATGCTGAAAAGTCATTACTGTTTAACCTCGGTTATTCATACCGAAGTCGTTTACAGTTTTGTTTTACGATAGAAAGAATTTGTATTCCTGTGACGGGGTATATCTAAATGGGCTTTAACTATCAATTAGTTATGGTTGGTGTCACAGGCTTTGTTTTTTTGTTTGTTGAAGAAGGGTTTGATTTTTATATTTGAAAACTTAAGAATTAAAATGTGCAACATGTATTGTGACGCCGTCACAGGGCTGTGGAGGGGAGCTGTTGAGAGCAATTACACTAGATGATGCAACAATTGATGATGCATATGAGCTGCTAGCTTTGATTTATAATTCTGCCGGAGATGAGGGGATTGAACTTTCTGATGTTGAATCCCTAATAAATGAGATTAATGTTGTTGATCGTTCTCTTAAAAAGGGAGAGCGAAAAAAAGTTATGAAAGTTGTGGAAGATTATGCTCACCTGGTGCCGAGTGATCTTTGGATTAAGTGCTCGGCTAAGCTCAGAAAACGCCGCGAGAGACGTGCGCTGATGTCAAAAGAGCCTAAGCCTGGAAGAATTCAGGTTAGTGCTGACACAAAGAAAAAATTGGATAAAATGAAGCGGAAAAAGCGTAACGGGGTTTTGCTTTACTCAACCTATGATGACGTCATCTCAAAGCTGTTAAAGTCACACAGTAAAAAGAAGAGCAAGGGCAAAAAATGAAGTTGGTTTTGTTCGATCGAAGATGAAATTGTATGAAGTGTGACAGGAAGGGTGACTTGTTCGTGATTGTGCATGATTTTTGAGTCAAAAATTACTTATAAATCAATTCGTTTTTGTTTTTATTGTGTGTTTAGATCCAGAATATTGAATAACTACAGTTTAAATTTAAAAAGGAGGCCAAGGCCTCCTTTTTTATTGCCTCTGTAGAGTTCAGACACTCATTAATACTGATTTCACTTCGGTGTAGTGCTCGATAACGTCGCTACCCATTTCACGGCCCAGGCCGGACTGTTTATAGCCGCCAAAAGGTAGGGCGGGGTCGAGTGCTGTGTGGCAGTTGACCCAGACCGAGCCCGCTTTGATTCTGGGGATCATGCGGTGGACTTCAGAAAGGTTGTTTGACCAGATACTTGCCCCCAGGCCGTACTGGCTGTCATTAGCGATGCGAACCGCTTCATCGATGTCGTCAAAAGGCATAGCGACCAATACTGGGCCGAAGATCTCCTCTCTCACTACCGTGGCGTTGTGGTCTACATCGACCATTACCGTTGGTTTGACGAAGAATCCAGGCCCATCTGCCGCACTGCCGCCTGCTGTGATGGTCGCGCCGCCGTTGATCCCCTGATCGATATAGCTGCACACACGTTGCTGTTGTTTGGCTGAAACCAGCGGCCCCATCTGTGCATTTGGATCCAGGCCTGCGCCTAGTGTCATCCCGTTGGCGATATCCGAGATATCAGCAACCACATTATCAAAGTGCTTTTTCTGAACGTAGAGACGAGAGCCTGCACAGCAGACCTGCCCCTGATTGAAGAAGATTGCGTTGGCGGCACCGGCAGCGGCACTCTGCAGGTCTGCATCCTGCAGGACAATGGTTGGAGACTTGCCCCCGAGTTCCAGCGTGACCCGAGTCATATTATCAATGGCTGCTTTCCCGATCAGCTTGCCAACATCGGTGGAGCCGGTAAAGGTCAGTTTATCCACATCGGGATGATTGGACAGCGCCGCACCTGCCTCATGGCCTAGTCCGGTGACCACATTCAGTACGCCCGGTGGATAACCAGCCTCCAGCGCCAGCTCCGCCAGTTTCAGAGCGGTGAGCGGGGTATCTTCGGCAGGTTTAAGCACTACGGTACAGCCTGTTGCCAGAGCGGGACCGAGTTTCCAGCACGCCAGCAGTAGCGGGAAATTCCAGGCGACGATTGCGCCGACTACGCCTACCGCTTCACGACGGGTATAGCCATGGAACTGTGCATCCGGCATAAAAGGGACAGACACATCAACACTACGGCCCTCAATTTTGGTTGCAAATCCAGCCATATAGCGCAGAAAATCAACGGCCAGGCGAATATCAACATGTTCTGCCACCACGACGCTCTTACCATTGTCCATCGCTTCTATTTCAGCCAACAGAGATGCGTTCTTCTCTATCAGGTCGGCAAACCCCCAGAGCAGTTTTTGGCGGTCAACCGGCTTAATGCGGCTCCACTCAGAATCATCAAATGTCTGGCGTGCCATTTTTACCGCCTGATCAATGTCTGATGCGCCTCCACTGGGGACAGTAGCGATCTTTAAACCGTCAGCGGGGTTTACCACATCGAGTGTGCGACTGTCGTTAGCGCTGAGCCATTGATCACCGATCAGGAATCTGTGCTGGCGCTGTATAAAGGCTAATGCTTCCTCGGAGGGTGAAAACGTAGCTGTACTCATAAAAAGACCTTTTCTTATATTTTTTGTTCCAGGACTACAGGAATACCCATAGTCACGTGAGTTGTTCTTGCGTTCATGCTGCATCAGATATCGCAAAGGCTATGCCATAGTTCTTTTTTGAAAGTAACTTGCTGATAAGAAAAGGCTTTTCATATGAAGGTAGGGGCAGAAGGCTTCAGGGGGTTGTTTCAGTCTGAGACAGAGTGTCAAAAAATAAGTCAGTGGCTGAGACAGCCAAAAGCCTGAAACGGGGGGAGCCTGACCATTGAGTGTCGCATTTTTGAACAGAGCTGTTCTGGAATAAAACAGTGTTATAGCGATAGGTAAACCCCCTTATTCTATCTATCTTATTGAAAAACAAAGGTTTGATCTTTTTGGCACAGGCTGTGCTCTATCTCTGGCAGGTTAGAACTAAAGCGGCGGGTATCGCCCCCCAGAATAAACATAAAAGGAGTCTGGCCTTGAACAAGAACCTTAAACTTTCCCGTTGGATGGGAGGTGTCATGTTGGCAGGTGCCATATTGCCAACAGCAGCGCTTCAGGCTGCGGATGCTGAGTCCATCATTAAAAAGAACTGTCTTGCTTGCCACAGTGAGGAGCAGGCCCAGCCGGCTCAATTCAGCCGAATGAGCCACCAACGTAAAACACCTGAGGGCTGGCTGATGACCATCGCCAGAATGCAGGTGATGCACGGCCTGAAGATCACGGATGAAGAGCGTCGCACGCTGGTGAAATACTTCTCGGATAAACAGGGCCTGGCTCCTGAGGAAACCGAAGGTGCCCGCTATGCGATGGAGCGTCGTCTGAACACAATGGAGTCTTTCGAGTCCGCTGAATTCACCGAGATGTGTGCACGTTGTCACTCGGGGGCTCGTGTTGAGCTGCAGCGCCGCCCGCAGGCAGAGTGGGAGCATCTGGTCCATTTCCACCTAGGTCAATGGCCGACGCTCGAGTACCAGGCATTGGCTCGTGACCGTGACTGGTTGAATCTGGCGCTGGACAAGATGGTCCCAGCTTTGGCCAAAGATTATCCACTGAAGTCCGACAGCTGGAATCAGTGGCAAAAAGCCAAAAAAATCCCGCTTAATGGTCGCTGGAGCTTCACCGCGAATATGCCTGGCAAAGGTGAGCTTCACGGTGTTATGACCGTTAAGGGGGGTAAGAAAGATCTTTATACCGTCAAAGTGGATGGTGAGTACGCTGATGGTTCGGCCTTTAAAGGTGAGGGCAGTGCGATCATCTACACAGGCTATGAGTGGCGTGCAAATCTGAACATCGATGGCGTTTCGATGCGTCAGGTGTTTGCTGCTTCTAAAGATGGCAGTGAACTGAGCGGCCGGATGTTTGAAACCATCCATGATGAAAAGGGTATGGATTTCACGGCAGTGAAGACTGGCTCTAAAGCGAAGTTGCTGGCGGTTCAGCCTGAGTATATCCGTGCGGGTAGTACGCAGGTTATGACTCTGATTGGCGCTGGGCTAGGTGAAAATATCTCCCTGGGTAACGGTCTGGAAGTGGTGGAGGTGCTCTACCGCGATCAGAACAAAGTGGTTGCTCAGGTGAAAGCGGATAGTGCCGCTCAGCCAGGCAACCGTACGGTCAAAGCGGGTAAAGCCAATGGTGCCTCGATCAATGTTTATGACCAGATCGGTAGTGTCAAAGTGGTACCGGACTTCTCCGTGGCACGTGTCGGTGGTAATGGCGGCTCTACGCCGAAATACAATGGCTATTTCCAGGCAGAAGCATGGATGAACGGAGCTGATGGCAAAGCGGGTACCGATGATGATATGCGTATCGGGTTTGTTCCGGCCAATTGGCACGTGGAACCGTTTGATGCTCAGGCTGAAGCGGACAAAGATGTCGAATTTACTGGCTCTATGGATGCCAAAACCGGTGTATTTACCACGGCTGCTGCGGGTCCTAACCCGAAACGCCGCATGTCGACCAACAACGCGGGTAACCTGAAAGTGGTTGCGACTGTGGATGATCAGGGCAAAAAGCTGACCGCTGATGGCCAGATGATCGTTACCGTACAGCGCTGGAATAATCCCCCGCTGCCATAACTCTTCCTGACTGAAATATAACGGCAACGCTTTAGGCGTTAGCCAGAGAATAAGAATAGTGAGGAGGGTCGTTATGGGCGCCCAATTAAATTTAGTTGAACAGAACCTGCATCTGGTTGAAGTGGACAGCAACCAACTGTTGTTCCATATCCCATCCAGCAGTTTGTTCCAGTTGGATAACCTGACGTTGCAGATGATCGAGACGCTACGTACTCAGGAGCAAACGGCTGAACAGCTGGTGGCAGAGCTACAGCAGCAGTATCCGGCTGATCAGATCCGCGAAACGATGCAAGAGCTGATCGCGTTGGAGCTGGTCAGCGATGGTTCCCCGCTGACGCCTGAGATCGGGCTGAAGAAGGTGACCGAGTTTCCGCTGAATACCGTGGTTTTGAACGTAAATACTGGCTGTAATCTGAGTTGTAGCTACTGCTACAAAGAGGATCTGGATAAACCCTCTGCAGGGAAAAAGATGGGACTGGAAACAGCGATCCAGTCGATCGAGATGTTGATTGCGGAATCGCCACAAGAGGAGCGCTACAACGTGGTGTTCTTTGGGGGTGAACCACTATCAAACCTGGCACTGATCCGTGAGGTAGTGGATTACTCAGAACGGCGTTTTGCTGAACTGGGTAAACCGGTGGACTTCACCATGACCACTAACGCAACCCTGCTGACGGAAAAGATCGTTGATTGGCTCAATGAGCATCGCTTCGGTATCTCTATCAGTATGGACGGGCCAAAAGCGATCCATGATAAGAACCGTATCACTGTGGGTGGTCAGGGCACTTATGATGTGGTGAGCCGCAAAGCGCGGATGCTGCTGGAACGTTACAAATCCCGCCCGGTGGGCGCACGTGTGACTCTGACTAAGGGGATCACTGATATTCGCCGCATCTGGGATCATCTGTTCAATGAACTTGGTTTTGCTGAAGTGGGTTTTGCCCCGGTAACCTCCGGTGATATCAGCTACTTCAACCTTAGCGATAAGGAATTGGCAGAGGTGTTTAGCAATATGAAAGCACTGGGCCAGGAGTATCTGGAAGCCGCGCTGGAACATCGCAATATTGGATTTTCCAATATGCATCAACTGATCACTGATCTGCACGAGGGGAATAAGAAAGCCCTGCCTTGTGGTGCCGGTGTAGCGATGCTCGCAGTGGACCATGAAGGTGGCTTAAACCTTTGTCACCGCTTTACCGGTTCGGACCTGGATACTTTTGGTTCGGTTCAGCAGGGAATGGATAAAGAGCGTCTGGGTGAATTCCTGGAAAAACGCCTGGATCGTACCAACACCGGTTGTGCCAGCTGCCGTATCCGCAATCTCTGTTCCGGTGGTTGCTACCACGAAAGCTATGCCCGTTATGAAGACCCGACTCATCCCGTTTATCACTACTGCGATCTGATGCGCGACTGGGTGGACTTCGGAATCGAAGTTTACAGCCGCATTCTGGCCGAAAACCCGGCCTTTATCGACAGTTACATTACTCCTCGGAGGGCTCACTGATATGAAACATCTCAAGCCTCTAAACAATAAAGCACGCATTCTGGATCAAGCTGTAGGCGATGACCAGGTAGAAGAAGTGGTGGCTATGTCATCTTTGGCTGGCTGTACCGCGACCACAGACCCAGGTTGGGAGATCGATGCCTTCGGCTCGGTGACCTCGCTCTGTCAGCCCATGGAATCTGATCTTTATGGCTGTGCGGACCCTTGCTGGTGGCCTGCCCAGGTGCCAGACATGATGAACACCTACCCGGACTGGAACAAAGATGCACATCAGTCCGGTCAGGACTGGCGCAATTTGGGTACGGTTTTTCCGGCGGATAAAGACTAAGAACAGGATGCATACGATGAAAAACAACAAAAACATGCGTCGCTCCCTATCGACTCTGCTGGCGACAGCAACACTAGGGTTAGCGGCACTGATACCGACTAGTCTGATGGCGGCTCAGGGGCCAGCACTGAAATCTGGTGACGAGTATATGATAGTGGCTAACTACCCAAATCAGCTGCACGTACTGGATCTGAAAACAGACTCGCTCTACAAGAGCTGTGATATGCCGGATCGGTTTGGCCCGGGTGCACTGCAGGTAGCGCCAGACAAGAAAACCGCGTTCATTCTGAACAACGGTTACGAAGATATTTACGGCGTGGATATGGATACCTGCGAGGTAACTTTCCATGCGCGTATGTCGCAGAAGCGTAATGAGCGCACCAAGAGTATTTACGCCTTTGCTTTAAGTTATGACGGTAAAGAGCTGTACACCGTTCAGAACCCGACCATGCTTGAGCGCGATCACTACCGGGTTCAACCAACTCGTCTTGCGGTATACAGCACGGATAGTGGTTTGGATGCGAAACCGATTCGTATCCTCCCATCTCCTCGACTAGTGACTGCGATGCAGGTGGGTAAAGATGGTGGTCTGTATATGGCGGGTGCTGATATCTACAAGATGGATGTAAACACCGGTAAATATGAAGTAGCGGTACCCAGCCGGAACTGGCAGCGTGAGCGCTATGTGCAACCGGATGTACTGAACGTCTGGGCGGTGCAAACGCCGACTAAGGATTTCACCATTCTGTATACAACGGCACGCTTTCAGGAAGGCTCTGAAGACCTGAATACCGCTGACTGGTTGTACGGTTACTTCAATATCAATCTGGATACCGGTGAGACGGAAACCAAAGATTTTGGGCCGATCACCGAGATCTACTTTACCGGTACCCGTTCACCAAAAGACGCCAACATCATGTATGGCGTGCTGAACCGGTTGGCTAAGTATGACATTGAGAAGCAGACCCTACTGAAAGCGGCGGAGCTGGATCACTCTTATTACTGTATTACGGTGAGTAATGACGGCAGTAAGCTCTATCTGGCCGGAACCCACAACCATGTGGCGGTTTTTGATGCTGAATCGCTGGAGCGCTTGAATACAATCACGCTGCCTGGTGGTGATATGTCGACAACCACAGCACAAGTTTTTATTCGCTAAATCGAACCGTTTCACTCCGCGTAAATTCCCCCTCAAGCGGCATCTTTGATGTCGTTACGGGGAGCTTTTTGCCCGGAGAAGATGAATTGAGAGTCCTAAAGCATACGAGTGGATAATAAAAATGAAAATAACTGGAAACAAATTGAAGTTAAATGCACTGGCCGCTGCGCTATTGCTGGGTGGTGTGCAGGCACAGGCTGCTGAGATCTATAACCAAGATGGGAAAACGGTTGAGTTTAATGTTGAGGGTATGGCAGCCCTCCTCTCAACGGATGAAAACTATACCGGCACAGGCAATGGTAATGATTGGCAGGAAGCGTACCTGAAAGGGGATCTGGTCGTGCGTTCCTCTGTGTCTAATGGCAGCACAATGTATGGCGGGCTGGGTGTGATCGGCTTGGGTACCTGGGGCGATGGCGATGCGGCTGGCTTAACCAGTGGGGACGAGCGGGAACTCAAAATTGAGAACGCTTTTGTCGGGTGGCAGAGTGAAGACGGTGTGTTTGATCTCTCTGTCGGGAGACAGCAGTTCATGCTGGGGGATGGCTTTGTGATTGCGGGTGACGCGATCAGTCTGGGTGAAATAGATGGTGTCGATGTGGATCGTGGCGGTGCCTATTATCTGGCCGGGCAGAAAAGTTTCGATCAGACGGCTATTTTGAAGATTGATCCAGAAGGTGCGTTGCGTAGTGATCTGTTCTGGTTACAGTCGGATAACCCCTACCATCAGGACACAGAGCTGGCTGGGATAAACCTGGAGCTTGTTGATGAAACGAAGGGCACGTTGGGCCTGAGTTATATGAAAGTGCTTGATGTGGAAGCCGGAACCGGTTTTGGCATTTGGGATCAGCGTGATGGTATGGATATCGTCAGCCTGAGAGGTCAGGGCAGCTTGGGTGTGGATAACCTCTTCCTCTCATTTGAATATGTGGATGAGAGTGGTGGGGACACCGCGGTTAAAAATGAGGGTAATGCCTGGTATGTTGAAGCGGGTTGGACCTTCAGTGATACGCTCTGGTCACCGACGATCAACTACCGTCACGCTGAGTTCTCCGGGGACGACGCATCTACGGCTGATAATGAAGCATTTGATCCTCTGTTTTTCGGTTTCACCCGCGGCTTTGGTACCTGGTTCCAGGGTGAAGTTGCCTCTAATTATGCCGGACCTGCTAACTCCGGAAACTCCGTTGATCGCATCGAGTTGATGCTGCAGCCACGTGAAGATCTTACCGTGGGACTTCAGTATTGGGATTTTGGACAGAAAGATGATGCTGCTGATCTTTCAGGGACAGAGATTGACCTCTATGCACTCTGGTCGATCAATGAAAACTGGATTTTCAGCCCAATGATCGGTGTGTATAACCCCGACGGTGCTGATGTGATCGCCAATCAGGGGAATGATGATTCAAACTTATATCTGCAAGGGGTACTGATGTACTTCTATTGATATCAGGGGTTTGATCGATGTAAGAATTTCCTCTATCTCTTCAACGTTCTCTTGGTAGGGCAACCTACCTCCTTCGCTGTGATGCCGGGGTAAGTGCAATGCTTATTCCAGTATCTTTGCACGGTATCTGTTTCACAGTGCCGTGTTTTTTTGTTTCTGTATGAAAAATGAGCAGTTGAATATTGTCCGTCCATGGGGTAGATAAGTAGATTCACTTATTTTTTATGCACAGGCAGGTGTTCGGTGTGACACCAGAAAAATAACAAGAGGCCGGCGCAATGAGTAATGATCGTTCAACCACACCTTTGAGTGTGGAGGATGTCAGAAAAAACTACCTGCTTCAGGGCGAAGTTCCCTCGGGTGTATTACGCAGCGAGATTGAAGATTCCTGGCAGAGAAGTATCGAAGCCGGTCTGAGCTGCAAAGCTTCACTCGAACTGGAGAACTTGTCGAGTGATGGTGTGGCGGATCTTAAAGATAAGAACCGTAGCCTGATTGAAGCGGCACATCCGGAAGTGAAGCAGTTGGTAGAGCATTTCTCACGAGAAGGTGGCTTAGCCATTCTTGCCGATGCTGATGCCATGATTCTGGGTGTGAAGGGTGAGAAGAGGTTTTTGGACAGTGCAACCCGACACGCACTTGAAGCGGGTGCCAACTGGAATGAACAGGTTCGTGGTACTAATGCGGTAGGAACTGCAGTGGTAGAGCGAGCACCGGTGATGATTAAGGGGCATGAACATTTTCTTGATCGGGTCGGAAATTTATCGTGCAGTTCGGCCCCTATTACAAGCGCCCAGGGTGAGGTGATCGGCGTTCTTGATCTGACCTCGCCAACGGATAATCGTGAACTACCTCCCAATCTCAGCCTGGTTCAGCAGGCGGTCCGCTCGATAGAAAATCGAATGTTCTCTGGTCAGTTTCAGCAACAGATCGTTCTGAGTGTGCATGCGCGTCCTGAATATCTTCGCTCCTCTTGGCAGGGGATGTTGGCGATGGAGTTAGATGGACATATACAGGCCGCTAACGAGCAGCTATGTCAACTGCTGGGACGGAAACGGGAACAGCTCTTAGGCAAAAATCTGGAGGAACTGTTCGGCGTTCGTCCTGAAGTCCTGCTAACGGATCTCCATCGTAAAGGGCGGGGTCAGTTACATACCCGCGGCGGCGATTTTGTATGTGAACTGCTTCACTTTCCCAATAGTTTTCCGATGGGTATCTCGAGGTCACAGCACAAACAAGTCCGCGCCAAAGCTGATCCTGCTCCACTCCATGCACCCGACCTGAACGAACTGGCTGGGCAGGATCCACGTCTGCAGAAAGGGGTTCGCATGGGCAGTCGGGCGCTGGCACATGAGCTGCCTGTGCTAATCCAGGGAGAGACAGGAACGGGTAAAGAGGTGATGGCTAAATCACTTCATCTGGATAGCCGTCGAAGCTCTGGCCCCTTTGTCGCGGTCAACTGCGCGGCCATACCGGAAGGCCTGATCGAGTCAGAACTCTTTGGTTATCGTGAGGGGGCCTTCACCGGTTCCCGTAAGGGAGGTATGACAGGCCGACTGGAACAGGCACATGGGGGTACGCTGTTTCTGGATGAGATCGGTGATATGCCGCTAGCGATGCAGGCTCGGTTGCTGCGAGTGCTGCAGGAGCGTTCTATTGCGCCGTTGGGTGGTGGTGAAGAGATCGCTTTGGACATTGCGGTTATCTGTGCATCGCACAGAGACCTGAAGGCGCTGGTGGCAGATGGGCAGTTCAGGGAAGATCTCTACTACCGTCTGAATGGGGTATGCCTGAGGATACCTGCGTTTAGGGATCGTACCGATAAGAGAGACTTTATCCACCAGTTTTTACAGCAGCTTACCCCTGATGGTCGTCAGATTGAGCTTTCAGAGACATTGATGCAATCGCTGCTAGCTTATCAATGGCCGGGCAATATACGCCAGTTGGAAACGACTCTACGGGTTGCGATCGCCTTTATGGAGCCTGATGAGGTGAGTATTGATAGTCGCCATATCAGTGATGACTTTTTGGAGGAGCTGAATGGTTCCGGGATACTGAAAACCTCTTTAGGCGGTGTAAAACCAGCACCCGCCAATGGAGCGCTCAAAGACTCTGAACTACAGATCGTACAGTTAGTGGTCGAGCAGTGTGAAGGCAATATTTCAGCGGCTGCCAGCCAGTTAGGTATTAGCCGTGCGACGTTATATCGCAAACTCAAGCAGCTAACCAGCTAACCACTTACAGCGTGGTTGGCTGATCGCTGGATCTGTTCTTTTCGTTCAATGCCAATTGTTCGAGGGAGGAGGCTTCGATCTTTGCGAGGTACGATTTTAACTGACGTTTAAACGCGTTTTTCTTCTTACCTGTAAGCGAAACTGCAATAGGGATTTTCGCTGTCATCGCGTTGACCGGGCGACCATTCTTATGCAGCTCAAAATGCAGGTGTGGCCCCGTTGATCGACCCGAGTTTCCAGACTGGGCGATCTTTTGGCCACGCTTCACCCGTTGTCCTTTGATTACATACGATTTGTTGAGATGCAGATAACGGGTTTTATAACTTTGCCCATGTTTAATCTCAATATAGAGCCCCGCGTACTTATGACGAACAACTCGGGAGACAACGCCATCTCCGGTCGAGACGACGGGTGAGCCTTTACGCATCGCAAAGTCGGTACCGTTATGAGGACGAATCAGACCTGTCACCGGATGGCGGCGGCGGGGATTATAGTGTGAAGAGAGACGGTATTTACCATTAAAAGGATAGCGCTGGAACGCTTTTTCTAAATTCCGGCCCTTCTCATCGTAGTAGTTATCTTCAAACAGGAATGCGCTGATGTTGTGGCGGTTCTTTATTCGGATCGCCTGAACCTGGGTGTTGCCTGTTGCTTCACCATCTACATACTGGCGGGTCACTAGTACTTCAAACTTATCACCACGCTGAATATCACGGCGGAAATCAACACGCTGTTTCAGAACCTGTGTGATGGATTGTGCTTCAGCTTTGCTCAAGCCCGCCTTCTGTCCTGAACCGGTAAAGGTATAGAGGATCTCCCCCTGTACCAGGGACTCTTTCCAATCTCCTTCCAGACGAACCTCTTCAAACTCAAAGCCTTCCGCCTCTTTACGTTGATACACGACTTTATGGGCCAGATTGAACTGCAGTTCAAAACGTTTAAGTTGATGCTCCTCTTTCTCGAAGACGAGAGTGTGCCCAGGCATCAGGTTATCCAGAGCGAGAACATTGAGGTCTGCTTCCAAGAGTTGATACATGGTTTTTTGAGGTAGCTGCAGGCGTTCAAAGATGGAGCTTAGCGTGTCACCTTTGCGTACGATGTACTGGTAGCTATTACCGCCCTGTGCAACGGCAGGTACGAGCAGGGTTTCAGATTCGGGCACCTCATCAAACGCCCACGGAGCCTTCAGTTGTCTGATGCTTAACTCAGGGCTATCTATGACAGGGGCTTCAGTATCGATCAGGTGATCTAACGAGAGGGTATGCGCCGCAGTATCCTCTTTACCAGAGGGGAGCAATGCCGCGATGAGAAGCAGTGCTGCAAGCGCAGCCAAGGTCTTCTGATGGAGCGCTGGCAGGGCAGTAACAAACAATTTTGAGGCTGAAATCCAGCGCATCAAGCGAAACCGTCTCTGAGAATGAACATGATTTCCGTCCGATAATAAATGATTTGTTCCGGAAAGGCCCGTTCTTACCTAGGGTTATCGACTATTTTGTCCGGAATATAAGGCAATTATGGTGAAATCAGACAAAGCTTTTATAATGTGGTTCACTCAGCGTATCTGCTGCTTCACCTGACATGATGAGAAATACAATGGCTAAAGGCACTCTCTATGTAGTTTCTGCCCCTTCCGGCGCAGGTAAAACCAGCTTGGTTAAGGCGATGTTGGAACAGGATCAGAACATTGTTGTTTCTGTATCGCATACCACACGCGATATGCGTCCAGGTGAGCAGGATGGTGTGGATTACAATTTTGTCTCAATGGATGAATTTAATGAGATGATTGAAGCATCTGCCTTTCTGGAGTTTGCTGAGGTTTTCACCAATAAATACGGTACCTCTCAGCAGTGGGTTGAGACACAGCTGGAGCAGGGTAAGGATGTTATCCTCGAGATCGATTGGCAGGGGGCTCAGCAGATACGTCGTCTGATGCCTGAATGCTTGTCCGTCTTTATCCTGCCACCGTCACGGGAAGCGTTGGAACAGCGCCTGACAAATCGTGGTCAGGACAGTGAGGACGTGATTGCGTTGCGGATGTCGGAAGCGGTCAGCGAGATGAGTCACTATGGTGAGTATGATTTTCTCGTTATCAATGATGATTTTGATCAGGCGCTGCTGGAACTGCACGGTATTTTTCTGTCTCAGCGGATGCAGATCTCAAAACAGCAGGAACGTTGCCAAAAGCTGTTAGCTGGCCTCTTGTCATAAGGTTGGCTTAAAGGTACACTGCGCGGTCTTTCAATACCCCAAAATTTCCGAGGTTTGCCCATGGCACGAGTTACCGTTGAAGATTGCCTGGAGAACGTAGATAACCGTTTCCAGCTGGTTATGGTTGCTGCTAAGCGCGCACGTCAGCTGGCTACTGGCGGTAAAGAAGCAAAAGTAGAGTGGGAAAACGATAAGCCTACTGTTGTTGCTCTACGTGAAATTGCAGAGGGTCACACTGACCGTACTGTACTGGACGAAATCGAACACGATTAAGCGTCCCGATCGTTTTACTGCAAACGCCTCGCTATCCAGCGGGGCGTTTTGCTTTTAATCCATGGTATTAATACCCGATTAGATCTTTTCCTACCCGCCGGAATGCGGCATCATCAGGGGTAGAGCGCATATACTGTCTTGTAGTACCGGAGGGGCAATGCCAACCATAGACGCACTTTCTCAACGATTAGATGATTACCTGGATCCCATGCAGATTCAGCAGGTGCGTCGTTCCTATTTTTATGCTGAACAGGCCCATGATGGACAGAAACGTAAAAGTGGTGAGCCCTACGTAACACACCCTCTGGCAGCAGCGAATATTCTCGCTGAGCTGCGGATGGACCATCAAAGCCTGATGGCCGCGATGCTGCATGACGTGATTGAAGACACCGAGATCAACTACGAAGGGATTGAATCCCAGTTTGGCAAATCCGTAGCGGATATAGTGGATGGGGTATCCAAGCTAACTCACCTTGAATTTGAAACCAAAGCTGAGGCCCAGGCCAGCAACTTCCAGAAGATGGTGTTGGCAATGGCTGAGGATATCCGGGTGATTCTGGTGAAACTGGCGGACCGGTTACACAATATGCGCACCCTGGGGGCGATGCCTCCGCATAAACAGCGCCGTATCGCTCGTGAAACATTGGATATCTATGCCCCAATAGCAGCGAGACTGGGGATGAGGGATGTTCAGGTCGAACTGGAAGATCTGGCGTTTCAGGCGCATTTCCCGATGCGTGCAAAGCATATCCGCCGTGCGGTTGTTCAGGCGCGAGGGCAGCGTAAAGATGTGATCAGCTCTATTCAGGAGACAATTGAAAAACGTCTTCAGAAAGAGGGGCTGAACGGACAGGTCTCTGGTCGTGAAAAGCACCTTTACAGCATCTACTCGAAGATGAAAGCGCAGCGTAAGTCGTTTTCAGAAATTATGGATGTCTTTGCCTTTCGGGTCGTAGTTGATTCAGTCGATGATTGCTACCGAACTCTGGGTGCCGTCCATAATCTCTACAAGCCGGTTCATGGCCGGTTTAAAGACTATATCGCGATTCCCAAAGCAAACGGTTACCAATCCCTGCACACGGATCTGTTTGGTGCGCGTGATATTACGATTGAGGTTCAGATCCGTACCCATGAGATGGATGCTGTAGCCAGTCAGGGGATCGCGGAACACAGTCACTATAAAAATGACGACGAGGAAGACCGTTCCGAGAGCGCGCTGGGGAGTTACAAACGTGCGCGTAAATGGGTTCAGGGCCTGTTGGAGATGCATCAGAGTGCTGGTAACTCGATGGAATTTATCGACAGTGTTAAAACGGATCTATTCCCTGATGAGGTATATGTCTTTACACCGCTAGGAAAAATTATGGAGCTGCCCAGTGGCGCAACCGCTGTGGACTTTGCTTATGCGGTACACACCGATGTCGGTAACTCCTGTGTCTCCTGCCGTATCAATCGCCGGTTAGCACCACTTTCTCAGCCGCTGGAGAATGGCCAGACTGTCGAGATTATTACCACCCCCAGTGCGCAACCCAATATGGCGTGGCTAAATTTTGTCGTGACCGGTAAAGCGCGAACAGCTATTCGCCACTATCTGAAAAATCAGCAACGCCATGAATCGGTTGAACTGGGGCAGCGCCTGCTGAATCAGTTCCTGGCAAATTATGGCGCAACACTCAACGATATCGACCCATTCAAACTACGTGAGCTGTTGCAGGAAGCTGAGCTGAACTCACTGGAAGATCTGCTGGAAGATATTGGTCTGGGCAACCGCATGGCCTATGTGGTGGCACGCCGATTACGACCCGATGAAGATATGGAGAAAACTGAGGATCAGGATCGCCTGAGTCGCCAGAAGCCTCTGTCGATTAAAGGCACTGAAGGTATGGTGCTCCACTATGCGAAGTGTTGCCTGCCAATCCCGGGCGATAAGATTATCGGTCATATCAGTACAGGACGTGGATTGGTGATTCACCAGACGGAGTGTCGAAATATCGGCTATCTGCGTGATGATCCGGAGAAGTGTATCTATCTGGAGTGGTCGGATAATCAGGATGAAGAGTTCAGCGTAAACCTCAGTACCGAAGTGGAGTCACATCGCGGCATTATTGCGGAGCTGGCGACCACCGCTTCAAGCGTTGGGGCGGATGTGGTCTCGATCGATATCAGTGAACATGAGGGCCAATTGGCGCATGTGCATATGGAGGTTACCGTTGAGGATCGGATTCATCTGGCCCGTGTGATGAAAAAACTGCGCCGTTTGAAAAGTGTTAACCGGATTACCCGAGATTAGCACCGCAGGAAACGGACCTATTCACCGAGTGCGAGGCCTTCCCGACGGTTATCCACCGCACTTTCCCAACCACCGGCAGGTAATCGCCTAACGCCGTGTAAACCGCTATTCAGATCCCTGACTTTAATCGTATGACCCAGTGCCTCTAAGGGGGCTTTGAGCTGCTCGGCGGTTGTTCCCACTTCCAGCTCTGTCAGTCCATTTCTGTTACTGATATGTGCTTGGTTGACGACCTGTTGAAGCGGAAGGTCGCTGTTCAGCATGAGTAGAATACTTTGGGCTACGTAGTTGATGATCCGACTGCCACCGGGGGAACCGATCGTAGCGTGAAGTTTTCCCTCTGAATCGAAAATCATAAAGGGGGACATCGAACTGCGGGGTCTCTTACCCGGTTGAACCCTGTTGGCGATGATGCGCCCTTTACTGATCGCCTTGAAGGAAAAATCGGTCAGCTGATTATTCAGTAAAAAGCCCCCGACCATCAGAGTGGAGCCAAAAGCCATCTCAATACTGGTGGTCATTGAAACAGCATTACCCCACTGATCGACCACAGTGAAATGGCTGGTGGAGGGTAGCTCCGGTGATTGATCATCGGCCTGATGAGTGGAGATATACGCAGGCACCCCCGGTTTTGCCGTACCGATATCGATATCTGTTCTGATCAGTGCCGCACGGGCTTCGAGGTAACCTGGTTCCAGCAAGCCCTCCACAGGAACGGGGACGAAATCACGATCAGCCAGATAACGAGCTCTATCTGCGTAGGCTAGGCGAGAGGCTTGAGTAAACAGGTGATTAAAATGAACGCCAGCCGGGTCTAACGTCTCCAGAGGGTAACCCTCCAGCAGTTTTATTATTTGGAGAACAGTCACCCCCCCGGATGTTGGCGGAGGGAATCCACACACCCTGAACGTTTTATAAGGGAGGCAAAGGGGGGAGCGCTCTTTGGCCTGGTATTGTTGCAGATCAGTTTGATTCAGGAGGCCAGGGTTATCAGCCACGGATTGTACATGTGTGGCGATCTGCTGCGCCAAGGGCCCCTGATAAAAAGCGTCACCTCCCTGATCAGCAATCTGTTTAAACGTTGAAGCCAGTTCAGGGTTAGTACGATTAAATCCAACAGGTAGAGGGGAGCCATCCTCAAGGTAGAAATAGCGACGGGCTTCAGGGTAGCGGTTCAACCCCGGATTAATGCCGCTGGCAATCAGTTTATGTAGCCGCGGACCCACTCTGAATCCCTGTTGAGATCGTTCAATACTCTTCTCATACAGCACCTCCCATGGCAATCTCCCATGGTGAGAGTGTGTTAGCTCCAGCATTTTCAGGACCCCGGGGGTACCTACTGAGCGTCCACCAACCAACGCTTTTATCCAGGGCATCGGCTGTTGCTCTTCATAGAAAAGCTGATGGTCGGCGTTTATTGGAGCTGTTTCTCTACCATCATAGGCGTGCAGCTTTTTCTGTTGTTGATCCCAGTAGAGCATAAAAGCTCCACCACCAATGCCAGAAGACTGGGGTTCAACCAGGGTAAGCATCGCCTGGATCGCAACCGCGGCATCAGCGGCGCTGCCTCCGCGTTTCAGAATATTAAGGCCCGCTTCGGTTGCCAGCGGGTGGGCGGTAACCACGAGTGACTTTTGAGATACAACATTCCGGTCATTCTGTAAGCCTGTAGCGCTTTCCGGGGCAAGATCTTCGTCAACTGCATAGGCAGGGATAGCTGAGCAGGCGTAAGTGATCAGAAAAAGACAAGAGATTGCTTGAAATTTCGAGTGAATTTCAGTGATAAACGATTTAAATAGTGAATATTTGATCAAGAGCTTTGCTTTCCCTAAGTGTTGCTAATAATCTACTATTTACATTGACCCAAGACTAGGTGTGGAGAGAGTAAATTGTCTGTAGGCGTTAGAGTTCTGGAAAACAGTGGTGAACTACCACAGTATCGGCTGGTGTTACTGCATGATGCTGCTGGCAAAGTACTGGCACTTTTACCGGCTACATCACTGCTTAATTTGGTTGCCATTTGGAAGGAAACCGGGCGTCAGTTACAACCGATACGTGGTGAAGATGCGGTTCGTTACTTCAGTCAGGATGCGCTCAAATACCCCGAAGGGCAGGCGAAGCTGCTGTCGTTGAAACTGTTACTCTCCCCCGATGCGCAACAGCATCCACAACTGGAGCTGGTGGAGCCTCACTCAGGGCTGAGCTTCAATGTCATAGCGGAGCAACTGAAGGCAGGGAAAAACTGTAATCTAGCTTTGACTGCTGAGGAGATCTCCGCGGTACAACCGTCCGGTGATGATGTTACCGTAATCACAAAAGCGGTAGAGCGGTTCACGGCACTGCGAGTTAAACAACGTCTTGAAGATACACTGGGACTGCCTTCGTTATCGCCTACTCTGAAGAAGATTGTCGAGTTACGTTCTGATCCAGAAGCGGGCGTAAATGATCTGGTGCCTGTGGTACGTATCGACCCCAGTCTCTCCGCTCAGGTGATGAGCTGGGCTGCCTCTCCTTATTATGCGGCTCCGGGGCATGTCAGCTCGATCGATGATGCGGTGATCCGGGTACTGGGTTTCGATCTGGTCATTAACATGGCACTCGGTACTGCGATGGGCAAAATGCTGAAAGTACCAGAGGAGGGACCGCGAGGAGGCACCCCTTACTGGTTACAGTGTGTCTACAACGCGGCGTTGGCGGAAAAGCTCTGTCGTGCGATGCCGGAGAGTGAAGAGCGCCCTCTGCCAGGACTGGTTTATCTGGCGGCACTGCTACACAATTTTGGCTACTTGGTGTTAGCACACCTGTTTCCCCCGCATTTTGCATTGCTCTCACGTTATATTGAAGCTAACCCTCATTTCCCACTGGATTCAGTTGAACAGCAGGTGTTGAGCGTTACACGAGAACAGATAGGCAGCTGGCTGCTCTCCAGTTGGGACCTGCCTGAGGAAGTTTCTACCGCGATACGCCATCAGAATGAACCTGATTATTCTGGAGCGCATTCTGGCTATATCAAGGTGCTGTATATGGCAAACCGTTTATTGCGTCAGCAGAAACTCAGTGATGGGCCACTGGAAGAGATCCCGTCTGAACTCTATGCAGAGTTGGGCTTGAGGGAGGAGGATGTGGCAAAAATGGTCCGTAGCCTGATGCAAAATGATGAGGATATCCGAGAGTTAACCGCGTTACTTGGAGACGCTTGAACTTCTCATAAAAAAACCGCCAGATGATGGCGGTTTTTTTTAGCTTTGAAAGCTTATGCCTGGGCGATCTCTGCTTCAAGCGACTCAAGCATCTCCTGCTGCTCCATCCAGGCCTCTTCTGTTGTCTCGGCGCGCTGCTTTAAGTCAGTTTGTTGCTGCAGTAAACGCTTCAGCTGCTCTTTGTTTTCATCGCTATAGATATCAGGCTCTGCCAGAGAAAGTTCTAGCGCTTGGAGCTGTTCATGGATCTGCTCCATCTCTGTTTCCAATTTTTCCAGCTGTTTTTTTACCGGTCTTAACTGGTTGCGTCGTTCAGCTGCGAGTCGCTTCTGCTCCTTACGCTCCGCTGCTGAAAGTGATTTTTTCTCAGGTTTATCTGTGTGAGAGAACGCTTCTGCTTCCGCTTTCTGAGCTTCCCGACGCTGATCGAGCAGCCACTTCTGATAATCATCCAGGTCTCCTTTAAACGCCTCGACGTTGCCATTGGCGACCAGCAGAAACTCATCAACGGTGTTTCGTAACAGATGACGATCATGGGAAACTAGGATCAGCACGCCTTCGAATGATTGAAGTGCCAGCGTTAAGGCGTGGCGCACCTCAAGGTCCAGGTGGTTGGTGGGTTCATCCATCAGCAGGAGGTTTGGTTTCTGCCAGGCGATCATCGATAGGGCTACGCGCGCTTTCTCCCCTCCTGAGAAGTTATCCACAGGTTCCAGAGCCCGATCACCGATAAAGCCGAAGGAGCCTAGAAAATCGCGGATCTCCTGCTCAGAGGCTTTCGGGCTGATCCTTTTAATGTGCAGCAATGGTGATGCTGCCATATCCAGTGCTTCCAGCTGATGCTGAGCAAAATACCCGATCTGTAGGTTCTCGCTTTCATGACGCTCCCCTCCACAGAGGGGTAGATCACCCACAAGCGACTTCACCAGTGTCGATTTACCTGCGCCATTTGGGCCAAGTAGTCCGATACGGGTTCCGGGGGTCAATGTGAGTGAGGTGTTGTTGAGCACCGCGGTATCGTTGTATCCGCAAGCGGCATCCGCCATAGTCAGTAGGGGGGATGAGAGCTTATCGGAAGCGCAGAATCTAAAACTGAATGGGCTATCGATATGCGCCGGAGCGATTTTTTCCATCCGCTCGAGCTCTTTTATTCGGCTCTGTGCCTGCTTGGCTTTGGTCGCCTTGGCCCGGAAACGGCGTACAAAATTTTCGATCTCACTTATACGCTGTTGTTGTTTCTCAAAAGCGGATTGCTGTTGAGACAGGCGGTCTGCACGCTGAATTTCAAAGGCGGAGTAACCCCCTTTATAGAGATTCAGACGTTTATGCTCTATGTGTGTGATATGGGTGACAACATTATCCAGAAAGTCGCGGTCATGAGAGATCAGGATCAACATGCCGGGGTATTGCCGTAACCACTGCTCCAGCCAGATTGTGGCATCCAGGTCCAGATGGTTCGTGGGCTCGTCCAGGAGCAATAGGTCGGATGGGCACATCAAGGCCTGAGCCAGATTGAGGCGTATACGCCAACCCCCGGAGAACTCCTTAACCGAGCGGCTAATATCATTGTGACTGAATCCCAGTCCGGCCAGCAGTTGAGCGGCTCTGGATTCAGCACTGTAGCCATCATGATTATCCAGCTCTGCATGGAGTTCACCTAAACGATGCATATCATGACTGGCTTCTGCTGCCGCAATATCCCCTTGGATCTGCCGCAGTCGATGGTCACCATCCAGCACATATTCCAGCGCTGAACGTTCTGACGTAGGAACCTCCTGTGCCATATGCGCGATGCGAAGCCCGCCGGGGAGCTCCATATCACCACTGTCACAGTGGAGTTCGCCCATCAGAAGTTTGAACAGGGAGGATTTACCGGCACCATTAGCTCCGACCAAGCCCACTTTCCATCCAGAGTGGAGGGTAAGATCGGCTTGCTCTAGCAATATGTTGTGGCCGCGTTGTAAGCTGACTTGCTGAAATTGAATCATGGCGGCGGATTTTATCACACAGATGCAATTGAAAAATGATCTATGGGTCTTTGCCCTTAATTTTTATCAACAACCCCAAGTTGAAGCAAACTGCCTGATGCTCCAGAACCACTTCGGACTCAGCGTCAACCGGTTGATCTTTGCTTGTTGGAGCGGTGTTCGCGGAATTCGATTGACTCCGGAACGATTGAACTCTGCAGCAGATGCTTGGCAGGCTGAAGTGACTCACCCGTTGAGAAAGGTTCGTTATCAGGTGCGAAAAGAGCGATCGGCTAACCCTCAGCTGGATGAATGTTATCAAGCGTTACGTCAAGCGGAGCTTAAATGTGAGCAGGTGGAGTTGGCTCTGCTCTTTGAGATGAGTGAATCCTGGCAGGACGGTTCAGCATCGGTCCGGTTGGCAGAAGAAAACATGGTTTGCTATTTGAAATCGATGAAACTGCCTATATCTACAGAGATTGAGTTAGCATTTAAGCCCTTGTTGAACGCAGTAATTGCCTACTTAGGTACGAATCCTGATGAATAGGGTGGTTTGGTAGTGAACTTTGGGGTTTAATCGAGCACTAATACTTTTGTAATGAGGAAGGCCGCCATTGTTGGCAGGCGAACTCCACAGAATAACAAACAAGGATATTTAGCATGAAACAAACGTTGCTGGCGGTTGCTCTGGGTGCCGCGCTGGTATCTCCAACAGTTTCCGCAGTGGAGCTGAAAACCGAAGAGCAGAAAGTTAGCTACAGTGTTGGCCTGATGGTAGGGGAGCAGCTAAAAAGTTTACCTGATGTGGATTTTGATGCGTTTATTGAAGCGGCAAAGACTACTTACGAAGGTAAAGAACCGAAAATGACACCTGAACAGGTGCGCGAAGTGATGACCGCCTTCCAGCAGAAGCAGATGGAAGCGCAGAAGAAAAAAATGGAAGAGCTGAGCGCGAATAACCTCGAAAAAGGTAAAAAATACCTGACAGAAAACGGTAAAAAATCCGGTGTTAAAACGACCGAATCGGGTCTGCAGTACGAAGAGTTACAAGCGGGCAAAGGCAAAAGCCCTACTGCTGAAGACACCGTTAAGGTCCACTACCGTGGCACACTTATCGACGGTACAGAGTTCGATAGTTCCTATGCACGCAATGAGCCGGTATCTTTCCCGCTGAACGGCGTAATTCCTGGCTGGACTGAAGGCTTACAGATGATCAAAGAGGGCGGCAAAGCACGTTTGGTGATCCCGTCTGATCTGGCTTACGGCCCGGGTGGAATGGGTAATGCGATTGGCCCTAATGAAACGCTGGTCTTTGAAGTTGAACTACTGGAAGTTAATCCGGGTGCCGACGAAGCGGCCAAAGCTGAGAAGTAAGCGAGATTTTAGTTTCTTACTAAAAAAGGCCGGTTTTTACCGGCCTTTTTAGTGGGTGCATATGACTATTTCAGTTCGTTCATAATGCCATTAGAGCTGAGAGCATAGTATTTCCCCTCACCAAAAGCGACAGCGTAAACACCCGCGTGCACCGGTCCATATGGGTCTCTGCGGTGGATCCGCCAACGACGTAGCTCTTTGCCACTATTTACATCCCATAACTGGATCAGGCCCGCCGCGGTGCCTGTGAGTAGCTGGCGACTGTCAGGGGAGAACCGTGCGCTTAAATAGCTGACGCGCTTCTGAAAAAAGTCGGCAATGTTGCTGAGCGAATGTATCTCTTTGCCGCTGTTCAGGTCCCAGATGATCGCTTTATCGAGACTACTGGAGCTAAAAGCATGTTGACCGTTGGGTGACAGTGCGACGGTATCGACAACATTACCAAAGCTCACCTCTTTTAACAGTTCGCCGGTTTGAACACTCCAAAGCTTTGCTTTGTAAGCGTCAGAGCCGGTTAAAGCGAGAGTACCGTCACTACTGAGATCGACGCTACGAACGCGGGCATCATGGCGGAAGGTACGTTTTACCCCTCCGTTTTTAACATCAAAGTAGACGGCTGTATGATCTGCCAGACCCAGCAGGGCAAAATCGCCGTTGGGAGCGAGATCCATCTGCATAATCTCGGCCGGTGAGCTCCAGAACCATTCGGGTTTACCGGTTCGGGTATCCCACAGTACCAGATCCTGTTGGTTGGCGGTGGCCGCATAGTTTTCATCTGGCGAAAAGGCTGTTGCAGCGATAATGGAGAACTGTTTATCTTTGTGATTCCAGTTATACAGCCTTTCGTGATTACTGGTTTTCCACAGGCTCCCGCCGTGGTTATAGGAACCGATCACGCTGTACTGCGCACTTTCAGACAGTGACGCAGAGTACGTCCCGGTCAGGGCGTACTCTTTCCATGAGGCTGGGGCATCGCCCCCATTACATCCAGCCAGGCTAAGCAAACTGCCTGCCAGCAGCAGCTTATAGCACCCGTAGCGCATGTATGGTTATCCTTCTACTAACTCTTTATGGGAGGTGTGTAGTACTGCAATCATCTGATCCTCTAGCTCAAAGCGTTCCTCAAGGGCTTCGCCCAGTTTGGAGAGGCTCAGGGAAAATTCCCGTATCTGCTGTACCGTGGGATTAAGCAGGTTAGAGAAGTCATCATTAAAATCCAGTGCGATATCGGTACTAACCTGAATTTTTGGTAACAGTGACTGGCCCTCTTCCAGACTGCCATCATCAAAGTCGCTGCCTTCGCGCAAGAGTTGTTCATACACTTCGAAATGACCTGAGGAGAGGTAGTCCATAAGTACCTGACAGAAACTTTGGACTTTGTTATTCAGCTCCTCATTGATGTGCTGCTCTGGTAGATGAACAAAGATACTGATCAATGTTTGGCGCTCTTCTAACCATGTGTCGATGATCTCACTGACACCACCCCAGCGTTCTTTAGCGCTCCTACATTTCTCTAACATTTTGCGCTCCTTAGCTGCCAATTCAGGTAGAGATTGGTCTCTCCCGTTTAACAACCGTTGTTGTTAGGTTTAAGTTCATAATATTCCTAAGCTGTTTCAGGGTGCAACTGCAAGGCGGGTAAAAAATGAACTTTCGTCATGGGAGGGTGACTTTTTCCATATGGGCCCTGTTGAGCGTAGGAATAGCGGGTTATACTCAAACAATTGTATAGCGAACACTGAGGCGAAAAATGCTTAAGCGACTGGTTTTACTAATTTTTATGACATTGTCTGTTCAGTTAGCCTGGGCTGAAGGTGATGAAAATAAAACAACGGAAGACTATGTCAATTACATTGAACTGAAACCATTTGTGACAAATTTTGGTGGTGTCGGTAAAACACGCTTCCTCAAATGTGAAGTGACCATACAGGTGTCCAGCGAAGCGGCTCACCATGCGGTTAACCATCATATGGCGCATATCAGGAATGATATTGTTTTTCTGCTGAGTGCTCAGACAGATGATGATGTTGGCACGGTAGAGCTACAGCAGGCGTTGTCTAAAAAAGCACTCAAAAAAGTTCAGAATATTCTGGTAGAGGAGGAGGGTGAAGGGTTTGTCTCAGACCTTTTCTTCACCAGCTTTGTCGTGCAATAGGGCAGACTTAGATATAAAAAAAGCAGGTAGATACCTGCTTTTTTTATATCTGAACACTACTTAGTTCGCCATGTAATCTGCCAGATAAGTATCAAAATCGACTTTGTCTGAGGCTTCAATTTCGCGCTGCTCCTGCAGTGATTCTGCACTGATACGCTCAAGTTCAGCGAACCTTTCCGGACACAGGGGCTGACTTAGCAGAGTCTCTTTATGACGTTCAGCCTGCTGCATAATAAATTCACCATGGTTGAGGTTTCCAGCGCGCATCGCGGCCAGAATTTGGGCCGAGGGGGTCAGCTCAGGGTTGGCCAGTTTTGCTGTTTGGGCGGCTACGGCCTGAGTGTATAGCTGGCTATTGGCAGCGTCATCCATCAGTGAAGCGGTTTGCTCCATCTCAGCCATCAGTTCTGCAGCCCAGGATTGTAGAGAGACCTCCTGATCATCACGGATCAGTGTCAGGCCAGGCTCCCGACCGCGTGTGACAACGCGCTGATGGTTTTCACTGATCTGATCGCACTCCTCCTGGCTGATCTCCCGCTCTTCCTGAAGCAGGCAGGTAACCAGAAACAGATCAAGGAAATCAGACTGAGTCTGATCGATTCCCAGAGGCAGGAATGGATTAATATCGGTATTACGGACCTCAATATACTCAACCCCTCGTGCCATCAGAGCATGAATAGGTTTCTCCCCTGATTGTGTGACACGCTTGGGGCGAATATCGCTGTAATACTCATTTTCAATCTGCAGCACATTGGTGTTGAGCTGACGATATTTCCCGTCGACCTTAATACCGATCTTCTCATAGGGCTCATACGGGGTACGGATTGCACGATCCAGTGAGCTGGCATAGGTATTTAGGTGGTTGAAACAGATGTTCAGACTGGCCTGCGCTTTGTTGGAATAGCCCAAGTCACTCATCCGGAGTGAGGTCGCGTAGGGTAGGTAGAGTGTTCCCTCACAGAACTCCTCCAACTGATGCGGTTTACCCTTCAGAAATGAACTGCACAGGGCTGGAGATGCTCCAAACAGATACATCAATAACCAGGAGTAACGTCGGAAGTTTCGGATCAGACTGAAGTAGGCGGCAGAGCGAAACTCCTGCAGTGACCCGTTATGACCAGAGAATTTTTGGTAGAGGGGCCAGAATGCTTCCGGGAGTGAAAAATTATAGTGAATACCTGCAATGGTCTGCATCACTTTACCGTAGCGGTTATCCAGTCCGACGCGGTAGATGTATTTCATCTGACCCACATTGGAACTGCCGTAACGTGCGATCGGTATCTCCGACTCTTCAGGCAGGACACATGGCATGCTGGCGGGCCATATCTGCTCATTATCCAGCTGCTGATAGGTGTAACGATGCAGATCTGCAAGGTGATTCAGGGCTTCTGAGGAGGATGCAAACACCGGAGTGATAAACTCCAGCAGTGCTTCCGAGTAATCAGTGGTGATACTACCGTGAGTCAGGGCAGATCCTAAGCTTTCAGGGTGAGGGGTCTGAGCCAGTCGGCGTTGTGGATCAACACGTAAGCCTTCTTTTTCTAATCCATGCTGGAGTTGGGTTAGCAGTGCCGCCTGACCTTCATCTTTCAGCCAGTTTAGCTTTTGCTCTAATATGGAAGCCAAAAAGATAGTCCTTATTCATCACTCGGTAGAAGGCGCTCATTATAATTGAGGCCGATTGAAAATGCTGCAATGAAACAGTGCGTTCGAATTTTCGACACCGAGGTCCTGTAATGATTCAATAAACAGGAGGCGGAGCCTCCTGTTTTAGTTTGAGTGTTATTGAACTGTCAGAACCTGCATTGAATTGGTGCCACCATCTTCACCCAGCGAAGCGCCGCGCGTAAGGATGACCAGATCTCCTGTTTGCAGCAGGTTTCTGGCTTTCAAACCGGCCAGAACCTCGGTGTTGAGCTTATCATTACCAACCTGGGTGGAATCGAAGAAGATCGGTTCGACACCTCGATAGAGCGCAGTTCGACGCATCGTTCTCTCATTGCGTGTCAGAGCATATATCGGCAAGCCAGAACGAATACGGGACATCCACAGCGGGGTGGAGCCAGATTCGGTGAGGCAGATGATCGCTTTCACCCCCGCGAGCTGGTTTGCGGTATACATCGCAGAACGAGCGATGGTTTCATCAAAACGTTCCAGTTTATGGGTGATATTGGTGGGGGCTGGTCGCGAAAGCTGATGCTTTTCCGCTCCCTGGCAGATTGAGGTCATCGACTTGACCACCTCTACAGGATGCTTACCCGCAGCTGTTTCTGCTGAGAGCATCACCGCATCGGTTCCATCCAGAATGGCATTGGCTACGTCAAAAACCTCTGCGCGGGTTGGCATCGGGTTTTCGATCATCGTTTCCATCATCTGCGTTGCTGTAATAACAAATCGGTTGAGCTCCCGAGAGCGCCGGATGATATGTTTCTGCACGCCGATCAGCTCGGCATCACCGATCTCAACTCCCAGATCGCCACGCGCAACCATAATGCCGTCACACGCCAGAATGATCTCGTCCAGTGCTTCATTGTTTGCAACGGTTTCTGCCCGCTCAACTTTGGCAACGATCTCTGCCCGTGAGCCTGCACTGTTGAGTAGTTCTCTGGCTTCTTTGAGGTCTGCGGCACTGCGTGGGAAGGAAACAGCGATATAATCCATGTCGATATCGGCAGCAACTTTGATATCACGTCGATCTTTATCGGTGAGTGCTGCTGCAGAAAGGCCACCGCCCTGGCGGTTGATACCTTTGTTATTGGAGAGAGGACCGCCAATGATGACCTCTGTCTCAATACGGTTTCCTTCAACATTGACAACTTTGAGCTGAACCCGGCCATCATCCAGCAGCAAAATATCACCTGGTGAACTGTCACCCGGCAGGGCTTTGTAATCGATCCCTACTTGAGTTTGGTCGCCATCATTATTACCCAGCTCAGAATCCAGCGTGAACCGGTCTCCTTCACTGAGCTGGATTTTGTCCTGTGTGAAACGGGCGATGCGGATTTTCGGCCCCTGCAGATCTCCCAGAACGGCGACAGAAAGACCAAGCCTGCGAGCTGTCTGACGAACTTCACTCGCCCGGCGGCGGTGATCATCGGCACTCCCGTGAGAAAAATTCAGTCGCACCGTGTTGACGCCATTGCGCAGAATATCTTCCAGTACGCCTGGCTGATCAGTCGAAGGACCGAGAGTGGCAACAATTTTAGTTCGTTTTAGCATGAGAAAAACTTGCCCCGTATTTGAGATTGCTCGATAGTACCTTAGTATAGAGCGACTCGGTTTAATAAATTAAGTGTTTCGTCGGGTTGACGTAAAAAAATGATCTCAGGGGTGGATCTTCCTGAGTAAACAGGCCCTAGATATGCCTCTCCCAAAAGCCAGCAGCTGGCGTCGGTACCGGCTGATATTTTTTATTGTGTTAGCGCTCGCCTTTCTTTTGGTCGTTGGGCAGACAACGCTTATCAGTCGAAGCCAGGGTTACGACCAACTGCAGCAACGCTCCGGTGCTGACCTTAACCGTTATCTGCTTAGCCTGCAGCAGAAGCTTGATCGCTATAAGGATCTGCCCGCACTGCTCTCCTCCCATTCCATACTGATTAACGCGTTGCAGAAACCGGAAGATGAGTTTCTAAAAGGGCAGGCCAGTGTGTATCTGGAGCATGTGAACAACTCAATTAATGCGGCCGATGTCTACATCATGAATCGAGAGGGAACTGCTATTGCCGCGAGTAACTGGGCTGAGGCTCGCTCCTTTGTGGGTAAGAACTACGGCTTCCGACCCTATTTTAAGGATGCGATCCAGGGAAAATCAGGCCGCTACTTTGCCCTGGGAACCGTTTCGAAACGACGGGGTTATTACTTCTCTTACCCTGTGTATGAACGTAGTCAGATCATCGGTGTTGTGGTGGTGAAGATCGATCTGAATGAGATCGAGTCGGACTGGACTGATCCCGATCTGGATATCCTGGTTACAGATGAAGATGGTGTTATTTTTATCTCAACGCGTGAAGACTGGAAGTTCCGTACCCTGCAACCTCTCTCGCAGGGGGATATTCAACGTATCGCTGAAAGCTTACGTTATGGCGATCACCAACTGACAGCACTGGATATTATCTCGCAACGCCCGCGGGAAAAGGGAGGGACGCTGATCACTCTGGTGGATGGAACGCGGATCAATAATAAGGCGCTAGACGGAATCAAAACGCGTGAATTTCTCCAGCAGAGCCGGGAGCTTGAAGACAGCGGCCTGACCGTTGTGGTGTTAGCCAGTACTCAGCCGGTTAAGCTGCGGATGTTCTACTCTGCGCTGACTACCGGTTTTATCTTTGTGGCGATGGTCCTGTTGGTACTGTTTCTCTCAACGCGACAGCGTATCACACGTGAACGTGCCCGCTTTAAATTACTGGAAACGCAGGCTCTGGAGGAAAACGAGAAGCGCGTCCGCGCTATTATCGATAATACCCAGGCAGGTTTGATCACCCTTGATGCGCAGGGCCGTATTGAAAGTATGAATATCATGGCTGAAAAGCTGTTTGGTTATTCAGAGGAGAGCATCCGGTTTCAGTATTTTAGTAAACTCCTTTCTCAAGCTGACAGAGCGCTCTGCTGGCAGCACCTAACCGCTTCTGATCAGGATCGCTTGGATGAACTGTTTACCGAAGCCAGTGGATTACGCTGCGATGGTTCAGCCTTTCCGATCGAGCTTATCATTGGACATATGGACTACGGTTCGATTAAGCGGTTTATCGTCACCATCCACGATATTACTCAGCGTAAGCTTTATGAAGAGGAGCTGCAGCATGCCCGTGATCTTCTAGAGCACCGAGTTGTGGAGCGAACTGCTGATCTGACTGATGCCAACCTGCGTCTCACCGAGGAGGTTGAAAACCATAAACATACGCAGAATGAGCTGATTCAAACCGCCAAACTCGCGGTACTCGGACAGATGTCGGCAGGTATTAACCATGAATTGAATCAGCCTCTGACAGCGATCAGAACCTATGCCGATAATGCACGCGCGTTTATTGATCGGGGTAAGGTGGAGACCGCTGAAAAAAATCTCAATGAGATCAGCTTGCTAACGGAGCGGATGGCTAAAATTATCCATCCCCTGAAAGAGTTCTCACGCAAGACCTCAGGACGACCTGAACCGGTTTGTCTTAAAACGGTACATGATGGCGCGATGTCAGTGATGTATGGACGATTAAGTAAGACCGATGCTGAGATTAATTGGCCTCAAGGTCTGGATCAGGTCTATGTGATGGGTGATACCGTTCGATTGGAGCAGGTATTGGTCAACCTGATCAGTAATGCGTTGCAGGCGATGGAAAATGAGCCCCGACAGCAGGTGGATATCTGTGTGGTTGCTCAGTCAGATTGGATTGGGCTTCAGGTTCGTGATTACGGTCCGGGTGTGCCGGAACAGGATCTGAACCGAGTATTTGAGCCTTTCTATACCACCAAGAAAGCGGGGCAAGGTCTGGGCTTGGGCCTCTCGATCTCCCATAGAATCATTGAAAGCATGGGGGGGCGTTTATCGGTCTCAAATCATGCTGAAGTGGGAGCCGTGTTCGAGATCAGTTTACCCAGTGCCCAGGCACCTGATAATGTTTCAGGTAAAACAATCGGTTAATTGAAGATGGAATCCTGTATGAGTGATAGCACCTTGTTGCCTATCCTGCTGGTCGATGATGAAGAACATATTCGCCTGGCGGCAGGTCAGGCATTGGAGTTAGGCGGTTACGATGTAACAACGGTCGAAACCGCGGAGCAGGCGCTGGATATCATCAATGAGGGCTGGCCGGGTATCACGATCACGGATATTAACCTGCCTGGTATTAATGGATTAGAGCTGATGAAACGGATCGTCACTCAGGACCCGGGTATGCCGGTTATTCTGATTACCGGGCATGGTGATATCTCGATGGCCGTCGGGGCGATGCGTGATGGTGCTTATGATTTCATCGAAAAACCATTTTCCTCTGAGTTAATGCTGGATGTTGTACGCAGGGCCGTTGAAAAACGCGCATTGGTCAGTGAAAACCTGCGCTTGAAACAGGAGCTGCAAGCTCAGAGTGCACCGGGGCCTCGTATCATTGGTAATACCGCTGTCATCGCTCAGCTGAGAGGGTTGGTGCATACCATCGCAGATACACCGGCAGATATCCTGATTCTGGGAGAGACTGGGACAGGTAAGGATCTGATGGCTCGATATATCCATGAGCACAGTAATCGGCGGGATAAAAATTTCGTAGCGATCAACTGCGGTGCTGTACCTGAAAACCTGATCGAATCTGAACTGTTTGGTCACGAGAAGGGGGCGTTTACGGATGCGAAAGCCCGCCGTATAGGTAAGTTTGAGCATGCCGATGGCGGTACTCTGTTTCTGGATGAGATCGAAAGTATGCCGATGACGCTGCAGATCAAGCTGCTGCGGGTACTGGAAGAGAGGGCTATTGAGCGTTTAGGTGCTAATGAGGTGATACCGATCGATATACGGGTCATCGCCGCTACCAAAGTGGATCTGCGGGAAGCGGCTGAAGAGGGATCGTTTCGGGAGGATCTCTATTATCGTTTGAATGTCGTCCGCATCGATATCCCCGCATTACGTGAGCGACGTGAGGATATCAGTTTGCTGTTTCAGCACTTTGCGTTGATCGCCTCCTCGCAATATGGGCGGGAAGTACCGCTGCTGTCAGCAGAACGGATGCATAGCCTGATGACGCACGACTGGCCGGGAAATGTCAGGGAGCTGCGGAATCTGGCAGAGCGCTATGTGCTTTTGGGTGAAAGTTGTACCTTTGATTTTGAAAACCGTCCGATCACTGAGATTAATGGCAGCAGTGAGATGACACTGCCTGAAAAGGTGGATCAGTTTGAAAGTATGTTGATACAGGCTGAACTGTCTCGCTGTGCCGGCTCAATTAAAGAGACGTTGAGCAGTCTGGGATTGCCGCGGAAAACACTCTACGACAAGATGAAGAAATATGGTCTGGATAAAAAGGACTATAAGTAGTTAGGAACTATAAAAAAGGCCGCATAAGCGGCCTTTTTTATCTCTGTACTTGCTACAGCTTGAATCTCTGTACCATCACTTCTAGCTGCCCAGCCAGAGTATTGAGTTCGTTAGCAACCTGATTCAGCTTGCCTGCTCGGGAGGAGGTATGTTCCGCTGTCTGCGCAATCTCATGAACGCTGGCTTCAACACTACTGGCCATCTCGGTCTGCTCCTTAACAGAGGAGGAGACCATATGGTTCATATCATTGATGACACGTACCTCTTCTGCAATCTTAGTCAAAGCGTCTGAGGTTTCCTGAACTTTTAGTACCCCGGCTTCGGCACTACTATGGGCATGATCCATAACCGATACAGCATCACGGGCATCATGTTGCAGTTTTTCGATAATAGCATTGATCTCTTCAGTTGAGTTCCGGGTTTTACTGGCAAGTGTTCTCACCTCATCCGCTACAACGGCAAACCCACGTCCCTGCTCGCCTGCTCGTGCGGCCTCAATGGCAGCATTCAGGGCCAAAAGGTTCGTCTGCTCGGCGATCTTCTGGATTACCTCAAGTACGGTGCCAACGCTCTGGCTCTGTTCATCCAGTTTATTGATGACAGTGAGAGCGCTGTCGATATTGTTTTTCAGCTCTTCGATCGCGTTGATCGCCTGATCCGTAATGACTGTCCCTTCCTGACTCTGTTCCAAAGCCAGATCGGAAGCGGATACGGTGTTTTCCGCACTCGCTTCGACGCTTTTAGTTGCGGCTTCCATCTGCTCCATCGCTGAGGCGACCGCACTGGTCTGCATCTGCTGGCTATTTACAGCACTGTTAGCCATATCTGCTATCTCATTGATCGATGTGCTTGAGGTGCTTAGCTGGTGGACTGTAGCGCTGACCTTGCTGAGGCTTCCATGGAAATCATCCAGCATCGTATTCAGCGAGTTGGACATAGCGCCAATCTCGTCTTTAGACGTGACATCGATACGCAGTTTTAGATCGGAGTTCGCGTGGATAGTGTTGATGGTCTTGCCCATCTGTTTTACGGGACGAACCACCAGTCGGCCCAGCAGGAAGCCAACAAGGGCCAGGCCACCGATAAAGAGCACAAGCTCGGTAATAGCGACGCTGAGCAGGTTGCTGCGGACGGTGTTATCGAGGTTCTCAAAGGAGTAGGTTACACGGACTGCACCCAGTACGTCACCTTCATTTGTCTGGTGACAGAGTAAACAGTTGGTGCCTTTGTAATCGGATAGCGCTTTCATCGGGGTGATAACGGTCAGACGGTGGCCCTGATCATCATCCAATTCCTGAATGATCTGCTCACCACTCATTGCCCGACGATCAAGCTCATCCATGATTTTAGAATCTGCGGTTCCCGGTCCGTAAACATTAGCAACCAGGTCCCCGCGGATGATGCGGGCCTCAGTGACTTCCGGGTTGGCCAGAATTTTCTCCTGAAGAGACTGGCGGTTACTCATGGCGCCGCTGAGCATCAGTATATTGATACTGTCGAAATATGAGTCTGCGGTAGCTGTGGTGTTTTTGGTCACCACTTCAGACACTAAGCTGGATTCACTGCGGTATATCGCGGTAAGTGAACTTACCAGAATGATGAGGAAAACCGCTGCCAGTGACAGATTAACTTTGGTCTGTATTGATAAGCCGTCCAGTTTCACTACGTAACTCCCGATCAGCGTAACGTCGTTATTTTTAGAGTATCCGACCAATAATAAGGGTATCGGTGTGATTCGTATACCTTTAGTTATTTCCTGAATGAGACGTAGATCAATAAAACGGTTAACTGGTCGGTCAGGGCTGTTGAGGTGATCGAAATGGGTGGGAATCCCTCTTTGTGAATACGAAAAATGTGTGGGAAACCGCCGAATATTAATGAGGTGATAGTGGGTAAAAAAATCTACGAAATAATAGCAAGGCCTTATATATAGGGCGCGTCAGCGGTATTGGATTGCTGTTTTTTAAAGTTGGTCTCCTTCTTGCTCTATTAGGGGTAGAGATTCAGAAAACTCTGTTGCTGCTTAACTGAGTGTGCTGAATTTCAAACAAAACAACGATAAACAACGTCCAATAAACAGGAGATGCACAATGCGTTTACTGACTGCTGCTATAACAACGATGGCTCTGACTCTGGGAGCACAGGCTGCTGTTGCTGCCCCGGTTGAGATTAAATTTTCCCATGTTGTTGCTGAAAATACGCCTAAAGGCCAGATGGCTACTAAGTTCAAAGAATTGGTAGATGAGCGCCTGGCGGGTAAAGTTGAAGTTAAAGTATTCCCTAACTCACAGCTGTTTGGCGATAACAAAGTTCTGGAAGCGATGCTGCTTGGTGATGTGCAGATGGCGGCTCCATCACTGTCTAAGTTCCAGAAATACACCAAGAAACTACAGATCTTCGATCTACCCTTCCTGTTTAAAGATATGGCTGCGGTAGAGAAGTTCCAGAATGGCCCTGAAGGTCGGGAGCTGCTGAACTCTCTGCAGAAGAAAGGTCTGGTAGGCCTGGGTTACCTTCACAACGGTATGAAACAGCTTTCTGCCAGTGATCCACTTAAGGTGCCAGCGGATGCTGAAGGTAAAAAATTCCGTATTATGACCTCTGATGTGCTTCAGGCTCAGTTTGAAGCGGTTGATGCGGTTCCTCTGAAAAAGCCATTCTCTGAAGTCTTCACTCTGCTACAGACTAAAGCGATCGACGGTCAGGAAAATACCTGGTCTAACATCTTCTCCAAGAAATTCTTCGAAGTTCAACCGTACATCACTGAGTCCAACCACGGTGTACTGGATTACCTGGTTGTAACCTCTGCTGAGTTCTGGATGGGGCTGGATGATGATCTGAAAGTTGAGATCCAAAAAGCACTGGATGAAGCGATTAAACACGGCAATGCGATTGCTGCTGAGAAAGCTAGCTCTGATAAACAGAAAATCATCGATTCTAAGCGCTCTGAAGTGCTGACGCTGACAGATGCTGAACGTGCTCAGTGGGTTGAAGCGATGAAGCCGGTTTGGAAGCAGTTTGAAGATCAGGTAGGTGCTGATCTGATCAAAGCGGCTGAAGCGTCTAACAACTAATTCATTGAATTAGTTGAGGCAAGCAACCGGGCAGGCGATCGCTCCTCCCGCCCGGTTTTTAAACTCTCCCGAACATTCAGAGGAGAGCTACACAGTATTCCCGAGCTGTTCATCGGGAGCTCTCCTGTGAATGTAGGTAAACGACAATAATAACGACGTGAGTCGCTACGGGGGCCGTTATGGTACGTAATCTGATAACAAAACTTGAAGAGGGGTTTCTCTCCATTCTTCTGGTTTCAATGACCTTACTGGTATTTGCTGAAGTGGTAGCCCGCTTCGGTTTCAATGCCGGTATCCACTGGGCGCAGGAAGTAACGCTTCTGCTGGCGGCCTGGTTTGTTCTTTTTGGCGCTTCTTACGGCGTGAAAGTGGGTGCACATATCGGTGTGGATGTATTTGTGAAAATGTTTCCACATAACACCCACCGTTTTATCACCTTGGTGGCCATTGCCCTGTGTTTGGTGTACTGCGGACTATTCCTCTACGGTTCCTGGATCTATCTCAGCAAGATGAAGATGATCGGCATCGAACTTGAAGATCTTCCTGTCCCTAAATGGATACCGATGAGCATCCTGGTGATCGGCTTTGTACTCCTGATTGTGCGTTTCCTGCAGTTGGGTTGGAAAGTTATTAAGGATGAGGCAGAGGGTTTCCATTTTGCAGATGAGGCTGAAGAGTCAATGGAGATCGCTAAGGAGCTGCAAGAGACAGCTCTGGGTAGCGATGATCTTAACCAAGACCCGAATCAATCCAAGCAAACAAAGCAGGAGGATAAATAATGACTATCGCGGTACTGTTTATCACTCTGTTTGGCTGCATGATTATCGGAATGCCGATCGCCGTAGCCTTAGGATTATCATCTGTCACTACAATTCTGCTGTTCTCAAACGACTCGCTGGCATCTATTGCCCTGAAGCTCTTTGAGGCAACCTCTGAACATTACACGCTGTTGGCGATTCCGTTTTTCATCCTGTCGTCTGCATTCCTCTCTACCGGTGGTGTGGCTAAGCGTCTGATCAACTTTGCGGTTGATACGGTTGGACATATCCGTGGTGGTCTGGCGATGGCGTCCGTGATGGCGTGTATGCTATTTGCTGCAGTGTCAGGTTCATCACCTGCTACAGTGGCTGCCATAGGTACTATCTGTATCGCGGGTATGGTGCGCTCAGGTTATCCACAGTCGTTTGCGGCAGGCGTCATTGCCAACGCAGGGACGCTGGGTATTCTGATCCCTCCCTCTATCGTAATGCTGGTTTATGCGGCTGCGACTGAAGTATCTGCATCCCGTATGTTTATGGCGGGTTTTATCCCCGGTCTGATGATGGGTCTGATCCTGATGATCGCCATCTACATCGTTGCGCGTGTTAAGGGGCTGCCTTCACAACCGTTCCCAGGGTTCCGGGCGCTGGCTAAGTCTGGCCTGATTGCGCTGGGTGGCCTGATGTTGATCATCATCGTATTGGGCTCTATCTACGGTGGTATCGCCTCTCCAACCGAAGCGGCTGCGGTAGCGGCAGTATATGGCTACTTTATTGCAGTGATGGGTTACCGTGATATCGGCCCGATGAAGGGGATTCCATGGCAGAAAGATGGCGAAAACGTTGTCTCAGCGGCAGTGCGTAACAGCTTCCTTATGCTGATGGCGATTCCGAAATCCATTCGTGACCCCGAAGTTCGTAAGGTACTGATGGATGCTTCTAAAGTATCCATGATGCTGTTGTTTATCATCGCCAATGCGATGCTGTTTGCTCACGTACTGACAACTGAGCGTATCCCTCACACGATTGCGGGTGCGATCATGGATTGGGGACTCCCGGCCTGGGGCTTCCTGATTGTTGTGAACATCCTGCTGTTGATCGCGGGTAACTTTATGGAGCCATCTGCGATCCTGTTGATCATGGCACCGATTCTGTTCCCAATCGCAATGCAGCTGGGTATCGATCCGATCCATCTGGGTATCATCATGGTGGTGAACATGGAGATCGGGATGTTGACCCCGCCTGTGGGGCTTAACCTCTTTGTAACCGCCGGGATCACCGGGCAGAACATGGTCTGGGTTATCAAAGCCTGCCTGCCGTGGCTCTGTCTGTTGTTAGGCTTCCTGATGCTGATCACCTATATACCGCAGATCTCACTGTTCCTGCCGGAGTATATCGATCAGTTGAAAGGGTATTAAACCCGTTACCTTATCAACCCGAAAGTCGGAGGGTGTCCTCTATACCCTCCCGCCTTAATCCGTTGATTAATGCTTTAACCACCGCTTGCGGTGGTTTTTTTTGTCTGAAGCTTGGGCGAGACGATACAGAGCGGGTATAATTTACCTTTCGTTAAGACATGAATAGTTGAGAGTGCGAGTGTTCGGTTACATTGCTGCGTTGTGGGGTATTACAGGTATCTGTCTATTATTGGGCAGTGCGGTGTATCGGCTGAGTGCTATTGGTTGGCAGACGTTTAGTTATGATCTCTCCTGGTATCACTGGGTGGCTCTGGTAGTCAGCATCGCGTTTATGGGGTTTGCTGAGGGGTATCGGGGGTTCCAGCAGGCCTGGTCTCCGCGAGTAGCAGCGAGAGTTCTCTATCTCTCTCAGAATGTGTCACCACTACGTTTTATCTTCGCTCCACTTTTCTGTATGGGGTTTTTCTCGATCGTGCGCAGGCGGATGATCGTGACCTACTGCCTGACGCTGGGGATTGTCGGCATGGTTCTGTTAGTTCACCAACTGGATCAGCCCTGGCGGGGGATTGTTGACCTGGGGGTGGTTACCGGACTGGTGTGGGGTCTGACCTCTCTACTGTTATTTACACTGCAGGCATTTTTCGGTCAGCGTTTTGAGCACTCTCCGGAGATGCCCTGAAGACCCTTGCCGACAACGTTTGTCAGTTGGAGAACAATCACTGATGAACCAGCAGGGCTTGCCATTTCTACTTAGCTTCAAGGTATTCACCCAAATAAACAGCAGTTTGGCTGGCTTTCTGCGGTCCCGTCTTGCAGGTTCCCATCGTACCCAACTCAATGACCTGTTTGGTGAAGGGAAGGTGCGGGTCGACGGTCGCTTAGGGACTGCTGAACAATCGCTGTGCCCGGAACAGATAGTTGAGGTGACTCTGGATCAGCATCGTGAAGAGGATGCCGATCTTAATTGGCGGTTACTCTGGGAAGATGCAGAGCTGATGGCGGTCTATAAACCCCATCTTTTACCCGTCAGCCGTACAACACGTAACCTGTATCATACGCTCATCTCACTGGTTCGCCGGGAAACGCCCTATGCTGATGCCCGTCTGCTTCATCGGTTAGACAGCGAAACAGCAGGGATTATTCTACTCGCCAAAGACCGGGCGGCGGATAAGCGCTGGAAACCTAATCTTGACCAGCTTATTGCAAAGAAGGTCTATCATGCCTGGGTGACAGGTGAGCCGGAGTGGGAACAGAAAACGGTTGAATGCGAGTTATCAGAGCGATTAGAAAGTCCCATACGCAGTCAGATGTATGTGGTTGACCCAAATGAGCGGGCGCTATACCCCAAACCCAAATTCAGTCGTTCAATTTTCACTGTGATCAAACGGGAGCAGGGACGTTCGCAGCTCAGATGTGAAATTTTCACTGGAAGAAAGCATCAGATACGCGCTCATCTGGCCCATCTGGGATATCCGATCATTGGTGATAAGATCTATTCACATCAGGGGCGATATTACCTTCGACGCCTGGATACTCCGCTCACGGATGAGGATCTACAGCGCTTAGGCTCTGCCTATCATCAGCTGGAAGCCACAGAGTTGGAGCTGTCTCTGCAGGAAGGAGCACTCCAATTGACGAGTGCTCCGGTGATAAGGGATTTATCCGAGGAATAACTGGTAGGCGGTGTTATCCGTTTCTTCCCAGTAGTTATAGCCGATCTCTTCAAGGAAAGTACCTACCTGATCACGCTCATCAACCGGCACCTGCATGCCTACCAGTACACGGCCATACGCAGCGCCATGATTACGGTAATGGAACATTGAAATGTTCCATTTTCCGCCAAGTTTGCTGAGGAAGTTCATCAGCGCGCCAGGGCGTTCCGGAAACTCAAAGCGATAGATGACTTCGTTTTCAAGGTTAACCGGCGCATGCCCGCCGACCATATAGCGAACGTGGATCTTGGCGATCTCATTGTCACTCAGGTCTTCAACCTCATATTCGTTGCTCCGAAGCTGGCTGACCAGCTCTTCACGACCATCACCTCCGGCCTTCAGCTGGATCCCGGCAAAGACGACTGCGTTACTATCGTCACTGTAGCGATAGTTGAACTCGGTGATATTGCGTTTGCCCAAAGCTGAACAGAACTTTTTAAAGCTGCCAGGTTTTTCCGGAATCCGGGCTGCGATGATCGCTTCACGCTTTTCGCCTAACTCCGAGCGTTCAGCGATATGTCGTAACCGGTCAAAGTTTACGTTAGCGCCTGAATCGATTGCGATCAGCGTTTTGTCGCTACACAGTTCTCGCTCTACAAATTTTTTCATGCCGGCAACGCCTAATGCTCCGGCTGGCTCGCAGATAGAGCGAGTATCGTCGTAGATATCTTTAATCGCAGCACAGATCTCATCGGTGGATACTGTGATCACTTCATCAACGTATTTTTTGGCTACTTCAAAGGTGTTCTCACCAACCAGCGCCACAGCGACACCATCGGCAAAGATTCCTACCTGATCCAGTGTGACACGCTCACCTGCGTCCAGAGCTGCTTTCAGGCAGGCAGAATCTTCCGATTCAACTCCGATCACTTTGGTTTGGGGGCGCAGGTACTTCACGTATGCTGCAATACCCGCCACTAAACCACCGCCACCGACTGGAACGAAGATCGCTTCAATGGGGCCAGATTCCTGTCGCAGGATCTCCATCGCAACGGTACCTTGTCCTGCAATCACATCCGGATCATCGAATGGGTGGACGTAGGTCATCCCCTTCTCTTCGACCAGCTTTTTGGCAAAGCTCGCCGCATCGTCATAAGCATCCCCATGCAGAACAACTTTGCCTCCCAAGCGTTTGACATTGTTGACCTTAACGTCAGGGGTGGTTTTCGGCATGACGATCGTGGCTTTAACTCCCAGCTTTTTGGCAGACATTGCCAGTCCCTGAGCGTGGTTTCCGGCTGATGCTGCCACCACACCACAAGCCTTCTCCTCTGCAGTCAGCTGAGATAGCTTGTTATAGGCGCCGCGAAGCTTGAAAGAGAAAACCGGCTGTTCATCTTCACGCTTCAGTAGAATTCGGTTATTCAGACGCTCAGAAAGACCTTTAGCTTCATCCAGTGGAGTCTCGATCGCTACGTCATAAACCCGTGCTTCGAGGATTTTCTTTATATATCGATCTGGCATGGTTATTCGCCTAAATTTTCGTCTGAATAAAAGTAAGCCGGAAATGGTAAAGCTAAAGCCCCTCTTACGTCTACAATAGGGCGATAAAGCTGCGTATAATTTGCGCTAATTCTTACAATTATCAGTAAAAGTGGCCAATTTACAGAGCCATGAAGCACAGGTGCCTATCATGACCCAGGACGAGATGAAGAAAGCCGTGGCTCAAGCCGCAGTGGAGTATATAAAACCCAAACTCGGTAAAGAGAGCATTGTAGGTGTGGGTACCGGCTCTACCGCCAACTTCTTCATCGATGCGCTGGCTGAGATCAAGCATACATTTGATGGTGCTGTTGCCAGCTCTGAAGCGACGGCTGAGCGACTTAAAAACCACGGCATTCAGGTGTTTGATATGAACTCTGTAGCGGAGATGGAGGTTTACGTCGACGGTGCGGATGAGTTTGATTCCGGTCTTAACCTGATTAAAGGTGGGGGCGGAGCGCTCACACGCGAGAAGATTGTAGCAGCGGTTGCAAAAGAGTTTGTCTGTATCGTTGATAGCACGAAAAAGGTCGATCTGCTGGGTGAATTCCCTCTTCCGGTTGAGGTGATCCCGATGGCGCGTTCACAGGTTGCCCGTGAGCTGGTGAAATTGGATGGAATGCCAGTTTGGCGTGAAGGCTTCACGACTGATAACGGTAATGTGATTCTGGATGTCCATGATATGGAGATCATGCATGCGAAAGAGCTGGAAACTCAGCTTAATAACATTGTTGGTGTTGTTACCAACGGCCTGTTCGCTAACCGTGGTGCGGATGTGGTACTGATGGGGACTCCGGACGGTGTGGAAACAATCACTCTCTGAAGCCCGCCTAACCCGCGTTTTCCCATGATCAAGGGCCCTGCTTATTGCAGGGTTTTTTGTATCTAAGCTGCCCCAAAGGAGTGCTAATGCTTCAGGAACTCTATGATTGGACACTCTGAGACTCTGGCTGTTCCACAACACAATGCAGACAGTTGCTCCAGCGATCCCCGCAGCTTTTCCAACTCCTCAATTTTGGTCTGAATCAGAGAGATTTTCAGCTCTACCTGAGCTTTGACACGGGCCGAACTGGTATTGGGGTGAAGCTGGATAGCAAGTAGTTCGGAGATCTCCTGCAGTGAGAAGCCCAGAGATTTACATCGATTGATAAAATTAAGGCGGCTAAGAATAGATTCGGGGTAGACCCGATAGCCAGAATCGAGGCGGTCAGGGGTTGGTATCAGTCCGCGCTTTTCATAGTAGCGGATGGTTTCAACGCTGAGGTCAGATTGTTTGGCGACCTGTCCAATTTTGAGCTGTTTCATACCGATTGTTTAGCACAAGGTATAAAACAGCTCAACGGAAAGCCGTGATTACAGAGTCACGCGGCTCAGTGCAATGCTTGCTGGCATCGTAATCCAGGCAATTGCAGCCAGGTTAATAATGATCCAGGAGAAGCCGGAAGAGTCGCGGAAGTTTTCGTTATCAGCCATCAAAGTCACCCTTTTTTCAGGCAAGCTCTTTGTGAATCATCAATGAAGTAATACAGCAGGTTACTTCGCCTCATGATTGAGCACTTCTGTGCTTCTTAGTAAGAGGGTCGTGATGTTTCCGATCGAGCTTAGGTTAGTGTGCATAGAACTGTCTTGCTTTCAGCCTTAAAGGCCTCTTTCGGCGCGGGATTCTAGCAGGGTTTCTGGTTTTTTTATAGTCAAATTAAATTGTGAGGCCGGTCTTTGATAGTCATTAAGTATCATTGTTTTCTGTGTGGTTATTGTGTGCTCTTTCAATAATGCCGTTGTGTGATTGCCAGATAGCCATAGGTAGCTCAATGTTGAGCTGCGGAACGGGGAGAAAGAATTAAATTTGCGAACGAATTTGCCTACTGTTCATCAAACTGCATTATTATTAAGTGATTGCTATCTATTAATTGAGCGAATGGATCATGCTGCGTTTTCTTCTTGTTTTTGTTGTAGTTATTGCCCTGCTGTTACATAACCTGCCTCTGTTGGTCCGTGACCAGGTCGTGATTTGGCTGCTGAACAATGGTGCAGAAAAAGCGGAATTGAAATCTATTAATGTCGACTGGTTTAACGGAAAAGTGTCCGTTGATCGGTTAAGTGCTACTGCAGAGGGTAAACCGCCACTGAGAGTAGGGCAGCTGATACTCGATCTGGATTATGAACAATTAACGGCGAAACGCGCTGTGATTACAGATGCTTCGCTCAGTGGTGTTGCGATAGGCGTCCTGGAGGAGAAGGAGCATCTGTGGCTGGGCCCACTGGATCTCAATCAGTTCTCCGCAGCGGATGATGAGAGTCAGGAAGCAACCGAAGAGTCAGACTGGAGCTTCGGTGTGGCTCAATTTCAGCTGAATGATATTCACTGGCAGGCAGCGGTCGCGGGACAGTCCCATCGTTTGCAATTGAGCAGCGCGCGCCTGGCTGACTTTTATCTTTGGGATCAGCAGCAGCGGGTATCAATCGATCTGGATGGTCAGATCAATGGGGCACCAATCAAATTAGTGTCCAGCTCCAGGCCACTGCCCGATGAGAAAAGTTCCGAACTTAATATTCAACTGAAGAATTTCCCTGTTCACAGTGTCACGCTGCTGTTTGTTCCAGGGCTTAGAGCTCATGTTGATCTGGATCTGCGTATTAATGCTCATACAAATGCAGTGACGCAGGTGACGGAGCTGTCGCAGAGTGGTGTGATCACACTGAACGATCTGGCGTATTCCCGTGAGCAACTGGATATAGCTCAACGTCAGATCCGTTGGCAGGGTGATTTGAATCTGAGACTGGCAGGGAGTTTGATAAAAGGGCTGACGACAAATAGCCAGGTTGCGCTCAAAAATATGCAGCTGAAGCAGGGGGATACTCAGGTTGATCTCGGCGCGGCGACACTCGCCTCTCAGGTTGAACTACAGGGGATGGATGCCGTTAAATTAAGGGGGTTGAAGCTGGATGCAAATCAGTTGGTTGTAAAGCAAGCGGCTAACACCCTGGTTGCGGATCAATTGGCGATTGCTGCTGAGGCTAAAAGTGATGATCTGAAAATATGGCAGGCCGGCCTTGATCGGGTAGCGTTATCTCGCTTCAGCCTTGAAGGCAAAGGCAGTGAGCTGGTGTCATTAGCCGCTGCTGAGATCACCGGTGGCACCGTTGAACATCTGGATCGTATCGCATTGAACACGCTTGGACTTAAACAGCTGGTTGTGCAGGGAGATGGGGGCATTTTCACCCAGTGGCAGCGTATCGATGCCTCGGAGATTGAGTTTAAGGATCTGGCGCATCTTTCGATTGGTCAGCTGCAGTTGGGTGATAGTAAAAGCCGGGTTTCGCTCTCCCCGAAGCGTGAACTGACCGATCTTAACTGGTTGCTGGCTCACCTTGAGTCTGATCAGCAACCCTCAAAAGTTAAACCTGATACGCCGTCTGACAATTCGGCACCTTTCCGATTCCAGCTGAAGCAGTTACTGGTTAACGGCCGTAACCAGATCAATGTGGTGGATCGCGGGGTTAAGCCCGCTTTCAAGACCGATCTGAATATTGAGCGTTTAAAACTCAGCCAGGTAGACACGGGCTCTAAAGGTAAAACGGCTTTTGATCTGCTTGGAAAATCTGCATTTGCTACCCTCAAAGCGAAAGGTGCGATAGAGCTGTTCAGTGGAAACTACGGGGGACACTGGGATGCTGCAATTAAGGGGTTGGAACTGCCTAATGTGAGTCCTTACTCACTGGAATATACCGGTTATTACTTGCAAAGTGGTCAGTTGAGCTTAACCACAAAAGGGACGATTAAAAAACGCAAACTGGATGGTGATACTGATATCAGGCTGAACAAACTGCAAGTTGAAGCACAGAATGAGCGTAGTGGGGAGTTTGATCAAAAGGTTTCAATGCCTCTGGGTACTGCGATTATGGTGTTACAGGATAACGACGATAATATCGATCTTCAGATCCCGCTCGATGGCTCACTTGATGACCCTCAGTTTGGGTATCAAACGGTGATCAATAAACTTGCTGGCAAAGGACTGAAAAGTGCAGCAATGGGTTATCTGACTAAGGCGTTACAACCTTTTGGTGCTTTGATCTCGATCGGGCAGATGGTGATGGACGCACAGGATAAAGGCTCATTTATTACGTTGCAGCCCGTCAAATTCGAGCCGGCTGATAGTGTGCTTAATGCAGACAATAAGGCCTATATGCAGAAGCTTAAGCAGATGATGTTGGAGCGTAAGGCGATGCGGCTTAATATCTGCGGGAGTGCGGTTGCCTCCGACCAGGCAGCTATCTGGCCGTTATTACTCGAGGAGAATAAAAAACGGAAGGAACCGTTAGCAGAAGAGGCGCTGAAAGCTGAGCTGAATCCCCGTCTTCAGCAGTTGGCCGAAGCGCGAAGTAGTGCCGTGAAGGGCTACCTGTCAGCAGAGGGAATTGATGTCGAAAGGTTGTTCAGTTGCTACCCAAAAGTTGACCTGGACTCCAAAGAGGAACCGCAGGTGCGTTTAGGTATTTGAATCTGCATTCTTGATATAAATCACCATAAGCTATGGCTATTGTGCAATTGGAGTCGAGACTCTGTTCGGTTGATACAAATAACTATAGAATCTGGAGGGTTATTGGCTGAGTAATTGACAAATCATCCACTGGATCCTCCCAAATCATGCAGTATCCTCTCTATTTTAATCGAGGAATATCACTCGGACAGGATTGTCTTACCCTCTTTAAGGTATCCCTTAAAGGGCTCGGTTTTTTGCTGCTTCTAATATTCAGCCTTCCCCTTTCTGCATCGCCCTTCAAGGAAGCTCCGGCCTTCCAACAGGTCTTTGAAACGCACAGTTCAGTCATGTTGCTGATCGATCCTGCAAGTGGCCATATTATTGATGCCAACCCAGCGGCCGCCAAATTCTACGGATACTCGCAACATAGCTTACGCGGAATGTTTATCCAGCAGATCAACACGCTCACCTCCGAGCAGGTCAAGGAGGAGCGGTTGATTGCTGAGTCTGAGGGGAGAAACTACTTTATCTTTCGCCACCGGTTGGCAGATCAGTCGGTACGGACCGTCTCTGTAAATTCCCATCCTTTCATGATGAATAAGCAGACACTCTTACTCTCTGTCATCCATGACATTACGCCGGGCCGGCATGATGCCCAGGCGATGTGGCACTACCAGCAGAAACTGGAGGAGATGGTTGAGCTGAAAGTGAATGAGATTGAGCATGTGCGTGAGCAGCAACTCTGGATGATGTGGGGTGGTTTAGGTGTTCAGAGTTTCGTAATTGCGCTCTTAGTGGTGAATATACAACGGCGACGCAGATTGCAGCGAGCACTGGCCGAGCAAAGAAAAAGTCTCGCCAATATTATCTGGGGGACCGATGTCGGTACCTGGGAGTGGAATGTTATCTCTGGTGAAGCGACTCTGAATGAGCGCTGGGCTCAAACAATCGGTTATTCACTGGAGGAGTTAGGGTGCATCAGCATTCATACCTGGTGGGATTTTGTTCACCCTGACGATGTTGAACGATCGAAAGAGTATCTTTTGGAGCACTTCACCGGAGAGACCGATGCCTATCAGTGTGAAGTACGACTGCGTCATAAGCAGGGACACTGGGTTTGGGTGCAGGACCGAGGCAAGGTTGTCGAGTGGACGGATGAGGGCAAACCGCTGCTGGTTTCAGGGACCCATTTTGATATCAGTAAACGCAAAGCCGCTGAAGAGGGATTACGCCAGGCTGCCAGCGTTTTTGAATATGCAAACGAAGGGATCATGATTACGGATCCTGAGGGCATCATTCAGAATGCCAATCATGCCTTTAGTAAGATCACAGGGTATGAGCGGGGCGAGGTTGTGGGTAAAAACCCTCGAATACTTAGCTCCGGGTATCATGATGCCGACTATTTTGAGGAGATGTGGCAAACGCTTCAGGAGAAGGGCTCGTGGACCAATGAGGTATGGAACCGGCGTAAGTCAGGTGAGGTGTTTGCCGCAATGCAGACGGTCAGTGCGGTCAAGGACGATGCTGGAAATGTCCTGCGTTACGTTTCACTGTTTTCTGATATCACGGCGTTGAAAGAGCAACAGAATAAGCTGGAAAAGATAGCACATTTTGATGCGCTGACCGGGCTGCCTAACCGGGTATTGCTCTCTGACAGATTGCACCAGGCTATTGCTCGAGCACGACGGTTTGAGACGTTAATTGCGGTGGTATTCTTTGACCTTGATGGCTTCAAGGCGGTGAATGATAACTTCGGCCACAGTATTGGGGATCGTTTACTGGTCAAGATCGCATCGCGCAGTGAATCTGCCCTGCGGGAAGGCGACAGCCTGGCCCGATTGGGAGGGGATGAGTTCGTTGTTGTGTTACAGGATCTGGAAAGCCATGAGGCTGCACTGCTGATCGTCGAACGATTGATGCAGATGATTGCCACCCCCGTGCAGATTCAAAATCACCAGCATCGCGTCTCAGCAAGCTTTGGCTTGACCTATTTCCCTCAGATGGAAGAGATCGATGCAGATCAGTTGGTCAGGCAGGCCGATCAGGCGATGTATATTGCCAAGCAGAGTGGCAAGAACCGTTATCATATTTTTGATGCTGAGCAGGACCGTTCTATTCGAGGTAAGCACGATAAGCTACAGCGTATACAGGATGCTTTAGAGGCCAATGAGTTTGTGCTTGTCTATCAACCTAAAGTGAATATGCGCAGTGGTGATGTGATCGGGGTTGAGGCTCTGATTCGCTGGCAGCACCCTGAATCTGGTCTGCTTTCACCCGCGGAATTCTTACCGATTATCGAAGGGAATCAGGAGCTGGTCATCACCGTGGGTGAATGGGTGATTGAGCAAGCGCTGACGCAGATTGAGCGTTGGCGCGGTGAGGGAATTGATCTGCCAATTAGCGTCAATGTGGATGCTTTGCACCTGCAGGTGCCCGACTTTGTTGACAGGATCAGGCGGTTACTGGCTCAGCATCCCAGAGTCTTACCTGGCGATCTGGAGCTTGAGGTGCTTGAAAGTAGTGCCTTAAATGATATCTCCCGTGTCTCCGGCATTATTAATGCCTGCCGTGAGATAGGGATCAGTTTTGCCTTAGATGATTTTGGTACGGGATACTCCTCCCTGACCTATCTGAAACAGTTACCGGCGAACCTTTTGAAAATAGATCAGAGCTTTGTCCGGGATATGTTAGAGGATATGGAAGACCTATCGATTCTCGAAGGGGTGCTTGGGCTGGCAAATGCTTTCCGATGCGAAACGATTGCAGAGGGGGTGGAGTCAGTCGAACAGGGTGAGATGCTATTAATGATGGGGTGTGAGCTTGCCCAGGGCTATGTGATCGCAAAGCCGATGTCACCAGCTTCTGTGCCCGGATGGCTGGCTAACTGGACTCTCCCGCAGAGTTGGAGAGGACGCAACCCGATCAGCCGTGATGAATTACCCTTACTGTTTGCCATTGTTGAACATCGCACCTGGTATAACCGGGTAAAGGATAGCCTCAGTCAGATCGGGAAGCGGTCTGAGGTACGACATTCATGCCAGTTTGGTCGATGGATTGCGAAGATCGATTATAGCCGTTATGAAGATCAACTGGATCTTCGACAGTTGAGAAGTCTGCATGACGAGGTACACCGGATTGCAGATGAGCTGCTCCACAAAGCGCATGATGGCGAGAACTACACCTATGTGTTGAAACAGTTTGATGCGAGTTTTAAAGCCTTTCTGCAAGGGCTTACCAGTATGCTGAGGTAACCTATTCCGCTAGTCCCTTCTCTGCTTGCATCAGATAAACGGTTGTTCAATTTACTCAGTCTGCACAAAAAATGTTCAATTATGTGCTATCTTTTCTAAACAAACGCTCGTATTAAACGGCGTTGACGCCAGAGATCCTTTCTCGAAAAGGCAAAATCCGAGCAATCGGATGACGCAAAGTCACGGGTCCCTCAGGGATAGCCGGACCACCACAGGAGAGTTAAACCCATGGAACTTCGTTCGTGAGGATCTCGCATAGTCCAATATGCGGAGGTCTGTATGCGTTGCTGTTTCAGAGGATTTATTTACCTAGTGTTAGCGTGCTCTGCTACGTTAGCGACCGCTCAATCGGGTCTAGTTAACCCGCCACAAATCTCTTTGGTTTCCCAAAAGCTATCTCTGTTTGAGAACAGGGCCAGCAGCGATTTCTCCCCGGTTTTGGATCTTACGGCGCTTATCTGGCGGGAGCGCGAACAGCTCGATTCCAAATCGATAACGCTGCATCAGGATAAAAAAAGCCGGTTTTATATGGCGCTGTTGATGGCGTTAAAGAACCGTTAGTGCTGAATTTAGCTATATCCTGTTAATCAGGGTCTGATAACTGTGATTTAGGTTTTGCTGGCGATGGCTGAGCTGACTGACTGCGATAAACAAGCCACAGCCGATCAGTGGCAAACTTACCCACAGGTACGGGTGCAATGCGGGTTCAAGTTTCAATAGCTGTTGATGAACAGACCAGAGGCTTAGCTCTGTGATCACAACGGCTAATAAGCCACTCAATCCACCTATCAACCCCATCTCCAGTTGATCAAGCTGCCGACACTGATGTTGGCTGGCGCCGAGTGTTTGTAAAAGCGCATTTTCATATCGTCTTTGCTCCAGCTCCTGTGTCAGCGTGACATAGAGGAGAACGAGTCCTGCAGAAGAGGTCAGGAGCATTAGCAGGGTGGAGAGGAGTGACAGTCGCTCTAATAGCTGTTGTAGCTGCGATAATATCTGTCGGACATCGATCAGAGTCAGAGTTGGGAACTGGCTGATCAACTGTCGGCTGACATCTGCACTGTTGTCGGTGAGGTGGAAGCTGGTCATGTAACTTGGGGTGAAATTCTCAAGCACACCAGGGGAAAAAATAAAGTAAAAGTTGGGTTGGAACGAATCCCAACGCACCGTGCGGATACTACTGATCTCTGCAGTTGCTTCGCGGCCGGCAATATCAAAACTGATCTGGTCGCCAATCTCCAGACCCAGCTCTTCGGCTTCTTTCTGTTCGATTGATACCCCACCTTGTGGCTGCCATCTGCCCGCAACCAAACGGTTATGCTCAGGTATCCCGGTTGCGCTTGTGAGATTCAGTTCACGTTTTAGGGAGGGTTGGTCCAACTGCTCCGGGGTAAGAACGTCTGCTAGTGGTTGCCCATTCACCTTGGTGAGTCGACCCCTGTAGATCGGCCATAGTGTGGAAACGATCCCGTTCTGCTGTAACAGCTGTTCGACTTCGGCCCTCTCCCACTCTTGAATGTTGATCAGGAAGTGATTAGGTGTCTCCGCAGGAAGTTGTGCCTGCCAGCGTCCCAAGAGGTCATTGAGTGCGATCAGATTGGTACTTAGCAATGCAAAGAGTAAACAGATGACCGGGATCTGTACCCGGTACCAGCGCTGTTGCTGTATGACACGGCTATTCAGGAGATGACCCAGACGGTGGTAGGGAGCTAACCTTTGAGTGAGCCTGCTGGCGATATAAGCACCGAGCCAGCCCAGAACAATCCCCGCGATCAATAGGATGGCTATCAGGCTGAGCGTCAATGTCAGATTGTTCAGGTAGAGCGCGCTACAGACTATCAGGGTGAACAGTGCGATAACGTAGGGGAGCCTTCCACGCCAGGATAATCGGACAGCACGGCTTTGAAGTAACTGGGATGTGTTGCTTTTCTGCAGTACTAAAAGCGCGGGTATCCCCATCCCTAAGAGTATGGCTCCACCCAAAATGGCCCCGGTTGCATATACGAACCAGGATGCATCGGGAATAGGTTGCGGTAATAGTCCCTGCAGAAGAAACAGCCCCAATCGTTCTAATACCAGTGCCAAAGAGATTCCGGTGAGCGAGCAGATCAACCAAGCGATAGCCAATTGTGAGATATAGAGCTGCAGGAGTTGTCGTTCACTCAACCCGAGGCTTTTCAGCAGTGCGGCACGCTTAAACTGACTTTGGGTAAATCGACGAAGACTCAGGAATATCGTCATGGCTGAGATCAGCAAAGCAAACAGGGCACTCAGGCGTAGATAGGATGATGATTTAGTTAAGGCGCTGTTTTGCTGGCTTTCGTCGTTTTTGAGCGCGGTTAATTGTACGCCGGAGGGGATGGTTTTTTGCAGTTCAGTCGCCAGGACCTTGATCTGATCAGGTGATCCCGCAAACAGTTGACGATATTGCATCCGGGCACCCGGACCAAGCAAACCGGTCCCTTCCAGTGCCCCTTCAGGAATGATTAGCTGTGGATTGAAACTGATAAACCCGCGTCCTCTGTCAGGTGCTGAGCGGATGATACGGGTGAGTGTGAAGGAGTGGTTTCCCAATTGTATCTGATCACCAGGCTGGAGCCCCAGACGTTCATATACACCGATCTCAGCCCAGGCCTCTCCTGAGGAGGGTAGGGGTGAGGGGCTGGGGCTATCCAGTTCTATCTGTCCGCTGGGGTAGGGGGCTGTTAATGAGCGTACTGTAACCAGCAGAAAATTTTCGGCATGGTTGGCCATTGTGGCAAGTTGAGTAACCTGGGTATGCCGGAGTCCTAACTTGTCTGCAGTGGAAAGATAGCGGTGTTCTAAGGGCCGGGTATGGCTTAGAAGCAGATCACCTCCGAGTAGAGCGCTACCTTGTCGCATCAGGGTGCGTTCAATTCGATCACCCAGTGCAGCCATCAGGCCGGAGATCGTGATCGCCATCATCAGCGCGAAGAGAAGGGCGCGCCACTCACTGAGCTTTAAGCAGCTGACACTCTGCTTAACGGCCAGGCGGAAGGGGACCGAGTTGATCATTCATTGATCTCCCGAAGTGTGCCGTTATGCAGATGCAGGGCTCGCTGGCAGCGTCTGGCCAACGTCTCATCGTGTGTGATAAGTATCAGGGTCGTATTCTGTTCCTGGTTCAGGTTAAACAGCTGCTCAATGATCTGTTCACCCGTATGTTCATCGAGATTACCGGTAGGTTCATCCGCGAAGAGCAGAGAGGGGGAGGTTGCAAAGCTACGTGCTATGGCAACACGCTGTTGCTCACCACCCGATAACTCTGCAGGTTTATGATGCATACGCTGTTCGAGGCCGACTTTGCAAAGCCACTCCTGAGCTTCTCTGGCCGCATTTTTGTGATTTCGTATCTGCAGAGGCAGCATCACATTCTGTTCGGCTGTAAGATCGGGTAGGAGGTGGAATGCCTGAAAGACAAAACTGATGTGGCGGTTTCGAAACTCAGCCCGGGCGCGATCAGAGAGTTGATTCAGGTCGGTGCCGTTTAGCCGAACCTGACCACTGCTGGGTTGGTCCAGACCTGCCAGCAGTGAGAGCAGTGTTGATTTGCCGGTACCTGAGGGGCCGATGATCGCAATACTTTCACCCCGAGCGATCTCAAGGTTGATATCACTGAAGAGGGCCAGTGAGCCCGCTTGAGTCTGAAACTGTTTTGCGAGATGCTGGGCACTTACAACCGTATCCATCGTTTGCGTCATTGGGAGTTCCTGTGCGTATAGTTCTTTCCCTGTTATTCGTCATTCTGACCCTTCCGGTTCAGGCGGGTTCCCTTATTGTCCTCGGAGACAGCTTATCAGCTGCCTATAATATGCGGACAGAGCAGGGGTGGGTCCAACTACTGGAGAACCGCCTTGCATCAGAAGGTTACTCTCTGGATGTCGTGAATGCGAGTGTGAGCGGGGATACCACACAGAATGGTATAGCGCGACTTGAGAGGTTGTTGCAAGAGGTCGATCCGGAAATCGTCATTATTGAATTGGGGGGTAATGATGGATTGCGTGGTACTCCACCTTTTGCGATAAAACGAAATCTGAAACGGTTGGTGAGGATGTCTCAGGAAACCGGTGCTCAGGTGTTGATACTGGGGATGCAGTTACCGGCTAATTATGGTGCTGCTTATACGCAGCAATTTAGCAAAATTTACCTTGATGTGGCCGAGGATGAAGCGGTTGCTCTGGTGCCTTTCTTTATGGAACAGGTTGCGCTTGAAAAGTCTCGGATGCAGGAGGATGGCATCCATCCCAGTGCCGAGGGGCAACCCTATCTGCTGGATACCGTCTGGCCCTACCTCGAGCCGCTGCTGTAATGAATTCTGGGCACAAAAAAGGCACCTAGAGGTGCCTTTTTAGCATTCAGGGTATGCTTACGCGAAGTTAGCGTTAACAAATTCCCAGTTAACCAGTGCCCAGAAACCTTTCAGGTAATCAGGACGAACGTTACGGTAATCGATGTAGTAAGCGTGTTCCCACAGGTCAACAGTCAGCAGAGGCGTCTGGCCTTCAGTCAGAGGGCAGCCAGCGTTGCTAGTGTTAACGATATCGATAGAGCCGTCAGCGTTTTTAACCAACCATGTCCAGCTAGAACCGAAGTTGTTAACCGCTTTGTCGTTTAGTGCTTCCTGGAATGCTGCGAAAGAGCCCCATTTTGCATTGATTGCGTCAGCAATAGCACCTGTTGGTTCACCACCACCATTTGGAGACAGGCAGTTCCAGTAGAACGTGTGGTTCCAGATCTGAGCTGCGTTGTTGAAAACGCCGCCAGCTGGCGCAGAAGTGATGATCTCTTCCAGAGTTTTACCTTCGTACTCAGTACCAGGAACCAGGCCGTTCAGCTTAACAACGTAAGTGTTGTGGTGCTTGCCGTGGTGGAAATCCAGAGTTTCTGAAGAGATGTGTGGTTCCAGAGCGTCCTTTGCATAAGGCAGCGGCGGAAGTTCAAAGCTCATAAGTGTCACCTTATTTGTCAGTCGTAAAGACAGATAGTCAGAGGATATTTGCATTTCCGTATGGCTCACGAGCAGCAAACACCCATTAAAAACAAAAAGCCTCGAAATGATAGCACTCAAGCTGGATCATTTCATGGTACAAAAAGTGTGCTTTTTAAGTATGCATAACAATATATTGGTTCAATATCTGTGATTTAAAGGGCTGCGACTAAAGTTTGCTGCATCTGGCGAGCTTTCCCCATAGAATGGCCAGCACGTTTGATAACTATAAAAAAGTGATAGCTATACGATGTATAAAGTTCTGATCTGGATCGCATTTGTTGCTCTGGCCATATTGACGGTAAAAACCCAGTTTTTATCATCCAGTACTTTCACCCCATTCAAAGAGGGGTGTATGAAAGCTGAAGGTGCCACGGAAGAGCGTTGTGATTGTTTGGCAAAATATGTACACAAACATTTCAGTGATAATGAAGTGAAGTTGATTATGTCTAATCAGGCAACTGACCCTGACTTTAAATATAAAGTTGAAGAGGTGGTCAGGCTGGGTTCACAGCAGTGTGCTGCTGAGGAGTAATCTCTCACACCTATAAGCGTAGCTGCTACCTTTAGCAGCTACGTTCTTCTCCTGCTAGTTTCTCAGCTGAATCTCCTCCAGCGGAAATTGCGGGTCTCCGCAGACGTAAAAAGAAGGATTCTCCAGTGATTGCCTCTGGTTGTATGTCAGCGGGGCAAGACTCCGAGCATCTACCAACCGCCCGCCTGCCGCTTCAACAATAGCCTGCGCTGCCGCAGTATCCCATTCGCTAGTAGGGAATAGTCTAGGGTAGAAGTCAGCGACACCCTCGGCGATCAGGCACATCTTCAATGAGCTTCCCATCCCCTTGTTTTTGATATGTCTGAACTGATGCTGGATAGGTTTCAGCAGGCGAGCATTTTTATCCTGCCCGTGGCGGCGACTGGATGCTATAACCAGCTCTTCGCTGAGTGGGCGGCTGCGGATCTGTGCCGGGGGATGCTCCGGGAGCTTTTTCCAGGCGCCTGTATCGATCCCCCCCCAATAGGCCGTGCCACTGACGGGTATAAAAATAATGCCAAGGATTGGGCGGTTGTTCTCAATCAGAGCGATGTTGATCGTGAACTCACCGTTACGTTGAATAAACTCTTTGGTACCATCCAGTGGGTCTATGCACCAGAATCGATTCCAGCTTAAGCGCTCGGAGTTAGGTATAACTGACTCCTCACTCAGTTGAGGTATATCAGGGGTCAGATCTGTTAAGCCCTGAAGTATGATCTGATGTGCGGCAAGGTCCGCTGCGGTGACCGGGGAGCTATCTTGCTTGGTCTCGACGGAGAGATCATCCCGCTGGTAGACCTCTAATATTGCATCGCTCGCGCGCTGGCAGATCGGTAGAAGAGCTTCAATTAATTGTTTCTGATCCATCCAATTGGCTCCTTATTATTGTTATCTAACCGGCTCGGTTCAGGTTAGCATCTAGCTGCTTTTCGTATATTTCCGTGATAAAAAATCTCTGGTCATATAAAGCGCCGCGATGGCTCGCGCTTCGGTAAAGTCTTCATCTTCCAGTAAGGATTCCAATTGATCCAGAGGCCAGCGAACAACTTCCATCTCTTCCGGCTCGTCGCCTTGGAGGCGGCAGGGGTAAAGTTCCTGTGCGATGATCGCTGTGACTTTATGGCCCATGTAATTGGGTGCAGAGGTCATCACTTTAAGCGTATGTAGCCGCCGGCTGCCATAGCCTGCTTCCTCTTTTAGCTCACGATCTGCAGCTGTATGTTCATCTTCGCCGGGATCGACTAGGCCTTTGGGCAGCGTCAAGGTGTACTCCTCTAAACCTACAGCGTACTCACGGATCAGCAGAACTTCATTGTTCTCAGTCACAGGGATGATCATGACAGCACCACGTCCGCGGTTAGCGAGTCGTTCATAAGTGCGCTCGGCACCGTTTGAGAAACGCAGCTCAACCTCTTCAACATTAAATAATCGGCTACGCGCGGTGCTTGTAACCTTCAAAATTTCGGGTTTAGCCGTCATACTGAGGATTCCTCTTTGAATGGCCTGAAAAATGTTTGACTGGCAGAATATTGATACCGTCCTGTTAGATATGGATGGCACACTTCTCGATTTACACTTTGATACCTATTTTTGGCTCGAACATCTACCCCTTCGTTATGCTGAGATCCACCAGATGCAGCCTGAAGAAGCTCGCCAGTGGTTGCACGAACGCATTATTGAGCAGCAAGGCTCCCTGAACTGGTACTGCCTTGATTATTGGACAAAAGCGTTAAATGTGCCGATTGTTGAGCTAAAAAAAGAGGTTGCCGATAAGATCGCCTTTCGGCCTCATGTGCATGATTTTTTGGCCGCCCTTAAACAGCAGAATATCCGTAGTGTCATTGTGACTAATGCTCACAGGGGAAGTTTATCGCTGAAAACTGATCTTACCGGGCTAGACCAGTTGGTGGATCATGTGATCTGTTCGCATGACTTTGGCCTGCCCAAAGAGGATCTGAACTTCTGGCAGAAGCTGCAGGAGGTGGAACCGTTTGATCCAGGTAAAACTTTGCTGGTGGATGATAGTCTGGCGGTTTTGAACAGTGCCAGAGAGTATGGAATCCACTACCTGTTATCTATCTATCAGCCAGATAGCCAGCAGCCTAAGCGGGATATTGAAGAGTTTAATGCGATTGAACATTTTAATGAGATTACACCGAAGTAATGACCCATTCTGACGAGAAGGTCCGCCTTGATAAATGGCTTTGGGCGGCACGCTTTTATAAAACCCGAGCCATTGCAAAACAGATGATTGATGGTGGTAAAGTCCACTATAACGGTCAGCGAACAAAATGCAGCCGGCATGTTGAGGTTGGGGCTATCTTGGAGATCCGTCAGGGATTTGATGAGAAAGAGATTGTGGTTGTTGAGTTGTCCGACCAGCGACGCGGAGCGCCAGAGGCACAAAAGCTGTATCGTGAGACTGAAGCCAGTATTAAAAAGCGTGAGGAGCATGCTGCCCAGCGCAAAGCGATGGGCAGTAGCTTAAACCCTCGCCACCGTCCGAATAAAAAAGAGCGGCGCCAGATCCACTCCTTTAAAGAGGGGAAACGCGGGATCTTCGATAAGGATTAAGTGCACCGTGGAAGATCAGCCACCCGGCGTGTATCGATAGGTGGCTTGTCATGCCCTTCTGGCTATTGGCTCAGAATGGGTAGCTTGTTCAACAGAGGGATCTTGGCAAATAATCGGATCAGCGGGCTTAATAGTCTGTGGCTCCAGGTGGTCACCCAGTGCATAAGGGGCGTATTGAAAGCCCAGCTCAGCGTCAACATTGCGGAGAATGCTCCACCTACCAGATTATCACTGCTCCAGTGAGCCCCTCCGGCAATTCTGGGTAGCATGAAAGCCAGCGCCAACACCAGGGCAGAGATGGAAAGCCAGCTACGTGCATTCAGAATCATGAATCCCGCCCAGGTCAGGACAACCGTTGCATGGTCCCCAGGGAAACTGTGGATGGCACGATCTTTAGCCGGAATGTCCGGCACGATATCCGCGAAGAGAAAAGCCGGTTGTAGTGTGAGAGATGGACTGGTGCCACTCAACCCAATATCGCGGGCATACTGATAAACGGACTCCCGGATTAGGAACATCAGCACCAAAAGCAGAATGAACCCGATCAGGGCTTGCTGTAGGCGGTCGCGTTTAATACCGAAGCCGGGAAAGGTCAGGCTGACCAACATAATACACAGAGGGATTATGTCGAATATACGGACATTTGACCACGCCCAGAATCGGGTCCAACCGGTATCCTCAGAGAGCGTGCCGTTCAGCAGGAAGAAAATATTCTGATCGATACTCCGCCATAGCGAGAACCCATAATCTGTCAGAAAGAAACCAAACCAGGCGAAAGCGAACAGGTGAGAAAGCAGCAGGGCCTTAACATTCCATCTTTGGCGAAAAACCGTAACATCGTTCATTGTGCATTTACTATCCCGAATTATTAATCGGGTATGATAAAATACCCGCCTTTACTTGGATACCTGTCATAGTAGCCAATTTCCACAGATAAATCGTAGACCCACATAGATGAGTAACCCTGATCAGATTCAGCGTATCCTGTTTGATGAACTGGATATTCGTGGTGTAGTTTCCGGACTGCAGCAAACTTGTGCCGATTGTTTTGAAAAACATAACTATCCTGCGGTTATTCAGCAGGTGTTAGGTGAAATGCTGGCGGCAGTCAGCTTACTGAGCTCCAACCTGAAGTTTGAAGGGCGGTTGATCTTGCAAGCGCAGGGGCAAGGTAATGTGCGCCTACTGATGGCCGAATGTACCCATAAGAGAGATGTACGGGCAATCGCTCGTTATGACGGGGATATTCCTCAGAATGCTTCCTTCACGGAGCTTCTGCCGCAGGGCCAGGTAGTGTTAACGGTGGAACCGGAGAAGGGGCATCGTTATCAGGGAGTTGTGCCTCTCACGGGGGATACACTGGCTAAGTGCCTGGAGAGTTACTTTATCAGTTCTGAACAGTTACCCACTCAGGTTCATCTGGCGTCTGATGGCGAGCGTGCTGCGGGTATGCTTTTACAGGTTTTGCCTGCTGACGGCACTGGTGAGGAGGATTGGGAGCGGATCAGCCACCTTGCATCGACGTTGAAAAGCTCAGAACTGCTGCAATTGGATAATCAAACCCTGCTCTACAGACTGTTTCATGAAGAGAACTGCCGACTCTATGAACCCGATTCTGTGCAATTCCGCTGTACCTGTTCCCGAGAGCGAAGTGCTGCCTCTCTAAAAATGGTCGAGAAAAAAGAGCTTCTGGAAGTGCTGGAAGAGCATGGCGCTATCAATGTTAATTGCCAGTTCTGTAACGCTGATTATGCCTTCGATCGTACAGATATTGAGGCCCTTTTTAGTGAAGGCGGATCAGCCGCTAACCCTGATCAGCTGCACTGATCAGGCTATTCCGATCCAAAAATATGCAGGTTAGATCGTAATTGCTTTGAATAATGGCGTATCGTGTGATTTTTGTGCATAATACGCCTCCTTATAATTAAGACACATATAGCCTTACGCCTTATTTAGGTAACGTTATTGGCGCCTATGCCAAGGGAAACCAGTAATGACCAAAGATTCTGTTAAGATTGCACACCAAAATTTAAGCCCGGCTCAGCTGGTAGAAAAAGCCGTCGCCAATGGCGAGGGTACTCTAGCTGATACTGGCGCGCTGGTCGTATCAACAGGTAAACGTACCGGCCGTTCTCCAATGGACCGTTTCATTGTTGAAGAACCAAGTACGTCTGATTCTATCGATTGGGGCAACATCAACCGCCCATTCGATTCTGATAAATTCGATGCGCTGTGGACTCGTGTAGAGGAGTTCCTGGCGGACAAAGAACACTATGTAGCGAATGTTCACGTAGGTTCCGATCCAAATCACTATCTTGCTGTTCGTATGACTACACAGACTGCATGGCAGAACCTGTTTGGTCAGAACCTGTTCATCCGCCCTGCGGAGTACAATCCGAAAGCGAAAGAAGAGTGGCAGATTCTGAACGTAGCTGGTTTTGAATGTGAACCAGAACGTGACGGCACAAACAGCGATGGCTGTGTCATCATCAACTTCGCTAAGCGTAAAGTGCTGCTGGCTGGCATGCGTTACGCTGGTGAAATGAAGAAAGCGATGTTCTCGGTACAGAACTTCCTGCTGCCTGAGAAAGACGTGCTACCGATGCACTGTTCTGCCAATGTGGGCGAAGATAACAGTACGACTCTTTTCTTCGGTCTGTCTGGTACAGGTAAAACAACATTATCTGCTGACCCTGAGCGTTACCTGATTGGTGATGACGAGCACGGTTGGGGTAAAGGTGTTGTATTTAATCTGGAAGGTGGCTGCTACGCGAAGACCATCAACCTGAGCAAGAAAAACGAACCAATTATCTGGGATGCTATCCGTTTTGGCGCGATCGTAGAGAACGTTGCTCTGAACGAAGCTCGTACGGCTGATTACGATGATACATCGCTGACTGAAAATGGTCGTTGTGCATACCCACTTCAGCACGTTGAAAAGCGTACTGAAACAAACATGGGTGATGAGCCGGATTCAATCGTATTCCTGACCTGTGATCTGACAGGTGTTCTGCCTCCAGTATCTGTACTGACTAAAGAAGCGGCTGCGTACCACTTCCTGTCGGGCTACACCGCCCTGGTTGGTTCTACAGAGATGGGTTCCGGTGGTGGCATCAAGTCTACATTCTCCACCTGCTTTGGTGCTCCGTTCTTCCCACGCCCAGCACATGTTTATGCTGAGCTGCTGATGAAGCGTATTGAAGAGTTTGGTTCTAAGGTTTACCTGGTTAATACAGGTTGGACTGGCGGTTCTTACGGAACGGGTGAACGTTTCAGCATTCCTACAACACGTGGCATCATCTCTGCTATCCAGAATGGTTCCCTGAACGGCGTTGAAACCCAGAAACTGGAAGGCCTGAACCTGGAAGTACCTGTATCGGTTGAAGGTGTTGATTCTGCTCTGCTGAATCCACGCGAAACCTGGGCTGATAAAGCAGGTTACGATGCATCTGCAAAAGATCTGATCGGTCAGTTTGTTGAGAATTTCAAGAAGTTTGACGGTGTTTCTGAAGATATCGTTTCTGCAGGCCCTCAGCTTTAAGAACGCTTATTTTGATAAAAAGCCCGCGTATCTACGCGGGCTTTTTTTTGTCCCGATATTGTTTAGAGTTGTTTCGTTACAGTTAACCGGTAGCGTTATTTCGAATGTTCTTGATCTGTAATCAATGGGTCATCTGTTCATGCGATGTTATCAGTTGTTGCAACCGTGCGGCAGAATCAGGTTTGGCCAATAGATAGCCCTGTATCTCATTGCACTGATGCTCCTTCAGGAAGCTGAGCTGTGAATGGCTCTCCACACCCTCTGCAACGACGTTCAGATTGAGGGAGTGTGACATCGAGATCACCGCTTTTATAAGGTTCTCGCTATCACTGGTACCTGGAATATCATCGATAAACGATTTATCAATCTTCACAGTACTCACCGGTAATCGCTTCAGGTAGATCAGGGATGAATACCCTGTACCAAAATCGTCAACCGAGAGCTGAACCCCCAGTGCTCTTATCGCTTCGAGCCGGGTTATTACAGTCTCCATATCTTTAATTACCATGGTCTCGGTAATCTCTAGCTCCAATAGTGAGGGGGGCAGTTCCGACTGAGCGAGCGCCTCCCGGATGTCATTGAGCAAACCGTGGTCATGCAACTGGCGTGCAGACAGATTGACGGATACGGATACGGGCTGATCAGAGTGCTTATTCCAGTTGCTGCATGCCAGGCATGCTTGAAGTAGTACTCTACGGCCTAGCTCCAGGATCAGGCCGGATGACTCAGCAATCGGAATGAACTCGGTAGGGGGGATCATTCCCTTAGTTGGGTGGTTCCATCTTAAGAGGGCTTCAGCAGATAGAATCAGCTCCCCGGAGATATGAAAACGTGGCTGGTAAACCAGAAAGAGTTGCTCAGTGTTGATTGCTCTTTTCAGCTCGTCTTCGAGCTGGATTCGGGCTTCGGCTATCGCATTGAGCTTCTTGTCGAAAAACAGGAGGTCGTTCCTACCCTGCTCCTTAACATGGTACATGGCGGTGTCGGCGTGTTTGAGCAGAAGTTCAGCATTACTACCATCATCGGGATAGATCGCAATACCGATACTGGCTGAGGTAAATATCTCAGTATTACCCAGACTGACCGGTGTATTTATCGCTGATTGGATACGCCGACTGATCTCTGCGATACGATCAGTATTTTCCAGATCGGATAAAATAACGGTGAACTCATCACCCCCTAGGCGGCACACGGTATCTTCAGGACGAATGTTGGCTGTAATCCGCTGGGCGATCTCCACCAACAGCTGATCACCCGCTTGATGGCCGTAGGTGTCATTTACATGCTTAAAGTGGTCGATATCGACAAAGAGCAGCGCGGTCTGTTTTTCCAAGCGCTCAGACCGATTGAGTGCTGATTCGAGGCGATCATAAAACAGCGTACGATTAGGCAGCGAGGTCAGATTGTCAAAATGTGCCAGCTTTTGAAGCTTGTGTTCCGCTTCTTTCAGCTTGGATATATCGGAGAAAACAGCCACGTAGCGGTTTGATCCACTGTCTTCCTGAATCATACTGACGGAGAGCCAGATAGGCAGCGGTTCACCATTGGCTCGGCGTTTAATACGCTCCCCCTGCCAGAAGCCTTTGCTTTTAAGGGCATGCTCAATGTCAGGGTGATCCGATAGCAGCGAGAACGCGAATGACCTGGCCGTGTGCGCATCATACCCAGTGATGCGCGTAAAGGAAGAATTGGTGATGACCTCACCTTCAGGGTGCATGATCACTATCGCCTCAGCGGCGGCTTCAAACACCATTTGGGTGATCTGGGCTTCCTGTTCGGCTTGTACTTTATCGGTGATATCGGTGGTTATACCACCGATGCCGTAGAGCTCTCCCTGATCGTTAATTAGCGGAAACTTAGAACTCAGAAAAGTCCGCTTTCCCTGTCGGGTTGTGAGTGTGTATTGGGATTGCTCAGCGCTGCGGCTGCTGATTATATAGCGATCTGTTTCGCGAATGAATTGAGCCTCCTCTTCAGGGAATACTTCGAAATCATCCTTCCCGATCACTGTTTCGCCATGTCGGAATATTTCACTGAATCTTTCATTAACCATCGCATAACGCAGGCCTAGTGTTTTTAGGAACATGGCGCTGGGGGTGTGGTTGAAGATCGCGTCTATCTGTTTTTCATGTGCCCGAATATCAAGCAGCATGCTCTCGATCTGATTCCCCAGGCGATTAAACTCCAGAAAACAATCTTGGGGGTATTGGGGGGTAGATGGCGCGTGCGGTGCTTGCTCTGCATAGTGTGTCAGGCGCCCCAGCGAGCGGTTGGTCATGGCCCTGATCAACAACATAGCTGCAATTGCAATAATTGAGACGATTAGCGCACCCTGCCATAAGTTCTGATTATATGTATCCGCGAGCAGTTGATTGGAATTTCCCGGTTTAAACAGATGGATATTGAAGAGCTGATCGCCGATCTGTATCTGATGTATCTGCCGGGTGCCGTTAGCGATCGGGGCGATGGGATTGCTGAGGTCTGTGCCTGTTAGCTGTTCTGTATCAAGCTGAGTTGGGATTATGGCTCCAATACGCTGGGTATCACTCATAATCGCGACAGCGGTTGCCCCGCTGATCTCCAGTGATTCTGACAGCAGCCAAAAGTTATCATTGAGTAATACAAACGCGTAGATAAAGCCGATCACCTCGCCCAGATTTGGGCTTATAACCGGGTTCTTTAACCGCAGGAAGTGATAGGTTTGACCCTGATGGTTAACGGCCACCGTTGTCCAGCCATGCTGAGTGGGGCTGTTATCAATCTTTTGATCCAGTGGCAGCTCAAGGCTATGTAGAGCGGCACCCTTTATCAGTAAGGGCGCATGCTCTGCTGTGGTAAGCACCATGGCATCTATCTGCTGCCCTGTATTGGAGAGAAGGCTTTCGCCAAGCACCATGCCTGCAGTCATGAAATCAGCTGCTAGAAGGCTGGATCGGATATCATTACGGCTGGCGATCTCATGGGAGATGCGCTCGATACCAGATTGGTATTCGATTACCATTCTTTGTAGTAAGTGCGCATCCTTACTATGGGTAAGCCGAATCTCTTCCTGCAGAGCCATTTGTGACCCCTGATGAGCCAGGAAAAGGAGAATCCCTGCAGCACTGATCAAGGCTGTAAATACAACGGTAAGGATAGCGGATGAGTAAGAAAACTGTCTCAATGAAGCTGCTCCTGCCCGCTGTAGCGAAACGCTCTCTGTTTGATCTGAGTTATCTCTTCCTCAGTAGTATTACGATCGATCAGGATAATATCCCCTGAGTAGACCTTAGGCACTTGTGATGAACGGCCTTCGATATCCAGCTTGATCGCTTCTGCAATGGCTACGCTCGCATCGTCATTCATCCGCATCACTGTCAGATCCAGTTTCCCTCTAGATAGGGCGTTGAGCTCAGCGGCTCCTCCGCCCCAGCCATTCACTGTGATTTTTTCATGTCTACCGGCCTGATCCAGTGCTTCGATGGCTCCCAGTGCGATATCAGTGGAGCAGGCAAAAATCATATCCAGATCGGGGTTATCACGAAGTAGTTTCTCTGTCGCTGCACGCGCTTTACCACGGTTTCCTCCGGTATAAAAACTGGCGGCCTGACTCAGGGAGGGTGTGTTTTGAGCGGCAGCGGCAAACGTATCTCCACGCATCTGTGAGACATAACCGGGAGAAAAGTAGAGCAAACCGTATTTATGAGCTCCTGAGGCAATCATCCTCTCTGCAAGAAGATTGGTGCCATATGCATGATCAAAGCCTGTGTAGATGAACGGCGGATATTTCAGCCAGGTACGGACCGGAGTGGTAATGTTCTGCAGGATCAGCTTGGGTTTACGTTGTAACAGAATTCTTTGGATGGTATTGCGGTGGCTTAGCGCATCCGAATTGAAAATCAGATAGTCAGGTTGCCAGGCGAGGGCCTCTGCCAGTTGCTCTGCCTGCAGCTCCTTATCAATGCTAGGTCTGGAAAGGAATATATTTGTCTCATAGCGGATATTGAGATCATTGAGGCGTCCGGTTAATGCTTTAAGGCTGCGACGCCAGTAATCTGAATTCTGTACACCCGGATAGATTATGGCGATGCGTGCTGGGTGCTGTTGCTTTTTGGAGATGGGGTGGGCCACAGAGCGTACCGTCTCTGCAAACCTTTCCATGACAGGGAGCTGTTTTGGGAAGAGGTGAGTGAACTCACTGATACGCACATACCTACTCTCTGCAATGGAATGCGAGGGTAGAAGCGATATAAATAAAACCAGCAGACAGACTGAAAAGCAGCTTAGCCATGGCAGATGCATATTTACGACTCAGACAATGCATTGTTATTTCTCTAAGATGCTTGGTCCTTCAAGAAATTCTTAGCGATGATGTCTGATCATATCAGAACAATACCACTTTGATTAGTAAGGGTTTGGCTTGAGGCAAAATTAATTGGGTTTAAGGACGCCAGCAGCATGTGCTGCTGGCTGACCGGCAATTATTGAAAACGGAGTTTGATGTCGGCATGGCCTAGGTATTCCGCTTCCTGCTCCAGATCTGCCAGTGTGAGAGGGTGATGAGCAAGCCAGTTCTCAGGAAATTCAACCAGCAGTTTTTTATTCTCAGTAGCGAAGCTGATCGCAGGAAGACGATCTTTAGATCGGCTTCGATGCAGAACAACCGCTAACCGTAAGAGGACACAGAGGCGGCGGTAAGGCTCCTGTAAACGTTTCGGTAGGGCTTTAAACTCATCTTTAGGGAACTTGCGGCGGTGGCCACGTACCAGAGCCGCCAATTGACGCTGTTCATGGGTGGTAAACCCTGGCAGATCTGAGTGTGTTAATAGGTAGGCGCTATGTTTATGAAACTGGCTATGAGCGATGGTTAAGCCGATTTCATGTGTGCGGGCAGCCCAGCTCAACATATCGTAATGTTTTCTTGAAAGCTGCCAGCTCTCTTTAACCTGCGCCCAGGCCAGAAGGGCTGTCTGCTCAACACGATCAGCTTGTTCCTGATCGACATGATGGCGCTGCATCAGGGCATTGATCGTGCGATCACGTACATCTTCATGACGGAGGCGACCGGTCATGTCATACAGAACACCCTCACGTAACGCACCTTCAGAAAAACTCATCTCATCTATTTCCAGCGCTTCAAAGATGGCGCACAAAATAGCGATTCCTGCGGGCAGTACTTTCTTACGTTCGGGTTTGATCCCCTCGATATCGATCTGATCACTGTGTTCAAAACTGAGCACTTTATCACGTAATTTATGCAGTGCGCTCAGGGTGATGCGATCACTGCTATAACCACAACTGTGGCAGGCATTTCTAACCGCTTTTATCGTGCCGGAAGCACCCACTGCACTACTCCAGCCCAACTCCAGATAGTGTGAACGGAGTGACTGGAGTTCCTGTAAAGCAGCCGTTTGAGCGCGCTTAAAGTTTTTATGTGAGAGTGTCCCATCACTGAAAAATCGTTTGCTGAAACTGACGCAGCCCATATGCAGGCTTTCCATCACTTTTGGCTCAAACCGCTCACCGATAATAAACTCAGTGCTACCACCGCCGATGTCGATCACCAGTCGAGACCCCTGATCATCTGCTAAGGTATGGGCAACCCCAAGATAGATCAGGCGTGCTTCTTCACGGCCGGCAATGATCTCTAACGGAGTGCCCAGAATTTTTTCCGCTTCTTCAATAAACTCTCTGCTGTTTTTCGCTTCCCGTAGCGCATTGGTTCCGACAACGCGAACCGCATCTCTTGGCAGGTCTTTAACGCGCTGGGCAAAGCGGCTTAGGCAATCGAGACCACGCTGTTTGGCTTCATCGGTCAGATGACGTTTGGCATCAATGCCTGCAGCCAACTGCACCTTGTCAGATAAAACATCAATGGTTCGAAGTTCTCCCTGATCAAGTTGAGCGACGACAATATGAAAGCTGTTGGAGCCCAGATCGATCGCGGCGAGTAGTTGTTCGTCTTGGTTCTCTGGGGCAGATGACTGCTCTGTCATTCTGAAATAATCCTGTGGCCTTGTAGTTAGAAGGGCGAGGCTAGGTTACCAAAAGAATACGCTAGCTGCAGGTGCTTTTCAGCCATATTTCCCGACCCTCGACTAAAGCTGTGCCTGATCCGGTTTTAAGTATATAGCGAATTAATCGTTTAATTCCTGAGCTCTTTTAACATAGAGAAGTTACACAACTGATGTTGGGAATGTTATGATCGGCGGTCTTATTTGAAAATAATGGGCGCAGCGGAGAAGAGTTCCCATGAGTGAAAACATTGTAAATGTTACAGATGCTTCCTTTGAGGAAGATGTTCTCAAAGCTGAAAGTGCAGTGCTGGTTGATTACTGGGCTGAATGGTGCGGTCCTTGTAAAATGATCGCGCCTGTTCTGGAAGAGATCGCAAAAGAGTACGGTGACCAGTTGAAGATCTGTAAACTGAACATCGATGAAAACAGCGAAACACCACCGAAATTTGGTATTCGTGGCATTCCTACTTTGATGCTTTTCAAAGGCGGAAATGTTGAAGCGACTAAGGTCGGTGCACTATCTAAATCCCAGTTAGCAGCGTTTATCGAAGCTAATCTGTAAGATTGTGTATAAGTTAGTGCAGTGTCGATGAAAACATTGCACTTTCTTACCTTTAGCCTATAGACAGAGAGTTGCCTTCCTTTTATAGTGTCTCCTGTTTGGCCCTCCCGCTAATACTTTGTCCTTCTTTTTACCGTTAGCGCGTGAGCTGTTTGCCAACGTTCATTATTCTCCCGAATTCCATCCAAATATATAAAAATTAGCCTAGTGCTTATTTCCTCCAAACTATGAATCTTACCGAACTGAAAACAAAAAGCGTTCCTGAACTCTTAGAGATTGCCAAAGGCATGGGAATGGATAATCTGGCCCGTTCCCGTAAACAAGATGTTATTTTTGCCATCCTGAAACGCCATGCTAAAAGTGGTGAAGATATTTATGGTAATGGTGTACTGGAGATCCTGCAGGATGGCTTTGGTTTCCTGCGTTCTGCTGACTCCTCCTACCTGGCTGGACCTGATGATATCTATGTATCGCCCAGCCAGATCCGTCGTTTTAACTTACGTACCGGTGATACGATTGCCGGTAAGATTCGTCCGCCTAAGGATGGAGAGCGTTACTTTGCGCTGTTAAAAGTTAATGAGATTAACTACGACAAGCCAGATAACGCCAAAAACAAAATTCTTTTCGAAAACCTGACTCCGCTATTCGCTCAGGATCGCCTGCGAATGGAGATCGGTAATGGCAGTACAGAAGATCTGACAGCCCGTGTTATCGATCTGGTTTGTCCAATGGGTAAAGGTCAGCGTGCGCTGGTTGTGTCTCCGCCAAAAGCGGGTAAGACCCTGATGCTGCAGAACATTGCAAACAGCATTACGCGTAATAACCCGGAAACACACCTGATTGTTCTGCTAATCGATGAGCGTCCTGAGGAGGTCACCGAGATGCAGCGTACCGTTCGCGGAGAAGTCGTTGCGTCCACATTCGATGAACCGCCAGCGCGTCATGTACAGGTTGCAGAGATGGTTATCGAAAAGGCTAAGCGCCTGACCGAACATAAGAAGGATGTTGTGATTCTTCTGGATTCGATCACTCGACTGGCCAGGGCTTATAACACGGTTATTCCATCCTCCGGTAAGGTACTGACTGGTGGTGTTGATGCCCATGCGTTGGAACGCCCTAAACGTTTCTTCGGTGCTGCACGTAATATTGAAGAGGGTGGAAGCCTGACAATTATTGCGACTGCACTGGTCGATACCGGTTCCAAAATGGACGAAGTTATCTTTGAGGAGTTCAAAGGTACGGGTAACTCTGAAGTGCATCTGGATCGTAAAGTAGCTGAAAAGCGTGTATTCCCTGCGATCAATATTCGCCGCTCTGGTACTCGCCGTGAAGATCTTCTGACTTCCGAAGAGGAACTTCAGCGTATGTGGATCCTGCGTAAGCTTCTGGATCCAATGGAAGATACCGCTGCGACAGAGTTTGTTATTGATAAGTTGAAGGATTTTAAAACCAACGATGAGTTCTTCCTTTCAATGAAACGGAAGTAGTGGGTTTCTTGTATGAAAGGGTGAGCATCTGCTTGCCCTTTTTTGTATCTGGATGGTAGATAGATGGCGACACCAAAATACAAAGATCTGCGTGATTTTATACAGATGCTTGAAGCACGTGGAGAGCTTAAGCGGATCAAACAGGAGATCGATCCTAATCTGGAGATGACAGAGATTAGTGATCGTACTCTGAAAGCGGGTGGTCCTGCGCTACTGTTTGAAAATCCTAAGGGTTACAGCTATCCGGTGCTGGCGAACCTGTTTGGTACGCCAGAACGCGTTGCGATGGGTATGGGTGAGGAGAGTGTTGAGGCGTTAAGGGATGTGGGTACCTTACTCTCTCAATTAAAAGAGCCGGAGCCCCCGAAAGGGATGAAGGACGCCTGGGATAAGTTGCCGATCTTCAAACAGGTGCTCCATATGGGGCCGAAACTTGTGAAGTCCCCGGCGTGTCAGAAGCATGTCATTGAAGGTGATCAGGTAGATCTCAACACCCTACCGATTCAGACCTGCTGGCCTGGTGATGCGGGGCCTTTGGTAACCTGGCCACTGGTTATTACACGCGGACCCAATAAAGAGCGGCAAAACCTGGGGATCTACCGGCAGCAACTGATTGGGCGTAATAAACTGATCATGCGCTGGTTGGCACATCGTGGTGGCGCGCTTGATTTCAGAGAGTGGAAAGAGCAGCATCCGGGCGAAATGTTTCCTGTTGCCGTGGCGCTGGGAGCTGATCCGGCCACTATTCTGGGGGCGGTCACGCCCGTACCGGATACACTTTCAGAATATGCATTTGCTGGTTTGCTTCGTGGTGGAAAAACTGAAGTCGCGCAATGTATCGGCAGTGATCTTCAAGTGCCTGCCAGTGCCGAGTTTATTCTGGAAGGGTATATTGATCCTGACGAGATGGCCGATGAGGGCCCGTTCGGGGATCATACCGGTTACTACAATGAGGTTGATCGTTTCCCTGTTTTCACAGTGGAGCGTATTACTCACCGCAGCAACCCTATCTATCACAGCACATATACAGGTAGACCGCCGGATGAGCCTGCAATCTTAGGTGTGGCTCTGAATGAGGTGTTTGTACCGATCCTGCAGAAGCAGTTCCCGGAAATCGTGGATTTCTACCTCCCTCCTGAGGGGTGTTCATACCGGATGGCTGTTGTGACCATGAAGAAACAGTACCCCGGTCATGCGAAGCGGATCATGTTAGGGGTGTGGTCTTTTCTGCGGCAGTTTATGTACACCAAGTTTGTCATTGTCTGTGATGACGACGTCAATGCGCGTGACTGGAATGACGTGATCTGGGCAATTACGACTCGTATGGATCCACAACGGGATACTGTCATGATCGATAATACCCCGATCGACTATCTGGATTTTGCCTCCCCGGTTTCGGGGCTTGGATCTAAGATGGGTATGGATGCGACTAACAAGTGGGAAGGTGAGACAGACAGGGAGTGGGGCGAGCCTATCGTGATGGATCCGGATGTTCAGAAAAAAGTAGATGATATCTGGGATGAGTTAGGTATTTTGGACTGATTGAAATGGGATATCGTATTGAGATTGTTAACCTGCAGCGTGTTATCGACTGTGCTGCAGGTGAAACGATTCTCGGATGCCTGCAGAGGCAGGGCTATCGACTTCGGGTGGGTTGCCGAAATGGTGTCTGCGAGATTTGTGAGGTCAAACTTATTCAGGGTGAAGTGGTTCAGAGGTATCCGGAACTGATTCTGGCGATCGATGAGAACCAGCCTGCTGCAACGGTCTTAGCTTGTACCACCATTCCTGACAGTGATATCCGGGTAAGTATAGAGGGGCTAAGGTGCCCTGGAGAGTTATTAGTGAAAAAACTGCTTTGTGATGTAACAGCAATCGAAAAACTCAATCATGATGTTTATCGTGTTCGCTTGAAAATGCCTGCAACCGCTTCGATGTCTGCGGAGTTCTATGCAGGGCAATATCTTGATATGTATCTTCCGGATGGTGCCAAGGCGTCTTTTTCAATCGGCTCACCCCCTGATAGTGGGCGTGATATTGAGTTACATATTCGGCATATCTCCGAGAGTGAGTTATCCACAGCGATACTTGAGCATTTGAAAAAACAGGAGGCGGTTGAGATCGAGCTGCCAAAGGGCGAATGCTATCTGCAAGCGCATACGATTGATTCGGATACCCGCTTAATTATGGCTGCAGCGAGTACAGGTTTTGCTCAGATAAAGAGTGTGATTGAGCACCTGCTGGCGAATCAGTTCGGTAATCAGATCCATATCTACTGGGGGGCGAGAGTGGAAGCTGATATGTATCTGGAAAAATTGCCTGAGCAGTGGGCGAATGAGCACCCCAATATTCACTTTGAACCGGTCGTGAGTGAACCGGAGAAAAGCCCGGGTTGGCAGGGACGGACTGGATTGTTACCTGATGCTATTCTTGAGGATTTTAGCGATTTTGATGATGTTGAGATCTTCACCAGCGGATCGCCTGCCATGGTGTATGCACTGTTAGATGCGTGTGAAACGCGAGGTTTCAAGGAAGAGAAGATGCATTCCGATGTTTTCTCATATGCTCCCCGGCCTAAGAAGTAACGGATTCAGACTCAGAGGGAGTATCTCCTCTGAGTCTGAGTAGCTCTTATTTATACCTGTCATGGTTGAATATATAATCGCCACCCTCAGCTGCCGCATGGCATGAGATACAACCGGTTGGCATCCCTTTAGCCACTCTACCCGCCAGTTTCACCCCTTTGGGATTACTGAGTACTGTGCCGTTGGCGGCATATTTCACGTAGTACCAGTTATTGTTCTCCTCATCATATCCCGAGTCTCTCTGGAACATGATGGTAACGGCTTTTAGATATTGATCTGGACTGTTAATAACATCATCAATAGTAAGGCCTTCGCCGCCATAGTTGCGTTTCACGACCAGGTTTCCGGTTGAGCCTTTGAATGTTACCGGTAGCTCCAGAAGCTCCAGGATCATACCGTGAGGAGCCATACCTTTGTAGGGACGGGTGATGATTGGATCGATGCCGACCAGACGCTTGCGCTCCATAAATGACCATAGATCTTTTGCATAAGACAGTGACTCGGGGTCTCCAAATGGCATGGGTTCAGCATAAACTGCGCAGGATATCGCTGCAGAGGCGACCAATGCAGTCATTGATTTGAATTTCATGATAAAGCTCCTTGCCCTTAAGCGTGGTGCTTATACCGCTACACCCACTTTAATAAGCATTAATTGACTGGGCGCTATAAACCTAATGACTCAGATTATGGAGTGAAAGTTCATAAATACTGGCGAGGAGATAAAAAAGGGGTGAAAGAATCACCCCTGGTCAGATCTTGCTGGATCTACGCGATCTCTTTTTCGCTTTGTGGCATCGGTAACTCAGGGAGGCCTGAGGACACCAGGTTCAGGTTCTGTTGCAGAAGTTGCTGGGCACGTTCATCATCACCAAGATGTCTGAGTAAACGTGCCAATTCAGCCAGAGCTTCTGCGCTCGGATTCAGCTCCAGGCTCTGCTCAAAATATTTAACCGCTTGTCCCCAGTGCTGATTTTGCAATGAGAGTCGGCCCATAGTAAGCAGCAGAGCAGGGCTTTCCGGATGTTTTTTCAACCAACCGCGTGCGGTATCTAACTGTTTCTTGGTATTTTCACCGTTGATTCGGCCATAGAGTGTGACCAGTTGCTCATCCCAGTTACGTTTAATCAGATCCTTGAGGTTCTGTTCCGCACGGTTTTCAGCACCCAGAGAGACCAGTAACTCTGTGTAGCGTTGTACCAGATTGCTGTCTCGTGTTTGTTCAGAGGGAAGCGCCTGCCAGGTTTTGCCCAGCTCTTTAAGCCGATCATCGACACTGGTTTCAACAGGGAGGTTGTTGATACTCTCCTCGAGGATCTGTCGATAGCACTGACTACTCAGTTCGCTCAGCTCATCCCCTTTGAGTGCCTGATGTTTATCCAACAGGGGAAGCAGTTTGGATAGCGCATGCCAGTCGTTGAGTCGCAGATAGATATCTTTGAGCAACTTCATGACATAGGTGTTTTTCGGAGCCAAAGTGCGTAAACGTAACAGTGTTGCCAGGCAGGGTTCCAATTGGCCACGGGCCATCTGGATCTCTGCCTGAGAGATCGCAACAGTTACCTCCGCTTCAGGAGTTGAGTTGCGGGCCTTTTGTAGCAGAGCATCTGTAGCTTGTTCGTTATTTTGTTCATGTGCGGCACGTGCAGCTGCCAGATAATTGATCAGTGGAAGATCGGACCTTTCTGCAGCCTGAGAGAGTTGCTTCTGTGCCTGAGCCCAGTTGCCTTCGGAAAGTGAGGCTAGGCCTTTGAGCGTCTTGCGCCGGCTGATAAGCTGGTGACGGCTCTCTTTCCAGGCTTTCAGTCGTGCAGTAGGAAGCTGTGTGCGGGTCAGTAGATTAACACTCCAGTGTAGCAGGATGAATCCGATAACCAGTGCGACTAGCAGTACCCAGAGGCTTGTTTCAACGGTGGTTTGATTGTAGGCCAGTAGTACATAGCCCGGATCTTTAACCATCATCTCACCCACCAGTGCTCCGGTGGTCAGAATGAGTAAAAGTAACAGGAACAGTTTTTTCATCAGGATGCTCCTTGTTCCTTAAGCTTGGCCATCTGAGCCAGGTAGCTCTTCAGGGAGCGTAAAGAGCCTGAAATGTCTGGCATCTCTGCAGTTACGCTGACCTCTTTGAGTTCACCGATCCCCTTCAGCAGGCTGAGGGTAGTCCCATCTTTCTGTTCAAAATAGGTTGAGATCCAATTTTGAGCTTTATTCAGGCTGGCATCATATGAGGCTTGTTTGCGCTGTAGTAGAGCCAGTTGAGCCTGTTCGAGCATCAGATGGAGATTCTGCTGCAGATAATAGGTTTGCTCGGGAGAGAGCAGCGGTTCGATAGGCTCATCGCGATGTTGGATCACGACCAGCTGGTCCAGCTTATCCATCGCCTTGCCCCATGACGCCTCCAAACCGGCGCTCCAGGATTCGGCGACTACATCCGGTGTGACCTCTTCGAGAAGTTCCGGTAGTTTTCGCTGTTCCGACAGCGGGATCAATCGGAGGTTGGGGACCTGGTTGTTTAGCGCGCCAAGTTTCAGAAAGACCCCTTCGGTATCCAGTTCCGGAACAGCTTCGAGCGCGGCGATATCAGCGGCCAGTGCTTTGCGCACCTCGTAGATAGAGACATCATCTGTCTCTTTCAAAATTTTATCGGCGGACTTTAAAAGCTTAACTGCACCGTCTGCAGTATTTTCCATCAACACTCTCTGATTCGCCAGACGTAACAGATACTCGACTTCAGCAAGGAGCCAGTCTTTGCGAGAGGTCTGCTGATTAGCGGTGACCTGCTGGATACTTTTTGTCAGGCGTTGCTGTAGCTCATCAATGTTGTTTTTATCGGATTGGCTTTGTGCTTGAAGCTGGCCTAGCTTCTGGTTCATGCTCGCAATCGCCTGATCAAGAGAACCGCGGGCTTCGCCTAATGAGGTGCTAACTTGTGCTTCAATCGCTGCGTTGTTTTGAGCGACGGATGTGGTTTGTTGGAGGGATAGCCAATAAAGGTAACCCGCCGCACCTAAAGCAATAATAGAGATAGGAAGCGCTAACTTACCTGGCCAGGTTGCCGGCTTTTTAACAGTTGCTTCTGCAGGTTTGTCTACAGGATCACTGACATCAGTTTCCATGGTTTTTTCCGAGACATCGGGCTCAATAGGCTCTTCTGTTTTTGTCTCTTCTTCCACTGTGCTTGCAGCAGCCTGATCTGCGGCTTCCTGCTCTGCCGGTTGCGATTCAGCTACGTTCTCTTCCTGTGATGGTTTGTTTTTGTTGCTCATCTGTCGATTTCCGCAAAAGTCAGTTACTGCAGCAGGGCTTTGATCATCGATTGATCATCCGGGCCTGCTGATGTGGTTATTCGGTTGAATCCTGCTTTCAACGCCTCTTGTCTGATTCGCTCGCTGGGCACAACAAGATGGCAGTTTAATAGTGAATCTGTGCTTAACTCTTTCCCTTGATCGATAACAAGTTTCATCAGGTTATTCAGTCCGGCTGCACTGCTGATAAGTATTGCATCCAAAGGCTTACTAAAGAGTGTGCCCTCAACATCCTGCTGACTATACTCAGGGCAGTGGCGACGATACAGTTCAGCATAGCTAACCTCTGCACCCCGTGCACGCAGTTCTGTTGCTAATTTTTCTCTGCCCCCTTCGCCGCGCATAATGAGGATCTTTTCCGATTCGACCTGGGCTAATGCAGGGGAGTTGAGCAGTGCTTCTGAATCGTAACCCAGTGGGCTGTGATAGGCATCTATACCATAGTTGCTCAGTTCAGCGGCGCTCTGTTTTCCTATAGCCAGCCATTGGACACCAAGTGGCAGTTGTGGCCAGTACTGGTCGATCCAGTCACAGCCGATCCGGACTGCATTCGGGCTGATGAAAATCACATGCTGATAAAGATCCAGATCGATGATCTGCTGCTTTAACGCATGAAAGCCGGAATCCGACTCAGAGACGGGCTTTATCTCCAGCAGGGGGAAGGGGATGGCTTCCGCACCAGACGTTTTGAGATCCTGGATCAGATGGGTGGCCTGATGTGCTGGGCGGGTGACCAGCACTCTCAGGTTGTTACGCGAAGTTCTCATGATCTACTGCTGATTATAAACAGCATCCAGTATCTCTTTGGCTCCGGCATCCAGGAGCCGTTCGGCCAGTTTGATACCGATCTCTTCCGCTTGTGCAGGGCTGCCAGTTTCTTCATCTCTAAGAATCACTGTGCCATCGGGTCTGGCTACAAGCCCGCGTAAAAAGAGTGCGTTGTTGCTATCGCTGAGTGTGGCGTAACAGGCGATAGGTACCTGGCAGCCGCCCTCCAGACGTCGGTTCATGGCGCGCTCTGCGGTCACTCTCCAGGCAGTTTCCTGATCGTGGAGCGGTTTCAATAGATCCATAAGTTCCGCATCACTTGTGCGACACTCGATGCCTACAGCGCCCTGCCCACCTGCTGGGAGGCTGAATTCGACAGGGATTTCTGAGCGGATCCGCTCATCCATTTTCAGGCGAAGTAGGCCTGCTGTGGCCAGGATGATCGCATCATATTCACCGTCGTCGAGTTTGCGTAAACGCGTATTGACGTTACCCCTCAGCCACTTAATTTTAAGATCCGGACGTTTCTCACGGATCTGAGCTTCTCTACGCAGGGAGGAAGTACCTACAACGGAGCCCTCTGGTAACTCGTCAATACTGTTGTAGTGATTGGAAACAAAAGCATCGGTCGGTTTTTCTCGTGGGCAGATGACGGCTAAACCCAGACCTTCAGGGAACTCCATGGGCACATCTTTCATCGAGTGAACCGCAATATCAGCTTCACCTGCCAGCATCGCTTCTTCAAGTTCTTTGACGAAGAGCCCTTTGCCTCCAACTTTAGCGAGTGGCGCATCCAGAATTTTATCGCCTTTGGAGGTCATGCCCAGAAGTTCGACCTGAAGACCTGCGTGGTGGCGCTCTAATTCAGCTTTTACATACTCTGCTTGCCAGAGTGCCAACGGGCTTTTACGCGTAGCAATTCGGATGGTTCGGCTCATAAAAATCGTCTCAAATACGGCATAGTGAATAATTGTTGCCGATTGTAGCAGATTGAGAAGGGCGATATAGACACTACAGGTCAAAGGGCGTGGTATAATATCGCGCAATTTTACAGTAGCAGTCAAAAGGCTGTGTGAGTCATCGAGTAATTAGAGGTTTCCCATGAGTGATAAAACCAACCAGCAGTGGGGTGGTCGTTTTAATGAGCCAACCGATGCGTTCGTGGCACGTTTCACCGCATCCGTGGAATTTGATCAGCGTATGTACCTGCAGGACATTCGCGGTTCTATCGCTCATGCCAAAATGCTGACACAGGCGGGCGTGCTGACTGAACAGGAGCGCGATGACATTATTCGTGGCCTGGGTGAGATTCGGGTTGAGATTGAACGTGGTGAATTCGAATGGTCTGTTGAGCTGGAAGATGTGCATATGAACATCGAAGCGGCATTGACCAAAAAAATAGGTATCACTGGGAAGAAACTGCATACCGGTCGTTCCAGAAACGATCAGGTGGCGACTGATATCCGTTTGTACCTGCGTGATGAGATCGACCTGGTTTTGGCTGAAATCACACGTCTGCAGCAGGGGTTGTTAGGGTTGGCCGAGCGTGAAGCGGATACCATCATGCCTGGCTTTACCCACCTACAAACTGCGCAGCCGGTCACATTTGGTCATCACCTGCTGGCTTGGTTTGAGATGCTGACGCGCGATTTCGGTCGTTTTGAAGATTGCCGGGAGCGTACTAACGTGATGCCGCTAGGTGCTGCTGCTTTGGCAGGGACAACCTATCCGATTCAGCGGGATTATACCTGCGAACTCCTTGAGTTCAGCGCACCTGCAGAGAATTCACTGGACGCCGTATCAGATCGTGATTTTGCGATCGAATTTTGTGCAGCATCCAGTATTCTGCTGATGCACCTGACCCGTATGTCCGAAGAGCTTGTGCTGTGGACATCGGCTCAATTTAATTTCATCAATCTGCCAGACCGCTTCTGCACAGGCTCTTCAATTATGCCGCAGAAGAAAAACCCGGATGTTCCTGAGTTGGTGCGGGGTAAATCCGGCCGGGTTTATGGTCATCTGATGAGCCTGCTCACGTTAATGAAGTCGCAACCTCTGGCTTATAACAAAGATAATCAGGAAGACAAAGAACCGCTGTTCGATGCGATCGATACAGTGAAAGGCTGTTTGCGGGCGTTTGCTGATATGGTGCCTGCTCTTGAGTCGAACAAAGAGAGCATGCGTGAAGCAGCACTCCGTGGTTTCTCTACTGCGACTGATCTGGCGGACTATCTGGTTCGCAAAGGGATGCCATTCCGTGATGCCCACGAAGTCGTTGGGAAGTCGGTTGCTTATGGAATTGAACAGAATAAGGATCTGGGTGAAATGAGCCTGGAGGAGCTGGCTCAGTTCTCTGATACGATTGAGCAGGATGTGTTTGAAGTGCTGACGTTGGAAGGTTCTGTCGCAGCGCGTGACCATATTGGTGGCACCGCTCCTGATCAGGTCCGTGCAGCGGTCAAACGCGGTCAGGTGAAACTGGATCAGCGGGGATAACACGCGTCACTATTAGAAAACGCGCCTGATGGCGCGTTTTTTATGCCACTATTGAGCGGTTTCTCCCCTGTTCTTTCGCCATATATAGTGCTTTATCCGCAGCTTGATAGACCGTTTCAAAGCTGTTGCCATGTTCGGGGGAGGTGGCAACTCCTATAGAGATAGAGCTGCCTTTTGCTCTGGGAAATGCGGCCGCGACCTTCAGTTCATACTGTATTCGAATCCATTCGGCCTTCTGAAAAGCGGTCTCGAGCGGGGTGTTGGGGAGCAGAATAATAAACTCCTCTCCTCCATAGCGGCAGACCAGATCATTGCTTCTGCACTCCTCCCTCATCAGGGTTGCGAGGAACTGGAGAACTTCATCTCCTGCCTTATGTCCAAGTTCATCATTCACCCGTTTGAAGTGGTCAACGTCTACCATCAGGAGGCTGGTTGGGCCTCTGGATGGATCGGTAAAACTTAGTTCCACATGTTCTTCAAGAAAACGGCGGTTAAACAGTCCGGTGAGAGGGTCATGTGTGGCCTGCTGTTGCAGTTTATCTTTTAGAATATTGATCTCTTCAATGGTAGCCTGAAGTTGATCATTGGATTCTCGGACTTGGTGTTCGAGCTTCTTCTGCTCCGTGATGTCGGTTGAGATACCGATGTAGCTGTCGATCTCTCCCTCTTCATTAAACATCGGGATCTTGACCGTCCAGTAATAGAATGTTTTTTCCGGAGTCGCAAATGTTTCGATGCAGTTGACCCGCTTACCTGTATTGAAAACCTGCCGGTCAGTGCGGTCGAACTCCTCGCCCTGTTCAGGCCCAAGGAGATCAAAGTTGTCCATCCCTACAATCTCATCGCTTTTGCGTTGAAACAGCTGTTCTGTCATGCGATTTATATACTGAAACCGGCGTGCCTTATCCTTTATGAAAATGTATGCGCCAACGTTATCCAGAATTGTAGATAGTTGTTTCTCGCTCGTATGGAGCTGCTGTTGAACTCTTTTCTGTTCGGTAATATCTGTTGATATGCCAAACAGTCCAGTTATCTCACCGGTCTCATTGATCAGCGGTTTTTTGACCGAGAGGTAGTGACGGTATTCATTAAACTGAGGGACAAAATTGAGTTCTTCGGTTTCCACCGTATGGCCAGCTTCGATAACCGGGCTGTCTATCTTCTGAAGTTCCGAGCCGGTCTCTTCGCCAAAGAAATCATTGTCGGTTCCACCGATGACCTCCTCTCGCTCCCTCTCAAACAGCTCGCAGACCTGCTGATTGGCGTAGGTGTACTGGTACTGATTATCTTTGCAGTAAACATAAGCACCCAGATGGTCAACGATATTAAAGAAGTTATGCAGCGCTTCCTCTGAGGGGATAGCGGGAGTGATGTTGACCGCAATATATCGTTGGTTAGCGTCATTTATTTCTGAATAACGAGCGGTTAAGTGCTGGTTCTGAAAGGCTACCGCCTGGATCTCAGGGAGTGTCTCAGAGGTGGCAGACCTGATGATCTCATGCTTCCAGCACTCTGTTTTAGTGAAATCCTCACCTGTGGTTTTAAGTATCACTGAAGCTGCAGGATTCAAAAGGATCAGTGTTTGTGTGTCAGGGTCGATAAGAAGGTAGGCTTCAGAGAGTTGCGAAAACAGGTCCGTTATCGTCATAAGTGTCTCCATACCCTCCCGGATAGTTTTATCCGGAAGGGTGAACTGCGCTTACGGGTGGGGCTTAGGTTAGGCGTTCAGACTGATGTCAACCATCAGGTCACTAGCGATCCCCTCCAGTGATTCCTGCAGTTCGTCCAGATCCAGATCAGCGCTGGCGAGTAACTCTGCTTCAGCTTTGAATAACAGTTCAGCTGACATCGAGCCGGATACCAGTTCAGTTGACAGGCGCTCAACATTGACATGTCGCTTGGCCAGAGCGCTGGAGATATCACGAACGATGCCTGGTTTATCGTGACCCACAAGCTCTAGCGTGAAGCTCTGGGTTTTGCCTGAAATCTCCGGGGTGTCAGTGTGTTCGGCCGTAACCTTAAGTCCCTGAGACTCCAGTGCGTTTAAGGCATCGATGAGTGCACTGGTCTGAGATTCTGGAACTTCGGTAATCATTATCCCAGCAAATTTTCCTGCCAGTCGTGACATGCCTGATTCCAGCCAGTTGCCACCATGTTCAGTTATTGTCTGCGCAAGCATTTCTACCAATCCTGGTTTATCAGGACCGATGACGGTTAGGACAAGAGATGTCATCATGAGTTAACTCCACTATATGCTTCTTTAGTGATGATGCTGTAACCTCGGCAAAGGGATCAGACAACCTGACCCGACCGGCCTGCGCGCTTGAACAAAAAGCCTTGTCCTAAAACACCGGTCCAAGATATACAGCAGCCTTCATTTACTACTCTACAAAAATACTATAACACTATGTTCGAAATTATCAGTGCCTTATGGCCAGTATTTGCGTTAATTATTTTGGGCTACATTGCCCGCCGTACACGCTTTCCCGGTGATGATTTTTGGGTTCAGGCTGAAAAGGCGACTTATTTTATTCTGTTTCCTGTCCTGCTGGTCTCCCGGTTGGCAACAACCGATATGTCAGCCGTTGAGCTGGATACAATCGGATTAGGTGTTTTACTTCTCGTTTTATCCGGGAGTGCACTGGCATTTCTGATCAGACCTCTGGCCGGAACCGATGCTGCAGGATTTACATCGCTCTATCAGGGATCGGTGCGTTTTAATGTCTATGTCGGGCTGGCCGCTTCAGCAACCTTATTTGGTGAGCAGGGTGTGGTGATCGGTGCCGTGATTATGGCGCTGATGATTCCGCTGTTAAATCTCTTATGTGTATTGGTGTTTTCTCTCTTTACGCACAAAACGGGCAAGCTGAGTTCCGTTTTTCTTGCCGTTATTAAAAATCCGCTGATTCTCAGTAGCCTCTTAGGATTAGGCCTGAATCAATCTGGTCTGGGATTTCCTCTCATGTTAGAGCCTGTAGCGGATCTACTTGGACGGATGGCTCTGCCTCTTGGATTGCTAGCTGTAGGTGCAGGATTGAGTTTTAAAGTCTTGGTGAAGAGCCGTAAATCGATACTATGGTCATCGTTCATCAAGCTGATATTGATGCCTTTATCAGCGTTTGTGATCTGTAATCTGTTATCACTGGACCTTACAACGGCCGAAGTGTTCTGGCTCTATGCTGCACTCCCGACAGCCACATCCTCCTATATTCTGGCCCGTCAGTTAGGTGGTGATGCAGGGATGATGGCTGCCATTGTCACCGGGCAGACGCTGCTTTCTATGGTATCCATTCCAATGAGCTTGATCTGTATCACTTTTTTGCAAAACTTTATGTAAAACAGGGAGTAATTCGTGTTATTTGCCTTTTTTCATTAAAATAAGTACGTAAGTGGTCGATACTTTCATATAGAAGCTTTGTAAATAAGTTGCAAAAAAACTGAAATATGGAAAACTACGCCCCGGATATTAAACGAACATGCGTTTGTTTAAGTGGCGGTATACCCAATAGGCAAAGTAATGAAAAAAGGTCCAGATCTGGTTTTAATCTTAGTTGTGGTGTTCGTGCTAGGGTCAGTTATGACCGGCGTATCACATTCTGATTTCCAGTTTGCCTCGCTGTTTCAGCAGGTATTCAATAGTTAAGGCTCCCTAAGGGTAGCTTTGGCTGTCAGTCACAATCGAACTTAGAGGGATGTCCCATCCCTCTACCGGTAACTTTTCCACTTTCTGTATCTCATGCGCCAGGCCTATCAGGTCGGGCCCCCGCAGCCCGTGCGGCTGGTTTTTAAAACTGAAAGTCCGATCATAATAACCTCCCCCCATCCCCATGCGATTGCCCAGAGGGTCAAATGCAACAAGGGGAAGTAGCACCAGCTGCAGTGACCAGGCAGCTCTGCGTTTGGCTGGGATCAGTTTCGGTTCTTTAATCCCGTAGATATTTCTTACCATCGGTGTTTGTGGGGTATAGGGAACAAACCAGAGTCGATTGTGAAGTACCGGATGCAGGACGGGAAGATACACCTGTTTACCCAGACGCCAGCAGAGTTTGATCAATGGCACTGGATCGATTTCACCGTCGTTTGGCAGGTACATCGCAATATGTTTGGCCCGGCGAAAGTCCTGCCGGCAGCGTAGATTGCGTAACAGAGCGCTAGCTGCATCCTGCTGTTGTTCAGGGGTGAGTGATCTGCGCAGGGTGCGGATCTGTTGACGGAGGTGTGTTCGTTTATTCATAGCTTAGTTGGTGAGATCCCCAGGGTGCCGGTGCTGGATATGGCCCTGAACCCGAAGGTTCAAGGAGGGGGTCACTGAGTAACGTTAGGCTTTCCGTCAAATCGGACATGCACACCAGAAACTACGAGCAACCTCCAAAAGTGTGATTATCGGCTCGAGGGACGTAACCAACTATCGAACACCCCAGGGCATGGCTCCATTATACGCTTTTAAGTTGTAGTGTCAGGTCTTGAAATTTAATGAATATATGCTAAATAAATTATTAACTGGTTGTTAATTATGCAGTTTTATTGGTGTATGAAAAGAATTCAAGCTGATTCGCCGGTTTATTCTGAGGTATCGAGGCTTGCAGCTTTGTCCTGTTTGGTTAAAGCCTGATCGATCTTGTCACCCAGATGTTGAAGCCGGTCAGCCACGCCGACATGGATCTCCTGTTTGGACTGCAATAATTCATGGGCCAGATTGAGTGCGGCCATAATTGCAATGCGTTCAAGTCCAAGGACTTTGCCAGACTTTCTTATCTCCAGCATTTTTGTATTGAGAAAATCAGCTGAGGCAAGCAGCTCCGCTTCAGCATCTGGAGGGCAGTTAAAGTTAAACTCTTTTTCAAGCAGTTTGATAGAGACTGGCTGTGATTCCGCTTCACTCATTTACCTTGCTCCAGTGCTTTCAGGCGCATGATCATCGCTTTAATTTTGCTCTGCGTTTGTTCATTGGTATGTATCAACTGAGCACGCTCCTCTTTGAGCAACTGTTCACGCTCGCGCAGCTTCGCGTTGTCCCGTTCCAGTTGGTCGCAGCGCTGTATCATCTGGTCGATTTTCTGTTCCAGCGCGTTAAAGTAATGCTCAGTCATGCAGAAAGGGTGCTCCTAAAGCTTAAGTTATCCACTGCAGGACTATATCAGCCCCTGTCCATGGGTCAATGACGCTGCACCGAATCTACGGAAATGCTAGGATTATAAGCAATAATTTATTGATGGACCTGATTGAATGTCTTTAGAAAATCTACCCTGCGATCTGCCTGACTTTGAGTTGATCGCAAATATGCTCGTAGAGGAGGGGGTGAAGATCGTATCCCCCTCTGAGCTGCATGGTCTGGTTGTGGGCCATGTGGCTGCAGGTGCACGCCTCTTACCTGAGAAACTACTCAAAATAGCCTGTGAACTGCTTGACTTGGATGGTCTTTCACATGAGAGCAGTAAAGAAACCTTAGATACTATGTACAGGGCGATCTGTAGTGCTCTCGAAAGCCTGGATCTCGAATTCGAGTTGTTGCTTCCCGATGATGAGAATGAGATCTCGGTCAGGGCCGAATCACTGGGTCGCTGGTGTCAGAGCTTTTTGAGTGGTTTCGGCTTGTACGGTAAGCACACGGATGCCTCACTTTCATCTGAGGCGAAGGAAACCCTGAATGACCTCGGGCAGATTGCGCAGATCTCAGTTGAGCTTGAAGAGTTAGATGAGAATGAAGCGGATCTGATGGAAGTGCAGGAGTACGTTCGTATGGCTGTTCTGATGCTATTTACTGAATGTAATAAGGCGCTCGAGGATAAACAGAAAGAGTTTGCTAACGCTCAGCCGGAAAATAGTAGGTTGCACTAAATGAAGATCGATCTGGATCAGTTTGTTGCTCGGCGTAAGGCATTAATGTCCAACATGCCAGCCGATAGTATTGCGATTATCCCCTCCGCTCAGATGAAACAGCGTAATAACGATGTTGAGTATCCATTTCGTCAGGATAGTAGCTTCTATTATCTGACAGGATTCAATGAGCCGGATGCCATGCTGTTATTAATTCCGGGTAGAGCCTCGGGTGAGACAGTGCTGTTTTGCCGTGAGCGTGACAAGCTGATGGAGATCTGGAATGGGTATCGGTCAGGTCCAGACGGTGCCGTGAATGATTTTGCGTTTGATGAAGCGCACGCCATCGGTGAGATAGATGATGTACTACCCGCTTTATTGAATGGGATGTCACGCATCTACTACTCAATCGGGCAGGATGAGGAACTCGATCAACAGATCCGGCACTGGCTAAACCTGATTCGTGGAAAAGTGCGCCAAGGTGCAGTGGCACCGACAGAGCTTGTCATGCTGGATCATCTGTTAAATGAGATGCGGCTGATAAAGGGCACAGAGGAGCAGGATCTGATGAGGCGTGCCGGTGAAATTTCGGCACAAGGTCATGTGAAAGCGATGGAACTCTGTAAGCCTGGTCTGATGGAGTATCAGTTGGAAGCTGAGATTCTGCATCATTTCGCTATGCAGGGGGCTCGCCAGCCAGCGTATTCTACGATTGTGGGTGGTGGTTCAAATGCCTGCATTCTGCACTATATAGAGAATGATCAGCCGCTGGCTGATGGTGATCTGGTGTTGATTGATGCAGGGTGCGAGCTGGAACACTATGCCGGGGATATTACCCGTACTTTTCCGGTCAATGGACAATTCAGTGAGCCTCAGGCTGCACTCTATTCTCTGGTTTTGAAAGCTCAGAAGGCCTGTATTGATCTGGCTAAACCTGGAGTGCTCTGGGATGCGGTGCATGATTGTTCTGTTGAGGTGCTGACAAAGGGCTTGATTGAACTAGGCTTGCTCAAGGAGTCATTAGAGGAGGCGATCACTGCAGGAAGTTATCGCGATTTCTATATGCACAGGATCGGCCACTGGTTAGGCATGGATGTCCACGATGTAGGTGATTATAAAGTTGAGAACCAGTGGCGGCCGCTAGAGCCGGGTATGGTCATGACGATTGAGCCGGGTCTGTATGTCGCTGCAGATAATATGGATGTTGATCCCTGCTGGAGAGGGATCGGTATCCGCATTGAGGATGATATCCTGATCACCGAATCGGGGTGTGAAGTTCTCACTGCTGCCGTACCGAAAGAGATCGATGAAATAGAAGCGTTGATGGCATCAGCATGAAGCAGAAATACGATATCGTCATTATTGGTGGAGGGATGGTGGGTGCAAGTCTGGCGTGTTCCCTCCTGCCTGCCTGTGAGGAGCAGGAGCTGAATATTGCTGTTATCGAAGCGTTTGCATTACCCGATAATGGTTCGTTGGAATATCAGCCCAGTTATGATTCACGCGCTACAGCGCTGGCTTATGGTAGTCGAACCCTCTATGAAAAGATGGGAGTCTGGAATGCCCTGAAAACGCATGTTACTCCTATTAAACAGATTCATGTTTCAGATCGTGGGCATTTTGGAGTGACACGGCTGAATGCTGAGCAGGAGGGGGTGCCAGCTCTAGGTTATGTAGTGGAGAATCAATGGCTCGGTCGTGTTTTGCTGGAGCGTTTGCAGCAGCCAGATGCGGCTCGAGTCGACTTCATCTGTCCAGCCAGTGTGGTTGATATCGAAACGGGACAGCATTCAATGGATGTTCTGGTTGAGCAGCAGGGAACGACTCATCGTATTGCTAGTGAGCTGGTGGTGATGGCTGATGGTGGACGATCAGCGCTGCGGGAGAAGATGGGTATAAGTTACGCCTATACAACCTATGAGCAGCATGCGGTCATCGCAAATATCAGTCCTGATCGAGAGCATCAGTCAGTTGCATATGAGCGCTTTACCGATACGGGGCCGATGGCTCTGTTGCCATTAGAAAATGATGGCTCGCATCATCGGTGTGGCTTGGTATGGACCATCCCTGATGATCAGATCGATGAGATTATGGCGTTGAGTGATCAGGATTTCATCGCGCGGTTGCATGAACGGTTTGGTTATCGGGCCGGGAATTTTATAAAAGTGGGCGAAAGGCACGCCTACCCATTGAAGTTGGTTTTAGCTGAAGAGCAGGTACGCCGTGGCCTGGTTGTTTTGGGGAACGCGGCACATGCTCTGCATCCTATCGCAGGGCAGGGATATAACCTGGCTTTACGCGGTGTTGTTGCCCTTGCCGATAAGTTGCTTGAGGCACGTAAACAAAAGGTTAGCCTTGGTGATCTTTCCGTGTTGCAGGCGTTTTATGAACAGCAGCGACTGGATCAGCAGCGCACTATAGGCTTCAGTGATCAGACGATGAAGCTTTTCTCAAATGCGAATCCTTTACTGGCTATCGGGCGCAACGTAGGGTTGCAGTTGATGGATATCTGTCCACCGGCACGGACACTGTTTGCTCGCAGTGCAATGGGATTGGATATGCCCGCTCCGGAATTGAAATAGGTCTTCAGGATGACAATGAAAAGCAATCAGCAGTCCAGTCAGGTGGATCTAATCATCGTTGGTGCCGGTATGGTTGGGGTTACGCTGGCGACTGCGTTGGCGCCCTCCGGTATGCGAATTCTGGTTCTGGAACAGCGGGCTGGAGATCTCTCTGCATTTGGAATGAGCGTCCGTGACCAGCAGGAAGCTGGATTTGATCCCAGAGTCAGCGCATTAACCTGTGCTTCGCAGCAGATTTTAACGGCTGTGGGCGCTTGGGAGGTGATGCAGAGTTACCGGATGAGTCCCTATACCGAGATGGATGTTTGGGATGGAGAGGGGACCGGTCATATTCATTTTTCTGCCCGGGAGCTGCATGAGCCGGTGCTGGGGCATATTGTTGAAAACCGGGTAACGTTAGCCGGACTTTACTCAGTGTTACTACAGCACGAGAACGTTCAGCTTATGACCGGTGTCGAGGTTAAAGCGGTGAATGGGGAGGCTATGAAAACAGTCACCCTAAGTAATGGTACGGTTGTGCAAACCTCTTTGGTTGTGGCAGCCGATGGGGCATTATCGAAAACACGGCAGATGGCAGGTGTGCCAATGCTGGAGTGGGATTATGGTCATCATGCGATAGTGACGACAGTCAAAACAGAGCAGCCTCATTTAAAAACGGCATGGCAACGCTTTACGGATGACGGGCCCCTGGCTCTGTTGCCGCTAAAGAGTGATGACGGAGATCATTATTGCTCGATTGTATGGTCGACATCTCCAGCTCATGCTAAAGCCTTGATGGCACTTGATTCTGAAGCGTTTTGTGAGGCATTGGGGCAGGCGTTTGAATGGCGGCTGGGTAAGATTCTACACAGTGATACCCGTGCGGTGTTCCCTCTCAGGCAACGGCATGCGAAATATTATGTTAAATCGGGCTTTGCTGCTGTCGGTGATGCGGCGCATACCATTCATCCATTGGCTGGACAGGGTGTGAATTTAGGTCTTCTGGATGCAGCTCAACTGGCTGAAACTCTTATCGCTGCTTATAAAAGAGGGGAGGATATTGGTGCGCTAAGGGTCTTGCAGCGCTACCAGCGGGTGCGTCAAAGTGAAAATATCAAGATGTCAGCGGCGATGGAAGGGTTCAAGCGTTTGTTCAATGAGCAGCAGCCTATTGTGCGTTTGGCGCGAAATATGGGGATGAACCTGTTGGATAGAATGAAGCCACTCAAAAATCATATAGTGATGGATGCTATGGGGTTATCAGGCAATCTTCCAGAGATCGCACAACGGCCTATCCAAGAATAGCTCCGCGCGCGACCATAGTTGCAGGGATGTTTATCGTTCAATGATTGAACTGCAAAGGAAATCCCTATAAATTGTCTTCCCTTTTTTGTTTTTTAGGTCGTTTTCCTCCATCAGACCTGAGAACAATCGTATAAAAGCTGGCGAGCGGTTTGGGTTCTAACTGTCACGCCAGACCCTGAATAAGAGTTAATAATATGGGTAGCAAAACTGCATTGTACGAAAAGCATCAAGAGATGGGTGCGAAACTGGTCGACTTCGGTGGCTGGGATATGCCGATTCATTACGGCTCACAAGTGGATGAACATCATAAGGTCAGGCAGGCCTCAGGAATGTTTGATGTCTCGCATATGACCGTGGTCGATGTAACGGGAACCGATGCCAAGGAGTACCTGCGCTATTTGTTAGCTAATGATGTCGCTAAGCTCAAGGAGAAGGGCAAAGCGATGTACAGCGGCATGCTGAACGAAGACGCTGGTGTTATTGATGATCTGATTGTTTATCTGATGACAGAACCCGGTGTGGCAGGTGAGTGGTTCAGAGTTGTAGTTAACTGCGCGACTCGTGAAAAAGATCTGCGCTGGATGTCAGATCAAACAGCGAGCTTTGATGATGTTGCTCTGACCGAACAGCCTGAACTTGCGATGATCGCGATTCAGGGGCCTGAAGCAATTACGGCAGTAAAGCAGGCAGTATCAGAGTCGCGAGCGGCTTTGATCGACCAACTGAGCGTGTTCCAGGGGCTTGAATCTGAAGGCTGGTTTATCGCCAGAACTGGCTATACTGGTGAAGATGGCTTAGAGATTATGTTGCCTGAAGATGAGTCCGCTGATTTCTGGCAAGCACTTGCAGATGCAGGTGTTGCCCCTTGTGGATTAGGTGCGCGTGATACGCTTCGCCTGGAAGCGGGGATGAATCTATATGGCTCTGATATGGATGAGACGATCTCACCACTTGCAGCCAATATGGGCTGGACGGTCGCATGGGAACCACAGGAGCGTTTGTTTATCGGTCGTGATGCTTTGCAGAGTATTCGAGATACAGGCCCTGATCAAAAGTTGGTAGGGCTGGTAATGGAGTCTCGCGGTGTCCTGCGTGCAGATCAGCGTGTCGTTGTATCGGGCGTTGGTGAGGGAGAGATTACGAGTGGTACTTTCTCGCCAACATTGGGTTGTGCTATCGCAATGGCCCGTGTCCCTGCAGCGACAAAGGATAAAGCGGAAGTGGACATTCGTGGTAAACTTGTACCTGTCAGGGTGATTCGACCATCCTTTGTCCGTAACGGCAAAAAAGTTTTTGATTAACGATTTAACAGGACCCATAGGGTAGGAATTGAACATGAGTAACATCCCATCTGAACTGAAATACGTTGCTAGTCATGAGTGGATTCGTGTCGAAGGAGACGGTACCGTTACTATCGGTGTGACCGATCACGCACAGGATCTGCTGGGCGATGTGGTATTTGTTGAACTACCTGAAGTGGGTGCTGAGGTAGCTACAGGTGATGATGCAGGCGTTGTTGAGTCTGTAAAAGCTGCCTCTGATGTTTATGCGCCTTTAAGTGGCGAAGTGGTTGCTGTTAATGAAGAGCTTGAGGATTCTCCTGAGTTGGTTAACTCTGATCCATACGGTGATGGTTGGTTCTTTAAGCTGAAGCTGAGCGATAACAGTGAGCTGGATGGGTTGTTAAGCGGCGAAGACTATAACGATCTTTGCGAAGCAGAAGCTTAACTATTTCTGAGGCTAGCCCTCAGGTGAATAATTTATTTGTCCCGGCTATATGCCGGGACAGTTGTCTGTAAAAACAGGAAATCATGGCATTGCAAACACTGAAACTGAATAGCGGAGCTGAGCGTCGTCTACGGGGTGGCCACCTCTGGATCTACAGTAATGAAGTGGATAATCGTGCAACCCCTCTGAAAAGCTTTGAGCCGGGTCAGCAGGTTATTGTGGAAACAGATAAAGGCAAGCCGCTGGGTGTGGCATATGTCAATCCTAATACCTTGATCTGTGGACGTATTGTCAGCCGTGACCTGAAATATACACTGGATCGCTCTCTTATTATCCACCGTATCAAAGTGGCCCTGTCACTGCGGGAGAGCTGTTTCAGCGATGATTGTTATCGTCTGGTTTTTGGCGATAGTGATGGCTTACCTGGTCTGGTTATCGATCGCTTCTACGATGTGTTTGTGGTGCAGATCTCGACAGCGGGTATGGAAGCAGTGCTGGATGAGATCATCGATGCACTGAATAAGGTTTTTACCCCAAAAGCTATTTTGCTGAGAAACGATGGCAAAATGCGGGATATGGAGGGGCTGGAAACTTACACTGAGATTGTTCAGGGAGATATTCCAGAACTTTGCCCGTTGATGGAGAATTCGGTACCGCTGCTTGCTCCCTTGCAGAAGGGCCAGAAGACCGGTTGGTTTTATGATCACCGCAACAATCGTGCACAGATGCAAAAGCACGTGGAAGGTAAACGAGTGCTTGATCTGTTCAGTTACGTTGGTGGCTGGGGCGCTCAGGCTCTGGCAGCGGGCGCCTCTCAGGCGATCTGTGTGGACGCCTCTCATTTTGCGCTGGAGGTGGCTGCTGAGAATGCTCGTATTAACAATGCGTCTGATCGTTTTGAAGGCTTTCATGGCGATGCATTTGATATCTGTAAATCATTGATTGCGGACAAAGAGAAATTTGACGTCGTGGTGCTTGATCCGCCTGCATTTATTCAGAAAAAGAAAGATATCCGTAATGGGGAGCGCGCATATTCCCGGATGAATAATTTTGCGATGCGCTTGCTGAAAAAGGATGGAATTTTAGTATCTGCATCATGTTCCATGCATCTGCAGCGAGAGCGGTTGGTGGATATCATTCGCAGCAATAGTCGGGAACTGGATCGTACCGCACAGATCTTTGATCAGGGACATCAGGGCGCAGATCATCCGGTGCATCCTGCGATTCCGGAAACGGATTACCTGAAATCATTCTTTGTTCGGGTTTTACCGTCCGCCTAGTGTCATCAACCGGAGAGTGCCCAGAATGAAATACAATACGTTAGGCAGTACCGATCTTGAAGTGAGCCTCATCTGTCTCGGGACGATGACCTATGGTAGTGACCATACACAGGCAGAAGCGTTTGAGCAGATGGATTATGCTCAGGAGCAGGGGGTTAATTTTCTCGATGGGGCTGAGATGTACCCTATCCCAACGTCTGCAGAGTATCAGGGGCGGAACGAGGAGATTATCGGTAACTGGCTGAAGGCTCGTGGCAACCGGGATCAGATGGTGGTGGCAACTAAGGTCACAGGTCCTGGTGAGATGGTGAGTTATATCCGCGAGGATATGGCGCTGGATCGTCGTAATATTCGTGAGGCGATTACTCAGAGTTTGCGTCGTTTACAGACCGATTATATCGATCTTTACCAACTTCACTGGCCTGATCGAGCGACTAATTTTTTTGGGCAGCTCAATTATACACACCAGCCTGAGAAGGATGGGACACCGATTCTGGAAACGCTAGAAATATTGCAGGAACTGGTGGATGAAGGGCTTGTGCGGCACTTTGGCCTCTCCAATGAGAGTGCCTGGGGAGTCATGAAGTATCTGCAGTTAGCCGAGCTGCATGATCTACCGAAATGCGTGTCACTGCAGAACCCTTTCAGCTTGTTAAATCGCACCGCAGAAATCGCTTTAACCGAAGTGCTGCAGCGTGAAGAGGTTTCACTACTACCTTATTCCCCTCTGGGCTTTGGGGTACTTAGCGGTAAATATCTTGATGGTCAGCGTCCGCAGGGGGCTAGGATCACTCGCCACCCGACATATGCTCGTTATCTGAACGAGCAGGGGCAGTTGGCGACTCAGGCTTATGTAGATCTGGCTAAAAACTATGGTCTCGATCCGGCCGTGATGGCACTGGCATGGGTCAATAGCAGAGATTATGTAGATGCCAATATCATAGGCGCGAGTAATATGGATCAGCTAAAGGCAAATATTGCTTCTGCATCCTTGCAGATGGATGCTGAGCTGCTGGATGCGATTGAGACAATCCATGTGACCTATCCGAATCCCTGTCCATAACCATGATTGATAAAATCGTTAGGGAGCCTTATATCGGCTCCCTTTTTTATGCGTGAGTTTGTCATTTTTTCGTTCTTTGCCAGACTGTAAAAAGAAAGAAGCAAGCAGGAAGGTGAGATTATGTTGCAAGTCAGAGATGCGATGTACCCGGTGAATGTGCCGCTAAGGTATGAGATGCCTCTGGTGGATGCTGTGACCCATATTCTTGATTCAGGCTACCTTGGTCTGCCGGTTGTTGATGACGCGATGCATGTTGTGGGCTTCCTCTCAGAGTTTGATTGTTTACCCTATCTGGTCACAGATAGTTATCACTGTGATAGTCATAAGCAGGTAAAAGATATTATGCGGACGGACCCGTTAACAGTCTCGCCCGGATTGAGTGTTGTAGATCTGGCTCAGCAGATGGAGCTGAACAAGCCGAAGGTGTACGCGGTAGTTGAAGAGGGGCGGCTGGTTGGGATTATCACTCGCAGCATGCTCATGAAAGAGCTTAATAATGCGTTGAAGAACTGCAAAGTTGTCGCTTAATCGGGGGCGGTTAATCAGAACAGCCCCCTCTATTCGTCTCGGGAACTTATCTCAGGTCCAGAACAGGCCAGAGTTTGTCATTAGCCAGAGTTTCCAACTTTTCGTCTGGATTGACAGCGATCGGGTGACCTACCTGCTCAAGAAGAGGGAGGTCGTTGTGTGAGTCGCTGTAAAAATAGCTCTCACTGAGATCGTGCGGATTCGCTTCTAGCCAGTTATTCAGGCGTGTCACCTTGCCGCTCTGGAAGCAGGGTGTGCCCGAAACTTTTCCAGTGAACTGTCCATCGACCTCTTCCGGGTCTGTTGCAATGATCTCGTCAACGCCCAAGTGAGCAGCGATGGGTCCTGTCACAAAACGGTTGGTAGCGGTGATAATCAGAAGATAGTCGCCACGTTCGCGATGATTATTCAGGAGTTCCGCAGCCTTAGGCAACATCATAGGTTCAACCTTTTCCAGCATGAACTGCTGGTGTAAGGCATCCAGTTCATTACGGGGAAGCTTAGCTAAGGGACGCAGTGCAAATTCGAGAAACTCATAGATATCCAATCCCCCATTTTTATACTGCTCATAAAAATAGTCGTTTGCCCGGCTGTACTCTTCGCTATCAACAATCCCTTTTTCACATAAAAATTCGCCCCAGGCGTGATCGCTGTCACCGGCGAGAAGGGTATTGTCCAGGTCAAAAATTGCTAAGCTCAAAAACGTATCCTCAAACATCGATTAACTGCCGCAAGCATAGGGCCGAAAAGCAGTGAATGCAATTCAATCAAATGGGATTTGCTGACAGTGAAAGAAGTATGGAACAATAGCTGAAAAAGATTTAGGAATTTTGAAGTGATTGATTCAGATGGGTTCAGGCCGAATGTCGGTATCATTCTGGCTAACTCGCTGGGTCAGGTCCTTTGGGCAAGACGCATTGGCCAGGATGCCTGGCAGTTCCCTCAGGGGGGGATCAATGAAGATGAATCCCCAGAAGAGGCAATGTTTCGCGAACTGAGAGAGGAAGTTGGACTCTCGGCTGCAGATGTAGAGATCGTCGCTGTAACGCGCGGTTGGTTAAGATATAGATTGCCCAAACGAATGATCCGGCGCAATTCGCATCCTGTATGCGTCGGCCAGAAGCAAAAATGGTTTTTGCTGCGGATGTTGAGTGCAGATAGTGCTGTCACCATTGATCATACAGAGTCACCTGAGTTCGATGGTTGGCGGTGGGTCAGTTATTGGTATCCGCTTGGCCAGGTAGTGTCTTTTAAACGTGAGGTTTATCGTAAAGCGATGCGGGAGTTATCTCCAAAGTTGTCGCGAATCAATATTATTGATTCCTGAAAGGGGAGTGATAGATGCTGGATGTCTTAAGAAAAATTGTACAGGAGGTGAGTGTCGCTCCAGATCTGGAGTCGGTACTGAACCTGATTGTGCGTAGAATCCAGCGTTCTATGAAGACAGAGGTCTGTTCCACGTACCTCTTTGATCCAAGTGATCAACGCTATGTTTTAATGGCATCTGAGGGCCTCAATCAGGAAGCGATCGGGAGTGTCCGTCTCTCCGCTTCAGAAGGTCTCGTGGGGCTGGTGGTCGCTCGTGCAGAACCGATCAATCTTGAAAACGCCGCTGATCATCCTGCGTTCAAATATGTTGAATCTACCGGTGAGGAACGTTTTAGTTCATTTCTCGGTGTGCCGATCATACATCATCGTGATGTGCTGGGTGTGTTGGTCGTGCAGCAAAAAGAGACACGCCGCTTTGATGAGAGTGAAGAGGCGTTTCTTGTTACGCTCTCTGCTCAGTTAGCGGGCGCTATTGCCCATGCAGAGGCAACGGGATCTTTAGGTTCAGTTGCGGAACAGGAAAAGAAGGCTGTTGATCTTCGTTTTGAAGGTGTAGCGGGATCCTCCGGGGTAGCGATAGGTTCTGCAACAGTGATCGCTCCACCTGCTGATCTGGCTTCGGTACCGGATAAAGTTGCCAAAGATATCCAGAAAGAGATCGCGAGTTTTCAGGAAGCACTGAAACTGGTGCGAAGAGATATTAAAGTTGTGGGCCGTAGCTTGGCGCAACGCCTGCGTTCTGAAGAACAGGCGCTCTTCGATGTTTACCTGCGGATGCTAGATGACAATGCGTTAGCCGGGGAGGTGGTCGCAACTATCGAAAAGGGTAATTGGGCTCAGGGTGCGCTGCGTGAAGTTGTAGCGGAACATGTGCGCCAGTTCTCTATGATGGATGACCCGTACCTGCGTGAACGCGCTACCGATATTAAAGATTTGGGCCGTCGAGTCCTTGCCTACCTGCAGGAGGCTGCCCCTGCATCCCTCGAATTTACCAATGAGACTATCCTGGTTGCAGATGAGCTAACACCAGCGATGCTGGGCGAGGTGCCCAGTGAAAAATTGGTCGGCCTGGTCTCAGTTCATGGCTCCAGTAACTCCCATGCTGCAATTCTTGCGCGCTCGATGGGCATCCCGACCATCATGGGTGCTGTGGATCTGCCTCTGACCCGTATCGATGGACGTGAGTTGATTCTGGATGGCTATTCAGGGCGTATCTATGTTCAGCCGGGAGAAGATCTCCTGAATGCTTACCGGGATATCGTCAAAGGTGAGCAGGAGCAAGCGGCAGAGCTTGAGGGGATCAAGGATCTGCCGGCAGAAACAAGTGATGGCTACAGAATGCCGTTATGGGTAAATACCGGGTTGATTGCTGATGTGGCACGTTCACTGGATCGGGGTGCTGAGGGTATCGGTCTTTACCGAACCGAAGTCCCTTTTATGATCCGTGAATTTTTCCCCAGTGAACATGAACAGGCGCAAACCTATAGAAAACAGTTAGAAGCGTTTCATCCTCGCCCCGTAACCATGAGAACCTTGGATATAGGGGGTGATAAAGCGTTGCCCTACTTCCCAATTGAAGAGGAAAACCCATTTTTGGGGTGGCGAGGCATTCGGGTGACACTGGATCACCCTGAGATCTTCCTTGTGCAGGTTCGAGCCATGCTCAAAGCTGGGGAGGGTTTCGATAACCTGAGGATCATGTTACCGATGGTCACAAGTGTACGTGAGGTTGAAGAGGCGAATCGCCAGATAGACCGGGCTGTACGCGAGCTGCAGGAGGAGGGGTTGGATATCAAACGCCCGATGGTGGGGGTGATGGTCGAAGTCCCGGCTGCGGTTTACCAAGTACGCAGGTTTGCACGCCGGGTTGATTTTATCTCAGTGGGTTCAAATGATTTGACCCAATATCTTCTGGCGGTGGATCGAAATAACCCCCGAGTGGCTGATCTCTATGTCAGTTACCACCCTGCTGTATTAAAAGCATTGGAGTACATCGCTCGAGAAGCTCACAAAGAAAATGCTACGGTCTCAATCTGTGGTGAGGTCGCCTCTGAGCCTGGGGGAGCATTGCTGTTGATGGCGATGGGGTATGATGTGCTTTCGATGAACGCAACTAACCTTCCAAAAGTGAAATCAGCTATCCGCTCAGTTAGTAAGGTTGATGCTGATCAACTGCTAAAAGAGGTGATGGCGATGGATGATGCTGATCGAATTCAGTTGCTTATTAATGAACGTCTTGAAAAGTTAGGGATCGCTCTTCCGGCCCAGCCAGTTATTCCTGGTTAGCCCCGATTGGATCTACGTTAAGCGCAAAAGTTTTCTGTTCTGTTTTTCCATGTTGATCGAAACTAAGTTCTGTGATCACAGTCTCTCCAGAGGGTTTCTGTAGGATCAGTGTGGTTGCTCGTGTTCCGTAATTTTCGGCTTGGATAAAACAGGATGAAAGTAATCGCTCCCACTCTAAGCTCACGCCGGTATCAGGTAGATGCTCATCTCTGGCGGTGGAGGGGTTGAGCATGATCTCTATCAAATCACTTTCTGATAGCGTTGGGTTGGCAAGAAGAGCTTGAAGTTTTGCTTTGGCGTATTCTAATTTAGGCCATGGAGTGTCCAGCAGTGCATTACTCATCCCGTATATGCCTGCAGAGAGTGCCCGGCTCTTTTCGCCTCTGTTCGAGCAGTAATAGAGGCCCTGCCGATCACCTAGAAGAAGGTTGAAGTCGCCATAAAGGTTCTTGTTCTCCTCAAGTCTGTCAATGTAGCCGCCGGCGCCTTCAGTCTTAATGAGGTAGCTGCGTGTGAGATCTCCGCGCGTTATCCCATCTGCTTTTCGATTTCTGCCATCTCTGTAGTTAGTGACGGCGGCGAACCTACCTGTCTGATTGATGCCGAGCCAGGTCCCACCCTGTTCCAGATCTCTGCCGGCTAAAACTTCTGGGTGATCTTGCCAGAAATGCATTGATTGGCTGGGTCGGGCGTAAAATTCATCCCTGTTTGCAAGCAGAATAAAGGAGTATTCAGGGTGTGATTGATAGGCGAAGGTGATCAGGCACATAGGTAAAGCTCGCTTTATTTCTGTAAGATAGCACTCCTTCTGAATTTTAAGTGGTTATTGTCTAAATAACACATCTTTAAGGGTGTATTGATGTTAACTGTAATACTGACCTACTTGATATTAGGTGCGGCCGCAGGTGTCGTGGCTGGCCTTTTTGGTATTGGTGGTGGGGTTCTGATTGTTCCTGTGCTGGTGTTTACGTTTGAACTGCAGGGCGTCTCTCCTGATGTTCTAACCCATGCGGCTGTCGCAACATCATTGGCCACTATCGTGGCTACGTCTATCAGCTCTGCACTTGCACATCAGCGTAAGGGTGCTGTGCGTTGGGATATTGTTAAACCGCTTACCGCAGGTATTTTAATTGGGTCATTTGTTGGTGTTAAAACCGCTGGTTTGATGACAGGTGAATGGTTGCAGATCGCTCTGGGCGTTTTTGCGTTAACGGTCGCTCTTCAGGTGGGTTTCAATATTAAACCGGAAGCGGGTGAAAAGCCGGTTTCTAAACGCGCCTACAATGTCGCGGGTGTTATTGTTGGTTGGTTATCCAGTATCTTCGGTATTGGCGGGGGAACATTAACCGTACCCTATTTGACCTGGAGTCGTCTCCAGTTACAACAAGCGGTGGCAACATCCGCTGCCTGTGGGCTTCCTATCGCCCTTATCGGTGCGTTAACCAATATTTGGGAGGGGTGGGGACACCCTGCGATGCCGGAGTGGAGCTTGGGTTATATCTATCTGCCTGCTTTGTTAGGGATCGTGCTGACCAGCTCTATTTTTGCCAAGGTGGGTGCTAAACTGGCGCATACTCTCCCCTCTCATATATTGAAGCGTATTTTTGCTCTGTTTTTGTTCTTTGTTGGCTTACGTTTTCTCTTGAGTAACCTGCTTTAGGAGTCTGTTTGTGTGGGTGCATGATATTGATCCGATAGCGATCGCTCTGGGACCTCTGAAAATTCATTGGTATGGATTGATGTATCTGGCGGGTTTTGCTGCGGCCTGGTCATTAGGTGTGTACCGGGCGAGGAAACCGGGCTCGGGCTGGAAAGAGCAACAGATCTCTGATTTGATCTTCTGGGGTGCGATGGGGGTGGTGCTTGGCGGTCGGGCAGGTTATGTCCTGTTCTATAACTTTGACCGGTTTTTAGATGATCCGCTCTGGCTCTTTGCTGTTTGGGAGGGGGGGATGTCATTCCATGGCGGATTGCTAGGGGTGATTGTTGCCATGTTCCTCTTCGGGCGTCAGCAGCAGAAATCGCTGATGGAGATGACTGATTTTATTGCGCCTCTGATCCCTATCGGTTTGGGAATGGGGCGTATTGGCAACTTTATCGGTGGAGAGCTTTGGGGACGCACCACAGAACTCCCGTGGGGGGTTGTGTTTCCTCGTGGCGGTGAACTACCGCGACATCCATCGCAACTGTATGAGTTTGTCCTCGAAGGTGTCCTGATGTTTATTGTACTGTGGTGGTTCTCTGCTAAACCACGGCCAAGGATGGCGGTGTCCGGCTTGTTCTTGCTGCTTTATGGTATTTTCCGTTCATCTGTAGAGTTCTACCGTGAACCCGATGGGCATATCGGCTTTATTGCGCTGGATTGGCTGACGATGGGGCAAGTACTGTCCTTGCCGATGATCTTGTTGGGGGCGCTGATGCTCGGGTTTGCTTATCAATGCTCAGGCCAGAAAAGGGCGTAATGTTCATAGAAAAGGCGGTTTACACCGCCTTTTTTGTTTTTTGCGAAGTTACACCGAGAAGGGATATTGAATTGATTCGTGGTGTTCGTATCCTTCCACCTCAAAATCATCAACAGTGACCCAGGTTTCAAGGTCTTCCAGCGTCTTAATATCTGGATTGATTTTGAAGGTAGGCAGCGTAAGCGGCTCACGGGTTAGCTGAACATCACGCATCAGCCCCACCTGATCTTCATAGATATGGGCGTTAACGATTTTGTGATAAGCCTTGCCTGGCTTTTTTCCGGTGATTTGCGCCATGATGGCCAGTAGGAAATAAACCTGAATCATATTAAATGTCAGACCAAGCGGGACGTCGCAGCTACGTTGGGTGCTGTTCAGGTAAAGCGTATCCCCTAAGAGTGAGAAGTGGTGACTATACATGCAGGGGCGTAAACAACCCATGTGGAAAGCGCCGGGGTGATAGAAAGTGTAAATCTCACCTCGATCATCGATTCCTTGAGAAAGATCATCAACGATCTTGCGTAGCAGATCTATGCTTCCGCCGTCTGGTTTAGGGAAGTTACGCCCCACTTTGCCATAAATGAAACCGCAGTCATCTTTGCCCTTACGATAAGGGTTATTTAGCCAGGCTGTATTCTCATTGGCATTGGCGTCCCAGGTTTTAGTGCCGATCTTGCGAAAGTCGGCAGCATTATCATAACCCCGGAGGTAGCCAAGCATCTCTGCAATTGCTGACTTGTAGAACGTTTTTCGGGTAGTCACCATCGGGAATTCACCCTTGGCTACATCGTAGGTGAGATCAGCATTAATGACTGTTAGGCAGCGTTTTCCGGTTCGCTCATTTTCGACCCAGACGCCTTCGTTAATAATGTTCTGACAGAGATCGAGGTATTGTCTCATTGGTTTGTGCTTAACCCTGTGGTTAAATTTAGTCTGGTCATGTTAACCAAAGCACGTTGCTAAGGTAAAGAATCTAACAGTGGGTTGGTGGTTATCTGCCCAATCCAGGCTGTTTAATAAGGAGTTTTCATGAACCTGGCTATTATAGTGGCTCAGGCAAAAAATCGCGTCATCGGTATTAACAATAAGTTGCCCTGGCATCTCCCAGAGGATCTACGGTATTTCAAACAGGTGACTATGGGTAAGCCCATCATAATGGGACGTAATACCTATGAGTCGATTGGTCGCCCATTGCCGGGTAGAACAAATATTGTAATCTCCCGTCAGCCAGATTATTCGCCAGCTGGTGTTAAAGTGGTGGCAAGTTTGGAATTGGCGATAGAGTTGGCGGAAAGTATTGCGCTGATTGATGGTGCTCAAGAAGCGATGGTGATAGGTGGGGCGCAGATCTACGCGCAGGCGCTGGATAGGGCTGACCGCCTTTATCTGACTGAAGTAGAAGCTGAAATTGAAGGGGACGCCTGGTTCCCGGAGTTTTCTCGTGATAAATGGGCTGAAGTGGGTAGAGAAGATTTTCAGGCTGAAGGGCCGAACCCGTATAACTATAGCTTTATCGTTTTGGACAGAAATTAAAGAAGGCAAAGTAGTATGACGATCCGTTCGTTGTTGTCTATTCTGGCTGATGGCAAATTTCACTCTGGCAGAGAGCTGGGGGAAGAGATTGGTATCAGTCGTAGTGCGATCTGGAAGCATATACGCCGTCTCGAAGAGGGCGGTTTGGAAATTTACAGTGTCAAGGGGCGGGGTTATCGTGTTCCGGGGGGCTTGGAACTCCTTGATGTTGATAGAGTGGTAGCCGGCTTACTGCCCTCAGTTGCGAGTGATATTGACGATATCAATCTGCGTCTGACTATCCCTTCGACCAATGAATTTGCAATGAAGGAGTGCCAGATAGAGGATTGCCACGGCAGGCTCTATATGGCTGAGCAGCAAACCGCGGGACGAGGGCGTCGGGGACGTACCTGGGTCAGCCCCTTTGCAAGAAACCTCTACTTCTCACTAGTGTGGCGATTTGAACAGGGGGCTGCGGCTCTTGAAGGGTTAAGTCTGCTGGTCGGGCTCTCTATCGTGAAAGCTTTAGAGAAACAGGGGATCTCTGGGGTTGAGCTGAAGTGGCCGAATGATCTCCTCTATCGTGGTCAGAAGCTTGCTGGGATTCTGCTCGAAGTTAATGGTGAGGCTTCCGGTCAATGCCAGGTCGTTATAGGGGTTGGGATTAACGTTGAGATGCCGCGTGATCAGGCTGATTCGATCGATCAGCCCTGGATAGATCTGAAAACTATTGCAGGGAAGGTGCTGAATCGTAATCATCTGCTAGCCGAAATTCTGAATGAATTGGTTCAGGGGTTAAGGGATTTTGAGAGGAATGGGTTCATTGGCCTTGTCGATGAATGGCAGTCTTATCATGCGATGCAGGAGCAAGTAATCGTGCTGCAAGTCGGTGGGAAATTAATTGAAGGGGTTTGTCAGGGTGTAGATAGTTCCGGTGCGCTGTTGTTGGAAACGGCGGCGGGTGTGCAGGCATTTCACGGTGGTGAAGTCAGTATCCAGCGACCTTTATGATTTTAGAGTTTGATGCAGGTAACACATTCATTAAATGGCGGACCCTTGGTGGTAATGTAAATCACCAGGGGCGCATGCTTACGCGAGATCTTACGTCGATTGAGTTGCCCTGTGCAGATACCTTATCGAAGATTGAGCTCGTGCGAATTGCCTCGGTTGCGGGCGATCTTGTCAATCAGCAGCTGCAACAAAAGATAATTGCCTCTGGTCTGCCCTTACCTGTTTTTGCTGTTACCCAGCGGGAATCTCATGGTGTGATTAACAGTTATACCGACCCCTCAAGAATGGGGGTGGATAGATGGTTGGCGATGCTGGCTGCCTATCGCCGCTGCCAGAGAGCATGTTGTGTGGTTGACTGTGGTAGTGCGATTACCGTCGACTATCTTGCAGAGGGTGGTAAGCATCTCGGGGGGTATATTATTCCAGGGTTGCGATTAATGCAGAAAGCGTTACTGGCGAATACAGCAGAAATATTGGTAGATAATGATATTGCTATGTTCGACAACTCTCCGGGAAGATCGACATCTGAAGCGGTTATTCATGGAATTAATTTTGCTTTTGATGCGCTCGTAAAAAGCGTGGTTGATAAACGTTCCTCCGAAATGGATTTGCTCATAACTGGAGGCGATGGCGAGTTGTTCTTTAAACTTGCAGGGTGTGGTGAGTATATTCCCGATCTGGTGATGGATGGATTGGTATGGGGGTGTGAATAAGTATGTGGCGTTGGCTGTTTCTATTTTTACTGCTGGCTAATGCTATTGTAATGATGTGGTACTCATTGCAGATTCCTGAAAGTAAGAAGCAAACTGTCAGGCAGTCGGTTACGGCGAATGAGTTGAAGTTGGTGAGTGAGATCAGTGCTGATGCACTGTCGATCAATGTAAAACGACATGAAGTTGAAAGTTGTACCTTTTTTTATGGGCTTGAAACGGCCGCTCATGGCGATGCACTGGTCAGTTTTGTGCGTGAAAATGGGTTTGAAGCGGAAAGTCTTGAGTATGCGGAATTAGTTGAGGTTGATTTTACAGTCGTGGTAGCGCTGCCGGATAGTCTGAACGAGCGATTGGAGGTATTGGATTATCTGGAACAATATGAGCATAAGCAGCTAGATGAAGGCGTGTTAGGCTTTGAATACGTGTTGACTGGTTTTATTGATAGGGAATCGGCCGAGTTAAAGGTGGCAGAGCTAAATGCGATCGGGATACAGAATGAACTGCACTCTTCTCAGCGGGAAGAAAAAACCTATACAGTAATTGTATCTGAAGGATTTGATCGAAATTTATCCAATGAAATCAAAGAAATAGTACGTGAAACTTATTCTTTGGAAAAAATTGAAAAAAAAGTTTGTGAAAGGGTTGCAAAGCCCTGATTCGGTGGTAATATACGCGCCACTTCGTTGTTGAGAAGCCGGTATAGCTCAGTTGGTAGAGCAACTGACTTGTAATCAGTAGGTCCCGAGTTCGACTCTTGGTGCCGGCACCAT
>NZ_CANMIR010000010.1 GCF_947498015.1 uncultured Neptuniibacter sp.
GGAGACTCGAACTCCCACGCCCGTGAAGGCACTAGCACCTGAAGCTAGCGTGTCTACCAATTCCACCACATCTGCGTGTCAACCAAATTGTCTGCGTTTAAAGGGCGCAACCCTTAACTTTCACCACTTCAAATCGATTTGAAGTTGGTGCAGATGGGGAGACTCGAACTCCCACGCCCGTGAAGGCACTAGCACCTGAAGCTAGCGTGTCTACCAATTCCACCACATCTGCGTCAAAAGTGGGGCGCATTATATAGATATGCCTCTACTTTGTGAAGAAAAAGATTTTACTTTTTCACCCGCTATAACCACGCCCAATCTTGGCAAACCGTGATAATGAATGCCTAGTAAGTCCCAGACAAGCTTATCGAAGGCAATGCTCAATACTACGGGTTAACGCCTGCAGATAAGCGGCATACCCAGCATCGACCTGAGCGTCCATAGCAAGAGGATCCAGCTGCCCTAACCGTATAGGAAGCCCCTCTACAATTCGGCGAACCACTGCAGCTTCAAATTGCGGTTCAATAAAGACACACTTAACCCCCGAATCCACAATCAACGACTGGATCTGAGCCAGTTTTCGAGCACCGGGGGCACGTGCAGGATCTACTGTGATATACGCCTGCTGATTTAACCCATAGTGCTCAATCAAACGCCCAAACGCATCATGAAAAACGATAAAACCAATCTGCTTATAAGGCTGTAACAGCGCACGATTTTCATCATCAATCTGTTTCAACTGACTAGCAAAGCGCTCCTGATTCCGCTGAAGTTGAAGCTTATGATCAGGAAATTGCTCAATCAGCTGTTCTGTAATCTCAATTGACGCTGACAGCATAAGCTCCGGATCCATCCATACATGCGGGTCCTCCCCTCCATGGTCATGGTGATGAGCCTCATGCTCCTCTTCCTCATGGTGCTCATGCTCATCCTCTTTGTGCTCCGAGCCGCCCATCAGTTGAATAACTGGCGCATCAGTACTTTTCAGGCTTTTTACCAAAAATCCCTCTAACTCAGGCCCCACCCAAATCGCAAGATCGGCCTGCTGTAACTTCCGAAGATCCGATGGTTTCATACTGTAATGGTGGGGTGATGCTCCTGCAGGAATCAGAGCCTCAACGCTACCGAGATCACCCAGAAGATCCGAGGCGATCAACTGCAACGGTTTGATCGTTGTGACAATCGAGATCTGAGATTGCGCGGATACCGCAGCAGACATGCAGAGTGACAGAAGCAGAACAGCAAGCTTTTTCATTTAAAAAGGGCATCTCTTGAATAATAAAGTTATAATATAACACAAAATATCTGATCGGCAGCCATCCATGGATAATTCTCAGTTAGCGTTTCGCCCCGGGCATAATCACACAGATTGCATCGCACATGCGCTGGAAGATGCACGCCTGTTATGCAAAAACCGAAACCTTCGGTTTACCCCGATCAGAGAACTCGTTTTAAAAACGATCTGGCAAAGTCATAAACCCCTAGGTGCATATGAGTTGCTTCCCGTACTGGCTGAAGCAGGCTATAACTCAGCACCTCCCACGGTCTATCGGGCACTCGAGTTTCTACAGGAGCAGGGCCTGGTCCACCGCATCGCGCTCTTAAACGCCTATATTGGCTGCCCTCACCCCAATGAACAGCATGAAGGCTCCTTTCTGATCTGCCATCTGTGCAATAATGCCGTCGAAATTGATACGCAGGGCATCAGCTCTGAGATCAACAAGCAGGCAGCTCTTCTGGGCTTCACCCCTGAGAAACAATCCATTGAAGTCTTGGGCCTCTGCCCTAGCTGTAAGGCGGGTTCGGCGGCATGACAGAGCAACACACCCCTCTGGTTAAACTTGACCAGATCGATCTGAGTTTTGGACGCAATCACGTGCTGCAGAGCATCAGCACTGAACTCCATCGGGGCTGCATCACAACCTTGATTGGTCCTAACGGCGCGGGTAAGACGACCTTGGTCAGGGTCGTGCTCGGCCTGATCAAACCTGACAGCGGTGAGCTATGGATGGAGAAAGGGCTACGTATCGGCTATATGCCACAGAAGCTTCAGATCGATAACACATTTCCGCTGACCGTCGAGCGTTTCCTGAAAACCGCACAGTGCAGTGACAGAGAGAAGATGCGTTCAGCGCTGGATGATGTCGGTGCGGGCCAACTTTTCAATCAGGCGGTGCACAACCTTTCTGGGGGGGAGATGCAGCGCGTACTCCTTGCCAGAGCACTCTTGCGCGACCCTCACCTTCTGGTGCTTGATGAACCCGTTCAGGGGGTCGATATCAACGGTCAGTTGGAACTGTACAACCTGATCGCCCGCATCCGCGACGAGCGCGGCTGTGGTGTCCTGATGGTCAGTCATGATCTCCATCTGGTGATGGCAGCCACCGATCATGTTGTCTGTATTAACCATCATGTCTGTTGTTCAGGCCATCCAGAACAGGTGACGAATGATCCCTCATTCACTCAACTCTTTGGGATCAAAGGTAGCGAGCAGTTAGCGGTCTATAGCCATCACCATAATCACCGTCACAATGATCACGGTGATGTGATTCATGAACATGACTGCCGGGGAGACTGCTCATGACAGATTTCCTGCTCTTTGCTCTACTAGGTGGCCTCGGGGTTGCCACTGTTGCCGGGCCTCTAGGCTCTTTTATTGTCTGGCGAAGAATGGCCTATTTTGGTGATACCCTCGCTCACTCCGCCCTGCTGGGTATCACTGTCGGGTTTATGCTGGATATCAACCTTAACCTGGCCGTTGTTTTCTGCTGTGTTGCACTGGCACTACTACTCGTTACGATGCAGCGGCAGCGAATGGTCGCCACAGACACGTTACTTGGCATCATGGCGCACAGCGCCCTGTCACTGGGTCTGGTCGCCGTAGCACTGCTTGAGATTCGGGTGGATCTGCTCTCCTACCTGTTTGGCGACCTGCTTGCGGTGGGTGATGAAGACCTTCTCTGGATATACGGTGGCGGCGCACTGGTTCTACTGCTACTGAAACTTCTCTGGCAGCCCTTGCTGGCAATCACTATCAACGAAGAGCTTGCCCATGTCGAAGGGGTCAATGTGCCTTTGACAAGACTGATCCTGATGCTACTTATTGCGGTTGTGATCGCGATTGCGATGAAAATAGTTGGGCTACTTTTGATTACCTCATTGCTAATCATCCCTGCTGCTGCGGCACGACGTTTTGCTCGAACGCCTGAGCAGATGGCTATAGGTGCAGCTCTGATCGGCTATGGTGCAGTAACGGGCGGACTCGGCATGTCCTGGTATCTGGATACTCCTGCAGGCCCCTCAGTGGTTGTGATTGCTCTGGCACTATTCTTACTGCTGTATAGCATCCCGACAAAACAAACATAAACGGGTCAATGATCAGCGTTTCCACAAGGCATTGACCAGCGCCCCGGTCAGAATCAGCGCCCCGCCTATGAGGGTCCAGACCGTTGGAATCTCATCAAAAAAGAGGATCCCCAACAGTGCGGAGAAGATCACCTGCACATAGGCGTATGCACTGGCTTTCCCTGCGGCTTCAGCCGCCATCGCTTTAGTGAGTCCAATCTGCCCCACCTGAGTAAAAATACCCACCAGCAATAATAGCAATAGCGCCTCTGCACCGGGCATAACGAAATCACTTCCCAGCATCAGTAGTGAGGCCGGTAGCGCCACCAACGGGAAGTAAAAGATGATAACGGAGCTGTCTTCCGTCTGACTTAATTTACGGACAATGACGTAGGCAGCGGCACTTCCCAACGCCCCCGCCAATGCAGCAGTCAGACTCAGCGCCGGGATACCAATCAACGCAACATCACCAAACCCAGGGCGCATCATTACGATGACGCCGATAAAGCTCAATAGAATGCAGAGCATAGTCGCCTGTTTTATCCGCTCCCCCAGGAACAGGAGTGCAAGGAGTGCAGTAAAAGCCGGGTAGGTATACTGCAACACAGTCGCATCAGCCAGGGTCAACGTAGTCACCGCATAATACACACACACCAGCGCCAGAGCGCCTGTGACCCCTCGGGCGATCAAGAGGGGCTTGTTATATCCCCAAACAGATATGCGTTTTCGTTTCACATCCAGATAACTCAGGAACAGTGAAACGATGGCTCGCGCGGCAACAATCTCCAGCACAGGAATACCATACTGCCCTACCGCCTTCACACAGGCCGCCATTAAGGAAAAACCCAGTGCGGATAGCAGCATATAGCGGATAGCGGCGGGGATAGAAGCGATCATAGGGTACTCAAGTTCAAGATGGCATTTCAGCGGGATTCACAGCGCGTAATCATACCAGAAATCACTTCCCCTCATGTGAGCCAACCCGAAACCCCGATCCCAGGTGGTGACGATCGCAATGAAGGGCTATGTTTACTTCATAGCAACCGCAAGGCATCAACAATGATTGAGTTTGTTCTTATGTTCTCCCTCTCAGCACCGGCAATAGATCTGGGGCAACTGACACTGCCGGATGATCATCAGATCACCATCGCAGCCCGGGCAACGAATGTGCGTCAGATGGCATTAGGCTCGGATGGCACACTGTTCGCGGGCAGCCGCAAAGAGGGAAAGGTTTACGCCTTTCAGGACAGGGACAACGATGGCCGTTATGAGCAACGCACACTGATCGCTTCCGGCCTGACCATGCCAAGCGGAGTTGCGATTAAAGATAATGACCTATATGTCGCAGCAGTGGATAAAATCTGGCGTTACCGGAACATCACACCGCTTAAAAGCCCACTTCCACAGGCTGAATTACTGTTCGATCAGCTACCCGATAATCGACATCACGGTTGGAAGTACCTTAAATTTGGACCAGACCAACTGCTCTATTTTAATATCGGCGCTCCCTGTAATATCTGCCTGAGTCCCGCCCCTTTTGCCACAATCGCTCGGCTCAATCCGAACAGTACGCTTGAACTGATCGCGCAGGGTGTACGTAACAGCGTCGGATTTGACTGGCACCCCGAGACCCGTCACCTCTGGTTTACCGACAATGGTCGCGATCACCTCGGCGATGACCAACCTTCGGACGAACTCAACCGCCTGACAGCTCCCGGACAGCACTTCGGATACCCTTTCATCCATGCGGCCGATATCCCTGACCCGGATTTTTCGGTCTCATCCATGGATAAGTATCAGCCTCCCGCTTATAACCTGGGGGCTCATGTCGCTCCACTGGGTATGACATTCTACACGGGCAACACCCTGCCCAGAGCGGATCAAAATACCCTTTTTATCGCGGAACACGGCTCATGGAACCGGAGTAAAAAGGTCGGTTACCGCGTTGTAAAGCTACGCATTGCTCAGGGCAAAGTTGTCAGTCATCAGCCCTTCATAAGCGGCTGGCTTCAGGGGGAGGAACACTGGGGGCGTCCAAATGATCTCATTGTGGACAGAGATGGCACCCTACTGATCTCGGATGACTATGCGGGGGTCATCTACCGGGTTTCAAAAAAACAGGGGCCTTAGTAGCCCCTGTATCTTAATGATCTTTGCGTGATGTACCCGGATTAGGGGTAAACAGCAGAGGCTGAGCCCCCTCTTCTATCTGTGGCTTATTTTCGCGATTCACTCGTGTTTCCAGCTCTTCCATTTCAGGTTGGCCATCCAGACGCATCGAATCTTCATAATCACAGCGGATACACTCTTTGTACTCCCGCTCATCATCACGGTAGGTACGGATACAGTCCATCTCACCACATCGGGGGCAAACCGCACCGGCTATAAATCGTTTTATCACTGTCATCGACTTCTACTCTGTAATTCCGCTATGGCGCAATAGTGCATCCACGCTTGGTTCACGCCCGCGGAATGCAACAAACAGCTCCATCGGTTCGCGAGATCCACCCATCTCAAGAATATTATCGCGGAAATCGGCCCCCGTTTCAGTATTAAAAATCCCTTCCTCTTCAAATCGGGAGAAGGCATCCGCAGACAAGACCTCAGCCCACTTATAACTGTAATAACCCGCGGCATAGCCACCCGCAAAGATATGACTGAATCCATGTTGGAAGCGGTTGAAGGAGGGTGGCGTAATCACTGCGACCTGATCCCTGACCTGCTCAAGAACCTTTTGGATAACGGTTTTTCCGGGCTGAAAATCCCGATGCAGGATAAAATCAAACAGCGAGAACTCCAGCTGTCGTACCATCATCATGCCAGACTGGAAGTTACGCGCAGCCAGCATCTTATCCAACAGCTCCTGTGGCAGTGTTTCCCCTGTCTGATAGTGTCCGGAGATCAAAGCCAGTGCCTGCGGCTCATAACACCAGTTTTCCAGAAACTGACTGGGAAGTTCCACCGCATCCCAGGCGACACCGTTAATACCGCTCACATCTGCACACTCAATTTTAGTCAACATGTGATGCAGGCCATGACCAAACTCATGGAACAGTGTTGTCACCTCATTATGGTTTAACAACGCGGGATCATCCCCTACGGGTGAGCTGAAATTACAGACCAGATAGGCAACTGGAAGCTGGAGGGAACCATCATCCAGGCGGCGGCGTACGCGGCAATCATCCATCCATGCGCCACCCCGTTTTTTCTCACGGGCATAAAGATCCATAAAGAAGCGTGCAATCAGTTCACCCTTGCGACGAATCTCGAACAAGCGGGCATCTTTATGCCAGCGATCAAATTGAGCCACCTCTTCGATCTCAATATCAAACAGTTTTCCAGCTACTGCAAACAGCCCGTCCAGCACTTTTGGCAGCGGGAAATAGGGACGGATCTGCTCTTCAGAGATCGCATACTTTGCCTGCTTCAGTTTTTCACTGTAGTAAGCCAGATCCCAGGCCTGAAGATTCTCTACACTATATTCATCTTTGGCAAAGTCACTTAGCTGTTCAAAGTCACGCTGGGCAACAGGCAGGCTTTTCTCCGCAAGATCATTGAGGAACTGCACAACCTGATCAGTATTTTCTGCCATCTTGGTAGCCAATGAGTAATCGGCATAGTTCTCAAACCCTAACAGCAGGGCTAGCTCCAGGCGCAGGTGCAGAATCTCCTCCATCACCTCAGAGTTATCCCACTGCCCGTTACCTGGCCCCTGATCAGATGCGCGAGTTGAAAATGCCGTATAGATCTCTTTACGCAGTTCACGGTCATCCGCATAGGTGATCACAGCCAGATAGGAGGGGAAATCCAACGTGATCAGCCACCCTTTCAGCTCCTTCGCTTCAGCCATCTGTTTAGCTGCAGCCAGAGCCATCGGCGGCAACCCTGCAAGATCCTGCTCTGCGGGTAGTAGCTTGCTCCAGTTATCACTGGCATCCATCACGTTTTCTGAAAATTTAGTGGTAAGTTCTGATAGGCGCTGCTGCAGTTCGGCATAGCGCTGCTTATCCTCATCGTTCAGTGCAATTCCGGATAGTCTGAAATCTCTGAGTGTATTGTTAACCGTTTTCTGTTGAGCCTGATCCAGCTGCTCAAATTGAGCACTCACTGCTAACTGATTAAAGGCTTCATACAAGCCTTGATGCTGTCCCATCTCGGTCCAATATTGTGAGAGCTTGGGGAGGCAAGCGTTGTAAGCATCACGCAGTTCATCACTATTCACAACCGCATTCATATGGGATACCGGAGACCAGGCCTTTGCCAGACGATCATTCATCTCTTCCAACGGTTCAACCAGTGTTTCCCAGCGAGGAGTCGCCAGATTCTGCAGAATCTTCTCTACCATCGCACGGTTATCTGCAAGCAGGTGATCAACAGCAGGCTCTATATGTTCAGCCTTTATCTGACTGAAAACGGGCAGAACCTGAGGTTCAAGCATTGGGTTGCTCATCAATAGGACTCCAGAAGCAAGATAGAATTCTTTAAAGATGGGACTAAATCTTAATTTTTCAATTCCTCTGAGCTATTTCATAATAGAGGCTTACTCCAATTCAAGAGCAGCCAATATGAAAATAAGAACCTATCAGGGCATGACACCTCATCTGGGTGAACGCGTCTTTGTTGATCCCTCTGCCGTAGTTCTCGGTGACGTGGTGCTGGGGGATGATGTCTCCGTATGGCCCCTGACTGTTATTCGAGGTGATATGCACCGGATTAGAATTGGCGCCCGCACTAGTGTTCAGGATGGGTCTGTACTGCATATCACACATGCCGGCCCCTATAACCCTGATGGTTTCCCCTTACTGATCGGAGAGGATGTCACGATTGGCCACCAGGCAATGCTCCATGGTTGCACTATTGGCAACCGAGTCCTGATCGGTATGGGAGCCATGGTCATGGATGGAGCCGTAGTGGAGGATGAGGTGATCATCGGGGCTGGGTCTCTGGTCCCCCCAGGCAAAACCCTCGAAAGCGGCTACCTTTATGTTGGCAGGCCCGCCAAGCAACAGAGAGCGTTAACTGAAAAAGAGCGCTCATTCTTTAGCTATACAGCTGGCAATTACGTCAAACTCAAGGATCAACACCTTGAAGAAGATTACGCTTCTCTGTAGCACGCTGCTGCTGGTTCTCCTGCTCGGGGGGTGTGGCTATAATCTCCACGCCCCCCCACAGAACTGGCTCAAATCAAAACAGCTTTATCCTGTCACCGCTGATAATCATTTAACGCTGTGTCAGGACTTCGGCTGTAGCAAAGTGCAAACGGTTCAGTTTGATCCTGCCAATCTGCAGCCCATCTATAAACTCTTTCATCCAATCTCCTCTACGCCTTCTGAGGAGAGGGCACGTATAGCAGAAGCGGTCGGGCTAATGGAGCAGTTAGCGGGGCCACAACTGCGTACCGAAAATGACCTGCCCAGAAACCAATACTCATTCGACACCCCCACAAACCAGTTGGATTGCATCGCAGAGAGCCTCAACACAACCAGTTATCTATTGCTCTTCGAACAGCATAACCTCCTGCAGTTTCACCGCACCGGCAGCAATATTCATCGCGGCCCGTTAACTCTGAATGCTCCCCACAACAGCGCTACTGTCATCGACAATACAACAAACCAAGCTTACGCCGTAGACTCCTGGTTCTACAAAAATGGTGAGCCCGCATGGGTGATCCCTGTGGATAAGTGGCTCTCCGGTTCAAACCCTCTTTAGTCATCCCTCTATCCATCATATTTAAAAATAATCTATTCATTATTGATATGCATTATCATTTTCATTAAGCTTTAGTAAATTTTGCATCACTCGTTCAAGGAACCCTTTATGAACCTGAGTACTCCATTGAGAGCCTCCATCATTACCGTTTCGGTCTTGAGCTCTGGCTATATGCACGCGGCCGCGCCAACAACCTCCGACATTCTGCAAAACTATGCAGATATTGCTCATGCAACTTACGCAGACTCACTGATCACGGCTAAGGCACTTAACAGCGTAATTGATCAGTTTCTGGCACAACCTACTGCCGCAAATCTGACAAAGGCTCGTAATGCCTGGGTAGCCGCTCGTGCGCCATATCAACAATCGGAAGCATACCGATTCGGTAATGCTCTGGTGGATGCGTGGGAAGGAAAGGTCAACGCATGGCCACTGGATGAGGGCTTGATCGACTATGTAGCAGATTCATACGGCGCCGACTCTGATGAGAACCCTTTCTACACTGCCAACATCATTGCCAATAAAAAGCTGACCATCGGCGGTATTGCAGTTGATGCGACAAAGATCGATAAAAACCTGCTGGCAGAAACACTCCACGAAATCGATGAGGTCGAAGCGAACGTGGCCACCGGGTATCACGCGATCGAATTCCTCCTATGGGGCCAGGACCTGAATGGCACCGCCCCGGGAGCAGGTAACCGTCCAGCAACCGATTATGATCTGCATAACTGTACCGGGGGAAACTGTGACCGCCGCCGTGATTATCTGAAAGCTACCGCAGAGCTTCTGATAGATGACCTTCAGGATATGACAACCAGTTGGGCCGCAAAGGGTGCTGCACGACAGGATCTGCTTGCTAAAGGGCCAGAGGCTGGCCTGGCAACAATCCTTACGGGTATGGGCAGTCTGGCATACGGCGAACTGGCGGGCGAACGCACCAAGCTAGGTCTTATGCTGCACGATCCGGAAGAGGAACATGACTGCTTCTCAGACAATACCCACTACTCCCACTTCTACGATGCTCTGGGTATCAAGAATGTTTACCTAGGCGAATACACACGTGTCGATGGTTCAACAATCTCCGGACCAAGCCTCTCAGATCTGGTGAAAACCGAAGCTCCGGTTGTAGATCAACATCTACGAAATAGATTGGATAACACCCAGCAGGCTGCCCAGGCAATGGTCGACGCCGCGCACAAGGGCAACACCTTTGATGTTCTTATCGGCGAGAACAATCTGGAAGGCAATCAGCTTGTTCAGAGCTTTGTCGACTCACTGGTCGCAGAAGCGGAAGCGATTGAGCATACCATTGCCGTACTCAAGCTGGATAACATTGAGCTGGAAGGATCTGAAAGCCTGGATAACCCATCTGCGGTACTTGCTGAGTAACCCCTAATATCCTAGTGCATAGCTCCGGCAACTAATCCCGGAGCTATATCTGAACAAACAGATGAACAGACAAAGAAGCCCTCACATGCAGTTTCTCTCAACACTTTGCTTACTACTCATCAGCCAGAGTGTTCTTGCAGATAACAACGTCGACAGGTTAGAAGCTGGGGAGATAGCTCAGGGAGGCGCAACGACTCACTCCAAAGCCATCGATGTACATGCATTTACCCACCCTGCCAGCAATGTTCGATTCGAACAACAGCTGGACTTCAAGATGGGTAACGGCATCTTTAAAAAACTCTGGGTTCCGGCACCCTCATCCACAACGGCAAGCGATGGTCTGGGGCCACTCTATAACGCCCGCTCCTGTATGCAGTGCCACCAGCGTGACGGAAGAGGTCATACCCCCAACGGGAACAGACCTGATGATAATGCAGTGTCCATGTTTCTACGTTTAAGCATCCCTCCGCAAACAGCAGAACAGGAACAGGATCTTAAAACTGGGCGGATCGGCTCGGTGCCTGACCCTGTGTATGGGGGTCAGCTACAGGATTTTGCGATTACCGGTCTCAAAGCGGAGGGTCAGATGCATGTGACCTATACCGAGTTTGATGTTGAACTCAGTGGGGGAGAGACAGTTCAGCTACGTCGCCCTGAATATAAGATTGACGCGCTCTCTTACGGCCCGACACATCCCGAGCTAATGCTATCACCCAGAATCGCTCCCGCCATGATCGGTTTGGGCCTGCTTGAAAACATTAAAGAGCAGGATCTACTGGCATTGAGCGATCCTGAAGATCGCAATAAAGATGGGATATCCGGCCGTCCAAATTGGGTGTGGGATCAGGAGCAGGAGCAACTGGTCCTCGGGCGCTTCGGTTGGAAAGCAGGGCACCCAACCCTTAACCAGCAGAATAACGCTGCCTTCAACGGCGATATCGGTATCTCTACACCTTATGTTCCTGATCCTAACGGTGATTGCACTGCGAATCAGCCACGCTGTCTCAACATGCCGAACGGCAACTCCAACCACCTCGAAGGTCTGGAACTATCCAGCAAGATGAACGACCTGTTGCTTTTCTATACGCGTCACATCGCAGTACCTGCGCGTCGGAACGCCGGTACTCCTCACATTCTTGCCGGTAAAAAAGCCTTTTATGATGCCGGCTGCCATCACTGCCATCAACCCAAATTCGTGACAGCGAAAACCCCAGAGCTCCCTTATCTCAGTCAGCAACTGATCTGGCCCTATACAGATCTGCTTCTCCACGATATGGGGGAGGGGTTAGCAGACCACCGTCCCGAATTCCGCGCTACAGGTCGTGAATGGCGTACGCCTCCTTTATGGGGAATAGGGGTGACTAAAACGGTTTCAGGACAGACTCACTTCCTACATGACGGGCGTGCCCGAACGTTACTGGAAGCAATTCTCTGGCATGGAGGCGAAGCTGAAACAGCCAAACAAAAAGTGAAGCAGATGCCGGTGAGCGAGCGGGCAAATCTGATCAAATTCCTGGAGTCCCTGTAATGCCCCCATCAATCACCAAGCACTGGTTTCTTTTAGCCCTGGGATCTATGTTGATTGCCAATAACGCAGCGGCTGAGATTAGCCAGGATAGCTGGCGGCGAATGAACCAAAACATAGTTTCTCAACATATTCTGCCAGGCTATGAAGAGCTTTTATCACAGGCCACCCGGCTCGAGTTGAGTACGACTCAACTGTGTAAAGCACCGACAACAGAAAACCTGGAGACCAGCAGACACGAGTTCCGCTCAACACTGGCGGCCTGGCAGGGGATTCAGCACATAACGTTTGGCCCCATTGAACTCCTGATGCGCAGCTACAGCATCCAGTTCTGGCCAGACAAGAAAAACCTGACCTCAAAACAGCTGAATAAACTCCTACAGGCTGAAGACCCGGACACGCTCACTGATACAGCCTTTCAGACAGCCAGCATAGCGGTCAAAGGGTTGCCAGCTATGGAGCGTATCCTGTTTTCGGACAAGGCAATTGAGCTGATTCAACAATCGCCATTTCGCTGCCAGCTGCTTCACGCCATCAGCAATTACGTAAAAGATCAAAGCGAAGACACCTATAGAGAGTGGCAAGCGTTTCAAACTGAGTTTACCTACCTGGAATCTGAAGAGGGTCAGTATGAGAGCGCACAGGAAGCTTCTATCGATCTTCTAAAGTCCCAGATTGAACCCTTAGAGATTATCCGCGACCTTAAGTTAATACGTCCGTTAGGGAAGCAAAAAGCTAAAACCCGCCGCCTCGAAAGCTGGCGCAGCCAGCACTCCCTCCAGAATATACAGATCAACCTCCAATCCCTTCATCACATGTACAGCGGCTTAGAAGGCGCGAACCTATACGGTCTGTTAAAAGAGCAGGGGGCCATCGATCTTGCCAATAAGATAGAGCAACAGTTTACCGAACTTGAACATCTCATAGAGGGGATCCCGACACCGCTTGAGCAGCATATTCACGATGAAGTTGTTCGAAATAAGCTTCAAATGCTGGCTGAAGGTATCGAGCGTCTGGGCAAATACTTTGAGACGAGCATGAAACATATTCAGATACAGTTGGGGTTCAATAGTCGCGATGGGGATTAACAGACGTCAATTTGGAGCCTTACTGGCCACCAGCCTGTTCGCACCACAACTATTTGCGACCCAAGGCAAACCTCTGATCGCTTCGGCCGCTCAGAATAGGGAGGGTGGCCATTGCCTTGTGATGCTAAACACAGTGGGACAAGAGATCTGGAGCCACCCCCTGCCAGCCCGGGCACATCATGTTGAAGCACATCCAGTTCAACCAGTTATCGCGGTTATAGGCCGAAGACCCGAAACATTTATTGATATTCTGGATTATCAGCAGCAACGCCTGATCAAACGGGTCTACGCAGAAGCAGGGCAGCACTTTTATGGCCATGCCGTTTTTAGCAGTGATGGTCGTTTCTTACTCTCGGCTGAGAATGATATTACCACTGGCAATGGGATGATTTCAGTCCGTGATGTCTATCACGATTATAAAATCATCGGTCAGTTCCACTCGGGCGGTATCGGCCCCCACGAGTTAAAGATGATGAGTGACCGCAAAACGCTGCTGGTGGCAAACGGTGGTATTCTCACCCATCCGGACCAGGGTAGGGCAAAGCTGAACCTTGATAGCATGCAGCCTTCGCTCGCATATATTGATCTGGCCTCTGGGAGAGTGATCGAACAGGTCTATATGCCTGAAGAGCTGCAGCAATTGAGTATCAGACATTTCGATATAAACCCTAAAGACAGGGTTGCAATAGGGCTTCAATATCAGGGAGATAAACGCGACGATGTACCACTAGTCGCATTCCATTCAAGGGGCGAGGCGCTAAGACTTGTCAGAGCCCCGGCCGCTGTCAATTCAGCCATGAAGCAGTATTGTGGCAGCGTACGCTTTGACAAAAGCGGTGAATTTGTTGCGATCTCATCACCCCGAGGTAACCTGATTACATTCTGGGCCCAAGGTAAATCTCAGTACATCGACAAAATAAGCAGTCGTGATGGGTGTGGCATTGCCCGAACCTATCAACCGGGCGAATTTCTTATCAGCACCGGAAGAGGTCACTGCTACCGCTATAACCTCCTAAGGCAAGAGAGGGAAAAGCTATCACTTACTCTGAACACCCCTATCGCCTGGGATAACCATCTACTCAGTTTCTACTAAAAACATCTGCCGTGACCTCATCAGTCACAGAGCATATATCCAACCTCACCACGTTATAACTTTAATTTTTGAAGGGTAAACACTATGAAGAAAACAGTCCTGGCATCACTTATCTCTGCAGCCTTAGCCACTTCAGCACCTGCCGTTGCAGGGGTTTCAGAAGAACTCGCCGCGATGAAAGCACGAATTGCCCAACTGGAGTCTCAGTTAGCTGCACAGCAGGCAACACTCGCTAAGCAGGAAGTCACCGATCAAACGGGAGGCTTCGCCGAAAATGTCTCCGTATCAGGCACCTTAGAACTACTCGCAACCCACGCTGAAGCAGCAGATAACAACTCTTCCAGTGATATTGCTGTAGATACATTTGAGCTGGCAGTTGAAGCAGAGATCAATGATAAGCTATCGATCGCTACACTCATTGAATACAACGGAGACGAGGGTGATATTGAGCTTTCTGAGGCCTTTGCTGTCATCGGTAACGACACAAGCCCGGCTATACTGACAGCTGGTCTGGCCCCTATCCCAGTCGCCGCTATCAACGATGCAGGTTGGACATCGCCTCTGACTGACGATTTCTTTGATATTACTGAAGGGATGGCAATGGTTAGTTTTGGTGGCGAGACCATCGCCGCCGATATTTACGCTTTCAACAATGATGATGGCGATTCCATTAACTCACTGGGCCTGAACCTCTCTGTTACGGCAACAGAAGGTTTCACTTTAGGAGCAGGTTATGTCAGCGATCTCAGTGATGCGGATATGGCTGATCTCGTTGATGGCAATGAAGCTGACGGAGCATGGCGTGTCAACGCGATGGCTGAACTTGGCCCTGCTGCATTTTCAGCAGAATACCTGGAGCTGGATGGTACCAACACTGACCCAACGTTCCTGGCCCTGAATGCAGGCTATAAAGCAGAGCTTGCTACATTTTATCTGGGCTGGAGTGAGATCGATGATACGGATGCTGATGGCGCGGCTGATGCAGAACGAACCGTGCTCGGCCTTGAACGCGAGATCAGTGAGGGCACGTCAATTGCAGCTGAATTTGTGCGAGATGAGGATACAGAGGGATCAGAGACAGATACCGTCAATTTAGTGCTAATCTCGGAGTTTTAAGCGCTACATAAGGCTTGATAATTTAGTGTGACCAACCGGTGGCGAATACCCCTTCAATCATCGCCACCGGTGGTCACAATACTGTTGAGAAGCAGAGTATTGACCTGATTCAGTCTGCTTCTATTTGCGCATCATATCCCCTCATCCCTGATAGGGGAATAGCTACTTTCTGCTGTCACCCCATTGGCTCAGATTAATCCCTGCCCGGTAGATGGTTCCTCTTCTATGACTTATCAGCGCCAGACTTTGCCTGAGACATTTCCCGTAACCGTTTCACCACCTGAGCATTGATACTCCGCTGGGTAAAGCTACCGTCTTCCTTACGCCATCCAGCTTTACGGCCCATCAGTATCTCCAGGCACTGATCCACATGGGCAACCGCATAAACGGAAAACATTCCCTGCCTGACCGCTTCAACAACTTCATCCTTAAGCATCAAATTACGGACGTTTGCCTTAGGGATAATCACCCCCTGCTCCCCATTCAGTCCACGGGTTTTACAAAGATTGAAGAACCCCTCAATCTTCTCATTCACCCCACCAATCGCCTGAACTTCGCCATATTGATTGATAGAACCGGTGGTCGCAAAATTTTGACTGATCGGAATGTGAGTCAATGCGGAAAGTAGGGTACAGACTTCAGCCAGCGAAGCACTATCACCATCCACATAACCATACGACTGCTCCAGGGCGATACTGGCAGAGATAGCCAATTGGAAATCTTGCGCGTAATGATGACCCAGAAATCCAGACAGAATTAACACCCCTTTGGAGTGTATAGGCTGCCCCAAGGTCACTTCACGCTCAATATCCACAATCCCACGGTTACCCGGGTGAACCGTAGCGGTAATACGGGCCGGTGTACCAAATGCGACATCGCCTACCTGCAAAACGGTTAGTCCGTTTGCTTTACCAACCGCTTCTCCCTGAGTGTCGATCAACACGGTTTCATTGAGGATCCCCTCCTCAATTTTTTCAGACATTCGAGACGTTCTGCGCTCTTTAGCATTCAATGCCATCTCAACATGATCCGCATTGATCAGCTCATCTTCCTCTTTTATACGCTTAAAATCAGCTTCACAGAGCAGGTCTACAAGCTCACCGATATGCGCAGAGAGAAGATCCTGATCCTGAGCCTGCCGGGAGCTATGCTCCACCAAACGGGCCACTGCACGTCGAGTCAGAGGGGCTAGATTTTCCTCCTCCGCCAATGTTTTCATCAAACGCGCATAATTACGGATCATCTGAGGGGTACGCTTCACATCCTCATCAAAATCAACCACCACACGGAACATCTTTTCAAAATCATGATCCAGCTCCTGCAGCAGGTAATAGATGTTTCGAGCCCCGATCACCACAATTTTTACGGACAATGGGACCGCCTGTGGCGTCAGTGTGATGGTACTGATACCCGTATACTCACTGGCCGGGCTTTCAATCCGAATCTCATGCGATTTCAACGCGCGTTTCAAGGCACCGTAGACAAAAGGCTGCTCTAACAGTTTCTCAGCCTCAAGGACGAGATAACCACCGTTTGCACGGTGCAGTGCTCCCGGTCGGATCAACTTATACGAGGTCGAAAGTGCTCCCATTTCAGAGGTATATTCAACCCTGCCAAAGAGGTTTTCATAACTAGGATGAGCCTCATAAATGACCGGAGCCCCTTTCACTTTCTCGTTATCAACCAACAGGTTAACGCCGTAGTTACTCTCCATATAACTGCGTCGCGTCGCGTCGGTAACAGGCTCTAAAACTTTCTCTTCACCAACGATCTCTCCGCAGTTCTTTACCAGAGAGGTTTCCATCTCCGTCAGATACTCAGCCGCAGCGGATATATTGGCATACTTATCTTTAAGGGGCTGAAACAGCGGAGAAATCGATTCGCGTGCGGTGTCACGATCAAGGTTTTTCAGTTTTTCTGCAGCTTCCCTACGCCATAGGGGGAGTTCTGTCAGAGCTTCATTCAACTTGTCTTCAAGATCCGAGATCGCTTTTGTGAAGCTGTCACGCACCTCTTCGGGTAGTTGCGAGAAAAGCGCTTCATCCATCGCCTGACCTTCTGCTACCGGCGTAAAACCGATGCTGCCAGCATCACGGTAGACAGCAATACTATGCTCTCGGGCTTCCCGCTCAACCCCTTCGATCGCCTGATCATAATATCGATTCAGATCTCGCTCGATCTTACTCTTTTTCCGTTGATAGGAGGGACTTTCAAAAGCGGCTGGCATCTCGGTCAGAGCCGTACCAATCAGATTTTTAATATCTCGCTTGAACTGTTGGGCTTTACCTGCCGGAAAGGGGATTGCGAGCGGGTTACGATTGTCTTTGAGGTTATTCAGATAAACCCAATCACCCGGTTTTTTCTCTTTTTTGGCAATCGCTTTGAGGTTTTCCATGGCAAATGAAAAACGCCCTGTATGTGGGTTACCCATAACAAACAGGTTGTAACCCGGACGGCGCATGCCAATACCAAAGTCCATCGCCTCAATGGCACGTTCTTGCCCAAAAAAACCAGAAAACGGCTTCAGAGTTGCCGTTGTTTTGAAAGGAAGTAGCTCTGGGTCACAACTACGATAAAGTTGCTCAGTAGAAAGTCGGGTTTCCGTTACCATAAGGTACTCCCGCAGCGGTCTGAAGAAAGTTCACGTTGATACGTGTTTCTTGCAGTTATACGCCGCGAAAGCTCCTCATGCAAGCTTAGAAAAGATAAAGCTCAATGTGGTTACTGCTGTATTAAAATCAAGCAGTTAATGAACTGCGAAGCTGTTGGATAACGGCAGTAGTATCCGGCTCAACCCCCCGCCAGATATAGAATGACTGGGCTGCCTGCTCCACCAGCATACCCAAACCATCTAATGCTTTTACCGCACCTTTTTCGCTCGCCCAACGACAAAATGCTGTCGGCTCAGCCGCATACATCATGTCATAGCACCAGGCATTTTCAGCCAGAATCTGATCAGGAAGGGGAGGCAGCTCACCATGAAGACTTGCAGAGGTTCCATTAATGATCAGATCAAAACATTCCCTGCCCAATGTTTCATAGCCACACCCTTGAACATCGCCAAATTCCTCTACCAGCGCCGCTAATTCTACCGCCTTGGATGCGGTACGGTTTGCGATCACCACCTTTGAAGGCTGCTGCTCCAGAACCGGTTGAAGCACCCCTCGAACGGCACCACCAGCTCCGAGAATTAACACCTTCTTATCTTTGATGATGCCACCGTGGTTGCTGATAATATCCCGGACCATGCCTATTCCATCGGTATTATCACCACAGATTTGACCCTTCTCATTTTGGTAGAGTGTATTTACCGCACCAGCCAGCTCTGCGCGTGGGCTACGCACATCTGACAGCGCCCATGCTCTCTGCTTAAATGGAACTGTAATATTTAAACCACCACCTTCGCTCAGGAAAGCTTTAACCTGCGCCTCAAACTCTGCTTCAGGCACGCAGATCGCTTCGTAAGTCAGCGCCTGCGATGTACTCTCCGCAAAGGCGCGATGAATATCCGGTGACTTTGAGTGCTTAATGGGATTACCAAAGACTGCGTATCGATCGCTCATCGCGACAATGTCCTTTAAGAGTTAAATCCTGGGTTAGATTGCCAGCCAGTTACGTGGCTTCAAATAACGCTCATACAAAACCGCTTCTTCAGTCCCCGCTTCAGGCTTCCAGTCATAGCCCCAACGAACTTCAGGAGGAAGGGACATCAGGATCGACTCAGTACGACCGCCTGACTGCAGGCCAAACAACGTGCCGCGATCAAATACCAGATTGAATTCGACGTAACGCCCTCGTCGATGAAGCTGGAAGTCCCTTTGGCGCTCACCATATTCGCGATCTTTGTTACGTTCTATAATCGGCAAGTACGCCTGAATGTAGGCATTACCGATTGACTGCATCAGCGCAAAGCTTTTCTCAAAACCTAATTCATTCAGGTCGTCAAAGAATAAACCACCGATACCCCGCGGTTCATCCCGATGCTTCAGATAAAAATATTCATCGCACCACTCTTTAAAGCGCGGATAGATATCGGCTCCAAATGGATCGCATGCATCCTTAGCAGTCTGATGCCAGAACTGACAATCTTCATCATTGCCATAATAGGGAGTCAGGTCAAAACCACCACCAAACCACCAAACCGGATCTTCACCCTCTTTCTCTGCGATAAAGAAACGTACGTTCGCATGGGAGGTCGGAATATAGGGGTTGCGAGGATGAATCACTAAAGAAACCCCCATCGCCTGAAAGCTTCTTCCAGCTAGTTCCGGTCGATGTGCGGTTGCTGAACCTGGTAATTTATCACCAAATACATGGGAAAAATTCACTCCCCCTTTCTCAATGATGCCACCATCAGCCAGCACTCGTGTACGTCCGCCACCTCCGGCTTCTCGCTTCCACTCATCCTGGAAGAATGTTCCTTCACCATCAGCTTTTTCAAGTGCGTCACAGATCGCATCTTGCAAACCCAACAGGTACTCTTTTACGGCATCAATATTTGGTGCAGACATAGTATTCACTCACAATTAAATCAGGCACGCACTAAACGATCAGATTGCAGGTCGCGAATCTGTGTAGGCTGGGCCAATTTACCCAAACTTCCCGGAAGAACATAATCAAGCTCATTTCCGAAGTAAGTCTTTACTCTCAATAAATCCCTTGCAGGTTCATGCGCTGCGGGATTTGCAGAAGTCGAAACAAGAAATGAACCATAGGATTCCGTTAGATCCTTAACAAGTGAGTGATCACTCACTCTCACAGCTACAGCGTGATGCTTCCCTTTTATCCAAGCAGGAATTAAGCCTCTACGATCCGGAATAATCCATGTGTAGGGACCAGGCCAGCTAGCCGTCACTTTGTCATATTCTTCAGTCGTGAGATCTTCGAGAAGGAACTCTATCTGCGATAAATTACCGGCAATTAATACCAGTCCTTTATGCATCGGACGCCGCTTAATGTCGAGGAGATGGGACACAGCCTTCTGGTTAAAAGGGTCACACCCTAATCCCCAGACCGCTTCGGTAGGATAGGCGATAACACCACCGCGGCGTATCGCCCTAACTGACTGGTGGACGTGCCACCAGTCGGAAGTCAGATTACAGCTCACCTTTCTGCAGTTTCTCCTGCAAAGCTGCATCTTTAGCAACAACAGCGTCAGTGTTAGCCAGACGCTCCTGCTTCAGTCGTTCAGCCAGATCAGCATCGCCTACAGCCATGATCTGCGAAGCCAGGTAAGCTGCGTTTTTCGCACCAGCTTTACCAATAGCCACTGTAGCAACTGGAATACCACCAGGCATCTGAACAGTTGATAGCAACGCATCCAGACCATCCAAAGAGGAGTTGATTGGTACGCCAATAACAGGCTTAGTTGTGTTCGCAGCAACAGCACCAGCAAGGTGTGCCGCCATACCTGCTGCACAGATGAACACAACAGCACCACGAGCATCGGCATCTTTAACATAGTCGTGAGTCTGAACAGGTGTACGGTGTGCAGAACTAACTTTAATCTCAAACTCAACTTCCAATGAACGCAGAACGTCTACAGCAGCGGTCATTACAGGCAGGTCAGAATCAGACCCCATCAAAATCGCAACAAATGGTTTGCTCATTTTCGTCTCAGATAAATTAATTTAAGAGGGCTGAACACTAAATGTTCAACGCACGATTTGCAACTATTGATAGGTCATAGATATATATAAAAAATCTATAGATAAGCAGGTCGATATTACTTTTTATTTAGCCATGAAAAAACTGTGGATTATTAACACCTTATGTAGCCACCAAAGCTCTGTTCAATCACACCTTTTAGCTCAAGCTCCACCAGACTTACACTTAATGTAGCTATATCAGAGCCGGTGCGCTCACAGAGCGTATCCACTGAGATAGGATCATAGCCCATCTGATCAAGTAGACGCCTTTCCATTTCACTTAATACCAGATCTACAGATCTGCCTAAGGGCTCTTTGGGCTCAGGTGCCATAACTCCCAATAACGACCCAAGCTCACTAACAATATCATCTGCACTCTCAACCAGGTTGGCCCCGGATTTAATCAACTGATTACACCCCCGGCTCATAGGGTTATTCAACCCACCAGGTATTGCAAATACTTCCCGCCCCTGTTCAATTGCCACACGAGCAGTTATCAATGATCCGCTTTTAGGTGCAGCCTCTACCACCAGCACTCCGACACTCATACCACTGATAATACGGTTCCTGCGAGGAAAGTGGCTAGCCAGCGGAGGTGTTTCAGGGAAAAATTCACTGACCCATGCGCCACCTTGCCTAATGATCTCACTCCCCAGACTACGGTTTCGCGCAGGGTAAATCTTATCCGCCCCCGTACCCAACACAGCCACTGTAGGTAGTTTCACGTTTACAGCAGCCTGGTGGGCGGCTGCATCAATACCCAAAGCTAACCCAGAGTTAATGGTGAGCCCTCTCTGAGAAAGGTAGCTGGCAAACTCATAAGCGATTCTAATCCCGCTCGATGAGGCTTTACGGCTTCCAACAATTGCTAGCTGTGGCAGCCCAATCGCTGTGAGGTTCCCCCGGACAAAAAGTAGCGGAGGAGGATCATGAATCTCTTTCAGAAGGGTAGGGTAATCGGAATGAGTGATTGGAATAATGTGGTTGAGGTCACAGCTTTCTGACCACGTCAGAGCTTTACTGATCAAAAGCTCCACTATAGGAGAGGAACCCCACTGTAATTGGTTTAAAGCGGTTATTGTTTCTCTTTTCAGTCCCAGCCGTTGCCAGTCCGCTTCAGACGCATTCAGGAGCGTTTCAGGCGTCCAGCCTTTTTCCCAAAGCCGTTTATATGAAGCAGGCCCCAGATGGGGCAGAGCAGCAACGGCGATCCAGTCCCTTGGATCAGCCGTCATTGTTTATTCCTTAAGGTTCACGTATCTCATCACCGATAGATACGACATCGGTGCTTTCCATAATCAAACCGTAGCTGACCTTTTCAAACACTTTGAAAACCATCAGTTCACCCGAGCGTTCTTGTGGCAGCGTCACCATCTCTTTAGTAATCGGATCCTTGATCACTTCACCCCGACGGTAGATCGCAAATACATGCCCGCTTTCGAGCCCTTCCCGTTCACCACGGTTAATTGCCACTACGTTAAACTGACCCGCATCCTGTACACCGCTCAAGACGGATAAAATGCTGCCACTAACACCTTCAGGTGAAGGTTTAGGATAGAAAATAGAATCGATCCGAGCCTCTTCTGTCGGTACAACACGATCCAGAACCCGGATCTCTTTGTGCGATTTAATCACATCGAGTGTGATGATATCTTCTGCTTGAGTTGCAACATCAGCATCGGCTATTTTCAGCATCTCATAACCCAGAAACTCTTCTGTTTCAGGATCCACATACTCATTTGATGCCCGATAAATTCCCTGTCTCGGTTCATTTTCCAGCAATTTGCCCCGTGCATAGATGCGATCACCGGCACCCGCAATAATACGATTGTTCTGACCGCCAAGCACATACGGAGCATCTTTAAGCAGATCCTCAGACATCACACGGTTGTCGTTCAGGAAGCTATTGATATCTTTCAGAGGGATCGCGGGGATAGGGCGCTCCAATGGAGAAACACGTGCACGTGGGTAGATGTCTCGTTTCAACCCTAAACGCGGTTTGCCATCAACCCATGTTAGGTAGATGATGTCACCAGGGTATATCAGATGAGGATTATCAACCTGCGGGTTCACGCCCCATACTTCAGGCCACTTCCACGGGCTTTGCAGAAATCTGCCGGAGATATGCCACAACGTATCTCCCTTTACGACCACATATTCCTGGGGATGATCATCACGAAGAAGTAGATTGTCTTTCCGTGTTTCCGCCTGAACAGGCGTAAGAGAAATCATCACCAAGGCAAACAAACCGCATAACAATTTTTTCATGTCCAGTTCCCTTATTACCTCAACCCCTAAAACTAGCAGGGGAATGAAGTAACGACAATGCATTGAGCGTTCTAATCAGTATAATAGGCAGAATAATTTATTTCGCTATTGATCTCGATATTATCTTTCGGCTATCAGGCTGAAAAATAGAGCATAAAATCAGAATTCTGCGATGTAGGACTAACTTACCATGTCTTGCACCATGATTCCCATGCAATAGCCCACTGTAACTCGATTAAATAGACTTATCTCATGGCTAAACTGACCATCCTAGAATATCCAGATCCTCGTTTACGCACTATTGCCGAACCTGTTGAATCCGTTGATGACGAGATCCGCAGTCAAATCGACGACATGTTCGAGACCATGTATGCAGCTCCAGGTATCGGCCTGGCTGCAACTCAGGTCAATATTCATAAACGCATCGTCACAATTGATGTTTCTGAAGAACAGAATGAACCACTGGTTCTGATCAATCCAGAATTCGAAGTTCTGGATGATGAGGAGCAAAAATATCAGGAAGGATGCCTGTCTGTACCCGGCTTTTATGAAGATGTGAAACGACCGCAGCGCGTCAAACTCAATGCACTGGATTACAACGGTGAAGCCTATGAACTCGAAGCAGAAGGTCTTCTGGCCGTCTGCATCCAACATGAGCTGGACCACCTGAATGGCAAGCTGTTTGTAGATTATATCTCGATGCTGAAGCGTAATCGTATTAAGAACAAGCTTGAGAAGATCCACAAAATGCAGGAAAAACAGGCGTAAAACTACTTTTAAGCTTTTTAACAGGCTTGCCGGGATTCCAGCAGGCCTGTTTTTCTTTGGAGAAGATTCATGTCGGATAAAGCACTACGCATTATTTTTGCGGGCACTCCAGATTTCGCAGCCGCTAACCTGCAGGCTCTTTTGGATTCAGAGCATGAGGTGATCGCTGTATACACCCAACCTGACAAAAAGGGCAAACGTAAAAATCAGCTGGCACCACGCCCCGTCAAAGAGCTCGCTATTAAACATGAGATTCCCGTTTATCAGCCTGCAACATTAAAAACCGCCGAAGAGCAGCAAGTACTTACCAACCTGAAAGCAGACATCGTGGTTGTAGTTGCCTATGGCATGCTCCTACCAAAAGCGGTTCTGGATATCCCTAGATTGGGTTGCATCAATGTTCATGGATCACTCCTCCCTCGCTGGCGGGGAGCTGCACCTGTTGAGCGATCGATGCTCGCACAAGATAATAAAACCGGTGTCACTATCATGCAGATGGATGAAGGCCTCGATACCGGAGATATGCTTTACAAAGTTGAAACCGCAATTGAAAGCACTGACACAGCAGCCGGCTTGTTCAAACGCCTGGAAACCATTGGGTGTGATGCCCTAATTTCCACCCTAAAACTTTTGCAAACTGATTGCGCTAAACCAGAGCCCCAGGAAGACTCGCTTGCGACATACGCCAGCAAGCTAAGCAAAAACGAGGGCTGCATCGATTGGGAAAACAGTGCCTCTCAGATCGACCTTCAACTCAGGGCGCTCAGCCCACGAATCGCTGTCACCTTTAAACACGGTGACGACCTGATTAAATTACTCGGTTGCGAGATCGTGAATGCGTCAGGCCACCCTGGTGAAATACTCGCTTCTGATAAAAAAAGTATCGTTGTAGCCTGTGGCACAGATGCGATCAAAATGACCCAGCTACAGCTCCCAGGTAAAAAGCCAATGGATACCGCAGCGGTTCTAAACTCCAAACGCGAGCAATTCAGCGCAGGCGTCCGATTAGGGTAACCATAGATGACAACCAATGTTCGCGTACTTGCCGCACAGGTATTAACCCCTTTACTTAAAAATAAAGGCTCACTCAATACGCACTTTGCGGCTGTCGAGCGTCGCTGCCCTGAGAAAGACCGCGGCTTACTACGCGAACTTTGCTACGGCACGATGCGCTATCACCCTCAGCTGAACTGTATTATCAAGCTGTTGCAAAACCGGCCGTTTAAGTTTCGAGATATCGATATTAAAGCGATTGCACTCATCGGTTTGTATCAACTGCAACACACCCGCATACCCGAACATGCTGCCATCAATGAGTGTGTTGAAGCCTGCAAAGAGATTGATAAAGCCTGGGCTGGTAGGGTGATCAATGCCCTGCTGCGCCGCTTTCAACGTGAACAGGATATTCTCGAAACAGAGCTGGCTGAGAATGAATCCTACCGTTATAACCATCCAGACTGGATGATCGCTAAGCTAAAAAATAACTGGCCTCAACACTGGCAACAGATACTTGAAGCTAACAACACACAAGCACCGCTGACACTTCGTATTAATAAGCGCGCCACTGACAGAGCAAGCTACTTAAAACAGCTGCTGCCTATAATCGGAGCCACAGAAACCGAACACAGCTCAGTAGGCATTCGCCTGGATGGCTCTTTAAATGTAGAAAGCCTTCCCGGATATGACGTAGGTGCATTCAGTGTTCAGGATGAAGCTGCACAGCTCGCTACCGAACTTCTTAATCTCCAACCGGGCTTCCGTGTTCTTGATGCCTGTGCTGCTCCGGGTGGCAAGCTGTCTCACATTCTTGAATCCCAAGCCAATCTGAACACTGTTGACGCGATCGAGCTGGAAGGGAAGCGCGCAACCCGTATCAACGAAAATCTGAAACGACTGCGGCTCAAAGCCAATGTTCTGATCGCAGACGCTTCAACACAGGAATGGTGGGACGGTAAACACTATGACCGTATTCTGCTGGATGCCCCCTGTTCCGCCACCGGCGTTATCCGTAAAAACCCGGATATAAAGTACCTGCGGAAAGGAGAGGATATTCATACCATTTCGCAACTTCAGTTTGCTATTTTAAGCAACTGCTGGCCCATGCTAAAACCTGGAGGCCAGCTACTGTATGCAACCTGCTCGATCTTTCCACAGGAAAACGAACGTCTGGTAAAACGTTTTATAGCTGAAACAGATGATGTAACCCATCTGCCGATCAAAGCAGGATGGGGTATTGAAAGAGAAGTTGGCCGCCAACTATTCCCACAAGTGGGTGGTCATGATGGTTTCTATTATGCACTGCTGGAAAAAACAGAGTAAGCTCATAGCGATAGGCTTTACTTTAAGCATCCAAGCAGCAGTAAAAGGCTGATCATGAAGATCATTATTCTTGGTGCCGGACAGGTTGGCGGCACACTGGCTGAAAACCTGGCAAGCGAAGACAACGACATTACCGTCGTCGACACAGACACAGGTCGATTACGAGAACTTCAGGACCGACTCGATATTCGTACGATCGAGGGCAAAGCATCCTATCCATCGGTACTTGATCAGGCCGGTGCCCAGGATGCCGATATGCTGATTGCGGTAACCAACTCCGATGAAGTCAATATGATTGCCTGTCATGTTGGTCAGACCCTCTTCAACACTCCGACCAAGATTGCCCGTGTTCGCGAGCATGATTATCTCAACAAGAACCAGAAGATCTTTGGCGAGAAGGGCATTCCTATCGATGTACGTATCAGTCCTGAGCTTCTGGTAACCAAGCATATTAAACGTCTGATTCAACACCCCGGCGCACTTCAAGTGCTTGATTTCGCCGATGCCAAGGCTCAACTGGTTGCTGTAAAAGCGTATTACGGTGGCCCACTCGTAGGCCGTGAGATCTCCTACCTACGTGCCCATATGCCTTCGGTAGATACCCGTGTAGCGGCTATCTTCAGAAGCGGTAGCCCAATCATCCCGAAAGGGGATACCGTGATCGAGGCGGATGATGAGGTATTTTTCATTGCGGCCCGCAAAGATATCCGTGCGGTGATGAGCGAACTTCGCCGTCTGGATCACCCTTATAAACGTATCATTATCGCTGGCGGCGGTAATATTGGTGCACGCCTGGCAGAGTCCATTGAAGATCACTGTCAGGTTAAGATCATCGAACGCGATATACGTCGCTGTAACCATCTTGCCCGCAACCTCGACAACACCATTGTGCTACAGGGCAGCGCATCAGATCGCGAGCTACTGATTGAAGAGAACATCGAAGACACAGACGTGTTCTGTGCGCTGACCAATGATGACGAGGCCAATATCATGGCCTCTATGCTGGCGAAACGACAGGGCGCTCGTACTGTGATGACCCTGATTAACAACCCCGCCTATGTTGATCTGGTTCAGGGCGGTGCGATCGATATCGCGATATCACCTCAACAAACTACCATTGGCGCACTGCTGACACATGTTCGCCGTGGTGATGTTGTCGCGGTTCACTCTCTGCGGCGTGGAGCTGCAGAAGCACTGGAAGCGGTCGCGCATGGCGACAAATCCTCATCAAAGGTGGTTGGACGTACTATTGAGGAGATTAATCTCCCACCAGGTACAACAATCGGTGCGATTGTTCGTAATGATGAGGTACTCATCGCTCACGATGATGTCGTGGTCGAGAGCGGGGACCATGTAATTCTGTTTCTGGTTGATAAGCGACGTATCAATGAAGTTGAGCGTCTGTTCCAGGTTGGCCTGACATTTTTCTAAGCGGAATCAGCGTAGATGCATTACAAAGTTATCCTTCGTATTCTGGGCATACTGCTGATGATCTTCAGCATCTCAATGTTGCCTCCGCTGGCTATCTCCTATCTGTATAACGATGGCGCTGAACTTGCATTCATCTCAGGGTTTCTCATCACCCTGATGACCGGTTTTTTTATCTGGATACCGGTCTACCGTGTTCGACAAGATTTGCGTACTCGTGATGGCTTCCTGATCACTGTTCTCTTCTGGTCGGTGCTGGGGTTGTTTGGTGCATTTCCGTTTATGCTAACAGAAAGTCCCCACCTCACATTTATCGACGCTCTTTTTGAATCACTCTCAGGTCTCACGACGACGGGAGCGACGGTCATTACCGGAATCGACGCTCTACCTAAATCCATTCTCTTTTACCGCCAGGAGCTACAGTGGCTCGGAGGCATGGGTATTATCGTTCTGGCTGTTGCTATCCTGCCCATGCTGGGAATCGGTGGGATGCAGCTCTACCGCGCGGAAACACCAGGCCCGGTTAAAGATTCGAAACTCACACCCCGTATTACAGAAACGGCAAAAGCCCTCTGGTATATCTACCTCTCACTCACCCTAACCTGTGCAGCGGGGTACTGGCTTGCAGGCATGGATGTTTTCGACGCTATCAGTCATAGCTTTTCGACGGTTGCTATCGGCGGATTTTCAACTCATGACGCCAGTATCGGCTACTTTGATTCTGTTGCGATTGAGCTGATCTGCATCTTTTTTATGACAATCTCAGCAGTCAATTTTGGTTTGCATTTTTTTGCCTGGCGTCAGCATACGCTTATGCATTACCTCAAGGATCCGGAGTTTAAGTTTTACCTATCCACCCTGGCGGGCATCACTCTGATTGCACTGGTCGCTCTGATTGTCACTAACACCTACACTCCGGGCGAGTCACTACGTAAAGCTGCTTTTATGGTGGTATCCATCGCCACTACGACCGGCTTCGCCACTGCCGATTTTGCCCACTGGCCTGTTATGCTGCCTTTTCTATTGTTCGTTGCCGCATTTGCGGGCGGCTGTGCAGGTTCAACCGGTGGCGGAATGAAGGTTATCCGTGTGTTACTGATCCTCAAACAGGGTTACCGGGAGATCCAACGATTGGTTCACCCCAATGCGATCATACCGGTTAAACTGGGTAAAAAGCCGATCTCAGATAAAGTGCTCGAAGCGGTATGGGGGTTCTTTTCGGTCTACCTGATTGTCTTTGTCATCATGCTGATTGTCTTGTTGGCAACAGGACTCGATCAGGTGACGGCCTGGTCAGCAGTCGGGGCAACCCTTAATAATTTGGGGCCGGGGTTAGGTGATGTTTCAGCACATTACGGCGACTTGAATGAACCCGCTAAATGGGTTCTTTGCTTCGCTATGCTTCTGGGGCGCCTGGAAGTATTTACACTACTGGTTCTGTTTACACCCGCTTTCTGGAAGCGTTAAACAGTTTTAGCTTCTGCCACCAACTGATAAGAAGAGTATAGAGATGCGTTACACCGTTTATCTTTCTGGAGAGATCCACACCGATTGGCGCGACAAGATCAAGAAAGCGATCAATCAGAATGGATTACCCATCGATGTTTTAACCCCTAATACCGATCATGGCTCAAGTGACGGCTGTGCTACTGAGATTCTGGGGCCAGAGGCTTCAAATTTTTGGACAGACCACAAGTCCGCAAAGATGAATACGATGCGCCATATGACAGCGATCAAGAGAGCGGATATTGTGATCGTTCGTTTTGGTGACAAATACCGTCAATGGAATGCAGCATTCGATGCCGGTTTTGCTATTGCCAATGGTAAATCACTCATCGTTGAGCATGCCCCCGAACTGACTCACCCCCTTAAAGAGATCGATGCCTGTGCTCACGCTGTCGCAGAAAATACCGAGCAAGTTATCGAAACCCTGAAGTACCTCTGCCTCGATTATTAAGCACCTCCTTCATGGGCAGAACTCCTTTCTGCCCATTATTTCTACAAAAAAGCCTCTATCACCCCTCAAGCCACCACCGACTGGTCATTTTTTGTTGTATAATTGCCGGCTAATTTTTCGGGCTAATCTGGTGCTGTTTCCGCTAATTTTGGGTGATGATAATGGCACTTTTTGTAAAAGGTGAAACGCTGTGACTGACAAGGCGACCCCAGACGTAAGTACATTTCAGGGGCTGATACTTGCTCTGCAGGAATACTGGGCAGAGCAGGGCTGTGTAATCATACAACCGCTTGACATGGAGGTTGGTGCAGGCACCTTCCATCCTGCAACTTTCCTACGCGCAATTGGACCAGAAACCTGGCGCTCTGCATACGTGCAGCCGAGTCGTCGTCCAACGGATGGCCGTTACGGTGAAAACCCTAACCGTCTGCAGCACTACTACCAGTTCCAGGTTGTTCTTAAGCCATCTCCTGACAACATTCAGGAGCTATACCTAGGCTCTCTTGAGCGTATGGGTATTGATCTTGGCGTTCACGACGTCCGCTTCGTAGAAGACAACTGGGAGTCTCCAACACTAGGTGCTTGGGGTCTTGGTTGGGAAGTATGGCTAAACGGCATGGAAGTAACTCAGTTTACTTACTTCCAACAAGCAGGTGGCCTTGAATGTTACCCAGTGACCGGCGAGATCACTTACGGCCTTGAGCGTATTGCCATGTACCTACAAGGCGTAGACAGCGTTTATGACCTCACATGGGCAGTCAACCCAGACGGCACTAAAGTGACTTACGGTGACGTATTCCACCAGAACGAAGTTGAGCAATCTACTTTCAACTTTGAGCACGCAAACGTTGAAGAGCTATTCAAAACCTTCGACAACTGCGAAGCTGAGTGCAACAAGCTACTAAGCTTGGAAACTCCGCTACCGCTTCCTGCATACGAGCAGGTTCTTAAAGCGTCTCACACGTTCAACCTTTTGGATGCGCGTCACGCGATCTCTGTAACAGAGCGTCAACGCTTTATTCTTCGTGTTCGCACACTAGCCCGTGAAGTCGCACACGCATACTTTAATGCCCGTAAAGAACTAGGTTTCCCACTGGCACCTGAAGCCCTACGCCAAGAAGTTCTGGCTAACTGCGAGGAGAGCAAATAATGGCACAACATGATTTTCTCGTTGAGCTAGGTACCGAAGAGTTACCTCCAAAAGCGCTTAAAACCCTTTCTGATGCTTTCACATCGGGCATCACTGCAGGTTTGAAAGAAGCAGGCGTTAACTTTGGCGATGTAAAAAGCTACGCATCTCCACGCCGCCTGGCTGTTTTGATTAGCGCGCTGGACGACAAACAGGCTGACCGCGAAATCGAAAAACGCGGCCCATCTGTAAAAGCACCTGAAAAAGCGGTAGAAGGCTTCGCTCGATCTTGCGGCGTGACTATCGATCAGCTTGAAAAGATCGATACAAACAAAGGTGAGTACTACAACTTCAAGAACACAGAAGTGGGCAACGCGACATCTTCTCTGCTACCTGGGCTTGTAGAAACATCTCTGAACAAACTCCCTATCCCTAAGCGCATGCGCTGGGGTGCATCTCGCGTTGAATTCGTCCGCCCAGTTCACTGGCTCGTCATGCTATTCGGTGACGAAGTTGTAGATTGTGAAATTCTTGGTCTGACATCGGGTCGTAAGACTCGCGGTCATCGTTTCCACTACAACCAAGAGATCGAATTGATCGCTCCATCTGAGTACGCTGAGCGTCTAGAAAATCCAGGCATGGTAATCGCCGATTACGATGTTCGTAAAGCAATGATCAACGAACAAGTTCAAGCTGAAGGCGTTAAGCTGAATGCTGTCGCTCAGATCGACGAAGACCTGCTTGATGAAGTAACCGCACTTAACGAATGGCCAGTAGCATTAACCGGCCGTTTCGAAGAGAGCTTCCTTGAAGTACCAGCGCAAGCGCTAATCTCTTCAATGAAAGAGCACCAGAAGTACTTCCACCACCTGAATGCTGATGGAAACCTGTTGCCTAACTTTACTACGATCTGCAACATCGTTTCTAAAGATCCTCAGCAGGTAATTGAAGGTAACGAAAAAGTCATTCGTCCACGTTTATCTGACGCTGCGTTCTTCTTCGAAACTGACAAAAAGACCACGCTGGAATCTCGTGTTGAGAAACTCAAAACCATCGTATTCCAGAAAGACCTGGGCACTGTTTACGATAAAGCCGCTCGCATTAGCGCACTATCAGGCAAGATCGCTGCGACCCTAAAACAGGATCAAGCGAAAGCAGAACGCGCTGGTCTACTGTGCAAAACCGACCTTCTTACAGACATGGTTTACGAATTCACCGACCTACAAGGTTTGATGGGTTACCACTATGCGCTGAATGATGGTGAAGACCAGGATGTAGCACTCGCTCAGAATGAGCAATACATGCCTCGCTTTGCTGGCGACGAGCTACCTCAGACAGCACCTGGCATCGCTGTAGCAATCGCTGACCGCCTGGACACCCTAACGGGCCTATTCGGTATCAACCAGCCGCCTACGGGCTCTAAAGACCCATTTGCACTTCGTCGTGCAGCGCTAGGCGTACTTCGCATCATCGTAGAGCGCGAATTAGATCTGGATCTGCGTGAGCTATTAAGCATCGCTGCCAACAACCACAACGATCTCCCAGCACGCGAAGGCCTAGAAGATAAAGTTCTAGACTTCATGCTAGAGCGCTTCCGCGCGTGGTACGAAGATGCAGATATCAATGCCGAAGTATTCCTATCTGTATTGGCGCTAAAACCAAGCCGCCCACTAGACTTCGATCGTCGAGTTAAAGCAGTTAACCACTTCCGCTCCCTAGCCGAAGCCGAAGCACTAGCTGCTGCTAACAAGCGTGTATCTAACATCCTGAGCAAGCAGGGTGTAACAGGTACTACCGACGTTAATAACGAACTGCTAACTGAAGCTGCCGAGAAAGCACTGGCTGCCGAGATCGAAGCTCAAAAAGCTGCGCTAGCGCCACTATTCGCAGAAGGTAAATATCAAGAAGCGCTTGAGTCATTAGCCAGTCTTCGCGCATCAACTGACGCCTTCTTCGAAGACGTCATGGTTATGGCGGATGATGAAGCGGTTAAGAGCAACCGCTTGGCTCTTCTTAGCCAGCTACGCGCATTGTTCTTAGGTGTCGCTGACATCTCTGTGCTTGGCTAACTGCCTCATCTAAACATCTAAAGCCGGCCTTTGTGCCGGTTTTTTTTTGTTTCACGTGAAACATCCTTCAGCGAGAACAGAAAAGCCTCGCGCAAGAAATACGGAGGTAAAGAATGTTTGCAGATGGGAGGTCATGGTCATACCCACTCAATCCAAACTTGAGGCAATAGTTATGCGAGATAAAAGCCTGATGATTGAATATCAAGAGGAGAACGAAAACGAATGAAACCACACCTAACTAATATAGATGCACAGACAACAGACCCTGGTAACTGCACTGAAGGAAGAAAATTTACACGAACAAACTATAGGATTTGATGATCGTGGATATTCAACTCAAGAGCCATCAAGTTAAGAGAACGACCGTGAAGCAAGGAAGAATTACTCCTAACAAACGACGCTATTACTGCTGACTTCAAGAGCGGTAAAACCAGGTAGAGCCACCACCCTAGACCCAGGTGCTGACAATCTCATTGCAGGCCCATTCAGGATCACAGCACTAACAGCAGGAATAAAGGCAGCGTTTAGACGAGACGGCCATTAAACAGAAAAGCAGAGCAGACCTAGAACCACCGAACATAGCTCAGGACGACACAGGCAACTCACAACCGCAGTAAGTACAGGGGCCAGGGCAGGCATCTAAAGCACACAGACCCGAGTACCAACTCCTGGTTTCTCCCAACATCAAGATCACATATATAGATTCGATCCTGCTTGGAACTAGGTGCCTCTGGACTTATGGCCACGACGTGTACGAACACATATTAATTCTCATACCGACCGTCAAATGCACATATAGAAATAGATCCAAATAACCTAGCAATCAACGATACCGTCTGGTTGCAGGGTTCAGAACAGATAAGGGAATCCTAACCGCATGAGGACACGTCTAAATCGGCTTTGCACCTTTACTTCCCTCATGCCAAGCAAGACGATTGCATAGGAGTGATTAGCGGCGACCAACTCCTGAATAGCAATCAAATGACTGGATCCAGCAACATAACGAAGAGAATGCACAAACCATCCGGAACGAACATTAGGCCTTCATAGGGTTAAATTAGCGCAATGTGAATTAGAAATTAGCACTCCTAGTATGAGCAGGAGCTTCCTGTTACATGCCAATCAAGCTCGGCTATTGTGCAGTATTTAGATAGAATACGGTAAAACAGATCTTGCTAATAGGCAGCAATATGAACCAAATTGATCCATATAAATTAATTATTCTAGATCGCGATGGCGTTATCAATCAGGACTCTGACGCATATGTGAAAACACTAGATGAATGGATCCCAATTCCCGGCAGCATCAAAGCAATAGCTGACCTCTACAAAGCAGGCTATACAATCTGTATCGCAACTAATCAATCTGGTTTAGCTAGAGAGTATTTCACGCTAGAAACACTGAACGAAATGCACACGGAACTGATCAATCTAGTAGAGAAAGCTGGAGGTAAAATACACTCCATTGAATTCTGCCCACATGGCCCCGACGATAACTGTGACTGCAGAAAACCACTACCAGGCATGTTTAGAAAAATTGCAGACAAGTTTGAGCTTGATGATCTAACCGGTGCTTATACAGTCGGAGACAGCTTGCGTGACCTTGAAGCCGGCAAACAACTAAACTGTACAACCATCTTAGTCAAAACCGGGAAAGGGCAGCGCACTATATCAAGCGGAAAGTCACTGCCTCATGGAACTCTTATTCATGACGACCTACATAGTTTTGCAGCATCAATTATCTAGGTAACATTACTACCAGCAAACAATGTTTCACGTGAAACCACCTGTCTGCACAGCAAAAACAACACAATCATAGTCGCAATAGCCATCCCCAAAGCCTTTCACTTATCCTCAATCCAGAAAATAATTCTTATGCGCTGGATTGAGGTATTAGCCGAAAAGAGACGTACTATTTAAACCGGCCTGACTAGAGCGCTTGAGCTGACACCAACGACGCTTTACAAATCTTTACGCCATCTCTGACCTACATTAGCTGTTATCAATATAAGGCAGTGATATGATGCGGGAAAGCGAAGTCAACACTGAAGAGCTCAGGGAGAAAAGTTAGCAATGAAGCAACTAGCAAAGATCACACTCTGTACAGCAATGCTGGCGACAGTCACTGCACCAGCCGTCGCAGATGAGGTATTTAAAGATGAGATCAATGCCCGACAGGGGTATTACCAGATCATTAAATATAACTTTGGTATTTTGGGTGCGATGGTAAAAGGCAAGAAAGATTACGATGCTGACATTGCGTCAACCGCAGCAAATAACATCTACAATCTGAGCAAACTAAATAACGGCATGCTCTGGCCAAAGGGATCTGATAACAGTCAACTGGATAACACCAAAGCTAAACCTGGTATTTGGGAAAACTTTGCTGATGTCAAACAGAAGCAAAGTGACTGGCAATTAGCTGTTGAGAAATTAGCAAGTGACGCAGGTAATGATCTCGACTCACTGAAAAAGAGTTTTGGCCCTGTAGGTAAATCCTGTAAGTCCTGTCACGACGATTACAAAGCAAAATAAGCTTAATACCCGATAATACCAAGAAGGCCTCAGAAGAGGCCTCTCTTGGTTCTATTAGAGGCTCTCTCAATCATGGACACAATGATGAAAGTCTGGGATCTTCCAACCCGCTTGTTTCACTGGTCACTGGCAATCCTGTTTATCTTTATGATCATAAGCGGTGAAAGTGATGATCTGATGGAGTGGCATTTCTATACAGGTTACCTGCTAACAGGCTTAATCACTTTCAGACTTATCTGGGGTTTCTTAGGAACAAGGTATGCGCGTTTCAGCGCATTTACCCTCAATCCGATAGCATCTATTAGATACACCAATAAACTGCTGAGAGGTCAGCATAAACCGCTATACGGGCACACCCCAGCCGGAAGCATGATGGTCGTTGTATTGTTATCACTATTGGCGGTCCAATTAAGCACCGGCATGCTATCTACGGACGATATTATCTGGAATGGTCCCTTCTATAACTCTATAAGTGAAAGTAGCGCAGAACTGGCAGGTGAGATCCACGAATCCATTCAGCTACTCCTACAGTTCTTAGTCGGATTACACATCCTGGCAATTATTTTGTATAAGGTTAAATTTAAAGAGTCACTGTTACCTGCGATGCTACATGGTAAGAAACCAAAACATGGTAATACTGAGCATAGCAAAGGGGATAAAGCTGGACTGGACGAAGAACGGGAGTCGACCAGCTTAACCAAATTAATAATGAGTACCATACCTGCAGTAGGATTAACCTACTGGCTATTTACCCTGCCAATCTGAGAGATGGGAGTAAAAAATGTTATTCAGCTCATCAGACAGGGTAGAGGTTTTATTCACCTGAATTCGAATAAGAAAGGTATAAAGCATCAATCGAACCTTCGATTACCAGCCCTTAGCAAGTTAGCTATACACTCATAGCTCTAAAACAATATAGGAATTAAAGTGAAAGCGAGTGAAAAATTAGCGACTTGATATAACGCTATACCCTAATCACAAGCCAACCTACAGCTCAAAACTATGAATAAGTCCGATCAGTTCTGGGACAGGAAAGCGGAAGCTTATGCGAAGAGCGCCATCTCAGATGAAGATTCCTATCAGCGTAAACTAGCTGAAACCCAAAAATACTTCACACCCGAGATGCAAATACTTGAGTTTGGATGTGGGACCGGTGCTACAGCTGTCCAGCATGCACCACACGTCAAGCATATAGATGCGATCGATATATCAGGGAAGATGTTGGAAATAGGGCGTAGTAGGGCAGGTGAAGCTTGTATGAAAAATATCACCTTTAGCCAGAATACCCTTGAAGGATTTCAGGCAGAGGCAGAGAGTATGGATGCTGTACTAGGACTCAATGTAATTCATCTTATTACTGATCGGAAATCAGTTCTGGACGAAGTCGCCCGGATACTCAAACCTGGTGGGATTTTTGTCAGTAGTACCGGTTGCCTAGGTAACTCCTACCTACGATTTATCAAATTTCTCGTCCCGCTGGGCAAACGCCTGGACCTGATGCCGGATATATTTATCCTCTCGGAGGAACAACTGACAGAAGAGATCAGAGCGGCAGGCTTTAAGATAGAAACACAGTGGCACCATGGTATAGATAATGTGGATCTATTTATCATTGCACGGAAGATCTGATCTTCATAACAGGGGTACATAGTTCCTCATATGGGAATACCACCCTTGAACCTTAAGAAGCAATAACTATCCCTTACTCTGAATCCATCAATAGCACAGAAACAACACTAAGACCCTTCACAACAAGATTCATGGAGTTTAACAAACTGTCTATTTTGAGGAGCTGACCGTTAGCAACGCTATATTTTTTATGGAGATAATTAATACCGAAAAAAGCCCCGCTATCGCTAGCAGGGCTTTTTTATTGTAGTTTTCTAGAGTCAGTAAGTACTGACAAACAATTATACGTCTAGGTTTGCAACCTGCAGAGCATTGGATTCAATGAAGTTACGACGTGGTTCAACCTCATCACCCATCAGGGTGGTGAACAGCTGATCTGCTGCAATCGCGTCTTCAATGGTGACCTGGAGCATACGGCGTGACTCAGGATCCATAGTGGTTTCCCAAAGCTGTTCCGGGTTCATCTCACCCAATCCTTTGTATCGCTGAATGTAGTGACCACGACGGGAGAGATCCAGCAACCAATTCAGGCCCTCTTCAAAATCAGTTAGCTCCTTGGTGCGTTCACCACGCTGAAGGTAAGCACCATCTTCCAGAAGACCAGACAGGGTATCAGCCATCTTCGACATCTCAGTGTATTCACGTGAAGCGAAGAACTCATCGTTCAGAATGTAATCATGCGCAACGCCGTGCTGCAACATCACCACTTTAGCAACGAAATTGCTGTGTTCTTTATCTTCTTCTACCAGGCACTGATAGCTGATCGCTTTGTCTGAGTAACCAGCAAGGGCATCGTCAAACTGATCACACCAATCTGCAACAGCAGACTGATCCGTCATGTTGTCACGTGGGAACGCAGCTGTATCCAGCAAGGACTTCAGCATCGCATAAGGATAGACACGAGACATACGATTGATTGTGCGAATGACTGCACGATACTGGTAAACCAGCTCCTGTAGTTTCTCACCACCAATACCTGGTGCATCAGCATTAACATGGAGCGTTGTACCATCTAACGCGCCTTGCAATAGGTATGAATCCAGCGCTTCATCATCCTTGAGATACTGTTCCTGTTTGCCTTTCTTGATCTTATACAGCGGCGGCTGAGCAATATAAACATAGCCGCGCTCAATCAATTCAGGCATCTGACGGAAAAAGAAAGTCAGTAGCAGGGTTCGGATGTGCGATCCATCTACGTCGGCATCTGTCATGATGATGATGTGGTGATAACGCAGTTTATCCGGGTTGTACTCTTCACGACCGATACCACAACCCAAGGCTGTGATCAGAGTACCCACCTCTGCAGAGCTAAGCATCTTATCGAAGCGGGCTTTCTCAACGTTGAGTATCTTACCTTTAAGCGGCAGGATAGCCTGTGTCTTACGCGCACGACCCTGTTTTGCAGAACCACCAGCAGAGTCACCCTCCACCAGGTAGATTTCAGAAAGAGCGGGGTCTTTCTCTTGGCAGTCAGCCAGCTTACCTGGCAGACCTGCAATATCCAGTGCACCTTTACGACGAGTCATTTCACGTGCTTTACGCGCAGCTTCACGAGCACGCGCGGCATCAATCATCTTAGAGACGACAGATTTAGCTTCCTGAGGGTTCTCCTGAAGATAGTCTGACAGACGTTCCCCCATAGTCTGCTCAACGGCAGATTTAACCTCTGAGGAAACTAGCTTATCTTTAGTCTGCGAGGAGAACTTCGGATCAGGGACTTTAACAGAGATAATGGCGGTCAGACCTTCACGGCTGTCATCACCAGTCGTACTGATCTTGCCACCTTTATTCAGGCCTTCATTCTCAATATAGGAATTAAGAGAACGGGTTAATGCTGCACGAAAACCAGAAAGGTGGGTACCACCATCACGTTGTGGAATGTTGTTGGTAAAGGAGTGAATGCTCTCCTGATAGCTATCATTCCATTGCATCGCAACTTCAACAGCAACGCCACTCTCATGATCGGCAGTGAAGTGGAATATTTTATTAACTGTTGTCTTGTTGGTATTAAGATACTCAACAAAAGCACTCAGACCACCTTCATATTCGAATACTTCTTCAACGGCTGTACGCTCATCTTTAAGAACGATACGCACACCAGAGTTTAGAAACGAAAGTTCACGCAGGCGTTTAGCCAAAATATCGAACTTAAAGGAGACATTGGTAAAGGTGTCTTCGGATGGCCAGAAACGAACCATGGTGCCACTAGATTCTGTTTCACCTACAACCGCAAGTGGCGCTTCAGGTTCACCGTGGTGATAAATTTGTTCATGCACCCGACCATTACGGCGAATCGTCATCTTCAATTTAACCGAGAGGGCGTTCACAACTGATACACCTACTCCGTGAAGACCACCGGAAACCTTATAACTATTATCATCAAACTTACCGCCTGCGTGCAGAACAGTCATGATCACTTCTGCGGCAGAAACCCCCTCTTCAGGGTGGATATCCGTCGGAATTCCACGACCATTATCCGAAACTGTAATACTCTCATCAGGATGGATAATCACTTTGATTTCACTACAGTGTCCGGCCAGCGCTTCATCGATGGAGTTATCCACGACCTCGAACACCATGTGATGAAGACCGGTACCATCGTCGGTGTCACCAATATACATGCCCGGGCGCTTCCTGACCGCATCAAGGCCTTTTAGTACCTTAATACTTGAGGAATCATAATCTTGATTATCTTCGCCGCTCATCCAACTCTCCTAACTCTTTCGTTACATTGGCGATACAATGTCACCATCTGTGATACGAAAAGTCGCTAATTCCGTTTGCGGATGCCAGAACGCGTTTAGCGAACTGTCATCAACACAGGTTATAAAACACTGGTTAGAACTTTGCTCTAACACTTTACAAAACTGTTCGCCGTGCACGCTATCGAGCTCTGAGGGTAAGTCATCGATCAGATAGATACAGGGCCGGCCGTTCATCCTCTGAAACAACGCTCCCTGAGCAAGCTTCAAAGCACTAACGACTAACTTCTTCTGCCCCCGGGATAAACGTTCAGCTGCATTATGACCGTCAACTTTGAGCCTAATATCAGCGCGTTGGGGGCCGCTCCCAGTGAAACCCTGGCGTAGATCACGTTCAAAGTTGCTCGCAAGAACCTCATCGAGGGGACGCTTTTTATCCCAGCCATAACTAAACCCCAATTGAATATCCATCTCCCCTAAAAGTTGCGAAACAACCGTCTCAAACTCTGGTTTTAGTAGTTTTAGATATTCAATTCTAAGGCGGTTTAATTGCTCAGAAAATGCGATAAATTCACAATCCCAAACCTGGCGTAAACTATTGTCAATCTTACCACATTTCAACAAAGTATTACGCTGTTTTAATACCCGCCTGAAGCCTCTCCAGAGGCGTATGAAAGCTTTGTCTGCATGAAAAACACCCCAATCAAGAAACTGTCGTCTGACGGCAGGAGATCCTTCCAGCAAAAGGAACGTATCAGAATTTATCACCTGGAGAGGAATAAGCTCAGCGAGGGTAGAAAGGTCAATATCGGCTCCTTCAAAACGGATCCGGGCCTCCCCTTCAACAGGGCGCTGAACACCGAGTGACTGTTTCAATCCCTGTGCCATTGGATCTATAGAGGCAAACACGACGGCTGCACACTCGCCGTTTTGAACAAGGTGTCTTGCTTTATTTGTACGGAACGACCGTGTCAGACCGAGCACATTAATCGCTTCCAGAATACTGGTTTTTCCACTGCCATTTTCACCACAGATGATATTGATCGCAGGAGACGCTGTGAGTGTGACCTCACTGAGATTACGAAGGTGCTGGATTTGAAGTTTAGATATGGACATCAGGTGCAGATACAAAACGGGGGCTTCCAGACAACTCTAAAAGCCCCCGTGAATGTTTAGGTACAGATCACATACGCATTGGCATGACAACGTAAAGACTTCCTTCCTCATCAAACCCTTCAACCAGAGCACTGGAGTTTGAATCAGACAACGTTAGTCGTACAACGTCTGAATTGAGTATAGAGAGGCAATCCAACAGATAGTTAACATTAAAGCCAACTTCTAAGGTATCACCTTCATAATCAACAGCCAGAGTTTCTTCCGCTTCTTCCTGCTCAGGGTTATTTGCCATTACCTGAAGATAGCCATTAGTCAAGGAAAGGCGAACACCACGATATTTCTCATTGGATAAAATTGCGATTCGGCTTAATACCTGTCGCAACTCCATACGATCACTCAGAAGAATCTTATCACCATTCTTCGGAATAACGCGCTCATAATCCGGGAATTTGCCGTCGACCAGTTTGGAGGTGAAAGTGAAATCTCCAACATGGGCACGGATATGGCTTGCACCGATTACCAAACGTAACTCTTCATCACCATTTTGAAGAAGTCGCGCAAGCTCCAGAATGCCCTTACGCGGTACAATGATCTGGTGTTGCATTCCCTCTTGAGCTTCAACATTGGTAACACTGGTCGCCAGACGGTGACCATCTGTAGAAACGGAACGCAGCTGGCCGTTAGCAATCTCAAGCAGCATACCGTTCAGGTAGTAACGTACATCCTGCTGCGCCATAGAGAAACCTGTTTTATCAATCAGGTTACGCAGTTGGTGCTGAAGCATCGACAGCTCCAGTGTTTCCGGACTGTCTTCCACATTGGGAAACTCTGCCGCTGGCAGGGTAGAAAGAGTGAAGCGGCTTCGACCGGCTTTAATCACCATCTTCTGGCCTGTCAGGGTCAGCTCAATACGAGCTGAATCTGGCAATGATTTACAGATATCCATCAACTTACGAGCTGGCACTGTAACAGAGCCCGCTTCAGCTGGCTCATCCAGTGTCACACGCCCGACCAATTCGACCTCAAGGTCAGTACCGGTCATCGACAGTTGATCCCCTTCAGCGACCAACAAAATGTTGGATAGCACTGGCAATGTCTGGCGGCGTTCGACCACACCGGCAACCAACTGCAACGGTTTGATCAACGCTTCACGTGAGATGACAAATTTCATCGTTTCCCCACCTACCTTTTATATGGCCGGTCCAGTGATGGCCGGATTGATTACGCCGTCAGATGGCGTAGTAAATTCTTATAATCTTCTCTGATATCCGTATCACTTTCACGTAGCTCCTTAATCTTACGGCAAGCATGGAGCACGGTTGTGTGATCGCGACCACCGAATGCGTTACCAATTTCCGGCAAGCTATGGTTGGTCAGTTCCTTCGACAGACTCATCGCAACCTGACGAGGTCTGGCTACAGAACGACTGCGTCGTTTTGACAGCAGATCAGAAACCTTAATCTTATAATAATCAGCTACAACTCTTTGAATATTATCAATACTAACCTGTTTATCCTGCAAAGCCAGCAGGTCTTTCAGAGATTCTTTAATAAATGGAGTTGTAATCGCGCTACCCGTGAAATGTGCATTGGCAATAACACGTTTTAATGCCCCTTCAAGTTCACGCACATTGGAGCGAATTTTTTGAGCCAGGAAGAATGCAGCATCATCAGGTAGTCTGACGCGCGCTTCATCGGCTTTCTTCATCAGGATCGCAACACGGGTTTCCAGCTCAGGAGGCTCAATCGCAACGGTCAGGCCCCAACCAAAGCGTGACTTAAGGCGCTCCTCAACCCCATTAATCTCTTTCGGGTAGCGGTCACTCGTCAGAATCATCTGCTGACCGCCCTCAAGCAGAGCATTAAATGTATGAAAAAACTCTTCCTGTGAACGCTCTTTACCAGCGAAGAACTGGATATCATCAATTAAAAGTGCATCAACTGAGCGGTAATAGCGTTTAAAGTCGTTAATCGCATTAAGCTGCAGCGCTTTAACCATGTCCGCCACAAAGCGCTCAGAATGCAGATAAACAATCTTTGCATTCGGATTACGCTTTAGCATTTCGTTACCCACCGCATGCATCAAGTGGGTTTTACCTAAACCTACGCCGCCATATATAAAGAGGGGGTTATAGGATACGCCAGGGTTATCTCCCACCTGACGAGCCGCAGCCAACGCCAACTGGTTCGACTTACCCTGAACAAATGAATCAAAGGTAAAGGATTGATTCAGATTAGACTGATGGTGTTTCAACCCACCCTCTACATTAACCATCCGCTCAACAGGCTCAGGCATAGGTGCAGAGGGGGGAGCAGGCGGAATGTCAGACGCTGGAATATGCATCGGCATCTGAATTTGCGAGGGAACAGCAGGTTCAGGAGCTACCGGCTGGAAACTGTCCTCACGTAAATTATCAGAAACAGAGGACACCGCATGAGAGTGAACAGGTGTCGATGATGTCAATGCAGCAGCAACGGGTGCCGATTCAACAGACGCACGCTCCGCTGTGAAAGCCGGCGGGGCAGGGCGTGGTGAGCTTACCGGCGCAGGGGCCTGACGCCGTGGATAATTCGGGTTATGACGAGGCCGAGGAGGTACACCACGATTATTTGCAACCTCTAATTGTACTTCTGTTGAGATATCACCGGTAACGTCACAAACAACCTGTCGTATACGGGAGAGAAACTTATCATTAACCCAGTCACGAACAAAACGATTAGGCGCCACCAGAATTAACTGTTCAGCACTTTCCGGAGCCACCTGAAGTGGTCTAATCCAGGTATTGTATTGCTGAGCCGGAAACTCATCCTGAAGGCTGTGTAAACAACGCGCCCAAAGTTCCGTCGACATAGAGGAGAGGCCCTTCTCTTATCCTGTTGTGATTGTTATAGGTTATGTACTCTGAAGAAGTAAGAAAGAACTGCTTAAAAATATAGTTCAGAGTAGTAGAACGATTCTAACGACTTCCCGCCCACTTATCCACAAAGAATTACGTTTTTTTTTATCTCATTTCACAACAATAAAATTTAATAGAACCCTTATTTCATGCGGCATTGAAACAAAGTTACACACCATATTTAAGCAGCAAAAGCACAGCTAACTCACTTCTTATCCCTAAAGTTATTCAAGGCTGGGTAACGTATATTCACTGGGAAAAGAAGAGTTATCCACAGAATTAACAGAGTTAATAACATTTTCCTTCATCAATGACGTCACTCCTATACATCAGGTCTATGCTCCATGATGAAATTGCCCGATAATCAGTTTCGGAAATAGATCGGTATACTCTGAATTCTTCAGGTAACCTATTAGGTAGCTATACAACCTTCTTAGACCGTAAGTAGAAGGTTGAAAAACCGAGAAAGATGAAAAAACCGTAATTATTCGTAAAAATAGATTGAACCCCGCCTGCAAATTCAATAGAATTCGCCCTCTATTTTTTCGCGTGGTTTATAACTACGTATTCATTTAACAACGCGTTGGCAGGATTGACCGATGAAAAGAACATTTCAACCAAGCGTATTAAAGCGTAAGCGCACACACGGCTTCCGTGCCCGCATGGCTACTAAAGCTGGCCGTCAGGTAATTAACCGTCGTCGCGCTAAAGGCCGTAAGCGCCTGTCTGCTTAATGACTGGCAAAACGGTCTGGTTTATTTGAATGACCGAATTCAGATTCCCCCGCCAGTTACGTCTGCTAACTGGCAGGGACTTTCAAAGTGTGTTTGACGACGTACAGCTGAAAGTACCAGACCAGCCAATCCTCATTCTCTCCCGTCCGAATGATCTAGGCCAGCCCCGGCTAGGATTTGTAATTTCCAAAAAAAATATCCGTAAGGCGGTGAAACGTAACCGCGTTCGGCGTATCATTCGCGAATCCTTTCGTCTGAATCAACATAATTTACCTGCTGTGGACATGATCATCCTCGCTCGACAGGGTCTGGGTGAACTGGAAAATGAAGAGATCCACAAGCTGATGAAGAAATGCTGGTCCCGACTGAAAAATAAATCAAAAAAGTTAAAGTAAACCAGATTGGTCCTTAACCCATGGATGTACAGCGTATTATTCTCATTGGTGCACTCTGCTTAATCAGCTACTTGCTAGTGCTGCAATGGAACCAAGACTACGGTCAACAACCTGAAGCTCAACAAGCAACTACCTCAGTATCCGCCTATCAAAGTCAGCCAGCTGCATCGGATCTTCCCGAAGCAGAGGTTTCTAAACAAGCGGCTGATATTCCAGGTGCTACAGCTCAGGCAACCACCGAAACCACATTGGTTAGTATCAAAACAGATGTTCTTAATGTCTTAATCGATACTAAGGGCGGCGATATCATCGAGGTATCTCTACCTGAATATAAAGCACTACTTGGTTCTGATCTTCCATTTGTTCTTCTGGAACAGACCGTTAATCGTACCTATGTATCTCAGAGCGGTCTGGTCGGGAAAAATGGTCCGGATGCGAGTCCTAAAGGTCGTCCAACCTACTCTGTATCTCAAAGCGAATATGTGTTGGGTGAACAGGATAAAATCTCTGTTGATCTTGTTTACACTGATGAGAAAGGGGTTCAGATAACCAAACGTTATACATTTAGTGCTGGTTCCTATGAGGTCGGTCTGGATTTCATCGTCAACAACCAGTCTGAAGCTCGCTGGTCTGCAAACCTGTTTGGTCAGTTGAAACGTGATCGTAGTGAAGATCCAACCTCCTCAACTGATATGGGTATGCAGTCATACCTCGGCCCTGTGTTTTCTACTGTTGAAAACAACTACGAAAAATATGATTTTGATGACATCGATGACTCTCAGTTTAAGAAAACCAGCCAGGATGGTTGGGTTGCGATGTCTCAACACTATTTCCTGAGTGCCTGGATCCCTGAGAAAGGTGCCGAGTATAACTATCAGACACGTAAGCTTAATGGCAATTACATTGCCGGTTTCCTATCTCCTGAACTTACTGTTTTACCGGGTGAAAGCAATACAGTGAGCGCTAACTTCTATGCGGGTCCTAAAGATCAGGACATCATGGAACAGGCGGATGAAAACCTGAAGCTCACTGTCGATTATGGTGTTCTCTGGTGGATCGCTTCTCCGCTATATATGCTTCTGAAATGGATCTACGGCCTGGTAGGTAACTGGGGCCTGGCTATTATCGGCATTACAATTATTGTCAAAGCGGCTCTGTTCCAGCTGAATGCTAAAGCATTCAAATCGATGGCGAAGATGCGCAAATTCGGTCCGGAGATGACACGACTGAAAGAGCTCTACGGTGATGATCGTCAAAAGATGTCACAAGAGATGATGAAGCTCTATCAGAAAGAGAAGATCAATCCCCTAGGTGGCTGTCTTCCAATTGTTGCTCAGATGCCTATTTTCATCGCACTTTATTGGGTGCTGATGGAATCCGTTGATCTGCGCCATGCCGAGTTCCTTTACCTGGCAGATCTCTCTGTTAAAGATCCATACTTCATCCTGCCAATCATCATGGGCGTGAGTATGTTTATCCAGCAGATGCTGAACCCGACACCTCCAGATCCGATGCAGGCGAAGATCATGAAGATGCTACCAATCATGTTCACATTCTTCTTCCTGTGGTTCCCTGCAGGTCTGACACTGTACTGGGTTGTGAATAACATTCTTTCAATCGCCCAGCAGTATGTGATCAATAAGCAGATTGAAAACGGTACCGATAAGTAACCGTTATGATCGAAAAAAGCCGCTGCAGATGTAGCGGCTTTTTTGTATCTGCTGTTTATGACCTGACAGAGCAAAGTGGTAAACTTCCGCTAAATTATCCAAGCGAGACCCGTTATGACCCTGACCAGTAGTGACACTATAACCGCTCAAGCGACTCCACCTGGACGTGGTGGTGTTGGTATTGTCAGGATCTCAGGCCCACTGGCTAAAACCATATCGCAGGCGATTGTGAAAACAGAGTTGAAACCTCGCTACGCCCATTATGGTCCGTTCTTCGATCAGTCAGGCCAAGAGATCGATCAGGGAATCGCATTATTTTTCCCCGGCCCTAACTCTTTTACAGGTGAGGATGTTCTTGAACTTCAGGGCCATGGCGGTCCAATCATCATTGACCTGTTGTTAAAGCAAGCGATTGAGCTGGGTGCACGGCTTGCTAAACCGGGTGAGTTTTCCGAGCGTGCATTTCTTAACGATAAACTCGATCTGGCCCAAGCCGAAGCCATTGCAGATCTGATAGATAGCTCATCAGAACAGGCTGCCCGCTGCGCTATTCGCTCTCTTCAGGGTGAATTTTCTAACCGTATCCACTCACTTGTTGAATCCCTGATTCAACTACGAATCTATGTTGAAGCTGCGATCGATTTTCCCGAAGAGGAGATCGACTTCCTTGCTGACGGTAAAGTATTGGCGGACCTGAAAACCATATTGACCCATGTCGAAGCGGTCCAGGCTGAAGCAAAGCAGGGTAGTTTGCTCCGTGAAGGGATGAATGTAGTCATTGCTGGTCGGCCCAATGCGGGCAAATCAAGTTTGCTCAATGCGCTAGCCGGAAGAGAAACAGCAATTGTTACCGATATTGCAGGAACCACACGTGATGTTCTGCGTGAACACATACATATTGACGGTATGCCACTGCATATTATTGATACAGCTGGTTTGCGTGATGCACCAGATGAGGTTGAACGTATTGGGATCAATCGTGCCTGGGAAGAGATTCAAAAAGCAGATCGGGTTCTGCTAATGGTTGATAGTCAGACTACTAAGACAGATCACCCCGAGCAGATCTGGCCTGAGTTTGTTCACCAGTTACCTGAGTCCAGCAGAATAACTGTAATTCGTAACAAAGCTGATCTGAGTGGTGAAGCGATCACAATACAAGAAGCTCATGATCATACAACCATTAGTTTGTCTGCAAAATCTCAGGAGGGTATCAACCTTCTACGGGAACATCTAAAAGAGTCGATGGGTTTTCGTGTCACTACTGAGGGCGGTTTTATGGCCAGACGACGGCACCTGGATGCACTAGGTCGTGCTCATGAACTACTAAAAACCGGCCTGGAGCAACTTGAGTTAAATGGAGCCGGTGAGCTTTTGGCAGAAGATCTGCGTCAATCACAGAACACCTTAAATGAGATCACAGGTGCATTCTCCTCAGATGATCTGCTGGGTAGAATTTTTAGCTCATTCTGTATCGGCAAATAAACCAGAACTATAGATCCTTTAACACTCCCCCTACCGGGTAAGCCAGAGATAAGCTGGCTTACCCGCACCTATTATCTATCTGATCAAAATATCACCATCTGATATCCATAAGCGATTGATTAATCATTATAAAGCGGCTTTATAACAAATAACTCAAATGTTATATCCAGCTTATCCACATAAATATCACATTCTCTGTATAGAATAAGTCCTTAGTAACACGTGTGTAATTTATTTATAACTCAAATATTTCCTTTATTTCCAATATGTTGCATAAAACCCTAGGCGTTATTTAAATTCATTATTACACCGATTAAATGGCTAGTGAAAAATGTTATCACCAGAGGGTGTGAATAAACTGTATAGGTGGGCAGATTAATCCTTGGGATAAATCTGTTAATAATCACAACTGTGGACAACCCGCCTATATATACACAGCTTACCGGTGGCTTTCACAGAGAATATCAGCATCATAATCATAGAGTTTTCATTACGCTATTTAGCTGATTTTAATGGAAAAAAGTGGTTTATCACCAGAAAACAGGCTCACCATATATAATCATTAAAATAAGAAAACATATATCTTCTTTATATATTTATATTTTATATAAAGAGAAAAGAGCTGTATAAAAAATGATCATTCCTAAGTGACGCCGCTCAGGGTATAATCACCGACCTTTTCAGATCAGATCCTCTGTCTGCATCCTAAGCAAAGAAAACTTTCATTTAGAGGTATAACAACGGTGGATTTTCCTTCCCACTTTGACGTCATTGTTATCGGTGGTGGTCATGCCGGTACAGAAGCTGCCTTAGCATCAGCCAGAACTGGCGCACAGACATTACTGTTAACCCATAACATTGAAACCTTAGGGCAGATGTCGTGTAACCCTGCAATCGGAGGGATCGGGAAAAGCCATCTTGTTAAAGAGATCGATGCACTGGATGGTGTGATGGCACGCGCCACTGATAAAGGTGGGATACAGTTCCGTACACTTAATTCACGTAAGGGGCCTGCAGTCAGAGCTACACGTGCCCAAGCTGATCGCGTTTTGTATAAAGCGGCAGTTCGTTCTGTCCTGGAAAACCAACCAAATCTGTTAATTTTCCAACAATCTGCGGATGATCTGATCATTGAGGGTGAGAGTGTCCGAGGTGTTGTTACGCAAACTGGCATCCATTTTCATGCCCCCTCTGTTGTACTCACTGCGGGTACTTTCCTCGGCGGTGTAATTCATATCGGTTTAGAGAATCATTCAGGTGGACGCGCCGGTGATCCGCCATCAATTGCTCTCGCTGATCGCTTACGTGAACTGCCGTTTCGTGTGGATCGCTTGAAGACCGGTACCCCCCCCCGTATTGATGCTCGCACAGTAGACTTTTCCGTCATGCAAGAGCAGCCAGGGGATACACCGACACCCGTGATGTCTTTCTTGGGGAAACAGAGTGACCATCCAGAGCAGATCAGTTGCTATATCACTCATACCAATGAAAGAACGCATGAGATACTCAGGAGTGGGCTTGATCGCTCTCCCATGTATACAGGTGTAATCGAGGGGGTCGGTCCGCGTTACTGCCCATCCATTGAAGATAAGATCATGCGCTTCGCAGATAAAGATCAGCATCAGGTCTTTGTCGAGCCGGAAGGGTTGACGACTCATGAACTCTATCCAAATGGAATATCTACGAGCCTGCCATTCGATATTCAGTTAGCGGCAGTTCAATCGATTCGTGGATTTGAAAATGCCCATATTGTCCGACCCGGTTATGCAATTGAGTATGATTTTTTCAATCCGCAGGATCTGAAACATACACTCGAAACCAAGTATATGAACGGCCTCTATTTTGCCGGGCAGATTAACGGTACAACCGGCTATGAGGAAGCAGGGGCACAGGGATTGTTAGCTGGTACAAATGCTGCTCTTAAAGCCTTGGACAAAGAGCAGTGGTACCCGCGCCGGGATGAAGCTTATATCGGTGTTCTGGTGGATGATCTGATCACACTGGGAACATCAGAGCCATACCGAATGTTTACCAGTCGTGCCGAATACCGCCTGATCCTGCGTGAAGATAATGCTGACTTGCGACTCACGGAGAAGGGACGTGAGCTGGGTCTTGTGGGAGAGGATCGCTGGCAGGCGTTCTGCGAAAAGCGTGAAGCTATCGAGCTGGAGCAGCAACGACTGAAATCCACCTGGATTCAGCCAAAGTCACCAGAAGCGGACGAATTAGCACCGAAGCTTAAAACACCACTCACCCGCGAATATAATCTGGCTGATCTGCTGAAGCGTCCAGAATTAGTTTACAGTGATCTGGCTGATCTGAAGGGTGAAGCGGTTTCAGATTTTCAGGTTGCAGAACAAGTAGAGATTCAGAATAAATATGCGGGCTATATCGATCGTCAGCGAGATGAGATCGAACAGATGCGCCGTCAGGAGAATACACCTCTGCCCGAGGCGTTTGATTATGATCAGGTTGGAGGGCTCTCAAATGAGCTCAAGGCCAAGCTAAAAGAGGTGCAGCCTGAGACGATCTCTCAGGCTTCTCGAATTCAAGGTATGACCCCGGCTGCTATTTCACTACTTCTGGTCTATCTGAAAAAACATCAACTCAGCAAAAAACAGAGCAAGGCTGCCAGCTAATGCACCAGTTCACCGAACAGCAGCTGGAAGCTGCACTGAAAAGAGGCATTTCAGAGTTAGATCTGGAACTGTCAGATGAGAAAATAGAGAAACTCATCCGTTACCTCAACTTGCTGATCAAATGGAATAAGGCGTATAACCTGACAGCCGTACGCGATCCGATGGAGATGGTAACCCGCCATCTGATTGATAGTCTGAGTGTCGTCCCTTACATCAAAGGCGCGCGAATTATCGATGTAGGGAGTGGTCCGGGTCTGCCTGGAATACCATTGGCGATCTGCTATCCGCAACTTCCAGTAACAACACTGGATAGCAACGGTAAGAAAACCCGATTCCAGGTACAGGTTAAATCGGAACTTAACCTTGAAAACCTAACAATTATCAATGATCGGGTAGAAAACTGCGACTTCGAGCCCTTTGATCAGGTAATATCTCGAGCGTTTGCATCATTGCAGGATATGATTAACTGGACCCATCAACTGTGTAGTGAAGATGGTGTTTTTCTTGCAATGAAAGGATTGTATCCTCAGGAAGAGCTATCAGCGCTGCCTGATGGTTATGAACTCAAAATCTGTCACCGGCTCAATGTGCCTGGGACGGAAGGGGAAAGGCACCTGCTAGTTTTAGGGAGACGCTAAGCGTGGCAAAGGTCCTGACGATCACAAACCAGAAAGGAGGCGTGGGTAAAACAACCACCTGCGTAAATCTGGCTGCTTCACTGGCTGCAACCAAAAAACGTGTACTCCTGGTGGATCTGGATCCACAGGGCAACGCAAGTATGGGAAGTGGCGTTGATAAGCATACACTTGATAATACTGTTTACGAGGTACTGACCAACAAAGTAGGTATCAGAGACGCGATTATCAAAAACACGGTAGCGGATTACGATCTGATTGGTTCGAATGGTGATCTTACCGCGGCTGAGGTCGAACTCTTACAGATTCCACGTAGAGAGTTCAGGCTTAAAATGGCACTAATGGAGGTGGATGAGGAGTATGACTACGTACTTATCGATAATCCGCCATCGCTCAATCTCTTAACGGTCAATGCGTTAGCATCCTCAGCCGGTGTGATTATCCCAATGCAGTGTGAATATTACGCACTTGAGGGTATATCAGCATTAATCGGCACGATCGAAAAGATCAATAAACGTCTCAACCCCTCACTCAAGATTGAGGGGATATTGAGAACCATGTTTGATCCGCGGATGAGTTTAACCAAAGATGTATCTACCCACCTGGTTGAATATTTTGGTGAGCAGGTATACCGCACCGTAATTCCACGTAATGTCAGGCTTGCTGAAGCCCCAAGTCACGGGTTGCCGGCGTTACTGTACGATAAAAATTCCCGTGGTGCTGTGGCCTATCTGGCCCTGGCAGGAGAGTTGATTCGTCGTACACAACAGGAAGAAAAAGAACAATCACAGGAAGCATAATCAATGGCTAAAAAGCGTGGGCTGGGCAAAGGTCTGGATGCTCTGTTATCCAGTGTCAGTGATGTTGAAGAGAAGGTATCAACTCAGGAAGCAGAGGGACTAGAAGGCTATAAGCTTCTTCCTGTCGATGTGATTCAGCGTGGTCGTTATCAGCCCCGTCGAGACATAGAGCCCCAGGCACTGGAAGAGTTGGCCAATTCGATCAGGGCGCAGGGGGTTATGCAACCGATCGTTGTACGACCAATCGATGCAGACCGTTACGAAATTATCGCAGGTGAACGCCGCTGGCGTGCTACGCAGATGGCTGATCTGCTGGAGATACCGGCGATTGTGAAGGATGTGCCTGACGAAGCTGCCATTGCGATGGCCCTGATCGAGAATATTCAGCGCGAGAACCTCAATCCTATTGAAGAGGCGATCTCTCTGCAGCGTTTACAGGATGAGTTTGAATTGACACAGCAAGAGGTGGCTGATGCCGTGGGTAAATCCCGCTCAGCGGTAACCAACTTACTGCGTCTGATGAATCTGACTGATGAAGTTAAAAAAATGCTCGAGTATGGAGACCTGGAGATGGGGCATGCGCGTGCGATACTTGCATTGGATGCAGCTCAACAACTTGTAGCTGCGCAGGAAGTATCGGGCAAAGGGTTATCTGTACGCCAGACAGAGGCATTGGTCAAAAAAATGCAACAGGGAGATGGATCGGCTTCAGAGAAAGTAAAACCGGAGCCAGACCGCCGATTGAGTGAGTTAGCCGGAGAGCTTTCTATGCGCTTTGCGACCAAAGTTGCCATCAATGAAAATGCCAAAGGAAAAGGTAAAATCACAATCAATTATGATGATTCTGAAACTTTGGACAGTATCCTGCAATTACTGAAATAAAACTCAATAATTACTACTTTCGCATCGAATTAAACGTGATACAGAGCAAGGCGTGCTACGACATTAGTGCAAATGGCGAAACTGACTGTTGTTTCATCACGCCTAAGCTCATATAATCGGCACGCATTTTGGGGTGTGTGCGCTCCAAAATAGAGCAATATCAGGACATAAGTTACAAAAGGTTGCAGGTTGATGGCATTGGGCAAGGGGAACCGTAAACACGGTGTCCATAGTCATAAAACACGTAATCGGATATTTCGCATATACCTGATACAAGCAGTTCTATGTATGGTGTTATCGTCTGCACTGTTGTTGCATGACCTGGTTACAGCATGGTCAGCTCTGCTTGGTGGTGGCTTGTACTTGCTACCCAATCTCTATTTTGCACATAGGGCACTTACCTTTCGCGAGAAACAGAGCGCAAAGATTGCGTTGGCTGAAATGTACTTGAGCCAAATATGGAAAATGGGCATAAGCATACTGGCATTTGCAGCTGTGTTTATACTGGTTCACCCCCTGAATCCATTTTCCCTATTTGGCACATTCATACTGATGCAGATCACAAGTTGGTTGGCTCAGATGAAACTAAATAACAGATTCCTGAAACTTTGAACGAGAGAAACTGAGAATGGCTAGCGGAACTGTCACATCCTCAGAGTATATATCCCACCACCTAACAAACCTTACGTTTGGTAACCATCCTGTTAACGGCTGGAGCTTTGCTCATAGCGGTCAGGAAGCTGCCGAAATGGGTTTCTGGGCAATCAATGTAGATACAATGGGCTGGTCTATTGCACTTGGCCTGTTATTTACATGGTTGTTCCGTAAAGTAGCGAAAACCGTTACTTCAGGTGTACCGGGTAGTACTCAGAACTTTGTTGAAACAATCATTGAATTCGTTGACGACAACGTTAAAGGAATCTTCCATCATAAAAATCCTCTAATTGCGCCTCTGTCGCTAACGATTTTTGTATGGATTTTCCTCATGAACACAATGGATCTGATCCCAGTTGACTGGATTCCATACATTGCAGGTCAGATGGGTATTCACTTCATGAAAGTGGTACCAACTACTGACGTGAACGCGACAGCTGGTATGGCGCTGAGCGTTTTTGCACTGATTATCTATTACAGCATCAAACAGAAGGGTCTGGGCGGCTTCCTGGCTGAACTCTCTTTCCAGCCTCTGGGTAAAGCGATGCTTCCTTTCAACCTGTTCCTAGAACTTGTCGGTCTGATCGCTAAGCCTGTATCTCTGGCACTGCGACTGTTCGGTAACATGTATGCTGGTGAAATGATCTTTATCCTGATCGCTTTACTGCCGTTCTGGATACAGTGGGTACTATCCGTACCTTGGGCAATCTTCCATATTCTTGTAATCACGCTACAGGCGTTCATCTTCATGGTTCTGACGATTGTATATCTGGCCATGTCATATGATCACCACTAAGTGATGACTATAAGATAGAAGAAATTAAAAACCGATTTTTGTAAAACTTTCAATTTTAACTTTAAAACTTAAACTGGAGATAAAACTGATGGAAATGGCATTGCTATACATCGCTGGTGCGCTGATGATGGGTCTAGGCGCTGTGGGTGCTGCTGTAGGTATCGGTATCCTGGGTGGTAAATTCCTGGAAGGTGCTGCTCGTCAGCCTGAACTGATTCCTCTGCTGCGTACACAGTTCTTCATCGTAATGGGTCTTGTAGATGCGGTACCTATGATCGGTGTAGGTCTGGGTCTGTACGTACTGTTCGCTGTTGCGTAAGTAACTACAAGTCGAAAGACTGACTTGTCGATTAACTTAATCAACCGCGAGAGGTAATGGCGTGAATATCAATCTAACCATCATTGGTCAGGCCATCGCTTTCTTTATTTTTGTTGTTTTCTGCATGAAGTATGTGTGGCCGCCAATTACGGCTGCACTGGCAGAACGTAAGAAGAAGATTGCTGAAGGTCTGGACGCTGCTGACCGTGCTGAGCGCGATTTACAGCTGGCTCAAGAAAAAGCCACTGAAAATATGCGTAAAGGCAAAGAGGAAGCAGCCGCCATCATTGAACAGGCCAACAAGCGGGCTAACCAGATCATTGAAGAAGCTAAAGAGAAAGCTCTGGAAGAAGCAGGTCGTGTTAAAGCGGCTAAAGATGCTGAACTAGAGCAGGAAGTTAACCAGGCACGCGAAGCATTGCGTTCCCAGGTGGCTGTTCTTGCATTAGCAGGTGCTGAGAAAGTACTTGAAGCTTCAATTGATGAGAAGGCACACGCGCAGCTTGTTGAAAAACTGGCCGCTGAGCTTTAAAGCGAGGTTTAACGATGGCTGAAGTCAACACTGTCGCTCGGCCTTATACCAAAGCTGCTTTTGAGTATGCAATGGATAAGGGTAACCTCGATCAGTGGTCCGCTACACTTGCTCTGGCTGCTGCTGCAGCAGGCGACGAAAAAGTAGCGCGTGTACTGGGTAACCCTGCACTGACAGATACGCAGAAAGCTGACCTTATGGTTGGCATCTGTGAAGAAGCAGACGACGCGGGTAAGAATTTTCTTAAGCTGCTGGCTGAGAACAAACGTTTGGCACTACTGCCAGAGATCAGTGTTCAGTTCAATAAACTGAAAGCTGATCAGGAGAAGTCACTGGATATCGAAGTGACAACTGCGTTTGAACTGCAGGATGAGCAGCAAGAAAAACTTGCTCAGGCACTGAAAACTAAACTGGGTCGTGAAGTGGCACTGACCTCTCAGGTAGATAAATCTATCCTGGGTGGTGTAGTAGTACGCACTGACGACTTGGTGATCGACGGCTCCGTTCGCGCGCGACTCGCGAAGTTGGCCGAAGCGATGAATTCCTAGGGGAATAAAAGCATGCAGCAACTGAATCCTTCTGAGATCAGTGAGATTCTCAAGAAGCGCATCGAAACTCTTGATGTGACTTCAGAAGCCCGTAATGAGGGCACTGTAGTGAGCGTTTCCGATGGTATCATTACGATCCACGGTCTTGCTGACGTTATGTACGGGGAAATGATCGAATTCCCTGGCGGTATCTACGGTATGGCGCTTAACCTTGAGCGTGACTCCGTTGGTGCTGTAGTACTGGGTGACTATCAGGATCTGGTAGAAGGTGCGACGGCTCGTTGTACTGGCCGTATCCTTGAAGTACCAATTGGTCCGGAACTGCAGGGTCGTGTAGTAGACGCTCTGGGTAACCCGATTGATGGTAAAGGCCCGGTAGAAACTAAATTAACTGACGCTGTTGAAAAGGTTGCACCTGGTGTAATCGAGCGTCAGGGCGTAGACCAGCCAGTACAGACTGGTCTGAAAGCGATCGACTCTATGGTACCAATCGGTCGTGGTCAGCGTGAGCTGATCATCGGTGACCGTCAGATTGGTAAATCTGCGATCGCAATCGACGCTATCATCAACCAGAAAGGTACCGGCGTTAAATGTATCTACGTTGCAGTAGGCCAGAAACAGTCTACTATCGCGAACGTTGTACGTAAGCTGGAAGAGCACGGCGCAATGGATCACACCATTGTTGTTGCTGCGGGTGCGGCTGATCCTGCAGCGATGCAGTTCCTGGCACCATACTCTGGTTGTACTATGGGTGAATACTTCCGTGACCGCGGTGAAGACGCGCTGATCATCTATGATGATCTGACTAAACAGGCTTGGGCATATCGTCAGATCTCCCTGCTACTGCGCCGTCCACCAGGTCGTGAAGCATACCCAGGTGACGTATTCTACTTGCACTCCCGTCTGCTGGAACGTGCTGCGCGCGTTAACGCTGACTATGTTGAGAAGTTTACTAATGGTGAAGTTAAGGGCCAGACTGGTTCCCTGACATCCCTGCCAGTAATCGAAACTCAGGGTGGTGACGTATCCGCATTCGTACCAACAAACGTAATCTCCATCACCGATGGTCAGATCTTCCTTGAAACTGACCTGTTCAACTCTGGTGTACGTCCAGCGATCAACGCTGGTCTGTCGGTATCCCGTGTAGGTGGTGCAGCTCAAACTAAGATCATCAAGAAGCTGGGTGGCGGTGTACGTCTTGCTCTGGCTCAGTATCGTGAACTGGCGGCATTCGCACAGTTCGCTTCTGACCTTGATGACGCTACCCGTGCTCAGTTGGAGCATGGTCAGTCTGTAACTGAGCTGATGAAGCAGAAACAGTACTCTCCGATGTCTATCGCTGACATGGGTCTGAGCCTGTACGCTGCGAACGAAGGTTACCTGAAAGACGTAGCACTGGACAAAGTACTGGACTTTGAAGCGGCTCTGATCGCGTTCTTCAACAGCGAATATGCTGATCTGATGGGCGATATCAACGCGACTGGCAATTACTCTGATGAGATTGCTGCACAGTTCAAAGCTGGTATTGAAAAGTTCAAGTCTACTCAAGCTTGGTAAGAACTCGTTTTGAGTGAATGATCTGCATGAGCTTCATGCAGATCTAACACAAAGCTAAATAGGCGGAACTATGGCAGTCGGAAAAGAGATTAAGACAAAAATTGCGAGCGTGCAGAGCACTCGGAAGATCACCAGCGCTATGGAAATGGTTGCTGCTTCTAAGATGCGTAAAGCACAGGATCGCATGGAGTCATCTCGCCCGTACGCCCGGAGTATCCGTGGTGTAATTCAGCACCTGGCCAAGTCCAACCCTGAGTACAAGCATTTGTACATGCAGGAGCGTGAGACTAAACGCGTTGGTTTTGTTGTTGTAGCAACCGACCGTGGCCTGTGTGGTGGTTTGAACGTTAACGCGTTCAAAGCAGCTGTTAAAAGCATGAAAGAGTTCCATGATCAGGGTGTCGAAATCGACATCTGTGCGCTGGGTAGCAAAGCTGCGTCGTTCTTTAAGAACTACGGTGGCAATGTTGTTGCAGCGAAAACTCACCTGGGTGATGCGCCGGAAGTCGCAGATCTGATCGGTGCAGTTAAGGTCATGCTGGATGCTTATGACGAAGGCAAGCTGGATAAACTGTATATCGTATCTAACGATTTCGTTAATACGATGACGCAGCAGCCTGCAGTCAATCAGGTGCTTCCACTGAAGGCAGAAGATGATGATGACAAGCTCAATCACCATTGGGATTACATCTATGAGCCAGATGCAAAAGAGCTGTTGAACGGCTTGCTGGTTCGTTACGTAGAGTCCCTGGTCTATCAGGCCGTGGTTGAGAACAATGCCTGTGAGCAGGCAGCACGAATGCTAGCGATGAAGAACGCAACAGACAACGCTGGCGATATGATCAACGAGCTTGAAATGATTTATAACAAAGCTCGTCAGGCCGCGATTACTCAGGAAATTTCTGAGATCGTTGGTGGTGCTGCAGCTGTTTAATACAGGTCACAGGTTAAATTTTAAGAGGATCCGAACATGAGTAGCGGAACTATTGTTCAGATTATCGGCGCGGTAGTTGACGTGGAATTCCCACGTGACACTGTACCGAAGGTTTACGATGCATTGACTGTATCGAAAACCGGCCTGACACTGGAAGTTCAGCAGCAGCTGGGCGACGGTGTTGTACGTGCGATTGCAATGGGTCAGACGGAAGGCGTTAGCCGTGGTCTGGAAGTTGCTAACACTGGTGCTCCAGTATCTGTACCTGTTGGTACAGCAACACTGGGTCGTATCATGGACGTACTGGGTAACCCAATTGATGAATGTGGCGAGATCGGTGAAGAAGAGCGTATGCCTATTCACCGTAAAGCGCCTTCTTACGACGAGCAAGCTGCGTCCAACGAACTACTGGAAACTGGTATCAAGGTAATCGACCTGGTATGCCCGTTTGCGAAAGGTGGTAAAGTTGGTCTGTTTGGTGGTGCGGGTGTAGGTAAAACTGTAAACATGATGGAGCTGATCCGTAATATCGCGATCGAGCACTCAGGTTTCTCCGTATTCGCCGGTGTAGGTGAGCGTACTCGTGAGGGTAATGACTTCTACTACGAGATGAAAGAATCCAACGTATTGGATAAAGTATCTCTGGTTTACGGTCAGATGAATGAGCCTCCAGGTAACCGTCTGCGTGTAGCGCTGACAGGCCTGACAATGGCTGAAAAATTCCGTGACGAAGGTCGTGACGTACTGTTGTTCGTAGACAACATCTACCGTTACACACTGGCAGGTACTGAGGTATCAGCACTGCTGGGTCGTATGCCTTCTGCGGTAGGTTACCAGCCAACACTGGCAGAAGAGATGGGCGTTCTTCAGGAGCGTATCACTTCTACTAAGACTGGTTCCATCACGTCTATCCAGGCGGTATACGTACCTGCGGATGACTTGACTGACCCATCTCCAGCGACAACTTTCTCTCACTTGGACGCAACAGTAGTACTGTCTCGTCAGATTGCAGAGCTGGGTATCTACCCTGCGGTTGACCCACTGGATTCTACGTCACGTCAGCTTGATCCTCTGGTTATCGGTCAGGAGCACTATGAAGTTGCTCGTCAGGTTCAGGGTGTTCTTCAGCGTTATAAAGAGCTGAAAGATATCATTGCAATCCTGGGTATGGACGAACTGTCTGAAGAAGATAAGTCTCTGGTAGCACGTGCTCGTAAGATTCAGCGCTTCCTATCTCAGCCATTCTTCGTTGCTGAAGTATTCACTGGTTCTCCAGGTAAATACGTATCTCTGAAAGAGACTATCAGTGGCTTTAAAGGCATCCTGGAAGGCCAGTATGATGATCTGCCAGAGCAGGCGTTCTACATGGTCGGCGGTATCGACGAAGCGATCGAGAAAGCTAAAGGCATGTAATTGCCTTTAGTTAACCTTTACGAGGTATAAATATGGCTATGACTGTTCATTGCGACATCGTAAGTGCTGAAGAGGAAATTTTCTCTGGCCTGATCGAATTCGTATCCGTAACAGGTAGCCTGGGTGATCTGGGTGTATACCCGGGTCACGCTCCGCTTCTGACGGAACTGAAACCAGGCCCTGTCGAGCTACGCAAACAGGGTGGCGAGCAGGATATCTTTTACGTATCCGGTGGCTTCTTTGAAGTACAGCCGCACAAGATCAGCATTTTGGCAGACACCGCTCTGCACGCTGCAGATCTTGATGAGGCTGCTGCTCAGGAAGCACAGAAACATGCTGAACAGGCGATGGCTGACAAAACTTCTGAGTTTGAATACTCGAAAGCAGCCTCCCAGTTGGCCGAAGCTGCAGCGCAGATTCGTACCCTACAGCAGATTCGTAAGAAACTGGGTCGTTAAGACTCTGTTCTTACAATCCACAGTTCTAAAGGCAACCTTCGGGTTGCCTTTTTTGTTTATGGATCGACCCTTATAAAAGCCTCCATAACGTATCGAAGATAATCTTTTGTGCACCTGCAACCTCCGCAGAATCAATCACTACAGCAGTCGGATAATTCTCAGACGCCAGAGAGATAATGGCGCACTTAGGTGGATAGATGGCGATATAGGCAGCATCCACTTTACCCTCAGTTTTAATCCACTTTCGCTCTGAAAGCAGGGCATCTTCACCGCCATCACCTATAGCAATAGCCCGTACGGTTATACCGCGCTGTATACGCTGATTAGTGAAATTCGGGAAGGGTCGATAGAGGTGCTGCCTGATCGGCTTGGAGGAGAATACTGAGTAGCTGTCAGCGTCGGAGTTGGCTACGGTTGTCAGGATATCTTTGAGTACGTGTTCAATCCCGTCATCACCCTCGTAGAAGCTTACATTGGCGGCATTAAAGTCCGGTTTCAGATGTTGCAACTCAGGGATGATATTTTGCTTCAACTCTTCCATCGCACGCTCCAGTCCCTGGCGACGATCTTCTGCCAGTTGCAGTAGAATATCCGGATCCACCGGAGCGAACAGCCGTCGTTTACCCTTGGGCTGATAGGTAACAATGCCTTTCTGCTGCATCTCTTTAAGACTTTCATAGGTACTGCCACGGTTTACACCGGATTTGTCAGCAATTGTTCGTATAGAACTTGCCCCTAGAGAGAGTAGTGCCTTGTAAATAGCTATTTCTCTTGGGCTTAAGCCTAGCAAGTTAAAAATTTCTTCATTCATAATTGTCATAAAATTTGTGACAAAAGGGATTGTGTGAATTCATTTTTACTTTAAAGTGCAGTCAAAATAAAGCGTAACTTACAAGGAAGGAAAGACTATGTCCGTAGACGTTGTCATTCTGGCTGCGGGTCAAGGCAGCCGTATGAAATCAAATCTGCCAAAAGTGCTGCATAAAGTCGGTGGTAAACCGATGGTTCAGCACGTTATCGATACAGCGTCTCAGCTCAATGGGGTGAATACCCATGTGGTGATCGGTCATGGAGCTGACAAATTACGCGATGAATTAGCTGGGCAGGTGGTTAATTTTGCCCTTCAGGCTGAACAGAAAGGGACTGGCCATGCAGTAGCACAGGCGATGCCATCGGTCGCTGGGGACAGCGTGGTATTGGTGCTTTACGGCGATGTACCACTGACCCAAGCTGAAACCATGCAGCAGATGGTAGAAATTGCTGCCACAGGTGATCTGGCACTGCTGACTGTTAATCTTAAAGACCCTACCGGATATGGCCGCATTGTACGTAATGAGCAGGATAGTGTTGTTGCAATTGTGGAGCACAAAGATGCGACGCCAGAGCAACATAAAATCAGCGAAGTGAACACTGGAATCTTGGCGGTTAAAAGCAGTTACCTTAATGATTGGCTGCCCCAACTGTCATCTGAAAATGCCCAGGGCGAGTACTACCTGACTGATATTATTGCGATGGCGGCTGAACAAGGGCTCACCATTAGTGCTATTAATCCTGAAGCAGAAGAAGAGGTTCAGGGCGTTAATAACCGGGTACAACTGGCTGAACTGGAGCGCTGGTATCAGGCTCAACAAGCTGAGTGGTTGATGGTAAACGGGGCGACACTTGCTGACCCAAAGCGTATAGATGTGCGTGGCAATGTAAATATCGGTCAAGACCTGCTGATCGACGTTAACGTTGTACTTGAGGGTGAAGTGTCATTAGGTGATAACGTTGTCATTGAACCTAACTGCTATCTGAAAAACTGTACCATTGCGGCAGGTACAAGGATTAAAGCGAACACAGTGATCGAAGATGCAACGGTCGCAGAAGCTTGTGATATTGGCCCCTTTGCGCGTCTTCGTCCAGGTACTCAACTGGCGGCTAAAGCCAAAGTGGGTAACTTTGTTGAAACGAAAAAGGCGATCGTAGGTGAGGGCAGTAAGATCAATCATCTTTCTTACGTGGGTGATGCAATCTTAGGTAAAGAGGTTAATGTCGGAGCTGGAACGATTACCTGTAACTACGATGGGGTTAACAAGTCCCTCACTGAGATCGAAGATAACGCGTTTATCGGTTCAAACACCTCGTTAGTTGCTCCAGTGAAGATTGGCAAGATGGCCACTGTGGGTGCTGGCTCAACCATCAGTAAGAATGTTGCTGAAGATGCACTTGCCGTGACCCGGGCTAAACAGGCTGAAGTGAAAAACTGGCCCCGTCCACAGAAGAAAGGAAACTGATTATGTGCGGAATAGTAGGAGCAGTAACGGCGCGTCCGGTACAGGAAATTCTGTTGGAAGGTTTGCGTCGTCTTGAGTATCGTGGCTATGACTCAGCAGGTGTAGCCCTACAAACAGACGTAGGAATCCAGCGCTGTCGCCGTACCGGCAAAGTACAGGCGTTGTCTGATGCGTTACAAGCCGAGCCGTTAATTGGTACAACAGGTATAGCACATACCCGTTGGGCGACCCATGGCGTACCTAATGAAGCCAATGCCCACCCACATATGTCAGCAGATCAGTTGGCGGTGGTTCACAACGGCATTATCGAAAACTTTGAAGAGCTCAAAGAGCAGCTTCAGAACGATAGTTATGTTTTTAGCTCAGATACTGATACCGAAGTGATTGCTCACTTACTGGCGAGAGAGCTTAAAGCAACAAGTTCACTGCATACAGCGGTAGCCAATATTATAGGTAAGCTGGAAGGTGCTTATGCACTGGGTGTGATTGAAAAAACTGATCCAAGCCAGCTTGTTACTGCACGTAAAGGTAGCCCTCTGGTAATTGGTGTCGGTATTGGTGAGAACTTTATCGCTTCTGACCAGTTGGCACTTTTGCAGGTTACTGACCGCTTTATGTTTCTGGAAGATGGTGATGTGGCGACCCTGACGGCCAATGATATTACAGTGACGGACATCTCTGGCAACAAAGCTCAACGTGAAATCTCACAGTTTGAGCACGGTATCAGCTCTGCTGATAAGGGTGAGTTTAAGCACTATATGCTTAAAGAGACCTACGAACAGCCAGATGTGATTAAAGCCTGTCTGGAAGGCCGTGTCAGTGAAGATAAACTGCTTGAACAGTGTTTTGGCGTGCAGGCGGGTGAGATCTTCGATCAGGTTAAGCAGGTGCAGATTATCGCTTGTGGTACCAGCTTCCACGCAGGTCTGATCGCTAAATACTGGATCGAAGATCTGGTGGGAATCCCCTGTATGGTTGAGGTTGCGAGTGAGTACCGATACCGCCCTGTCGTCATCCCTGAGGGAACTTTGTTCCTGACAATATCTCAGTCGGGCGAAACAGCGGATACCCTGGCCGCGCTGCGTGAAGTCCAGTCCCGTGTACTGGCATCACTGGTGATCTGCAATGTACCGGGGAGTACGCTGGTACGTGAGTCGGATCTGGCGCTGATGACTAATGCAGGCCCTGAAATAGGAGTAGCCTCAACCAAAGCGTTTACCACTCAATTGGTGGCTCTGATGTTGACCACAATTGCTCTGGGGCGTCGTAATGGGCTTTCAGCTGAGCAGGAAGCAGCCATCATTAAGGCACTGAAAAAACTACCACAACAGGTGCAGCAGGCCCTGGAGATGGACATTGATATCGAGAAGATGTCACAAGCTTTTGCAGAAAAGCAGCATTCGCTGTTTCTGGGACGTGGCACTCTATATCCAGTGGCGAAGGAGGGAGCGCTGAAGCTGAAGGAGATCTCATATATTCATGCTGAATCCTATCCTGCAGGTGAGTTGAAGCATGGGCCACTGGCCTTGGTGGATAAAGAGATGCCAGTTGTTGCGGTTGCGCCGCAGAACGATATGCTGGATAAGTTGAAGGCAAATCTTCAGGAAGTTCGGGCGCGTGGCGGTGAACTGTTTGTATTTGCCGGATCGGACAAGGTGCAGCCTGAAGAGGGGATGCATGTGCTCAATATGCCGGTATGTGATGAGATCATGCAACCTGTACTTTACACGATCCCTCTGCAGCTTCTCTCCTATCATGTCGCGATATTAAAAGGCACCGATGTCGACCAGCCGCGCAATCTGGCCAAGTCTGTGACGGTGGAGTAGCTCTACAGATCCTATCTACTGGATAACGTGCTGTATCTGCAGCACGTTATCCTCCTCTTTTAATTCCTCCAAGAGTTTGATGCATTAAATTTGTATCGGCATCACTGATCTATCAGTGATTTGCTCTTAAACCTCTTAAACGGACTCATTGCTGCGCATCGCTTGATCAGATTGCGGATCAAAGTGGTTTTCGACGTGAAGAGCGTTTTCGCCGGGTTTTCGTGAAACGCTTAAGGATTACACCGGGTCAGTATCGGATCCGTTTTGCCGCGCGTGATCTTTTAGATCGTTTGTGAACTGTTCCTGTAACCATGAGATAGTTGCCTGTATAGCCGGGTGTCCGCGACGATTTAGATGGCAGACCAGATCATAACGACCGCATTGGCTTTGTAAATTAGCCAGTGGGGCGATCAACGTACCCTGCTCCAATGCAGGTTGAATCAACAACATACGCCCCATTGCTAATCCTGCGCCCTGTTGTGCTGCTTGCAGACACAGCGCAGATTGATCAAAACAGTAACTTTGTATCAGATTGATACTGATCCCTGTTTCGTTACTCCAGCGCTCCCATTCTGCAAACCGACCCGCATGAGGCCAGGCATGACTATCGTGAAGCAGCCAGCTCTGCTGAATGTTTTGTGGTTGTTGCTGTAATTGCTTCTGCTCAGCATAAGCTGGGCTACATACCGGCGTGATCAGTTCTTCACCTAGGGGAAAAACCTCAAGCCCAGGATAGCCCCCCTGTCCATAATAGATCGCCAGATCGACGCCCTCACTGGAAAAATCGATCAGGCGGCTATGGGTTTCAATATTCAGGCGAATCTGTGGGTAGTGCTGCTGAAACCCAGCCAGTTTACGGCTGAACCAGCCCAATGCCAGCGAGGGGGGGAGAGAGAGGTTAACCTCGATACTTAGCTCTTTTGCACGTAGGTTCCTTACCGTCTGTTCCAGAGAAAGCAGCGATTGATTGACCACCTGTAGCAGCTGCTCACCCTCTTGGGTCAGCTGAATGCGGCGGTTAAAACGCAAAAAGAGTTGAAACCCCAGGAGCTGTTCTAACTTTTTAATCCGATGGCTGACGGCTCCCTGGGTCAGACCTAATTCGGCGGCTGCAAGGGTGAAGCTCAGGTGATAGGCTGCGCTCCGGAAGCAACTGAGGTTTCCCAGAATAGTAGCATCGTTTAACTGGTTCGGATGAATCATATTAATCCGTCAATTGATTTTTATACTTTGTCAGCGAACGCTAGAAGAATTTTAATCAGTGTTCAGAATAAAACGTAGTTTAGATTATTTATATTAATCCATTAGAGGTGGGTGATGGCAACTGAAACAACTCCGGACTTTGCTTCGCTGTTAGAAGAGGATCCACTATTACAGCAGTTGGCGGCGGCCAACCCCGTGTTTTGGCAAAATCCAGCATTGCAGTTAGGGGCGGATTATAAGCAGGACTTTGCTCTGACCTCTGAAGACACTGCGGAGGCAGCCGCACGGTTACAGCGTTTTGCGTCCTGGATTGCTGACAGCTTTCCGGAAACTCAGGAAGCTCAGGGGTTGATCGAATCACCGCTACGTAAGGTTGCAACGTATAAAGCCGCGTTGGAAAAGCATTATGGGGAACCGCTCAGTGGAAATCTTTTGCTTAAATGCGATAGTCATCTGCCTGTTTCAGGCTCGATTAAAGCGCGGGGTGGGATCTATGAAGTCCTTAAGTATGCTGAAACCGTCGCTTTGGAAGCGGGTTTACTGAAGCCTGAACAGTCCTATCGTAGTTTGGCGGATCCACGGGTGCACAGTTTATTTGCTGAGCATGCGATTGTTGTGGGGTCGACTGGGAATCTGGGGCTCAGTATTGGCATTATTGGGGCGGCGTTGGGTTTTCGGGTCACCGTGCATATGTCAGCAGATGCGCGTGAATGGAAGAAAGCCTTGTTGCGTGAAAAAGGCGTAGAAGTGATTGAGTATGCGGATGATTACAGCCGGGCTGTAGAAGAGGGCCGCAAGCAGGCCTTGACCCAGGCGAATACTCACTTTGTCGACGATGAGAACTCGACCGATCTGTTTTTGGGTTACAGCGTTGCAGGCCAACGTCTAAAGCAGCAGTTTCAACAGCAAGGGATTTCGGTTGATGCAGAGCACCCGCTGTTTGTTTATCTGCCATGTGGTGTCGGTGGTGGCCCCGGAGGTGTTGCGTTTGGTTTAAAGCAGGCATTCGGTGAACATGTGCATTGCTTTTTTGCTGAACCGACCCACTCCCCCTGTATGCTGCTGGGTATGCATACGGGGTTGCAGGACCAGATCTCTGTTCAGGATATTGGTTTGGATAATCACACCGTGGCTGATGGGTTAGCTGTCGGGCGGGCTTCTGGTTTTGTTGGCCGCTTTATATCGCCTATGTTATCCGGCATCTACACAGAAACAGATGAAGAGCTATTTCGTCTGTTAGCGCTGTTAGCCGAGTCTGAAGGTTTGATATTAGAGCCATCGGCACTAGCCGGTGTCGCAGGGATTAAGCATTTGAATCAGGCAAGTAATCCCTACATGGAACAAAACCAGCTTCAGGATAAGCTTGCACAGGCCAATCATCTGATCTGGGCTACTGGCGGCAGTATGGTGCCCACTGTTGAGCTTGATGCTTATCTGCAAAAAGGCCGTGAATTATTGCAAGGCTGAAGAGTGTAACTTTCAGCCATAAAAAAGGCCGCTTATAGCGGCCTTTCTTGTATCGGTATCTGCGATTAGCTGTAATCAGCCGGGCTGTAACCGCCTTCGATACCTTTAGACGCCAGAGCAACAGCATCATGAGCGTGCAGGCTTTCAAAATGTTCTACTTTCAACCAGAAGTCAGTGTATTGTTCCTGGCCCTGCAGTGCTTGCTTAACGCGACGTGCTGCATCTTCACAGAACATCAGGTTATGGCCATTTAACCGGGCAAATTCCTGCTCATCAGCACGTTTTACCGCAGTCTGAACAGGTGTTTTCAGTGAGCCCTCAACCAGATCAATCAGATCGGTCAGTGGGAAAGCGCCCATATTTTTATCCAGTTTGACCCAAGCCGTTGCCTGACTACGCTGACTGTGTGGTGTAGCAAAAGAGCCTTTCTCGGAAAGTAGCCACTTTTCTACGTCTTCACGGCTGAAGCTCTCTTTTTCTGCAAAGTCAGCTGTAAATGCCTGTTGTAGTAGCTGACGGGAGAGTGCAGCTGAACAAGGGCAAGTAGATGAGTAGGGAACACGAGTTGCCAGCTCCAGCGTGACATCATTATCTTTTAGCGTTGCACGCAGGGTCGTCGAGTAGCTTTTCCAGCCACTGTTATCACTTTTCAATGCGTCTCTTTTAATCAGGAAATCAAACTCAAAATTGAGGAATACCTGAGTGGAGATGTCGTGGTGGCTATCAAGAAGGTGAGATAAGAAGTCGGTTAAAGCCGGAACGTTTAACGTCTGGTTTTCAAAGAAATTACTCAATGCCAGATAAAGCCGTGACATATGAATACCCTTAACCTTGGGATTTACCAGGTTAACGTAGGTATTGACGCGCGCTTCAATGCTATTAACACCAAGCTTGTTATCTTCAAACTGCAATGGGACTGTTATCCCATTCATGCCCACCCAGTCCAGTGAACCGTGAATTTCCGGGTTTTGGTGACTGGTTACATCAGGCAAATTAGTCATGAATCTGGTCTTCCAATTAGGGTTTCAACAAATCAGAGCTCAAAACAAGGAAGCGATATTTCAACCCATTCGCTTCAGAAACTACCTAGTAATCTAGGGGTGTACCGTAAAAACATGTACACGCTTAATATATAAATCGCGGAACTCTGGATTCGATATTATGACTTATCAAAAGTACTGTTTCTTTGGCTTAAAGTCTAAAGAAACTTAAGAAGCGACGTACCATACTCCTACCGAAAGGGGTTTTGCAAATCTATGGCGAAAAAATTTACAAATTTAGCCTTTTTTCGGAGAAAAAGGGGGGAAATAGGTGAAAATAGGTAATAAGTCTCTACTTATTAAAGGGTTATTTGCCGTTTTGAAAAGTACAATTTTTTTCGCTATTTTGAATAATTACGTTTTTCCTATTTACTCTTAACTTATAACACCTTACAACAAGGTTAACCTTTCCCGGTGTACTGCTATGTCTATAGGAGGCCCATAGCATGAATGACCCAGTTACTAGCTTTGCAATCAACTTTATTGCATTTGTTGGTATTGCATTCCTTGTTTTGTTCGTGATTGCAGTAATCATCGCATTTGTTATCTATCAGATTGATAAACATCAGACAGCACAAACGATACGTAGGAACTACCCATTAATTGGCCGATTCCGTTATCTGTTTGAACATATAGGTGAGTTTTTTCGTCAATATTTCTTTGCTATGGATCGTGAGGAGATGCCTTTTAACCGGGCACAGCGTTCCTGGGTATACAGGGCTGCGAAGAATGTGGACAGCATGATCGCATTTGGTTCTTCACGTGATCTGCGAATTCCGGGTACCTATTATTTTCTGAACTGCCCGTTTCCAACTCTGAAAGAGGATGCGGTGACTACGCAGAGCCTTCGAATAGGGCCTTACTGTCAGCACCCCTATGATGCGGCTTCATTTCTGAATATCTCAGGCATGAGCTATGGTGCTTTATCAAAGCCCGCTATACAGGCGTTATCACAGGGAGCGAAAAAAGCGGGTTGCTGGATGAATACCGGTGAGGGAGGGGTCTCTGAATTTCATCTGGAATCCGGGTGCGACATTGTTTATCAGATCGGTACCGCTAAATATGGTTTACGTGATGAACAGGGCAACTTCTCTGAAGAGAAACTGAAGGAGAAGGGTGATCTGCCTCAGGTGAAAATGTTTGAGATAAAACTAAGCCAGGGTGCGAAACCGGGTAAAGGGGGAATTCTACCCGGTGAAAAGGTGACTCCTGAAATTGCCGCTGTACGCGGAATACCGGTCGGTGAAGATTCTCTGAGTCCAAACCGGCATCCGGATATCGCCTCTATCGATGATCTGCTGGATATGATTGATAAGGTTCGGCGTATTACCGGTAAACCATGTGGTTTTAAAATGGTTCTTGGGGATTCTGAGTGGCTGGATGAATTTTGTGAAAAGGTTAATGACAGAGGAGTAGAAAGCGCTCCGGACTTCATTACCCTGGACAGTAGTGATGGCGGTACCGGTGCAGCACCTATGCCGCTGATGGATAGTGTTGGTTTGCCGCTTAGAGAGAGTCTGCCAATTCTGGTCAATAAACTGATGGCACACAACTTAAGAGATCGTGTTCGTGTTATTGCCTCGGGTAAGTTGATCAATCCAACTGATGTGGGGGCAGCTCTCTGTATGGGTGCTGACTTTACGGTGACGGGACGTGGCTTTATGTTTGCACTGGGTTGTATTCAGGCCCTGCAGTGTAATAAAAATACCTGCCCAACTGGGATCACAACGCATGACCCAGACCTTCAACGTGGTTTGGTACCCCAGGTTAAGGCTGAACGCGTAGCGAACTACCACAAGCACCTAGTGCATGAGGTTGAGATGATTGCTCACTCCTGTGGTGTGACCGAGCCGCGTAAGCTCAAACGGAAACACTGTGCCATTGTGGTAGAAGGAAGCAGATCGATACCGCTGAATATTCTCTATCCAGAGTATTAAGTGAGTGAAACGACAAACGCCAGTCACATGACTGGCGTTTTTAGTTTTGCTTAGTCGTCAAACCAGCACTCATCAATATTGGAAGCTAACTCTTTCTCTTCCTGAAGTTGTTCAATTGCCCGCCTGGCTCTCAGTGCTCTCCGAGATGCCAGTTTCTTGCGTGAGATCTGTTCCTCTTCTTCAAAGCCTACAAGAAGATCAAAAACTTCAATCTGTGTATCATTCAGGTCTTGTGTCTTTCGCAACATAATAGACTCCTGATCTTATCCTAACGGTCAGAAGCTCATCGAGCTGAGCTGGAATTAGCGCCTCGATGAGGGGCTCTGTCGTGATCGCCTTGAGTGCCAATGAAGCAACAGGCATACGATTTTTTTTACAGCCTAAGTTCAGTTTTATAATAGCCGTGATTAAATATCAAACAGTTTAAGCTGGCCTTTTGTCTAACATATAGAGGGGCAATCCCGATATTATTCGGTACTGCACCTCTAAATTCCGAGGCAAGTTTAGATGGCTGTTATGTCAGCGATATGAAAATAAAGTGTAATAAATGTGACAGCTAGGGCTACGATTTGGGTTCTGTATCCAGAGGTTTTCGGATCGGCAGACGTTTATCGTTCTGGCGTAATGAGCGCAGGCTTCTTTTGATGGTTTTAAGATGGTCAATCAAACCTGGACCCAGCTTCATAGCGACACCCACAGCCAGAACATCGATTGCGACCAGATGCAGAACGCGGGATGACATTAAGGTGCTCAGATCCTTATCCTCTTCAAGATCTATATGGATCGGAATGGTTGCGATCTCCGACAGAGGGGTACTGCTGGGGCAGAGTGAGATAACCGTGGTGCCTGTCTCTTTAACCAGCTTGACGGTATGTAAAAGGTCCTTAGTCCGTCCGGTTTGTGAGATTGCGACAACCACATCGCGCTCATCAAGTGAAACCGCAGAGATTGCCTGCATGTGCGGATCTGAATAAGAGGTGCTTGATACTTTTAAACGGTGGAATTTATGGGCAGCGTCTGTACAAACAGGCGCGGAGGCACCAAAACCATAAAACTCTACTCGGCGGGCTTTGGCCAGAGCTGCGATCGCTTTTTCAACCGTTTCGGTATCCAATTGATCTTTCATGCTCAGTAGGTTGCCGATCATTGAATCAAAGATCTTCTCCTTGAACTCAGTTACGGTATCCTTCGAATTCAGTGAGAACTGCTCGAAATTGGTGTTACTGGCAAGGCCCTGAGCCAGAGTCAGTTTAAAGTCCTGAAATCCGTCATAGTTGAGTGCACGGCAGAAGCGGACCACAGTAGGCTCGCTCACATTTGCTTCAGAAGCGAGATCGACAATACGCATATGTATGACATCATTTGCGTGCGCCAAGACATAATCCGCCACTTTCTGTTCCGACTTCCGTAAGCCTTCTCTTGCCTCGGCAATCGACTTAAGCAGATTGAAGGAATTCAACACCACACCTCACTTCACACCCTATTAGTTAGTACAACTAGTTAGAGTATAACAATCTTCCGTGTGACAGATCACCTACAAGCGTCAATTGCGGTGTACATGGGGGCATGCTATTTTCGTTTTAAAAATAATAACTAAGGTTTCTCACCCGTGAAGCGTCGCCAATTTGTTAAACATGCGAGTGCTCTCCCCTTAGCTGCGGGCTTGATCTCATCAACCCCAGCTGCGAATGCTGCCCTACTGCCGGAATTCAAATGGAAAATGGTTACAACCTGGCCGCGTAATTTTCCAGGCTTGGGTATGGGGGCAAACTATCTGGCTAATCTGATCGATCAGATGAGTGGCGGACGCTTAAAGATCTCAATCTATGGCGCGAATGAGCTGGTGGCCCCGCTGGATGTCTTTGATGCGGTGGCGGAAGGCCGTGCCCAGATGGGGCATGGTGCAGCGTTTTACTGGAAAGACACAATTCGTGCTGCACAATTTTTTGCAGCGGTTCCCTTCGGTATGACGGCACAGGAGATGAATGCCTGGCTATATCAGGGGGAGGGTATGGAACTGTGGCAGGAGCTATATGATCCTTACGGGATTGTGCCTCATGCATGTGGTAATACAGGTGTGCAGATGGGGGGCTGGTTTAATCGTGAGATCAACTCCTCAGCAGACCTGCAGGGCCTTAAAATCAGGATTCCGGGCCTCGGTGGAGAGGTGTTTAAGAGATTAGGCGCTGAACCGGTTTTACTGCCTGGTGATGAGATCTTCCATGCGTTGGAACAGGGTGAAATTGATGCTGCTGAGTGGGCCGCACCGTATAATGATGTGGCGTTAGGACTCTATAAAGCAGCCAAATATTACTACTACCCCGGATGGCATGAGCCCGGAACAACCATCGAGTGCCTGATCAATAAAGATGCGCTGGCTCAACTGCCCAAAGACCTAAAAGCCATCGTTAAAAGCGCCATGAGAGTCGCCAATCAGGAGATGCTGGCTGAACTGACAGCGAAAAATAATAGGGCACTGCAGCACCTGCTTAATGTGCATAAAGTGCAACTGTGCAAATTCCCGGATGAGGTGCTGTCGCAATTGAAACTGGCATCCATCTCTGTACTTCAGGAGGAGCTTGAGAAAGATCCGCGCGCGATTAAAATATTTGAGTCCTATGACCGCTTCCGACAGCAAGCTGCTGCCTGGCACGATCTCTCTGAACTGGCCTATATGCAGGCCCGTGATCTGACCTAAGATTTCACTGCAATTGCCGATAAAACCGGTACAATAGCCACTTTCCAACAGATCTGGTGATTTACATGTCTGATCAACGCTTTGATAAAGAGTTTTACGATCTTAAAGACTGGCAACTGGTAGCATTCTGTGCGGCCATTTCTGAGCGCATGTTTCCTAATTTTGCCCTGTTCTCACGCCTGATGGAGTTCGGTGATGTCAGCAAAATGCGTCAAATACTCGATGCGGTATGGGATCACCTGAACGATACCGGTGCGAAGATGAACTTCGAAGTTCAGCTGGATAAAGTTGAAGTTAACATGCCGGATCTGGATGAATTTGAGATGTATGGTGCATCGCCAGCACTGGATGCGGTAGTGGCGCTCTTCTCAACCTTGAATACAGTGGTTGCTGCGGATGCCGGTGAGGTGCTTAACGTTGCCAACATGTCTCGTGAAAGTGTAGCGACATTCATTGAGCTTAATGCGGATGATCAGATCTCCGATGAAGAGCTTGTGCGCTTTATCAATACCCATGAGCTGATGCAGCAAGAGGATGACTTTCAGGCGGATATTCTTGAGATTATTCAGGATGATCTACCTCGCAGAGAGGCGTTGGCTGAGCTTAGAGAGCTGTCACACAATGATGGCTACAGTAACCTTGGAATCTGCGATAGTGAATGACCCATGCTACGACTTGGTTTAATTCTGTTGATCATTCCATCTCTGGCCTTAATGACCGTTTTTTATATCGATCAATCGGCAGTGGATAGCTGCCTTGACGCGGGTGGTTCTTATAACTATCAGGCGGGTGAATGCGATTTCGAGCAGAAGCATCAGTTCTATCCGATCATGGCTCGTTACCCCTTGTTAGTTAACGGCGCAATGCTGCTATCTGTTATCGGTCTTCTGCTCTGTATGAAGGGATTGCTCTGGCGCCCTGTTAAGGAAAACTAAATGTTAAAAAAGATTATTTGGTCGATCCTGTTTCTGATTGTGGCGGGTATTTTTATCGCCTGGCTGACGCAGGATAAGTGGCTTCCGGGATGGAATCAGGAATTAGCGCAACAGTCTCAGGATTTTACTCAGCGTGGTAGCACGTTTGGTGAAACTGCAGATCAGCAGGCTTGCCTTGAGGAGGCTTTAACCAGCTTCAACCGTTGTTCTGGATTTGCCTGTACGATTAGCCACGGGAAATTCCTTAAAGCCTGCTGGCAGCAGGCAATACCTAGCGAGGGTTTCTGCAATGAGGTCCCGGCATTTAATGAAGAACTGAGTGAAGATGATAAAAGCTGGGCGCGACATGCTTGCTGGGGGCGAGATATCCGAGGGGAGGGGTGTCGATTATTGATGCGCCAGCAGCAGCTATTCTGCTCTAAACAATAGTATTAAAACGGCCCGCAGCGGCCGTTTTTTTATTGCCATATTCAATCAACCCGATCTATGATTGAATTCATACAGCTGTTTTAATTCAGCGTAATTTGATTTGCAGCAAAAATACTGTAGATTAAAAAACGACGTCTCTGACGTCTGAAAATAAAAATAAAAACAGAGTAGTAGAGATGTAAACAGTAGTAGTCCGCACTTGCGGTTTTCTACTGATGTTGCAAACAGATGGTGTTAATCGTCCCGCGCGGTTAAACCAAAGGAATAAGCAGGTTTTGTATTTCCCCTGTCATAGCAGGGATTATACTTGTGTTTGCAAACAGGGACGCACGCCTCCGTCAAATCTCTCTTCGCATGTTGATGTACCCAGGTTATCTCCAAGGATATGGGATTAGTATGCAGATAGGTTCAATTGGTTTTCCCGAAGACCAGCAGGTAAAGCTGGAAAAAATCTTCAAGCTGTCTAAACAGACGCGCTATACATTGGTGAAGTTTGATCCCGCGGATCTGCCGGATCTGCTACTGGTGTTTGGGCGCGATATCGCCTCCCATGAAGCGCTTGGTGAGCTTCCTGTCACCTACCATTCCCGAATTATTCTGGTTTGTCGTGGCAAGCCTGATAGTAAGGGCTACGCCCATTTAGGTTACCCGTTGGTTTCCTCACGGGTGCTCCGTACACTGGACAATATGACCCATGAAAATGAAGAGATGGATATTGTCGAAGAAGCTGAGCAGGAGAACCGGTTTAGTAAATATGAAGCTCCAGTCGAGGCTGAAAGTGATCTGCCTCCGGACTCGGAGCGCAGCTGCTATAAAGTGCTCGTCGTTGATGACAATGAGGTGATGCAACAGGCACTTAATGCCGAGTTGTTGCAGATGGAAACCCCTGTTGAGGTACATTTTTCGTCCACCGGTGAAGATGCGCTCAAGCAGGTCGATGAGACCCTATTTGATTTTGTTTTTCTGGACGTCGTGATGCCTGGTATCGATGGCTTTGAAGCTTGCACAGAGATGCGAAACCGTCCAGATATGAAGAAAACCCCCATTATTATGCTGACCTCAAAAACCTCTCCAATGGATGAAGTGAAGGGGATTATGGCCGGCTGCTCAACCTATCTGACCAAACCGATCGTTCATGAAGAGTTTCAGAAGGTGATAAGTCGGGTCGCAAACTGGGTTGATGAGTTTCAAAACGCTTAGGTAATTGGAGTAATCCGTTGAAAAAAATATTGGTTGTAGAAGACGACATGGTGCAGCAGAAACATATCTGCTCCGTGCTAGCTTCCTGTGGTGTCGAGGTTGTAGTTGCCAATGATGGTAAGCAAGGGCTTGAGAAGGCTAAAAGTGAGCAACCGGATCTGGTCTTTATGGATATTGTCATGCCTGAAATGGATGGTTATTCAGCGTGTCGCCAGATTACCAATGATGATGAAACCAAAGAGATCCCTGTAGTTATCGTGTCGAGCAAGCATGAAGAGGCTGATAAGGTCTGGGCGCAATTACAGGGAGCCGCTGCAATGGTCGCGAAACCCTTTACTGAAGCTGATCTGATGGCGCAGATCGAAGCGTTAACCTGAGGTGATTCTGTGGATACTCAGCAGCAGCTCAATCAGGCATCACCCGCAGAGATTCATACGATCAGGCATGGTTTCGAAGTGGGTAGTTATCACCTGTTGATTGCACCGCAAACCCGGGCAGAAGTGGTGAAGTCGCCTGCAGTATGTCCCCTGCCAGGGACTCCTGACTGGTTTATTGGTGTTATGAATCACCGGGGTGAGGCGGTGCCCGTATATGATCTGGACAAATATCTGGAAATTATCGAAGAGCCTGTGCAAGCAAAGAGATGGGTGCTGTTAATCGATACCCAACCCAATACGGTTGGCGTGATATTACAAACTCCGCCTCTCAGTGTGATCGACCCCGATCGATTGAGTGAGCCTGTGGGTGATCTGCCTGAAGTATTCAAAACAGCCGTGAATGACCTCTATCAGAGGGATGGCGTGCAGTGGCTCGAGATGGATCATCAACAGCTTTTTCTGGCGTTGAAAAAACAGTTTTAAGGATTAGGGAGAGAAAGGTTTATGCAGTCGTTCTGGGAGTTCAAGAATGTCCGGATTCCGATCAAGTTTGCTATCGCATTGATCATGCTTTGCGTGGGCCTGGTTTTCATGGGGGCCTCTTATTATCAATCCATCATTCTCCAGGAAAAGGCACAAAACCGGTCACAGCAGTTGAGTGAATTTCTACTGTTGGTCAGTGATATTCAGGCCAACATTGCTGAGGCAAGGTTCCAGGAGAAGAGCTTTCAGAATGATCTTAGGATTGAACAATTAAATGAGTTTAACGACATCATGGAGCGAGTCGATAGTGATGTTGGGAAACTCCAGGGGTATCTGCGTACCGATCAGGATAAAACGCTGGTTCAGCAGTTTCAGGCGATCATAGATCAGTATCAGGATACCTTTTATGACGGTTCAGAAGCGCGTATGGAGATCGGTCTGAAAGCGGATGAGGGCTTATCAAATGACCTGCGCCTGCTGATGTGGGAGACCGATGCATTGATCGTCTGGCTGGAACGTGGCTGGTTACGGGATCAATTCAACACACTCCGTAAAAATTTGGATGAATACATTAGCAGCAATGGTGAGCGTGTTGGGGTTGAACAGATCAATCGAGAGATCAGCCGTATGCGTAACCAGTTGGAGGCGATCAGCGCCGACAAATTCCCGCAGAACCGTATCGCTGTTCTGGACAATCTGGATAAAACGGAAAGTTACTTTTTTGAACTGTCTGATGCGGTGGAGCGCAGCCATTCAAAATTCACACAGCTGCAGGATATTATCGCCACACTGAATCCGAAAATTGAGGAAGTGAACACCCTGGCGGCGAACTACCGGGTGGGTAATGATCAGATTCAGAAAACCGAAACGACTGAGATGGCAACCTACTTCCTCGGCTCCTTAGGATTGATGATTGTTGCGATGGTGGTTGCGCTGTCGATCGTGAAGTTTGGAGTAATCGATCCCCTGAAGGCGCTGCAAAATACTATCGACCGAGTGCGAGAGGGTGATGTAGATGCGCGCAGTGGTTTAACCTCTAAAGATGAACTGGGTCAGCTTTCGAGCGTATTGGATACGCTGCTTGAGGAGAAGGAGCAGGCGCTTCAGATCAAAGATGAAGAGAACAAAAAACTGAACAGTTCCATCATTGCGCTGATTCAGAATGTGTTCCAGATATCGCAACGTGACCTGACCGTCAGAGTGCCAGTTGCGGAAGATGTAACCGGTGCCGTCTCAGATTCGATTAACCAGTTAGTGGAATCGATTGAATCGGTATTGCAGGATGTAAATAGTGTTTCTTCACGGGTAAATACGGCATCAGAGCAGGTGAAATCTCAGTCTGAAACGGTTCTGAGTTACGCTGAGAAAGAGAAAGAGGAGATTCGGGAAACACTACAGGGTCTGGATTCTGCTATCCGGGCGATGGAGCTGATCTCTAAGCTGGCAGTAGTATCAAATAGCGCTTCTCAAAAAGCTATTAAAACCTCAGAAACTGCGATGGATTCTGTATCGCAGACAATTGGCAGCATCAATAAGATTCGTCAAACCATTCATGAAGCGGAAAAGCGTATCAAGCGTCTGGGAGAGCGTTCCCAGGAGATCGGCGGTATCGTTAACCTGATCAACAATATCTCAGAGCGTACCCATGTTCTCTCTCTGAATGCGAGCATGCATGCTGCGTCTGCGGGCGAAGCTGGGCGAGGCCTGATGGTGGTAGTAGATGAAGTACAGCGTCTGGCAGAGAACTCGCGTGAAGCGACCTCAGAGATTGAGTCTCTGGTTAATAATATTCAGCTGGAAACAGCAGACACGATCAATGTCATCAATAACGTAATCACCGATGTTGTAGAGGGCACGCGTCTGGCTGAGGAAGCTGGAGAGCGTATGGATGAGACCCGTGTAACGACGCAGTCATTGGTCGACTCGGTTGTACGGATTGCGCAAAGCTCAGTGAAGCAGGCAAAAGCAGCTGAAGAGTTGCGTGTTAGGGCGGGCAGCATTAATGAGACGACTCAGGCGACCAACGCTGAGATGAGGCAGCAGGCACAGCTTTCAGATGAACTGGTTGAAGCCGCAGATGAACTGCAGAAGTCGGTTAGCGTATTTAAGCTGGCATCCTCTTCATAACCGATAGGGCTGAGATCAATGTTTGATCCCAAACAAGCCATTGAATGGCTGATTGCAAAGCAGGCGCTTTGTCTGAAAATGGAACTGCCCTTTACGGAACTGGTCGATGAGATCCACGAGTATATTGATCAGTTTAGTGAACAGGACCTAACGGGGTTTGCTGATTTTCTGGCGCTGTATGCCGAGCTGCTTGATTCTGTTGAGGCGGATCAACTGGCGCAGGTAGAGCCCGTTATCTCATTAGTTTCAGAGCAATTAGCTCAATTGGGAGCGATCGAACCTGCGGTAATGGCTCACGCATTGGTGGCTCAGCTGCAGCATCCCGCCTGGCCGGAACCGGTTGAGGAGGAAGATGCTGCTTTTCTACTGGAGATTCTGGAAAGCGACTGTAGCCTTTTCTCCCCGCCACCCTCGGTAGCAGAGCCCATTGCTGAGGAGGAAACAGAGCATTCAGCTGAAGTACAAACTCAGCTCCAACCGGCTGCTAGTATAAAACAGGCATTTCCTGACCTTTACGCCCTGCTAGAAACGATTGGGCGTGTCTCAGATGAGCTTCCCCCCGATACGGCTGAGACACTGTATGAGCTGATAGATCGTTATTCTGAAGAGGATTGGAACGGCGTTGCCGATCTGTTGGCGCTCTATGGTGAGTTATTGATTCAGCTGCCTGAGATGGATGATCTGGCGGTTGCCGATGAACTTAATCAAGCACTGCTGGCTTTACTGAGGGCTCCTTCGGAGGAACTGGTGCAGCCGATCTTGACCGCGATGTCGGTTGCAGGCTGGCCGGAACCTGTTCCGGAGGAAGATACTGAGTTTCTCAAGACGCTTCTGCTTGCAGATGTGGATCGCTTGGATGCTGACGTTGTCAGTATCGGACTGGTAGAAGATGAGGAGACACAACCTGAAGAGAACCCGGTGACGGAAAGTGACGATAGCGAACTGCTCCCGCATCCCCCTCTTTTCTGTCAGATTGACTTCAGTTTACTCGAGATGGAGGGGCCGCAGGTGGATCCTGCTGTTGTCGCGATGCTGTCCCAGTCGATCTTAAGCATTGTCCCTGTATGGCAGTCACCCACAACGGAACAACCGGATCTTCAGCAAACCATAGAGAGCTTACAGCCTGTTTTGAGGGCATTGGAAACGATCAACCTGATAGGTGCAACCCTACTGGTGACCGGGTTGCAGCAAAACCTGGAGTATATTCAAACCCATCAGATCTCTCTTTTACCCGATAGGATCGCCTCCGTTCAGGCCTGCCTGACTGGGTTGGTGGAGTATTTAGAGAATGTAGGAGACTATGAGCGCCAGCAAAATTTGTTGGATCAGTTTGTAGACAGTGAACTGCCCTCTAAACCCGGTTCGGAGGAAGCCTCTTTCATCATGGGGTTGCTGGCGCTGGCATCGCTGCAAACCCCAGAGTCACTGGAGCAGAAACAAGCGGTCGTTGATGATGTTGATCTGACCCCTTCTGCCGATGTTGATCCGCAACTGCTGGAGATGTTGCATAGCGAGCTTCCGCAGTTGTCAGAGGAGTTTCTGAGTAGTGTTCAGCGATTGATCAAGTCTGACGCTGAGGCGCTGCGTACCGCTCAACGAGCAGTGCATACGCTCAAAGGCCTTGCCAATATGGCAGGGATCCGGGGGATGGCTAATCTGGCACACGGCCTGGAGGATCTTATGGATCTGCTGGCCGATGCAGAGCGGGTCTCTGTCGGCGCGATGAAGCATGATCTGCTGGAAGCTGCAGATTGCCTGGCGGCCATGTCTGATGCCATTACCGACTCTCTGCCTGCACCGGATAATGCACTTCAGGTACTTCAGAGGGTGATGGATTGGGATTACCGTCTGAAGACGGAAGGGATCTCTCTGCTAGATAGATCTGAGGCGGCTAATACTAGCAACTCGGAGCCTGAAGATACTGCCCCAGCTGCAGAACTACCAGTCGAGCAGCCTCGCAACGAATCGGCACTGTTTAAGGTGCCAGGTAACATACTGGATAACCTGTTTCGTTTGGCAGGGGAATCCAGCACGTTGAATACTCAGCTTGATGAGGAGATTACTCATCTACGCTCCTATGCTCGTACCAACCGCGAACGGCATCGTAATTTACAGCGGGTACTGTTTGAACTTGAGCAGCAGTTCAGTGATCAGATGAACCTTCAGCCCCAGCTGGATGAACTCGCTGATGAGTTCGATCCACTGGAGATGGATCGCTATAACGAGATGCACTCCACCCTTTCGCGTGTTCAGGAAGCGGTCGCCGATGTCCGTGAAGTGACTCAGGATATGGATGGACATATTCAGTCATTGAGCACTCTTCATATTGCACAATCGGGTTTGCAGAAGGAGACCTTGCAGAATGTCTTAAACAGCCGCCTGGTAGAGGTGCGCAGCATCAGCTCCCGATTACAGCGTATTACCCGTCAGGCGTGTCGCGCGACCGGTAAAGAGGCAGAGCTGATCATCAAAGGGGAAGCGACGCTGGTTGATAGCCATATTCTGAATCAACTAGCTGATCCGCTGCTCCACATTATCCGAAATGCGATCGATCATGGATTGGAATCGAGCCCTGCCCGGGTCGCAGCAGGTAAATCTGAAGAGGGCAGGATCACTCTGAGCTTCTCGCTCAAGGATGATCAGATCCATGTTCACTGTGAGGATGATGGTGGTGGGATTAATACGGAACGGGTGCTTGCCGTTGCTTGTCAGAAGCAACTCATCGACCCGGAAATAACGCTGAGTGAGGAGGATGTTCAGCGACTGATACTGATTCCCGGTTTTTCTACGCGTGATCAGATTAGTCAGCTGTCTGGGCGTGGTATCGGTATGGATGTCGTTTACCAGCAGATCTTGCGATTGCAGGGGACGTTGGATATTACATCAAAGCGCAATCAGGGCACCTGTTTCCAGCTCTCAATGCCTGCCAGCTCATTAATTATCAGGACGCTTCTGGTCAGATGCGGTCATCAGATCTTTGCGCTGGCCGGGCATGGTATTGAGCAGAGTGTGATCTCGCTCGATGGCCGTTTGATGGAGGAGAGTGAGGGCCTGGTCTTTGAATATGAGGGGGAGCACTATCCCACTTACATGCTGGAAAACCTGCTCCAGTCGAGGCCCAATGATTATCAGGCCCCGGGTGCTGTGTACCCAGTCTTGCTGGTGACGCTGGCACAGGGTGAAAAAGTAGCGGTCCTGGTTAAAGAGGTGATTGCGCACCGTGAATTGGCGTTTAAGCAGTTGAGTGAGTATCTGCCTGACCTTCCGGGCATTCCCGGGATGACGATTCTGGCCAATGGTGAAACAGCTCCGATTGTCGATCTACCGGAAAGGATCCGCTATCAGCGGTCCCAACTTACCGAACTGCGATCCTTCTATGAGCATGAGACAGCTGCTGAGTTACCCCGCATTCTGATTGTTGATGATTCACTCAGTGCCCGCAAAACCTTGCAGACTCTACTGGCAGACAGTGGCTATGAGGTGAGTACGGCGATTGATGGTCTGGATGCATTAAACCAGATACGCAAACAACAACCCGATCTGGTGCTTACAGATATGGAGATGCCGAGAATGAATGGCGTGGAGTTGACCCATCTGATCCGGCAGCGGGATGAGACTTCTGCGATACCGGTCATCATGATCACCTCCAGATCGACGGAAAAACATCGTCAGGAAGCGGATGACGCTGGTGTTAGCGTGTATTTGACTAAACCTTGGTCGGAAAACCGACTGCTTGATCAGGTAGATTCCCTACTGACCGAGATGTGTGTCTGACGACAGGAGTGTTGCTATGAAAAGGTTAGGTTTTTTGGGTGTGATATTGATGTTGCTCTTTAGTGTGGCACATGCGGAGATTAAGTCGACGGAGCAGGCAATCAATATCACCTCCAACCAGGGTATGCTGACACAGCAGATGCTGAAAAATTATATTCTGGTGGGTCTGGGGGTGCGCGGACGCAAGGCAGATCAGGAGTTACAACAGGCGATTCGTGACTATGAGACAGCTCAGTCTGAGATTCTGGCGTATGCCAAAACGGATGCAGTCAGAGAGTCGCTAAATCGAGCGTCAGCTCAGTGGAAACAGGTGAAACCGCTCTACCTGAAACAACCTTCGAAAGCGCAGGCCAGTGACGTCAGGCAGCAAACGGAGCTTCTTTTACAACTGTGGAGCGCTGTCACAATGGAGATTGTAGAGAATACTGACACCCGTTTCGGTCGCTTGATCAGTACTGCTGGGTTTGTACGTATGCTTTCACAGAGAGTGAGTAGTCACTACGCCTTAAGGGCTTGGGGATACAATGATCAATATACCGAGGCTTTTATCAGTTCACTGCAGCTTTTTGAACAAAATCGCCGGGACCTCGAGACCAGTGACCTGAATAACACACAAATTAAAAGCGAGTTGGATAAAATACAGAGGGACTTTAAGCGGTTTAAGGGGCTCTCTAATTCCGATTCAAATAAGGCAATGTTGGCTTTGATCGCCCGATCAGCTGAGAAGATTACGAAAAGTATGGATAAAGTGACGGCGATGTATATGTATCAGGGGTTAAGCTTTTAACCCCTGAGTAGAAGAGGGCTTAGATAGTCAGAATCAGCTTGCCCTTGACCTTCCCGGTCTGGCTCTGGCTGAACGCTTCTGCTGTATTTTCCAGCGAGTAGGTGTCCGCAATGAGTAGCTGCAATTTTCGATCGGCATAGAGGCCTGCTAAGCGATCCAGCTGCTCACTACTTGGTTCAACTCGGATTGGTTCCACTGTCACTTTCATCTTCTTGCCTGCAGCGATTACCTCATCTTTTGTAACTGAAGGTAGTGTTACCAATGTGCCACCCGGTTTAACGCAGCGAAGTGCATCGATACCTACCGCTCCACCGACTGCATCGATAACCAGATCGACATTATTCACCTGATCGGTTAGATCCTCACAGTGATAATCGATCACCAGATCGGCGCCCAAGGATGACAACCAGGTGTGATTTTCCGGAGATGCAGTGGCGATAACCCGGGCACCCATCCATTTAGCCAGCTGAACTGCAAGATGGCCGACACCACCGGCACCCGCAAGAATAACCACCTGCTGTGAAGCCTTAAGGTCTCCTTTATCAAAAAGTGCCTGCCATGCCGTCAGTCCCGCCAGCCCGAGTCCAGCAGCAGCTTCTACGGGTAACCCCTCTGGACGCAGGCTGATCTGATCGGCGGGTGCTGCGACATATTCCGCATAGCATCCCGCTCGTTCAGGGAATCGAATGAAGCCAAACACCTCATCGCCGGGTTTGAACTCGGTGACATCTGGGGCAACGGCATCAATGATACCTGCAAACTCCCAGCCGGGGATAAAGGGCAGATCTCCGATAAATGGGGCCGCACCTCCTCCGCTACAGGTTTTCCAGTCGATTGGATTAACACCGGCTGCGTGGTTTTTAACAAGAACCTCTCCTGCGTTAAGTTCGGGTTTAGCCAGTTCGGTGTATGTTAACGCTTCGATGGAACCAAACTTGCTGATCTGTATCGCTTTCATTTACTACTCCAGCAGTTGCATGTTTGGGGGATATGATGGTCACCTTAATTTACGGTTATTTAATACATATCTAGCCCAAGGCAGTGCAGCCGACTACGTTGTTTTTTGATAGGCTTACTGTTTTTGTTGAGCACCAGTCAGCAATAAACTGGTTAACTCTTACTGGCAATAAGTAAAGGCGAATGTGATGTATCTGGCAATATTAGAGCAGTTTTTATTTTGGGGTGGTTTGCTGGTATTTCTGGTTTCACTGGCAATGTATGCTGGCAGAACCAAAGACTATAAATCGCTGGTGGAGTTTTGGAAGCCAACCATGGAGATGACACCACGCGAATTTAATGTCAACCGCATCGGTTTAATCATGATGGTCGTCGCGGTGGCGATCCGTATTATTAATTTTGTTATTAACTGAGTTTAGAGATCTATGAAAGGAAATCCCGTACGTGGGGCAGGTTATCTGTTGCGAGGGCTGCAGATGTTGCCAGAGAAGGAGATCCGCCCCTTTGTATTAGTCCCCCTGCTAACCAATATCGTTTTATTTGTTAGTGCAATCTGGTTGTTGTTCAGTAACTTCAGTGGCTGGGTTGATCAACTGATTAAGGCTTTTCTGCCCGATTGGGAGTGGTTGCAGTTTCTCCATTACGTGCTTTGGCCATTGATGGCGGTGCTGGTGATCATCTTTGTTTACTACAGCTTTTCAATCGTCGCGAATATCATCGCGGCCCCATTTAATGGCTTTCTGTCTGAGAAGGTAGAAAAACGCTTACGGGGTGATGTCCTGACCGATGAGGGGTGGCAGGCCGTTATTGCGTTGATACCCAGAACGATCGCCCGAGAGCTTTCCAAGCTGGCTTACTATCTGCCCCGGGTGCTGTTTCTGCTGGTGCTGTCCTTCGTTCCGGTAATCAATATTATTGCTCCCTTTCTCTGGTTGCTGTTTGGTGCCTGGATGATGGCGATTCAGTACTGTGATTACCCGATGGATAACAACAAGGTTAGCTTCAAGAAGATGAAGCTGATGCTGAAAGGGGATAGGTTAACCTCAATTGGTTTTGGTGGGCTGGTTCAACTTGGAATGATGGTGCCGATTTTAAATCTGATCCTCATGCCAGCAGCCGTTGTCGGTGCGACAATCTATTGGGTGGAAGCCCATGCTACGGTTGAAAAGGATCTTGATCAGAAATACCTGGAATCCTGACAGGCAGCCTCGTTTAAGGGGCTGGCCGCTGGTCAGCGCCTTCATTCTTGGGCAGGGAAGCTTCCAGGTCCTCCACATTCACCTGGGTTACCATCTCTCGTGGGAAGTGACACGCAAAGGTACTGCCCTTTCCAACCTTACTTTTGATGGTCAGCTGGCCACCGTGACGGGCTAAAACGTGCTTAACAATCGCTAGTCCTAAACCGGTACCACCATTGGCTGAAGAGCGGCTTTCATCAACCCGGTAGAATCGTTCAGTGAGGCGTGGCAGGTGAATAGATTCTATTCCGGGGCCATTATCTTTAACTGAGAAGTGTCCCCCCTGTTCATCAACCCACCAGTGAATGCGGATCTTCCCGTCGGCTGGGGTGTAGCGGACAGCGTTGTATACCAGGTTGGAGAAGGCACTATGCAGCTCTATCTCCTGGCCCGTCAGATCATGCTGCTCATCCATCTCCAGTTTTAAGCTATGGCCCTTCTCCAGGGAAAGCTGTTGTGCCCCTTCGAGAATATGCTGGAGAACCGTATGGATTTTTATTGGGTGCTCGTCAGAGATCTGATGACTGGCTTCAAGGCGAGACAACAGAAGCAGGTCGGAGACCAGGTTTTCCATTCTGCGTGCTTGCTGCTGCATTGAGATCAGGCCACGAATAAGAGGCCGGGGTAGTTCCTGATCGAGAAAGGTCTCCAGGTAGCCACGAATGACTGTCAGTGGAGTCCTAAGCTCATGAGAAGCGTTTGCTACGAAATCCTGACGTGTCTGTTCAAGGCGCATCAGGCGCGATACGTCTCGTGCCACCAGCAATCGGTCACCATCACCAAAACGGGTGATCTGATATTGAATCTGAAGCTCATTATGTGCCGGGGAGGGCAGCGTGATGGGATCGGTATATTTACCCCGTTTGTAATAACGGATAAAGCGGGGATCTCGTAGTAAGTTCATCACGGGTCTGCCACGATCCGACTGGTCGCTTAATCCAAGAAGGCGATCAGCCGCTTCGTTCCACCATTCGAGATTGTTGTGTTGGTCAATAATGATAATGGCATCTTGCAGAGCGGAAGTAGAATCCTGAAAGCGGGAGATCACATTACGCAGAAGCGCTTCACGGGTTTGCTGACGGCGCTGCATACGTGAGAGTTCATCAAACAGCTCTCCCCAATGGCCCGCTGTTTCTGGTGGTTCATGCTGACCCTCTCTTAGGGTGAACCAATCCATGAGCCGGTTAAACTGCCGTGCCTGATAGAGGGCCCAACCAAAGGTGCCGACCCCAAATGCCCATCCGGGAATACCGATGACAACACCGACAGCAAGAGAGATCCCACTCACCAGCAAGAGGCTGGAGATAATAGAGTGGCGATTCTGTTGCATATTAGATCCCTTAATGTCTGATGATTCAGGCTACATTGGCTGAAAAACGGTATCCGGTTCCGCGTACTGTTTGTACCAGATAGTCATGCCGTTCGCCAAGGGCTTTACGCAGTCGACGGATATGAACATCCACGGTACGCTCCTCTACGTAGACATTACCGCCCCAGACCATATCCAGTAGCTGACTGCGGGAGTAGGCGCGATCCTGATGCGTCATGAAAAACTGGAGCAGACGAAATTCCGTTGGACCGAGTTCGATCGGATTTTGGTCGGACATCACCCGATGTGAGATAGGGTCCAGAGTTAACCCATCAACAGTGACCGGTTCTTCCACTCCTTTGGGAGTGGTACGGCGTAATACAGTTTTCAGGCGAGCAACCAGTTCACGGGGGGAGAAAGGCTTGGTGATGTAGTCATCAACACCCGCCTCCAGGCCTTTGATCTTGTTATCTTCATCCCCTTTTGCGGTCAGCATGATGATCGGGATATCTGCGGTGGTCTCATCTTTACGCAAGCGCCGGGCAAATTCGATACCACTGGTTCCAGGCATCATCCAGTCCAGCAGGACCATGTCTGGTTTCTCATCCACGATCAGGCCATGGGCTAAATTTGCATTTTCAGCCTCGAAGCATTCATATCCCGCCATCTCAAGCGCTACGGCAATCATTTCGCGAATAGGCGCCTCATCATCAACGATCAGTACTCGTTTTGAAGCAGACATCGTCATTGTCCTTTCTGTATATGCAGATTTATTGTCGCGGATATTAAAAGACAATAGTGTTACACAAATATGACAGGATGACGGAATCTGCAAGTAAAACTAGATCGTGCTCATCTAAAAGTCTCTGCAGTTCAGATAGAGGCGTAGTGCAGTGCCAGACCGATAAAGATAGACAGCCCCGCATAATGGTTATTCAGGAATGCTTTGAAGCAAGGGTCGCGCTGGCGCTTACGGATCAGCCATTGCTGATAGCAGAAGAGGGCAGCCGCCCCGGTGAGTCCGAGATAGTAGAAAATACCCAGTCCGACCTGATTGCCGAGCAGGATCAGGGTTAGCAGTGTCGAGAGTTGCAGGATCGCTACAATCAGCTTATCGGCATCCCCAAAAAGAATTGCCGAGGATTTAACTCCGATACGCAGATCATCATCTCTGTCGACCATGGCGTACATGGTGTCATAGGCAACGGTCCAGAGCAGTGTTGCGATATAGATTAACCATGCATAGGCCGGGACTGTTTCAGTCACGGCGGTAAAGGCCATTGGAACAGACCAGGCAAAGGCTGCCCCCAATACCACTTGCGGCAGATGGGTATATCGCTTCATGAAGGGGTAGCAGGCCGCTAAAAACAGACCGCCGGTCGAGAGCATGATCGTCGTCAGATTGGTAAATAAAACCAGAATAAAGGCGAGTGCCATCAGAGCGGAGAAGAGGAGTAATGCCTCTTTTTCGGTGACCAGACCAGCGGGGAGGGGGCGCATCGCAGTTCGTTTGACGTGGCCATCGATCTTACGGTCTGCATAATCATTGATCACACAACCGGCTGAACGGGTAAGAAAAACGCCCAGTGTGAAGATCACCAGAATCCCCATTGAAGGGAGACCCTCAGCGGCAACCCAGAGTGCCCAGAAGGTCGGCCACAAAAGTAGATAGGTGCCGATCGGTTTCTCTACTCGCATCAATCTCCCAAAGGCATGAAGCTTGTCCGAAGTTGAGAGAGTTTGGCTCTGTGATTCTGGCATTATGGGTTAACTCAATAGATAGGTGAGTCTATTTTACCTGCAGGAGCTCTGGCAGGAAAACCTCGGATACCAGCAATGGTTGTCCGGCTAAGTAAAAAATTGAACGGCGGGCCCATACTCTTCGCTGATCTAGTAGTTTCAGGCTACTGATCTGTAATGGCCCCCGACGCATGGTTGGATCTGTAAATAACAGGGTGCCCAGTGAGCGGTTGCCAAGCATTTTCAGCTGACGGCGATTTCCGGTTAAAGTTTGAGCCGGAATGATCGAACGGGCATAGACCCAGGGCTGATCATTGCCGATCAGTTGTACCTCACGGATCAGTGCAAATTGGCGATGATCCATATTCAGGGCTTTGGCTTCAGAGCGGGTTGGGCGCATCCAGCCCTGCCTGACGACCTCAACCCTGAAGTTGTTATGACTAAGCAGCTTCAAGCGTTGAGTCAAAGAACCTTTATCAGTTAACCATGAGCGCCACTCGGAGGGCGCCACTTGTTGATAGGGGCGTCGGAGGGATCGCCAGCGGGTATCAAAACTTTGTCGTGTTAAGGCTGCTTTTACGGGCACTGCTGTTGATCCTGATAAAGTGAGGGCTCATTTTATCAGAAAGCCGATTCAGCAGCATATGCATGATATCAAGGCTGGGTTACTATGCAGCAATGACAAAACAGATTTTTGCTTTTCCCGCGGAACAGGCTTCCGAACTGATGCAACAGTGGGTTGAAACCATGGTTGTCGGATTAAACCTGTGCCCTTTTGCGGCTCCCGAAGTGCGCAATAATACTATTCGATATGCCGTTTCAGCGGCTGAGCGGTTAGAGACAGCTGCCGAAGACTTTCTGGGAGAGCTTTCCAATATCCAGGCTAAGGAGGAGGGTGAACTATCCACCACGTTGGTTAGCTTTACCCATTGTGTAGCTGATTTTGACGCGTTTCTTGATCTGCTGGACCTGTGTCAGGATCTCCTTGAGCAAGCGGGTTTGGAAGGTGTTTTTCAACTGGCCAGCTTCCACCCCAATTACTGCTTCTCTGGGGTGCCAGAGGGGGATATCAGTAACTGGACCAATCGTGCGCCGTTTCCCACAATCCATATTATCCGTGAGGGGCAGATGAGCCGTGTATTAGTCCACTATAAAAACCCGGATGAGATTCCTGAACGAAATATGGCGTTGATGGAGACGTTGGGAAAAGAGGGCCTGATTAAACGCTTTCCCCCATTGGCGGCTTACTGGGAGTCGTCCTCAGCCGGCGATGATTGAATACAGGTACGGTTTCTGCCGTTCTGCTTTGCCTGATAGAGCAATTGGTCTGCTTGCTCTATCAGTTCGTTAGGAGAGCCCCCCTTTGCCGGCGTTATACTGGCGACCCCCAGGCTGATGGTGACAATGCCATCAGATTTTGAACGGTAGTGCTCAATTTGTAGGGCTTCAACGGCCATGCGTAGTTTCTCCGCCAGAATGGATGCGCCATGCAGGTCTGTTTCCGGCAGGATCACGGCAAACTCCTCTCCCCCGTACCGACAGACCATATCCTGAGCTCGTTTAACGCAGGATTTGATCGTCTGGGCGACGGTACGCAAACAACCATCTCCGGCCAGATGACCGTAAAAGTCGTTAAACTCTTTAAAACTGTCGATATCCATCATGATTAAGTTCAGACGACGTTTGGAGCGCAGCGCCCGGCGCCACTCTGTTTCAATGCTTCGATCAAATTCACTGCGGTTATTAACCTGCGTCAGACCATCGATACGTGCGGAGCGTGCTAGCAGATCCTGCGTTTGCTTGAGCTTCATCAATATCTGGATACGTGACTGCAGAATGGCAGGATTACGGCTTAAAACCAGGAAATCGGCCGCGCCTGCATTGTATGCATCCAGCTCTATCTGATCATCGCTCTCCTGACTGATCATCGCCACGGGAGGGGGAAGCTCCTCCTGATTGGCGGTGGTTTCATGACACAGAGAGAGCATATCGCCCCACTGTTGCTCCGTGCTTAGGAGTAGCAGATCCGGAGGATCTTCAACCAGAAGGTTTTTTAGCTCAGGGAGGTTGGGGGGTAGAAGGATATTGAAATCTTTGCGCAGTATGGCGACCACAGGCCATATTTTTTCAATACTGTGATCACAAAAAATTGCGATCGTCTGCGGTGAGAGTGCCTGGCTGAACTCTGTCGGCTGTACCTGCGAGTGTACCTCTTCGCCCTGAAAAAATGCGGTCAGGTCTTCCGTACTGGACAGTCCGATAAGCGACCTTCCGTCAGTACTCGTGATAACAGGTGTACTGCCGTTGAATCCCCCCTCTTGCCACTCTTTTTGCCACTGGACCAGCAGGGCTTCCTCACTCTCATCAATATCCAGCTCAGGAGATAGACCGGCTTGGGTCAGACAATCAAAAATAACCGACACATCAGCAATATCTTTACTGTCGATCCAAAGTGCTCGATATAAAAGAGTTGTCAGATGCTCGGCTTTGGATCTGTCCTGTTGGCGGGCTTCAATCACGCAGAGGGTAGCGAAGCGGCTGTCGCTGCGGATCTTGGGTAGAGATATCTCAACAGCGGGAGCACGACTCCTTACGATAAATACTTCGCTGGCGAGTTCGGCCTGAAGCTCAGAGGTTTTGTTATAAAGGGCGGTATCAGGTGCATGCTCGATCAGGCGCCAGTCGACCTTATCCAGAAGATCATAGCGGAGTAACTGCTCATGAAGGGCGTAACAGAAGGGGCAGTTCAGATCTGCATAGACAATGTACTGATACATAACGACTCCACAATACGGTGGTACTGTCCTATTAGTATCGACCATTTTTCGTGGAACTTGGAAATTATTAGCTTATCAAGGTGGGCTTTTCGGAGCAGAAGGCAACAAAAAAGCAGCCATTGGCTGCTTTTTATTACATCTGCTGAACCATTATTCGCCGTCAAGAACCGCTTTTTTAATCTGCTTCAAACTGCCATGACGGACATCTGTGCCGCTCACCAGGTAGATTAGGTGGGTAGCCATGGCGCGTGCATGATCGCCTATACGTTCCAGGCTTCGTAAGACCCAGATCACATTCATGACGCTGGAGATTGAGCGTGGATCTTCCATCATGAAGGTGGCAAGGGAGCGCATCGCTGAACGGTATTCCTGATCCACGGACTTATCCATTTTCGCCACTTCATACGCAAGCTCGGTATCATTACGGGCAAACGCAGTCAGCACATCTTTCACCATTGTACGTACCAGGTTCCCTATATGACGGACCTCCTGATAGCCTCGAGGAGACTGACCCTCTTCAACCAGTTCAATAGCGTGGCGGCAGATTCGGCTGGCCTCATCACCCATACGTTCCAGGTTTGTGGTCGCTTTAGAGACTGCAATAATCAGACGCAGATCGCTTGCAGCCGGTTGGCGGCGAGCAATGATTTTAGTGCACTGTTCATCGATCATCACCTCCATCTCATTGGTCTGCTTATCGACCTGACGGGACTGCTCGGCCAGCTCAGAATCACCGTTTAACAACGCATCGATGCAATCGTGGACCTGACGTTCCACGATCCCACCCATAGTCAGAAGTTGAGTGCGGATCTGCTCAAGCTCTTCATTAAACTGAGCGGAGATATGTGTGGAATAGTTTTCTGTATTAATTTCCATGTGACTCGCCCTTTATCCTGTTAACCGTAACGGCCGGTGATGTAGTCTTCAGTCTGTTTTTTCTCAGGGTTGGTGAACAGCGTATCTGTGACACCAAACTCAATCAGATCTCCCATATACATGAAGGCGGTGTAGTCAGATACACGTGCTGCCTGTTGCATGTTGTGGGTTACGATTACGATTGTGAAGTCATTTTTAAGCTCATGGATCAGCTCTTCAATCTTCAGTGTTGAGATCGGATCCAGCGCAGAAGCGGGTTCATCCAACAGCAGGACTTCAGGTTTTACCGCGATGGTACGGGCGATCACCAGACGTTGCTGCTGACCACCGGACATACCCAGTGCGCTTTCATGTAGTCGGTCTTTAACTTCATCCCAGAGAGCAGCTGATTTCAATGCCCACTCAACGGTTTCGTCAATGACGCGTTTTTTGGTTACACCCTGAATTCGCAGGCCGTAAGCGACATTTTCATAGATCGATTTCGGGAACGGGTTCGGCTTCTGAAATACCATACCTACGCGGCGACGCAGTTCAGCAATATCAACACTGCGTTCGTAGATATTGTTTTCATCCAGAAGTATTTCACCGGTGATACTGCAGTCGTCAACCAGATCGTTCATACGGTTGAAGCAGCGTAACAGCGTGGATTTACCACAACCGGATGGCCCGATAAACGCGGTAACGCGATTCTTTGGAATGCGCATATTGATGCCATGCAGCGCTTCATTATCGCCGTAGCTGAGTTTCAGATCATTGACCTTAAGGGCCAGTGTTTCGTCCTCAAGATTAAGGATACGGCTATCGCGTTGCATAGAGGAGATATCAATTGCGTGTGTTTTTGCTTCGCTAGTCATTGTAGCAACCTTTTAATAAATTCAGTCCGTCAGTTACATTTCAAGCGCTTTGTATTTTTCACGCAGGTGGTTTCGAATCTGGATCGCTGAAAGGTTCAGCGCTGCGATTACCGCCACCAGCAGAAGCGCTGTTGCGTATACCAGCGGACGAGCCGCCTCAACATTCGGGCTTTGGAAACCCACATCATAGATATGGAAGCCCAGGTGCATAAATTTCTGGTCCAGATGCAGGAATGGGTAGTTCCCATCCAGTGGCAAACTTGGCGCAAGTTTCACCACACCCACCAGCATCAGGGGAGCTACCTCACCGGCAGCCCGCGCGATCGCCAGGATAACACCGGTCATAATCGCCGGGCTTGCCATCGGAATGACGATCTTGATCAGTGTTTCAAACTTGGTTGCACCCAGTGCCAGAGAGCCTTCACGGATCGCTCGGGGGATACGGGTCAGCCCCTCCTCAGTTGCCACAATAACAACCGGTACAGTGAGCAGTGCCAGGGTAATGGATGCCCACATTAGACCTGGGGTACCAAAGGTTGGAGCGGGCTTCGCTTCCGGGAAGAACAGGTCATCAACATGTCCACCGAGGAAATAAACAAAGAAGCCGAGACCGAAGACACCGTAAACAATGGAGGGCACGCCCGCCAGATTGTTTACTGCGATACGGATCACTCGCGTGATGAAACCCTGTTTAGCATACTCCCGCAGATAAACCGCTGCGACCACGCCGAATGGAGTGACCAGTACCGACATGATGATCACCATCAGTACCGTGCCGTAGATCGCTGGGAAGATACCCCCTTCAGTGTTAGCTTCGCGGGGATCGTCGCTCAGGAACTCCCAGATTTTCGCGAAGTAATGGCCGATTTTTCCGCCAATGCCCATCTCATTAGGTAGAAATGCACGTACGACAGAGGCCACTTTAAACTCAACGATCTTGCCGCTGGAGATCTCAGCAGTGATGCTGTCACGGTTGAAAGCAGTATAAAGATCCAGCAGCGTACCCTGCAGACTTTCATACTCCGCATTCAGTTCTGCACGACGGTCATCAATTGCCTGATAACGAGCGCTGTCGGTTACCTCTTTTAACTGTAGTGAGCGTTCTTTAAGACGCAGGCGTTCCAGTTCGTAATTGATTGAGCCGATCTGGCCTTTCTCAATATCTTTGATCTGATCATGAATGTTCAGAGCACGCTCGATACGCTGCTGAAACTGATTCCACAGTGCTTCATACTCAGCGGATCTATCGTAACCCTGATGCGCAGCAACCTCTTTGCCATCCTCTTTGATACTGCGAAGGTAGCCATAGAAATTACCCCATTCACGGCGCTCCGCCGCAAACAGCATGTCAGGTTTCGAGCTGTCCTGCATAAAGGCATCCAGCACCCAGATAAAGTCAGTACCACCGTGATCGCGGTTACCGACTTTCATCAGAGTACGCTGCATCGTTTCAACGCCTTCGGTGACCTTGATGCCGCTATCGGAGAGCTGTTCAACAGGAACGTCCTGGGTCTGGACTCGCTCGCCGATCAGGCGGGTGGAGTGACCGTTATCAACATAGGTTGTCTGGACGATATCCGCAGGCCAGAAATGGCCCAGACCGCGCACTGCGATAAGGCTTAGCAGGCCGACGACCATGATAAGGCAGATCGCAACGGCACCGGCATTTAACCATACCCAGGGTGCGCCGGATTTTGTCCATTCAGAAAAAGACTGTCGCATTTATTTATCCTCAATACGCACGGTTACAGGGAGCCATATTTCTTACGCAGGCGCTGGCGAACCAGCTCCGCCAGCGTGTTCACCATAAAGGTGAACAGGAACAGTACGAAGGCTGCCAGGAAGAGAATACGGAAGTGGGTGCTGCCTACCTCAGATTCAGGCATCTCCACAGCGATGTTAGCCGCGAGCGTACGCATCCCCTCAAAGATATTTACATCCATGATCGGTGTGTTACCGGTCGCCATCAGTACAATCATTGTTTCACCTACAGCACGGCCCATACCGATCATCACGGCAGAGAAGATACCCGGACTTGCTGTTGGCATGACCACCCGGACAAGGGTTTGCCAGGGTGTTGCGCCCAGTGCCAGTGAACCGTAGGAAAGGTGCTTAGGGACGGCGAATATCGCATCTTCGGTAATGGAAAAAATGGTTGGGATAACCGCAAAACCCATGGCGATACCCACCACCAGCGCGTTACGCTGATCGTATGGGATACCAAGCTCCTGACTCACCCAATAGCGCATCTCTGTTCCAAACAGCATCTCTTCAATTCCGGGAGCGACCCAGAAACTGAACATGGTTGCCAGAATGATAACGGGGACCAGCAGGGCTGCATCCCAGCCATCGGGAATCAGATAGCGCACCGCTTTGGGCGCACAGGACCAGGCATAAGCGAAACCGATAATGGCTGCTGGCAGGAACAGCAAGGTGATAAAGATACCGGCCAGGTTGACCTCCATAAATGGAGCCAGCCACAGACCTGCAAGGAAACCCAGAATCACCGTTGGTAGCGCTTCCATCAGTTCGATGAAAGGTTTCACCTTACGGCGCATCGCCGGAACCATGAAGTAGGCGGTGTAGATTGCACCGCAGATCGCCAGTGGGGTACCCAGTAGCATCGCGTAAAAGGCTGCTTTCAACGTACCAAATGCCAACGGCATCAGGCTGTATTTTGGTTCAAAGTCGTTGGTGGATGCGGAGGACTGCCAGGTAAATTCCGGCTCCTCATAACCTTCATACCAGACCTTTTCCCAGAGCGCACTCCAGGATATCTCGGGATGCTCATTGTGGATCGCCCACAGCATCAGCTTGCCATCCTGCTCCACCAACAGCGCATTAGAACGGGGAGAGAGCGCAATCATCTCGACATTGCCCTTCGCCACGGCTGCACTCAGAGAGTTGCGTTCCGCTGTGGTGTTGTAGAAGGAGAGGTTACCGGTCTCAGATACAGTGACAAACCCCTTACGGCGATGCTCAATCGAGATAAAGTCGATAGGAGAATTTCCATTTTCAAAGCTGCGGACCTGGGTCATGACCCACTCATTATCCGCGTTGCGTACCAGAAACCACTGTGAAGTACGGCCTTTGTCATCGGAGATCAGCAGGGAGTTCCCACCCAACAGAAGTTCAAACGAAGTGATATTGCCGGAGGTAGCTTCGATCAACTGGGAGACTTTAGGACCACCGGCCGCTTTCATATCAACAATGCCGAGTTTGCTGCCCTCACCGGAGATCATCATCCAGCGGCGGTCAGGCATCAATAGCAGCTTATTGGCGGGGATATTCATATCCGGCAGTGCATAAGCGCTGGTATCAGCTTCGATCTCTTCAGTGATGAGATTCTCACTCAAGCTGATATCAGTCGCCGTTAGTTTGGAGTGCTGGCCGCCGATCAGGGTCCACTCCTCTTCAGATCCGTTCAACGCCAGAACTTCAACAGCCTCTTCGCTGAGCTGGAAAGGCTCTGTACCCAGAGGGTACTCCAGAAAAGGGGTGATGACGCGCACGCCATTAGGATAGGTTGATCTGTATTTGTGCTTGAACACCTGAACCTGGCCGTTACTGAACCCCAGAGCAAAGATACCGCTGTATTCAGATGCCAGAGCAAAACTGGTGACTGTAGCACCCTCTGGTATTTCCGCCATCTTCTGCAGGATGACATCGCCATTACGGGTGTTGAAGAAAACCATCTCACCCGCATCTGTAACACGGAAGCCGATCTCTGCCTGCTCTTCCATCGTCAGATAGAGGGTCTTTCCCGCACCAGGGGCAGTATAAGGGGCTACCTGTTCATCATTTTCTGTCCAGCGTTCAATCGATGCGGACTGAAACAGTGGAGCCACTTCATAAAGCAGATAAAAGAAGATCAACAGAATCGCAACGATAACGCTGATACCACCAAAGGCGATGCCTGTAGAGGCAACCTTATCCTTAAGGGCGCGTATATTTCTGTGTCGCTTAGCCGCTGGCGTATTGAAATCCAGTTCGGTGGAAGCTGTATTATTTGTACTCATGGCACAACGGTCCTGAGGTTAACTTAATTTACGGCGCGTACAATATTAAAAGTTTGTTACACCAATATTACAGGGGGTGTCATAAACGAAATAAGGGGGCCATTTCTGGCCCCCTTATCTGGGTCAAGCATCGGCAGGGGGGATTACATACCCAAGGCTGCCATCTGCTTTTTAACAATCGCTGCTGGAAGCGGGATGTAGCCATCTTTAACTACGACTTCCTGACCGATTTTGGACATCACCATTTTCAGGAACTCACGCTCAAGAGGCGCTAGAGGCTGACCTGGCTTTTTGTTTACGTATACGTACAGAGAGCGCGCCAGTGGGTACTTGCCGTTCAGAGCGTTTTCAGGTGTAGCTTCAACGAATGCAGTACCTTCTTTCTTAGTCAGAGGCAGTGCGCGAACGGAAGCTGTCTTGTAACCGATACCGGAGTAACCGATAGCGTTGAGTGAAGTAGAAACAGACTGTACTACAGACGCAGAACCAGGCTGTTCGTTAACGTTGTTTTTGAAATCGCCTTTACACAGGCCTTTCTTCTTGAAGTAACCGTAAGTGCCGGATACAGAGTTACGGCCGAACAGCTGAATGCTCTTGTCTGCCAGAGAACCCGTTACACCTACATCACCCCAAGTTTTAGCGTCTGCAGCAGCGCCACACTTACGAGTAGAAGAGAAGATCGAATCAACCTGAGCGATTGTCAGGCCTTTAACTGGGTTATCTTTGTGTGCGAAAACAGCCAGCGCGTCGATAGCAACAGCAACAGGGGTTGGCTTGTAGCCGAATTTCTTCTCGAAAGCTTCCAGCTCTTTGTCTTTCATCTTGCGAGACATTGGGCCAATGTTTGACGTACCTTCAGTCAGTGCGGGTGGCGCAGTTGAAGAACCGGCAGCCTGAATCTGGATATTAACGTTTGGGTAGCTACGCTTGAACTCTTCAGCCCAAAGCGTCATCAGGTTAGCCAGAGTGTCTGAACCAACAGAAGATAGGTTACCAGATACGCCAGAAGCCTTAGTGTATTCAGGCAGGTTTTTGTCCAGTAGGTCAGATGCATTTGCAGCTACGCAAGTTGCAGAGATAGCAACAGCAGCAAACAACTTTTTCATTGGTTTCATGTAGAGCTCCAGAGAGACTTAATCATTTTGTGAGTTTCAATGGTGGAGAACTATAGGCAGCTTTAATGACAAAACTATGACAGTCAGTGTCTTTTTTCGATCACGCTATATTTTTGGGTGGATGGTTTGCTCAGCTTCTACTTTGGTATAGTCTGCGAATGAAAATAATTAGAAAACAGTGAGAGAGTGCTGCTGTTTGGTCGTTCTTTGAACGATAATTAAGCTGTAAGTGCACTCAATCTCGTTAAGGTAGTACAGATGATGAGTATCGATAAAGCAGAAAGCCTTCAACCTGAAGGTGAATTAAGCCTGTTGTTGCCTGCCGCGGGCGAGGCAACCAATATGTTTGGCGATGTTTTTGGTGGGTGGGTCTCCTCTAAAATGGTTCAGGCAGCGGAGCTTTTCGCAGCCCGACTTTCTCAGGGAAGGGTGTCTACCGTCTCTATTGGGCAGATGGAGTTTATGTCGCCTGTAAGAGAGGGAACTGTGATGTCCTTCTATACCCGTCTGGTCGAGTCAGGGAGAAGTTCATTACGGATCCAGGTCGAAGCTTGGGGCTGTTGCCCAGATGGGACTGAGCTACGTAAAGTCACTGAGACCGAATGTGTACAGGTTGCTATCGATGGCCACGGTCATATCAGAGATCTGGCAGCTTTTGATTAAGAATACAGAGGAGTGGAAATGGACTATACCGGACGTTGCCATTGCGGGGCGGTCAGTTTCAGGTTTACCGGGCCTGAGATCGTTGATGGTTTGCGCTGTAACTGTTCAATCTGTCTGAAGAAAGGGGCGCTGATGAGTAATTTCTTTATCAGTCCCGAAGCACTCCAGATCGAAGCAGAAGAGGGTGTGGTAGCGAGCTATCAGTTTGCGACCCATGTTGCGGCACATCATTTCTGCAAAACCTGTGGCATCTATACGTTCCACCAGACGCGCAGGAAACCCGGTTTCTATCGGGTTAATCTGGGCTGTGTGGATGGCATTGATACGCTGAATCTGCCGGTTGTACTAGCTGATGGCGTGTCTTTCTGATCCTGCTTGCCCTTAACCAAAGAACCAATACCCCACAGTGATCGCCGCAATGATACCCGCCAGGTCTGCGGTGAGTCCGCAGGCGATAGCATGGCGTGTGTGACGTATCCCTACCGAACCGAAATAGACAGCCAGTACATAGAATGTCGTTTCAGTTGAACCCTGTATGACCGATGCCAGATATGCCGCAAAGGAATCAACTCCATGACTGCTCATGGTTTCCAGCATCATCGCTCTTGCTCCTGAACCGGAGAACGGCTTCATAATGGCGGTGGGGAGGGCATCTGCAAAACGGGTATCCGCTCCCAGTGAGCCGATAAGCTCTTTGAGTAGCCAGATAAACCCCTCCAGTGCACCGCTGGCTCTGAGCACACCGATCGCCACCAGCATCGCCAGCAGATAGGGAATAATTTTGATGGCGACATCAAACCCCTCACGAGCTCCCTCGATAAAGGTTTCGTAGATATTGATCCCCTTGAGGTGGGCTACAGCGAGAAAGCCGATAATTGCGCTGAAGATCATCAGGTTTCCCACCAGAGAGGATTGTCGCTGCAGCTCATCGATTGTCAGGGTGGTGAAATAACCGATGAAGGCGAGTAAAAATGCAACAAAGCCGCCCAGATAGAGCAGAGTGACCCGCTCCCAAAGGCGGATCTTCTGTACAAAGCTGACCGCCAGCAGTCCAACGAGAGTGGAGCAACAGGTGGCGATTAGAATCGGGATAAAGACCGATGTTGGATCACTGGCACCCTGTTGCGCTCTGTAAAGAAAGACGGTGATCGGGAACAGGGTAACAGAGGAGGTGTTGAGCACCAGAAACAGAATCTGAGCATTACTCGCCGTATCCTTCTGCGGATTGAGGCTTTGCAGATCCTGCATCGCTTTTAACCCGAGGGGGGTGGCCGCATTATCCAACCCCAGCACATTGGCTGATAGGTTCATCGTCATGGAACCCATCGCGGGATGACCTTTTGGCACTTCGGGCATCAGTCGGGTAAAGAGAGGGCTGATGCCACGGGCAAACTTATCCACAAGCCCCGAACTCTCTGCCAGTTTCATCATCCCCAGCCAGAACGCCAGAGTCCCGATCAGTCCGATTGCAAGCTCGACTGAAAGTTTGGACATATCGAATGTGGATTGCACCATCCGTTGAAATATTGCGGCGTCATCCAGCCATAGCCATTGATAGAGCCCCGCCGCAAAAGCGACCAGGAAAAAGCTGAGCCAGATGCGATGTAGCATGTCGTCCCTATTCGTTGGCTGTTATCGATACTCAACTGAGTATAACGAACCGGTGGAGGTGGACGAAGGGTTAGCAGGAAAATAAAACGGACCTGCCAGCGGATGGCAGGTCCGACTCTCGTTACTTCCGTTTCTTGTTCTGCAGTTTGCGGATGGCCCAGGTACCATCACCATCCTCATTCACTGAGTGTTGGATATTCACAAACAGGGTATGAGGGTCTTTGCCGAAGTAAATTCCTGTGCCCTCCGCCTTGGGGTCGGTCAGAGAGGCAAACAGCTCGACTGTATCAGCATAGCCATCACCGTTGTGGTCTTTACCGGCGATCCAGATATCTGATGGTTTGTTATCTTCAATGATGATCAGTTTGCCGTCAGGGGTTTCACCCAGATTATCCGGATTATCCAGCCCGGAGATCTTCAGGTTCTCCTGCTCAACAGGTACGTTGATGCCTGGCATGACGAAGTTTTTAACCTGCAGGCTTTCCAGATCTACGGAGATCACTCGGCCATCATAATTTTGTGATCCTGCCGCATAGGTACCCTCTGTGATAGCCACATATAGGGTTTCACCAATAATTTCCAGATCTTCGGGACGGTTATATTTTGCACCACCGGCAGCTGTGCCTGACTGACGTGCTGTTGCGGGATCGATAGGACCGACCCACTCCGCCTGACCCAACGCCTCTGCATCGTTTGTATCAACCTTGAGAACATATAGCTCGCCCTGGCTCAGATCTCCAAATGTTCTGGGTACGAACTTATAGATCCCGCCCCCTTCGCCATCTCGCTGGCCACGGAACTCATCAACAACATAGATATTACCCTGAGAATCGATGTCGATGCCTTCGTGTGCCAGACGACCTACAGCGGGGCGATCAAACACTTTTGCCTGAGTTGGCAGGTTGTTCTCATCGTACTCAAACATGACTTCAAACAGGCGACCACCCGTGGTTTCTTCAGCAAATAGCATGCTGCCCCAAGGTGTCCAGCGGATACCATCCAATGCGTTATAGCCATCGTAGTTTTCTGTTTCAGGATCATCGGCGACCTGCAGGAGTTTGATATGTTGACCTGTCTTCAGATCAACCATGGAAACTGCACCCCCTTCAGGTTTGTTACGTACTTCGTGAGTACGAAAAAGGAAACGTCCTGCGTGCGGGCCGTTTTCGTTGACGGTATTCATATCATGCCAGTCATCGTGACCGTCGGCGTAGATATTGAGGCCGGTACCGCCCCACATATCGCTTTTCTCTCCCGACACCAGGTATTGCTCAAAACCGTTCGGGATCAACCAGGGTGCGTTCTGGTCATGCGTGGCATCATATGCGGATCCACTGATCGGTGAGAATGCGAAGGGGCCGGTGTTACTGGACTTCTCAGCCAAAGCAGTACCGCTTGCTGCTACCATCATGGCCAGGGAAATGCATTTAACCATCTGTTTTTTGATCATGCCTGACAATCCTCTTCTCCCCTGAAAGGGTGTTATCGTTTGAAATACAGTTGCGTGAGTTTTACGTGAAGGATCAACAGTATTCAGACGTCATATGTCAGTTACAAAACAGAGGGTTTACAGTTTGGTTATGGTTGCATTACAGACAGCAGTTAATCTAGATGATCAGTTTCTGTCTTGAGGGTGAGTAGAGGCTGCCCCTCTTTTCGAAACTGCAGATCATGGCTGCTGCAGATCACCAGCCGGTCCTGCCAATAACGGGCCAGACGGGTGAAAATCTTTTGTGTGAGATCACTGTCCAGCCCCGCGCTGGGTTCATCGAGCAGGATCAATTGTGGATCCTGTAGAATCAGACGGGCCAGCCCAAGGCGTTTTGCCTCTCCCCCCGAGGGTTGCCACTCACCATCACCGAGCCATGTCTCTAACTTTTGAGGAAGATTATTGGCCCACTCACTTAGTTCAACCAGTGTGAGAGCCTGCCAGATCTGTTGGTCGGTCAAAGGGTTATGAAGGCTGAGGTTATCACGTAAACTGGCGCGTAAGATATCGATCCGCTGTGGCTGCAAGCCGATCTGCGATGGCACGAGATTTTGACACTGAATTTGCCCCATCTGCGGCTGAAGCTCACCACAGATAAGGTGAAGCAGGGTTGATTTGCCCACGCCACTCGGAGCTTGCAACCAGAACCATCCGCCTCCGTGATGCTCAAAGTTGAACTGTACCAGAGTGGGTTTTTCCTGTTGTGGATAAGTATAAGAGAGGTCACGGATCTGAAGAGTGATCTCTCCGCCAGAAATATCCTGTGAAAAAATCCGTTTATCCACAGGGATAATCTCCTGGAAACAGCTTTCCAAACGTTCGAGTGCTGCTATGCCCAGAGCTAAGTTGGCCATCGCCGGACAGCTGTTGATCAGTACATCGGCAGTACCCAGAGTCAACAAAAGCAACATAAACACCTCCGCCCCGGTGAGTAGTTCCTGGGAGTAGGATGCTATGGCCAGCCAAAGTGTACCCAGGCTCATCAACCCAAGCACCAGTTGTGTAAGAAGTAACACCTGTTGTTGGCGCTTTACTGCAATATATTCAGCTTCGTCCGCAGAAGTGGCGATCTGTAATAATGTTTGGCGGTGCTCCGGTAGTCGTCTGGATAGAGTCAGCGTTCGAATACAGCTAAAGGTGGCGCTGCACTGCAGCCAGAGTAGGCTCTCAATCTTATGCTGTTTCTGTTCGGGCTGTTGGACGCGCAGACTGTATAGCCACGGAAAGATAACGGTGACTAACAGGAGTAGGGGCAGGATGATTGGCAGAGCGCCCGGTAGGACCATCCATAATGTGACCATATAGGCCGCGACGACACATAGACTGACAATTGCAGGTACAAGCGCAAACAGGTAGATATGCTCGATATGTTGTATATCTTGTAACAGGCGACTGGAGAATTCATGCCTGTTTAGTTGCTGCTCTTGCCAATTCCTGCGGCTTAGCATCCGGAACAGATTGCTACGCAGGGTAGAGATAATGCGTAAGGTGGCTTCATGGCTGGCAACCCGCTCAGCATAGCGGCCAGTAGTACGAGAGATTGATAGACCACGAACTAAAGCGCCGGGTGTAAAAAAATTGAAGGCATGAGCGCTAGCGGCAGTCAGGCCCGCCAGAGCTGCTGCACTGATAAACCAACCAGAGACCGCCAGGAGGGCGATGCCGGAGAATGCAGTGATCACTGCCAATAGTATTCCCAGCAGCACCATACCTTTATTTTGGAATAGCAGTTTTAGGTAGAGTTTGTGCAGAGAACTCATTGGCCTCGCCCCTGCGGATTGAGCGTCAACTCATGGTTGAAAAAGGAGCGGTCAGTCGGGCGATGGCTTGCCATAATCAGTATCCCTCCGCTCTGACAGTATGCTTCTAGTTGGTGCATAAATTCAGTCGCTGTTTCCGGGTCCAGATTGGCCGTGGGTTCATCCAGCAACAGCAGAGAGGGCTGATGTAGAAAAATCCGCGCTAGGGCGATGCGTTGGGCCTGGCCGCCGGATAGGTAACCACCACTGTCACTGATCTCATAATCGAGTCCTCCTGGCAGGGTTTGGATTAGTGTTTCTGCTCTTGCTTCTCTGAGTGCGGCAAAGAGTTGCGTGTCGTCAAAGTTCTGCCCCAGACAGAGGTTAGTACGAACGCTGGCATAAAACAGTTCCGGTTTCTGCGCCATATAACCCAGGGTGCTCCACCATTGTTTGTTTTGATGAGGTAGAAGGGGAAAGCCATTGAGGAGCATCTGACCAGAATACAGGGGGCGAAGTCCCGCCAGGCTATCCAGCAGGGTGGTTTTACCAGACCCGGATGGACCGTTAAGTAACAGACGGTCTCCTGGTTTCAGAGAGATGGATAGCGATTGGTGCAGGGCATTCTCTGTTCCAGCCTGAAAGTGGTTTAGTGTCAGGTTTTTAAGTGGTTCAGGGCCATTGGAATGTGGCATTTCGGTTAGGTCCAGACTCAGATCCTGCAGGCGAACTACATGTTCAGCCACGCTAATAGCGTCAATTTTGGCATGATAGAGTGAACCCATCCGCCGCAGGGGAAGATAGAATTCCGGTGCCAGCATTAGCAGGAATACGCCATCACCGAGATCAAGATCTCCACCCCAGTGGCCCACTTCGTATTTATCAAGAAAATAGAGGCCCAGATAAACGGCTACTAGAGCAACGCTAATAGCGCTGAAAAACTCCAGAAGTGTGCCGGATAGAAAGGCCATACGAAGTACTTTCATTGTTGAATGGCGGTAAGTGTCTGATTGCTTCTCCAGACAGTCTGCCTCTATCTCAGTCGACCCTGCCAGCTTTATGGCCTGCAAGTTTTTCAGACGATCGGCCAACAGGTTACCGAGGCGGTTCAGTTGTTCGAGATTTTGACGACTGGCCACTGCAGCCTCTCTACCGGCAAGAATCATAAAGAGGGGTATCAGTGGGGCCGTGAGTGCCAAAATCAGTGGCACCAGCCAGTTGATCTGAGCAGATGCAATAATAACGGTGATCGGCATCAATACAGAAAGCTGCTTTTGAGGTACAAAGTCGGCAAAGTATTCGCGCAGGCTATTGATTTCGGTGGTTAGGAGGTTGCTCAATTCAGCAACGTTAAACTGCGGGAACAGGGCAACATTCAGCCGAAAACAGTGCGTTAGAACCTCTTTGCGCAAGTGTCGACGAATCTTAATACTGGCGCGATTACCGAGACGGTTCTGCCAGTTCGCTGCTAGAGTCCGGATCAACAGCGCCAGAGCAAGCCAGAACCAGGTGATTGCATCAGCTCTTTCGGATGAAGACTCATAGACCACCTGGTTCAGAATCTGGCTCACTTGGTAGGCAAATAGAATCACCATACTGACTTGGACCAAACCTAGAATAACCGCCAGAAGATTCTCTCCTTTGGCCTCCCGACTAAGGTGATGTAAAAGCGTCTGGCTTTTCGCTGCGGTACTGGTTCTCATTTATGTTTCATCTAATGTAGGAGTATCTTATGTTGTATGAGTGACACGGACTTGTCATGATTGTCACTGTTACCCTGCTTGTGTGGAGTTATGCCGGAATGACGGATAAATACTGGTTGCAATCGATGAGTAATATTCTGGATTCTTATGCAGATCCGGCAGTACTGATTGATGAGCACTACTATATTGTTGCTGCGAATCGCCAGTATGAACATCGCTTTGGTAGCCATCATGCGACGGGACTCAATAAGTGCTTTGAACTCTCCCATGGTTATCAGCGACCCTGTGATCTGGAGGGTGAAACCTGCCCGATGCAGGCGGCCAACCAGAGTGGAACTACCTCCAGTGTGTTGCATATCCATAATACCGCTCAGGGCAAAGAACATATGGGTATAGAGACAACGCCGGTCACCGATCAGCTGCAACGGCGTTTTTTCATCGAGGTGATGAAACCGATTCGTGAGGTAAGTGCTGAACCGATCGCCAATAAGATGATCGGTCGCAGCCCCGCCTTTAATCAATTGGTGGATCTGATTCAGCGGGTTGGTGCGACAGAGACGAATGTGTTGCTGACAGGTCCTTCTGGCAGCGGTAAAGAGCTGGCTGCGCAGGCCGTGCATGCGGCCAGTGCGAGAACCCGCAAGCCCTTTGTTACTGTCGAATGCTCCGGGCTGACAGATACATTGTTTGAAAGTGAGCTGTTCGGACATGTGAAAGGAGCGTTCACCGGTGCTTCCAGTAATCGTAAGGGGTTGGTCGAATCTGCACGTGGTGGAACGCTGTTTCTGGATGAGGTGGGAGATATCCCGCTGCATCTGCAGGTTAAACTGCTGCGCCTTATTGAAACTCGTACATTTCGCCCGGTTGGTGAAAATCAGCCCTTTGAAGCCGATTTCCGATTGATCTGTGCCACCCATAAAGATCTGCCTGCGATGGTTGAAAAGGAGCTTTTCCGAGAAGATCTGTTCCACCGTATCAGCACTTTTCCTATTCAACTGCCATCTCTTAAAGAGCGTATTGAGGATCTGTCTCTGCTGGTCAAAAGTATTCTTTTGAGAATTGAAGTTTCCCTTCCCCTGACGCTCTCCCCAGCCGCTATGAGGCTGCTGGAGCAACAGCCTTTTAGTGGCAATATTCGGGAGTTGAAGAATATTCTGGAGCGAGCAGTTGTGTTGCGTGAAGGTCTTGAGATCAGCGCAGATGTGATGCAACGTGCACTGGATCTCAGCCCAATCTGCCGACAAACGCAAACCGATGAAGATAAAGCGCTGACGTCTCTGGCTCAGGCAGGTTATAGCCTTGAGAGCCTTGAGCGGGTATATATTAAACAGTTGCTGAGTCATTATCAGGATAAAACCAGAGTCGCGGAAATCGCAGGCTGTAGCCTGCGAACGTTGTATCGAAAATTAAAAGAGGGGGAGTAACCCTCCCCCTAAAGAGCGCGTGGGTGAAACTCAAAACTGCGCTTGTTAAACCTCGTCTTCATCTTCCTTCTGGAAATGATTTTCCAACCACATGGCATTGATAATGCCAAAGCTACAGGCGAGAAGGACGCCAAGAATCCAAGCGAAATACCACATATCTCTCTCCTCAGTAGTTTGACACGCTGTTCTGTTCGATAAATTCTGGCTCAACCCGGCGCCACATTTTGTAATAGCTCCAGAGGGTGTAGCAGAGAATAATGGGCACGAACACCATCGCTACCCAGAACATGATCTCAAGGGTCAACTGACTGGAGGTGGCATCCCATAGAGTCAAACTACTTGCCAGACTCGTTGATGAGGGCATCACAAATGGAAACAGTGTGCTGCCAGCCAGTAGGATTATGCTGCTGATGCTCAGTGAACTGACCACGAATCCCCAACCCGGACGGTTGATCTTGGCCAGTAGGCTGACGCATAGAGGGAGGATCAAGCAGACACCTGCTAGTCCCCATAGCAGAGGATAGTGATCATAATTAGCAAACCAGTCTGCCGTTTTAATGACGGTTTTACTCAATGGATTAGATCCGGCGTCCGAGAGGATTGGAGAGCTGATCGTGTATCCCTCAATACTGGTAACCATTATGGCCCCAGCCACCAGCATTAACACACTTAGCAGGTATCCCAAACGATTTGCATAATGCTGAGCCCGAGCAACAACGGCACCTCCTGCTCGCATCTGCAGCCAGATAGCGCCATGTTGAGCCAGCATTACAACGCTCACGAGGCCGCAAATAAGTGCGAAGGGGTTTAGCAGCGCGAAGAATGAACCTGTGTAGGTCGGTCGGGTTAATTCGTCAAACTGGAACGGTACGCCAAGAAACAGATTGCCAAAAGCAACTCCAAAGACCAGCGCGGGTATCAATGATCCCAGGCATAGTCCCAGATCCCAGCTCTTGCGCCAGCGCGGATTATCCATCTTACTGCGGTATTCAAAGCCGATCGGGCGGAAAAACAGCGCAAACAACACCAGCAGCATCGCCCAGTAAAAACCGGAGAAGGCGGTGGCATAAACTAACGGCCAGGCTGCAAAAATTGCCCCCCCAGCGGTAATAAACCAAACCTGATTACCATCCCAGTGGGGGCCGATTGTATTAATGATCACACGACGTTCGGTGTCAGTTTTGCCAATCAACGGCAGGAGCATTGCGCTGCCCATATCAAACCCATCGGTGATCGCAAAACCGATCAGGAGAACGCCGATCAGTAGCCACCAGATCAGACGAAGCGATTCATAATCAAACATGTTGTACTGCTCCTTCTGCTTGTTCATTTGCGTAACGGCCAGTTGCCAGTGCGCTGGGGCCTTTTCTGATGTATTTCACCATCAGAAAGACTTCGACAATCAGGAATAGTGTGTAGAGGCTCACAAATCCTGTGATACTGAGCCAGAGGTCTGTTTCTGTCAGATTGGAAGTCGCGACATAAGTTGGCAGAATCTCACCAATGGCCCAGGGCTGGCGGCCAAACTCAGCAACAAACCAACCTGTTTCGCAGGCAATCCATGGGAGTGGTAGGCAGAACAGAGCAAACTTCTGTAACCAGCGCGTCTGATGCTCTTTACGTTTAGCGGTGTAATAGAACGACAGTATAAAGAGTAGTAGCATGGTAAAACCTGAAGCTACCATCAGACGGAAGGTCCAGAACATAGGGGCTACCTGTGGAATCGTATCCTGAGCCGCGGCTTTGATCTGTTCCTCAGTGGCATCGACCACATTTGGAGTAAAACGTTTGAGCAGCAATCCGTAGCCGAGATCATCGCTGACGGTGAGGAATTCGCTGCGATGGGCGGGTGTATCTTCACCGTTTCGCAGTTTCATCAGCAGATCGTATGCTTTGATGCCATTGCGTATTCTGAGCTCAGCGCGGTCGACTAAATCATTAATCCCCATGACCTCCTCATCCAGAGATCGGGTAGCAATAAGGCCTAAAGCATAAGGGATCTTGATAGCCATATCAGTGGTATGCGTTTCCTGATTGGGTAATCCAACCAGCGTGAAGGGAGCTGGTGCAGGGTGGGTTTCCCACTCCGCTTCCATGGCTGCGAGTTTAACTTTCTGGACTTCACCGACTTCATAACCGCTCTCATCCCCAAGGACGATGACAGACAGTGCTGAGGCAAGACCAAATGCTGACGCGATGGCGAATGAACGCCGTGCAAAGTCGATATCTTTCCTCTTCAGTAGATAAAGTGAACTGATCGCCAGAACAAAAATAGCCCCCGTGACATAGCCAGCAGAGACGGTATGTACAAATTTAACCTGAGCAACCGGATTGAAGATGACTTCAGAAAAACTGTCCATCTCCATGCGCATTGTCTCAAAATTAAAGTATGCCCCGACCGGGTTCTGCATCCAGCCATTTGCGATCAGAATCCATAGTGCTGAGAAGTTGGAGCCGATTGCTACCAACCAGGTCACACTAAGATGCTGAACTTTAGAGAGACGATCCCAACCGAAGAAAAACAGACCGATAAAGGTGGATTCCAGGAAGAATGCCATCAGCCCCTCGATCGCCAACGGTGCTCCAAAGATATCCCCGACATAGTGTGAGTAGTAAGCCCAGTTGGTACCAAATTGAAACTCCATGGTGAGACCGGTGGTCACACCCAGAGCGAAATTAATACCAAAGAGCTTACCCCAGAATCGGGTCATATCTTTGTATACCTGCTTATTGGTCATCACATAGACCGATTCCATAATGGCCAGCAGGAAAGAGAGTCCCAGAGTGAGAGGGACAAATAGAAAGTGGTACATCGCGGTTAATGCAAATTGCCAGCGCGATAGCTCCACAACAGTTTCAGATACCATATCGCTTACCTTTAACTTCAGCTTTACAAGGCTGATCCATAAATGACGATTAGCTACAGGCAGTATTGCAGGAGCTATGCCAAAAACTTCTTGTTTTTAACTGTATGTTTTTATTAGGTTAATTGGATCGAACTGGTGGGGTTCAGACCGATCCGTCTTTATATTTGTCATAATTGTCACTATTAATGACAAATTTTGCTGTTGTGGCGGGCCCCGCAAAAGGAGTGCGGTAAACCATGCCAGGTTTGAACGGAGCGTTAGACCGGTGTATAGCCATGAAGCATGATGTCATAGACCGGACGGATGAGAGATTTCTCCATAACCCAGGCTAGTTCGCTGACTGCAAGGGGATCAACGACCTCAAAGGGTAGGGCTGTCATCGGTTGCATACTGTAATCGAACTCCCAAAGCATGGCGTGACCAACATCCAGAATCATTGGGCAGGAGGTGTACCCTCCCCATGCGGCGGTGGGCTCCCGGCCTTCGATGAGGCTGCGGATGTTTTCTGCTACAACAGGGATTTGGGATTTGACGGAGGCCGCTGTTTTTCCGATAGGGGTCCCAACTGTATCACCAACGCCAAACACATTTGGATAGCGGGTGTGTTGCATGCTGTGTTTATCGACTTCCAGATACCCCTTAAATCTTACGTTATCAGCCAGTTCGGATTCACGAAGGCTCTTGACTGCACTCATGGGAGGAACTACATGGATAAACTCCCAATCCAGCGAACGGCTTTCGCCCTCCGAGTTACGGAAAGTGGCGGTTTTGGCAGCGGAATCGATGCCGATGAGGGTATGTTCGAAGTTGGCGTTGATCTTTCGGGTCTGCCAGATCTCTTTGAGACGTTCATTAAAGGCCTGAACTGAAAATAGGAAGGGTTCAGAGGTGAGGTATTCAAAATTAAAGGCATCACGGTTTCCCGCCTGACGTACAAAGAATTCAACTAGGTTAGTTGCTTTCATCGGCGCGCCAGCGCATTTCATTGCTCCTTGTGGGCGGGTAAAGAGTGCCTGCCCCCCCTTACTTTGAGCAAAAGCTAGCGCTTGTTTATGGCTAGTGATACCCGCCTCAGGGCTGTAATAGATACTGGCAATATTGTCCTGTCCGATCTGGGTTGTATCCAGTCCTTCAATTTTGTCGTATCGGAGTTCCAGGCCGGTTGCGACAATCAGGTAGTCATAGCTGAGGGTTTGTCCCTGGCGTGTCTTAACCTGGTTGCTATCAGGTTGGTACTCTACAACCTCATCGCTAAGCCAGTTTATCTCGTTGCTCAGATATTGTTGGTTGCTGCTTATAACATCCTCACGGGTTTTATACGCACCAGCCAGCAATAGGGTTTGGCCAGGTTGGTACCAATGGTGATTTCGCGGGTCGATCACCGTGATATTTGCCCCATTCAGATGGTGTAGCAGCTTATTCGCAATCCCGATGCCTGCGGCACCACCGCCACTGATGATGATATTTGCTTTGGTTTTTACTTTGCTCAGTTCCCAGGCTCCGCCGCCAACTGCGCTCGCGATACCTAAGGCTAGCCCCGCTTTGAGTACTCCTCTACGACTATTCGGCATTCATGTCACCCTGTGCTTTTTCAGACCACGATGGTCTAAATTAAAAAACATCCGAGCTCTATTATGGTTGTTACATTAAACCGGTTATCCGGTTGATACTCAGATGGCCTGAGAGGGGAGAAGCATAAAACACGCCAATATTAGTTATTGCTAATATCTTGTCTTATCTGCTTGAAGTATTGAATATTTTTGGGAGATCTATCTATTTACGTAAAACGCAGTCGGCTTAATGTCTGCCAAAGATGACATTCTGTTGTCACCTTTGGCATTGTTTGAAAATGGGGCCCTATTTGATTTTGCTTTTATATTGCCTGTAGGTTGGCAAAGCCAACGACCAGCCACTTACTGCCCTCATCATCAAAGTTAACCTGGACACGTGCTTTTGCCCCGGAGCCTTCAAAGTTCAGCACGGTACCTTCCCCAAATTTACTATGCATCACGCGCTGACCGAGTGCGAGATTAGTGTCTGGAACATCGCTGCTACTCAGTGAGCTGTTGCCGAATAAGCTACTACCGCCGTTGTCGTTATAGCGGCTGGTGACCGGCCGGCTGACACTGGCATTAAGGCGAACCTCTTCGAGTAGTTCGTTAGGAATTTCGGCGATAAAGCGTGATGGACGGTTGTAGTTATCCTGACCATGCAGACGCCGGGATTCCGCATAGCTGATAAACAGTTTCTGCATCGCACGGGTGATACCTACGTAACAGAGACGACGTTCCTCTTCCAGTCGACCCGGTTCTTCAATCGACATCTTATGCGGGAACAGACCCTCTTCAACCCCAGCGAGAAACACCTGTGGAAACTCCAGACCCTTGGCGGAGTGGAGGGTCATCAGCTGGACGCTATCCTGATATTCATCGGCCTGAGCATCGCCTGCATCCAGGGCAGCCTGATCCAGAAAGGCGGAGAGAGGGGAGTTAAACTCCTCATCAAGAAACTCATCCCACTGACTATTAAACTGTTTCGCTGCTGTGACTAGCTCCTCCAGGTTTTCGATCCGGGACTGGGCCTTTTCACCCTTCTCCTTTTTATGGTGATCGATCAGTCCTGAGTGCTGAATGATATGTTCGGTCTGTTCATGAAGCAGGGTGTCTTCAGTATCCTGAGCCATCTGATTAATCAGGTCGAGGAATGCCTGTAGGGCGTTGCTTGCTCTGGCTGGTAGACGTTTGAGCTCAACGATCTCATTTGATGCCCGCCACATTGAGATCCCCTGGCTTCGGGCATGCTCACGAATCACTTCAATGGTGCGGGTGCCGATACCTCGGGTGGGGACATTAATAACACGCTCCATCGAGGTGTCATCATCGCGATTACTGAGCAAGCGCAGGTAGGAGAGCGCATTTTTGATCTCAAGACGCTCATAGAAGCGCTGGCCGCCATAGATTCGGTAGGGAACACCACTACGAATCAGGGCTTCCTCAAGGACTCGGGACTGGGCGTTGGAGCGGTAGAGGATTGCGCACTCTTTACGAAGGTTACCCTCCTGAGCCCACTTCCCGATCTGGTCAACAATAAAGCGTGCTTCATCCTGCTCATTGAAGGCAGCATACAGAGAGATTGGCTCCCCTTCGCCCAGATCCGTATGTAGTTCTTTGCCTAAGCGGCCCTGGTTATTCCGAATGACCTCATTGGCAGCGCGCAAGATGGTTTCGGTGGAGCGGTAGTTCTGTTCCAGCTTGATCGTTTCTGTGCCGGGAAAGTGGACAGGTAGATTCTGGATGTTTTCAATCTTGGCGCCGCGCCAGCCATAGATCGACTGGTCATCATCACCAACAGCCATCAATTTGCGCTGACCGCCACACAACAGCTGCAGCCAGCCGTACTGAATGGTGTTGGTATCCTGGAATTCGTCGACGAGGATATAGCGAAACCGTTCCTGGTAGTGAGCCAGAAGGGAGGGGTTCTTATCTCTCAACAGCTCGAGCGAACGCAGAAGGAGCTCGCCAAAGTCGATCATACCGCCGCGCTCACAGGCCTGTTCATAGGCTTCGTACATCGCCAGCATCTGGCGGTCATTGAGATCATGACGTGGTTCGATATGTTTGGCGCGCAGCCCTTCATCTTTCTTGTCGTTGATATACCACTGGAACTGACGCGCCGGCCAGCGTTTGTCATCCAGATTCATCTCTTTTGCAAGACGTTTAATCAGCCGTAGTTGATCATCACTGTCCATAATCTGGAAGTTTTCAGGTAAACCTGCATCTTGCCAGTGTGCGCGTAGCAGTCGATGTGCCAAACCATGGAAGGTGCCGACCCACATCCCCTGCGGATTGATGCCGAGCAGCTCTTCTATTCGGCCGCGCATCTCTTTAGCGGCTTTATTGGTGAAGGTAACCGCCATAATCGAATAGGGAGAGAGCCCTTCGGTCTGAATTAACCAGGCGATACGGTGGACCAGCACACGGGTTTTACCGGAACCAGCTCCGGCGAGTACTAGAAGGTTCTGTACCGGGGCGGTTACCGCTGTGCGTTGGGCATCGTTCAGCGAATCGATGATATGGGTTACGTCCATTGCTACTCTTCAGTCACTGTATAAATAATCAGTGAGAGATTATAGCGAGAGTTAAGCAAAGAGGGCAGTGCTGATTTGTAAGGCAGGCTCCGATACCTGACGGAGCCTATTTTTATGGCAGTGAGCTGGGGTTAAGGCGGCGGTAGTTCAGAATCTGCTTTAACTCATCCGGGTCCTTCAATTTCTGTTCGCTCTGCTCATCCAGCCAGGGGATCAGACGTGACAGCCAGAAGCGCATCGCTGCAGTACAGGTTAGAACCGGCCAGGCAGCATACTCATCGGTAGTGAACGGCCGCGCACTGGCATAAGCTTCCAGCAGCGCTTTTTCGCGCAAAGGATCGATCGAACCATCGGCATTGCAACACCAGTCATTAGCAACGATGGCTAAGTCATAGAGTAGGAAGGCGGTGGCTGCATTGTATAGATCTAGTACAGCACTGACCTTCGTGCCCTGAAATAGCACGTTGTCATGGAAAAGATCCCCATGAATGGTGCCGACTTTAATATCCCCGGGGCATTCCCGAAGCTGATCAAAGCGGGCGACCTCCTCTCTTAAGATGGCAGCATCATCAGCAGGGAGTTTTGCGGCGATCAGTTCGCTTTCGCGGCGCCACCAGAAAACGCCCCGGTGCGCCTGCCGCTGCAGGTAAAAATTGTCTGCGGCAACATGAAACTCACCCAGGACTTTACCGATCGCCGCACAGTGTGCAGGGGTCAGTGATTGTTGCCCGACATGCTTGCCATAGAAACGAGGCTGTATAACGGCGGGACGATTTTTAAGTTTTTTAAGACCGATCCCATGTTTGTCTTTAATCGCGAAAGGCACTGCAATCTGCCTTTCCGAGAGCCACTGACAAAGCTCTACAAAGTAGGGAAGCTCCTCATAACTGAGTTCCTCAAACAGGGTCAGGACATACTCCCCCTGCTGACCCGCATTGTTGAGGGAGATGAAGTAGTTGGTGTTCTCTATGCCACCATCGATACCCTGATATCCTGCCAGCGTGCCCAGATCATAATCTGTAAGCAGCTGGTTCAGGTCGGCATCATTGAGTTGTGTATATACAGCCAAAGTTAGTACTCAGTCTTTACCAGCGGAACAAAACCCATTTTGGAATCAACATCTGTGACTCTTCATGTCGAATGAAGTCTCCTTCACCCGGTGCGGGTACCAGATAATACTCTTTACCGTTACGCGGTACGACTTTGATCTCCTTTAACTGGCCGTTGATGCGATATTCGTAATAGGTTTTATCGGCTTCGTGATGAATGGTGATTTGAGGTTCATTTTCATCAACCAGCGGAGGGACCTCTGCCTGTGCCAGTGGTGTAATGACTAACAGAGCAGACAGCAGCAGCTTTTTCATGGTTAATCCTTCTTTATTCGGTACTTTTCTTTTGGCGGCGATGCTTATCGACTATGATCTGTTTCTCGAAGAATAACCAACCCGGATTCACAGATGAGCGAACAGCGCCAAGCCTCCACCTCTCCTCTCATTTTAGTCGACGGCTCCTCGTATTTATACCGTGCATTTTTTGCTTCCCAGCAAGCGGACCTGAGAAACACAGCGGGCGTACCCACCGGAGCTATCCGTGTGGTGACCTCCATGCTGAAAAGCCTGATTAAACAGTATCCGGACAGCCCGATAGCGGTGATCTTCGATGCGAAGGGGAAAACCTTTCGTGATGAGATCTACAGTGACTATAAAGCACAACGCCCACCGATGCCGGATGATCTGCGCAGTCAGGTTGCTCCGATTCATAAAATTGTGAAAGCGTTGGGTATGCCCTTGATTGTTGAAGAGGGTGTGGAAGCCGATGATGTGATCGGAACCCTGGCGCGCGAAGCAAGCCGTAAAGGGGTGGATACTCTGATCTCTACCGGTGATAAGGATATGGCGCAGCTGGTGGATCAGCATGTCACACTGATTAACACCATGACAGATACCGTTATGGATGTTGAGGGGGTGAAAGATAAGTTTGGCATCCCTCCTGAACTGATTATCGATTATCTGGCACTGATGGGGGATAAGGTTGATAACATTCCAGGCGTTCCCGGCGTGGGTGAAAAAACGGCGCTGGCACTGCTACAAGGGATAGGTGGGTTAAACGCACTCTATGCCAATCTGGATAAGATCGCAGAACTGGGTTTTCGTGGCTCTAAATCGATGGCGAAAAAGTTGGAGGAGAATCGTGCTGAAGCAGATCTCTCCTATCTTCTGGCAACGATTAAAACCGATGTTGAGTTGCATGAGTCGGTCGAGGATTTTGTTAAGCCTGAACCGATTAAAGAACAACTGCTAGAGCTGTTTAAAGAGTTTGAGTTCCGTAGCTGGGTTAACGAGCTTGAATCGGGTGAAACCGTTAGCGCCGGTACTGATCGCTCTGATGATCAGCCTGGAGTGCCAGAGGCGCCCAGCGATGTTGAATATGTGACGATTCTTGATGAAAAAGAGTTGGATCAGTGGCTTGAAAAGTTATCCACAGCTGAACTTTTCGCATTCGATACGGAAACCACCAGTCTTAACTATATGGAAGCAGAGCTGGTTGGGGTTTCCTTTGCAGTCGAACCGGGGAAAGCCGCTTATGTGCCGGTGGCTCACGATTATATGGGGGCGCCCGAGCAGATCAGCCGCGAAACGTTGCTCAAAAAGATCAAACCATTGTTGGAAAGTGGTGAGCATAAGAAAGTGGGTCAGCATATTAAGTACGATATGAATGTACTGGCTCGTTATGGTGTGGAGTTAGCGGGTATCGAGTTTGATACGATGCTGGAGTCCTATGTACTGAACTCCACTGCAACACGACATGATATGGATAGTCTAGCTGACCGCTATCTGGGTCTGAAAACGATCAAATTTGAGGAGATTGCAGGTAAGGGGAAGAAGCAGCTGACTTTCAACCAGATTGAACTGGAACAGGCGGGCCCCTATGCTGCTGAAGATGCAGATATTACTCTGCGCCTGCATCAGGCGATCCATGCTCAGTTAACGCAAGAGGGAACTCTTGCTGGCGTCTTTAATGATATTGAAAAGCCGCTGATCCCAGTGCTGTCTCACATTGAGCGCAATGGCGCTCTCGTGGATGCTGCGATGCTGGGTGCACAGAGTATCGAGCTGGCAACCCGCATGGTCGAACTTGAGCGTCAGGCATATGAGATCGCCGGCAAAGAGTTCAATTTAGCTTCACCAAAACAGTTGCAACAGATCCTGTTTGAAGAGCAGGGTATTCCGGTGATCAAGAAGACCCCTAAAGGGGCGCCCTCCACTGCAGAGGAGGTTTTGCAGGAGCTGGCTCTGGATTACCCGCTGCCTAAACTGATTCTTGAGCACCGTAGTCTGAGTAAACTGAAATCGACCTATACCGATAAACTTCCACAGATGATCAATCCGGTAACCGGGCGTATTCATACCTCGTATCATCAGGCAGTGACGGCCACCGGGCGTTTATCATCAACAGATCCGAACCTGCAGAATATCCCGGTACGCACGCAGGAGGGACGACGTATTCGTCATGCTTTTATAGCGCCGGAAGGCTATAAAATTGTCGCTGCGGATTACTCACAGATTGAGCTGCGTATTATGGCTCACCTCTCTCAGGATGAGGGCTTGTTGAAGGCTTTTTCTAAAGGTGAAGATATCCACAGAGCAACGGCAGCTGAGGTGTTTAAAGTAGAGCTGGATCAGGTGAGTGATGATCAGCGCAGAAGCGCTAAAGCGATTAACTTCGGCCTGATCTATGGTATGTCTGCCTTCGGGTTGGCGAAACAGCTGGGGATTGCGCGTAAAGATGCGGCGCAGTACATCGAGCACTATTTCGCGACCTATCCGGGTGTACAGCACTACATGGATGATATCCGTACTAAGGCGCAGGAGCAGGGCTACGTCGAAACCCTGTTCGGGCGTAGGTTATATCTACCAGAGATCAAAGCAAAGAATGCGATGCGTCGTCAGGCTGCCGAGAGAACTGCGATTAATGCGCCTATGCAGGGGACTGCGGCAGATATCATTAAACGCGCAATGGTTACAGTCGATCAGTGGCTGGCAAGCTCCTCGTTTGATGTTCGGATGATTATGCAGGTGCACGATGAACTGGTGTTCGAGGTGGCGGCTGATCAAGTGGAGCAGTTCACTACGGAGGTCAAGCACCAGATGGCATCAGCCGCTGAACTTGATGTTCCCCTGCTGGTGGAAGCCGGGGTAGGTGAAAACTGGGAGCAAGCCCACTAACGGGCGGATTTCTGGGCAGGAAAAAGAAAATTAAAAAAAATGGGAACTTTTTGAGAAGGGGTAAGGTCTACTCTATAAGAGTCACGTATACGTTCATCTAGCCATGGTTGTGGCTCTTTACAACAAGCATGCGTTAAAGCCCTGAGAAATTGACAGTTCCCCTTCCTAAGTTTCCCAGGGCTTTCTTTTATTCAGAGTCTGCTGAATCACTCTCGCCAAACTCTTCAGGGTTTAGCCAAAGATCTAAACGGTTTCTCAACTGATCCACCCCCTGCTTTTTCAGTGCAGAGAAGGTTTGTACGGTAACCAGATCACCAAGTACAGCGGTCAGCTCTTTGCGAACTTTTAGCATGGTGGATTGAGCAGGGCCTTTCTTAAGCTTATCCGCTTTAGTCAGCAGGACATGCAGAGGCATCTGGGCTGTCAGACACCAGTCAACCATCATCTGGTCAAACTCTTTCATCGGATGACGAATATCCATCACCAGGACAACACCCTGAAGGCATTGGCGCTTTTGCAGGTATTCATCCAGATGCTGTTGCCAGTGCTGTTTCATGGCGACTGGGACTTTGGCGTAGCCATAACCGGGCAGATCGACAATGCGGACATTCTCGACATTGAGATCAAAAAAGTTGATCAACTGGGTGCGACCCGGTGTTTTTGAGGTGCGCGCCAGTTTGTTGTTGTTGGTCAGGGTGTTGATCGCACTGGATTTCCCCGCATTGGAGCGGCCGGCAAAAGCAACCTCGGCCCCAATATCCGCTGGACACTGATGTAGTTTGGCCGCACTCTTATTAAAGCGTGCAGTGTTATAGTGAACGGTTATTTGATCTGAAGACATATTTTGAGGCCACTTTTTAGGGAATCGCTACTAAAGGAACAGAGATTGCCGTTCCAGTTTGTGTGGATATTGGTTTATAATTGCGCCAATTTTACCTGCGATCAGGCTTTAGCTCTAGTCGGCAGGGAAGTGAGGATAACATCGGTCAACGTATAATGTCGTATTCATTATGCATCTGGCCGTCCAAAAAATTTTAATAGCAAGAGTCTGGGTTCATCGATGAATAAACTACTGATTAGCTTGCTGGTGACCATTGGTATCACTGGTGTAGCTCACGCGGCGGGTGATGCTGCTGCAGGAAAAGGAAAAACGGCTGTATGTGCTGCTTGTCACGGTGCTGACGGAAATAGCGCAATTGCGAACTTCCCTAAGCTGGCAGGTCAGAATGATACTTATCTGATCAAACAGATGAGTGATATCAAATCCGGTAAGCGCCCTGTGGTTGAGATGACAGGTCTGCTTGACGCGATGAGTGAGCAGGACATTGCCGATATTGCAGCATACTTTGCGAAGCAGAACGGTACTGTAGGTCATGCGGCTAAAGATCTGGTTGAACAGGGTCAGAATATTTACCGCGGCGGTATCGCATCTAAAGGTGTTGCAGCATGTACTGCATGTCACTCGCCAACAGGTGAAGGTAATGCTCAGGCTGGATTCCCAGCGATCGGCGGTCAGCATGCAGCGTACACCGAGAAGCAGCTGATGTCGTTCCGTAAGGGTGAGCGCAATAATGATCCACAGCAGATGATGCAGGATATTGCAGCTAAGCTAAGCGATGCTGAAATGAAAGCTGTATCAAGCTACATTCAGGGCCTGGGCAAGTAAGTTCAGCTTCTGTTCGATAAAGGCAGCTTAGGCTGCCTTTTTTGTATCGGGTATGAACTACTCTTTCAAAGTATGGTCACTTTTACATAATTTTGTGCTCGGAGTATATGTGATGAAAAAAATTGGATTATTACTGGTGGCACTGCTGATGCCATTTATGGTGCAGGCAGAAGAGTATCGTGAGGGTGTTCATTATGTGAAGCTCACATCGCCTGTCCGGACTGCGGATCAGAGTAAAGTCGAAGTCGTAGAGATGTTTGGCTACCCCTGCCCGCACTGTAATAGCTTTGAGCCGCTGATTAAAATCTGGGAAAACAATCAGGCAGAAGATGTAAGTTTTGTGCGCATTCCTGTGGTATTTGGGCGTAGCTGGGAGCCTATGGCGCGTGCTTTCTATGCCTCTGATCTGCTGAAAACACTCGATAAAACCCATGAAGCAACCTTCAATGCCGTTCACGTAGAGCGCCGTCGTCTGCGTGGAGAAGATGATTTTGCTGAGTTTTATGCAAACCTAGGTGTGGATGCAGGTAAATTCAGTAAGATGTATAACTCGTTTGCGGTGAACATGAAGCTTAAACAGGGTGACTCAAAGGTCCGTGGATATGGAATAGAGGGGGTCCCTGCGATGGTTGTGAACGGTAAATATCGCATCACCGCGGGAACCGCGGGTGGACAGAAACAGATGTTGGATGTTGTTAACTACCTCGTAGAGCTGGAACGAAGTGCTCAGTAGCCTATTGCTATGTATCAGAAAAAACGCCCATTAATGGGCGTTTTTTATATCTGTTTGACTTAAAACCTAGTGTGGGCAATAGAGTTAGACTAACATGACCTTTGGTAAGGTTATATGTGGTGTATGTTGAGGAACAGGTGTGTCGGAAACGCAGGTTGATTGGAAGGGTAAATACCGGGGTCTGGCTCAGGAGCTTGAGAAGCTAGAGCAGACTACAGATGCTACGGAAGAGCAGTTACGTCATCTTCTGGGTAATATGGTGCTCGCTCTGGAGGGTGAGAACCCTCAATTTGATGCTGAACTGAACACATTAAAGCCGTTATTACATGAACCTTGTGCAGAGCATCTCGGCTTTCTGAAGAAGATCGGCCGTCGGGTCGAGAAGCAGATCAAGGTACGAGATGACCAGCGAAGTAAAAATGCGAAGCAGATCGTAGGGGCTCTCTTAAAGTGGATACGCATTCTGCGTGATCAGGTTCAGAATACGGGGACACAAAATCTCCTGGATTCACTGGAGCGGCGCAGCACTGAGGTTGAAGAGAGATTCTATGACCTGCCTGCGGTGATGTCAGACCTAATCGAGCTGCAAAGCCATATTGAGATTATACCGACTGACACGAATGACCTGAATGCTAGCGAATTTTCATTAGACTCGGATGATGCTGGTGTCCTCTCAGAAAGTGATGTTGAGCTTCTACTGCAGCGGATCGGTGCTGAACTGTTGGAATTGATCAGCAGTCTGCATGTGCCTAAGCAGGAAGGCCCTAATGCTCGGAGTTTGATCAAGCAGATAGAGAAAGGCTTTGGCCTGTCATCCCTACCCGAAATCGTTCGAGATCTGGTCGATTTGGTGATTAAGTCTACCAGTAATGCCAGTGAAGATTTTGAGAAATACCTCCTTGAACTAAGCTCTCGTCTGACTGAAGTGCAGACATTCGTTGCCGATAGTCGTGAGGAGCAGCAGGAGTTAGGTCAAAACCAACGAGATCTGGATCAGCAGGTGCGCCAAGATGTTAAAAAATTACATCACACTGTAAAGAATACCCATGATATTGGCGACCTGAAAAAAGCGGTTTCCCTCCAGTTATCCGGGCTTGTAAGAGCGATGGATGACTTTAAAAAGAAAGAGGAGGAGCGTGAGCAGAGAGTTCAGGGGCGATATGAAAACCTGATCCAGAAAGTTGAATTGATGGAGCAGGAAACTCAGAAAGTTAAGGCACATATGGAAGAGGAGCGTCTGCGTGCCAGAACCGATCCGCTGACGGGACTACCGAATCGTGCGGCGTATGATGAACATATGCTTCAGGAGTATGAGCGCTGGTCACGATACAGCACGACCTTTTCAGTCGTGGTGGGCGATCTGGATTTCTTCAAAAAGATTAATGACACTTATGGCCACTTGGCCGGGGATAAAGTACTGCGCCTGGTCGCTAAAGTGATCACAAAAAATATCCGTGTTACAGATTTTGCCGCCCGCTTTGGTGGAGAAGAATTTATCATTATTCTGCCCTCAACTTCGGCCAGTGAAGCCGCTCAGGCGATGGATAAATTGCGGGCATCACTTGAATCCAGTCCCTTTAATTTCCATGGGAAACCGGTGGGTATTACTATGTCGTTTGGGGTGACTGAGATTAAAGAGGGCGATTCCCTTGATGATATCTTTACCCGGGCTGATGAAGCCTTATATCAGGCAAAAGAGAACGGGCGAAACCAGGTTTGCTCCAAGTAGGCCTGTCTGGCCGTCCATTTAAATAATTTCAAGTTACAAGGTCCTCCTGCTGTGAAGCGTCTTTCACGAATTCTGAAGATAGTTCAGGTTTTTGCACGTTACCGTCTTGATACGCTTTTCCTGAGCTTATCGCTGCCTTGGTATATCCGAATCCTGATCTGGTTGCTCCCTTGGCGTTTTATCATACCGGCGAATAAGCCTGAAGCAGTCCGTGTGCGCCTGGCGCTTGAAGCGCTAGGCCCGGTCTTTGTTAAATTTGGTCAGATGCTCTCCACACGGAGAGACCTGCTTCCAGACGCGCTGGCTGAAGAGTTAAAAAAGCTACAGGATCGGGTTCCTCCTTTTTCGGGTATCCACGCTCAACAGCTGATCGAGAAAGGATTAGAGCAGCCCGTATCTGAACTGTTTGCTGAGTTTGAAGTGGAGCCGTTGGCGTCAGCCTCAGTGGCTCAGGTACATAAAGCTACGATGCGTGATGGGCGCGAGGTCGTTGTTAAAGTGATACGGCCCGGCATTGGGAAAACGATTCGTAAGGATGTGGACCTGTTGTTCACACTGGCAAGGGTCGTACACGCCGTATGGGAAGAGGGCAGGCGCCTTCGGCCTGTCGAAGTTGTAGCTGAATATGAACAGACCATCTTTGATGAGCTGGATCTGCGTAAAGAAGCGGCTAACGGCTCGCAACTCAGGCGGAATTTCGAGCACAGTGAAATTCTGTATATCCCGGAGATCTATTGGGACTACACCCGATCCAATGTACTTGTGATGGAACGAATACATGGGATTCCGGTTGCAGAAGTGGATCAGCTTGCTGAGCAGAATACGGATATGAAAGTTTTGGCTGAACGTGGTGTAGAGATCTTCTTTACTCAGGTATTCAGGGACAGTTTCTTCCACGCAGATATGCATCCGGGCAACATCTTTGTTTCAAGAGAAAATCCATCCTCGCCGCGTTATATAGCCGTTGATTTCGGTATTATCGGATCTCTTACACCTGAAGATCAGAGCTATCTGGCGCGTAACTTTCTTGCATTTTTTAAGCGTGATTATCGCATGGTTGCCCAGCTGCATGTTGACTCAGGCTGGGTGCCGGCGGATACCAATGTAGATGCATTTGAAACAGCGATACGCAGTGTATGCGAGCCTATTTTTGAAAAACCTCTGAAAGAGATCTCTTTTGGACAGGTTCTGTTAGGTCTGTTCCAGACCGCACGTCGTTTTAATATGGAAGTACAGCCCCAGTTGGTACTGTTACAGAAAACACTACTGAATATTGAGGGCCTCGGTCGCCAACTATATCCAGATCTTGATCTATGGAAGACGGCTAAGCCTTTCCTTGAGAATTGGATGAAGGAACGGATGGGGCCTAAGGGTGTCTATCGTAGTATTAAGCAGCAGGCGCCAGATTGGCTAGAGAAAATGCCACATATGCCGCAGCTTGTCTTTGATGCGCTAAATCAGGTGCGCAATCTGGATAACAGTCGCCAGCGTGATATCCGTGCATATCAACAGGCAAAAGATGAGTACGAAAACAAAAGCCGTAGGCGTCACTATGCGGGGGTATTATTGATCGCTGCAGCTATTATTGCCGGTAATCCTCAGGTTATCGATTACCTCCAGGCGCTTCCCGCGACAAGTTGGGTACTGGCTTTTGCAGGTTTGCTGCTCCTTTTCAAACGTAGTTAGTCGTTGGGTTACACTTAGTTGAGTCAAAGACAGAAATAATTTCCTCCTTTCGGAGGGGATGGTGGAAGTAATATTGTTCGGGTATGCTTCCGCAACGTGAATTAGCAATAACTAAAGTGAGATATAAAATGAGTGATGTACTGACTCAACTAGGTGAAGTTTTAGAACAGCGTAAGACTGCTTCCCCAGATAGCTCTTATGTCTCTAGTCTACATGCCAAGGGTTTGAATAAGATTCTCGAGAAAGTGGGTGAAGAAGCCACAGAGACAATACTGGCGGCTAAAGATGCTCAGCAGAGTGGAGATAATAAAGATCTCATCTATGAGACTGCAGACCTCTGGTTCCATAGCCTTGTTGCACTCTCACATCTGGGCGAGAAGCCAGACGCTGTAGTACAAGAGTTGGCTCGACGTTTTGATCTTTCTGGCCTGGAAGAGAAAGCCTCAAGGCAGAAGTAAATATTCCACGCGTGGATTTAGAGAGGCTATGCAACCAGCAGAGCCCCGGTAAACGGTTATTGTTGCTAACAATATAAAAATTATGGCGATCTATAGCGCCATTAAGTACGGAGAGTAAAAATGGGTTTAGGTGGTATTAGTATCTGGCAGCTACTGATTGTTCTGGCCATTATCATTCTGATTTTCGGTACGAAGAAATTTAAGAATATCGGTAGTGACCTTGGTGGTGCCGTTAAAGGCTTTAAAAAAGCGATGAGCGATGAAGAGAAAGCTCAGGAAGAAGCCGATCAGAAACAGATCAAGCAGGAAGATGCTGACTTTACAGAGGCGCAAAATAAAGCTGATGTAAAAGATGAGCAGAAGTCTGATAAATAACAGGCTTCATCTATGTTTGATATCGGTTTTGCCGAGCTACTGATTGTAGCCGTTGTTGCACTGGTTGTTCTGGGACCTGAAAAGCTTCCTATGGCAGTGAAAACTGTGGGGCTTTGGGTGGGAAGAATCCGTCGTACTGTGTCTTCTATTCAGTCCGAGATAAGCGAAGAACTACGAGTTGAAGAACTCAAGCGAACAACCGCAATACACAAAGATGAGCTGGAAAAAGAGCTTAATGAGATGCGTCAGCCTTTTAAAGATGCATTAAATGAAGAGTCACCTTTATCCTCTAATGTGCTGACACCAGAAGAGCTAAAGGAGCAAGCTGGTGTGACTCAACCTGAGGAGACCGCTTCGTCGGCTAAAACAACAGATTCGACAAATAGTACTAACAAATAATGAGTGAACAACGTCAAGACCATTCTGGAGAAGATAAAGAGCAGCCGCTGATCAGCCATCTGGTTGAGTTACGCCAGCGCTTGATGCATGTATTACTAATTGTTTTAGCGATCTTCCTTGGCTTGTTCTACTTCGCAAACGATCTCTATACCTACTTATCAGCACCTCTGACCGCGCTGTTACCGGAAGGTACCAGCATGATTGCTACAGATGTAACTTCACCATTCTTTGCGCCTTTTAAGTTGACGCTGGTCGCAGCGATCTTCCTTGCGATGCCGTTTGTGTTACATCAGATCTGGGGATTTATCGCACCGGGTCTATATAAGCATGAAAAACGACTAGCGGTTCCATTGCTGATATCCAGTATATTCCTGTTCTATGCAGGTATTGCATTTGCTTATTTTGTTGTCTTTCCTCTGATATTTGGCTTCTTTACAAGCGTTGGGCCAGAGAATGTTGCGGTGATGACAGATATCAGCAGCTATCTGAACTTTGTACTGAAACTGTTTTTTGCATTTGGAATCGTTTTTGAGATACCGATCGCAACATTACTCTTGATCTGGTCGGGTGCTGCAAGCGTTGAAGGGTTAAGACAGAAGCGTGCTTATGTCGTGGTCGGCTGTTTTGTAGTTGGGATGTTGCTGACACCTCCTGATGTCATTTCGCAAAGCTTATTAGCGGTGCCTATGTGGTTGCTGTTTGAGGCGGGTATTATTCTGGCAGTCATTTTTGTTAAAAAGCAGGATGATGAGTTGGAAGATGAATTTGATGAGGCGATGCGTGAAGAAGAGGATAACAACCAGTAGCGTATAGTTAATATTACGAAAGGGTGATTACGTCAGTAATCACCCTTTTTTTATGTCTGCTGTATAGGGATTAAACAGCGCTGGTTGCGGAGTGAACAGTTTGAGCGTGTTTTCCGCTTTTTTTGAGTTTTTTTGGAATTTTTTAAAGTTAGGTGTTGACGGTGTCTGAGATCTCTGTAGAATTCGCCGTCCTTGCTTAGGGAGGCCGCTTTTTAAGGCGGATTTGAGCTGAGTTAAGGGCTGAGTAAGTGGTTGAAAACGTTGAGTTTTTAGATTGCTTACGCGGCAGGATTCAAGGTCCGGTTGCTGAGTAAAAAATTTTACAAA
>NZ_CANMIR010000011.1 GCF_947498015.1 uncultured Neptuniibacter sp.
CTCAGCAACCGGACCTTGAATCCTGCCGCGTAAGCAATCTAAAAACTCAACGTTTTCAACCACTTACTCAGCCCTTAGCTCAGTTCAAATCCGCCTTAAAAAGCGGCCTCCCTAAGCAAGGACGGCGAATTCTACAGAGATCTCAGAAACCGTCAACACTTAACTTTAAAAAATTCCAAAAAAACTCAAAAAAAGCTAAAAACACCCCCAACCTGTTCACTCAGCAATCAGCGCTGTTTAATCCCTGATCAATAACCATAAAAAAGCGCCTGACGGCGCTTTTCATACATCTATTTCTTACCCTTTATCAAAATGCTGAATATCAACCTGCTGAATCTCACCTGCGGTTAACTCACCTTCGAAGAAGTGCTCAGCCACTCGACTAAATCTTTGAGGATCATCTGTTACCAGAAACTCCACATCTCCTGCATCAGCCTGATTAAGCATGCCCGACCTCTGAAGCTCTTCTCTTACCGCTTCAGCGGTGGTTTGTGCTGAATCCACCAACACCACATCAGCGCCCATTACTTTTCCAATACACTCTTTCAGTGCAGGAAAATGTGTGCACCCCAAAACCAACGTATCTATAGCAGGTGACTCAATTTGCTTTAAGGGTGCTAAGCACTTCGCAACTATCTGCTCTACCAGTTCACCTTCATGCCAACCTTCTTCTGCCAGTGCCACAAACAGTGAACAGGATTGTGCTGCAACAGATGCATCTGGCATACGCTTTAGGATCGCCTGCTGGTATGCCTGATTATTTACCGTACTTTCTGTCGCAATTACACCAATATGTCGATTTTTGCTGACAGCACAGCATGCATCTGCTCCGGGCCCAACAACCCCCATCACCGGTATCAGTGGGTATTTTTGCTGAAGCGGCTCAACGGCTACAGCAGAAGCTGTATTGCAGGCAATAACCAGTAATTTAATTTTTCGATCTATTAAACAAGCGGCTGCTTGCTCCGCATAACGGGTGACAGAAAGCGAGCTTTTAGTTCCATAAGGCACACGCGCAGTGTCCCCCAGATATATGAGATTTTCTCCCGGTAGTTTTTCACGTAGCGCGTTTAACACGGTCAAACCGCCAACACCAGAATCAAAAACTCCTATTGGAAGTGCGGCATCGGTCATCGCTTATTTTTCTTCTTATTCGCTTTTTTCAACTGACGAACATGGTCGCGAAAACGCTCTTTCTTTGCCAATTGCCGGCTCGTTAGAGGATTCTTTCTCCCCTCAAACGGATTATCACTTGATTTAAACTCAAATCTTATTGGTGTACCTCTGATACCCAGAACCTGAATAAATTTATTTTCCAGATAACGTTTGTAAGATCCTGGCAAAGATTTTGTCTGATTCCCGTGAATTACAATAATAGGAGGGTTAGAACCACCCTGATGTGCATAGCGAAGTTTTATCCTTCTACCATTTATCGCGGGGGGCTGATGGTCTGCAACGATATCTTCCAATAGACGAGTTAGTTTACTGGTCGACCATTTTGCCATCGCGCACTCATAAGCCTCATCAACAGAGTCATACATATTACCGACACCACTGCCATGCAGTGCTGAGATGAAGTGCAAATTGGCAAAATCAGCAAATTCAAGCTTTCGCTCGATCTGCTCTTTAACTTTAGCTTTCTCTTCGCCATTCATACCGTCCCACTTATTCAAAGCAACTACCATGGAACGGCCGGTATCGATAACAAAACTCAACATATGCATGTCTTGTTCTGTCACACCTTCACGAGCATCTATAACCATTACCACTACGTGCGCATCCTTCACTGCCTGTAGTGTTTTAACAATTGAAAACTTTTCTGCGGCCTCTGTAATATTCTTACGACGACGAATCCCCGCCGTATCGATCAGAGTATAATTTTTATCATCGCGCTCATATGGAATATATACACTGTCACGTGTCGTTCCCGCCTTATCAAAGACCACAACACGATCTTCACCCAGCATACGGTTAACCAATGTCGACTTGCCCACATTGGGCCTGCCGACGACGGCAATCTTGACCCCTTTTTCAACCTCTGCCATGGTCTCTGCAGATTCTTCAATATCAGCGGGAAGCTCTTCGAGCACACACTCTATAAGCTGTGTTACGCCTCGGCCATGAGCTGCTGCAATTGCTAACGGCTGACCAATGCCCAGCTCAAAGAAATCTGCAACGATTATATCTGGATTAAGACCATCAGTTTTATTAACCACCAGGTAGCATGGTTTATCTGATCTCCGAAGATAGTTTGCAATTAACTCATCAGCCGGGTTTATTCCAGCTCTGCCATCCACCAAAAAAAGAACAACATCCGCTTCTTCTATTGCCTGAAGCGATTGTTTTGCCATCTCATAGTCGATCCCTTGTTCATCGCCGGTAATCCCTCCGGTATCGACGACAATATAATCTTGCTCATCATTCGCCAGACGCCCCTCGCCATATTTTCGATCACGCGTGAGGCCCGGAAGGTCTGCGACAAGCGCATCACGGGAACGTGTCAGACGGTTAAAAAGTGTTGATTTACCGACATTCGGTCGGCCAACTAGAGCAATTACGGGAAGCATGTATATATCACCCCTGCTTATCTGCAGGCTAAAAACAAAAATGGCGGCTATCTGTCTAACAAATAGCCGCCCGAATCAGTATCAAACTGCTATTGCAGTGTTAACGCAGCTAAACGCCCGTTATTTGTAAGTACATAAAGTACGTCATCACGTGAAACCATATCACCATATACACCCGATGAATCAACTTTGTGGCGCGCCACAAAGTGACCATCAGTCTGCGACATGAAATGGATATAACCCTCTACATCCGCTACAGCAACAGTAGAGCCAATTACTGTCGGAGCAGAGATCTCACGATTTTGCAGCGCACCCTGACGCCAAACACTTGCGCTCGTTCCGCGATCAAATGCCTGCACCGCATCATCCGCTTCACTCACATAAATATTACCAAAACCAGCAGCTAGAGAATGGTAGCTAGAAACATCTTTTGCCCATGCAATCTGAGCACGGAATGGGTTAATTGCGACTAGACGACCCTGATAACTCGTTACGTAGATCATGCGATCTACAAGCAGAGGGCGACCATCGATATCAATCATACGCTCTAGCTCTGAGCGTCCCTGAGGCAGGGCCACACGACTCTCCCAGATTGCTGTACCTTTAGCATTATCAATAGCCGCTAGTTTACCACTAGCGAACCCGGCAAACGTGACATCACTAGCAACAATCGGTGAACTAGTGCCTCGCAATGTTAGACGCGGCACCTGACTATCAAACGTCCAGCGACGCTGACCTGTTGACGCATCAAAAGCCACCACTTTACCGTTAATCAACTGAAATACAGCAAGATCACTGTTAAATTGCCCTGGAGCTGTTGCCTCAGTGCTAACGTCAGCACGCCATAGTTCACCACCATCTGCAGCGGAGAGAACGATCACCTGCCCCTCTTCAGTCGCCACCGAGACTTTGCCATACCCTGCGCCAACGCCACCTACGACAGGAGTTTCCAGCTCTACAATCCATTGAGCCTTACCGCTCTCTCGATCTATAGCAACAACAGTTCCATTATGATCCACAGCAAAGATTTTATCGTCGTCTATCGCTGGCTTAAATTGATGGAACTTGCCTCCCATTCCGGAGCCGACACTTGTAGACCACAACTGATCTACCTTCTTTTCAGCTTCAAATGAGACTAATTCAGCCGGTTTAACCTCTTCACCATCATCTCCCCAGAATCCACAACCGGTAATAGCAGCAGAGATCAAAGCGATGGCTGTTATTCTACTCAGGCTTTTCATTTAGCTATCCTCAGATGAGAGGTCATTTAGTTTCATCTCTAGCACTGGGCGTGTGTTAGCCGGTGAAGCATCATAAGCTGCCTGATATGCGATTTGGGCCTTAGCCTTGTCGCCTTTAGCCAAGTAAAGATCCCCTTTCACCTCTTCAATGCTAGCTTTGTATCCACCGACCGGCGCGGCATTGATGAGCGCGAGCGCATCGTCATAGTTTTCCTGCGCAGCTAAGACTCGTGCTTTACGCAATGTAGCTACAACATAGATTGACTCAGTCGGCTGGCTCGCCAACACCCAATCAAGCTCAGCTTTAGCTTTCTCGATCTCATTCTGATCAACCGCAACCCGCGCCATAATCAAAGCGGCGTAGCTAGCATAGGTGGTGTCATCATAATCTGCTTTTAACTGATCACTCAGATGATTTGCCGTGGTCAGTTTGGCCGCATCTTGCTGTGGCCCGATACCACCTACAACAGCATCAAGCAGATTCTGATAGAGGATCGATGCATTTTCAGCCTTTGCTGCTTGCTGATCCTGCCATCCTTTCCAACCCAGAACGGCAGCTAGTGCTACGGCAACACCTAAAAGCAGTGATTTCCCATTCTCATCCCACCAAGACTTAAGTGCCTGAACCTGTTCTTCTTCGGTGCGTAACTCTGCCACCCTTAACTCCTGTACCTTATTTCTGCTAGCAATATTATTTTTTACGCCTGCCAGATAGAGGCTATTTTGTCCTGAACCTGACCTTCTTCAAGATCAAATATAGGTTCACCGTTATACCAAACAGTGCCACAAAGCTCCTGATTATCTGTTTCTTTTAACAACAGAACAATAGGTGCACCAGTTTGCTGTGCTTTTTGACGAATATTTTTTTGTCCACCACAGTGAATTTGGACTCTTAACCCCTCAAAGCGATCCCTTAGCCTATCCGCATAAAGAACAACCTTTGATTGAAGTCCTTTGTGCTCAGCTGCTAAATAGAGATCAAAGGGCTGCTTTACTGCTTGAGGGATCAGATCCAATGTTTCGAGCAACAAAATCAGACGCTCTACACCCATGGCAAATCCCACAGCCGGTGTTGGCCGCCCACCTAACTGCTTGACCAGCCCATCATAACGCCCACCGGCGCAAACCGTACCCTGCGCACCAAGTTTATCTGTAACCCATTCAAAAACGGTCTTACAGTAATAGTCTAATCCTCTGACAAGTCGCGGATTTATTTCATACTGTACACCTGCATCATCAAGCATCTGAGTCAATTCAGAAAAATGCTGGCGTGATTCTTCATCCAGATAATCGGTCAGGACGGGTGCGTCATCCAAAAGGGCCTGGGTATTTTGATCTTTACTATCCAGAATGCGCAGTGGATTTGTTTCAAGGCGACGCTGACTGTCTTCATCGAGCTGATCCTTACGAGCAGACAGGTATTCAACCAATGCCTGCTTGTAGTCAGCCCGGGCTTCATTACTTCCCAGTGTATTCAGTTGCAAGGTTACTGAATCCAATAACCCTAACTGTTTCCACAGGCGCGCACTTAACATGATAACTTCGGCATCAATATCCGCATTTGGCATTCCAAATGTTTCAACACCAACCTGATGAAACTGACGATAACGCCCTTTTTGTGGTCGTTCGTATCTGAACATCGGCCCCTGATACCAGAAACGCTGCATCTGATTAAACAACAGCCCATGCTCTTCAGCAGCTCGAACACAACTTGCCGTACCCTCTGGTCGCAAGGTCAAACTTTCACCATTACGATCATCAAAGGTATACATCTCTTTTTCTACAATATCAGTTACTTCACCGATAGAACGTTTAAAAAGACTGGTCTGCTCTACAACCGGCATGCGCACTTCACTGTAGCCGTATGCCGACAATACATTTTTTACAGTACGCTCAAGATACTGCCAGACGGGAGTCTGGTCTGGCAGGATATCATTCATCCCACGAATGGCTTTTATTTTGGCCAAAACAACAACCTTAAATCTAAAATTATTCTGCTAAAGGTAAACTCATACGAACAACATTTTTATGACTGTGATCAGCCAGACTTATCTCTTGTCCGTTATAACTAAACTTACTGACGGCATCAGCTGCGCCAAGTAGAACTTTAACCGGTGCCTTACCCTTAACACTTACACTCTGCCCTTTCCCTCTAAGATTATTAAAGAGTGTTTTGCCATTAGCATCTTTTATCGATACCCAGCACTCGGCGATAAAGTCAGCCTGCAAACTCACCTCTGTAAGTACTCTTGGCTCAGCAACTGGTACCACCTGCTCAGGTTCAGGTGCTGTTTCAGCTTTATCCTCTGATACCTGATCTAGTTGATTCTGTAAGGATGCAATTTCAGCCGTGGATAGGTAGGTCGGTTCAGGTTCCTCAGCCTCTTCCTGCTTAGGCTCCTGATTGATACCCTCAGCATTTTCCTCTGCAGGGCCATCATCCAGATTTGGTAAAACCAACTGTGCCGAGCCATCAACAACCTCAACCGCAGCTACACCCTTATCTGTAACTAAGGAATCATTACCAACCTCTGTAGAAGCATTTTCAGCACCTGATCCGTATTGAGTCTGCCACCACCAAAAAGACAGACCAATGATTGCCAGAACAAAGATCCAACTGGAAAGCTTCATCACAGGATCATTGACTTTCACCTGTTCCCGCACGCGAGTTACTGGTTTAATCTGTCCCTTACCGCTGACGCCATGCAGCTCTGAGAAACCACTGACAAGCTCATCATCATCCAGATTAAGCAGCTTGGCATACGCTCTTACATACCCACGAGCAAACACTAAGCTCGGCAAGCCTTCGATCCCACCCCGTTCAAGTTCTGCTATATATTCAGCCGGAAGATTGAGATCTGCTGCGACCTGTTCAATACTAAGGGAGATATTTTCACGTGCTGAAGTCAGACGCGCGCCCCACTCTTCGGGCGATAAGATATTCTGCTCCTGCTGTTCTTCGGTACTCAACGCGCGGACTCCTTATACTCCCGATACTCTTCCGATTCGGGATACAGATTCTTAAGAATTAATGCGTAGGTTGCCGCTCTGGTGGCATTACCCTCTTCTCTTGCGAGCCGGATGCCCAGCCAGAGGCTCTTGGCGTAATGTTCGACTCGACGATCTTCTACCATGGTTAGAAAACGGTCAAAGTATTTTTCTGACTCCAGAAGGTTATTTTCCTGAAGCGATATTTCAGAGAGTTCTACCAGAGCCACAGGGCGATTCGCGGAGACCTGAAGCGATCGTTTAAAGGCATGCTTCGCAGCATCATCACGCTGCAGAAGACGATAACAACGCCCTAAGTTCTCAAACGCCTGAGCTCTTCGACTATAAAAGGGATCTTCTGTAGCACGTGCTAACTCATTACACGCTTCTTGATAACGCTGTTTTGAGAACAGAAATGCACCAAAGTTATTGTGCATCATCGCAGAAGAGGGGGCTAATGCTGTGGCTTTCCGAAAATATTGTTCGGCTAGTTGATCATCGCCCTCTAATTGAAAGGCAAGCGCAATTCCATTATGCGCTTCTGCATACCCACTATCGCTTTCTATTGAGCGAAGGAATGAGCTTTTAGCATTGGCTGTGTCACCAGATTGAAGATATTCAAACCCCAGCCGCGAATAGGCCTCATGCTTTGATACCTTACCTCCAGGAACAGAGGAATTCTTAGTTTCACACCCTACAACAACCAGCGCCATTGTCAGAGCGAGTACCAGTTTAATTCCTCTCACACGCCGTCCCTCTTATTGTGTTTTCGTTTGACTCTGCTGTAATTCTTCTTGAACTACAGGTATATATTTCTGACTTCGTCGCGTCCTGTCAGCGACCTGGCCTACCAACTGGCCACATGCGGCATCAATTTCATCACCACGTGTACGTCGCACAGTGGTTACAATTCCACCATGAACGATAATCTCTTTAAATGCCAGAATTCTTTCTTCAGAAGGCCGCTCATAGCCGGAATTCGGAAAAGGGTTAAACGGTATTATATTCAATTTCGATGGCATTCTGCGCAGAATTTTTAGCAACTGCTTAGCATGCTCTGGCTTATCATTAACACCATTAATTAAAGTGTATTCAACGGTGATAACACGCTTATCATTCAGATTTTCTAGATAACGGTTACAGGCAGCAACCAGCTCTTTGATCGGATAGCGCTTGTTGATAGGCACCAGAATATCACGCAGATCATCATTCGGTGCATGTAATGAGATCGCCAGTGACACATCAGTTACTTCACGCAACTTATCGATAGCGGGTACCACGCCCGCTGTTGACAGCGTTACACGTCGTTTTGATAAGCAATAAGCATTATCTTCCATCATCAGGGTAATCGCATCGACGACGTTATCAAAGTTCATCAATGGTTCCCCCATCCCCATAAGCACGACATTAGAGACCACCCGTTGAGAGGTCGTGTTATAGTCGCCATAGGAACGAATTGCGATTCTGAGTTGACCGATAATCTCTGCCGTAGTCAGATTACTGTTAAAACCCTGCTTACCCGTTGAACAGAAACTACAATCCAAAGAACATCCAACCTGAGATGAGACGCATAGTGTTTTCCTCTCACCATCTGGAATCAGCACAGCTTCAACACTCGAGCCACTGTCGGTTTTGATCACCCACTTGCGCGTGCCATCTTTCGAGGTTTTCTCCATTAATACCTCAGGCTCACGGATCTCGGCTACTTCAGTCAACTTTTGACGAAGCGCTTTGCTGATGTTCGTCATCTCTTCAAAGCTACTTGCACCAAGCTGATGAATCCATTTCAGCACCTGAGTCGCACGAAACTTTTTTTCTCCAATCTCATCGAAGAAAGCTTCCATTTTAGCTGGCGACAGTCCAAGTAGATTTACTTTTTTTTGGGATTCACTCATAGGTGGCAAGCACTCATTATAGGGGGTCAATCAGTAGACCGTCTGAAGCAGATAACTACAGACGGCCTGGGCGGTAATTACTTACCGAAGAAGTATGCGATTTCGCGTTCAGCAGACGCTGGGGAATCGGAACCATGTACAGCGTTAGCGTCGATAGATTCAGCAAAATCACGACGGATTGTGCCTTCAGCAGCTTCCTGTGGGTTTGTTGCACCCATCAGTTCGCGGTTCAGAGCGATCGCGTTTTCACCTTCAAGAACCTGAACAATAACTGGACCAGACGTCATGAAAGCAACCAGATCACCAAAGAATGGACGCTCTTTGTGCTCAGCATAGAAGCCTTCAGCTTCATCTTGAGTCAGGTGCTTCATCTGCATCTCAACAACCTTCAGGCCGTTAGATTCAAAACGAGAAACGATTTTACCGATTACATTTTTTGCAACTGCATCCGGTTTGATAATGGAGAACGTACGTTCAAGTGCCATTGGTTAAGCTCCAAAATTTAAATTAAATAAGAGTTATCTGAAAATCCATACAGTCTCTGCTATCGCCCAATACCCAAACGGATTTGAACCCTTAGCAGACTGCAATTAGGCTTTCGGATAGCTCCTGAAATCAAGCGCGCAATTATACGCCAGAGTAGCGTCAGAAAACAGTAGTCTAAAAGCGACAAAACCCGGCGAAGACCGGGTTTAGAAATCCATTCAACAACTCAGATCAATCCATTTCATCAATCCAGGCCATCTGAATGCCTTCAAGGATTTTTTCACCACAACGATCCGGATCATCATCAAACTCTTCCAGATCCATAACTTTCTGATAAAGATCAGGAAAACTAATTTTCATCGGATCCTGATCCGGATATTTTTCAGATAGCTCAATCGCTATATCCAGTACATCAACCCACTTCAGACTCATAACCCAACTCCTCAGTGACGCTCCGAAACCTGATTAATTGTATATTTTGGAATTTCAACAACCAGATCTTCATCAGCAACGACAGCCTGACAGCTTAAACGTGATTCTGGCTCAAGCCCCCAAGCCTTATCAAGCATATCATCTTCCAACTCATCCGATTCATCGAGTGAGTCAAACCCTTCACGTACGATGACATGACAGGTAGTACAGGCACATGATTTCTCACATGCATGCTCAATATGAATACCATTCGCCAACGCTGCATCACATACAGTGATACCTGCATCGGCTTCGATCACCTTTCCTTCCGGGCACAACTCATCATGTGGCAGAAAAATTATCTGCGGCATTATTTACTCTCCCCAAGCTCATCAACACTATGCCCTTGCAACGCTTTCTGAATATTGAAGTCCATACGTCTGGATGCATATTCATCTGATGCTTTAGACAGGGCTGAAATCCCCTGCTCTATCGCAATCACATCACTACCGTTACGCAGTACAACTAATTTTTCTATCTCCCACCCAAGCTGCTCACGTTCGTCAGCATTTAGCAGTTTTTCACCATCTACGCTCAGGGCATCTTTCAGTGAAACAATCAATCTATCCGCTTCCACCTGCTGCTCCCTTAACGCACGAGCATCTTTGTCTTCGGCTGCATTCAGGTAAGATGCTTTCAACATCTCTGCAATCTCAGCATCGCCGAGACCATAAGAAGGCTTGACCTGAATACGACTTTCAACACCTGATGTCAGCTCTTTAGCTTCAACCCCTAGCAATCCATCTGCATCAACCTGAAACGTCACACGAATCTTAGCCGCACCCGCCGCCATCGGAGGAATTCCCCTGAGCTCAAACCGAGCCAGAGAACGACAATCAGAAACCAGCTCCCGCTCACCCTGCACCACATGAATAGCCATAGCAGTTTGACCATCCTGATAGGTTGTAAACTCCTGTGCTCGCGCGACTGGAATAGAGGTATTACGATGAATAATTTTCTCTGTCAGGCCACCCATGGTTTCCAGTCCCAGAGATAATGGAATCACATCCAACAGCAACATATCACTGTCTGGTTTGTTACCCGCTAATACGTCTGCCTGTATTGCAGCACCAATTGCCACGACACGATCAGGGTCAATCTTAATATGAGGCTCCCGCCCAAAGAACGCCTGTACTTCAGCTCTCACCAGAGGCACTCGCGTTGAACCACCAACCATGACAACTTCGAGTACATCCACAGCATCTACTGCGGCATCTTTCAGGGCACGACGGCAGGCACGGATTGTCTTTTTAACGAGAGGTAGCACCAGAGCATCAAACTGATGACGCGTTACGGTCAGCGAGTAATTTTCTTCGCCCAGTGAGATTAAGGCCTCAACTTCATCAGCATCACTTAACTGCTCTTTTACCCATTTCGCCTTTTCCAACAGATAGCGAGAGATAGAGTTATCACTAACCTCAATCTGTAACTGCTCTGCCATCCATTGCGCCAATGCCAAATCAAGATCATCTCCACCTAGAGCACTATCACCGCCAGTGGATAGAACCTCAAACACGCCCTTATTAAGACGCAGTATGGAGATATCAAAAGTACCACCACCCAGATCATAAACGGCAATAACTCCCTCTTTACCCTGATCCAGCCCATAAGCTACAGCAGCTGCCGTTGGCTCACTTAACAACCGTAATACTTTGATATTCGCTATTTTCGCCGCGTCTTTAGTTGCCTGACGCTGCGCATCATCAAAGTAGGCAGGCACTGTGATAACTGCGCCAACCAACTCACCACCTAAGGCTTCTTCTGCACGAAAAACCAGAGATTCCAATATATCCGCAGATACCTGAACAGGACTTTTTGCGCCTGCTGTGGTTTTAATATAGGGCATCCCCCCATCATTACTCTCGAAATGATAGGGTGCTTCATCACCCAACGCGTTTACTTCTTCAGAGCCACGTCCCATCAATCGTTTGACGGATATAATCGTATTGTAGGGATCTTCTGATGCGAAGGTTCGGGCTTCTGCCCCCACCTGAATATTACCGCAAGGCATATAGCGAACTACCGATGGCAGAAGGTGTTCACCCTTAAAGTCAGGTAGTGTTACAGCCTCGCCACTTTTCACTGAAGCAACCAGTGAATTCGTTGTACCCAGATCGATACCAACCGCTAATTTGTGTTGATGTGGAGCTTCACTTTGCCCCGGTTCAGCTATCTGTAACAGCGCCATAAATTGCTTCAGCCATCCAACCTGTCTTCAAGACGTTCAATCTCAGTGACAAGTTTTTCCAAAAATTGCATTTTACGCACAACCGCTGTCGCCGATTCAAGATCGGATTCATAGCACTGTGCAAACCTTTCCCTTAACTGAGCCAGCAGATCGTCAACCTCTTCCAGCAACGATTCAAGCTCATCATAGGGCTCTTCTAATTCCGGAATCTCTTCCAATCGCTCCCTGAGTTCCATCTGCTGCATAAGGAACATAGGCTCAACAGGCGTAGAAGATTCACTGATTGTATCAATCCCTTTCAGATGAAGAAGATACTGCGCACGAGGAAGCGGAGCCTTCAAAGTGGCAATACCCTCATTAAGGTAGGCCATATACTGCACAGCCAACCTCTGCTCACGCTCGGTTTGGTGAGCAAAACGATCAGGATGAAGAGTTTTTTGAAGCTCGAGAGACCGATCAGCCAAAAGTGACTGATCGATATGAAATGATATCGGCAGACCGATAAAATCGAAGTAGTTCTTATTGATATCCATCACTCTGCCTAAAGAAGGTCAGACGTTAAAGCTTTCACCACAACCGCATTCGCTGGAGACGTTAGGGTTATTAAATTTAAACCCCTCATTCAATCCCTCTTTTACAAAATCCAGTTCGGTACCATCAAGATACAACAGGCTCTTTGGATCGATGATAATTTTCACATCCTGAGGCCCTTGAAATATCTGGTCCTCTTCCTGGACTTCATCAACAAATTCCAGAACATAAGCCATTCCTGAGCAGCCTGACGTGCGTACTCCGAGACGAATACCCTCGCCGTGGCCACGCTTTTCCAGATATCGCGCAACATGATCTGCTGCGGCATCAGTCATGGTAATTGCCATATATGCCTACTTCTCCTGGTCAGTGAGATCGACTCACTTACCCTTTTTTTCTTTGTAATCAGCTACTGCTGCTTTAATTGCATCTTCAGCCAGAACCGAACAGTGGATCTTAACTGGTGGCAGCGCCAGCTCTTCTGCAATTGATGTATTTTTAAGTTCTGAAGCCTCTTCCAATGACATCCCTTTTACCCATTCGGTAACCAGAGAACTGGAAGCAATCGCAGAACCACAGCCATAAGTTTTGAACTTGGCATCTTCAATAATACCTTCATCACTTACTTTAATCTGCAGACGCATAACGTCACCACATGCAGGTGCACCCACCATGCCCGTACCAACGTTCTCATCTTTGTCATTCATTTTACCGACGTTACGAGGGTTTTCGTAATGATCAATAACTTTTTCACTATAAGCCATGACGACCTCCAAATACTTTCAATGCAGGATCAGTGATGTACCCACTCAACCTTACTCAGATCAACACCGTCTTTAAACATATCCCACAGAGGTGAGAGCTCACGTAATTTACTTACCGCATCCTGAATTTGGGATGCAGCATAATCCACCTCTTCCTCCGTCGTAAACCGACCAAAAGAGAAACGGATCGAGCTATGCGCTAACTCATCATTTAAGCCCAAAGCACGTAGCACATATGATGGTTCTAAACTTGCCGAGGTACATGCAGAACCTGAGGACACAGCCAGATCTTTCAAAGACATCAACAGAGATTCGCCTTCGACAAAAGCAAAGCTGATATTCAAATTTCCCGGTACTCGCTGCTCACGGGAACCGTTGATATAAACCTCTTCCATACTACCCATCTGCTCAAGGAAGCGATCTCTTAGAGCGATAACATGCTGCGTTTCCTGCTCTCGTTCTTCCTTACAGATCCGTGCCGCTTCACCCATACCCACAATCTGGTGAGTTGCCAGCGTACCAGAACGCATACCGCGCTCATGCCCGCCACCATGGATCTGTGCTTCCAGACGAACGCGCGGTTTACGACGCACAAACAAAGCACCAATACCTTTAGGGCCATACATCTTATGCGCCGAGATCGATAGCAGATCAACTTTCGCTTTATCCATATCGATATCGATTTTACCGGTGCTCTGAGCGGCATCTACGTGGAAGATAATTTTCTTTGCACGTGTAATTTCACCAATCGCCTCGATATCTGTAATCGTCCCGATCTCATTATTCACATGCATAAGAGAAACAAGAATGGTGTCTTCACGAATGGCATCAGCAACGGCCTGAGGCTCAATTAAACCATCAGCGCCTGGTGTCAGATAGGTAACTTCAAAACCCTCACGTTCAAGCTGACGGCATGGATCCAACACCGCCTTATGCTCAATTTTGGAGGTAATGATATGTTTACCCTTTTTCTGATAGAAATGAGCCGCACCTTTAATCGCCAGATTATCAGACTCTGTTGCACCCGAGGTCCAAACGATCTCTCGAGGATCTGCATTGATCAGATCAGCAACCTGCCGGCGAGCTGTCTCAACAGCCTCTTCAGCTTTCCAGCCAAATAGATGTGAACGTGACGCTGGGTTACCAAAATTGCCGTCCATCGTCAGGCAATCAACCATTTTTTGCGCAACACGCGGATCAACAGGTGTTGTAGCTGAATAATCTAGATAAATCGGTGTTTTCATTCATTCTCTCCAAGCAAACTTATACAGCTGCTTCTTCACTACCAGTCAGGCTTTTCGGATCACGCAGAACCTGGTCAAGACCTACACGGTCCTGCCGCTCGGAAATCTCCTGAACATCTTTTCGCGCCACAAGGTCAGCAAGGGATATACTGCTCAAAAAAGCATGGATCTGATCACTGAGATCACACCATAAATGATGCGTCAGGCAGGTCTCACCACCCTGACAATCTCCCTGCCGGCTACACCCTGTAGCATCGACTGATTCATTAACAGCATCGATAACTTCGGCAACATTGATACCCGCTTGTTCTTTATTAAGCTGATAACCGCCACCTGGACCACGCACGCTTCTTACCAATTCATTACGGCGCAGCTTCGCAAAGAGCTGTTCAAGATATGAGAGCGATATGCCCTGCCTTTCAGAAATATCTGCAAGACTAATTGGCCCCCTTCCTTCATGAAGAGCCAAGTCCAGCATAGCTGTCACGGCATAGCGCCCTTTTGTTGTCAGTCGCATAATTTTCACCCTGATGCGTATTGGCATTTCGCGGCATTATGCAATACCCGACTAAAAAGGTCAATTAAATAACCTAGTTATATTGTAGGTCTTTATAGACTTTGTGTCCGAATTCTATCATGAAATAAGCGCAACCCCACGCCCATAGATCAAACATTATTTTTTTGTCTGCTTCTGGGTTGCCGTCAAAATCCCGCGTAACACATTAACCTCAACCTTATCTGGCATGGCCCGCAGATAGAGACGCCTCAAGCGAGGCATTAACTGCCGTGGATTCTCTGGGTCCAAAAACTCAATATCGGTCAGAGCCTCTTCCATATGCGCAAACAAACGCTCAAGATCTGCGCTTTCCGCAAGATCAATATCCCACTCCGTTCCCCACTGAGGCCGTATATCGCGATTCTCATCGACATACAACTCAGCCATACGCAGTTCGTAAGTGATCACCTGAACAGCTGCCGCTAGGTTCAGCGAACTAAAGTCAGGGTTAGATGGGATATGCACATGATGATGACAAAGGTGCAGCTCTTCATTTGTTAGACCTCGATCTTCACGACCAAAAACAACCGCGATCTTTTTATCAGCAGAGATCGGCTCCACGATCGAGGCAAGTTCGCGAGGATCGACCACAGGCCAAGGAATATGACGGCCGCGCGCACTGGTACCTACAACCAACTGACAATCGGCGATAGCCTGCTCAAGCGTTTCATGTACAACTGCCGATTCCAGCAGATCCGTAGCGCCTGATGCACGCGCATCAGCATTCGTATGCGGGAATTTTTTTGGCGCAACCAGATGCAGCTCGGAAAAATTCATATTTTTCATAGCGCGCGCCACACCACCGATATTTCCCGGATGCGTGGTATTAACAAGCACAATACGGATATTTGCTGACATGAATTCATCCATCTAAAATTTAAAGCGCAATATTCTACCAGAGCGGCAATCTCTTCAGCCACTTATTCACAGCCCCCCTATTACTCAGGTATAATGCTCGTTTAATTTTTCCCGAATATTCTTCAGGTTCCTAAACAGATGCAACCCATGGTTAATATTGCTCTGCGCGCGGCACGCGTTGCAGGTGAGCAGATCGTTCGTGCCGTTGAACGCCTCGATCTGGTTAAATCAGAACAGGCTGATGTCGCAAAACTTCTTAGTGAGACATGCAAAAAAGCTGAACTCAGCATTGTCCACACTATTCAGAAAGCCTACCCTAACCATAAGATTGTTGGTGAATACACAGGCGAACACTCCCCGCTTAGTGAAGGGCCTGAGTTCTGCTGGACAATCAATCCGATCGACAGCATCTCCAACTTTTCCAACGGACTTCCAGTCTTTGCTCTCAGCATGGCCGGCCAGCAAAACGGAAAAACTGAACATGCACTAATTCTTAACCCCATTACAGGTGAAGAGTTTACTGCAAGCCGCGGTGACGGGGCACAACTGAATGGCAAACGCCTGCGCGTCAGTAACCACAAAACCATTGAGCAATCCTTGATTGGTACTGGCTTCTTCAATCGCGCAAGCGATAAAGCTCACCTGGAAGCTTATCTCAATATCTTCAGAGATATGACACTGGTAGGCGGGACCATCTACAACGGCGGCTCACCTGCACTGAATCTCGCTTACACAGCTGCTGGCCGAATCGACGGCTTCTACCAGATAGGGCTCAATCCATGGGAGATGGAAGCTGGCATACTTTTAGTTCAGGAAGCCGGCGGTTTAATCGGCGACTTCATGGGTGGAAACGATTTCCGCCGCAGCGGCAGTTTGATTGCAGGCAACCCCAAAATGTTTAAAGCCATCCTTAAGGGACTTCAAAGCTCCCTGACTGATGACTTAAAATAAACTCCAGACATAAAAAAACCGGCAATTGCCGGTTTTTTTATGTCTACGAAACTCACGCTTCGTATGGGTTACGCAATACAATAGTTTCGACACGATCTGGACCAGTAGAGATAATATCCACAGGCGCTTCAACCAACTCTTCCAGCCGCTTAATATAGGCCACAGCCGCTGCTGGCAACTCTTCCAGAGATTGCGCACCAACAGTAGAATCAGTCCAGCCTGGCATTGTCTCATATACCGGCTCAACAGCTTCGTAGTCTTCACTGCCACTCAGAGAAGTAACCACATTACCCTCAGCATCCTTGTAACCCACACAGATACTGATCTCATCCATACCATCCAGCACGTCCAGCTTGGTAAGACAGATACCTGAGACTGAGTTGATCTGAATCGCATGTTTTAGCGCTACCGCATCAAACCAACCACAACGACGAGAACGCCCTGTCGTAGAGCCAAACTCATGCCCGCGTTCAGCCAGACCCTGACCGATTTCACAATGAAGCTCAGTAGGGAATGGACCACCACCGACACGCGTCGTATATGCTTTAGTAATACCCAGAATATAATCCAGATACAACGGACCAAAACCACTACCTGTAGAGGTACCACCAGCAGTAGTATTTGAAGAGGTCACATATGGGTAGGTACCGTGATCGATATCAAGTAGAGAACCCTGCGCACCTTCAAACATGATGTTTTCACCCTGCTTACGTAGGTCGTGTAACATCGCAGTCACATCTGCAACCATAGGCGCGATCTGCTCACCCATAGCCAGGGTCTCATCCAGAATTTCCTGATAATCTACCGCATCAGCCTTGTAGTAGTTCACAAGCTGGAAGTTATAGTATTCAACAACCTCTTTAAGCTTCTCAGCAAAACGCTCTTTATCCAGCAGATCAGCCAAACGCAGACCACGACGCGCGACTTTGTCTTCATAAGCCGGACCAATACCACGACCAGTCGTACCGATCTTGGCATTACCGCGTGCAACTTCACGCGCCTGATCCATAGCAATATGATACGGCAAGATCAACGGACAAGAAGGACTAAGGCGCAGGCGCTCACGCACAGGAACACCCGCTTCTTCCAACCCTCTAATCTCTTTCAGCAGCGCTTCCGGAGAAAGCACCACACCGTTACCAATCATACATACGACATTGTCGCGTAGAATACCTGAAGGGATCAGGTGCAAAACAGTTTTTTCGCCATCAATAACCAGCGTGTGACCCGCGTTGTGCCCGCCCTGAAAGCGCGCTACAGCCGAAGCCTGGTCTGTCAGCAGATCTACGATCTTGCCTTTACCTTCATCACCCCACTGGGTACCCAGAACAACTACGTTTTTGCCCATTGTTGCCTACTTGAGATTACTTAATAAATTTTTACAGATTACAGGCCGGAAACGACCCATTCATCATCACGCAGTACCAGCTCAGCGGTACACTCATTTGCCGGTTCTGCGCCCGGTAACGCATAGATCACCCGCACCCCTTCAGATCGCAACTGACTAACTTTCGCTAGCAATGCTGAATCTTCCTTGGCGGGAGCCAACACCTGCTGAGCGGTCTGCAATACATGAGAAGAGAGCTCAACCAGTGTCTTAAGGTCTGCACTAAATCCTGTAGCAGGTCGTGCGCGACCAAAATCACGTCCAATTTCATCGTATCTTCCGCCTTTTGCTATTGCCTGCCCAAATGCCGGCGTGTAAGCAGCGAAGACGATACCTGTGTGGTAGTTATAACCACGTAATTCACTCAGATCAAAGTATTGATCAAGCTCCGGAAAGCGCAGTGCAATTCGTTGAGCTAACTGCTCAAGGTAATCGATCGCGTCCAGAACCTGAGCCGGCGCATCCGCAAACAGCTCACGAGCTTTAAGCAGCACCTCTGCGCCCCCATTCAATGTCGGCAGCGCGGCCAGATAAGCTTTAACAGGCTCTTCAACCTGCAAAGCCGCCACAAAATCAGATAGTTCAGGCAGGGCTTTGCGATTGAGGATGTCCAGATACAGGTCTTTTTCAGCAGAGGAAAGCTGTGCAATTTCCATCAAACCAGTAAATACGCCGACATGACCAAGATCGATACTCAGATCCTGCTTAACACCAACAGCATGCATAGTCTCAACCATCAGAGAGATCACTTCCACATCACTCTCGATACCTGAGTGGCCAAAAAGCTCAGCCCCCAACTGCAGTGGATTACGAGATGCCAAAGGCTGCGCCGGCAATGCATGAATCACTGAACCACAATAACAGAGACGGGTCGCGCCAGATTCACGTAACCGATGCGCATCGATACGCGCCACCTGAGGCGTAATATCAGCACGCACTCCCAATGTATGACCACTGATCTGATCGGTAACCTTAACAGTATTCAGATCCAGATCACGTCCCACACCTGTTAGAAGTGATTCCAGGTGCTCTAACACAGGCGGCATTACCTGCTCATAACCCCAGCTTTCATACAGATCCAGTAAACGTCTACGTAAAATTTCAACGCGACGGGCCTGCGGTGGAAGTAGTTCTTGTACACCTTCCGGAAGCAGCCAACGATCTGCCAATGCCATGTAGTACTCCGTATCTTTCTATCAAACTAAATCGCTGAAGAGAACAACGATAATCAATTCACAATATAGAGAGCGATAACGCCCAATAACATACTGGCAAACCCGACTAAACGCAGTGACCGATCACTGACAAGTGCCAACTGCTGGACTAAATTCCTCCAACGCTGGGGGTACAGAAATGGAATGATACCTTCCAGAATCAGCATTAAACAGACACCAATTGCCAACTCATGTAGTAATTCGGACGACATCTACAAACCTGTATTTCCAAATCCTATTGCCACAAAAAAACCGGGCTGTAACCCGGTTGCTGTATTCTACCACGGAATCAGAGGAATGCCTTCCCCTGATCCGCTTTTTTGTACATTTTTACGACAGCAGAGATCACTGTACTTTCGGGTCACCCAGATACTTAAAGAAATCACTATCCGGCTTCAAAACTAGCACATCACCATTTTGACCGAAGGATTCACGATATGCCTGAAGACTACGGTAGAAAGAGTAAAATTCAGGGTTCCCGGAGTAGGCTTCCGCATAATTTTTTGCTGCGATAGCATCACCTTCACCACGTAACTCTTCCGATTCCCGATAAGCCTCTGCTTCAATAACCGTCTTCTGCCGATCAGCATCAGCTCGAATACCCTCAGCAAGCTCTTTACCACGAGAACGCAACTCTCGCGCCTCTCGCTCACGCTCAGAACGCATACGACCATAGACCGATTCAGATACTTCCTGCGGAAGATCGATACGTTTTACTCGGACATCGATAATCTCAACGCCCAGCTCATTGATCACGATCGGACTGATCATTGCAATCAAATTCCGCATAATCTGCTCGCGCTCACCCGAAACAACTTCGGTTACCGTACGCTCACCAAACTGGTTACGCAACGCAGCATCGACACGTGTAGAGAGTAGCTGTGCAGCTGTAAATTCATCACCCGATGTTGCGGTATAGTACTTCTGCACATCTGCAACACGCCACTTTACAAACGAGTCTACGATCAGACGCTTCTTCTCCAACGTGAGATACGCTTGAGGTCTGGCATCCAGTGTCAGGATTCGGGAATCAAATTTACGAACCTTATTCACAATCGGAATTTTAAAGTGAAGACCAGGCTGAACATCGGCCTCAGAAACTTCACCAAACTTCAGCAATACTGCACGCTCTGTCTCTTTGACAATATAAAGAGAGCTTTGACCGACCAATACAAGTACGGCAAAAACAATAATCAGTACCAATGATTTAGACTGCATTATCTGCCCTCCCGGCGAGTACCCTGACGCTGACGCAACTGATCAACAACCTGATCCGTCACATCTCGCAAGCTCTGACTGTCCAATCGAACCGGAGCATTCACATTGCCAGAAACCGGACGATTCTGCATAATTTTATCCAACGGCAGATACATCATGTTGTTTCCACCCTCAACATCAAGCAACACCTTAGGGTTCTGAGCCAATACTTCCTGCATCGTATCCAGATAGAGACGCTCACGCGTAACATCAGGCGCTTTCTCATATTCAGTTAACAATGCAGTGAATCTTTTTGCATCACCTTGTGAACGGGCTACGACCTGCTCACGGTATGCGCTTGCCTCTTCCAGTATACGCTGCGCCAAACCACGCGCTTCAGGAATAATACCGTTTGCATAAGATTCGGCTTCATTTTTAACACGCTGCTCATCTTCTCGAGCCTTGATCACATCATCGAAGGCATCCTGAACCTGATTAGGCGCCTTAGCCTCTTTGATATTGACCTTAGAAATCTGCAAGCCCGTACCATACTCAGTCATATAGTTTTGCAGGCGATCCTGAACCTGAACAGATAACGCTTCACGCCCCTGGGTCAGAATAGAGTGCATATTCGTTGAACCTACTACATGACGTAGCGCCGACTCTGCCGCATGAGACAAACTGGCCTCAGGATCTCGCACAGTCAACACAAAGTTACGGGTATCTGAGATAAGGTATTGAACTGTCATTTCTACATCAACAATATTCTCATCCTTGGTCAGCATCAGCGCCCTGTGATCACGAGTACGAAGACGCGTCACGTTGATCGGCACAACCACATCAATCATGGGAGGGTTCCACTGCAAACCTGGCCCCACGGTTTCGTGATATTTACCCAGACGCAGAACAACACCACGCTCTTGCTGATCGACGGTATAAACACCCATACCTGCCCAGATCAACACAGCGACCAGCACTATAACCCAGAAGAAACCTGCACCTGAGGTAGATCCTGCTCCACCTCCGTCACCACCAGGCCCACCACTGGATTTTTTACCAGCACCACCAAAGATACCGTTTAATTTATCCTGCAGCTTACGCAGCGCCTCATCAAGATCTGGCGGCCCCTGATCTCCGCCACCTTTTCCGCCTCGGTTATTATTGTTACCGCTGCCCCAAGGATCTTGGTTATTACCATTACCACCAGGCTCATTCCAAGCCATACGTCACTCCGTATAAAACAACAAGTTTGGCAAATTAAAACACAAATCCACAGATAATATTAATCGACAGATTTGACTCATGAGTTCACTTAATACGAATTATCAAAACACCCATTACTATCCTAGGCCAATTACCAAGGATTAGCCTCTACCGGGAAGCATCGATCTCTCTCCATTCCCAGACGGCTTAACAGCTGAAGCATATCTTTCTTCTGCATACGCACTTCCAGAATAATAGATCCTTTTTCATCTACCTCTTCGGAAAGCACCGCACCACTTTCATACAAACGAGCCCTGAACTGCCCCTCCTTTGGAGAGAGGGCAACACTATCATGAAACACGTCATCTGCCAGTAGTTCATTGACCGCTTCAAACAACAGGTTATGACCTTCACCGGTTACAGCAGAGAGCCAGACCCTGATTGGACGACCCTCTTCATTACGGTCAATCCGTGGCTTTCGTCCTTCAATCAGGTCAATCTTGTTGTAAACCTCGAGTACAGGCACCTCATCGGCCCCAATCTCACGAAGCACATGCTCCACTTCAGAAATATGGTCGTGACGATCATCATCATGACAATCAATCACATGCAGCAGTAACGTTGCCTCTATCGTCTCCTGCAGTGTTGCCCGAAAGGCTTCAACTAATTTATGCGGCAAGTGGCGAATAAATCCAACTGTATCCGCCAGAATCGCCTGACCAACATCTTCTACTTCTATCTTACGCAGGGTTGGATCCAAGGTCGCGAATAACTGATCTGCCGCATAGACCTCAGAGGTTGTCAGGTAGTTAAACAGTGTAGACTTGCCGGCATTGGTATAACCAACCAGCGAGAGCGTCGGTACTTCAGCACGCTTACGGGCACGACGTCCCTGATCACGTTGCTTACGCACTTTTTCCAGACGTTTATGGATTGATTTCATCCGCGCCCGCAGCAAACGACGGTCGGTCTCAAGCTGAGTTTCCCCCGGCCCCCTCAGACCAATCCCCCCTTTCTGTCGTTCTAGGTGAGTCCAACCTCTGACAAGTCGGGTAGACATATGATCCAGCTGTGCCAGCTCAACTTGCAGCTTACCCTCGTGAGTTCTTGCACGCTGAGCAAAGATATCCAGAATAAGGCCGGTGCGATCAAGCACCCTGCTCTGAATCTCACGCTCAACATTTCGTTCCTGGGCTGGGCTTAAAGCATGATTAAAGATCACAAGCTGTGCGTCGTGCATGTGAACCAGATCACGCAGCTCTTCCAGCTTACCCTGACCGATAAAAAACTTTGGATTAGGATGAGAAAGCGACCCGGTAAGAAACTCTACCGGGTCGGCTCCTGCAGAAATGGCTAGCTCTTCGAGCTCTTTTGGACTTTCCTGATCAGCCTCAGCGGACAGATTCATATGGACTAAAATGGCACGTTCACCACTTTTCGGGCGCTCAAAGAACAATGATTATTAGTCCTCTGCCTTAGCTTCATCCGCAGATGGAAGCTTCACTGGTCGTGCTGGCACAACCGTAGAAATAGCATGTTTATATACCATCTGGCTGACAGTATTTTTTAACAGAATCACAAACTGGTCGAATGACTCAATCTGCCCCTGCAGTTTGATTCCGTTAACTAAGAAAATTGATACCGGAATACGCTCTTTTCGTAACGCATTCAGATAAGGGTCTTGTAAAGACTGCCCTTTTGACATTTGCAAACTCCTTCCCGAGAAATATTTATAATTTGTCGTTATTTTTAAGCTGGCGGCGCACAATCCACCGCTTTTTTGCCCCACTACTGCTATATATGCAGCTTTTTTGCAGGCCAGCATGACATTATATAATGCTACCCTCTATTAATTTCAAGGTATTAGGCAATAGTTTTCCATCATGAGTATCCATCCAATGGAGATTTTCCCAACTTCTGAGCCAGGTTACCTGGCGTTTTGCTAACTGCCGAGTAGCAACGATTCCTTTAAACCGCATCGTTTCATAATCCCACTGATCCGAAAAATATTCCCACATCTGACGATACCCAACGCAACGCACGGATGGCATTTTGATATCAAGATCACCGCGATCCCACAATGCACGAACTTCATTTTCAAACCCCTGATCAAGCATCATATCAAAGCGCTTTTCGATACGTTCATGCAATTCTGAACGCTGCTGCGGCATCACTGCCAGAGAGATAATGGGAAAATCCGGTTTCTGTTTTTCCTGCTCTGCCCACAGCTCTGTCATACTCCGACCAGTAATTTCATACACTTCGAGGGCACGCTGCAACCTTTGCGCATCATTCGGGTTTAAGCGCGCAGCAGATTCCGGGTCCACCTCTGCCAGACGAGCATGAATAGCACCCCACCCTTCTGATTCAGCCTGCTTGGACAGTCTCTCCCTCACGGCAGGATCCGCCTCGGGGAGTGCTGCCAATCCATTTTTTAATGCATGAAAATAGAGCATCGTCCCTCCGGTCAGGATCGGAACTTTGCCTGCCTTGTGAATTTGCGTAATCTGCTGCAAAGCATCCCGCCTAAACTCGGCCGCAGAATATGCATCGACCGGATCACAGATATCGATTAGTCTGTGCGGATAGTTCGCCAACACCTCAGGCTCAGGCTTAGCCGTACCAATATCCATACCTCGATAGATCATCGCCGAGTCCACGCTAACTATCTCACAGGGTAGCTGGTCGTACAGTTTCATCGCTAAGTCGGTCTTTCCAGACGCGGTTGGCCCCATGAGAAATACAACAGGTAGATTGCTCACCATATCGCCCTTACTGTCCACGCATAAATAATTTATCCAGGTCAGCCATACTCATCTGGCTCCAAGTTGGCCTTCCGTGATTACATTGCCCCGACCTTTCTGTCTGTTCCATATCTCTGAGTAAGGCATTCATCTCAGGCAGGGTCAGTTGACGATTCGCCCTGACCGCACCATGACACGCCATCGTCGCCAATAATTCATTAATATGCTGCTCAATTCGCTTACTTTCACCATATACCAGCATATCTGAGAGCACGTCACGAATAAGTATTTCAACATTCCCCTTAGAGAGAGATACAGGTACCTGGCGAACCACCAGAGTCTCCTCCCCCATTCGGGCAAGTTCAAAACCGAGGCGTCGGAATGTATCAGCCTGTTCCTCTGCACAGTCAGCTTCTCGCTGACTCACTGCGAGACTCATTGGCACTAACAGCGGCTGAGAACGAACAACATCCTCTTCATAGGAGTGTTTCATACGTTCATAGACGATGCGCTCATGCGCAGCATGCATATCCACCACCACCAAACCTTGTTCATTTTCCGCCAGAATATATACGCCGTGTAACTGGGCGATGGCATAGCCCATAGGAGGGCATTGATCACTTTCCTGATCTCGACCTCTGGATCCATCAACCACATCACTGCTCCCCCCATCCGGATGCAACGCCGCATAACCGCTGATCTGCTCCCGAATCTGAGAGACCGCAGCGGGAGCTTCAGAACGATAGGATGAAGAGGAATAACTATCAGACATCCGGGTAGCAGGACGGAATGTCATACGTCCCTGCTCATAATTTTGCTCTGCAATGGGTTTCCGCGGCTGTTGAGGCACCGATTCCCCAACACCAGATTCCAGTGTTTGCATCTGATCTTGCGGACGCATATCCGCTATCAGTCGGTGCAGAGTCCGAAAGAGAAAATCATGCACAAGGCGACTCTCACGGAAACGCACCTCATGCTTGGTTGGATGCACATTTACATCCACCAGCGACGGATCGAGTTCCAGATACAGGACATAGGCGGGGTGACGACCATGATACAAAACATCTGCATACGCCTGGCGCACAGCATGAGTAACGACTTTATCCCGGATCATGCGACCATTAACAAAGAAATACTGGAGATCTGCCTGACTGCGTGAAAACGTAGGCAAACCCACCCAACCCCATAGTCGAAGTCCTGATGCTTCTGCTATCACATCAGCCTTGAGCGCATTATCAATGAATGCTGAGCCACATATACTAGCGACACGTCGCTCCTGTTCTATCTCACTCTGAGCCTGGCGCAGCTGATGGATCACCTTACCGTTATGACTAAGCTGAAAGGCGACATCAAATCGACTCAAAGCCAGCCGTTTTAACACCTCATCCAGGTGACGAAACTCAGTTTTCTCGGTTTTGAGAAACTTTCTCCGTGCCGGAGTATTAAAAAAAAGATCCTTAACCTCTACGGTCGTTCCCTGCGGATGGGCAGCTGGCTCCAACTGCGCCTCCATATCACGCCCTTCGGTATGAACCTGCCAAGCACTCTCCTGATCAGCTTGACGCGAAGTTAGGGTAAGACGTGAAACAGAGCTGATACTGGCAAGCGCCTCTCCCCGAAACCCCAGACTGCCTACCGCTTCAAGGTCTTCCAATACTGTAATCTTTGAGGTCGCATGGCGGCTCAGGGCCAGGGGCAGGTCATCCCTATCTATTCCCTCACCATTATCGCGAATACGCATCAATTTCACGCCGCCCTGCTCAACATCCAGATCAATTTTAGTGGCACCCGCATCCAGACTGTTTTCCAGTATCTCTTTAATAACTGACGCTGGACGTTCAACAACCTCACCGGCCGCTATCTGGTTGGCCAGCCGCGGTGAAAGAAGATGTATTCGAGACATTAAAAACCCTTAGGATCAGAAACCATCAACTGGTTGGAATTCGAAGCAACTGGCCAATTTTAATCTGATCATTTTTCAGATTATTGGCTTTGCGCAAAGCACTTAAGGATACACCGTTTCGCGATGCGATCACTGAGAGCGTATCTCCGCGTACCACTTTGTAGGTTTTATTACTGGCAGCTTTGCGCTGGGCAATATAGGTCAGCGCTGGCGGTTTACGTTCAAAATGCTGAGTAATCCCCTTATAAACCGCATCAGCCATCTTTTTCTGATAACTACGCGTTTTCAGCTTTGCTGCCTCGCCGGGATTCGATATAAAGCCGGTTTCAACCAGAATTGAGGGGATATCCGGTGACTTCAAAACCACAAACCCTGCCTGCTCCACATGCGACTTGTGCATTTTTGCAAACCGCCTGATATTGCCATGAATCTTCTTCGCGATAGAGCGACTGTCTTCCCGGCTTGCGGTCATAGACATATCCAGCAACACGCTGGCAAGGACATTATCTTTATCATCCAGACTAACACTGCCCACACCACCAATCAGATCGGCACTGTTCTCTTTGCGGGCTAGCCAGCGCCCCATCTCACTACTAGCTCCACGAGGAGACAAAACCCATACTGAAGCACCTCGGGCCCGGGAATCCTTGAATGCATCCGCATGAATCGAGACAAAAAGATCTGCATTCTGTTTGCGCGCTAACTGGGTACGCCCCCGTAAACTGATGTAATAATCACCCGTACGGATAAGCTGCCCTTTATAACCGGGCGTTGCATCCAAACGACGTTTTAACTCCTTGGCAATTGCCAGAACCACATCCTTCTCTCGCACACGGCCCGCGCCTATAGCTCCGGGATCATCGCCACCATGCCCAGCATCTATTGCGACCACAATATCGCGTCCGGCAGCGCGTTTAGGCTCAGCAGTTTTATTAACTTTTTTGAGGGAGGTTTTCTCGTACAGATCCAGAACCAGACGGTTCCCATATTGCTGATTGGGTTTTAATTCAAAACTTTTAGGTCGGATCGCACGCTTAAGATCGAGCACCAGGCGCAGTGTTTTACCATTTTTGCCAGAGCGAACCCGTTTAACCGGGCTTTTCCCCAGATTGAGCTTATTCAGATCGGCTTTAAGGGTTGAGTCCTTCACATCCAACACAATGCGATCGGGGTTATTCAGAGTAAATACTTTGTGCTCAGCCGGACCACTCATATCAAACACAAGTCGTGCATGATCCGGCGCAATCCACATCCGCACATTATTGATAGCCGCTGCCTGTGCAAAGGATCCTGCAAAGCAGATCATCCAGCTCAATACAACGACCAAACCCTTCACAGATCTACTCATCAGCATATTACTTTAGCCAACCCCTTCATTATTATCTTTTGGCTTGTAATAAGTTATCGGCCATCAAGGCTCCCATTGAAGTTTGCGGTACCCAGCTTAATTTTCGGCCAAGCCCCTCAAGCTCAATAGTTAACACCAGATCAGCTACCGGAAGTATACCTTTACCACGCTCAGGCCACTCTACCAAACAGAGTGCATCGCCCTCAAAATAATCACGTATTCCCAGATATTCCAACTCCTCCGGATCAGACAATCGGTAGAGGTCAAAATGGTAAACCTGCTGCCCATCTATCTCATACGGTTCAACCAGCGTATAGGTTGGACTCTTAACAGAACCTTGATGCCCAAAACCACGCAGAATGCCACGACTGAGGGTTGTTTTACCCATACCCAGATCACCCAACAGGAAGATCACCCCACGTCCGGCACTGGCTTTTGCAATCTGATGACCAAAAGCCACCATAGATTCCTCATCTGGCAAACTGATTTGAAAGTCACTACTCATAGGTATTATTAATTACTCCCGGTATTTCATTGATAAGATCTGATGCCTTCATACCAATTTCGCCCTGTCTTCGCGCCACCAGATCCGCCGCTGTTGCATGTACATAAACAGCCAGCCGTGCTGCCGTTTCCGCCGTCAGCCCCTGAGCCAGAAAGGCACCGCAGATACCCGACAACACATCCCCCATACCCGCTACAGCCATCCCAGGATTACCGGCATCACACAGATACGTAGCATCACCGGCATTCACCAATGACCCCGCTCCTTTGAGCACCACACTTCCACCACAGAGCTTTTGCAAAAGAGCAACGGATAAAAAACGATCCTGATTAATTTCAGCAACAGAGCTGGCCAATAATCGCGACGCTTCTCCCGGATGCGGCGTGATGATCCAATTTTCCCGCTGCAACTGGGGTAATTTACCATTAGCCGCTAACAGGTTGAGGGCATCAGCATCCAGCACCAAGGGTATATCAACACCGAGTACTGCATGAAGCATCTGATCCGACCAGGCATTCTGCCCAAGACCCGGGCCTAAAACAATGACATCTGCTTTTTCGAGCAACGGAAGCAAAGCTCCTGTTGACTCGACACCATGAACCATCACTTCAGGAGAGCGGGCTAGAGAAGCTGAGAGATGTTCAACGCGCGTAGCCAAGGAGACCAATCCAGCACCACTTCGCATGGCAGCATCAGAAGCCAGCAAGGCAGCGCCGCCCATACCCAGATTCCCACCGATCACCAGCAGGTGACCGAATTTACCTTTGTGCGACCCTTTGGGCCTCGGGGGGAGATACTCTGTGAGATCCTCCTGCGTGGTTCTGAAGACATTCACCGGAACCTGATCGTAGACCTCCTCTGGAACCTTGAGTCCATCAAAAAGGATCAGCCCACAATGGTCTACCGCCTCTGAGGTCAATAACCCTCTCTTCAAACCGATGAAACTGAGTGTCAGATCAGCTTTCACTGCTACGCCCAACACTCGACCACTGTCTGCGCAAAGTCCTGATGGGATATCAACTGCGATGACGGGCTTAGGCGCTCGGTTGATCAGATCGATAACCTGATTAAACGGCGATCGAACCTGACCGGTTAACCCGGTTCCAAGGAGAGCATCTATAATGCAATCCCCTTCTATCTCAATTCCTGCGTTGAAAAGTTCATAAGCGGATGAGATCTGCTGTAGCTGCTGCCACGCCAATGCAGCTTCACCCTGTAAACGCTGAGCAAAATCCTCACCGCCCACACAGATAAGCTGTACTTTCAGTCCCTTGTTATGCGCCAACCCAGCCACAACAAAACCATCGCCACCATTATTTCCGCCACCGCAGATCACTGTGACCGAAGAGAGTGCCGGGAATCGCTCAATCATTTCGGCAAATACCGCATGGCCCGCCCTCTGCATCAAGCGAATACCAGGTATTGAAAACTGTTCGATCGCTGTTTTATCCAGCACGCGAGTCTGTTCAGCTGTGTATAATGGTGCAGGTAATACAGTTCTGTTAACTGACATCTGCCTTACTCACTCTTTTTTATAACATTATGAGGAATACGCCCCTGCCTGGGCAAGCCTGACCATGCCAGAGTTATCCCCAAAAGCCCTGAGTGACCTTGCAGCCTCGATCAAAAGCTGGGCCAAAGAGCTAGGCTTTCAACAGTGCGGCATTACAGACTGTGACCTTACCGATGAGCAAGCACACTATGAAGAGTGGCTGGCCCAGGGGTTTCACGGCGAGATGGGCTATCTGGCAAATCATCTGGATAAACGGTTTACTGCTGAACAGCTGGTCCCCGGGGCACAACGTATCATCTGTGTACGCATGGACTATCTCCCTCCAGATACACAGGCTCTCAATATTTTGGAGAACTCAGCCACAGCCTACGTCTCCCGCTATACCCTCGGTCGTGATTATCACAAACTGATTAGAAAGCGACTCACTCAACTTGGGAAAAAAATTAATGCGGCAGTCGATGAGACTGTATTTCGTGCTTTTGTCGATAGCGCCCCAATTCTGGAAAGACCACTGGCAGAAAAAGCCGGCATCGGCTGGCGTGGCAAACACACGCTCATCCTCAATCGGGAAGCGGGATCGATGTTTTTCCTGGGAGAGCTGTTCATAGACCTACCGTTACCTATCGATCCTCCGACTGATGAGGAGCATTGTGGAAAATGCACCGCATGTCTGGATGTCTGCCCAACCCAAGCGTTTCCACAACCACATCTGCTGGATGCCCGCAGGTGCATATCCTACCTCACTATTGAACTGGATGGCGCCATACCTGAAGAGCTGCGCCCACTGATTGGCAACCGTATTTTTGGATGTGATGATTGTCAGTTGATCTGCCCCTGGAACCGCTTTTCCAACTTTACTCAGGAAACTGACTTTCATCCCAGACAACAACTTGACCGAAGTGACCTGATCAACCTTTTTCAATGGAGTGAGGAGGAGTTCCTTAAAAGAACCGAAGGCTCAGCCATTCGACGCACGGGCTATATCGGCTGGTTACGCAATATCGCCACAGCGTTAGGCAACAGTGCTGGAGGAAAAGAGGTAGAAGCCACGCTCAAAGAGAAGCTGGAGCATGAATCCAGCGTGGTCCGGGAGCATGTTCGATGGGCTTTGGATCATTTAAAGAGTTTGGAATCAGGGACAGTTCATCCGATCAGCCACCATCCCCGCCGTCGAAAACTCAACTTCTGATCAGCACTTAATAAAATGCTCGCGATAGTGGCTGAGCTCAGCAATAGAGTCCTTAATATCATCCAGTGCAAGATGAGAGCCTTTCTTTACAACCCCGGCAGCGACTTCCGGATTCCAGCGTTTCGCCAGCTCTTTTAACGAACTCACATCCAGATTACGGTAGTGGAAGAAAGCTTCCAGTTCAGGCATATATTTATTCAGAAAACGGCGATCCTGACCAATACTATTACCACACATAGGTGAGACACCGGCCTCGACATACTGCTGCAAGAACGCAATAGTCTGTTGCTCAGCATCCGCCTCCGTAATCTGACTCTGCTTCACTCGCTCTGTCAGACCCGACTTACCATGCTGATTAGTACACCACTCATCCATACCGTTCAGAGTCGTATCTGACTGATGTATCGCAAGAGTAGGCCCCTCTGCCAAAATATTCAGGTTGGAATCCGTCACGATAGTTGCAATCTCTATAATCACATCCGTTTCCGGCTCCAAACCGGTCATTTCCAGATCAATCCAGATCAAATTGTCCTTATTTACCATTTATCTCTCCCAAATTTGACGCAGACACTACACTTTCCCTTAGAATACCCTACCTTCTAATCTCTTGCTTCGATAAAACGGGGATCTATAGCTCCGGTACTTTAACCTGGGCTAACAAACTATGGCGAAACGTAAACTTACCCGCCGTCAAAACTGGCGCATTCAGAAAATTCAGGAAGAACGCGCTGCACGTGCTTCAAAAAAAGATGCCGCTATTGATGAGCAGTTAGAAAACAGTGATCTTGGCCCAGAGCAACACGGACTTATCATCTCTCACTTTGGCCGCACTGTAGATGTCGAAGCCAATGAAGGTGAGCGCCAGGGGGAGATCATCCGCTGCCATATGCGCACCAACCTTGGTCAATTAGTCACCGGTGACCAGGTCATCTGGCGCGAAGGCAAAGATAGCGGCGTGGTTGTTGCTAAACTCGAGCGTAAGAGTGAACTACTCCGCCCGAACCCCTACGGAGATATGAAACCGGTCGCTGCCAATATCGACTTCATTGTTATCACAGTTGCTGTCGAACCGACTCCACACGCCAACCTGATAGACCGATACCTCGTAGCCGCTGAACTAAGCGGTATTGAACCGGTTATCCTGCTAAACAAAACCGATCTACTTAACCAAGAGAACCGCGAAAAGATCGAAGCTATGCTGCAACGCTATCGCGACATCGGTTATGAAGTACTGCTTGCGTCAAGCTCCTCAGATGAGGGTCTGTCCGATCTCAAAACAAAGCTTGATCAGCGGATAAGTGTGTTTGTGGGGCAATCTGGTGTCGGCAAATCCTCTCTGATCAACGCGCTGCTTCCTGGTATTGAACTTAAGGTCGGCGCACTTTCAAGCCAGACAAGAAAAGGGCGTCATACCACCACAACCGCGAGACTCTTCCATTTCCCTGAGGGGGGAGACCTGATAGATTCACCGGGTATCAGGGAGTTTGGTCTGTGGCATATCGAGCCAAATGACGTCATAGACGGGTTCAGAGAGCTTCAGCCGCTTTCCGGGCTCTGTCGTTTTCGTGACTGTAACCATGAAAAAGAACCGGGTTGTGCACTGAAAAGTGCCGTAGAAGATGGCACAATCAGCGAGCAACGGTGGAACAGTTACAAACATATCCTCTGTTCCATAGAAGAACAGAATAGCTAACACGTACGAGAGTTAAGCAGTAGGCATCAGGCGGAGAGACAATGTCAGAAGATCTATATGGAGTTAAATCCTGGGTTGAATACCTCAAAGACAAAGACCTGCCTGTCCGCAACAGTGTTCTCCGTCGACTACAAAAACAGCTAAAGAAGCCTGATATCACGCTCAGCAACCTGAACCATACGATTAAATCAGATCCAGTTATCTGTCTGCACATGGTCAGAAAAGCCTCTGAACTGCACAATCAGGTTGATTCCAAAGTTTCCAGTATTGATCATGCAATCAACTCTCTCGGCCTTGATAACATTAAGGCCGTGGTCAACGAAACTACGGCGCTGAAACTAAATCCAGCCAGCGTCTCACAGAAGATGTATTTCCGCTATATTGCAGTCAGCCATCACGCAGCCACCCAATCATCATCCTGGCTCAAACAGCGCAAAGCACCCTTTATTGAGGAGACCTATCTGGCGACCCTTTTTTACGGTGTGGGGCACTGGATGCTATGGCAGCACGCCTCACTGCATATGAGTGAAATTCAGATCAAGCTGAGAGAACAGAAAGCGGATGTCGTGCTTGCAGAGACGGATATTCTGGGCTGCACTATCCAGGAGATCTCACACGGGCTCATTGAGCACTGGGGCGTTTCTGATCTGGCACTGGTGAGTCTGGAACATGAAACTTCACCAGATAAAAAGACACTGGCCCAACTTCATCAACGTGCACTGGGCGACCCGCGTTTAACCGACAAAGATCTGCGCGAAATTAACCACCTGGTCCAGGAGAAATTTTTCCCGGTCAAACTTGCTAACTGGATCGCGCTGACTGCAAATCTGGGCTGGACGTTGACAAAATCGATGAAGATCATCGACATCATCAATGACTACCTAAAGGGCGAAATCGCAGAAACCATCAGCATGCTCCACCAGAACTGCGCACGTGCATCTCAGCAGTACCACGTTGCTGGCACAATGGCCCCAGCCGCAGAGATGTTACTCCTGCCCTCAGAGCAGATGATTAACTACAGGCTATCCCCTAAGGAGAAAGCCCTTCTTGAAGATAAGTTGCCTGCGATCAAACGACCTGAACCAGTCAAACCACCGGCTTCCGTCAAGTCAGAAGCTGAGCTGCAAACCCCAGCTACCGCGCCAGCAAAACCGGACTTTCTGGATCAGACAATCTATGATCAGATCCTCGAACGCTTCCTGAAAGGTTATAGTTTATACACCCAGCCTAAACATATTCTTCAGGGGCTGATTCAGGGGCTCAACCGTGGTTTGGGGTTTGACCGGGTATGCATGCACCTGATCAACAACAAAACCAACAGTATGAAAACCGCCTTCTCTGTTGGATTTGATGACAATCACCCCATCGCCCAGTTTTCCTATGATCTGAAGATTCCCAGCCTGTTTAAGCGATTACGGGATAAACCGGGCTGTATCTGGGTGAAGCCTGATAATTCAGAACAGATGCAACAGATGCTCCCGGATATCTATCGTGGTTGGTGTAACCCTAACAGCTTCCTGCTGATGTCCATTTTTTATGGAAATAAGCCGATTGCAATTATCCACGTGGATTACGGTCAACAAGGCAGTGAAGTCAGCCAGCTTCACCATGAGAAGTTCCGCTACCTCTGCTCTGCAGCAACTCTGAGCCTTAAAAAATTAGCCTCATGAACTGATGATCAGCTAGGTTTACCTCTTCGGCTTTTACAGGCCCAGACTAACCCAGTATTATCTCCCCTCCAATATTATCACTGGAGCTAAACCATGAATGTATCTCCTCTTATTGAGGCAGCGGATCTGAAGTCGCATCTGACAGATCCTGAGATTCTCATTATCGATCTATCCAGTGAAGAAAATTACCTTAAAGGCCATATTCCAGGTGCGGTACACCTGCCATCATCAAGATTGATGTCTGGGTTAGCACCCATCCCAAATCGATGCCCTACAGATGAACAGTTACAGAATCTCTGTGATGAGATAGGCCTCACCCCTGAAACCTGGGTCATCGCGTACGATGACCAGAAGGGCCCTTGGGCCGGTAGGTTAATGTGGACACTCAATATTGCAGGCCACCACCGCTGCTCTGTACTTAACGGCCAACTCTCTGCCTGGACCTCTACGGGTTTAACAACAGAGACACGCAGTAACGCATTTACTGCCGGCAGCTACCCCTGCACGATTGATCGTGATCTTATTGCAGATGTCGATTACATCACATCACATCTGAACTGTGACGGCCATCTGATCTGGGATGCCCGCAGCCTTGCTGAGTACTCAGGCGAGAAAATCATCAACGCCAAAAAGGGTGGCCATATCCCTGGGGCTAAACATTTCGAATGGACAGACTGTCTTATCAGCGATGAGGATTTGCGGATAAAACCTGCTGAGAAGCTGAGAGAAGAGCTGGAACACGCTGGCATTACAGCTGATAAGACAGTGATCACTCACTGTCAGACACATCGCCGCTCTGGGCTTACCTACCTGATCGCCCGTCATTTAGGTTTCAACGATATACGCTGCTACGATGGTTCGTGGTTTGAATGGGGCAACCTAGAAAACACCCCGGTGGAGAAATAATGAAACGCGTCAAAGACACCCTGTTTATCCTGTTCCAGCATATTGTCCCTCAGCATCTTCTCTCCAGATTGGTAGGTAAGATCGCTGATTGTCAGACCCCTTGGGTGAAAAATACCTTCATCAAATGGTTTGCAAATAAATATCGCATCAATATGACCGAAGCACGGGATGAGATCCCCACTAACTACCCGAGCTTCAACGCTTTTTTCACCCGCGAGCTGAAAGAGGATGCACGCCCAATCGATCATAGCAGTAACAGCATTGTTAGCCCCGCAGATGGCGCTATCAGCCAGCTTGGCAAGATCGAACATGGAAGAATATTTCAGGCCAAAGGCCGTGGCTACGGACTAGCAACGCTTTTGGGAGGTGATACTAAACGTGCTGAGCAGTTTATTGATGGAGAGTTTGCCACAATCTATCTCTCCCCTCGTGATTACCACCGGGTCCACATGCCTGTTAGTGGCACACTGCTGCACACTACCTATGTTCCGGGCGATCTGTTTTCAGTGAATCAGACAACGGCAGAAGGTGTGGATCAGCTGTTCGCACGTAACGAGCGCCTTGTTGCCTACTTTGAGACTGAACATGGTCCAATGGCCATGATTCTTGTGGGCGCAATGATTGTTGCGGGTATTGAGACAGTCTGGGGCGGACAGGAAGCGCCACGCTTGAAAAAACCAATTCATACCCCATTTAATAATCAGACGCCGGAGCCGATTCAACTGGAAAAAGGTGCCGAAATGGGGCGTTTCAAACTGGGTTCCACCGTTATACTGCTGTTTGGAAAAGATGCGCTCACCTGGTCAGATTCTCTTACAGCAGCCAGCCCAGTCAAATTGGGTGAGATGATCGCGCAAGCAGACTAATCAAGCGATCCATCGCCTATGAATACCTGTGCGCCGAAAAGCGACTTACCGCTACTGGCGCTTTACTATTTAGGTAAAAAGATACGATGTCTAATCTGATCAACCTGTTAGAAGAAAAGAATATTCAATTAAACACTGAACAGAATCTCGTATTAAGCCAAAGTCAGAAAAAGACTCAGGTCATTCCCCTGATTCATCAGCGCGTGCTCTCAATAGTGGGGCCTGATACCGAAAAATTCCTACAGGGACAACTCACCTGCGACGTCAGCGAACTCTTTTCCAGAGGGAGCGTATTAGGTGCACACTGTAATATCAAAGGTCACATGCTCAGCCTATTCCGGTTACTAAAGACGGGAGAGGAGCAGGTATGGATCCGCATGAACGCCGATATTTTTGAGAGCGCTCTGTCCAATCTGCAAAAATATATGATTTTTTCCAAAGCTGAAGCCTCCGAGGTCAGCAGTACGGTTGCAGGCATCGGTGTTACTGGCCCGGGTGCAGAAGCTTTAGTTGAGAGTCTATTTGATCGCTGCCCCAGTGAAGATGACGGTACGATTATGCTGACCAATGGTATCGTTGTGAGAGTACCTGGCAACCGTTTCGAAATATGGATGGGGGTCGATGAACTAACCACACTGATCAATAAGCTTCCGGATGAGGTCGGCCTGGGTTCAACGGACAGGTGGACCCTCAGTGAGATCGATGCAGGCATCCCCAATCTGCACACAGAGACTCAGGAAGCCTTTATCCCTCAGATGGCCAACCTACAAGCAGTGGGTGGCATCAGCTTTACTAAGGGTTGCTACACTGGCCAGGAGATTGTGACACGACTGCAGCACCGCGGGCAGTTAAAGAAACCTATGTATCTAGCAGAGATTAGTTCCGAACAACGTCCGGCACCAGGGGAACCTATTGATAGCCCGAGCAAAGCCAATGCTGGCCAGGTAGTCATTGCAGCCCCCTGCTCTGAAGGGCGATATCGCCTATTGGCCGTTATAAACAAAACAGCAGCTGAAGCCGGTGAGCTCCAACTGAATGGCACCACGCTCGAACTTCAGGAACTTCCTTATCAGTTAGATCCCAAGCTGTTTGAACCCAAATAATTGTATACACAGACAACAACTGTTGACCTGAAAACAGATTAGCGCGACACTGCTCTGCATCCTCCAAAAACGACTGGAGCGGTGCAGGGATGATCGCATCTAAACAGGAAAGCTCAAAAACAATCTTTTTCCTCACAGCAACGGCTACCATCCTAAGCCTCCTGCTACTGCTTTATATTCACCTCAGCAACCAAAATACAGTTAAAAAATATATTCCCTGGATTGATGCATCCATGGAGATCAGGCTTGAAGTGGCGTTGGCACACCTCTGGTTCGAAGAGGTTATTTCAGGTGACAGCGGAGAATCGATAAAGAGCGTACATGAACATATCGATCAGGCAAAATGGTACGCCATTGCGATCTTAGATGGCGGAGAAAACAGGCAAGGTATAATACTTGCCATAAAGGACCCCAAACTGAGAAAGCAGGTCAATACGCTCTTCTATCAGATACAGCTATTCGAGGAAACCATCAACTCCCGTTACAAGCTGGGTGCTAAAGCACTAGCAGGCAGTGATACCGATAAACAGCTTGATGCACAGTTCTCACAACTGATGGATGACACGCACAAACTGGAACTCTCATTAAAACAGCACATCAACAAAGAGAGCGAATCTCAGAACTCTCTACTAATTCTCCTCTTACTGACTATATCAGCCCTGACAACACTCTCTGCACTCACCCTATGGCGCTTCACCAAAAACCGCAGTGTATATATGCAGCAGTTGTCCTTAGCTAACGAGCAGATCTCTGAGCAGAATCATCAGTTGAAAGAACTGGCGCACACCGATCAGCTTACCGGGCTACCTAATCGAAAAATGCTGGAAACCTACACCCAACAGGCTCTTAGCCGTTCCCGACGGAAACACTCATTTCTCAGTCTGACCTTTATCGATTTAGATTTCTTCAAACCCATTAATGATCAGTACGGTCATAACATCGGAGACAAAGTACTGCTGAATTTCACAAAAGCGATTAAATCTGAGCTGAGAGAGGATGATCTGCTAGGTCGCCTTGCAGGTGACGAGTTTATTCTGATCCTGCAGTCCGATTCAGATAAAGAGATTCAGGAATCCCTCGACAAAATAATGATACGTGTTAACAAACGGCTGGAACACCCGATCATCAGTTCGCCAACGGAGATTCACATCCGCTTCAGTTCGGGAACAGCTCTTGCGCCGCTGGACGGTGCCAGCTTCAACTCCCTTTTACATCTGGCTGATCTGGCCATGTACGAAAGTAAGCGTCAAGGTCGCGGACAACACAGCTACTTTTCACACTCCAGCACCTTTCCGGCCGATAGCATTGATAATATAACCCAGCTTAATCCGGAAGCTGCCATTGAATAGCCCCTTTCCCCATCTGCTCCAGATACTGATTAGCCTGGCTAAAATGGCGACAGCCCAGGAAACCCCGATGAGCGGATAATGGTGAGGGGTGAGGCGCTTTAAGAACAAGATGTTTCTGCGGATCAATACGCGCACCTTTTTTCTGGGCATAACTTCCCCATAATAAAAATACTACGTGATCGCAATGCTCATTGATCACTCTGATAACCTCATCAGTAAACACCTCCCAGCCTTTCCCCTGATGCGAACCCGCCTGGCTCTGCTCAACAGTCAACACACTATTGAGCAATAACACACCCTGTTTAGCCCAGCTTTCCAGGTAACCATGGGAAGCACGAGGTATACCCAGATCAGTTTCTAACTCTTTGTAGATATTAACCAGTGACGGTGGTGTTTTAATGCCAGGGAGCACAGAGAAACAGAGCCCGTGAGCCTGCTGCGGTTGATGGTAGGGGTCCTGCCCCAGAATGACTACTTTAACCTGCTCCAGCGGAGTGGCTTCTAAGGCGTGAAACCAGTGATCAGAATGAGGAAAGATAACCTTACGCTTGGACTTTTCCTCACGTAAAAACTCTTTAAGCTTCAGCATATAAGGCTGCTGAAACTGATCACTCAGTACCGCCTGCCAGGTTGGAGCATTTTCTAGTGCCATTTCCATCTATCCACCGCAGTTCTTAATTTCACCTGGCTCCAGCTTTAGCGGCTCTGTGATTACACGCCGATGCCATACAGAGTAATAGCGCACCTTTCCCGGCGCATGCGAGACAATGCCAGAAATAATAATCACGATAAAGTAGATAATGGCATTCGGTTCATGAAACCACCACAGAATGGTTGATAACAGAAGAAGCTTAACGCCGATTGCTGTTCCACGTAGCTGTACCAGCCAGATACCATCGGTGTAGATCTCAATTAATGCCATCAGGCAGCCACTTATGACGGTCAGCCACAAAAAAGGGAGCCATGCAGATTCAGGCTGCTCATATAGATAGGCACCTGCCAGTCCGGTAATACCCACGAGGTGAAGTGTGCGAAGCAGAATACTGATCCAGCGCTTTGCAGGAAGGACTCTTTTTTCTAAAGGAAATAGCCATCTCATCACCTGATTATATCGCCAACAGCTAATCAATAGATATATGCAGTGATCAGATAAAAAAAAGGCCCTCAGATGAGGGCCTCTTAATCAATCACAGCCGTTAGCCGCGTGGACGCATCGCCGGGAACAGGATGACATCACGGATCGATGGTGAATCAGTAAACAGCATAACCAAACGGTCGATTCCGATACCTTCACCGGCTGTTGGCGGCAGACCGTATTCAAGCGCGTTGATGTAATCTGCATCATAGTGCATCGCTTCATCATCGCCGGCATCTTTTTCAGCAACCTGAGCCTGGAAACGTTCAGCCTGATCTTCAGAATCATTCAACTCCGAGAAACCGTTAGCCAGTTCACGTCCACCCACAAAGAACTCAAAGCGGTCGGTGATAAATGGATTATCATCATTGCGACGCGCCAGCGGTGAAACCTCTGCCGGATACTCAGTAATAAAGGTAGGTTGATCCAAACGGTGCTCTACCGTTTTTTCAAAGATCTCAATCTGGACCTTACCTAAGCCCCAGCTATCTTTAACATCAATATCCATACGCTCAGCGATCTGGCGTGCCGCATGTTCATCGGCCAGTGCCTCTGCTGTAATATCGTCGTTATAGTGCAGGATCGAATCAAAAACACTGATACGGCGGAACGGTTTCGCCATATCGTATTCGAAGGTTTCCAACACCTCACCCTCTTCGTTACGTACCGTATTCACAATCGTGGTCGTTCCCAGAACATCCTGAGCGACCGTACGCAACATATCTTCAGTCAGATCCATCAGGTCCCGGTAGTCCGCATATGCCTGATAGAACTCAATCATTGTGAATTCTGGATTGTGGCGTGTTGAAAGGCCTTCATTACGGAAGTTACGGTTAATTTCGAAGACTCGTTCGAAACCGCCTACAACTAAACGTTTCAGGTACAGCTCAGGCGCAATACGCAGATACATATCACGATCCAGCGCATTATGATGCGTCACAAACGGGCGCGCTGTAGCACCGCCAGGAATCACCTGTAACATTGGTGTCTCCGCTTCGATAAAGCGACGTTCCGTCAGGTAGCTACGGATCCCGGAAACAATTTTGGAGCGCATTTCAAAGACGTTACGTGAATCTTCATTGGTGATCAGATCAACATAACGCTGACGATAGCGGATCTCAGTATCCTGCAACCCTTTATGCTTATCCGGCAACGGACGCAGATTCTTCGTCAGAAGCTGATACTCACCCATGTCTACATATAGGTCACCTTTGCCCGATTTATGCAGCACACCGGTAACACCGATGATATCACCCAGATCCAGACTTTTAGCGAACTTACGTGCTTCCTTGTTCACGTAAAACTGGATACGACCTGTCATATCCTGGATCACGCCGAAAGCACCGCGGTTCAGCATCACACGACCGGCAATACTAACCTTGATACCCGCTGCTTCCAGCTCTTCCTTACTCTTTTCGCCATATTCAGCCTGCAGATCCTGTGCATAGCTGTCGCGTCGAAAGGAATTTGGGAACGCATTCCCCTCTTCACGCAGCGCATTAAGTTTTTCACGGCGCTCCGCAATCAGGCGGTTATCGTCTTGTTTCTGAGTATTATCAGACATCGGTGTGGTAAACCTTTAAGTTAGTAATTCTTTACAGGCCAGCTTTCAGGCTGGCTTCAATAAACAGATCCAGATCTCCATCCAGCACTTTATCGCAGTTGGAGCTCTGTACATTAGTCCGGAGATCTTTGATCCGCTGATCATCCAGTACATAAGAACGGATCTGGCTTCCCCAGCCGATATCCGCCTTGGAATCTTCCTGTTCCTGTGCAGCCTCAGTACGCTTGAGCATCTCAACTTCATAGAGCTTAGCTCGAAGCTGTTTCATACAGGTATCTTTGTTCTGATGCTGAGAACGCTGAGCCTGGCTCTGTACCACGATGCCAGAAGGCTCGTGAGTAATACGTACCGCAGATTCAGTTCGGTTAACGTGCTGACCACCCGCGCCCGATGCACGATACACATCGACACGCAGATCAGCTGGATTAATGTCGATCTCAATGTTGTCATCAATTTCGGGAGAGACAAACACAGATGAGAATGAGGTATGGCGGCGGCCACCTGAGTCAAACGGTGATTTACGCACCAGACGGTGTACACCCGTCTCAGTCCTCAACCAACCAAAGGCATACTCACCCTGAAAACTGATTGTTGCCGATTTAATGCCCGCGACATCACCAGCAGAACATTCCAGCAGTTCAGTTTTAAAGCCTTTATCCTCACCCCAACGCAGGTACATGCGGAGCATCATCTCAGCCCAGTCCTGAGCTTCGGTTCCACCTGAGCCCGCCTGAATATCTAAAAAGGCGTTGTTTGGATCAGCTTCACCGGAGAACATACGGCGAAACTCCAGTTGCTGCAGCTTCGCCAGCATAGCGCTGACATCATTTTCCACTTCAGCAACCGTATCTTCGTCATCTTCCTCAACAGCCATCTCAAGAAGATCACGGGTATCATCGACACCGGCAGTCAGTTCATCGATAGTTTCGACTACGCCCTCAAGCGTTGAGCGCTCCTTCCCAAGCTTTTGCGCATTTTCCGGGTTATCCCAAACAGCGGGATCTTCAAGCTCACGCGTGACCTCTTCCAGGCGCTCTTTCTTACCCTCGTAATCAAGAAAGCCACGAAGCGCTTCTGTACGCTCAGTAATATCTTTGAGGTTGTTGAGAATCGGGTTAATTTCCATGGTATAGAATCGTAGCCGGCAGATTAAAAAAGGGCAGTATTTTACCGAAAATCGGTCTATAACACTACCAATTTAGGTGGATAAGTTGGGCAGATGATAAACCAGCGATACACATCTCAAAAAGGGGAGACTGAAGTAAACTAATAGCTGCTCAGCAGGCTAAAAATCAGGTATTACTCTAAGCTGTCTTACTCACTTGAATCCAAACTTTAAGCTATCGATAATCTGTAAGAGTTTTCTGCTGACGCGCTAGCAGTTTCAATACTCGACTGGCACACTGGCAATGTCTGGCTTCAAAACAATGGTATAGAAGGAAACCTGATTCAGTCATGTTGTCGAAATATCTGCTAGGACTCAGCCTGATCTGCTTTTCGCCGGCCATATTTGCATTTACTGGCGGAGATTCACTTCTGCTAATCGATCTGACACAGTCTATTTTTGGTATTCTGGCCCTCATCGTTTTTATCGTGGGCTACTGTTTTGTTCTAGGTGAAGAAGCGATCCATCTACGCAAATCTAAACCTATGATGGTCGCAGCAGGCTTTATCTGGCTTCTCACCGGTATTGCTTACGCACTGAGTGGTGATAACCTCACAGCGGGCCTGGCAGTTAGGCAATACATTCTGGAGTATGCAGAACTATTCCTGTTCCTACTGGCCGCAATGACCTTCATCACCACGATGGAGGAACGTCTGGTTTTTGCTGCGATCCGGTCCTGGCTGGTCGTACAGCGATTCTCCTTACGCAAGATCTACTGGATTACCGGCGCACTTGCTTTCACCATTTCACCTATCGCTGATAACCTATCTACAGCCCTTTTGATGGGCGCGGTATTGATGGCAGTCGGCAACCACTACCATAAATTTATCACGGTGGGCTGTATCAACATTGTAATCGCTGCCAACTCCGGAGGAGCCTTCAGCCCCTTTGGCGACATTACCACTCTGATGGTGTGGCAGAAAGGCCTGGTCCATTTTGCTGACTTTCTTCACCTTTTCCCCTCCGCATTGATCACCTGGCTAATCCCTGCTGCCATTATGAGTACAGTAATAGAAAGCGCGCCCCCATCCGGGGAAACGGAGCGCCTCCATATGAAAAAGGGGGCAGCAACAATCATCTTTATCTTTTTATTTACAATTACCCTCTCCATTCTGGCGCATACTATTCTTAACCTTCCCCCGGTTTTAGGCATGATGACCGGACTGGGCATCCTCAAGCTCTTTGGCTTTTACATCAGCAAACATGAACCCATCGTGCACGAACAGGGACATATAACTCACCATCACGCAGAGAACATGCAGACTCACCAACACGCCAAAGGGGACCATTCAGATGTAATCAGGCGTTTTAATATCTTCAAAGTAGTGGAGCGTTCCTCATGGGATACCCTGATGTTCTTCTATGGGGTTGTACTTTGTGTAGGAGGGTTAGCAACGCTGGGCTATTTAGCATTGCTATCGGAATGGATGTATACCGGTCTGGGCGCAACCACCAGCAACATCTTAGTTGGCTTTGCATCAGCCCTTGTTGATAACATTCCAGTAATGTTTGCGGTGCTCAGCATGGAACCAGAGATGGATCTATCGCAATGGTTACTGGTTACACTGGCGGCGGGCGTCGGCGGATCTATCTTATCGATTGGCTCTGCTGCAGGGATCGCCCTGATGGGACAGGCTCAGGGGGTATATACCTTCGCAAGCCACCTGAAGTGGAGTTGGGCGATCATACTCGGATATCTCTGCGGTATTCTCACCCATATGCTGTTACATAATATGTTTTAACGCTTTCCGTTCAGTTCAGGCCATACCAAATTCAGAAAGAACTTGCTGACACCAGCGTGTAACACGCTCTTCAGTCTCGCTACGTTGACAATCTTCATCGATCGCCAATCCCACAAACTGGCTTTGATCGTCCGTTAGCGCTTTTGAGGCTTCAAAGTCATAGCCTTCAACAGACCAGTACCCCACCATCTTGGCACCTCGCGCCCGCATACGTTCATGCAGCAATCCCATCGCATCCAGAAACCACTCGCTGTATCCAATCTGATCACCAAGTCCGAACAAGGCACAGCTTTTGCCCTCAACCTCAGCTGCATCTAGCACCTGCCAAAGATCGGCCCAGTCCTCCTGAAGCTCGCCAAAATCCCAAGTCGGAATACCCAGTATCAGATGCTCATACTCAGCCAGACTATCCAGCCCATCAGCTGCAATATCAATACGATGAACCTTATCCAGCCCAATATTTTCGGCAATCAGGTCAGCAACACTCTCTGTGTTTCCGGTCGTTGACCCATAAAACAAACCGATCGATCTACTCATCTCATTCCCAACTCTACAAACAAAAAAAGCAGCCCATGGCTGCTTTTAACACAGGTAATTACTACTTATTGAAAGCATCAAATGTAGACTGAGCCATCCCCTCTATCTCGGAACGGGCTTCCTGAAGCGCCTTCATATTCTGCTCACTCGCACATTTGAGTGTCTCTTCAAGCTCTTTGGCATAGCTGCGCTGTAGTTCCAGCAGATCAGAAGGGGACTGGCACTTCTGCATCTCTTTTGTCTGCTGAATGGTCGCTTCGATACAAGATTTGGTGCACTCCATCTGCTGACGTGTAAGCTCTTCCAGCATTTTAGTCTGAATATTAACCAGTTCTTTGAACGGTCCCATAGAATCAGTTATTTTTTTATTCATATCTTGGAACATAATCACCACCTTCCCTTAAAAGTCACCAGAGAAACTACAACATCGCACTCACAGTACCATCATAAAGAGCGCAGGACTTATTGATATCTACCCTTATAATAAAGCACTCTAGCGATACAATGGCAAAGCCTATATTGCTCTCATAATACCAAATATCGACACAAAGGATGCTGAAAAATGCGCTTTTTACACACCATGCTGCGCGTAACTGATCTACAACAATCTATTGATTTCTATACACAGCTGATGGGAATGAAACTATTACGCAGCAAGGACTATCCAGATGGACGATTTACACTGGCATTTCTCGGCTACGGCGATGAAGCACAACACACCGCACTGGAGCTGACGCATAACTGGGATACTGACAGTTACGAACTAGGCAGCGCATTTGGTCACCTGGCGATCGAGGTTGAAGATGTATATGCCGCTTGTGAAGCGATTAAAAAGAAAGGGGGCAAGGTTGTCCGTGATGCTGGGCCGATGAAGCACGGAAGCACCGTACTTGCGTTTGTAAAAGACCCTGATGGTTATATGATTGAACTACTTGGCAGCAAACGTAACGATTAACGTAGAGATCCAATCAGTGGTTGATTTTCACCACTAAACAGCAAACGCCGGGGCAGTGTTCTGTGCGGCTGATATACAGTTGCGCCCTTTCTCTTTAGCACGATAAAGATGCTCATCTGATCTCTTGATAACCGCATCAGGATTAAGATCCTGGTGCGAGGCCAGTGCGATCCCGATACTGACCGTTAAGGGGATCTGATAACCGTTTATCTGAAATGGTTCAGCAGAGACCATCATGAGCACTCTCTCAGCAACCGACATCAGCTGCTCTTCACTCACTTCAGGCAACAACACAATAAACTCTTCTCCACCATATCGACCCAGATCCGAATAGAGACGCAACTCCCCCTGTAACCGGTGAGCAAAGTAGCGTAACAGCTCATCACCCACCTGATGTCCATATTGATCGTTAACCTGTTTGAAATGATCGATATCCAACATTAAGATCCCAAAACCTTTCTCGTCAGAACATCCCCGTCTAAACCGTTCCCACTCAGCTTCAATCCTTCGCGTTATCTCCGCGCGATTATATATATTGGTGACACTGTCGATTGTTGCTAACTGCTCCAGAAGGTGCTGCTGACTCAAAAGCTTACGCGCAGTACTGTGCATAAATATGTAAGCCGTTATAACGACACAGAACAAAATTATTGAGATCCCAACCATAAAGAGCAGAACGCCCTGGTTAACTTCTGCTCTAAACTCTGTCATATCCTGATAGATTTCGAAAACACCAATAACCGAGCCTGATTCATCCCTCATCGGAACATAGCTCTCTACCACATCAACATCAAAACGGTTTTCAGCGGCCATATCATGAACTTGATCTTTAGTTTGTATCGTCGAACTCCGCCCTCCGGAAAGCGCAATCTCCAGATGTTTATTCCCTACTGCGCCCTTTCCAATAATCTCAAAATCATTGCTATAAACTACAATATTACTCGGCGCAAAAAGCTTAATTTTCAGGATACCATAGGGTGTAAGAAACGCTCTGAGGGTCTTATCCAGATGCAGGATCTCATCATTGGGTAGAAAAGGCTTAGCTAATGCATTATCCAATATCTCACGGTGAGCATGCATAATGGACACCGCAAGATTTGAGGCATTCGACTCCGCCAGCCGTAAAACATAACGCTCATACAGCTTAAACGAAGCAAAGCCTGACAGTAAAAGTAGCACCAGTGATGACAATACTGCGATAAAGCTGAAACGCTTTAAAAAAAGATTGGGAGCATTCGAAAGTTCCCTGGGACTCATGCAACAATACCTCTAGACAAGCTACCACCTTGGTGCAAAAAAATCCCTGTAGAACTCTAATCCTAGCATTTTTAGATAAAAATGCTCGCTCATCCTGCTGGATTGCGAAGCAAAAGCCTATCCATCTATAGGCTCATATAAAAAAATAGAGGGTCAATTGACTGAATGCTGATCCACAAACTGCCTGAACTCTTCTGGCGGGAGAGGCTTGCTGGTGAGATACCCCTGATAAAAATTACATGCCTTACTTCTCAAAAACATAAGCTGCTCCTCAGTTTCCACCCCCTCGGCGAGCACTTTAAGGCCTAAATTGTGCCCCATAGCCAGGATAGTGGATGCGATCACCATATCGTCTTTATCATGGGGGATATCATTAACGAAGGATTTATCGATCTTAAGCACATCCAGAGGAAATTTTTTAAGATAGGAGAGGGATGAATAACCTGTCCCAAAATCATCCAGTGCGATACGCACCCCTAAATTACGTAGATTTTGTAGTAATTCTATCGCTTCACTCTCCCTCTCCATCAGGGCACTCTCCGTTATCTCTAGCTCCAATAACTCAGGCGGCAGTTCAGTTTCTTCCAGAATCCCAGCGACAATCTCCTCCAGGTCAGAGTGTCGCAACTGAACCGCAGAGATATTCACAGCAACCAGTAGAGGAGCCATCCCCTCATCCAGCCATCTTTTTAGCTGCTCACAGCTCTCTTTAAGCACGTAATAACCAATGCGATTAATCAAGCCGGTCTGCTCTGCAAGCGGTATGAACTGATCCGGAGGTACGACACCCCGTTCAGGATCGATCCAGCGAACCAAGGCTTCTGCACCAACCAACTGATTATTATCCATACGAACCTGAGGTTGAAAATAGACGCAAAGCTCTCCGTTGGAGATCGCTTTCATCAACCGCGATTCCATATCTAACCGGTTGCGGGCATCGATCGTTAACTCCTCTGTAAAGTAGTGAAACCGCCCACGCCCCTCGGCTTTTGCGCGATAGAGGGCCGCATCCGCATGTTGCAGCAACGCTTCAGGCTCTTCACTTCTATTAGGATAGATACTGATGCCGATTGAACCTCCAATCGCCACTTCACAGCGATTGCTCAGATTCCAACTGGTCGATAAAGAGCCAATCAGCTCATTCGCAACTTTCCCTGCATCTTCTGGATGATCCAGATCCTCCAGCAGGATTGCGAACTCATCGCCCCCCATACGGCAGACTAAATCTGTTTCACGGACTCTGTCAGATAGAAGCAACGCCACCTGCTTAAGCAGGTCATCTCCGGCAGCATGACCGAAACTATCATTAACATCTTTAAATCGATCCAGATCTAACAGCAGCAGAGCTATAGAAGAGTTCTGCCGTTTAGCGTGCGCCAGGGATTGTGTTAGACGTGTCTGTAGCACTAAGCGATTCGGTAAGCCCGTTAACATGTCATGATGAGCCAGATAAACCAGCTTATCCTCAGACTCCTTCATTTTAGAGATATCCGCGAACACTCCCACATAATGGGACACTTTGCCCTGTTCACCCTCTACCGCACTAATACTTAGGAGCTCGGGGTAGGTTGAACCATCTTTTCGTCGATTCCAGATCTCACCCTGCCAGTAACCGTTCTCACTAATGGATTGCCACATCTGCTGGTAGAAATCATCACCATGCCTGCCCGACTGCAGAATCCGGGATGAATGACCAATCACTTCACTTTCCGTATATCCGGTCAGGTGGCAGAAGGCACTATTCACCATCTGGATAGTGCCATCCGGATCAGTGATCATGACTCCCTCATTGGTGTGAGCAAAAACAGCCGCCGCCTGACGCAATCGCTCCTCATTCAGCTTTTGCTCTGTAACGTCTCGAACAAAGACGAAGAAACGCCCACCTCCGCCCGGCCAATAAGTGACATTGATCTCTACATCGTACTTTTCGCCACTCTTCCGTCTGTGCGTGGAGAGGAATCGGCGCCCCCCCACCTGTTTAATCTCAGAAATTTTCTGCTTAATCTCGTGTACAGACTCAAGGGCTTCAAGATCTCCGATCTGCATCGAGACCAACTCGTCACGGCTATAACCGGACATCTGTACATAAGCCTCATTCACATCAAGCAGATACCCCTTACCGTCGACAATCCAAAAACCATCCAGGGCTGTGGTGATCACTCCAAAATAGGTCTCAGCACTCTCTTTAAGCGCCGCGGTAGCCTGCTTATGTTCAGTGACATCTTCAAGTATCGCCAGGAAACCATCCTCGGTTGTCACCCCTGAAGCTTTAACAATCCTCTCGTCGCCATCTTTACAGGTCACAAAATACTCATAAGGATCGATCTTGTGATCACCCATTCGGGCAACCTCAACCAGCTCAGCCCATAAGCTGCTGGCGCTCTCCCGATAGTTGGAATCAGGGTGAGCCTGATCAAACCAGTCATTGAGAGTTGGCACATCGTCAACCTGATAACCGAAGGTCTCTCGGAACTGGCGATTCACACTGATAAGATCGCCATTAAAAGTTACGTACGCCATCGGTATTGGAGACTCATCAAATAGCGTGCGGAATTTCAGCTCACTCTCCGTCAGCTTCTGGATTGCAACGTCGCGCTCAGTCAGATCGCGTGCAATCGCGACCACATACTCTTTATTTCCCAAACTGATGAGCTTCGCCTTCACCTCTACCGGGAGAATATGACCATCACTGCGCTTATGCCCAGACTCAAACAGCAGCTCTCTCTTTGCTTTTAATTCTTGTACATGTCGATTCAACCAAAGATCTAACGTTGTAAACTGGGCAGATATATCTGTGACTCTAAGATTTAAGAGATCACTCATCGGCATCATCAAGCTTTTGGCAGCCTGCAGATTGGCATCCAGTATTCGGCCATCATCCGCATCAATGATGTAGATTGCATCACTGACCTGCTCCACTAAGTTCTGATAGAACGCTTTTTGCTCCACATCACGCAGTCGCGCTTCGGTACTCTGAAGGTCACGATTTTTGCGCAGCAGTGTTTCCTGAAGGTACTCAATATAGGAGCCTTGAAGAGACTTCGCGATATCATGTCGAGTTAGTATCCCCTGTAGAACACCGCCAGCATCCATCACCACCAGGCGTCTGACTTTATGATGTTCCATCAGACGACTTGCATGCTGTAGCGGTGTATCAGCACTAATAGTAATCAGTGGCGAAACCATCTCGTCGGCCACACACACCTGCTCAGCGGCTTCAATGGACCCCGCCAAGCGCACCATATCTCGCTCAGTGAGAATGCCCGCCGGGAGATCATCAATCGTCACAACGACACAACTGATTTTTTGTGCGCGCATCATCGAGACTGCAACAGATAGGGGCTCCGCATGATCAATCGTGCTGACTTTACGTGTCATAGAGCTGGCGACTGTCTTCAGTTCAACCAGATACTCCATCCCCATATGGTGAAGAAAATCCCCTTCGCTGACTAAACCGATTAACACACCGGAATCATCAACCACCACCAGATGGCGCACTTTGTGCTCTGACATCACCTGATAGGCATCACCATAGCCCAGATGAGACTTTACAATGATCGGTGGTTGACTCATCACCTCTTTCATTGTCAAAGCTTGAACCGCTTTGGATTCTGAGATCAGACGTATCGCATCCTGCTCTGTAAAAATACCAACAGGCCGGTCGGCCTTATCAACCGCAACAACACTGCTGATAGAGCGCTGCTGCATTAACGACAGAACATGAGTGAGCGCAACATCGGGGGAAACCTTAACGACGTCCGCTGTCAATATAGCTTTGAGTGGTACTGACTCAATTTCCAGGGTATTCAGATTCATATCCATGAACTTCAACACAAGTTGATTCAAGCTTAGACGATTCTAAGACACGAACCGTTAGAATACATCGTTATAAGCACTAAGGTGAATGTATATTAAACAACCGTATTAATGTATTATAAAAACATTTTAGTTAGAATTGATCCATCGCAACAGAATGAAAATGAGAGTAGTGCTGCACCCAGATCTTAATATAGAATCGCGCACTAAATTAGCCAATGCTTAAGTACCTTCATCTATTTCGGGGTCGATTTCACTGTTTAGGAGCGCTTAATCCTAGGTGTAATCAACAATTCCGATCCAATTTGGGTATAATTGGCGACCTCTCTCGAACCCTAACTTATTAATATGGGCAACACTCGATGAAGAAACAGATTCTTTTAGCTGCAAGCCTGATGTTAAGCATCACGACCACTGACCTGATGGCTGCAAATCTGGGCAAAGGCTCTATCGCTTTTGATAAGCAAGATTACAAAACCGCTCTTGAAGAGTTAGCGCCTCTGGCAAAAGAGGGGGATCCTGACGCCCTGAATATGGTTGGCCAGATGTATGAAAATGGCTGGGGTGTTGATAAAGATGAAGCTAAGGCTGTTCAGTTCTACACTCGCGGTGCGGCACTTGGACATATCGGTAACGTAAACAGTCTGCGTGCTATCAAAGACAAAGAGTATAAATTAGAGCTTAAGACAGTTCAGCCAGCTGCAGAAGCAGGCGATGCCAACGCTCAGAACCGATTAGGTGAGATGGCAGAGTTTGGTTACGGCATGAAACGTAATCCAGATCTGGCTATCCAGTGGTACCTAAAATCTGCAGACCAGGGTTTTATCGCGGCTCAACATAACATCGGGCGTTGCTATAACTTTGGTACAGGCGTTACTCAGGACTTCGCAGAAGCTGAACGCTGGTACCGAAAAGCTGCAGAGCAGGGTCATACCGATGCCATGTTTTTCCTGGGCACACTGTACTCAAACAGCCATGGTTCCCAAGCAGATCAAGACACCAACATTCTGGCCTATGCCTGGATGCACAACGCAGCAGAACTGGGCAACCGCACCGCGGTTGAGATTGAAAAACGCTTAGTCATGAAACTGAATGACAGTGAGCTGGCTGAAGCGAAATCACTTGCTGAAGAGTACCGAAAAACCTATATCGGTCAGTAAGTCGTTGCCAAAATCACAAAAAAGGCGATCTTCGGATCGCCTTTTTCTTAGACTTATTGTGCTAATCCCCATAGGAAATTGGTGATATAATAACCAGCTTTAATTTTCCCGGATGATCGGACGCAGAACCGACACTCCCCCGATACACAGTTCTATACGATGAAACGCCTATGAACAGCGTGCAAACGCCGCCGACTGATTACGCAATCAGCACTGATCCCCAAACCAGCAACAGCAACCTGATCACGTCCGGCCTTGCCCTGACTGCATTCGCATACTCACTGTACTGGCTCAACCAGAACGAATCCCCGCAGCAGATGTGGTTAATGGTCATTGGCGGATTATTAGGCCTGGCGCTTTATCATGCCTCCTTTGGATTCACGACCGCATGGCGCAACTTCATCATCAATAAACGTGGACGAGGTTTACGGGCTCAGATGGTAATGCTGGCGGTCGCAGTCTGCCTATTCTTCCCGGCACTCGGGGCGGGAGAGCTGTTCGGGGAGGAGGCTCGAGGTTATGTCAGACCACTCGGATTCTCTGTCCTAATCGGTGCATTTATCTTCGGCATAGGGATGCAGTTGGGTAATGGATGTGCATCCGGTAATCTTTACCATGCTGGTGGGGGCCAGTTAAGAGCGATCCCAAGCATGTTTGGATTTATGGTGGGCGGCCTCTGGGCAACAGCTGACTATGAGTGGTGGATGGAAAAACCGCAGCTGGCACCGGTTTCAGTCATTGAAACAGCAGGCGTATTACCTGCAATCCTGATCAATCTTGCGCTGTTTGCAGCCATCGCAGGCTTCACCTACTGGCTAGAGAAACGCACACACGGCGAAGTGGAAGCGGACAAACCTCATCAGGGATTAACCCAATGGCGAAGATATCTACAGGGCCCCTGGCCATTCATTTGGGGGGCACTGGTACTCGCTCTGCTTAACTTTACAACACTCGCCATCACAGGGCGCCCATGGGCAGTCGCTGTGGCATACCCTCTCTGGGGTGCGAAATTAGCCATGCTCCTCGAACTTGAACTAGAGATGGATTTCTGGACCTACTGGCTACAGCCGGGGCGCGAAGCCGCATTGGAAGAGTCCCTCAGCAGTGATGTTAATTCAGTTATGAATGCAGGCGTTCTGTTGGGCGCCTTTGTTGCCGCCGCGATGGCAGGTAAATTTTCCTTCCAGTGGAGACTACCGTTACTACACTGGATTGCCGCACTAATCGGCGGTGTGATGCTTGGCTATGGCGCTACGATCGCGTTTGGTTGTAATATCGGCGCGTATTTTGGTGGTATCGCCTCAGGCAGTCTCCATGGCTGGCTCTGGCTGGTAGCCGCTTTTGCAGGAAGCTACGTGGGCAGTTATCTTCGTCCACTCTTTAAGCTTGAAAATAAAACCTCGACCCGAAGTGCGTGTTAACCTGATGAGCCGAGCCTTTAAAGAAACATATTCTGAAATTAAAACCGCCAGCCCGATGAAGCGTCTGGGCGCGTTTGTGTATGACATGATGCTGATCATCGCCCTATTGATGGTTTCCACCGGCATCATCACCATGGGATTTAATGATGGGGAATCTGTCGAAGGACCGCTGTTCCAATCCTTTCTCTTTGTTTTGGTTTATCTCTTCCTATCCTACTTCTGGATGCGCAACGGTCAGACACTAGGGATGCTGGCCTGGCGTTTACGTGTCCAGACCACCGAAGGGTATCGCCTGAACTTTACCCAATGCCTGCTGCGTTACCTGGTCGGCTGGATCTCACTCCTGTGCTGCGGTGTCGGTTTCTTATGGATGTTTATCAGTAAGCAGAAGATGGCCTGGCACGATATGGCTTCAAGCAGCCATGTGGTGGAGTTACCCAAAAACGCCAAAATCCTCGAATGAAAAAAAGACATAGCTCAGGCTATGCTTTTTTTTGCAGCAATCGTCAAACTACTTGGCCCGGTTCAACAACCAGAAGCCGATGCCCACACATATCAGGATTGGGATCATCACCGCTATAAACGGGGAGAAACCAAACACAGCACTGGTTGGCCCCAGCACATCCTGAGTCAGTTTAAACGCCAGCCCAACGATAATTCCGGTGATCAGCCGCTGCCCTAAAGTCACACTACGCAGTGGCCCGAAGATAAACGATACTGCAACCAGCACCAGCGCAAAGATCGCCAGCGGCAGCAACACCTTAGTCCAGAAGGCAACACGATACTGCGATGATGCCAGCCCCTGCTCTGTCAGATAATCACTGTAGGCAAGTAAACCGGTAATCGACAGGTTTGCTGGCTTCACCATAACCACTTTGAGCAGCTCTGGAGTTAACCCACTCTCCCAGACCTCCTCTTTCACGCGCCCGGTTTCGACTCTCGCTTGCGATGGGTCTGAAACCGCATGCGCGTCATCAAATCGAGTCTCCCGAATACTGCTCAGGAGCCATTTACCCTCTTCATAGTGACCTGTGCGAGCGAAGCTAGAACGCGCCAGTGTCAGATCATCATTAAATTCATAGCGGGTCACTCCTTTAATCGAGCCATCAGGCAGTACGGCATTAATATGCAAGAAGGTCATCTCATCACGATGCCAGACCCGGCTCGCATCATGGATCGCACCATGACCGGTTAACATCACCTGACGATGACTCTGTGCGCGCTGCTCTGTGTGTGGAACGACAAACTCACCCAGACCCAGTGCCAGCAAAACAATCAACAGAACCGGCTTCATGACCGCAGTGATGATCCCCATTGTGGAGACCCCTGCAGCACGCATCACTGTCAGTTCAGAGCTGGACGCCAGAATCCCCAAACCCAGAAGGCAACCGATCAGGCTAGAGAGTGGGATAAACTCATAGAGCCTGCGAGGTAGCGTCAACAACACGTACTCGACCGCGGCTGAGAAACTATAATCCCCCTTAACCTCTTTGAGTTCTTCAACCAGTGCAAACAACATATCCAGCCCTGCCACTACCAGCAGAACTACCAGAAAACCACCCAGCACATGTCGTGCTATATAGATATCGAGTAACTTCATGAGGCTTTTTTCTTCCAGGGCTTAGGTATTGAAGGCATCGGTATCTGGTTGTACAGACGGTTCCAGAATCGGCCAAACAGGATCATATTGACCGCCAGTACAACAAACAGAATATGAACCATCCAGATTGCAACAGGGGCAAGGTCACCCTCTCCCACCCGGCTTGTCATATTACTCAGTACAGTAATGTAGGTCAGATAGATCAAGATCGAAGGCACCAATCGAGCAAAGCGTCCCTGACGGGGATTCACCCGGCTCAGCGGTACCGCCAACAATGTCACCACCAATGCCAGCACCGGAAGAGAGAGCCGCCAGTTCAACTGAGCCCGAGAGGAAGCGTCATCAGAAGCCCACAACACAGAGGTAGGCAGCGCCTCGACTTTATCGTAACGGATCTCATGGTTTTTCCGCTTAATCTCCGCACCGTAGCGTTCAAAGCCCAGTTCAATATAGTCAGCCTGTCCGGGCACTCCCTCATACCTGTAACCATCCTGCAGCACCAGAAAGCGCTGATCTCGCTGTGCGTCCGTCAGGGTGGTTCCGGTTTGCGCCATCGTTATCTGCAGGCGTTTATTGCTGTTATTACGGTCAGCCATAAAGATCATGCCAAGCTCACCATTCTCTCCGACTGAATCGGTATAGGTCACTCTTGCACTGCTCTTCTGCTTCTGAAAGCGCCCGGGTACGAGGCTTTCCAGCTCACTGCGATTCTCCTGCTGATCAAAGATCTGATTGGTTTGCGCTGCACCATAAGGCGACACCCAGATTGAAAGGATGCCGACAACAAACGCCACCACTAACGCAGGTCCCATCGAATAGGCGACCAGGCGTTTCTGGCTCATACCGCAGGCTTCCAATACCGTCATCTCACTCTCCAGATAGAGACGGCCATAGCCCAACAGGAATCCCAGAAACAGCCCCAGAGGCAGAATCAGCTCAAGAAAACCTGGGAGTCGATACCCCATAATGGAAAATAAAACACTGGGATCTAACTCCCCGACCGCCGCTTTAGACAGATACCTAACAAAGCGGCCACTCATGATGATGATCAGCAAAACCGCACTGACGGCCAGCATGCTGAGAAGTACTTCGCGAGCTAAATAACGAAAAACGATCACTCTAAGTCCTTGCGAAAACTGTTACCAACCTAAAAATGGTTTATATTATTGGCCTTTGCAGCGGATCAGATTAGCAAAGCCCGATATCCTTGATAAAAAGTATCGGCATTATCCTTTAATCCGCCATCTTTGTCTCGTTTAGGCGGCAGTAAGCCGTGAGTTTGGAGTCAGCATGGATTTTGAAATTGTAAGCGGTGATATCGCATCACTTGAAACCGAATGTTTAATCATTGCTATTGAAGCAGAAAACACGCTCTCCCCGGCTGCGAAAGCCGCCGACGATGCCAGCTCCGGCTATATTAGCGAGATTCTGAGTGGCGGCGATATCAGCGGTAAAACCGCACAGACTCTGCTGCTGCATAAAGTACCAGGTCTCAGCGCCAAACGTATTCTGTTACTCGGCGTGGGCAAAGAGGAGGAGCGAAACAACCGCAACTTCCGAAAATTGATCAAAGCCGCAATGGGCGTTGTCAAAAGCACCGGCGTCAGCAGCGCAACCTTTGCACTGAACGCTGTACTGACTGATGACAGCGATCAGTATCGCCAGCTGCGTCATCTGGTTGAGTGGTCTGGCAGTGAGCTCTACAGCTACGATGAAACCAAGAGCAAAAAAGCCGACCCACTAAAACTGGATCAGATCGCCATTCTGGTGGATGACAACGATGCAGATCTGGCTGAAACAGCCCTGCTTGACGGGACTGCAATCGTTAACGGAACCAGTATTGCTCGTGATCTCGGCAACCTGCCGGGTAATATCTGTACGCCAACCTATCTGGCAGATCAGGCGCTGGAACTGGATGATGAGTTTGATGATCTGACCGCAACCATCGTAGATGAAGAGGAGATGACTGAGTTAGGTATGCACTGCCTGCTTTCAGTGGGCCACGGCAGTGAACAGCCCTCCAAGCTGATTGTGATGGAGTATAAAGGCGGTGAAGAGGGTGAAAAACCGCACGTATTGGTCGGTAAAGGGATCACCTTTGATACCGGCGGTATCTCCCTGAAACCCGGCGCGGGCATGGACGAGATGAAATTCGACATGTGCGGTGCTGCCAGCGTATTTGGTGCAATGACCGCGATCTGTGAGATGGCGCTACCGATCAATGTAGTGGGTATTGTCGCTGCAGCGGAGAATATGCCGAGTGGCCACGCAACCAAACCGGGCGACATCGTAACAACCATGTCCGGTCAGACCGTTGAGATTCTGAACACTGATGCTGAGGGCCGTCTGGTACTCTGCGATGCTCTCACCTACGCAGGCAGATTTGAACCCGCCTCTGTAGTGGATATCGCTACCCTGACCGGTGCCTGCATTATTGCACTGGGTCACCATGCAACCGGCGTTCTTGCCAACAATGATGATCTGGCAGCTGAACTGCTGCAGGCGGGTGAACAAGCGGCCGATAAAGGTTGGCAACTACCGCTTTGGGATGAGTTCCAGGAGCAGCTGGATTCCAACTTTGCGGATATCGCCAACATCGGTGGGCGCCCTGCGGGCACTATCACTGCTGCTTGCTTCCTCTCCCGCTTTACCAAAGAGTACCGTTGGGCTCATCTGGATATTGCTGGCGTTGCCTGGAACAGTGGCGGCAAGGATAAAGGTGCAACAGGCCGTTGCGTACCGCTTCTGACCCAATACCTGCTCAATCAGGCAGCGGAAGAGGAATAATCCAGTCGGATTAACCACTATGACCAGTAAAGCTGATTTCTATGTGTTGCCCTCCAGCGATCCCGATGCCCGGGGTCGCTTTCTCTGCCGTCTGGTAGAGAAGATCCGTGCATTAGGCCACACCATCTACATTCAGGCACCGGATGAAGCGGAAGCCAACCATATTGATCAGCTACTCTGGGAGTTCCGCCCGGATGCTTTTATCCCGCACAGCTTACTGAGCGAGCAACTCAACAGCGGTATCGAGATCGGCTGGGCTGAACAGCGTCCAAGCCATCGGGATGTTTTTATCAATCTGCACTTGGAGATACCTGAAGATGCGCTGCAGTTTGATCGCATTCTGGAAGTAGTGGTGCAGAGCGAGGATATTCTGACCGCGACACGCGCGAACTATAAGCGTTATCAAGCGAATAATATTCCGATCGATATGCATGATATGCGCAAGAGGGCCTGACGAGGCTTGATCCTCCTTATTCATTTCGCGGTGGGAGACCGCTCCCACTCACAGCGCCTTTTTGTAGGAGCAGTCTCCCACCGCGAATTCCCATAGCGAGTCCTAGGAACGATCCCCCACTGCGAAACCTCACAACGTTTTTGTAGGAGCGGTGTCCCACCGCGAATTCACGCAACCACGGTCCATTTACCTCCTGTTTTTTTATGCGCCCGGGTCTCCTCAATCAAAAACTTCAGCCAGCGGATATAAGGTGTTCCGCCAGTCCCCTGCGGATCGTTGCAGCGGCGGGCGATATATTTGATCGCCCAGTGGTAATGCACCTCTCGGAAACAAGCCATCAGCTCTAATACCGCATCAAACTTTTCTGAGTGTGCCAGCGGTTTCAGGTCAGGCATCGCCCGCACCTGCTCCAGAAGCATTCGATGATCCGCTGGCATATAGCGGCGCATATCGTAAAGGTGGCGCGTTAGCTTGTTATCCTGATGCGGAATCTTCATGAGTTCGGTGAGGAGCGGCATGATCGAGCTTTGCGCGCCTGTTTCTCCCCGAAAACTGATCGGCTCAATGTTTACCCCTTCATACACGACCTCCCTGAACTGACCGATATAGGGGCGAAATTTGGAGAAGTAGAGCTCATCTGACATCTTTTCAGGGATACGCTGCAGTACCTGAATAATCTGCGTTAATGCTGCTGCGATCTCATCCAGTGCCGTATCAATTTGAGCAGGCCCGACCTCCCCATTCAGTGAGACAACCGCTTTAAGGATATCGGCCGCCAACGCTTCTATCTCAACATGAACAAGAATAAACCAGCGCTCATCGTAGAGATGGACAAAGTTCTGGATAGTATCGATATTCCCTAACGCAACCGGTTTACGGATATTGAACCGGCGCCAGTTATACAGCGCATAGCCGTCATAGCTCAGGATCGGCGGACGCTCCAGTAAATTTGAAATTTTTACTAAAGGCCGCGCCAGATTCGCAGGCAGTGAGTGGCAGGCGGGTTGCCCAATCTGATTGATATACCCTGAGGCGATAAACCCCAGCCTCAGGTAGTACAGACAGGCTTGAGGCCAGAGATCGTCCGGGATATTGACATAGGACCAGTCTGGCACAAAGACACGCCGCAGATAGTCCCGCGCATCTTTTTCCAATAGCAGGCTGGGTAACATCCGCCCAACCTCATCCAGTACCTCATATCGTTCCCCCAAAACGATCTCGGTAGCGGGATCTTCGCAAGGTAAAAAACCACGCGTGGCATAACACTGTTTCATGTTTCGCCCTCCGCTTAATCGTAGATACCTTAAGTATAGGAGTAACTACACCTAAACAGGCTGTATGATTGCGAAGACACATGACTAACATGCAAATAAGCTCCTCTGCGTTTGGCTTTTCCAAACGACTGACAAATCAACGCTTGAGCCCCCTGAAAGGCACAGCCGTTCTCGTAGCGTAGCGTACGTATACACTGTATAATGCCGGGTTTATTCGCGCCGTCCCAAACTGACCGGACGGCCCTAAATTCGACAGTTTTTCAGAAGAATCAGAGCGCAATGGATACCACTTACCAGCCGCACGAAATCGAGAAGTCCCTGTACAAAAATTGGGAAGATAAAGGTTACTTCGCCCCATCCGGTGAAGGTGACTCTTACTGCATCATGATTCCACCGCCGAACGTCACCGGTAGTCTGCATATGGGACACGCGTTCCAGCATACGATCATGGATGCGCTGACCCGTTACAAACGTATGCAGGGCAAGAACACATTGTGGCAGGTCGGTACCGACCATGCGGGTATCGCGACACAGATGGTCGTTGAACGCAAACTGGCGGCAGAGAAACAGCAGACTCGCCACGATCTGGGCCGTGATGCCTTTATCGAAAAGATCTGGGAGTGGAAAGAGGAATCCGGTGGCACCATCACCAATCAGATGCGCCGCCTGGGTAACTCCGTCGACTGGCCATCTGAGCGCTTCACCATGGACTCCGGTTTCTATCACGCGGTTCAGGAAGTGTTTATCCGTCTGTATGACGAAGGACTGGTATACCGTGGTAAGCGTCTGGTTAACTGGGATCCTAAACTGCACACCGCAATCTCAGATCTGGAAGTCGAGAACAAAGAAGTTAAAGGCAAGATGTGGTACCTGCGCTACCCACTGGCCGATGGCGCTAAAACTCAGGCGGGTGAAGATTACCTGGTTGTCGGTACTACACGTCCGGAAACGATGCTGGGTGACACCGGTGTTGCGGTAAACCCGGAAGATGAGCGTTATAAAGACCTGATCGGCAAAGAGATCATCCTGCCGCTGGTTGGCCGTCGTATCCCAATCGTTGGCGATGATCACGCCGATATGGAAAAAGGTACCGGCTGCGTAAAAATTACTCCTGCGCATGACTTCAACGATAACGAAGTGGGCAAGCGTTGCGGTCTGCCAATGATCAACGTCCTGACCTACAACGCCGATATCCGTGATGAAGCGGAAGGCTTCAACACCGACGGCACACCGAACAACGAGATCGACACCACCATCCCGGAAAAATACCGTGGCATGGAGCGTTTCGCGGCGCGTCGTGAGATCGTAGCTGATTTCGAAGCAGCTGGTCTGCTGGTTAAGATCGAAGAGAACGACATGACGGTACCTTACGGCGACCGTGGTGGTGTTGTTATCGAGCCTATGCTGACTGACCAGTGGTTTGCCGATGCTAAAACGCTGGCAAAACCTGCGGTTGAAGCGGTAGAAAAAGGCGATATCAAATTTGTACCGCAGCAGTACGAAAATATGTACAACGCCTGGATGCGCGATATCCAGGACTGGTGTATCTCCCGTCAGCTGTGGTGGGGCCACCGTATCCCAGCCTTCTATGACAATGAAGGCAACGTATACGTAGCCAACGACAAAGAAGCAGCCCGCGAGAAATACGGTCTGGACCCAGAAGTTGAACTACGCCAGGACGACGACGTACTGGACACCTGGTTCAGCTCCGCCCTGTGGACCTTCGGCACACTGGGCTGGCCGGAAAACACCCAGCGCCTGCAGACGTTCCACCCGACCGATGTACTGGTGACCGGTTTCGACATCATCTTCTTCTGGGTGGCGCGCATGATTATGATGACCATGCACTTCATGAAAGATGAAGAGGGCAACCCACAGGTACCGTTCAAAACCGTTTACGTTACTGGTCTGATCCGTGACGAAAACGGTGACAAAATGTCCAAGTCCAAGGGTAACGTACTCGACCCGCTGGATATGATCGACGGTATCGAACTGGATACCCTACTGGAAAAACGTACCGGCAACATGATGCAGCCACAGCTGGCTGAAAAGATCGGCAAACGTACCAAGAAAGAGTTCCCGGAAGGGATTCAGGCCCACGGTACCGATGCCCTGCGTTTCACTCTGGCAGCACTGGCCTCTACCGGCCGTGATATCAACTGGGATATGAAACGCCTGGAAGGTTACCGTAACTTCTGTAACAAGATCTGGAACGCTGCCCGTTACGTGTTGATGAACACCGAAGGGGAAGACTGCGGTCAGAACGGCGGTGACGTAGAACTGTCACTGGCAGACCGCTGGATCAGCAGCCGCCTGCAGAGCGTTGAAGCCGAAGTAGTTAAACACTTCGACGAATACCGTTTCGATATGGCCTCCAAAACCCTGTATGACTTTATCTGGAACGACTACTGCGCATGGTATCTGGAACTGTCCAAACCTGTACTCTGGGATGACAACGCCTCCGCTGAAGCCAAGCGTGGCACCCGCCGCACACTGGTGCGCGTACTGGAAACCATCCTGCGCCTTAGCCACCCGATCATGCCGTACATCACGGAAGAGATCTGGCAGCAGGTGAAAGGTCTCGCCGGTGTTGAAGGCGATACCATCATGACCCAGGCCTACCCAGTTGCGAATACCGACAAGATCGACACTGACGCTGAAGCTGAAATTGAATGGCTGCAGGGCGTGATCACCGGCGTACGTAATATCCGCGGTGAGATGGGTATCTCCCCTGCCAAAGAGCTGGACGTACTGTTCCAGAACGGCGGCGAACTGGATCAGCAGCGTCTGGAAGCTAACCGCACCTTCCTTTCCAAATTGGCAGCCCTGAGCAGCATCACCTGGTTGAATGCTGGAGACGAAGCGCCAATGTCAGCAACTCAGCTGGTAGGCGATATGGAAGTACTGGTACCTATGGCCGGCCTGATCAACAAAGATGCTGAACTGGCCCGTCTGCAGAAAGAGCTGGATAAACTGCAGAAAGAGATCAGCCGCGTTGAAGGTAAGCTGGGTAATGAGAAGTTTGTTTCTAATGCACCGGAAGCCGTTATCGCCAAAGAGCGTGAGAAGCTGGCGGGTTCACAGGCTGCGTTTGATAAACTGAAAGAGCAGTACGGAAAGATCGAAGCCCTCTAAGGCTTCGACTTTCAACAGCCAAAAAAGCGATTTAGTCATAAAAAGCCCAGATCTCGGTCTGGGTTTTTTTCTGTCTGGCGCTACCTGTTATTCGGTGAGATCAAACTCAAACACACGGTAAGAATTTTTACCGGCCTTCTTAGCGGCATACATCGCTTCATCTGCCTGAGAGATTAACTCATCCGCCTCGACATCCTCATCCTGAGGGTAGATTGCCACCCCGATACTGACAGAAACCTGTATCAGATCCCCATCAATCTCAACGGGTTGTGAGGTCACATCCAAAAGGCGTGAGAGGATCTGTTCACCATCCCCCTCTACCGAAAAGTCATGTAGCGTCGCAATGAACTCATCCCCGCCAATTCGGGCCAGCGTATCCTCCTGACGCATCGTTTCACGCATCCTCATGGCAAGACTCGACAGAAGCTTATCTCCTGTTGCATGGCCGTAGGTATCGTTGACCGCTTTAAAACCATCCAGATCAAGAAAGACCACACCCAGTTTTTTCGTATAACGTTTCGCCAGCGCCATCTCCTGCTGCAGACGCTGATAAAACAGAATACGGTTGGGTAACCCGGTGATCACATCAAAATGGGCGATCTGCTCCAACCTGTGCTGATACTCTTTCTGCAACGTGATGTTTGAGAAGAGCCCAACGTAGCCCTCAAGCGCACCCGTTGTATCATGCACCGCGCCAATGGTTAGCTGGACCGCATATTTGGTTCCGCTCTTGTGACGATTCCAAACCTCTCCCTGCCACTCACCGCGCGACTGTAGTGCGCTCCACATCTCAGTATAAAACTCGGGACTCTGCGAGTTGGATTTCAACATCCGGGTATTTTTACCGATAATCTCTGCACGGGAATAGCCGGTCATCTGCTCAAATGCAGTATTTACATCGAGAATCGTCCCCTGCCTGTCTGTGAGCGAGATCCCCTCCCGCGTGTTGGCAAAAACGCTCGCAGCCCGCCGTAGGTTCTCTGCATTTCGGGATAACTGAATGTTACGGCGATACAGCAACAGCGAAAGAAACACGATCACACTAATACAGATCGATAAAAGCACAACCGCTAACTGATGCTTTTCCAGAATATCAGCCAGGGTAAATTCAGGTAGCTGATCATAGGGGGGAACACGCAGAGCACGGGCTAAATTCTCCACCGACAGATAATCCTTCGGTGGATCAAAACCGCCAATTCTGGCGGCCTGAGCAGCGGGGTGGTACATATCCAATGCCAGTAGAGCAGAGGCGACCTGACGGATCTCTCTATCCTGCAACCGGGGCAGCGCCAATAACGGCCATTCGGGATAAAGATCAGTAGAGAGTGCGAACGGAAACGTATCGACCGCTTTAGGGCTGAGTACCTTTACCTGACTGGCTGTAAGCTGTCCTGCTTTGACCATCGCCTCAAGCACACCACTACGGATAAAACCAACATCGGCTTTACCCTCAACCACCGCAGTAACCACCTTATTATGTTTTTTTAGAAATTCGATATTGCCGCTGAGTTCAACACCCTGCTGCATAGCTTCATAAACCTGCGCCTGATACCCCCCTAATGAGCGCGGATCTGCGGCTACCACATGCTTATCAACCAGATCATCCAGCCCATCGATCTGGGCATTATCCGCACGGGCGATGATCACCCCACCAAAGGAACTCACAGGTACACTATTACGCAGCACAACCTGCGTCAGCATCGCACCGCTCAGATTATGATGGATCCGGAGTTTAATAAAATGGCTGGGGTTGGTAAGCAGCAGATCGATACGCTGATTGGCAATCGCCTCCTCAACCTGATCCCCCTCATATGAGAGTGGTAATAAGCGCACATCACGACCGGAAAGGGACTCACTCAGATAGTTTGCTAAGGGTTGATAGCGCTCAATCATCTGCTCTTTAGGCAGGTACGCCAGAATACCCAGCGTAAGCGGCTCAGCAGCCTGAACAACTTGCACAACCAGCAACAAACACGCGGCCAAAACCAACCTAACAGACCGACCAATAGCAGACATTCTCAGAAACAGATTAAGCATACAACGCAATGATTCAGACTACAGACATGACAATTAATGAAGTATAACTCAAAAATAGCACCACCCTTCAGCCTGAGATCAAGCAATTACGGGGTTATTGCGTAGTAAAGTGAAAAATTTTCTTGGTTGGGATTGGGTAGGCTCATCGACAAAAATGCTGAACTGGCACGCTTGCAGAAAGCTCAGCAGAAACTACAAAAACGCTGTTACAGCTGAAACTACTTTGAAATCACTATAGTCAAATAAAAAATCTCCTTCACAATCCTTAAATATCTCACCAACAGGATCATTTCAAAATTCGTTACTTGATGACATATAAATCCCCCTCATACTCATAAAAAGGTTAGAGATATCTTATTATCTAACCGACCCACCAACCTCATCAATCTTAACTTCTTCAATATTATAATTTTGATATTAAGGTAAAACTTTGTCCTTATATTTCCCAGGAATTTTAGACGAAGCACTAATAACTAATCCATCATTTTCAATCTTTGATTGTTTTTCAATATCTAAGGCGATCTCATAATTAACCGACCTTCGATACAAAAAACTGGCCAACACCAGAGAACCAATAACCAAAGATAGTTGTACCCAGAGCAATTTGGGGTCATAAAAAACTATCATCGTAATTGTTTGGATAGCACAAACAAACAGCACTAAAAGTGGGTACCACTTATCTACACAATACCCAATTTTTCTACTTCTGCCTTTAGGTACCTGTATACATTTATCAAACTCTAAAAAGTTACTAGCTCTGCGGAGCTGATTAATTGTTAAGTCACCTTCACTTTTTTCGAGAAGTTCAGCGTAAATTTGGCGCGTATACCTATCACCAGGAATCCCGGTAACATTCATAAAGAGAGTACGATTCATATCTTCAACCAATACGAACCTGACTTCATCTGATAGATTTTCAATTTCTAGGGCAGTCTTGATATGGGAGACTTTTCGCTCTTTCTGCTTCCATGCAAATTCTGAGAGATTTCTCAGAACAGCAAATAGTCCAAAAACAAATGCTAAAGCTAGAACTTGCCAGCTGCTTTCGCCAAAGAAAGCACTCAGTATTGCAGGCCAACTAGTCATGACCACATCCTAAGCATGAGCCCCAAAACCGAGCGGCTGAGGTTTTAAGATGTTCCGCACTCCTCACTAATGGAGTGTTTAGCCATTCACGGCTAATTAAAATACCCTTCACGTCAATTCCCTTTGCATCAGTTCTAATGCACTTTACCCATTACACGTTTTTTACCCATGGTTCCCGCCAGATCAACCAAACGTTCTTCACGGTAGACTTGCACAGCTATGGGATCACCCTCTTTCAGGCCTTTGTAGGCTCTAAAGATATCCCTTGCAGTTACTTGTTCTTTACCTTGCCAGGCAGTGATAATGTCACCTTTCTGAATACCAAGCTGATCTGCTATCTCTCCTGGCTCTATATAACTCACCATGGGCAACGGCACACTGTTTGGACTGCCAATCGTCACATTAAAGCGATACTCGCCCTTCTTTGGATACGGCGGTGCCTTCATGTATTTCTCAAAATACATGTCACCACGTTTCACTCTGACATAGATATCCAGCCCGGGGCGTACTTTTTCCATGCGGCTGCTTATAGTTCTTTGCCCCGGCATCTCTATACTCTCCCACTGTATAATCACGTCCCCTTTTTTAAAGCCCTGTTTCTCCATAAAGCCACCCTGTTTAGGGAAACTGCGAATGACAGTCCCTTCTGGTGTATAGGTTAAGCCCATTCCATAACTGCGATAATAAGGAATACCTTGGTGTTCAAACTGTTCCCCACCGGGGCGAACAAAATTGAGGTGTTTAAAGCCAAAGTTATATTTCGCGATACCGGACATTTCATAACGCCCATAGTGGAGATACCAAACATTGCCAAAAGTATGCCCCAGCGCATTACCCAGTGTTTTGAGGTCCAGTCGCCATTTTCCATCAACCCCTTTTTCAAACAGGAAAGGGTCACAACCACGATTGCTCAGTGCATGATTTAAGACGGCACGTGTGCCAGCTTGATCGTAGATAACATGCTCGGCCACACAGCGACGATAGCGTTTGATGGTATTGTCCATTTGGGCGGCACTACCCACCATCTTCTGCATGTGCGTTTTGGTTTCATCGGTGAAGATATCAAGATCCCAGCGTCCGTTTCTCTGCATCATTGAGTTAAAGAAACGCTGCAATGTTTCTTCCGGGGTGTCCGCTGCCAGCACATCAGGTTTACCCTCCACAAAAGTAAGGTCACGTCCTGCATCAATACCCGCTTTGGCTGATGCTCCTCCCCCAGTGCTGTCTCGTACCGATGAGGGATCAAACTCAATTCCCTCCTGAGCTTGTATGGCTCTTGTCCTAATCAGTTCACTGGTTGCAAAGATTCCATCATCTACACGCCCCAGATTAAAAAATGGAACCATTTGGCGGTGTTCGAGGTAGGATATGAAGGCATCTGTGTAGACAGATTCGAGATTACCGGAGACTTCAATTCGTAGCTGATCTTTCACGGGGTCAATGACGAGCAACATCCCTTTCCCGGTTTTACTGTGACGACCCACCTCCTCTTCCTGAAACGTTTTCCAGGTAAATTGGTTGATATCTTCAAGATTATTTGCCGTAAATACGCGGTAGTCCATATCGAAGCGGCGTAATAGCATCTGGTGGTATTCACCAATATATTTTTCATCTTCGATCGTGAGAAGCTCTGCCTGATCATCCACCAGGCGACTGGATAACCCAACCTCCTGCTGAATCATCTCAAGATCTATAGAGTCTCGATCAAGGTAGGTATAGCCTGCATAACCGGCGGTGGCGAATAGGATTACCAATAAGATTGTGATCCGCATTTTCGTTCCTGAAATTATTTAGTGAAATCCGTTTACGTGGGTACGCATCAGTTGTAGTCGACCTGAACAGCCTCACGCGCCCCTTGTTCAGATTGGAAATAGGCTTTGCGCTGAAAGCTCCCCATTCCGGCAAACCAAACACCAGGAATGGTTCGGATACCGCTATTAAATGCTTCTACTTTTTGGTTGAAGTTATAGCGGGCAACATTGATACGGTTTTCAGTCCCTTCAAGCTGGGCTTGTAGCGCCATCATTTGGTCGTTTGCACGAAGATCTGGATACGCTTCTACTGTGGCTAACAGACGCATCATCAAACTACCTACTTTGCTTTGGGCTGCCTCAAAGTCCTGTAAAAACGCTTCCGATGATAACCCGGTTTTAAGATCACCAGTGGATAGGGTCTTCGCATCAGATTCGGCTTTCACCAACTCAGACACTAAGGTTTTCAATGTGTCCTGATCACCTTGACGCGCATCAATCACTCGCTCCAGTGTTTCCCTCTCATGGTCCATATACGCTGAGGCCGTTTTAACCAGATTTGGAATAAGATCTGCTCTACGTTGGTAGTTACTCTCTACTTGAGCCCAGGCACCAAAAACTTCCTCCTCTTTATTTACAATTCCGTTATAGAAATAAATAACTCCCAACAGAGGAAGTATTAAGAAAAAAGCAACCGCTAGAAGAGTTGATAATGTAGAGTTCATAGCACCCTCATTTCCTGTTTGATTCAGTGTATTGGATACGTCAACAGCTGTCTGAGTCGCCTCTGCGGTCTGAGCTAAACTGCCAAACAGCAAAACAACTAACGTCCCAGCTAAGCAAAAGGCATTTGATTTAAAGAGGTTCTGACAGTGAATTAGATAGCTTGCAAATAAATCAGCATCAATGGAACGAGCCAATTTGTAATACAAGGCGTTACAACTGCTGTTTGTATACTGACGAGTAGTAAAAATACCCAGCCCAATAACAGATAAGATCAGAATTCCTTCCATCGTCATTCCCTCTGACGCTTATAATCCACGGCCACCTTGGCCTTGATTCAAACACTATGCCTTGCACTATCCCCCAGAGCAACTACACGAAGTGATAACACCCGATTCCCCTATAAATACCGAGGCTATTTCGCTCTCATCTTGTGCTAGCATCGGTGGCTATTGAATCGTCATCGGACCTTTAACTGGTGGCAAAGTTTATTAAAGGAATCCCCATGTTAACTATTTATGGTAGCCCTCAGTCCAGTGCCGGTCGTTGTTTCTGGTGCCTTGAGGAAGCGGGTGTTGAGTACACCGCTCAATCGATCGATTTTCGTGCAGGTGAGCACAAGGCTCCTGACTTTCTGAAGGTCAATCCCAACGGTAAGGTACCGGCGCTGGTCGACGGTGATTTCACCATCTGGGAGTCGCTGGCGATCAATAACTATATCGCTGAAGCTTATAAACCCGAGCTGCTGGGTAACACTGTTCAGGAGCGCGGGTTGGTGAGTCAATGGAGTATCTGGTCGGTAGCGGATCTGCAGGCACCGTTGATTCAGGCGTTTATCCAGCTGGTCTTTGTGCCGGAACCCAAGCGTGATGCATCGATCATCGAAAGCTCTTTTGAGAAGCTACCACCCTTACTGAGTACGCTGGAAAGCTCTCTGGCTGATAAAACCTATCTGGTAACGGAGCGCTTTACGTTGGCGGATCTGAATGTCTCTTTCGTCGTAGCGATCTGTGATGCGGTGAGATATGACCTCTCCGAATATCCGAATATCAATGCGTGGCGCGAGCGGATTGGCGAGCGGGAGGAGACGCAACGCTATCAGGCGCTGTGTAAATAGTAATCCTCTTCTGATAAGTGCTATTTAAGGCCCGGAGACACTCCACTCTCCGGGCTGCAATACCCCTCTTTAACCCGGCAAGACCCGTTTCAGCTGTGCGCTCAGCCAGCCATGGCTACTCACCAGCAAAATACCCAAGATAATCAGCCCTGCACCGATAATAAAGTTGGGTTCGATCTGTTCATCCAGCCACCAGTGGCCGAGTAATACACCCAAAACCGGTGTCATAAAGGAGAGGATCCCCAGCTGCGAGGCTTGATAACGGGTTAACAGCCAGAACCAGAGCAGGAAGGCGAGAAACGCCACACCGATACCGTGATACGCCAGGCTCATCATCACTTCAAAGGTCAGGTTCACATCGGTCTGGCCGCTCCAGAAAGACCAGAAGGTGAGAACGATAAATGCCATCACCAACTGATAGAACAGCACCTGTTTGGCGGGTAGTGCCGCCAACCCGGTGGCCCTGACCACCACAGTGGTCGCTCCCCAGGCAGCACCGCCCAGCAGTGCCAGCAGATCCCCCATCAGTACGGCTCTGTTTAGCTCCGTCTCATCATCACCCAGAAAAGCCAAACTCATTCCGGCAAAAGCGAGCATAATGCCCAGCCACTGTAGCCGGTTCATCCGCTCACTGGCTATTTTGATATGCAGGCCGATCGCCGCAAAGATTGGCGAGGTATAGAGCAGTACGATCGCATGGGAGGCACTGGTATAGCGTAACGCCTCCCCAAGGAAGAGAAACTCGACGGTAAATAACACCCCGATCCAGATCGCAGGGCCACGGTTCTCGGGCGCTAAACGCACCTGTGTCGCTTTCGATCGGATAAGCAGCATCAGTAACATCGCCGCAATGCCATAACGCAGACCGATCTGAAACACCGGTGCGATATCCGCAGCCACCGCTTTCAGTACGACCTGCTGTGAAGCCATCACCATGCAGAACAGCAGCATGCAGCTGAAAGCAAAAAGATCGAGCGGTTGGCGAATTCCCATGTAGCATCCTCGGGGTTGATCGTCTGTAAGACTCTATGGCGGCAGAAACTAACGATATCACTCGGATAAGACAAGCGATAATTCAGATAGACCGCAACTCGACCCACTCACTTCAGCTGAATACAAGGTATCAATCCGCATAGCGATCGATCGGTTTCCTGCAAGCTAAGGCATCGGCCCCCCGCGTGTAGTTCGCAACCAGAATTCCCACCACCACAATCATAAAGCCTGCCCAATCAACTGCCGTTGGTACCTGATCAAACAGCGGCCAGGCGATCAGTGCTGCTGCCACAGGAACACCGTAAAAAACACTGGCGACCTGACTGGCACTGTTTCTTAGTAGCAAGATATAGAGCAGACTCAACGCCCCGATAGATACCCCCACCGCCATCCAGAAGATCGCGATTACCAGATCCAGATGCCAAACCAGCTCACCCGATTCAAATAACCAGCCCAGAAGCAGCATCAATGGCAGCGTTGCCAACACCTGAATCGCACCACCACTGATCAGGTTCATATCGGCGCAGTGTTTTTTCTGGATCAACTGTCCGGCCGTTAACCCTATCAGAGAGAGCAACGCCCATGACAGATTGATCACGCTAATCCCTTCAACAGCCAGCCCATCGGCAACCACCAGCGTCACGCCCAACACTCCTATAAACAATCCAATCCAGCGTTGTTTACCGACTTTTTCACCCAGATAGGGGCCCGCCAGAACCGTCACCAACAGCGGCTGTAGTGCGATAATCAACGCACTGACTGCCGGTTTCATCCCCAGATAGAGGGCATAAAACACCCCCACTGAGAACACCCCCTGCATCATCAGGCCACTGAGCAGTAGCCAACCAGGTTGGCGTGGCCAGGTCGCATCCAGCAATATAGCGGCCACAACCAGCAGCCCCCCCGCCAGGGCAAAACGCATCGCCAGAAATGTGAACGGTTCACTGTAAAGAAGCCCAAGCTTCGCCCCGACAAAACCAGAGCCATAGATCACAACAAACAGAAAGCACAGCATCACTGACTGCATCGATCGGTTTTTCATCCCCTTTCACTCCCACAGTCAGTGACTGTTTCATCTGCCTATTTTTACATACCAGTAGGTACAATTTAGTTGAATAAAAAAACGTGCAGCAAAACACGTTTTCTCAGGTTGATCTCTGAGCTGTAGGCCCGACTCAATTGAGGCGCTGAACCGCCAGCAATCCGATAAAGGTTTCACAAGCAGCGGTCACTACTCCCGCCTGAACCACTGCCCGACCATAAACAAAACTGCCCTGAATCACACTGACGGTGGCCGTTGCCAATCCGTCTGGTGAACACTCCGGCTGAAGTTTCCCCTCAGCTTGCGCCTTCGCGTATAACGCAGACAATCCCTGATGGATCGCAACAAAATAGCGTTGCAGCGGGGCAATCAGTGCCGGATCTTCAACCGAAGGGTCCTGAACAATTCGCCCCATGCGGCACCCTTTAAGCGCATCTCTCGGCAAAAGTAAGTAAGCACTGACTTTGTCCAGCCAGTCGCCCTCAGTTGACCTGATAATCTGCTCAAACTCAGCGATCAGCTCATCCGCCCGGGATTCCATTGCAGCAATCGCCAGATCTTTTTTACTTTTAAAGTGATGGTAGAAACTGCCCTTCCCAACCCCACTGCGCTCCAACACATGGTTGGGGCTGGTTGCATCATAACCACGCTCCCAAAGCAGCTGTTTCATCGTATCCACTAACAGATCACGGGTAGTCGCCATACTTTTCCTGCTCTACTAAAAACTGAGACACCAAACATACTAGTAGGTACAAACAGTTTATTCAAGCTCTTCTATTGAACTTTTTGCCAGATATTATTCCCTGCAGATACAGGCATACTGATCACTTTCTCATCAATTATGGATGATAACGATGCGCCCTCAATCACTTTTCACAACGCTCACCCTCACTACCCTCTGTACCCTTTATGCTGGCAGCGCATCTGCTTACGGCATGATGGGTAACAAAAAGGGGGGCGGCGGAAAAAAACAACAGCAGGCGGAACAGCAGGAGATGCAGGGCCAAGGAACCCCTGAGATGAGAGCAAAGGCTAAAGCCTTTATTCCACCCAAAGCCACCCGAGAGATGATGAAACGTTTCGGCTTTATCGCCACCGGCCTGTCACCGGTTTACCCTGAAACATTCAGCTGTCCACAGATGGGTTCCGGTTTCGCGACCCCTTACCGAACCGATGGTTCATCCCGCAGCCGTCGGTTCTTTCAGGGCCTGCATGGCGGTTTCGATATTCCTCAGGCTAAAGGGGTCCCGCTGATCGCCATGGCCGATGGCGAACTGATCCTTCGCCATGAGGGGCAGGCAGACGGTATCGGTGGTAAAGGGATCTGGATGCGGCATAGCCCCGAACAGACAGGCCTCGATAAGTGGCTGTTTATTGAATATAAACATCTGGATAAGCTTCCTGATCTTGAAGAGGGTGCCATGATTCGAATGGGTCAACCGGTCGGGGAGACCGGCAACAGCGGCACCACTGGAGGGCATTATGGCGCAGCTGGGTTTTATCATCTGCATATGACCGCATTCTGGAGTGACTCACCGGAGTTCAGCTTTAAACGCGTTCTGATTCCAAAAGAGGGAGAGTGGCTTGACCCGTTGGCACTGTTTCGTGGAGGTTCACTGGATTCAAATCAGCTGAAGGCTCTGCCATCCGATCAGAAAGCAGTGCCGATCCACTTTATCTCCAGTGATGGCAGTTTTCATCCAGCAGGCACCCGTATTATCTGGCCCTATGCCTGCTCACCTAAAAGTTGACGGAAGACATCAGAGGCGCCCAAAGGGTGCTCCCCTTTGGCAGGCGAGATCGCATCAGGCTCCGAGATTACGCGCTGTATCGTTTCATACACCTCGATACCATACCTGTGCTCCACAGGGATGGAGACAGGACCTAACTGCGCATACCGTTGAGCCGCCTGTATGAAAATATTCTGATTCAGTTCAATCAGGTACTGGTTGAACTCTGCCTGTTCCAGATCAGCCTCGGTTCGCTGTTCAACCCGTTCAGCCACCAACTTCTCATACGCCGATGGGCTGATCTCGACAACTATACCCTCCTGCGGTTCCACCGAGGGAGTATCAGTTGGCTGGGTCACACTCGCAACCGGTTCAAGATCAGGTTGCGAGACGGGAGTAACAGGCGCTAAAGGAGTTATATCGGCCATATTTTCTCACTCAACAGCCCTTAATACAGGCTGTTTACTATATGACCAGAACGGGACCTCCTAAGTTCAGTTCTACTCGACTCCCTAAACCAAACAGTAATTACTGCCTATTCTGTCGCCACCTTGGCAAAGGTGGCGAGTGCGCCAGAGACCTTTTTAAGAACCTCCTCACACCCTTCAATACTGTGTCGCTCCGCCAGATAGGCCGGATCGTTATAGCTTAACCAAACGGCACCCTCCTCATCCTCCCAGATAAGCGCTTTTTGCGGTAGATCGATCGCGACACGTTGCACACACTGCATCAATGGGGTGCCCACTTTCGGATTGCCGAACAGAATAAGCTCTGTCGGACGCAGCGTTTTACCTACACTGGCTGCACCCTCACTGTGGCTGATCCGATTAAACACGGTCATCCCTTTGGCTTTCAGTACTGTTTCCAGCTTCTCAGCTGTGGCACTTACACCGTGCAGACTTTTCACATCGACCATTCCTTCTGCAGCCGCTGCCGTCGTAGACAGCCCCACGGCTGCCAGAAAAACTAACCATAGATAACGCATTTTCAAACCCTCCCTGAACGTTCGTTATTTACTTCAGCTTAGTTCCGACACGGGTATAGGTAAAAAGTTGCAGTATAGTTTCTGAACACGTACAGAAGTTGGGCATCACCTGTTGCATAGACCAGGTGAACCAGAGTTGAGGTAGGAACATATGGCGGTGGGATCAAGGGCTCATCAGTATAGCCGTCTATGTACCTGACTACTCATATTCCCTGAAAATGGACTCGGCCCTATCGCGATCAACGGGTTTACCAAAAAGATAGCCCTGGGCTTCGTGACAGCCTGCATCTGCAAGAAAACAGGCTTGCTGCTCTGTTTCCACACCCTCTGCGATTACAGTTAACCCCAGACTCTGCCCCATGGCGATAATCGCTTTCGAGATCGCCATATCATTGGGATCATCGGGTATATCCCTGATAAACCCCTGATCAATTTTGAGTTTATGTACGGGCAACTGCTTCAGATAACTCATTGATGAATAACCGGTACCAAAATCATCAATCGATAAGGTCACACCCAGATCGCGAACCCTTTGTAGCTGTTCAGCAGCCCGATCCTGCTGCTTCATGATGTAATTTTCGGTGACCTCCAACTCCAGATACCGGGCAGGGAGCCCCGCTTCTTTCAGGGCGGAGTTCACCATTCCTACCAGATCACCCTGCTTGATTTGCGGGCCAGCGATATTGACAGCAATCCGCCCAAAGTTAACCCCTTTATCCAACCATGTTTTTGCCTGGATACAGGCCATCCGTAAAACCCATCGACCGATCTCAAGGATCAGACCTGACTTTTCAGAGAATGGAATAAAATTCACCGGCAAGACCAGCCCTTTTTCAGGGTGATTCCAGCGGATTAAAACCTCTGTACCGATGATTTTGTTGTCTTTGAGGTTGATCTGGGGTTGGTAATAAAGCTCAAACTCCTCTTTTTCAATCGCCTGTCGCAGGCTATTTTCCAGCACCACCCTCTCCACTGCATTGGAGGTCATCTCCTTCTCGTAAAACTGGAAGGTGTTTCTGCCAACCTCCTTCGCACTGTACATCGCAGCATCAGCATTCCGCAGCAACTCTTGCGGCGTACTCGCCGCCAGTGGATAGAGGCAGATGCCCATACTAGCGGTGATATTGATCCGCTGTTCCGCTAACACCATCTCTTGTTGGAATTCACGTAGTAGCTCCCGTACAACCTGCTCAACATCATGAACCTGATGCACATCCTCCATGATGATGATAAATTCATCGCCACTCACACGTATAACCATGTCACTGGCTCTTACATTTTTCACCAGTTTCTGAGCGGTTTGTTGCAACAGTTGATCACCCACATCATGACCGAAGCTATCGTTGATAATTTTAAAGTTATCCAGATCAAAGAAGATAACGGCGAGCGACCTGTTATGTCGTTTAGCCCTCTCAATTGCGAATGCCAGATGTTCATTCATGTGCAAACGGTTTGGTAGACCGGTTAATGTGTCATGATGAGCAAGCCGGTAGAGTTCATCTTTTGTGCGTTTTACGTCACTAATGTCACGAATCACACAGACAATCTCGTTGTTGAGAGGGATCCGGTTTAATCGGGCATCAAAGTGACGTAACTCATGATGGACTGGTAGGGAGTATTCAAAAACCAGCAGTTGATCCTGCTCATTCATCTCATGGAGTTTAGACTGGAAAAGCTGACCCGCCTCGCCGGGTAGTACCTCCTGCATTTTCTGGCCAATAAAATTCTCGGGCGAAGTGTATAACTCCCCTTTATTCTGTGACTGATAATCCAAAATGGTACCATCGGATGACATCCTGAAATATAGATCGGGTAGGGCTTCAAAGAGACTTTTCAGCTCCGCGTTATAGCGTAATCTTCCCTCTTCTGCCTCTTTTCGCTCAGTGATATCCTGAACAAGCCCCACCATTCGATCAGCCAGATTTTCCTCATCAAGCTCATGCCCACCAGCAACCCAGATCCAACGAACGATCCCATCAGCACGCTGAATTCGACACTCAAAATTCCAGTCACGCTTTAACGCCAGCGCGTCTCTAAATGTACGATCGACTTCCGCACGGTCCTCAGAAAGAACATGCGCCAGTAATCTCTCGTAATTCCACTCCGGTTGCAGTGTTTCATATCCAAAAATTTGATCGTTTTCGAGGGTATGGTTGGCTGACAGATCATCCAGACTGAGATCCCAGAAACCGGTATGGCTGCGATTCAGTGCAAAATCCAGACGGTGCTGGCTTTTTTTCAGAGCTAATTCGGTACTTTTCTGCTCAGTAATATCATCGATGATCCCCTCGAGCATCTCAGTACCATCTGCTGCGGCCCCAACATGACGACCTCGCTCCCAGACCCACCTGACCTCTCCATCTTTTCTCCTGATCCGGTAATTCACTTCGAAATGACTATTAGACCTGATCGCGCGCGCTACCTGCTTCTCAACATCAGGCATATCGGCAGGAAGGATGATAGCTCCGAATGATCCCAACTCAGCGGATTTAATCTCATCCGGTGTATAGCCTGTAATCGACAAACAGCTATCACTGATAAAAGTGATACTCCAGGGTGGTTTAGCATGACAGCGATACACCATACCGCTCAGGTTACCAATAAGCGTACTCAGCCTGCGTTCACTCTCAAGCAACTCCTCTTGGGTATATTTCTGAAGCGAGATATCGGTCTCAGTACCGGTCATCCTGATCGCCTCCCCCCTCTCATTCCATTGAGCTACACCCCGATCCAGAATCCACTTCCAACTACCATCTGAGACACGGATTCGATATTCAGCACGAAATGTCTCGGAACCTTTATTTAGGTGATCTTCCAGCTTTGATATCACATGGGGTAGATCATCAGGATGAATTCCGGAACGCCACTCTGTTTCGTCACCAGTGACCTGATCAGGGCTTAATCCTCTCATCTCGCACCAGCGATCCGAAAAATAGACACGTTTCTTCTTGAGATCCCAATCCCAGACCGCATCGTTTTCACCCTGAAGGATACGTTTGTATCGCCCTAAGTGTTTTTTGAGCTCGAGCTCAGCCTCAGTTTTCATTCCATCTCTCTATGTACAGCTGATCACAGATAATGGGAAGTTATATTCACCCCCTCTGATATACTAGTTGAAAATTCATAGACACCCTTTCTCATAAACTACTTAAATTTGCTTTTGCTGATCTGCGTACTCAATCAGATCAGGGGATAAAGGTTTGATAACCCCGCGCTGACATCGCTCTAATCTGATCAATGCGTGGCCAGAAATGAGCCTTCAGGCAGGCGTCCCTCCAGAGCTTTAAGAAAAGCCACAATAGCATCGACCTCATCGTCACTGATCGCTCTGTTGCGGTTGATATAAAACTGGCGTTGATCACTTCTCCAATAGACCTGACTGTCATCCTCCCCCTGATCACTCAATACTTTATCCAGCTGAACTGTCGCCATGATGCGCACAGCCTCCTCTAAAGTTTCAACAGACCCATTATGAAAGTAGGGAGCCGTCAGGCTGACGTTCCGGAGAGAGGGTACCCGCCATAAACCGCGAGCATGTTTTTCTGCTTTCTGATTCAAACCTTTGTCGGCTACAAGTTGATACTTCTTTTCATACTCCGGGTGACGGATTGATGGGAATGCCCGGTAAGCCGAGGTCTGGCTAAACACACTGGCTGCACTGAAGTTGGGACCGGAGTGACAGTGCTGACAACCACTGCTCTCAAACAACGCCATCCCCCTCTGCTGCTGAGGTGTCAGTGCAGTTTTGTCTCCCGATACGAAGCGGTCATAAGCACTATCCGGCGTGATCAGGGTTCGCTCAAAGGCCGCTATCGCTTTCGCAATATCTGCCGCCTCAATCTCATCTGATTCTGGAAACGCTTTACGAAAAAGCGGCGGGTACCGGCGCTGCTCACTCACACGGCGAACCACACTCTCCAGATCTGGCATCCCCATCTCGATCGGGTTTAGCAATGGTCCTAACGCCTGCTCCTCCAATGAAGCCGCACGACCATCCCAGAACAGGACCTGCTGAAATGCAGCGTTGTAGACAGTCGGCGCGTTGCGCGCTCCTCGCTGTCCATCAACTCCGATAGCATTTCTCTGACCATCACCCCCTCCCAGCCTAAGGTTTAAACCGTGGCAGCTGGCACAGGACACCGTCCGATCTGATGATAGGTTGTTATCATGAAACAGCATCTCTCCGAGGCGGATTTTCTCAGGTGTTTGCGGATTGTCTGCCGGTGTCGGTACCCTGTATGGAAGGGATTGCCAATTACTGACTTGCTCCGCATCATCGCGCGCTAACCTTTCAACTTTCTCAAGCCCTGGTCGCTCTGTATGAACACTCTGTTGTGTAACCGGGAGCCACTGAAGCATCGGCATAGAGTAAAAAGAGAAGAGTACGACAAAAAGAAGCTTCAGGCCGAACGCCATTACACCACCCCCTAGTGCCACAGAGAGCATCCACTGCATCCGGGCCTGCGGGGTTAACTCGCGTATCAACCCTATCACTACAAACAGAGCGATAAGGCTGAGCAACACGCCAAAAACCAGGAGTTCAATATCCCCGGAACTGAATCGATCACTCACACCTATTCTCCTTTCTGACCTCTGGTCACTGTTCAGAAAACAGACTAAGCTGAAGCCAATAAATTTATAAATTCTATTTATAAATATTACTTATAGATTATTTGAATAAATATTATGAATCTAAAGCAGCTGCAATTTATGGTGCATGTCGCCACCACTCAATCCTTTAGCCGAGCGGCCGAACTCAGTTTTGCCACACAGCCCACACTCTCCAACGCGATCTCACAACTGGAGGAGGAGCTGGGCGGGCGATTATTTAAGCGCACGACCCGAAGTGTTGAGCTCACGCCGTTTGGCGAACATATGCTGCCTCGTATCCAGGAGCTGCTTCAGAGTAAAGAGGATATCTATAAAGCTGCCGAAGCGTTTCATAACCCCAGTCATAAGATCCTCCGCATCGGCTTCTCACCTCTGGTCGATATGCAACGACTTGATCAGGTGCTGACGCCGTTTCGTCAGACCCACCCAGAAGTGACGCTCTTTTTTAAAGAGTGTTTTATTGATGATCTGGCACAGCGCTTAGAGAATCAGCAGATCGATATTCAGATCACCCCTGAATCCACTGCCACTGATGATCCCTGCAGCTGTTTTTTCTATCAGGATCAACTCTGCTACCTGCCCTCTCGCGATGACCAGAGCGACAACAGCCGCCTGGCTTACAGACTGTCGGACCTGCCTGAAACTCCAATCATCCTGACAGGTGGTGGCTGTGGATTGAATGCCGCACTTGAATCTCTTTTTCATGCTGAAGGGAAAGCTTTCAACGTTTATCCGGGTCAGGCGATGAGCTACCAGGTGATTGAGGATTGGGCGTCACTGGGTATCGGATCAGGAATTTTACCAAGATCCAAACTCTCTGCGGGCCACACCGATCACTTCCCTCTCTTTACCGCTAAAGAGTTTCCGGCGCATTTCACCTTCAACTGGCGCTGGCGTCAGCATGATCAGCAACCAGCTCATCTACTAGATTTGATCTCGTATATAGAAACGACCGTGCCCTCTTTAGTACAAGGGCAAGCTTCGCAGCAGAGTTAATCGCAGGTAGCCCTGATTGATCTATTGGTTAAATCTATAAATCAGATTCATAAATAGAATTTCTAATTAACCCTCCTCCTTCTTAGGCTAAATGCACAACGTAATCACCCATTTACCTGTTGCTACAAAGGAGAGATAAAAATGAAAAGGGGTTTTGTAAAATCTATCCAGACCATCGGACTATCGTTCGCGATACTACTGTCCAGTACCTATAGTTGGGCTGAAGCAAGCCTGTATGAACGACTCGGCGGTTATGACGCTATCAGTGCGGTAGTCGATGATGTGGTTCAACAGATCGCCTCTGATAAAAAGCTTGGGCGTTTCTGGGCTCATCGCGGAGATGATGGTATCACCCGGGAGAAGCAACTGATTGTCGACTTTATCGTCCATAAAGCGGGAGGTCCGCTTTATTACACTGGGCGTGAAATGAAACTTTCCCATCAGGGGATGAAGATCGATCAGGAGGATTGGGATATTCTAATCACAGCACTTAAAAATACGCTATTGAAATTCCAGGTCCCCACCCAAGAGACTCAGGAGGTACTCGAGTTTTTTGATTCAACCCGTCAGGATATTGTTGAGATCAACTCGTAAATCAACTGCGCAGTCTGTAGGACGCCCCCTTAAGGCTGCCCTCCCTTATGCCAATGGCTACATCCCGTTCACTGCAATTCGCCTGCATCCGATGTAAGATGGATAAACATGCCATCTATCAACAGTATATCGGCGAAACTGGCAATGCTGGAATTTTCAAACAGGTACGTTATCCCCCTGGCGTTATGGGCAGCCTGCTTGTTTTTGTCTGTTTTCTCACCCTCGGTGTCTGCCGATAAAACAACCAGAACTACGATCAGTTTTACGCCGGAGGAGCAGGCTTTTCTAGAAACTAATCCGATCATTCTGGTGGGTGCAGAGCAGGACTGGGCTCCTGTGGATTACACGGTCGATGGCAAACATATCGGTCTATCGAGTGATTACCTTAAGCTGATCTCAGAGCGCACCGGACTCAAGTTTTCCTATATCACTGGATGGACCTGGGAGGAACTGCTCTCCGGACTGATTGAACAGAGAATAGATCTCTTACCTGCGATCTACTGGTCTGCCAATCGCACTGAGTTGATGAACTTTACCTCTCCCTATCTACGCCTGCGCCACTATGCCTTCATAAGGCAGTCACGCACTGACATCCGTTCCATTGAAAATTTGAAAGGAAAAAGGCTCGCAGTACCCAGAGGTTACTCCTATCTGGGTCATCTGGAGCAGCACTATCCTGAGATAGAGATATTCCTTGTTGATACCACCATAGAGGCAATTGATGCCGTCATCACCGGTCAGGCCGATGCGATCGTAGAGAGTACAGCCCTGATCACCCACTACCTTAAAGAGAACAACATTCACGGCCTCAAACCCGCCTTTGCCTCTGACTTTGGGATCAATGAGGTCCACTTAGCCACCCGTAAGGATCTGCCTCTCCTTCGCGATATCATCGATAAGGCACTGCAAGAGCTCTCCTCTGAAGAGATCACCCAGATCAACGACCGCTGGCTAAACATTAGCTTTCCGGTAGAAAGCGGTCAGAATTCACCGCTGTTTACCATTGATGAACAGGTCTATCTGAATAAGAAACAGCAGCTCAAAGCCTGCATTGATCCTAAATGGCTTCCATATGAGGGGTTTATAGAGGGTAAGCACAGTGGTATCTCATCGGAGTATCTACACTACTTTTCAGAACAGATCGGGATCCCGGTTAGTGTTGTAAAAACCGACTCCTGGAAGGAGTCACTGGCATTCGTAAAACAGCGCCACTGCGACTTTCTCACGCTGGCCAGTAACCGCCCCGATCGCAGAGCATATCTGGATTTCACGCAACCCTATATCCAAACTTCACTGGCATTGGCCACTCAGGGAGATGCCTGGTTTTACTCCAACTTCAGTGAATTAAACGGTAAGAAGATCGGCATCATACAGGGCTACTCACCCGGAAAGGTTCTGCGAAAGCGTTTCCCGAGCATCCAACTGATCGAATACAAAACCATTAAAGAGGGCCTCCGCGCGGTACAGGAGGGCAGAGTTCTTGGCTTTCTCGACGCGGTTCCTACCCTAAGTTATCACATCCAGAATGATTTCCCTGGCGACCTGAAGATAAGCGGTAAGTTTGATTATGACTGGAGTGTGGGGATTGCAGCACGAAACGATGAGCCCCTGCTGGCTAAAATATTCGACAAGGTCATTCTCGCAACGCCGGAGAGTGTCCATAACCGAATTCGTAACAACTGGCTTGGGGTCCGCTATGAACAGGCGGTTGATTACAGCCTGATCTGGACGATTATCAGCGTCTTTGGGTTTGCTCTACTCCTGATTCTGATGCGTTACCGGCAGCTTCACACCCACCGCAGAGAGATTACTGATAAAAACAGAGAGCTAGCGCTGATCAACCAACAGCTTGAAGAGCAGAAGGAAGCCGCTCAGCATATGGCGAATCACGATATGCTAACGGGCCTGCCCAACCGTTCTCAACTCCTCAATACACTGGACCATGCTGTACAGATTGCAACACGCCAGCAGAGCAAAGTAGCGGTCCTCTTCCTTGATCTTGATCGCTTCAAATACATTAATGACTCTCTGGGGCATCATATCGGTGATGAGCTGTTACGGGAGGTGAGTCAACGCCTGGCCAGGCGGGTCCGCAGCTCAGATACGCTGGCACGTATTGGTGGCGATGAGTTTATCATCGTGCTGGAATCATTCAGTAATGATCAAGCCCCAGCAACCATCGCACAGGATATTATCGACAGTATCAAAGATCCTATTTCCGTTATGGGACATAAGCTGAATATCAGTGTCAGTATCGGTATCGCTCTATTCCCCCGGGATAGCGATGATATTCATATGCTGATCAAACATGCAGATATTGCAATGTACCGGGCAAAAGAGCTGGGCCGTAACCGATTCCGCTACTACACCCAAACCCTGTCAGAACGCACAGAAAAGCGCCTTAAGACTGAAGCTGCCTTACGTGAAGCGATGGGGAATCACCAATTTTCACTTTACTACCAACCGATCACACATATTGAGACGGGAAAGGTCACACGCGCAGAAGCCCTGATCCGCTGGCACCATCCTGAATTAGGTATGGTGCCACCCGATTACTTTATCCCGATCGCCGAAGAGAACGGTCTTATCCATGAGATAGGGCTCTGGGTGATGACTGAAGCCTGTCGCCAATTTAAACGCTGGGAAGCTGAACAGTTAGGTATTAGGTCAATCTCAATTAATGTCTCCAGTATTCAGTTTCAGCAGGGAGACCTGATCAGCCGTTTTGCAGCGATACTATCTCAGGAACAGGTCGATGCTCACTCTATCGGTATCGAAATCACCGAACATTATCTGATGGATCAGACTGAACGTAACATCGCCTACCTGACCGATCTCAAAGATGCAGGCCACAATATTCTGGTGGATGACTTTGGAGTCGGCTACTCATCGATGAGTTATATGAAACGGTTACCGCTCGATATTATTAAGATTGACCGCTCCTTTATCAGTGATATCCCAGCCGATAAAAATGATATACAGATCACCCAGGCGATCATCGCCCTCACCCATAGTCTGGGATATGGCTCTGTGGCAGAAGGTGTTGAGAATACTGAGCAGTTGGCATTCTTACAGCAGATCGGTTGTGACTATGCTCAAGGTTACTACTTCAGCCGCCCACTACCACCAAAAGAGTTTGCTCTGCGGGTTGTGGAATTAAATCAGCCTGAATCCCCCGCACCAAGCCAATAAGGGCGATCAGGCAAAGATAGCTTCAGCCCCTCCAATGGTGGATAACTTAACATCTCGGCTGATCTCCCGAACTTTTTCGAAAACAGGTGTTCTCCCCAGAAACTGTGGATAAGGTTGTACATTAATTATTAGTATCTCCTGTGAAGCCCGTATTAACTGGGCTTGATAAAACCGATCATTTTTTAACCCTATCCACCGCTGCAACCAAATTTGTAAAAATCAACCTTTTCTTAAAAAAACAGCAAACTTTTCCACAACGATCAAATAACATACAAATATCGTCAAAAACAGAGCAACAAACTCACAGAAACTGCCCCCATATTCTGTGGATAACTGTGTTGATTAATTCTTAGTATCCTCCCTGAAGCCCACTATTACAGGCCTTCCAAATTCTGATCGTTTTTACACCTATCGACCTCAAACGGAAATTGAATTTTTTAATTGCGTATTCACCGGATCTGTCGTTATTCTATTCCCCCTCTTAATCCCCGCTTGATCCTAACTATGTCGCTAACCCTACTCTCACTGTTTATCCCCACCTTCTTTTTGGTCTCAATTACACCAGGCATGTGTATGACCCTGGCATTGAGCTTAGGTATCTCTATCGGAGTTAGACGCAGTCTTTATATGATGTGGGGGGAGTTAATCGGCGTTGGTTTAGTAGCAGCTTCTGCTGCTTTAGGTGTGGCAACCCTGATGTTGAAATACCCCGATGCATTCACCGTATTAAAACTCGGTGGAGGAGCTTACTTAATCTGGTTGGGAATTGAGATGCTCCGCTCCCGCGGCAAACTGGTACTAAAAGAGCCCGGAGAAACTCAAGAGATCGCATCCGCCGGACAACTGGCTCTAAACGGCTTTATCACCGCAGTCGCCAACCCTAAGGGCTGGGCATTCTTTGTCACCCTGCTCCCCCCGTTTATTGATTCCTCTCTGCCTATGGCCCCCCAACTCTCTGTGCTTGTCTTACTGATTCTGCTACTCGAATTCAGCTGCCTGCTGATCTATGCCTCAGGAGGCAAGCTCCTTCGCCACCTTCTGATGGCGCGTAACAATGTCCGGTTGATGAACCGTATCGCAGGCAGTCTGATGATTTGTGTGGGGATCTGGCTGGCGCTGGGGAAGTAGCCGATTAAAGTTGCAACATTTTCAAGATCACTCCATGCAGGCTAGCTACACTTAAATCAACTTTATAGGAGGGTTTCGTTATGTCAGTTACCAATACCCTTGATAGCTATCTGCTCAATAAAGCTTGTGCGTACGATACGGTTCCTCATGAATTCTCAACCTCTGCCAGTGAGTCAGCCCTGCTGGCAGCTGTGCCGATGAAACAGGTCGTAAAGGCTGTTGTAGTCCACGATCACAGCCATTACATGCTGGCGGCGATTCCGGCAATGAACAAAGTCATTCTACCGCAGCTAGAAGAGATTACGGGGAGTCGGAACGTGTTAGCAAAAGAATCAGAGATCAAACGGATATTTGGCGATTGTGAAGCGGGGGCTGTCCCGGCAATAGGACAGGCTTATGGCGTAGATGTGATCTGGGATGATGCCTTAGCAGAGGGTGATGATCTCTACATTGAGGCAGGAGACCATCGCAATCTAATCCACCTTAAGGGTGATCAGTTTAAACAGTTGATGAAACATAACCCCCACGGCCAGATCAGTTGCGCACCGGAAGAGTTATATGAGATGAGTCACTTTTGATTGGTCAATAAATATGACCTCCCACTGTTTCAAGCAATAAAAAGCCCGGTCTCACCGGGCTTTTTTTGATCAATTACCGCATTTTTTCCAGCCGCCTTTACAAGTACCGGAGCCACCGCCATCAGAACCTGACGTCACCTCAATTTGAGGTGCGATAACCCAATCAGAGTTGCCTGCACTGTTGAAGGCGCGGACTCTGTACTCATAAACACCATCCAGACCGGATTCATCATAAAAATCGACATTGCTGCTGGTGGTCGTCACAGCGGCAAATCCACTCCATTTACGACGGTTCTTCTTGCGCTTCTCGATATAAAAACCGGCTTCGTCATCACTCACATCATTCCAGCTAAGGTTAGCAATACCGCTTCCAGATACGCTGGTTACTGCAAAACTGGTGGGTGCTGAGGGTATTGTTGGTTCCGGCTCAGGAGGCGGCGGAAGCACGCCATCCAACGCAGCTAGTGCTGCTCCGGCATCTAAGATGCCTGAGCCACATTGAGAGCAACTTGCTGGAAATGCCCGCGCGGAAGCTTTAAGTGTTGCTTCAACTTCAGCCGGTGTAATTCCGGGGTCTTTTAAATACATTAAACCAGCAACCGCAGCGACATGCGGTGCAGCCATACTCGTGCCCTGATAATACGCATATGTCGATGACTCAGGAGAAGTCGCACCCGTATTTAACGTCGATAACACACCATTAGCGCTGCCCGTTGACATATCACCGCCCGGGGCTGCCAGGTCTACTGAATCACCAACGTTAGAGTAGTATGCACGGCCACCTGTACGGCCCGTTGCAGCAACACTCACCACATTACTGCAGTTTGCTGGTTGGAACCCTGCTGCATCCGTATTTGAATTACCCGCAGAGACGACAACGGTCGCACCAGCAGCTACTGCCGTATTAATAGCCTGCTGATAGGTAGAGCTACAACTGCCCGAACCACCCAGGCTCATATTGATCACTCGTGCCTTATGTGAATTATCTGAACCTGTTGCTGCCCAGACGATGCCATCGGAGATATCAGAAAGATAACCACCACAACGTCCCAAGACACGAACCGGTACAACTTTTAGTAGGTTATAACCAACCCCTGCAACACCACTACCGTTATTGGTTACCGCACTGATTGTTCCGCTGACATGTGTTCCGTGCCAGCTGCTATCCTCATCCTGTCGGGGGTAACCACTACCACAAGCCCCTTGTGAAACCCAATCACCGGGATCGCTTGGATCTGAATCCCTGCCATCTCCATCATTCGATACAAATGTCCCCGAGATCATATCCGTTCCACCAAGCACATTGCCCATAAGGTCCGGGTGGTTCGTAATACCAGTATCCAGTACAGCCACATTAACTGAACCGTCAGTGCTATTAAGCTGAGCCCAGGCACCCTCAATATTCATACCACCTGCGGTTTCATGATAATGCCATTGAAGGTCATAAACCGGTTGGTTACCACTGGCAACACCCTCATTTGGCGGGGTTGCGAGATCACCCACTGCAAACATCATCTGGTCAGCTTCCGCATGCTTAACACCAGATGTCGCAGCCAAAGCGGTTGCATAGCCCTTAACCTGCGGCAAGCTTTCCATCGAAGGAAGCCTATATACATGTGCCCCTAAAGAGGTGCTTTTAACATAAATAAGTTTCTTGTTAATCTGTTTTGAAAGACCGATAGCTTTTCGTGAACCAGATGCCAGTCGATCACTGAATTTTACGATGATCTGATCGGTGAGGTTATGCTCTTGCGGTGCAGCAATCGCCCCTGTTGACTGTACTAGTGCTGCACTGACAGATACAGCCAGCCCATATTTCATAAACTTCATAACATTCTCGCTTCGGTCTCAAATATTAGGTTGTTGCATTCCAATCGAGGTAACGACCCTAAAACCATGACAACTCAACCATTTGAGTTTAGCTGTACTTTTCAGGGGATAACAAAATATTTTCCAGTTTCGGTTTCACTTTTAAGCTGCACAGCTTTCATCGCTTTCAGGTGATGAACGGTAAAACTCAACTAGTTTTAAGCGATATTTATTCTCACCCTTGTGACGATCATAATCGATCGGGGTAATCGTGCGCTCAAAGCGCTCAATAATTTCTACAAGATTATATCCATTCTGTGGTGCCACTCTCAGTAGAGGTAGTGAAACTGCATGGCACAGCTCTTCAAGAAAAAGATCCTGCTTTTTGAACTGCTTTTTATCAAAACTATGATCATCTAGCTCAACAGCGCAGACGATGGCATCAGAGATGCTATCACACACAATATAATCGAAAGCGTTTGCTTCAATGGGTTTCAACGCTTTTCGTTTAGCCCGATCAGACAGCTCCGGTGTCGCTTCAAAAACATCAGACATCGGTATTTTGCTATAGACCTTATATTTCCCACCTACCGCTTTTTCCAGTATAGAGCTGAACATCTGCTCTTTATGGGAGAGCGCATGTTGAGGTTGTTTACCTCCAAACAGGCTCCTTGTGATTTGGAAAATAAATCCTGTCATTACCAGCCCTCCCAGCAGATAAATCCATAACTGATCGTTCACACCAATACCCTTGTTATATCGAAGGCGGCAATACTACCGGCTGCATAGTCGGAAAGCATCCCATTTCCTTTTGGCAATCGGATAACTAGCCTAAAGTACCGCTTATTTCTTACCTGGAAATGACATACCGCCAACATCCATGAGTACTCGATGAGTTACCTGAATATCGGCCAGCATCAGAGTTTCTGAATAATAGAAAAGTATTAAGGACCTGCCAGAAGAGTTATCTGGCAGGTGTTGCAAAGGTCGTTTTAATAGCCTGATTCAGGTCGGGTGTCGGTTTACCAATATGATAGCCCTGCGCAAACGTAATCCCTGACTGGGCAACCAGTGAGAGGACCTCTTCACTTTCAACAAACTCTGCCACAGTTTCGACATTCAGCTCCTGCGCCAATGAAGAGATGCTGTTAACAAACGCCATATCTCGCTGATCATTAGCCATATTAGCAATGAATTCGCCCTCAATTTTGACATAGTCAATCGGCAGATGTTTTAGGTAATGGAAGGATGAGAATCCCGAACCAAAGTCGTCAATTGCCAGTTTGAAGCCCTGATCTTTAAGATTGAGAACAAAGCTCTCCAATACAGCAATATTCTTCACCGTATCCCGTTCAGTGATCTCAAAAGTTACCTGTTTGGGATCAATATCATAGTTCTCGGCGATCCTGCGAATGGTCGGAATAAAGTCACTGATGACAATTGACCGTGGCGATAAGTTGATAAACACCTTACCGCTGTATCCGGTCTCTTTGACCTGAGCGAAGGCCTTATCCATAACGATGTAATCGAGCTGATGTACTTTACCGATCGATTCCGCGATCTCAATAAACTCGTTAGCCCCCATTAATTTATTATCCGGAAGCTGAATGCGGCTGAGCACTTCCACCGCATGGACCTCACCATTTTCAGATGAGACTATCGGTTGAAATGCGGGAATCAGCTCACGCTTTTCGATTGCCTGAGTCACAAGCACTGTTTTATCTGACATCTCTTTGAAGATATCAACCAGTTCATTCTCATCGGGTAGAGCGATCTGATCCTTGCCTAAATTTTTCGCCCGGTACATCAGATTATCGACAAACATAAACAGATCTTTCTTATTCTGGGCATGATCAGGATAAACACCGATACCCAGAGAGCCTGTCAGCTTCAGGTTTGTAGATTCATCGTAATAAAGAGAGTGGCTCCGAATTGCCTGTAGTACTAATTCAGCAGCCTTAGCCGCCTGTGTAGAATCCGCTTCGGGCAGCACGATAACAAACTCATCCCCCCCATATCGAGCTATGATCGCATCCTTACCCAGCGCATTTTGTAAAGCGATCGAGAAATCGGCCAAGAGCTTATCGCCCCAGCTGTGCCCATAACCATCATTAATTGATTTAAAGTTATCCAGATCCAGCAGGAGCAGTGCAACTTTGTAATCATGCCTATCGGCACGATCGAGTTCATAATCCAGCAACTCCCAGAACATTCTCTGGTTATACAGATTAGTGAGAGGGTCACGCGTCGCGTAGTACTCAAGATCTTTTGTGTATTTATAGATCGCTCTGACCGAGCCAACCACATTCAGCAGTGTTGAAAGAATACTCTCCAACACCAGCACTTTAGTGGAATCCTGAATTGTATCGGAGTGCACGCCGATACCGACAATCCCACCAATTTTGGGCGTTTCAACTAATAAAGACTTGGTTTGTAGTTCAACTGATTTTTCGTCCAGCTCCAACGGCTCTGCATACTCATAAACTGTATTATGCCGTAGGTTCAATCCACCTGTGCTAAATAACGTTTCATCATTTTCAAGTCGTTTAAGGATCGCCTGCTCCATCAATTTCTTAGTTTGATCCGAGGGAGGCTGCAACCAGAATATCTCCAGATCAAACACCTCATTATCAACCTTAAAGATCGAGAACATGGTGAAGACATTCATCACTTTATTGATATCGACCATCAGAAAGTTTACATACTCCCGCCAGTCTTTGACGACTTCAGAGGTGATTACAAACTTTTCCAACAGACGAATCTCAAATTCCAACAGCTCTTTATCGACAGCGATACTATTCAGCTTTGTCGCCAGCGATCTGACCTGATTAAAGATGACCTGGAGCTCTTTAAAAGCAATGGAGTTATGGCCCTGCTCAAAACGGGCAAGATCCGAAACCGATTCAATCGAATCGATACTGGTGGCAAGCTCCTCAATAGAGCGATCCACGCGTGATGAGATCTGCCGAGTTGCCAGAAATGCGAGTAAAATTGGAAGGGGAGAAACCAAAAGCAGTGTCAGTAACAGCTCTTTCTGAGCATTGAAGAAGGATTTATCCAGCTGTTGAGTCACCTCAATTACACCTAGAGTCTCACCCTCCTCAACGTTGGTATGGCAATTGGTGCATACCTCTTTGGCATTGAGCGGGTAGAGATAGGTCAGCGTTTGATCACTGGTCAGAAGTTCTGAGCGACCAGACTGTAATACCCGACGGTGTGTTTCCTGCAACTCAGGCGACACCATATCACCAAATTTCTGGTTAACCTTTTCACCACGGTATAGCGTGACACGCAGGTCACTTAATCGATTATCCAGCTCCATCTGCTTCACGAACGACTCAAGTTGAGTACGATTCCAGCCTTGGCTCATTACCAGATACATCGAATTGAATGTTTGCTTAGCAACACGCTCAGCGACCTCTGCAGCACTGCGTTCAACACTTTTATTAAACGCATAATGGGTCACGGAAAAGAGTACCAAAAACCCGAGGACAGAATAGATAAACGTTTTTTGTAGCAAAAAACTACGGATAGACGCAGCCGACCGCTTGCTCACTGAGTACCACACTATGTATTGTTATTTTTTGATTGCCTAACATAGCTGCTTCTGAAACAGACCGTTTGACCTGAATCAAATAAACTAACATTAGGGATGTTAAAGTGATGCGGGGAGTATAATGACTAAAAATAAAAAATTAAGTGTCTTTTTGTTATAAGGATAATCTTGAAAAGCTAATAACTTCCTAGTTTTCATGGCAAAAGAGGTATAAACGGAGGTCAAGTTCTAATTGATGGTAGTTTGGCTCCATATACTCACATAGATTGTAAAATGCCTTGTTATGCGCCATCTCTTTTAGATGGGCCAGCTCATGTACCACAATCATTCTCAAAAAATCTTCCGGCATCTGTTTGAATCGTGTATCGATCCTGAGCTCTTTTTTAGCCTTGAGTTTACTCCCCTGCACCCGAGAGACCCGGCTGTGCGTACCCAAAGCATTCAGAGCTGATACCTTATCACTGTATTCAACCTTGCTAATAGGTGCTGATTTTCGCATGTGGCGATTTTTCATCTCCATCACATATTCATACAAAGCTTTGTTACTTTTTACATGATGTTGCTGTGTATATTTATCAGCTAACAGCTGTACCAGACGCCCCTCTTCAAGAAGGCGAACAGCCTGCTCCTTGAGATGCTCTGGGTAATGATTGATATATTTTAGATCGGTCATAGAGAGAAAGAGCCTGAAAAATCAGGCCCTTGCTTATCATCAGGTTATCTTTCGAATTAACAGGGTCATCCCTTCACAGTCATAGACTTCAATCCGTGTCCCTTCTGTTAGATCTTCTTCAGCCGACACTCGCCAGAAGGTATCACCAATCTGTAAACGCCCGCTGCCATTTTCAATGGTTTGTTGCAGGATCAGCTTTCGGCCAACAAGCTGTGCAGCCCTATTATTGATCATCTCTGCATCATCGATGCATTTATCAGGGCGAAAGAATTTCCAGAACAGAATCGAGGCGACCACAGAGAGTAGAGCAAAAAGAAGAAACTGAGTTTGCCAGTCATTGATCAGCCCAGTTGCCATTAACAGAGCGACACCTAGTGCCGACATCGATATGCCAATCATAAACCCAGCAGCACCCAGTGCTTCTCCTCCCAACAGAACTAACGCAAGGATGATCCAATGCCAAAAGTTGAGGGATTGCAGTAGTTCTAACATCATTTAGCCTGACTTGGTTGCTTTCAAGAGTTCGCTGATGCCCGCAACGGAGCCAATCACACTACTGGCTTCCAGTGGCATCATCACCACTTTAGAGTTTTCGCCGGACCCAATATTCTGTAGCGCCTCGGTGTATTTTTGCGCGATGAAATAATTAAGCGCCTGAGGATTCCCTTGAGCGATCGCATCCGAAACAACTTTAGTGGCTTTGGCCTCTGCTAATGCCAAACGCTCACGCGCCTCCGCTTCTCGAAATGCTGCCTCCTTTTCACCTTCTGCTGTGAGTATGGCCGCTTGTTTCTCACCTTCAGCCACTTTAATTGCAGCTTCCCGTTCACCTTCAGCCGTTAAAATTGCGGCGCGTTTTTCACGCTCAGCCTTCATCTGGTTCGCCATCGCTTCAACCAGATCAAGAGGAGGGGAAATATCTCTAATTTCAACACGGGTCACTTTTACACCCCATGGATCAGTAGCCTCATCCACTTTATTCAGCAACAGGCTATTGATGCTATCCCGATTAGACAGCATCTCATCCAGTTCCATAGAGCCAAGTACAGCACGGATGTTTGTCATCACCAGATTCTGCATCGCTCTGTAGAGGTCATTCACCTCATAACTTGCTTTGGATGCATCTAAAACCTGATAAAAACAGACAGCATCAGTCGTTACCTGAGCATTATCAGAACTGATGACCTCTTGTGGTGGCACATCCAGAACCTGCTCCATCATATTCTGCTTAGCGCCAACGCGATCAACAAATGGAATGATCAAATTTAAGCCTGGACGGAGGGTCTTGGTATATCGCCCAAAACGCTCAGTTGTCCAGTTAAATCCCTGGGGTACTATTTTGACCCCGGAAAAGATAAAAATCAGTGCAAGAACGACGACCACACCGGCCGTTATTTCAAACCCAAACATCACATCCTCCTTTGAGTAAAGCTGGGTGAAGAGATTCATGTTAATACTGATTTACGATAACTGGAAATAAATGATTCAACACGAACGAATGGGATAGGTATTAAAAGAATAGGTTAGAGAGGTGAGGTAACCCTTAGGGTACGTGAATTTTAAGTCGCCAAGCTACTCAGGCTATTCACGATGACTGCGTTCAGGGTTACCTGCTTTGATCGTTTATCTGGTAATTCACTGATATTAAGCCACGGGTTCGAAAAGAGGGAGAACCTACCGCACAACAGCAGCTAGACACTTAAGTCTCTTCGATAGACTGATGCTCTGCCAGAAAGTTTCGAATAAAACGACGGACCTCCCGGGCTGCGCTTGTATCCATTTCATCACATAAGGCAACAAAATCATCCCGCTCATCCTCATTGATACGAATGACCAACTGGCTATTTTTCTTTTTTGCTTTTGACTTCTTTTTAACAGCCATCTCTCTCAGACCTCTGAAAACTTCTGCATGGAAGAATACAGCAAATGTATCGCCACCCCAACGCATATATTGAAAATATACATTGTATATACGTTATTTTTATCCTGCCCCCTTATATATACGACTGATGACAAGCACTCCAAACGAAAACAGGATCAACTAAATTTTGCCAGACGTTTCTTAATTCACACATGCTAGAATGCCCCCTTCTCACCTATAGCTACTCAGTCGATTCAATGGAAACCTTCAATAGTTCATTCGGGCAATTCAACCTATCACGCTACCCTAAGCGGAAACGCGAACAACTCAGAGCATGGGACGCTGCAGATGAATATCTGTTAAAGCATCTCGAAGAGGAAGGCCTCTCTCCAGAGAACAAAAGTGTTCTGGTTGTTAATGACCAGTTTGGAGGCTTAGCAATACCCCTCAGTAAATATTCACCGATGGTGATCAGCGACTCATGGCTGGCACATCGGGGAATAACCGCTAACGCGCAAGACAACACTATCGATCCATCAACCATCACCCTATGCTCAAGCCTTGATTATCCTGAGGGGGCTTTCGATCTTGTGCTGCTTAAAATACCCAAAAGTTTGGCGATGCTCGAAGATCAGTTGATCCGTCTACGCCCTCTGCTTTCAACCTCAACAATTGTGGTGGCTGCAGGTATGGTGAAATCGATCCATACTTCAACCCTCAAACTATTCGAAAAATATCTGGGCCCTACAAAAACATCGTTAGCATATAAAAAAGCACGTCTGATTTTCCCACAGCTGGATCTCAAAAAGGAACGGGCACCCTCCCCCTATCCAAGCCAATATAAACTTGAAAACACGCCCTACCAGATCATCAATCACGCAGGTGTGTTCTCTCGAGATAGCCTGGATATCGGAACACGCTTTCTCCTACAACATCTACCCAAAGATAATCGCTACGAAAAAATCATCGACCTCGGCTGTGGAAATGGCGTTGTTGGGTTGATGGCTGCAGAGTTTAATCCCGATGCAAGCATCCACTTCGTGGATGAATCCTTCATGGCTGTTGCCTCAGCAAAGGAAAATTTCGAAGCAGCGTTTGGTGATCAGAAAGATGCAATATTTGAAGCAACCGATTGCCTTACTGGCATCGCCCGTAACAGTGCCAATCTGATTTTAAATAACCCCCCGTTTCATCAGCAGAATGCAGTCGGCGATTTTATAGCAAAGCAGATGTTTAGAGAGTCATTTAGGGTATTGTGTAATAAAGGAGAGCTTTGGGTTATTGGCAACCGACATTTGGGTTACCACTTAGCATTGAAAAAAATATTTGGAAATTGCGAAACCGTCGCAAGTAATAAAAAATTTGTCATTTTAAAAGCCACCAAACATTAGAGAGGTCTTTATGGCTATAGCATTAGCATTAACCCTGCATCTCATTGCCGCAGTTATCTGGGTGGGTGGCATGTTTTTCGCCTACGTGTGTCTGAGGCCAGTAGCAGCACAGCTGTTTGAGCCCGATAACAGACTGAAATTATGGTCACAGGTATTCACCCGTTTTTTTCTAACGGTCTGGGTGGCCATACTGGTAATAGTCTTCAGTGGGCATGGAATGATTGCGTTATATGGCGGATTCGCCAACATCGGGACTCATATCCACCTGATGCTTGCAACCGGATATCTGATGATCGCACTATTCGCACACCTTTATTTCAGCCCTTTCAAAAAGCTAAAAGCGGCTGTCAAAAATGAGATATGGCCTGAGGCAGGGAAACAGTTAAATAAGATAAGACTGATTGTTGCGATCAATTTAACCCTCGGCATGATCACAATAATTATCGGGACGGGTGGCAAGTACCTATTCTGATCAGGTAAGTGTTGAAGCAGATCGGGTCGACTGGCGAGATCGACCCAACTTTTTTATAGCATCAGGATGCTATGCATTGATAGTCAGCGGCATTGGGATAAAGTCCCCAATTTCATCAGGGTCCTGATCAAGCATGGCTTCCCAGCCTTCATCACCTGGCTTCATCTCATCAGGCAACCCCCAGAATTCACCACACCAGAATGCTGCAATCCAACGCCGACCATAACGGACCTTATAGAAGCCGCGTTCTCTAATCTCACTCACGATGCTCTCCTTTTATTCTTATTAGGAAGTCGAAGGTGCCCCTTCAAAACTTCTCACAAATGAGTGTACACAATTTGATCAGAGTTAGAAGCGGGTTATAGCCGAAGGTGTAATACCTAATTAGGCTAATCCGCTTGTATCAGATGCTCTTCATTTTCATACAAGGATCTTGAGTCAAAACAGAAAGGTTGAGAGTTTATCTCAAGCAATAAAAAAGCCGCACTGGGCGGCTTTTTTTACAAAATCATAAACTGACCAACAGGGGAAGGTGACATGCAACCCCAGCAGTTTAAATCCTTACTTGCTCTTGTCTTCGTTCATCAGTCCGCGGACTTTAAAAAACGCCCAAACCATCGCGACAGTCATACCAGCGATCATCGCCAAACTTGGAACAAGAACTTCCATACTATATACATCAACCATTACGACACCCTCACAAATCTGTTTCATATTGCTCGTAGTTATTGAGGGTAAGGTTACCCTTTTACACATTAGCGAATATTGATGTAGCTCAAGAAACAGTCAGGTGCCAAATATGAAAATTTCTACGGTTGCTCCGAATCTATTTGAAAAACGTTGAAAGCTGGCTCATAACTTAATAGTCAAAGCGTGGACTAAAGGACAAATACTCTGGTTTCTAATTGGATCTGAGGGACTAGAGGCACTTGCTTTGTAATGTAACTCTAATGAGAGGTGTAAGTTATGCCTTATCGGACAGAAGCCTGGACACCAGAACAGCTGGATAAAATGAACTCGGAACCCTTCATGGTTGATTTTCTGGATACCTTTAAAATTTCTCCGCTGACCCAGGAAGCAGATGAAACAATCAACTCCATGAATGAAGCACTTGACCGAGTAGAAGATCAGATAAATAAACCCTAACCACCGACGAATATCCTTAAACGACCGGGCGCTTCATGCGCCCTTTTTTCGTTAAAATTTTTCTCTTATCTCCAGTAACCCTCCTCATACAGCCAATCATGGTCACGTAGTTCTCAGCTCTTATTAAAGAACAGTCAAAACTTTTTTTTGATACCTCGATATTAATAAAACAGCAGTTTTTTTGATTTTATGTGAATTTTAATCAACTCAAATCATCAATATTTTTACCTTTAAAATCAACAAGTTAAACAAACCTCAAAAGAAAACAAAATAAACCTGAAATAATTAATTTTCTCCTTATTTTTCAATGAGTTATATGCACAAAAAAACCATTATTTATTTGTGAAATATCACCATTTATTTTATACTTATCAATATAGATAAAAGATCATTCATATAAGGGGAATGAAGATGCAAGAGAAGGAAGTGAAGTTATTATTTAAAGCTGGGGTTTTTGATTCCTGCCAAGCGATTCCTATCTCAATGGCACGTGGCTGGACATTGAAATTTGTCACTAAACAGGAAGAAGTGATCACGCTGGATCTACAGCGCTCGAAATCAGAACGTGAATTTAAAAGCCTGGATGGGGCCGCTGCTGTGGCTAAGCGAATTGGATTTGAGTGGCTAAAAGTTCAGATCGGAGATCTTGAATGGCAGGAAAAAGTTAAATAGCAAGCATAAAAAAACCGCTCCAGGCAGGAACGGCTTATTCAGAAGAGAGGATGATAGATCTCTATTTATCTATCGCATCCTTAATTTTCTGATCGGTCTTATATTGACTCAGCGCGTATACAGACCAGATGGCAGCAGGAATCCAGCCTATCAAGGTCAACTGGAGGATCAGGCAGATAATGCCTGCTATCGGCCTGCCAATTGTAAAAAACTGGAGCCATGGAATAAGTAAGGCAAGAATCAATCGCATCTTTTATCTCCTAAGGTGCGGGAAGTGTATACGGCAGACAGTAAGCATAAAGCTTTTTGCTTAATGGAAACTGACTTCAGGGCTCAATGCGCCCCGCAGAAAGCTCCTCCTCTGTTGCTTCCCGCACATCAACAACTTCAACATCAAAACACAGTTCAATACCAGCAAACGGGTGGTTACCATCAACAGTCACTTCATCACTATCTATTTTCGTGATGCAGACCAGTTCCAGTTCGCCCTTTTCACCTTCCATCTGGCAAACCATACCCTCATGCAGGTCACCAAACCCTTCAAATGAAGCCTTATCCACAATCTGTACTTTAGCTTCATCCCTCAAACCATAGCCCTGATCCGGTGACACTTTCACCTGAAATTTATCACCCGCTGAACGGCCATTCATTGCGGATTCAAGTCCGGGAACTATGTTCTTATGCCCGTGCAGGTAGGGTAATGGCTCACCATTTGCTGAACCATCAAGCACCTCCCCTTCACTATTGATTAGGGCATAGTGAAACAGAACAACTTTATTCTGCGATACTTTCATTTACTTTCAACTCCGATTAGCTGGCCAAAGATTCAGTTATCCACTGACCAATCGCTTCTATCTCTTCAATAACCACTTCATGACCCATAGGATAGGTAAGCCAATGGGGTTTATATTGCAGTGTTTCCAGGACTGTACGTGCCTGCTCACCCAAAAGTACCGGAACAACATCATCCATCGTTCCATGGGCGATCATAACAGGCAGATTTGAATTCTCTGCACTTCTGTTGCGAGTGATCTCTTCAAGAGTGGCAGTATAGGTTGAAAGCGCTATCAACCCTGCCAGCCTTTGCGGGTAACAGAGCGCCGTATGATAAGCCACAGCCCCTCCCTGAGAAAAACCCGCTAGCACAATTTTATCTGCAGGGATTCCCGATTCAATCTGTGCCTGAATCAGGTCAGCGATCCTTTCAGATGAGCGTATCAGAGCTGCTTTATCCACTTTACGTTCGATATTCATCTCAAGAATATCGTACCAGGCGCGCATCGGCATACCGCCATTTACAGTGACGGGCATCTCCTCCGCATGCGGAAACAAGAACCGTACAGACAGATGCTCTGGTAGTTTCAGGTAAGGAATGATCGGCTTGAAATCGTACCCGTCAGCCCCTAGCCCATGAAGCCAGATCACACAGGCTTTAGCAGCCTGTGCAGGTTCAACTGTGACCAGCGTATCCTTCGTTTCTGCATTCATGGCTGCAACCTCTCAACCTTCCAGTTACCCTCGGTTAAGTTGTACTGAAAGCGATCATGCAGACGATTTTCGCGTCCCTGCCAAAACTCAAATCGGGTGGGTTTTAATAGATAGCCTCCCCACTCTTCAGGATGGGGCACATTTCCGTCCGGGTGATCACTCTTAAGAGCTTCAACAGCAGCTTCAAGCACCTCACGGCTCTCTACAGAGGCACTCTGACAAGATGCCGCAGCACTCAAACGGCTACCAAGCGGACGCTCATTAAAGTATTTTTCACCCTGCTCACGACTGAGTTTAACAACAGAACCCTGAATCCTGACCTGCCGCTCAAGTCCATACCAGTAAAACATAATCTCAGCCTGGGGATTTTCTGCCAGATCGCCCCCTTTTTGACTACGATAATCTGTATACCAGGCAAAACCTCGCTGATCAAAATGCTTTAGCAAAACGATTCTCGCAGAGGGCATCCCCGCCGAATTTGCCGTTGCCAGTGTCATTGACGTTGCATCATCAGGAGAAACCTCCATAGCAGCCTCCATCCATTGGGAGAACATCTCAACGGGGTCACTTTCCAGATCTGATCGGTGTAGCGGTTTTGCCAGATATTCCCGCCGCGTGGCGGTCAGGTCACCATGTTTATTCATATCTATCTCTTGGGTGAAAAGTTCAAACTGAGTAGGTCGCTCACTATAGCACTAAACATACTTTTCGATAACGCGCTCAACCTCTCTGAGGTAACTGTTACCAAACAACAGAAGGTGGTTTAACAGGTGCCAAAGGTTGTAAAGATCCATTCGCTCTTCCCAGCCTGCCTCTAATGGGCGACATTCGTTATAGATTTGATAGAAGCAGTCACTGAACCCTCCGAACAGTTTTGTCATCGCAAGATCTGCTTCAGGCCAGCCATAATAGACAGCGGGATCAATAAGTATCGGTTCCCCCTCTGTACCAGTGATCACATTACCTGCCCATAAGTCTCCATGGAGCAACGCTGGGGGCTGAATCGGGACCAGTTGTGGTAGTCGGTTACAGATCACTTCAATTTTATCCATCGCAACCCGATCCAAAGCCTGTTGTCTGACACACCTCTGTGCCAGATAGAGAAAACGATGCTCACTGTAAAATTGATAACCATCCGCCCCCTGATCGTTAGGCTGAATCGTCGGGCCGCAGAAAGTATCTGAGCTAAATCCAAACTGCGTCGATGTCTGGGTATGCTGTGTAGCGAGCGACTGTGCTAATTGCTCCTCAAACGTTGAAGATCTCGGTGCAGAATCAACATACTCGAGGAGTAAAAAACGATCACCCACGGCAATCACCTTCGGGGTTCGAACTGCTCCTGATCTCCTTAACGCATCCAGCCCTATCGCTTCAGCCAAAAACTGGCCAACCTCAGGATCGCTTTGCTGCTTCACGAAAAGCAGCTGTGCCGTATCGAGCCGGATTCGTTGCGCGTCCGCTGTACAGCCACCTCCCAGAGCCCGCTGCTCAACAACCTTTACATCCTCTTTGCGTAACCAATCCTGAAAACTGTTCATAGTCACTGTTAGCCTTTGCTTGTCGGGGGATGGATAATAGCTTTATAGTTCCAACAAAAGGGTTACGCATCAATAAGGGATACTATGCGTCTGATATTGTTTTTCACTCTATTGGTTCTGTTTTCAGGCTGCACCGACAAAAACGCAAAGCCTTTCCAAATCAAGAATCTAGCTAAGTCTGATATTGACATGGTCGCCGATATCAACCTGAAAACCTGGCGCAAACTGACCCAGGAACTCACAGTTAAACTCTATAAGCGCAACCCGAAGGAGCTTAAGAAAAAGCCCGGCATGACGATCTCACGCCGTCTCGATCAGCTTCATCCACCACAACGATTGGCCGGTGGTTTTCCGGAACTGAATAACCTTGATGGCGTAGAAGCTTTACCGCTGGCGTTCTCTGAACAATTCGAGGGAGACCGGGTATTTGCACTGATGGCTGGAATTACTGGCATGCTCGACCGTGCATACAATGGCAAGAAAGAGATATTTATTCTCGATGAGCTGGATCAGCAGAAGCTTTACAACTCCGCACGGAACCTTGAATCCTTTGCCTGGCACCTCAACAACCGCAAGCGACCCAACGGAGAGCTCTATCTACTCAGCAACGGCATCTCTACCACCGGGATAACTAACTACAGTTTCGAGAGGATCCTGGGAAAACTGATCGGGATGCAGGATCTCATGGCCAATGTGATTGCGGATAAAAATAACCGCACCATAAACCGGGTTGTCCATGGTGCAGCTTCGATGACATTCCTGCCTATCTAAACAGAGCCGTTCACCCCTGCTCCATCTGCTTGATAAAGCGGTCCGATTCAGTGATCGCTTTTTCCATATCCCTGACCAGCAGATCGATATTACTCTTGATACCACGGTACTCCGCTTTCAATGACCCGATCGCCCGAGCATTAAGGTTATGCTTTAAAAACAACACATTATCCTGCAAAGCACTGAGAACTGGGGGCATCCGTTTTTCAGCACGTTTTAATGAACGGATCAGTTCGGCATAACGCGCCTTAGTGGTTCGAAGCTTAGCGGCACTCTGGTCACGCAATTTGCGGTTACTGTATTTCGTCAGTTCCTCTTCCCACTCTTCGAACAGCGCTTCAGAGACCTGTTCCACTTTATCAATTCGGTTGCTGACATCCTCTGCGGCTGCAACACTGTCATCATATTCACCCTGAAGGCGATTATAGAGTTTATCCAGTTCTCCACCATCAAAACTAACCACCGAACGGAACTGTTCCAAGGCATCTTTAAACTGTTCCTGTGCCTCCTCCTGAGACTCTCTCGCTTCCTCAACCCGATCCACCAGAATATCCCTCTTATGGACCCCCACCTGCTCCATCGCTGAGTAGTATGCGGTCTGACAACCCGACAGAGATGCCAGCATCAGAGTTACCAGAGTGATTTTTACTAATGTTTTCATAGGTGTCCTTAATTGCAGCTCTGCAACGGCTTGTTAATCTTAATCTCAGCAATTTTATGGTTATTATTCAGACAGAGTGTCACATCCGCACGGGATGGCATCTCCTCAAGCATATGCCTTGTCAGACGCTCGTAATGCTGAATAAAACGCTGAATCTGTTCTTCATTCATGATTCTAAGGTGCTCTGTAGGCTGCTGCGTGTCATAAATGTATTTAACCCGCTCAGCCAGTTTCTTCTCCTGAAGGGAGCGCCATTCGAACACCGCATCCATACTCGGGACCTTTAACATCACCAGCACTTCAATCATGGAAAAAAGTTCCTGATAGGGCCCTGCAAGCTGTGCATTCACATATTCCCGCCACAACCCTGCTGTGTCCTGCTCACTTTCAAGATCGTTGATCGCTTTCGCCAGCTGTTCAGGCTCCTGAGGATCAGCACCTACACACCACCCTTCAAGTACGATTACATCTGCAGGTCCAATCCACTCCTGCCATACCGCTGCCTGACATCGATCATCGGTAGACTTATCAAAGACCGGAATTTTAGTAATGGTATTTTCATCACTGGCTATCAATGAGTTGAGAATATCAATTCCCAGATCCACATCATGTGTACCCGGCACGCCTCGGGTTCGTAACAGGGGATGGACAGTTTCAGAAAGCTCTCTGCGCTCGTCATAGGTTTTATAAAGATCATCAATCGAGAACCCGACAACCTTAAGCCCAAACCCCTCTGTCAGAATCACCTCCAGCAGATTGAAGAGCGTGGATTTACCTGCCCCCTGGGCACCGTTAATCCCCATCACTAAAGGTCCGCTTTTCTGCTGTTTCTGGCAGGCAAGCCAAGCTCCCAGAGGCACATAGATCGCCTCAAACATATCCACCAGCCCGATATCCACTTTTAAAGATTCCAATGTGGAAGCAAAGGCACGCTCAACTGCTGCAACCGCAGCGGCACGCTCATTATCGCTCAGGCAAAGCTGATGCTGGGGCCAGCGAGTAATCACGCCCATAACTAGTAATCCTGTTTATCTGTTTCGGTGGAGTCGAAGCCACTCCTGAATCTGTTTGATCTGATCGCGCTCCATCAGGGATGGTACATGAGGCGTATCAGGCACTGTTACGAGATCCAGTTTATCGTTTGCCTGCATCTTTCGTACAGTCTCTTCCTGCAAAACATCAGAACTCTCCCCCCAGATAAGCAGCTGCGGGATCTGAATCGCTGACCAAATCGGCCAGAGGTCTATATCTTCTGATGCATTTTCCAGTGTCGCCTGCGCAATCGCTGGATCATAATGCAAGGCGTAGCCCCCCTCGGGCCTTTCTTTACAACCAGATCTGACCAGATGGTGCCACTGCTGATCTGAAAGTTTGCTGAATGAAACATAGGTTTGACGCATGTAAGCTTCAACCTCATCGAGCGTAGCAAACTGCTTATCACCCAGATAGTCTGAAATTCGCTGCAATGCGCTAGAGGGAATAAATGCCCCTATGTCGTTTAATACAAGATGTTTGATGGGGGACCCAGGCAAGGCAGCCAGGCACATCCCAATAATCCCCCCCATTGAGGTACCGACCCAGTCCACTTGATCAACATTGAGTCGCGCCAGCAGAGTGGTTATATCGTTGAGGTACTGAGGAATGGCATAGGGCTGCCCGGAAGGCAGCCAGTCGCTTTCGCCCCGTCCGACAATATCAGGACAGATTACCCGATAATCACGTGACAGTAGTTTCGCGAGTTCATCAAAGTCCCGACTGTTTCTGGCAAGTCCATGTACACAGACCACAACTCGGTCATTATCTGCACTTCCCCACTCATGATAAACCATCCGGTGAAATCCAGTAGCATTTAAACAACGTACGCTATCCGTATGCATGAAACCTCCTGAATTGTGTAATATCAGTAAGTTAGCATGATCCCCAAAAGGCCGCTATCTGCAGGTAAATTTTGTAAAGATATGAAACTGTTGCTGACCCCGTAGATCCGATTCAGCTAATATAGTCGGTATTAAGGATATCCCCTGAGTCATGAGAGTTATAATGAGCGAATCATCAACCAAACAGGTGAACCGGTTAAAATGGATACTTCCGATCGCAATCATCCTGGTGGCGATCCTTGCCTTTACCGCATTAGTAAAAAGCAAACCCCAGGCACCCTCCCGGCCTGTAGCTGAGAAGGTATGGAGTGTACAGACAATCTCTGCAACACCAGGTACTCATCAACCCGCTCTGACACTTTATGGGACCGTCGAATCACCACGTATGACTCGCATGACCGCTGCTGTTACCGCATTTATTCAGTCGGTTGATACCGACGAAGGTAAAACCATTTCGCAAGATCAACTCCTCATAAAACTGGATGATAGAGACGCTCAGCTACAGCTATCACAGCGCCAGGCCGACGTCGATAACTACCTGGCACAGATCGAGGCCGAGAAGGTCCGTTATCAGTCGGACCTGAAATCACAGAAGATTGAGCGCAATTTACAGCAGCTGAGTTTAAAGACTGTCGAGCGTTATAAGAACCTGATCAAACGTAAAGTCGCCAGCCAGGAAAATCTGGACAGTGCACGCCGCGACTATCAGCAACAGACACTCTCCCTGACTCAACGGGAAAGATCGATTGCCGATCACCCTAACCGCCTTCAGCAACTTGAATCGCAATTAAAGCGTGCTCAGAGCCTTCTGGAAGCCGCGCAACTTGATCTTGATCGCACGCAGATAAAGGCTCCGTTTCAGGGACGTATCGCCACCCTTAACGTCTCCCCCGGAGACCGTGTCCGTGCAGGGGACCCGCTTCTCAGTTTATATAGCCTTGAACGCCTTGAGGTACGTGCCCAGGTTCCAAGTCGCATTCTGCCGGAACTCCGTGATCAGGATGGAATGGCGATTAATGCCGTTGGCCTGATCGATAACCGGGCCATCGCATTAAAACTGGATCGGATCGCCGCAGAGGTTAACGCCGGACGTGCCGGGGTTGATGCCCTGTTTAAAATTACACCCAGCAGCTACCACCCGGAGCCTGGAAGAACACTGGAGATTAAAGTTGATCTTCCCCCGGTCAGAGGTGTAATCCCGATACCGCCCGTTGCCCTGTATGGACTGAACCGAGTTTATCGGGTAGTTGATAACACCCTGGAAGCCATTCAGGTGGAACGGTTAGGGGATAGTTACAATGATCAGGGAGAAGCGATCGTCCTGATCCGAAGCACCCGGATTCAACCCGGCGACCGTCTGGTTACAACACAGCTGCCCAACGCGATCTCAGGCTTGAAAGTCAAAGATATCGCTGCCTCTGACAAGGCCCAGACCCATGAATAACTATCAGGGCCCGATGCAGAACCTGACCGCTCTGTTTGCCAGTCACAGGGTCGCTGCGAACCTGTTTATGCTATTGATGATTTTGGCAGGAGTATGGGGACTGAAGAAACTGAACACGCAGTTTTTCCCCTCATTTGAGCTGGACATCATCACGATATCGGTCCCCTGGAGCGGAGCGGCGGCAGAAGATATTGAAACCTCCATCGTCCTGCCGATTGAAGAGGAGCTAAAATCGCTGACCGGCATCGACGCACTCTATTCAACCGCACTCCAAAGCTCCGCATCGATCCGAATTGAGGTCGATCCCGATACCGATGTTGATTTCCTGCTCGACGAAGTGAAGCAGAAAATCGATAACGTACGCGGCGAGCTGCCTTCAGATATTGAGGAGCCTCTGGTTCAACGCATTATCCGCTATGAACAGATCGCCAGCCTGATCCTGAGTAGCAGTAGCGGATCTCTGGAGGAATTACGCTCCTACGCTCAGCGCTTTGAGCAGGAACTGTTGGCAAGGGGTATCAACAAAGTAGATTTTACCGGTTTACCTGACAAGCAGATCCGTATTGAGCTGCCCGCCGCACAGCTCAATGAATTGGACATGACCATGGCACAAGTCGCCAATAGCATCCGCTTGCGGAGCCTCGATCTTCCCGCCGGAACAGCGGCTAAAGGGGATGGATCCCGGCAGATCCGTAGCCTCAATCAGCAGCGAGATGTCGAAGGCTTCCGTCAGTTACCGGTCATCACTGACAATCAGGGGCGACTGATTCGCCTTGGTGATATCGCAGATGTATCGCTCGCCCTAAAAGATAGTCAGGTATTACTCAAGCATAAAGGCAAACCGGCGGTAATGATCCGCTTACGTCGTACAGAAACCCAGGACACACTCAAATCTGCGCAAATCCTGAACGAGTGGCTGGAAGAGGTTAAACCGACCCTCCCTTCAAACATTCAGATGATCACCTACGATGAACGCTGGAAGCCGGTCCAGCAGCGTATCAATCTGTTGTTGAAAAATGGTCTTAGTGGTTTGGTTCTGGTGATCGGGATACTTTTTCTGTTCCTCAACGCCCGTGTTGCGTTCTGGGTCACTGTAGGTATCCCGGTCTCATTCCTGGCTACCCTGGCCGTACTTTATGGCATCGGCGGCACCATCAATATGATCAGTCTCTTCGGTCTGATTATGGCTCTCGGTATTATTGTTGATGATGCGATCGTTGTAGGTGAGGACACTCTCACCCACGTACAGATGGGTGAGCCCGGGCTGCAAGCGGCTATCGGGGGCGCCCACCGCATGCTGCCACCGGTCACTGCATCCTCCCTAACCACAATTGCTGCGTTTCTCCCTCTACTCCTGATCGACGGGCGGATCGGTAATATCCTGATCGATATCCCCACCGTTGTAATTTGTGTCATTCTGGCCTCTCTTGTGGAGTGCTTCCTGATCCTCCCGGGTCATCTTCATCACAGTATTAAAAAGGCCGATGACCTGCATCCTTCCGCTCTGCGGATTCGTCTGGATAATGGATTCAATCGTTTCCGCGATGTCCACTTCCGAGGCTGGGTCAGACTGGCGATCCGTTACCGGGGTGCAACCATCGCCACCGCGTTTGCGGTCTTTATCATCGCCATCGGTCTGATCGCTGGCGGCCGGATTAAATTTACTTTTTTCCCTGCCGTCGAACGGGACACAATGACCGCCAACGTTCAGTTCACCGCAGGTACCGATTCTGATCTTGTCGACCGTTTTATCCAGCATCTGGATGAACAGCTAGAAGCAACAGATAGTGCACTGGGTGGGGGCAATGTTAAAGTTTCCTTCCAACAGCTGCGCAGCGCCGCTTTCTCCCGCACCTCTGCATCTGGAAATCGTGGTGATGAGTTCGGATCACTTCAGGTTGAACTCTACCCCAGTGACGACAGAGAGGTGAGCACAACCGAGCTGAACAGAGCCTGGAGAGAACGTATTACAGTCCCAGCGGGGATTGAGAAGTTCTCAATCGATGTTGCCCGCAGCGGCCCTCCGGGCAAACCGATTGAGGTTAAACTCTCCGGGACCAACATCCATGAGCTTAAACAGGCCTCTCTGGAGCTTCAGGAGAGCTTGAAACCCTATGTTGGCCTGACCAATATTGACGATGACCTTCCCTTCGGAAAATCCCAGCTGATCTACGAACTGACCCCTGCTGGAAAATCAGCCGGAATGACGCTGGACAGCGTTGGCAGACAGCTGCGTGCCGCCTTCGATGGTATTGAGGTGCAAAATTTCTATCACAACCGTGATGAGATCGAAGTGCGTATCCAGCTTCCCAAAGAGGAACGCTATCGCCTTAATGTTATTGAACAGCTACCGGTTGTCCTGCCCGGAGGAGGCACAACCCCTCTCAGCAATATCGTATCATTCCGTGCAAAACAGGGCCTCGACACTCTGACTCGGGTGGATGGGCAGCTTTCGATTAAGGTTACAGCTGATCTTGATGAAAGCGCCGCTAACGCCGATGAAATTATTGCAGATTTGAAATCAGGGAAACTGGAGCAGATCCTAAGCCGTTATGGCGTATCCGCCAGCTTTGAAGGCAAAAACAAGAGCCAGCGAGAGACACTAGCCGATATGAAACTGGGATTGTTACTCGCTTTAACCCTGATATTTATTATCTTAGCTTGGGTCTTTGCCTCTTATAGCTGGCCGATCGCGGTGATGCTGGCAATCCCATTAGGCCTGACCGGCGCCATTCTGGGGCATGGAGTGATGGGCCTTAGCATGACCATACTCTCGCTGTTTGGTTGCTTTGGCTTATCCGGCATCGTCATCAATGACTCCATCGTACTGGTGACGTTTTACAAACAGCTCCGTAAAAAGGGGATGGCGGTTGAAGAGGCGATTGTGGAAGCAGCCTGCCAGCGTCTAAGAGCGGTGCTTCTGACCTCACTGACAACTATTGCGGGATTAACTCCGATTCTGTTTGAAACTTCGCTGCAGGCCCAGTTCCTGATACCGATGGCGGTATCGATCGTCTTTGGTCTGGCTTACGGCACAGTACTGATCCTGCTGTTTGTACCAGCAACCCTGACATACATCGAGGGTGCCCGAGAGAAGCTGGGACTGAAAAGTCTGGATGCCCCTGAGCCAGAGAAACAGATCGGGTAGCCCCTAGTGCAGCTGCTGTTCAATATAGGACTGTAGCTGCTCCTGTGTCTGCAGATCCATACTCAAAACAGAGAGACCATACCGTAAGCAGCGCTGAGATTGCCTTTGTTTGTAGACAACACGGCACAGGCAATGAACCGGCTGATCATTCAGTCCGAAATGCAGATTTACCTCTAAAGGCGCCCCTGTGATCACAGGTTTTAACTCTGCTAAATCAGCGCCCCCCTCGACCAGCATCCCGCCTAAACTGAGATTGATCAGCGAGACATCGACAGATTGCCCATCGCCACTGGATAGTTCTGCGGGGAGTTTCACATGGATCCGAGGATAAATACGTCTTTCAGCGTGCATATGGAAGCCTACACATTACAAATCAAACGGGTGTTAGAACCACTTCCTCATCATAGTTCGATTCGAAGATAAGGACAAATTAAGCTCTACAGCAGCAGATAGCGGCTGCAACTGCACAAGGGACTTAATCCCAGTGCGGTTCTCAGGTATAATTTCTGCCCCTGAAATTCTGCATCTTGTTTTCATTATCCAGCCCTGCACTGGGAGTTTAAGGACCCGTATGAACCGCGATCTAAGTCTGCTACAGCCTTACCCTTTTGAAAAACTGACGGCTCTGAAAGCTGAGGTAACCCCTCCAACAGACCTGGAGCATATCGCGCTGTCTATCGGTGAACCCAAGCACCCGTCACCACCGTTCGTTGCAGAGTGCCTGATTGAGAACATGGACAAGCTGGCAAACTATCCAACGACGAAAGGTTTGCCAGAACTGAGGGAAGCGATCTCTCAATGGTGCACCCGGCGTTTCAAACTGAATGCGGGCACCCTGAGTGGTGAAGATAATGTATTACCGGTCAATGGGACACGCGAAGCGATCTTTGCGTTTACTCAGGCTGCGGTTAACCGTGCTCCGGATGCACTGGTCATCTCACCTAACCCTTTCTACCAGATCTATGAAGGGGCGGCATACCTATCAGGCGCTGAACCCTATTACCTAAACTGCCTGCCGGAAAACGGCTTCATCCCGGATTACGATGCCGTTCCAGAAGAGATCTGGCAGCGCTGCCAGCTACTCTTTCTCTGCTCCCCGAGCAACCCGACAGGTGCTGTCACTGACCTGGATACTTTGAAAAAACTGATCGCGTTATCTGACAAGTACAACTTCATTGTTGCATCAGACGAGTGCTATTCAGAAATTTACCTGAATGAAGACCAGGCCCCAGTTGGCCTTCTGCAAGCCTGTGCAGAGCTTGGACGCGATGATTACAAAAACTGTATTGTGATGCACAGCCTGTCAAAACGTTCCAACCTGCCAGGACTCCGCTCCGGTTTCGTTGCCGGTGATGCTCAACTGCTGAAACCGTTCCTCTCCTACCGCACCTACCATGGATGCTCTATGCCGATTCAGCATCAATTGGCTTCAATTGCGGCATGGAACGATGAGGATCATGTGCTTGATAACCGTGATCAGTATCGCCACAAATTTGATTCTGTGATCCGTATTCTTGAGCCGGTCATGGATGTAAAGCGTCCCGATGCCAGCTTCTATCTCTGGGCCAAAACACCGATCGCCGATGATAAATTTGCTCAGGGGCTGTTTGCTTCTCAGAATGTAACTGTTCTACCTGGCCGTTACCTCTCCCGTGAAACAGATGGTCTGCTGCCGGGAGCCGGGTTTGTTCGTATGGCCCTGGTTGCAACAGTAGATGAGTGTGTGGAAGCGGCAAACCGCATCCGCGCTTACGTAGAATCTCTCTGAACCGGAGCAAGCAGATGATCACTCTCTACGGCATCCCAAACTGCGACACGATAAAAAAGGCCCGTAAGTGGTTGGAGTCGAACCAGATTGAATACCGTTTCCATGATTTTCGTAAAGATGGTCTTGATGCAGAACGGCTGAACAGCTGGGTCGATGAATTGGGCTGGGAGCTGCTGCTGAACAAACGCGGAACAACATGGCGGCAACAACCCGACGAGGTTAAAAATCAGATTGATCAGAGCTCAGCCATTGCGTTGATGCTTGAATACCCAGCCATGATTAAGCGTCCGGTCCTGGATACAGGCGACGTAAGAAAGGTTGGTTTTAAAGATACAGAATATTCCGCCCTGCTTGGTTAAGGGCTTACACAGCATAGAATTTAAGCATTTAAAAATCTGGAGATTAACATGGCAAATTTTGCATTCGGTCTGGGCGTAGGCACAAAGTCCTCTGCTGGTGAACTGCTGGAAGTGTATTACAACGCACCACTGATGAGCGCAGATGATGCGATGGTGAAAGCGGTTGCGGAAAAAGTAGGTTATACCGGTGGTAACGCAGCAATCGAACTCAAGGAATCACAGCTGAAAGATCTTGAAGCTGCGTTCCTCTCAGTCGGTGCAGAAGATCAGGCTGAGATCGTTGAGATTCTGGAAGGCACAAAACAGGCACTGGTATTGTGTATTCTGGAATCTGATGAAGGCCCTACCTCAACAGCGGAAGCCTATCTTAAACTATCCCTGCTTTCTCACCGTCTGGTACAGCCTCACGGCATCAACCTGACCGGTATCTTTGGACTGCTGCCTAACGTAGCCTGGACCAATGAAGGCGCAATCTCTCTGGATGATCTGCCGAAACGTCAGTTAGCTGCACGCGCTCAGGGCCGAATTCTGAGCGTTAACTCTGTAGATAAATTCCCGAAAATGACTGACTTCGTCGTTCCTGCAGGCATCCGTATCGGTGATGCTTCCCGTGTACGTCTGGGCGCACATGTCGGTGAAGGTACTACCGTCATGCACGAAGGCTTTGTTAATTTCAATGCTGGTACTCTGGGTGTTAGCATGGTCGAAGGCCGTATCTCTGCAGGCGTTGTTGTGGGTAACGGATCTGACCTGGGTGGTGGCTGTTCCACAATGGGTACCCTATCCGGTGGTAATGACGTTGTGATCTCTGTAGGTGAAAACTGCCTACTGGGTGCAAACGCAGGTCTGGGTCTGCCGCTGGGCGATCGCTGCACACTGGAAGCAGGTCTTTATGTAACTGCAGGTTCTAAAGTCACTATTCTGGATGACCAGAATAACGAAGTGAGCACTGTCAAAGCCGCAGAGCTGGCAGGTAAGCCAGATCTTCTGTTCCGTCGCAACTCTCAGAATGGTCGCATTGAGGTTAAAACCAACAAATCTGCGATTGAGTTGAACGAAGAGCTACACAAGCATAACTAATCCTTCTGGATTAACTCTGCATGGCGCGCTTTACTGCGCGCCTATCTTTTCAAGCCTACCGGAATTCCATTATGTCTCAGCACCTCTCTGCAACCATTGAACTGGCTAAGGATCTCATCAACCGCCGCTCTGTCACCCCGGAAGATGCAGGTTGCCAGGATCTTATGATCGCTCGTTTAGAAGCCCTGGGTTTTAAAATTGAGCGTTTGCAGTTTGAGGATGTAAAAAATTTCTGGGCACGCCGCGGTGAATCGGGACCTGTTTTCTGCTTTGCTGGTCATACCGATGTCGTCCCTTCGGGCCCTGAGGAGCGCTGGGAGTTCCCACCGTTTGAAGCCACTATCGAACAGGGAATGCTCTGTGGACGTGGCGCTGCAGATATGAAAGGTAGCCTAGCAGCCTTTGTAACAGCACTGGAGCGCTTTATTGAACACCACCCGGACCATGCTGGCTCTATCGCTCTTTTGATTACCAGTGATGAAGAGGGGCCCTGGATCAATGGCACAACGCGCGTGATTGATCATCTGGAAGCTCGCGGAGAGAAGATCAACTGGTGCATCGTGGGAGAACCCTCCAGCACGGAACAGGTCGGTGACGTCATCAAGAACGGTCGCCGCGGTTCACTTGGAGGCTCACTGACCATTCGCGGTATTCAAGGGCATGTTGCCTATCCCCATCTGGTTAAAAACCCGATCCATATGGCTGCACCAGCCCTTGCAGAGCTGGCGGCTGAGGTTTGGGATGAGGGTAATGACTTCTTCCCACCTACGAGTTTCCAGATCTCTAATATCAATGGCGGCACCGGTGTAACCAACGTGGTTCCAGGCCATGTAGACATTATGTTCAACTTCCGCTTTTCCACTGAGGTCACAGCGGATGAACTCAAAAGCCGGGTTCGCGACATTCTGAACAACCATAATCTTGAGTGGGATATTGACTGGACTCTCTCGGGTAATCCCTTCCTGACAGCTGAAGGCGATCTGGTAGAAGCCAGCCAGCAGGCGATTAAAGCGATCACCGGACTGGAAACCGAACTCTCCACCTCGGGCGGCACCTCTGATGGTCGCTTTATTGCTCCGACCGGGGCACAGGTGGTTGAATTAGGGCCCATCAATGCGACCATCCATAAAGTGAATGAGCGTGTCAGCTGTAAAGATCTGGATACCCTATCCGATCTGTACGAAAACATCATGGCACGTCTTCTGACAGAAAGTTAAGGCGACCCTTATGCAGCTGATCTGCCCTGTATGTGCCTCATCTCTTTATCAGCAGGAGAGAAATCTGCGCTGTGAGAACAACCACAGCTTTGATGCTGCACGACAGGGTTACTGGAACCTGCTGCTAGCCCACAAGAAACGCTCTAAAGACCCCGGGGACAATCCAGAAATGGTCCAGGCCCGGCGGGCTTTTCTGTCGCAGGGCCACTACCAGGCACTCTCGAACAGGATCAATGAGCTGGCAACCCAAGCGTGCAAAACGATCGAGGCACCCCGCATTATGGATATGGGGTGCGGTGAGGGTTATTACACCGAGCGCTTAAGTGAGCATTTGAAAACTGCGGGGGTCTGTGCCGATCTCGCAGGTCTCGATATCTCTAAACATGCGGTGAAAGCAGCCTGCAACCGCTCAAAGCAGATCACCTGGCTGGTCGCATCTGGTGCAAATGCGCCTGTTCCAGAGCACTCTCTCGACCTGCAATTGGTTCTGTTCAGCCGCCTGATGCCTGAAGCACTGGCACGTACAATGAAACCCGGCAGCACACTTCTGGTTGCATGGCCCGGCGAGGACCACCTCCGTGAACTCAGAGAGCAGATCTATAGCCAGATACGGGAGAGTCAGTTTGATCCAGCTGAGACGCTCAAAGATTATTTCACTCTCACATCTGTTGAGACCGTCAACACAGATTTTCATCTGAACAGTCCGGAGCAGATCAGCTCTCTACTGGCGATGACTCCGCATGGGCAGCGCCTGAATCAGAGTGCCCGGGATAAGATCTGTGCGCTTAAGACACTGGACCTTACACTGGATGTTAAGCTCGGCCTCTTCACCCGACTATGAACAGCAAAATTAAACAGTGGCTCTATGCCCGTGCTGATAACCCCCGCCAGAATCTGATTCTTCTGGGTATTGGCTTTGTCACGTTTTTTATCGGTTTACTACTTTTGGGCTCAGCAGAATACCTGCTCAAAAGCTCAATCTCTCAAGAGATACTTGCCCTGACCGGCTTGATCATCATCTGCACTGGCATCATACTGGCGGCAATCGGCTATCTAAGCCTCAGCATCCTCCGCATACTCCGTTTTATAAGCGACGATAATCATGACTGACACCCGACACCCCGATATTGAGATCTATGTAAAGAACCGCTCTTTGGATGAGATCCGGGGTTGGCTGGCAACGCACTCAGAAAAGATCGAGGCCCAATCCAGCAAAGGAGGGATTCATGAACTGGATCTCTCTATTGATGGGGTAAAGGTCCCAGTGCTGATCCACGAAAAAGTCGCGGGAAAAGCATGGAGCAGCGTTTGGTTTAAATCAGATCAAAGCCCTTGGGCCAAAGATCTTGATTGCGCTCAGGCAGCGTCCGAAGAGATGGAGACACAGGTTCGCTGTATCGCCTCAGGCTGGGCCGATGGAGATGATCCTGATGAATACTGGAAAGTTGAAGCGGGTGAATCTGAAAAGATTCAGTGGCACACCTGAGTAAGATTTAGGCGGCTTCACTGATCTGCTGGCGGGAGACCTCAATCTCATCGACCATTAACTGACCGGTAGAGATCAGAGCAACCTTGGCATATTCATCTGAGGCCAGCGCGGTCTGACGCGGCGTATGGCTGTGGCTATAGAGGTAGCCATTCACATAGGCAAAGTCACCTACCAAGCCTTCATGTACTGCGTGATTCAAACGCCCTGTCACTTCTGCGTCATGCAGCTCATTCACATCTGGATAAGCACTCTGCGATTCAGGAAGCCGGAACTCACTATCAGAGACCGCAGCAACATGCTCCGGTTTGATCAGTTGTTGATTGGAGTGAATCAGACTCAACAGCATTGAGAATTGCGCACCACTCCCACTCTGAACCGCCTGGCTCAGATTGGAGGTATAACCCTCAATCCGTGTTTGTATCTGTTCGGTACGCATTTTTACTTTAAAATCACCAAATTAGTGTCCCGTTTTTATCGGCATAAGATTAAAATTCTTTACGGATAAATTCATAAAAATCAGGGAGTCACAGATGGGTAGATGGCGCGCTCCACAACCCCGCAGTTCTAAATACATCACAGCAGAGGGCTACAAACGGCTCAATGATGAGTTGAAATACCTCTGGAAGGTTAAACGCCCAGAGATCACCCAATCCGTTAAAGAAGCTGCGGCTCAGGGTGACCGTTCTGAAAATGCCGAATATATCTACGGAAAAAAGCAACTTCGCGAAATTGACCGCCGGGTTCGCTATCTATCCAAACGCCTGGAAGATATGGTGGTAGTTGATCGCGCTCCCGCCCCTGAGAAGCAGGACACCGTTTTCTTCGGAGCCTGGGTCACCCTGCTTGATGAGCAGGAAAGCAGCAAACGCCACCGTATCGTTGGACCCGATGAGATTGATGCGGGTTCGGACTATATCTCCATGGACTCCCCCCTTGCTCGCCTGCTCCTCAAAAAGCAACTGGGTGATGAGGTCTGCCTGGAAAAACCGGATGGCAGCGAGGTCTGGTATGAGATCACTGCAATTGAATATACTCAGTGAGTACGCTTCTGCTCGTACATCTTTCGATCTGCCAGCTCCAGCCAGTGTTCCAGCGGCCTGTTTCTCTTATCAAGCATCACACCACCAATACTGACACTGAGACCTTTACTGTTCATATCCTCACAGATACGCTGGGAGATCATCTCAAGCTGCTCCTGATTTTCAGCAGCAGCCAGAACAACAAACTCGTCGCCCGCCAGACGTGCGGTGATATCATTCTCCCTCACCGCATAACCGATGGAATCAGCCAGCTCGATAAGTGCCTGATCTCCACTGGAATGCCCTTGAACGTCATTAATCTCTTTGAGCCCATCCAGATCCAGATAAAGTAATCCAAGAGTGATACCCGAACGCTTCGCCAGAGCAACATACTGACGTGAAACAGAGTTAAAGCCACGACGGTTATAGAGACCTGTTAGCTCATCAGTCATCGCCATATTGGAGATCAACTGGTATTGGGACAAAATCTCAAGATCAGACTCAATCAATCCCTTTAGCTCCTCCATCAACTCAACATAATCATGACGATAATCCGTAGCATTAAAATCCATCACACAGATGGTCCCGAAAGGATCGCCGGAAGGCCAGTAAAGTGGAAGTCCAAGATAGGAGCAAAAGCCATCATCTCTGACCTCGGGATTTGTTGCCCAGACAGGATCATCAGATGCATCTTTAACGTAGAGTCCAGTGCTTTCTTCTATAATTTTCCTGCAGAAGATATTGGTATCAAGAGGGATGACCGAACCGGCTGAATAGGGGTTAGATTCCTGATCACTGGAAATAACAACCTGGTAACCAAGAGGAGTAAACTGCACAATGAAGCCAGCGGGCGCATCAAAAACCCGAGCCATAACATCGACTGTTTTTTGCCATTTGGACAACGGAATTAATCCATCCGTCTCATCCAAAACCCACTGATCCATTCTTAACATCGTTAACCCCAGCACACCTTATTGAATATAAGACCATGCAGAGCGCCACAAGTTTCTATAGCCCCATATAACAAGCATATAACTTGCTGAGACCCTAGCAAACTCCGCTCTATATCGATACGTTCTAAAGTCATCAGTATGCATTATGAAAAGAGATATGTATGTGTGTGTTTTAGGCGAAAAACACCCCTTCTAATCATAATCGATAATGGCATCTGGCCGTGGAGTACCGGCTAAAACATTCGGCTTCAGCCAGCTTTCAACATTATTAATCAGTACCTTAGGCCCCACCAAATTCAACAAACCATCTCGTATCGCTCTTTTATAACTCAGATCCCCCATCCACAGCTGACACATCACTCTAACTCCAACATTAAAGTAGATATCAACCTCCTTCCCCGGATCATGAATGCAGACCTCAACAACATCATCATTGACCACAATCCACCAATTAGCGTATTCAGCGACATCGGTAAAATTAAAACGGATCACCGTTTCATGGCCGATCAGTTTATCCGGTTGAATAGATCGCTCCAGATAGACCAATAGCAGATCCAGGTCATAATCATCTTCCGCCATATTTGCACGTGCCCAGCGCATCCCCCAGACACCGATCTGTTCAATCACAGACGAGAGCTCTTTACAGGATTCAGTGGCGAAATATTCATATCCACGCTGCCCATGAATCCGTTTTTTCATCACCAGACCATCTCTCTCTAATGAGGCTAAACGCTTCGTTAGAAGGGAGGGTGAGAGCGTCGGCAAACCACGCTGGATCTCATTAAATCGGGAGGAACCACTGAGTAACTCCAACGCAATCAGGAGTGACCATTTTTCACCCAAGACCTCCATCGCCTTCGCTACCGGACAGAACGACCTATACGACACACCACCCTCCATCCATTTTGTGTAGTTGGTTACTTCACTAAGTGTAGTTAATTCCTTCAATTCCAGAAGTAAAAGAGTGACTACTCAATAACTACACTACAACCATAAGAGATCAAACCGGCGATGGTGACCACAATGTGCAAGATACCGATAGATGAGAACAAAGCATTACTACGAACCTGTCTAAGCCAATTTCCCACCGGGGTAGCCGTCGTAACCGCACAGACAGATCAGGGCCAACCCATAGGAATGACAATCAGCAGCTTTAATTCGCTTTCTCTCACCCCCGCATTGATTGCCTGGTGTATCGATTGTCGTAGTGCAAGCTATCGCTATTTCTGTGAGGTAAAAAAATTCGCGATCACTTTTCTGGCAGAGAACCAACAGGAGATCGCAAAACGGTTTGCCACACAGGGCTGTGACAAGTTTGCCGGGCTCAATATCGATCCGACCCAGCCCATAATCATTCCTGGTGGGTCCGCCTGGTTAGAATGCCAGATAGAAAGCACTCTCCTGGTCGGCGATCACCGAATGATTATCGGAAAAGTACTCGCCTGTGAGACTACGGGTAATCAGCCTCTGGTCTTTTGCCAAAGTCAATTTCTCTCCCTGTCACCGAAACAGGGCCATAGAGACAAACAAGCCGCTTAGCTCAACAAATTCATGTGGATCTATCCACAGGGAGACTCACCATGCATGCTATACACAATCAAACTCAACCTGAAGAGAGCAGCACAAACACCTCTGGCGCACCTCTTCTTTCCTGCTTAGAGCAGATCGGCCCCACAATCGCAAAAAATGGAGAGCAGGCAGATCAGAGCGACCGTTTCCCAGCGGAAAACTATCAACTTCTGCGGCAGCACAGGCTTTTTTCGGCTCTTGTTCCAGAGGAGCTAGGGGGACAGGGCTGCAACTTTTCTGAGATGTGCCGCTTCATTCAGGAACTCGCAACATACCACCCCTCCACCGCACTTTCATTTTCTATGCACCAGCACATCATCGCCACCAATCGTTATAACTATACCCACGGCCGCCCAGGACAAGCCGTACTGGAAAAGGTTGCCGCAAATGAACTCGTACTGGTCAGCACCGGAGCGGGAGACTGGCTGGCATCCAACGGCACCATGACAAAGGTTGATGGCGGGTATCGGGTAAACGCGATGAAGCATTTTGCCAGTGGTAGCCCTAGCGGTAATATTCTGGTGACCTCCGCGCCCTATGAGGACTCTGAAGAGGGATGGCAGGTGCTGCACTTTCCACTTCCTCTCAACGCTGAAGGCGTCTCTGTTTTAGATAATTGGGCCCCGCTGGGTATGAGAGGTACAGGTTCAAACAGCGTCAAAATAGCTGATGCTTTTGTTCCCGAAGAAGCCGTAGTGGTCAAGCGGCCGCGTGGCGACTTTCATATGATCTGGAGTGTCGTCCTTCCCGTTGCCCTTCCGCTGATTATGTCCGTCTATCATGGCATTGCCAGATCCGCTGCCCAAAAAGCACGAGAGATAACCGCAGAAAGCACTGATCCTGTCACACCAACCCTGTTAGGAGAGATGGAGAACGCACTCACCACAATTCAGATTGCTGTAGAGGATATGGTTCGCATCAGCGACAATTTTAACTACAGCGCCGATCTGGAAACAGTCAACGAAATGGTGAAACGGAAAACAATGGCGGCTGCAGCCTGTAAAGAGACGACTGCAAAGGCGCTGGAAGCAAGTGGTGGGCTTGGCTTCATGAGAAGCACAGGTATTGAGTCACTCTTCAGGGACTCGATGGCAGCACACTTCCATCCGCTTCAGGAGAAACGACAACTTCTCTTTACCGGCTCCCTAGCTATGGGTAAAGAGCCTCCGAAACAGGCGTTCTGAACGTACACTGAGAACGCCTCAGGCGTATATAGCTACCTGCGAGCTGATCAGTACAAGTTGGAAGGAGCTTACTGCAGACATAAAAAAACCAGCTCGATGGCTGGATTCTTTAAGTGGTGGGTCGTATAGGATTACTATGCCCTTTGGGCCAGCGTCGCAAGCTCCGCTGTTTTCTTCGGGCTACGCCCTTCGAATCGAACCTCCCTTCGGGGACGGTTCTCATCCTATACTCATCGCACTATCGTTCGGACATAAAAAAACCAGCTCGATGGCTGGATTCTTTAAGTGGTGGGTCGTATAGGATTACTATGCCCTTTGGGCCAGCGTCGCCGGCTCCGCTGTTTTCTTCGGGCTACGCCCTTCGAATCGAACCTCCCTTCGGGGACGGTTCTCATCCTATACTCATCGCACTATCGTTCAGGCATAAAAAAACCAGCTCGATGGCTGGATTCTTTAAGTGGTGGGTCGTATAGGATTCGAACCTATGACCAATTGGTTAAAAGCCAACTGCTCTACC
>NZ_CANMIR010000012.1 GCF_947498015.1 uncultured Neptuniibacter sp.
TGGCGGAATGGACGGGACTCGAACCCGCGACCCCCTGCGTGACAGGCAGGTATTCTAACCAACTGAACTACCACTCCGCTTCGCGTCAGGAGCAATTACTTAGCGCCCCAAACGGAGTGCGAATTTTACGGGTTTTAATGGGGTTGTCAAACGTTTAAATAAAAAAATTTAAAAACATTTCCATTGAACATTCTTTGTACAAAATCAGTAGGTTATGTATAAACTTCTGCAAAAACAGCACCTTCCATAGAAGAGCGTTTAAAGTAACCAAATTCCTGATCAGCAATCTGGATAACCCGCCTTAAAATAATATCGGGTCTAGATTTTCATAACCGCTAAGAATTTGCTGAAAAACCAGGGAACAATTGATGTAAAATTCGTATCAATATCCCAACAAAACAATCTATATAGGCTGTACCACCTATGTCCGATTCTGGAATCAAAGCGGCCCTTGATCGCTTTGTTCAAAAATTTAACCAGCTTCACACAGATGCCCCCCTGATCCCTTACAACGCTCAATGGCCTTCAGATTGCTATCAAGAGAACGCAGCAGAGGGCACTTTAGTAAGATGGCGCCCCACTCCTCAGCGCAAAACCAATGATATGTTTATACGTATCGGCGAAGCGCTTGAAGAGAGTATCCATCCTGACGTGGAGGCATTTTATTCCCAATATTGGTCTGATCCACTTCCTGCTACCTGCCACGACGGCGACCTGAGCCTGATACAGGCCTGGAACAGCGAAGATATGGAACGTCTAAGAAGCAATCTCGTTGGGCACGCACTCTCAAAAAGACAGCAGAAAAGACCACTTACATTTTTTATTGCCTGCACTGAACCCGATGATGATTACTTCATCAGCGTGGACAATTACAGTGGTGAAATCTGGCTAGAAACACCTGGCAAGCCCCCCATCCGCAAACTTGCGGATAATCTTTCAACCTTTCTACTCTCCGTAGAACCCCGAAAAATAAAGGATATGGAGTAATCAGATGCGATTGAACCCTAAATTACCTCTATTAGCAGTTTTGATGACACTAGCCCTATCAGTGACAGGCTGTATGTCATTTAATGCTCAAACCCTTGATCTACACCCTGAGGTTCAAGTTAACCGTCAATTGAGTAAAGAGAAACGGATCGATGTACAACCTCTGGATCTGAGAAACTCTCCAGTTATTGGGCTTCGCTCGACAAGCAAACAGCCCCACCCTGAAATCCGCCTAAAAGACAGCTTGAAGCTACTTAAACACACCACTGAGCATGCCCTGGAAGACATGGGTATCCGAAGATTTTACGGTGGCGAGTTTACAATGAAGGTCAGCCTGTTAGATCTTAGTTATACGGCAAAAAAAGCAGCCCTGAAACAAACTGTTGATCTGGCTATGCTGCTACGTATTGAAGTGAGTAAAGGCGATAAAAGCTACACCGGAACCTACCGTTCGGATAAGCAGCATACTTTCGTTGGAATCCCATCCGAAAAAGAGAATGAGGAGATAATTGGAAAGCTTGTCTCTGAGACACTCTCTTTAGGTATGAATGACAATCAGTTGATCGACTTCCTTCAGTTCAACTGATCAATGAAGAGGGGCCATCTCTCATGGTTCCTCTTCCTGACCTGATAATTCACCAACCCACGGTATATGAGAGGAGCCGACTTATCTGACACAAAGGACGTCCTGATTCCTGCTGCCACTGGTTAAAACTTTCCTGTACTTTTTGAAGATCACGCTTAGCGGTCGGTTTTTTCTCTATCACCCCCTGCGCCTTCAATGCAGCCACCACATCATCCGTTAAGATGAAGGTATCCTTACCGACCATACGCAGAAAATATGCCCCTGAGTTCCCACCCAACTGGCTACCCTGTTTTTTCAATAGCGCCCAGAGATCGATAATCTTGTCACCCGGCCAATCAGCAAGAAAAGCAGCAAAACCTGAATGCTGACGGGCAAACTCAGTAACCATCAACGCATTAACCCGTGCTGATTTGATCTTTCCCCAGTGCCGAATCAACTTCTCATTCTGCATTAATGCCTCGAGTTGCTCATCACTCATCAGTGAAATTTTATCCGGATCAAACCCATAAAACGCTTTCTCAAATTCAGGCCATTTAGCATCAACAAGGGAGTGCTTCAATCCAGAACGAAATACCCGCCGCATCATATCACTGAGTATTCGATCATCGGCTACTTTAGCCAGCTCTGAAGCAGCAAGCGGCTGGGGCAGTAGCATCTCAATATCCTCTCCTGCTCGATGCTCCTGCACATGCTCATAGATCCATTTAAAAGATTTCATCTAAGCTTCGCCCTTCTCAAAATTCAGTGATGCTGAATTTATACAGTACCTTAAACCTGTAGGCTCAGGTCCATCTGGGAATACATGTCCTAGATGCGCATCACATTTAGCACAGGTGATCTCTGTTCTGACCATGCCATGAGATCCATCTCGATGCTCAGCGACACAATCAAACTCGACCGGCTGCCAAAAACTGGGCCAACCACTGCCAGAGTCATATTTATCCTCGGAACGAAACAGAGGCTCGCCACAACAGACACAGTTATAAAGCCCGATCTGATGATTATTGTAATATTCACCCGTAAACGCTCTTTCAGTCCCTTTCTCTCTACAGATCCGGAACTGCTCAGGACTCAGAAGAGTTCTCCATTCATCCTCTGAACGCTCTACCTTTTTATTCTCATTACTCATAAAAACCCCCATGAAGAAAAAAGCCCAGACCGCGCTATTCCCCTAGGTTTAAGTCAATAAAAGGCGTATGATTAGCCTCTTTTTTCAGTGGCACAAACACGATTATTTGGTCACTAAGCAATAGGACAAGCTCCAGCAAGAGAGATTCCCGACTGGAGATCGCAGGACATAAAAATGCCAGTTATCCGTAAATCAAACAAGCTGATCAATGTATGTTATGACATTCGAGGCCCCGTTCTTCAGGAAGCAAAACGCCTGGAAGAAGAGGGTCAGCGAATTCTTAAATTGAACATTGGCAATCCCGCCCCATGGGGTTTTGAAGCGCCAGAAGAGATTGTGCAGGATGTCATCCTTAACCTGCCCGCCTCTCAGGGATACTGCGATTCAAAAGGTTTGTTTTCTGCCCGCAAAGCAGTGATGCAGGAGTGCCAGAAAAACGGTATCAAAAATGTCGGCATCGAAGATATTTATATCGGAAATGGCGTTTCTGAACTGATCGTTATGGCGATGCAGGGCCTGTTAAACGATACTGACGAGATGCTAATTCCTGCGCCCGACTATCCTCTCTGGACCGCTGCGGTTAGCCTCAGTGGCGGCAACCCGATCCACTATCGGTGCGATGAGGAGCAGGACTGGGCTCCCGATATTGAAGATATGCGCAGCAAAATTACTGAGCGTACTAAGGGTATTGTTGTCATCAATCCGAACAACCCAACCGGAGCGGTCTACCCTAAAGCGGTGCTCGAGCAGATCATCGATCTCGCAAGAGAGCATAGCCTCATTATCTTTGCTGATGAGATCTATGACAAAATTCTCTACGATGGTGCTGAACACATCTCGCTGGCTTCCCTCGCAGAAGATGTTTTATGCGTATCATTCAACGGACTCTCTAAATCCTATCGTGCTGCGGGGTTCCGCTCAGGCTGGATGATTGTAAGCGGCCCTAAACACAATGCCCGAGACTACATTGAAGGCCTCGAAATGCTCTCCAGCATGCGCCTGTGTTCCAATGTTCCCACACAGCACGCTATTCAAACTGCACTAGGTGGCTACCAGAGCGTAAATGAGCTTATTGTCCCTGGCGGTCGTCTATATGAGCAGCGCAATCTAGCCTGGGAAATGCTGAACGAGATCCCTGGCGTAAGCTGTACTAAACCAGAAGGGGCGCTTTACCTGTTCGCGAAACTTGATCCTGAAGTTTATCCGATCAAGAATGACGAAAAGATGGCACTTGATCTTCTACTGCAACAGAAAGTTCTGATCGTACAAGGCAGTGGCTTTAATCACCCGGACACACAGCATTTCAGGCTGGTATTCCTACCACGGGAAGACGAGCTCAGAGACGCGATTGAACGTATCGCCACATTCCTTAAAACTTATGAACAATAAAACAACGGCCACTTTTTAGTGGCCGTTTTTGTAAAGACAATGTAACTAAACCGTCTTATACTTACGTATAACTTTCAATCCGACTTCAGAATTAGTGGAACCAACAATGTTTATCAAGGTAAGAAAAAACTGCGGCATCTATATGGAACATAACGGACTGGAGCAACGCCATTTGGTTCCGGTTACGTCCAATTTTCTCATCAACCTTAACCATGTGGGCGAAATCTCTTTCTACACAATCAAAGAATCTAAAACGCGTTTAGATCTTGAACACCATGAAGTGACCGTCCCTCCTCACACACGTGTTATCCATCTTCAGATGAGCTACCTGTTCGGCTCATACAAAGAAACCGTTAACGATAAGAAGGCCCGTCTTGTGGATCGTTGTTTCTACAAACTCTACTTCATGCCAGAAGAGATGGGGCAATATGAAGAGATCCGCGCCCAGATTGAAGGCATGGTCATCAATCAGGACTAAAGACAGAGCAGCTGAAAAGCTGCTTTTTTTACGCCTGATCCACCGGTTTTACTTGATTGAATCTTATAAAGATTTAATTATTGTCTGAATAAAGCCCTTCACAGAATAAGAATTCGCCACGTAAGGAATCCGCATGGAGATAAGCGAACTTTTAAAGCAAACAGACAAACTACCCAATGTTCCCGATGTGGTTCGCCAGTTAATTCAACAGCTGAACAACCCTGCTGCAGATTACGGCGAGATTGCCGAAAAGGTATCACAGGATCAGACGCTCTCTCTGAAGATTCTCAGACTTGTTAATTCAGCCCATTTTGGTCTTACCCGGAAAGTTTCCTCTCTCGATCAAGCGGTCATTATGCTGGGGATGACTCGATTAAAAACGCTGGTTATTGCTACAGGACTGGCGAGTTCTGTAAAAGAGATTAAGGGGCTGGATTTAAAAGCGTTCTGGAAGGAATCTTTTCGTATAGCAGCACTGTCAAAATGGTTTGCCCAACAAAACTCCAATGTCGATCCTGATATCGCCTTTACTGCAGGGCTGATACACAATATCGGTACACTCCTGATCTACCTGGCAACACCGGAAGCTGCCCTTCAGGTTCAAAAATTGGTGGAAGAAACCGCTTGTGAACAAACAGCTGCTGAGAAACACTGTCTTGGATTCAGTATTCCTGAAGCCGGTCAGGCTCTCTTGGATATGTGGAATTTCCCTTCAGAGTTGGGTATTGCCGCTTTACAGTGCCAAGCCCCTCTCTCATATGAAAAACCCAGCGAACTTGCAGCAGTCATCCATTTAGCACACCTGATTAATGATCTGTCTGAAAGTGATGAAGCTTTGGAAAAGGCAATAGAGCAATATCCCCACGACGTGGCGGAACTCGCAAATATAAAGCTGGAGTCCATGCCCCTGCTTGAAGAAGCATTGAAGCTTGAATCCGGCTTGGATGGCTTACTTAGTTAGAATGTAAGCCCGATTATGGCAGCCAAAAGGCTGCCGTACCGCTATGCCAACCTAGGCGACATTACAGCCTTGATACACTGAATAATATCTTCAACATCATCCAGTGCCCTATGACGACGTAACTGAGCCTTCGCGAGAAAGCCAAACTGAATGATCTGTTCTCTATCCAAGAGGTATTCAAGACCGGATAATTTAAAACTGGGCGCAAGGTCAGCAGCTCTAAATAAACGCATCATCCAGAAATGATCGAGTTCAAAAGCATCGCTGACAACGACCTTATCTTTCAATTGCCTATTGAGCCTTTTACAGGCGACCCGTATATCCTCTCCCTGTGTAACCAGATCATCCCGGTCAATTCCATGCATCTCTTCAGCATGCTCATCCCAGAAATCCCAATCAGCAGCCGTATCCGGATTGATCAGAAAACTATCCATCTCTCCTGTTGAATCATTTATCCAGGCAATCTCTATCGGATAGGAGTGCGAGCTAAGCCCACTCGCTTCGAGGTCGATACAAATTAACTCCACTTATCTCTCCCTGGTATACAGCAGAACTTTCAGCCCCTTTTCCAGCTCAGATTCTGGGAAATCATCGGGGTTTTGTAGCCGCTCTATAAACTGAAAGTCAGGACACTCTTCCAACATCAACTGTTTTAAAAACTCGGTTCCATTTTTGGGATCATTATGACAAGCCAGAACCTGCGCACCCTTCTCGGCCAGCTCATTCAAGCGCCTGATCACCTTCCGGTAATCCTTTTCAGCAACAAAGCTACCTGGCTGAAAACTGGGTGGATCAATCACAATCAGATCATAAGGCCCATACTGCCTCACTCTTTTCCATGAGCGGAAGAGGTCATAAGCCAGAAATTTAACCCGTTCACCCGAAAGCCCGTTAAGTGAGTGGTTCTCTTTACCCGTGTTAATCGCACCTCGGGACATATCTACATTAACAACCCGCTCCGCTCCTCCAGCCAAAGCAGCAACTGAAAAAGCACAAGTGTATGAGAAAAGATTGAGAACCCGTTTTCCACCCGCATTGTGCATCACCCAACGGCGCCCCTCCCGCATATCCAGAAACAATCCGCTATTCTGGTTACGTTGAGGTTTGACCTGATAAAAAAGACCCAGTTCCATTGTATTCATCTGTTCAGGCACCTCACCCCAGGCAAGATCCTGCTTTGCATCCCGGCCACGGCTACGCTGCTGAATAACGAGTCCCTTAATAATCTCGAACTGTTTCAACGCATCACTTAAGTGATCTATCCAGTCGGGCTCTACCTCTTTATAAAGTCGCGCCACAGCAACAGGTGGAAACCAGTCAATGACCAGATGCTCAAACCCAGAAAAGCAGTGTCCACGGCCATGAAAAATTCGTCTTGATTCACCCTGCGAAAGCGGTAACTGCTTTGCAACTTCAGTAATGACCGTCTGCATTAATCGTCCTGTCGTATCCACGTAAAAATTGGGGGTTGATTATAGGGGGCGTTGCGAACTGAAACCAGAGAAGTAAAGACTTTGCACCTTGAAACTTTTATTATCCATCCCCATCTAATCTGTAGTTTCAACCACAGGAATAATGTAAAACATGATGCGAATCGGTCTTTTATTAGCAACAAACTTTGCTGTTCTTCTTGTTGCCGGCATATCTCTTAATCTTATCTTTGGTAGTTATATCACCAGTGCAGGCCTTAACCTGCCGGTGCTTCTTATCTTCTGCGCAGTATTTGGCTTTAGTGGATCCCTGATCTCACTGTTCCTTTCAAAAAAAATGGCCAAGATGTCTACGGGCACAGAGATCATCACTCAGGCAAGAAATGCAGATGAACAATGGTTGCTGGATACAGTTGCAGAACTGTCACATGATGCAGGAATAAAGATGCCGGAGGTCGGCATATTCCCCGCTCAACAAGCGAATGCATTTGCAACTGGATGGAACAAAAACGACGCACTGGTCGCTGTCAGCCTGGGATTATTGCAAAGGTTCCAGAAAGAGGAGATCAAAGCGGTTATGGCCCATGAGATAGGCCATGTAGCAAATGGTGATATGGTGACCATGACCCTGATTCAGGGCGTGATGAATACGTTCGTTCTGTTCCTGACCCGCGTAGTTGTTTACGCTATTGATCAGTTCACTCGCAATGAAGAGGGTGAAGGCGGTCTAGGCTTTATCGCTCAGTTTGCACTAACCATCGTACTGGATATTATTTTTGGTTTTATTGCACATGCAATTGTTGCCTGGTTCTCTCGCTACAGAGAGTTCAGAGCCGACGAATCCGGCGCCAGCCTCTCCTCCAATCACGCCATGATCGGTGCATTACAGCGCCTAAAAGCCGAATCCGAAATACCCAACCAGATGCCAAGCACTCTAACGGCATTTGGTATTAACGGCGGTAAGATCTCTGAACTGTTTTCTACCCACCCACCATTGGATGTGCGTATAGAATCTCTGCAGAAGAGAAGCTAATTAATTTACGCTTCGACTAGCTTCCTGTTATACAGGAAGCTAGTTCTTTACCAACCGGCATCTACTCCCCTTCACTTCCGCTTACAGTCATACAGGCATTATCGATTCAACCGACTGTAGACGCACCTCACTCCTCCAAGACTGTTTAAAATACCAACACCCTACCTTCCCCCAAAATCCTTAAATAAAAACTATACCGGCAGCCAGAACCTTTGGAGCGGCCGGCCCATTACTTAAAAACAGCTGATTACCCATTACAATCAGTACTAAAGTGTAATTTTCCCTGTATCTCTACCACCGAATTAGTTTAGAGTATGACATAAGTACTTTCCCTTACTTGTGTTTGAATATTAAGATTGGGACGGTCAAAAATAAAAACAAAATAACTGCCTGGAGTAGTTAAATGAGCTTAAATCTTACCCATAAAATCACACTTGGTTTTGCCGCATTGGTTGTGTCTATCCTGATTGTCGGCGGTGGCGGATTGGTCGGTAACAGTAATATCTATGAAAGACTGAACCATATCACCGAAGACACACTTCCTATCCTGGTCGGAAGTTTCAACCAGATGATCGAGCTTCAGCAAGCGAATCAAAGTCTATACAGCACACTCGCTGAAGAAGAATCAGATAAAATTGAGTCAACTACAAAACAATTTATCGGTCATATCGGCGGGTTCAATAAAAAACTCCTGGCACTGACACCTTTAGTTGAAAACACCCCCTCACTTAAGCAGCAAATAGGGCTAATCAGTCAGCAAAGCAAAAGCTACAGTAATCAGGCCAATGTTGTTTTTGATCTTCATAACACCCGGCTACAGCTTGATAAAAAAGTGACTGAACAAGCATTAGATCTACAGGGTAAAGCAGATTCAGTGCTTGCATGGACTCAGCGTTATCTCAGTAATAGCAACAATAGCGAGGGCGTAATCGCAGCACGGAATCTTACCAGAAGCATGTCTAAGCTACGGGTACAGCTAACTAATTTTCAGCGAAGTGGAAATCTGAAAGCGCTTAACGACAGAGTTAAAACAAATGAAGGCGATCTGCTTAAACGCTATGAAGAGTTCAAGCAATCAGATAGCAAAGCTGGGCAGATCACCAGCCTGATTCCAGCAATCCATAAACACTTCTTCCAGAAAGATGGCTTAATAGACCTGTACAACCGCAAAGCCGATACACGTGATAAATTAGCCCAGCAACTTATCGCAACCCATAAAAGCCTTGCAGAGGTCACTCACTCTGCCAATCAGTTTATCGCCTTTGCCAAACAGGAAGCTGGGGAGGCCCAGGCAGCAGCTCAAGATGCCAACAATCTTAGCAGAGGCCTGATAATCGCACTTCTGGTCGGCACAACGGCCTTTGCCCTCGTAATCGCATTTATCACCATCAGTGCGATTCGCAAACCACTGTCTCAATTTACCTCAGAGCTAACCAAGCTTCGTGATGGCGATCTCACCGTAAGTTTTAATCAAAGCCGTAAAGATGAGTTTGGTGATCTGGCAGAGTCTCTGAACACGGTAGTATCCAGCCAGCGCCAGATCCTGCAAGACGTCGCGAAAGGTTCTGAGAACCTTTCCAGTGTTGCGCAGAAAAACTCGACAATCAGTCAACAAACCACTCAGGCGATGCATGCCCAGAGTGAACAGTTAGAGATGGCCTCCTCTGCCGCAACTGAGATGGAAAGCAGCGTGACCGAGGTTGCCAATCACAGTGCCACTACTTTGGACGCTGTCCATCAATGTGAAAGCCTCAGTCAACATGTTAATCGCAATGTTGATCAGACACTACGCAGCATTCAAGCTCAGGCAGAAGCGATAAATGAAGCGGTCAGTGTCAGTAACAGCCTGGCAAATTACAGCACTGAGATCGATGCTATTCTCGAAACCATTCATGCCATTGCAGAACAAACCAACCTGCTGGCGCTTAATGCAGCGATTGAAGCTGCCCGCGCAGGCGATCATGGCCGAGGCTTTGCAGTTGTTGCCGATGAGGTCAGAGGTCTCGCCAGTCGTACCCGGAACTCCACAGATGAGATCCAGGAGATGATTGAAAATATGAAGGGAAGTATCCAGCAGGTCGTATCAGTAATGCAGAGCAGCTACGATCAGGCCCAATCCTGTGTAGGCCATGCAAATACATCGCAGGAATCCCTTGCCAACATGAATGAATCTATTGGCAATATCCGTTTCCTGAATACGCAGATCGAAGATGCGGCTCAACAACAGCGTCAAGCCGTACAGGAGGTGAGCACCCAGCTCAATAGTATCAATCATGCTGCGAGCGAAACCTCAGAAGGGGCTGAAGAGGCCTCCTCTGGAAGTGATGAGCTACTAGCGATCGCCCAGCAACAACAAGGCCTTCTGAAGCGTTTTACTCTCTAAATCCGGTTGGGCCCTGACCGCTATCAGGGCCAACTCTCTTGAACCGAATATAGAGCTACTCTCTGAGGAAAAAATGGGTTTTCACTGGCTAATCTCCTCAGACGGTAGTTTTTTTCATTACCCAGCATAAATTTTAAGGTCAAAATTGCCAATTAGGCCGACTTTTCCTACCTTTCTTCTATAACTGTGTACAAGATCCCGTAGCAGATCATTGTTTCATTTTCATGCAGAGGGTATCTTTGACCCGATTTATTAATAACCCAAATATTTCCTAATCCTCACAAGGGATTTCAAATAATAAAAATTTGAGGCATATAATGAAAAAAATCGCCAAGAAGCTGATGACACTGGGAACCGTAGCTGCACTGGCAGGTGCTGTGTCTATCGCTAATGCAGAAACCCTGAAAATTGGCCTGGCTGGTCCAGCAACAGGCCCCGTCGCTCAATACGGTGACATGCAAAAAATTGGTGTAATGGCAGCCATCGATGATATCAATAAAGCTGGTGGCATTAATGGCATGCAGCTTGAAGGTGTTATCTACGACGATGCTTGTGATCCAAAGCAGGCCGTAGCTGTTGCCAACAAAATCGTTAACGATGGTATCCAGCATGTAGTCGGTCACCTTTGCTCCTCATCGACTGAACCTGCGACTGATATTTATGAAGAGGAAGGCGTGCTGATGATCACTGCAGCATCTACCTCCCCTACGATTACGGAAAAAGGCTTCCAGCTGATTTTCCGCACAATTGGCCTCGACAGCCTTCAGGGTAGCCTTGCTGCAGATCACATTCTTGGCACCGTTAAGCCACAACGCATTGCGGTCATTCATGATAAACAACAGTATGGAGAAGGTTTGGCGACAGCGGTTAAATCCAAACTGGAAGGAAATAACTTAACTCCAGTTATGTTTGAGGGTGTGACGCCTGGCGATAAAGATTTCTCTGCTCTGATCGCAAAACTGAAAAAGAATAACATCGATTTCGTTTACTACGGTGGTTACCATCCAGAACTCGGTTTGATCCTGCGTCAGTCCAGCGAGAAAGGCTTTAACGCACAGTTTATGGGGCCTGAGGGTATCGTAAACTCTGATCTGGCAAAAATTGCAGGTGATGCAGTGGAAGGCGTTCTGGCAACCGCACCCAAAAGTTTCGATCAGAACCCAGTTAACCAGGCGCGTGTAGAAGCGATTAAAGCAAAAGGTGAAGATCCGACAGGTCCGTTCGTGTTTACAGCTTATGCAGCCGTGGAAGTGATGACCAATGCAATCAAGGCCACCGGTAAAACCGACCCGTTTGAACTGGCCGATCATATTCGCGCAAACTCCCTGGACACAGCCATTGGTAATGTGAAATACAATGAGAAAGGCGACCTGACTGAGTCTACCTTCCTTGTGTATCAGCTTCACAAAGATGGCACTAAAACTCCGGCGCAGTAATATAACAATAACTAAGCGGATTAAAACTGAATCGCCTACAAAGTTATTCAGAAGAGATCCTTACCCCCTAACCCTGTGATCCGGGGTTGGGGGGTCATGCTATCTGGTCCCTGTAAATGTCTGAATTTTCACTCTATCTTTTACAACAGCTAATTAATGGCCTGACCATCGGATCTACCTATGCCTTGATCGCTATCGGTTACACGATGGTTTACGGCATTATCGGTATGATCAACTTTGCCCATGGCGAGATCTATATGATCGGCTCCTACGTAGCCTTTATCGTCATTGCCGGATTACTCGGTATGGGCCTGGTCTCGCTTCCTATCATTTTAATTGTCGCTCTGATTGTTGCAGTCGTCATATCGAGTACCTATGGGTGGACGGTTGAGCGTGTGGCATACCGGCCACTGAGAGGATCAAACAGACTGATCCCTCTCATCTCAGCAATCGGTATGTCGATCTTTCTGCAGAACTTTGTCGGTATTTCACAAGGCTACCGTGACGTTGCCCTTCCTCCACAAGTCGTGGGTGGATGGACCTTCGGCGATCCGTCAGTGTTTGAGGTTACCGTCTCTTATATGCAGTTAATGATCTGGGCCGCGACCCTGATCACAATGACTGCGCTGACGCTTTTCATATCCCGGTCACGCATGGGTAGAGCCTGTCGCGCCTGCTCAGAAGATCTAGGCATGACCAATCTCCTGGGCATCGACACCAACAAGATTATTGCACTGACATTTATTGTGGGTGCGGCATTAGCGGCTATCGCAGGCCTGCTATTGGGTTTGTATTACGGCGTTGTAAACCCCTTTGTAGGGTTCATTGCCGGCCTGAAAGCCTTCACAGCAGCTGTACTTGGCGGTATCGGTTCTATCCCAGGCGCCATGCTTGGAGGTCTGGTGTTAGGTGTAACAGAGGCGATGACTGCCGCTTTCTTCCCATCAGAATATAAGGATGTTGTCGCATTTGGTCTGCTGGTGCTGATTCTCCTGTTCCGCCCAAGCGGATTACTGGGCAAACCGGAAGTGGAGAAGGTCTAATGCAGGGTAAATTGTATAACGCTTTATTTGCTTCTGGGATCGCACTTATTCTGACCTGCCTGATGGTCGGCATTAAACTCGATACCGAGGGAACACAACTCGCTATCAAAGGTGCGACAACCCAACAGTGGCTCTGGATTGGCCTGGGTATTGGCCTGGTTTTTCTGTCCCAGATATTCTCGGATCAGATCGATTCAGCTTTCAGCAAAGTACCTAAACCCCAGCTAAGCAAACTTCTACCAGAAGAGAAGAAAATGTCGGTGCTGAAGCCCTGGCTAATCGCTCTGCTTGTGGTAGTGATGCTGATCTGGCCATTTATGGTCTCACGTGGTTCCGTTGATCTCGCAACACTTGCCCTAATCTACATCATGCTCGGGCTCGGGCTGAATATAGTGGTGGGTCTGGCCGGACTTCTCGACCTCGGTTTTGTTGCCTTTTATGCGGTAGGAGCTTACACCTACGCCCTGTTATCAGAATATTTTGGAATGTCTTTCTGGGCATGCCTTCCAATTTCTGCAGGTTTGGCAGCCCTGTTTGGATTTGTTCTCGGATTCCCTGTGCTGCGCCTCAGAGGGGATTACCTGGCAATCGTGACTCTGGGTTTTGGTGAGATCATCCGAATTCTGCTAAATAACTGGACAGCTGTTACCGGAGGCCCTAATGGCATCTCTGGGATCGCCAAGCCAACGCTTTTCGGTCTGGAATTCAGCCGCAGAGCGAAAGAGGAAGGAAATATTCCATTCCATGAGTTCTTTGGAATCGATTACTCAAGCTCCTATAAAGTGATCTTCCTCTACCTGATTGCGGTTATTCTGACAATCTTCGTGATTTACGTTATCAACCGACTAATACGTATGCCTGTGGGCCGTGCCTGGGAAGCCCTTCGTGAAGATGAAATCGCGTGCCGCTCTTTAGGGCTTAACCGAACCGTGATCAAGTTATCAGCATTCACGCTAGGTGCCTCTACAGCCGGTTTTGCTGGGGCATTCTTCGCAGCCAGACAAGGATTTATCAGTCCTGAGTCATTTATCTTCATCGAATCAGCCATCATCCTGGCCATTGTCGTGCTAGGAGGGATGGGCTCACAGGTTGGCGTTATACTCGCTGCCATTATTATGACCATCCTGCCCGAACTGGCACGTGAGTTCTCTGAATATCGCATGCTGCTGTTCGGATTACTGATGGTTATTATGATGCGCTGGCGCCCTCAGGGCCTGGTACCCATGAAACGCCCACATCTGGAGCTGAATAGATGAGCCAATTACTTCTTGATGTAAATGCACTCACCATGCGTTTTGGAGGGCTGGTAGCGGTTAATGGTGTGAACCTGAAGGTGAAAAACCGTCAGATCGTCTCGATTATCGGCCCCAACGGTGCGGGAAAAACCACCGTATTTAACTGCCTGTCTGGCTTCTATATCCCAACCAGCGGCAGTGTCATGTTCAAAAACGAACAGATTGCCGGACTGAAAGATTTCCAGATATCCCGCAAAGGTCTGGTTCGTACTTTCCAGCACGTTCGTCTATTTTCGAACATGACCGTTGTCGAAAACATGCTGGTTGCGCAACACCGTCACCTGAACACAAACCTGTTCTCGGGACTTTTCAAGACCCCCTCTTACCGACGCAAAGAGCATGAGGCGATGGATCATGCCGCACAGTGGCTCGAGGAGGTTGGATTGTTGGATGTTGCCAACCGTCAGGCGGGTAATCTGTCTTACGGACAACAGAGACGTCTGGAGATCGCTCGCTGTATGGTGACGCAACCTGAGCTTTTGTTATTGGATGAACCGGCTGCAGGCCTTAACCCCAATGAAACCAAAGAGCTTGATGAGTTGATCATCAAACTACGTGATGAGCACGAAATTTCCATTGTTCTGATTGAGCATGATATGAGCCTGGTGATGGGTATCTCAGATCATATCTATGTGATCGCACAGGGTACGCCTCTCGCTGACGGTTCCCCTGACGAGATTAAGAACAACCCTGATGTAATCAAAGCATATCTGGGAGAGGATTAAATGCTCAGTGTAGATAAGGTAAACACCCACTATGGCCAGATACAGGCGCTACACGATATCTCGCTGGAAGTTAAACAGGGAGAGATCGTTACCCTAATCGGCGCCAATGGCGCGGGTAAAACAACACTCATGATGACAATCTGTGGTGATCCTCAAGCCACCTCGGGCACCATCAGCTTTGATGGTGAAATCATCAGTGGACTGACAACTCCCGCCATCATGCAGAAAGGCTTAGCAATCGTGCCGGAAGGTCGTCGAGTGTTCAGCGGGATGACCGTGGAAGAAAACCTGTTTATGGGATCCTATTTTCGCGATAAATCAGAAGCACAGAAAACGGCTAAGCATGTTCTGGAACTCTTCCCTCGACTTGAGGAGAGGTTCAGCCAGCGCGCGGGAACTATGTCTGGTGGTGAACAACAGATGCTTGCGATTGGACGTGCCATGATGTCAAAGCCACGCATGATCTTGCTAGATGAGCCATCCCTCGGGCTGGCACCCATCATCATCCAGCAGATTTTCGATATCATCGAGCAACTTCGTGACGAGGGTGTCACCATCTTTCTCGTCGAACAAAACGCTAACCAGGCACTGAGAATTGCTGACCGTGGTTATGTTTTGGAGAACGGTCGCGTGGTGATGGAAGACACTGGGGATGCTCTTCTCACCAATGATGACGTGAGAAAGGCCTATCTAGGGGGATAATTCCCTGAGGCCTGAGGTAGTACCCTATAGATAAAGCCGCCTCCGGGCGGCTTTATCATTCCATTAATCTACAACAACTTATCTTTAGTCTTACGCACCTGCAAAATAAGAATTTTTCTTATTTTTGTATCTTCCCTCTTTAACTATCCTTTCATAACTGCTTGGTATGTTCACGGATCAGCAGCATTGGTAGATGGTCAACATTACAACTGATCGAGTCATCGGTAGCTTTCTTTCGCTGGAAACACCGTGAGTTCGTCAAGCGTTTCAGCAGGTACCCCTCAAGGATGAGGCGCTTCCAGAAAGGAAGCCTTATTAAATCTACAGATTTTACACTGTAGCTATTCAGACAATCATTGCAGGGTTATTTTGTGTTTAGATTGGTTAAAGATTTTATAAATTTTCAGTTTTGTTATTACTGGATTGATGAGGCAACAACTAAGGTGAGCCCCGATCTTCCGACGTTTAATCACGCCCAGGAATGGATAATCAGCTACCACTTTTCACAGTATCAGGGCCCAGAGCGCAGAAAACGTAAAGTAGATCGCCGTTTACTGGATGCAAAAAAACAGTACTCTAGCCGCCGGAAATCGACCTCAAAGGGAAGACGGATTACAGACAAACCTATTTCAATCGATATCGATCTGGCACATAAAAAGCTGCAGATACTAATGAGCGAGCAAAAAACCAAAGAAAAAGAGCCAATTAGGAATTTTTCTAATACAGAGGCAAGCCTGCTGTAACTAGAATTAAACTATTCAATTTAACATCGTAAGCGACAAGGATCTGTCGACATGCTTACTCATCCAAACTGCCAGACCTGCTCACACTCCCCCCAACAAACCCTCCTCGAACCCATGGGGTACGGTGCAGGAAGTCGGATATTTACCTGTAAAATGTGCGGTGCCTATTGGCTTCATACAGATAAAGGTTGGGAACTGCTAATTCCCGGAGGCTGGATCAGTAAATACTACCAGGACGATGAGTAACAACTTCTATACTCCACTCCTCCCCACCTAATAATCTTTGATTAAAAGCACTTATCCCCATCTCTGCAAGCATATCTGCTATGCTAATCGTGATAATGCCTGTTTATAAAATCTTATAATTCAGGTAGATAGTTTTTGGAGAGAGACCCGGTGACACTGAAGAAGAGAAAGCTCACCTTACAACTTATTGAGGAACGTTTAAATTTTCTTCCCTTACTTCCGTCTGTCGTCTGTGAGCTGATCAATCTTGATCAGGATTCAGATGATTTTTATGAGAAGATGGCAAAGCTAACAGAGACCGATCCGCCATTAGCCGCACGTGTACTGGCTATTGCAAATTCAGCATCTGCCGCTCCCACCAAACCTATCACTAACATACAGGAAGCCCTGATCCGCGTTGGTGTTGGAACAATTATCTCGTTAATCACAACCCTGTCTGTTGCTAAGATTTTTGTCCCAAATAAGCCCGAGCACAAAGCGATCTGGCAGCATTCAATTGAGACAGCTATTTTTGCACGATTTATAGCCTCGCATATGCCCAGCTTGCAGGTTGATAAACACCTGGCGTACACCTGTGGTCTATTACATGATATTGGCCGTTTTGCCATGTTTGAGATCTCAGCAAAATCGGTTGAGGTTATCGACAGTAAGGGGTGGAATAGCCCAATAGAACTACCTCAGGTAGAACAGCATATATTGGGATTTACCCATGCTGAGGTTGGCTATAAGGCCGCTGTTAAATGGCAGCTCCCAAAAGAGGTTCAAAATCTGATCCGCTACCATCATCGATACAATATCAGCATGATCGACAAAGCGCCTGATTCCTTCAAAAACTTAGTTATTCTGGTTCAGTATGCCGATCTGTTGAGTGTCTTCGTTGAAAAAAATCCAGAGTGGCCTAGTTGGAAAGCGGAAGTACTTCGGCAAGAGATTCCTAAATACTGCCAGCATAAAGACTGGCCCGCATTAGAATTCCCACTGGATGCTATTCTGAAATCCTTGCCGGATATGGCCTCAGAAGTTGATGAGATTATGGGAAGTTTACGTATCCACTGATTAATATAGGGCGTAGCGTAACTAATTAAGTTTCAACTGTATTAATTCGTCTAACTTTGAGCCTCTCCATCTAGCAGTTTCTGCTCACAAAGCCTTCCGACCAATTCAATCATCAAAGCTTCGATCGCACGACAAGCCGTTGTAACCGGGCGCTCTTTTAAACGCACTAAGGAATGAATCCTCTCAATTCTTGGCTCAATTATCTTCAAGGCGCTTATCTCTCCCCTTTGCAGCTCCACTTCCATGACATCACGGGGAATAATGGCATTCGCGATCCCACTGTTAACCAAACAACGTATTCCTAAACCCGTATCCTGCTCGTAGCGGATATCTAACGGGCGGCGGGCCTCCAGTGCGGCCTGCTCAATGTGCAATCGAATATTATGTGGTCGAGAGGGTGCAACGATGGGATAATCCGCCAACTGCTCAAATAGAATGGTCTCAGTATTATCTTCCAATCCTATGTTTTTCCCTACAAGACACAATGACTCTCGATATACCGGTAACACTTCGACTCCACTAAGGTCTGCAGCGTTGGGAATTAACCCAAGATCGACTTTTCCATCGGCTATCTGTTGCGCTGCTTCAAGGCTCATAGCTTCAAAAACATTCAGCTGAACATCAGGAAAACGCCGCTCAGCCTCTGTCACTAGCAGAGGGAGCAGGCTGTATGCTTTAGATGCATCAATCACAAGTCGAACCTCCCCCCTTGGAGAAAATTCATTAGAGTTAACATCCGCTCGGGCACTTTCAACCTGCCGCAGAATTAGGGTTGCATGGTGGTATAACTTCTCCCCTGCCGCTGTTAACTGAACCCCTTTGACCGTTCGGGTAAACAACTCTATCCCCAGCTCTCTTTCCAAAGCTGCTACCTGATTGCTCAAAGCGGGTTGGGCTATATACAAATACCTTGATGCTGCTGAAACACTGCCAAGTTCCGCTATTTTCAAAAAGTATTTCAACTGATTGAGTTTCACACCACTTCCCCTTGTCACTAAACGACATTCTCATGTATATCTTTTTGATATGGAATAACATATCCATTATGTATTTTTTTCTATATGAAATCATAATTATAGTGGCTTCTATCGCTTCCAATTAGCTTGATACGTACCCGATAGGGTTTAGCAGCATCAACATCAAATAATAAAAACAGGTTTTTTTGAGGAATAGATAATGAGTGTCATTCATAAAGAAAAGATAGAAGGCCCATCTGCATGGAAAGGCAAAGATATAAAAGATGATACGTCTTGGATTTATCAGTGGTCTGATCACTCAATTCGCGTTCTCGAGAAAGCCTTAGAAAATATAAATTCTAAAGGCCTCAAAGCACCTAACTTTACTAAAGAAGATTTCCCAATTACCGAGCTTCAAGAAGACATCAGCTACTTCAATGAAGAACTAGAGAATGGCCGGGGTTTCATTGTCATTCGCGGCCTACCGATTGAGCGATACACCGATGAAGAGGCAGCTATCCTTTACTACGGTTTAGGTCTCCATATGGGCACTCCGGTTTCTCAAAATATTAAAGGCGACTTGTTAGGCCATGTGAGAAACATTGGAGCCGAAGATACAAAACAGGTTCGCGTCTATGAGACGAATGAATACCTGCCTTATCATGCTGATCTGTCCGACGTTGTTGGATTGCTGTGTCTGCGTAAAGCGAAATCGGGAGGCATGAGCAGCATATCAAGTGCGATGACCCTCTTTAATGAAATTCTGGAAAAGCACCCTGAGTACCTTGGGGTTCTTCACCGTCACTTTTTGTTAGAGCACCTTAATGATGGTGATGTTGGCCTAACGCCAATCTTTAGTTATCACAACGGTAAGTTAAGTGCGATGTACTTGCGCCAGTATATCGAGATCGCTCAGGTAAATGCTGGCTTGCCCCTATCTCCTGTGGAAGTTGAAGCCTTAGATCTGATTGATTCGATCTTATCTGATCCGGATATCCGATTAGACATGATGATGGAACCTGGTGATATTCAGTTCGTTAATAACTATTCAATTTTCCATTCTCGTACAAGCTTCGAAGATTACGACGAACTGGAACGCAGACGTCATCTGTATCGATTATGGTTAAAGATGCCTAATGCCAGAGAACTGGCGTCAGATTTTCCAGGACGAAATGGCATTTCCAAACGCTAACTTACACAACAGCCGATTCTTCTGATTTCAAACCGTTTGGCCCTCATATCTTATACATATGGGGTGCCAAGACATGCTGTATGTGATTTAGGCACCTTTTGCTTACAGCGATCTGTGTTTCTTCCCGTATGAAAACTGGATCACGCCATGACACTTCTTAGCGCCAACTTACGTGACAATCTACTGAACAGCCTTTTACCAGAGCTGTGCCAATTGATTCCTGCGCAATCGATCATCACAGAAATTGAGCAGCTGCGTACTTTTGAATGTGACGCCTTCACCACCATGCGACAACTGCCGTTGCTGACAGTACTGCCAGAAACGATCGAACAGGTACAGCACGTGATGCGTTGCTGTTATCAGTTAAATATTCCCGTCGTAGCTCGCGGTGCAGGCACTGGGTTAACCGCGGGTTCAATGCCCGTTGAAAATGGTGTTTTGCTTGGAATGAGCAAATTTGACGAGATCCATGATATCGATCTTAACAATCGTACAGCCCTAATCGGCCCCGGGGTCCGCAACCAGTCGGTTTCAGATGCGGTTGCACCCTATAATCTGTATTTCGCACCGGACCCCTCCTCACAACTGGCCTGCTCCGTAGGTGGCAATGTTGCCGAAAACGCAGGCGGTGTGCACTGTCTGAAATATGGTCTAACCGTACATAACATCCTTGAACTTGAACTGGTGACCATCGAAGGTGAGCTGATAACTCTTGGAAGCGCAGCACTGGATGCGGCGGGCTATGATCTCACCGCAATCATGACCGGTTCAGAAGGTCTTTTGGGTATCGTCGTTAAAATTAGGGTAAAACTCTTACCGATCCCGACCAGCACACGAGTCATGCTTGCAGCCTTTGCGACCATTGAAGATGCGGGGGACGCCATTGCAGCAGTGATCGGAGCCGGGATTATTCCTGCTGGGTTGGAGATGATTGATCAAACCGGAATTTGTGCTATCGAGGAGCTAATGCATGCGGGGTACCCAACAGATGCAGCAGCGATCATTATCTGCGAACTGGATGGTAGTGTTGCCGAAGTTGAAGATGAACTGAATAACGTCATCGCTATCTTCACCCATCTCAATGCAACTGATATTCAGATCGCCAGTAATGCCGAAGAGAGCAAACGTATCTGGGCTGCACGTAAGGCGGCATTCCCCGCTCTCGCCAGACTCGCACCGGATAATTATATTATGGACGGCACCATCCCACGCCGCGCCCTGTCCCAGGTATGGAAGCAGATCAACCAACTAGCGGAACAGTATCAGCTTCAGGTGGTTAATGTCTTCCACGCAGGCGATGGCAACATGCATCCATCAATTCTATTTGACGCCTCTGATGAAGAGCAGCACCAGCGTGCTTTTGAACTAGGTACCCGCATTCTTGAACTTTGTATCCAAGTTGGAGGTACCATTTCTGGCGAACATGGAATCGGCCTGGAGAAGATAAACCAGATGTGCCTGCAGTTTTCCTCCACCGAACTACAACAGTTCCATGCCCTCAAACAAGCTTTTGATGCAAAACAACTACTCAATCCCGGCAAGCAGATCCCGACCCTGGCTCGTTGTTCCGAATTCAATGCAATGCATGTGCATCAAGGTGAGATGCCATTCCCCCATCTGGAGCGTTTCTGATGAGGCAAGCTATATCTCCTCCCTCCTTGATGGCTATGACTCAGGATCAAGCTCACGATCATGCACAGGCGTTAGCTGAGCAGGTACGCCAGGCCTATGTAAAGAAACAGCCTCTTGCGATCTCCGGGGGGGGCAGTAAAGGTTTTTATGGCCTTCCGGTTGAGGGAGAAACGATTTCGCTCTGTGATTATCAGGGAATCATTAGCTATGAACCTTCGGAGCTGGTGATAACCGCACGAGCAGGAACCCCACTCCATATAATCGAAGCGGTCCTGGCTGAAAAGGGCCAGATGTTAGGCTTTGAGCCGCCCCACTATGATCCCAATGCGACTCTGGGGGGCACCATTGCCTGCGGATTATCCGGCCCCCGGCGCCCATTTAGTGGTGCAGCACGCGACTTCGTTCTAGGCGTAACGATGATCAACGGTAAAGGGGATATCCTGCGCTTTGGTGGTCAGGTGATGAAAAATGTAGCGGGCTATGATGTATCACGGTTGATGTGTGGTGCTCAGGGGACTCTTGGCGTACTACTGGAGGTGAGTCTGAAAGTGGTTCCTATCCCCAACTATGAAGAGACCCAAGTACTCAACTGCACTGAAGCGGAGATGCACAGGCTGTTAAGTGAACTGGGACGCCAACCGCTGCCCATCTCAGCCACTCTGTTTCATGACGATCAACTCTATATTCGCCTCTCCGGTACAGCAATGGGTGTCCCTTCTGCAGCGCGGATAATCGGTGGGGCCCCTCTGAGAGACGAACACCTCTGGTCACAGATCAAAGAGCAACAGCACCCATTTTTTCAGTCTGAGCAGATCTGCTGGCGCCTCTCATTGCCACCCGCAGCAAACCCTATTCCGACAGAAATAGCTAAAGATCAACTTATTGAGTGGGGTGGCGCTCAACGCTGGATATATAGCGAAGCCAGCGACTCCGACATTCTTCAGTGGGCGGAAGCCAATGGGGGCCATGCCACAGCTGTGGATCGCGGGATTCGAGGTTCTACCCGGTTTCACCCACTCAGCCCGGCACTGCTTTCCCTTAGTAAGCGTATTAAACAGAGCTTCGATCCAGCCGGCATTCTGAATGCGGGTCGCCTCTATCCCGACCTGTAACCTACTTGAATAGAGATGAAAGACAACTATGCAGACCAAAATTGCTGAACCACTCAAACAGATCCCGCATATTCAGGAGGCGGAATCGATACTAAGAAAGTGCGTTCATTGCGGCTTCTGCTTGGCAACATGCCCCACCTATAACCTCACAGGTAACGAACTGGACAGCCCTCGGGGACGAATCTACCTGCTTAAACAGCTATTCGAAGGCAACCCTGTTTCCAGAATCACACAACAGCACCTGGACAACTGCCTCACCTGCCGAGCCTGTGAAACAACCTGCCCTTCAAATGTGCAGTATCATCGCCTTATGGAGATCGGTAGTCCCCTAGTGGATCAGAACGTACCTCGCACTCTGAAACAGCGCCTGTTACGCACTGCAATTCTTAACATTTTACCTTACCGGAACCGATTCACCCCGTTGCTACGCACAGCGCAGGCATTTCGTCCCCTACTACCGAAGTCACTCAATAACAAAGTGCCAGTTAGGAAAAAACTTAAGACTCATAAAGCAAAAACCTCCACAGATAATACCCCTCGTAAAATGTTACTACTGGAGGGCTGCGTACAACCAGGTATTGATCCGGATATCAACGCTGCAGCAACCCGGGTGCTCGCACAACTCGGGATCTCACTCATCACCACACCAAAAGCAGGCTGTTGCGGGGCCCTGAGCTACCACCTTAACCAGCAGGCAGATGGACTGGATTTCATGCGTCGTAATATCGATGCCTGGTGGCCACTGATCGAACAAGGCTGCGAAGCGATTGTCATGACCGCCAGCGGCTGCGGAACAACAGTTAAGGAATATGGCAAGTTACTCAAAAACGATCCTGTATATGCAGATAAAGCGCAGCGAGTCTCCTCCCTGACTCAGGACTTGGTTGAGGTACTCAGTCGCGAGCCTCTGGAACCCCTAGCCATAAGTCCTACCTCAAGTCTGGCATTCCAGTGCCCATGTTCCCTACAACACGGTCAGGGGCTCACCGGCACAGTAGAAGCACTTCTAACCCGAATGGGGTTCGAACTCAAACCTGTGAGTGACAACCATCTTTGCTGCGGATCAGCCGGAACCTATTCGATTTTTCAACCGGAGTTGGCAGATCAACTGCGGCAGAAAAAACTTCAAGCTTTAGACAACTCAGGTGCTGATCAATATGTGTCTGCCAATATCGGTTGTATTAGCCACCTCTCAGAAGGTACTCATCATTCCGTAAAACACTGGATACAGATCGTCGATACCGCTCTGAAACACACTGCTTAAGTATTCTCACCCCAAAAATAGATAAAAAATAATAAGAAGGTAATTACTATGAAATTAAAAACTCTGTTCAAACCAGTAGCCAGTATCGCACTGGGTATGACGTTAGCCACCAGCACATTCGCCGAAACCACCATGCGAGTAGCAAGCTGGCTACCACCCACTCACCCTCAGAATGCAGTCGTTTTAGACACCTGGGGTAAATGGATCGATGAAGCCACCGAAGGTCGGGTAAAGATGGTGATCGAATATGGTATGGGCCACCCTAAAACAATGTTCGACCTTGTTGAAGATGGTGTAGTCGATGCCAGTTGGAGTGTGCATGGATATATCCCCGGTCGATTCAAATTGACCGAATCTGTCGAACTACCAAACCTTAATGCCAGCGCAGAAGCTGCTTCAGTAGCTCTCTGGAGGGTAAGCAACAAGTACTACAAACAGGCGAATGAACATGACGGTTTGACGCTGGCCGCTCTGTTTACACATGGACCGGGCCAGATCCACCTCGCCGAACCCATCAACTCATTAGCAGATATGAAGGGCCGTAAAATTCGTTTGGGAGGTGGCATCCAAAGCGCGTTAGGCGAGCGTATGGAGGTTACACCCGTCGGGGCACCCGCCCCCAAAGTTTATGAGATGATGCAGCAAGGAGTGGTCGATGGCGTCTTTATCCCTGCTGGTGAACAGAAAACCCTCCGCCTGAACGAAGTTACAAAACAGCTCGTTCTGCTGCCCGGCGGTATGTATACCATGAGCTTTGCTATGTTCCTCAACCCGGACTTTATGGCAGGGCTGAGTCCGGAAGATCAGCAGGCAATAATTAAAGTGTCCGGCGAGAAGCTCTCCGCTCTGGCAGGTCGTGCATGGGATGCAGGCGATGCTGAAGGCCTGAAAGTTGCAAAAAAAGCGGGGGTTTCGATTCTTGAGGTGAAGCCTGGTGACCTCATTGATCAAGAGTTCCAGTCAATGATCAAGGGTATGGATGAGGATTACCTATCCCGCGTTGCTGACCGTGAGGTAGATGCAGCTGGCGCGTTGAAAGAGCTGCGTGAGATCGCTCGAAACTACAAACCTTAACTCAACATCTCAAGTGGCTAGCCGGACTAGAAGTTGAACCGACCTGCTCTGGAACTCACTTTTCGAAGGCGCTAGCGCATAGTCAGTTTAACTGTAGCTAGCCCTTCTTCCATTCCACTCTAATTCGATACTTTTTCAATGAAATGGCAGTAGTCTTTTCTGATATTGCGTATCGGCATAAGCGCCTAGTCCCACTGAAGCATACGAACAGAGCAGTACGCTATAATAAAGACACCCTTCCTTTCTGCCGCATTTTACTCATCAGTAAAGGTTAAAAAATCAAGGAGCATCTTATGCTAGTAACATTCACAACCGATAGTTATAGCAATATTACGATGTTTGGCGATATCGGAATTTCCATGCTGGAGATGATGGGACATAGCACTACCGTCCCTGGCGCAATTCTGGCGGCGGACGTACCTGAAGCACTGCGAAAGCTAACTGCTGCAGTTGATGCTGATAAAACGCAGCCACTCGTAGTTGACGAAGATACTGATGAAACAGAGGTGAGCATTGCAAATCGAGCGATCCCGCTTATTGATCTTCTTACCGCTGCAGTGAATGAAAAATCTGACGTTATGTGGAAATAGTGACAGAGCAGGATCAACAACTCTTTTTCGCTGATAGCGAATACAAGTCGGGATTATAAATAGATAAGGAATTGGTGGAGCCTAGCGGGATCGAACCGCTGACCTGTTCGCTGCCAGCGAACCGCTCTCCCAGCTGAGCTAAGGCCCCATATGAAGGTGGCGCTATATTAATGAGCACGGACCTAAGTGTCAACTTATTCAATCAAAACATATGGTTGCCTGATAGGGATCAGGTAATAAGTTCATGAAACTCGAGTTCACTGTAGGGTAAAGGTTTACTAAACAGGTAACCCTGCACCAGATCGCAACCTGCCGAGTCGATAAAATCAAGCTGAGTTTGATTCTCAACACCTTCTGCGATAACACTTAAGCCCAATCGATGCGCCATCGCAATAATCGCTTCTACAATCTGTCGATCGTGATGATCATGTTCTACATCTCTAACAAAGGAACGATCAATCTTCAAAGCATCAACAGGTAACTGTTTCAGTTGAGCCAGAGAGGAATAACCGGTCCCGAAATCATCGATGGAACAACGGCAACCAATGTTTCTGAGTAAGCGTAACTGCCTTAAGGCCTCCTCCATATTTTCCATGATCGTTGTTTCAGTGATCTCCATCTCGATCATGGCTGGATCGATACCGTAGCGATTAAAAATCTGCTTGGTATCTACTGCAAAATTGGGGTTTGCCAGTTGCTTAGCACTGATATTGATTGCAATCGGTACTAATGGGTCACTAATCTCAAGGGAGCGTTTAACACGTGCACAGGCCTGCTCAATTACCCAGTCACCAATCGTAAGAATAAGGCCACACTGTTCTGCTACAGGAATAAATTTATCGGGAGGGATCAAACCTCGTTCTGGATGATTCCACCGAATCAATGCCTCCAACATCACCACCTGCCGGTTAGCCAGCCTGATAATAGGCTGATAATAAAGTTCCAGATCTCCATTCTCGATTGCGATCTTCAACTCCTGCTCAATTCTTAATCTCTCAACCGCTTGTGCCTGCAGGGAATGATTAAAAAACGAAGCCTGGTTCTTGCCTAATTTTTTAGATTCATACAGTGCCATATCCGCATTATTCAGCAGTTCACGCAAATTCGTCGCATCTTCGGGGAGTAGTGTGATACCGATCGATAAACTGACATTCAATGTATGATTTTCAACGACCATCTCTTGTCGTACATTCTTGATAATCTTCTCAGCGATCGCTTTGCAATCTTTTGCTCGATCAACATTCATCATCAAAATCGCATACTCATCTCCACCCAGACGGCAAACGATGTCGCTTTCTCTCATTGTTGCTTTTATGCGGTTGGCAACCTCAATTAAAAGTTGATCACCCGCATTGTGGCCAAGTGTGTCATTTACCTTTTTAAAATCATCCAGGTCCAGATACATCAATGCGGCTTTTTTACCGGTTCTCTGTAACAGTTTGATCTCATACTCTAACTGCTGAAGAAAAAGTCTACGATTCACCAGACCTGTTAAAACATCATAAAATGCGAGGTCATTTAACTGTTTCGTCTTTTCAGCAACAATCAGTTTGAGCCTTTGGGGCTCTTTAAGGATATAAGCAAGAAGGAATGCAAGAAGAGCAGCGACCAGAGTTGACATAACAACCCCTTCCCACAGCTCCAACGGCCTTTCAGGCAGGGGACGACTGACCGTCAGTGTCCACACAGAGTTAGGAACGTTTATGTCATGACTTTGCGTGAGTGGACCCAGTTGTTTCTGAGAACTATGGAACGTCTCAGGTTTTCCCGTATCGGGGTGCATTCTTGATATCTCATAGCTATACCCTCTGGTTTCAAGTGAATCCAGATCAGTAAAGCTCAAGAGTGTTTCAAGATATATCAGAGCGGATGCAAATCCCCAAAATACCTCCTGATCACCCTCATTAATAAAAACAGGATTACGCCCAATCACCGCAACACCACCTTGAATGAGCTCAAAAGGGCCTGCAAGGGTTAGTTGTCTCGCATCGACAGCTAACATCGCCTCAGCGCGACGCTTGTCATCACGCAACAGGTCGTGACCGATCGCTTTCTCGTTCCCTGCTAATGGGTATATATAGCGGATCACGCCATCAGGTGCTAACTGCAGATTGGATATACCGCCGGTTGAACGGATTATCTGTTCAGCAAATTGGTCAAACCCTTCCACCCGGCCTTCGTTGTATCTCACTTCATGTTTTAACAGATAGGTACTTGAGAGTGAACGTGCCAGCCTTCGCTCGATACTTGCAGCCTGAGACGTCGCCACCCCCTTAATCAGGTACTCCTGCTCTCTCTCCCAGACCTGCTCATAGAGATAGACAAGATAGGATCCCAGAGAAGCGGCACCGAAAAATAGTATCCAACAAGCCAATAATCTCAAATATCCCACAGTCGCTCCTGATAAAGCCACACACAAATAACTGAGCTTGCCTTTTCCTGCTTTACGACAAGTATCCTGTTATAGATCAGTTCCTTACGCTGAGTATAGATAACTATCGGAAAAAAAATAAAAAAACCCGCATCTGCGGGTTTTTTTTATAAGTTCTTATACTGAATTAACCTTCAATTGTTTGTGCCAATTCGCGGAACTCTTTCTCCCAACGCTTCGCTTCTTTTTTAGAAGGAGCGCCCAGAACATTCAGAGCATGACGTAAACGAGCACGACTCATATCCGGTCCCAGAATTGCCATAGAATCCATCACAGAAACGGTTTGGTTTGTTCCTGCAATCGCAATAAAGAGCGGGAAAAGGAAATCACGGATTTTAAAGCCCATCGCATCAGCCAGCTGCTTAAGCTGTCCAAACAGACGGTCTTTATTCCATTGATTCTCCGTATCCAACAGCCATACAGAGTATTGCAGCATGCGACGGATATCTGCTGTTTCCAGAGATTTATGTTCAAAATCAGATTCAGAGATATCCAGCATACCCGATAGGAAGAAACTAGCTAAAGGCGCAACATCAGAAAGCTTTTCTACACGTTGCTGAATCAGAGGTACGATCTGCATTAGGTATTCAGGATTCAGCGCCCACTCCTGAAATTTTGCGGCAAACTGAGCAGGGTCCAGATCTTCACGTAACCACAGCCCGTTCAACCAGCTTAGCTTCTCCTGATCAAAGATCGGACCGCCTAGTGATACGCGCTGAATATCGAAATTTTCGAACATCTGCTGACGAGAGAACTTTTCACTCTCATCTGGCATCGACCACCCCATACGGCCCAGATAGTTCAGTAGTGCCTCAGGCAGGAAGCCCATGCGCTGGTAGTAAAGGATGCTGGTCGGGTTCTTACGTTTTGACAGTTTAGACTTGTCCGGGTTACGCAGCAGAGGCATATGACACAGTTTCGGCATATCCCAGCCAAAGTATTCATACAGCAGTTTGTGCTTAGGCGCCGAGTTGATCCACTCCTCACCGCGGATAACATGAGTGATCTCCATCAGATGATCATCCACTACATTCGCCAGGTGGTAGGTTGGCATGCCATCCGATTTCAGAAGAATCTGCGCATCAACCATGCCCCATTCCAGTTCAATCGTGCCACGTAGCATATCATCTACTTCGCAAGCACCTTCGCCTTCTGGAACCACCATTCGAACAACGTAAGGAGCACCTGCCGCTTTACGTTTTTCCACTTCGGCATCTGGCAGCGCAAGGTCACTCTGTTTCAATGCGGTATGACCACCTGCTGCACGACGTGCTGCACGCAGCTCTTCTAACTCTTCGGAAGTCCGATAGCAGAGAAATGCTTTCCCCTCTTCCACCAGCTGCATCGCGTATTTTGCATAATCCGCTTTACGCTCGCTCTGGCGGTAAGGGCCATGCGGTCCACCCACATCCGGACCTTCATCCCATTCAAGGCCTAACCAACGTAATGAATCCAGAATTTTCTGCTCAGATTCATCTGTACTACGCGTCTGATCGGTGTCTTCAATACGCAGAATAAACTGACCGCCATGTTGGCGGGCAAATGCCAGATTGAACAGTGCGATGTAAGCAGTGCCTACATGAGGGTCACCTGTTGGAGAAGGTGCAACACGGGTACGAACAGTCGTCATTGGTGTCCTTGAATCTCTTGTAAAAAGGAATATTGGCGTGAATTATATACTCTGCGGCCGGTTATGAGCCACTAAGAAATCGGTAAAGCGGGCCTAAGTTCAGAGAAAGTTTTCCCAGAGGACAGCCCCCCAGATCAGCGCTCCTATGACCAATGAAACCATCACCACGGCAGAGCCCAGATCTTTTGCTAACCCTGCAAGTTCATGAAACTCAGTCCCGGCACGATCAACAACCGCTTCAATCGCGGAGTTAACTAATTCAAAAGCGATCACCAGAAGACAGGTACAGATGAGCGCCGCCAACTGCATGGGCGTTTGCGCCACAACAAAGGCGACCGGTATTAATACTGCACTGCCCCAGACTTCGTAGCGAAAAGCAGGTTCCTGTGCATATGCAGCTTTTAAACCCTTCCATGAATAGAGCGAAGCGTAATAAAAACGCTTCAGACCTGTATTCTTAGCTGTAAATCCACTCTCTGTTTCAGGCATCGTTTTAATCTTCCTTTAGGAACTGAATCTCAGTGATAAAAGCCGTCATAGGCTATCATCTAAGCCTCGCTGACCCAATCCTCATATATGAGATAGATATGAACAGTTTTTTACATCACCTTTCCAACTCTCTCTGATCGAAATAAAAACCCCTTCAGAGGTTAGAATCGAGCCATTATAGGCTACACTTTATCCAGCAGTTAACCCCTAAAAACCACGGGGATAGGGATATGAACAGATACTACTTGGCTGTTACTTTTATCTGCCTGACGTTTTTTAACAGTCATGCATTTGCCGCGAAACCCGTTCGCCCCCCTGCAGTGCCTCCACCGGATGTCCATGCTGTCAAAATAGACTATACAAACGGGCTGGTATTGATTGAAGGCGCAGATCTTCATCCAGTCTCTGCAGCGGCTGAACTTGCTGGAGTCCCCCTGACGATGGATGGAAGCTCAACAGAATCTCTGCTTCAGTTTCCCTTTACCAGTGATGTAACCGATGCTGTCGATGAGATGGGTAACTATGTAGTAACTCTCTCTACAGATGGAGGGAGCCTCTCTCTTACCGCCTTTATACCCTTTGGACTTGCTCTGGTTACACCCCCGCCTCCACCCGGCGAAGACTGCCCCTGCTCAACGGAATGGGATGACAAAAGCACTGCTCCATCACCGAGTGGGTTTGCTGGCCAAACACCGTACTGCAGCGAAGATACCGGGAGTTATGTCACCGTTCAGTTTTATGACATTCCGGCGAACAATTACTGGGTACTAAGAACGCAGTGGTCTGATGGTGCTGGTTATTGTGAGCTGTATATAGACGTACCAAGACGGAGCCTGAGCAATCAGACAGAATTCGATGCTTGCGCCAGCTATTTACGTAACATCGTTCTTGTTTGGGGAAATCAGGATCAACTCTGCCTGTTTTAAGTATTAATCCACTTGAACCGGGCCGCTAGAGTCACAGATATCTATTCTGGGTAGCTGCGATTGATACTGTGCAGCGAAAATGAAGCAGACAGTATATAATCGCGGTTGTTTTTAACTCAGAGCACTGCCAACAGATTCATGACCTCCTCCACAGATACCCTGAACCGCCGTTTCACCGTTGCACCGATGATGGACTGGACCGACCGGCACTGCCGATATTTCCACCGTATTCTCAGCAAACACGCAGTCCTTTATACAGAGATGGTCACGACCGGCGCCCTGATCCATGCAGATCCGGAACGCTTCCTCCGCTTTAACCAGGAGGAACATCCTGTTGCTCTTCAACTGGGCGGCAGTAATGCTAAAGAGCTTGCTCTGTGTACCAAAATGGCTGAAGACTATGGTTATGACGAGGTTAACCTGAATGTAGGTTGCCCCAGTGACCGGGTCCAGAACAACATGATTGGAGCCTGCCTGATGGCACACCCGGCACTGGTATCAGAATGTCTCTCTGAGATGCAGTCCGCTGTATCAATACCGGTCACGGTTAAACATCGGCTTGGAATTGATGATATGGACAGCTATGAAGAGCTTCATCAGTTTGTTGAAACCGTCCAAGAATCCGGTTGCAATGTGTTTATCATACATGCCCGTAAAGCGATCCTTCAGGGCCTTAGCCCAAAAGAGAATCGAGATATTCCCCCGCTAAAATATGAGTGGGTATACCAGATCAAACAGGCTTTTCCTGAGCTTGAGATTCACATAAATGGCGGCATAAAAACAATCGACGAGTGTAAAACACATCTTCAACATGTTGATGGTGTAATGCTTGGCCGGGAAGCCTATCAGAATCCCTACCTGCTATCAGAAGTAGACCAGGCATTTTATGCCGATTCCAGATCCCAAATCAGCCGGAAAGCGGCTGCTATGGCGATGCTCCCTTACATTGAAGACCAGCTCTCACAGGGAGCTGCTCTAAATCATATACTGCGCCACATGCTTGGCCTCTTCCACGCTCAAAGAGGGGGAAAGCAGTTCCGACGTTTTATTAGCGAAAATGCGCATAAACCTGGCGCAACAATTGATGTACTCTTGGAAGCGCTGGAACGCGTTCCCGATTAATAATGGACCCGATTGAAATGACAAGTCAGTTAGAACAGTTAAAACAGATAACGACCGTTGTTGCAGACACCGGTGACATTGAGGCGATCGCTCGCTTCAAACCTGTTGATGCAACCACCAATCCTTCACTTCTGCTCAAGGCCGCAGAGCTTCCTCAGTACAAAAACCTGCTGGTTACTGCTAAAAACTGGGCTTCTGATCAGAGCGGGTCTGAACAGGAAGTGCTGGATAACATGACCGACCGTCTGGCTGTTGAGATCGGCAAAGAGATCCTGAAAATCATTCCAGGCCGTATCTCTACAGAAGTGGATGCACGCCTCTCTTTTGATACTGAGGCCACCCTGCGACGCGCTCGCAAGCTGATCGCTCTCTATGAAGATGCCGGCATCGAAAAAGAGCGCATTCTTATCAAAATAGCCTCCACCTGGGAGGGTATTCAGGCAGCCCGCCAGCTTGAGCAGGAGGGGATCAACTGCAACCTGACACTGCTCTTCAGTTTTGCTCAGGCCGCCGCATGTGCGGATGCAGGTGTCTACCTGATCTCGCCATTCGTTGGCCGAATTCTTGATTGGTACAAAGCCAACGAAGAGGGTGACTTCACGGGTGCAAATGACCCTGGTGTTCAGTCCGTTACCGGCATCTACAACTACTACAAGTCTAACGGCTACAACACCATCGTCATGGGTGCCAGTTTCCGTAATATCAGTGAGATTCAGGAGCTGGCTGGTTGCGACCGTCTCACCATCGCACCCGCCCTGATGCAGGAGCTGGAAGATAATCAAGATTCTCTACCGGTTAAACTGGACAGTACAGCCGCAAAATCACCACAGGGTAAACTCTCGCTCTCCGAATCAGAATTCCGATGGATGATGAATGAAGATGCGATGGCCACAGAGAAGTTGGCCCAGGGGATCCGTAATTTTGCAGCAGACCAGATAAAACTGGAAAAGCTGCTTGCTGCAGTGTAAGCCCGCCCACTAATCGATCAGGCCACGACTGTTAACTCAGTGGTGGCCTTTTATTACCGATATTCTGTCTATACTGATCTCTATGCCCTCTTTGTTTTTGGCTGAGGAGATCTGAAATGGACCCTGTTGTACTCCCCTATCCCAAGCTGATGCTATTCGATTGGCATGGCACCCTGGTTGATACTCATGGCGCAATGTACCAAGCCATAGAGGAGATGCTCTCACAACTGGATGAACTGGATCTTACAAGACATATCCTGCCTGAAACAGATGCTAAAACGGAAGATGACGAGAAGCTGATCCGCTATATTCGAATCTATCGGCATCTGCATCCACGTGTTCTCGCAGAGCAGAGGATATCGCGCACCGATGTATTTGAAGTACTCTTCGGAGACAATGATGTTGCGAATACGATCGCTCACAAAGCCTATAACGACTGTTATCGTAATCACTACGGTAGTGTTAAACCGTTCCAGGCCGGAATGTACGAATACCTGACCTACCTGAAACAGCTCGGGATAAGAATTGGAGTCGTTACCAACCGGAGTAGAGAGTTCCTTGAACCTGAACTGGCGAGTGTTGAAAAAGGGCGCTGGCAGGGATTATTTGATGTCACCTTGTGCGGTGACGAGATGCACCGTTATAAACCCGCCCCGGATTCAATGTCCCAAGCGGCCTCGCCTCTGGGGTTAGATGCCGACTCTCACCTCTGGTATATCGGAGACAGTGTTACCGATATGATGACTGCTACCAGAGCCCGAGTCACACGGGTCTTTTATAATGGAGCCCTCTGGACACCCCACTGGTTTGAACAGGTTTTTGCCGAAACGGCCCATCATCAATATGACCCTGACATTATTGTCGATGATTTTGATGAACTACTCGATCTGGTGCTGCAGAGCAGTGATCACTCCTTTACACCCGAGCAACTTCAGCTAAGGCCTGACAGACTGCCGCCGCGTCAATTGCAACCACCTCGTGAGGAACCCGACTGGCATCCGGCTATTGCTTCTCTAACCTACCCTAGCGTCATCCTGTTTGACTGGCATGCCACTCTGGTAGATACCCTGGATGCGATGTACCACGCTGTGGACGATATGCTCAAAGAACTCCGGGAAATAGGCCTGTTAGAGCATCTGGTAGATGCAGCTCGCTGTAAATCCCCAGATGATCAGCGACTGGTTGAATATGTCCGTGAGAATCTGAGCCTGCACCCCAAGATTAAGCTGGATCGCAAAATATCCCGTACAGATATCTTCGAAATACTATTTGCCGAAAACGAGGTCGCTAAAAAACTTGCGCACAAAACGTTTACTGATCACTACCGGAAATATTTTGGTACAGCCCTGCCCTTTGAACCCAAAGTGGGTGAGATGCTGGCAGGCTTACGTAAACTGGGACTGGTCGTTGGCGTGATCACCAACCGTGACCGTGAGTTTTTCCTGCATGAACTCAACATGGTTGATGGAGGTTGGGCCCATCTGTTCGATACTGAGATCTGCGGCGATGATACGGTGCAGCGCAAACCCCACACCGATCAGATACTAAAGGCCGCTGATAACCTGAATATCAGCCTGGGTGAGGATATCTGGTATGTCGGCGACAGCACTACTGATGTGATCGCTGCCAAGTCGGCAGGCATCACCAGCGTTTTTTTCAATGGTGCCCAGTGGGATCAACCCTGGCTTAATAAAATCTTCCCAGGCAGTGAGCGCTATCCTTACAAACCGGATGTAGTGGTCAATGATTTTGCTGAGTTCTGGGCGATGCTGCTGACCTGTCGCCAGCAGCAAAAACGCGCGAATTGATAGTTAGATTAAGAGCTCTGATAGCCACTATTAATCGCCTATATGCGTGGCCGATCCCTTCAACTCATAGGACCTCCTACGATATCGTAGCATCACAACACTGTCAGGGCCTAACCACACAGACCTGCACAGTGATCGATCTGTCTGGTGGTTTTTATGGAACGGTTTACTGCAATTGAAACACGTCGTTCGATAAACACTCTTTACCCAACGCCCCTTTCAACCAACAGTTGATTAAACTCACCGACTGGTAGCGGTCGGGAATAGTAATAGCCCTGAAATAGCTCACACCCGTACTCCCTCAACAGATCCAGCTGCTCCTTAGTCTCAACCCCTTCGGCTATCACTTTCAGATTGAGGTTGTGAGCCATAGAAATAATCGTACGGCAGATCATCGCGTCATCGGTATCGGCTGTAATATCCTGTACAAAAGAGCGATCGATTTTGAGTTTATCCAGAGGAAACCGCTTCAGGTAGCTCAGACTCGAATAGCCGGTACCAAAATCATCGATGCTAATCTGTATACCCAGTTCATGCAGCTGATCCAGCGCAGAAATGGTCTCCTCCGCATTACGCATAATCATGCTTTCGGTCAGTTCCAGGTCTAATGTATCTTGTGTGAGTGGGTAACGGGAGGTCGTCGTTTTTATCTTCTCAACAAATTGTGCCTGATGGACCTGCATTGCAGAAAGGTTCACCGACACAACAAAGCCGGGTATACGTTGCTGCCAGGTAGCCAACTGCTGACATGCGTTATCCAGCACCCAGTCACCGATATCAATGATCAGGCCAGTTTCCTCAGCAAGTGGGATAAATGCGTCAGGTGGGATTAAACCTTTTTCAGGATGGATCCAACGAATCAGGGCTTCAGCACCTATAACCTGCTGGGTAATCACATCAACCTGCGGCTGGTAGTAGAGTTCGAATTGTGAATCCTGCAACGCTTGATAGAGCGCATTTTCCAGAGTGATGCGCTCTTTTAATGAGTCGTCTAACCCTCGATTAAAGAACTGAGCACAGTTGCGCCCGGAATCTTTTGCGTGATACATCGCTGCATCCGCATTTTTCATCAACTGAATCGCTGTTTCACCATCGTCGGGATAGAGCGCGACCCCGATACTTGGCGTAACAAAGACATGTTGCAGCGCCAGCTTAATCTCACGTTGAAACGCACTCTGAATACGCTCAACAATGTGATTCACCTCTTCAACGGTCTGGAGAGGGTCCAGGACGATAACAAACTCATCTCCCCCCAGACGGGCGACCGTATCCGCGCCTCTGATAATGTCATGCAGGCGTGAACCCACCTCAATCAGTAACTGATCTCCCTCATGATGCCCTAAGGAATCATTTACCATCTTGAAGCGATCCAGATCGATGAAGAGTACAGCGATCTGATGCTCCCCACGCTCGGCTCGACGAAGGGCACTCTCCAATCGTTCTTCAAGCAAAATACGATTTGGTAAGCCGGTCAGCGCATCGTGCAGCGCCATATGCTTAACCCGCTCCTCCGCCATTTTTCGCTCATTAATCTCCATGTGAAGGTCACTGATTGCATGCGCTAACTCTTCAGTTCGCTCAGCAACACGTTGCTCCAATTCATCATGTGCTTTGGCTAAGGCTTCTGCTGCGGCCTTGCGTTTAGAGATATCCATCGTAATCCAGATCGAACCCTCAGAAAGGTTCGCTGGATCAATCGCCTTACTTCTAACTTCACACCAGACTGGCGTTTTGTCTTTACGACTCAGAAGCATCTCACCCTGATAAACCTTCCCCTCGGAAAGCGGCTCATAACAGGCTTTTCCTGCTTCAATCCAATCACCTTCGGTCAGGTACCACTGACGGGATGAACTGTTATCCAGTTCGCCGGGGTCGTAGCCAAACATCTCCTCAAAACGACGATTACAACGGGTTACTGTACGGTTCTTCAGGAAAACAATACCTACCATTGCATAATCAAGGATTAGGTTCTGCTCTTTGAGAATCGACTCTAAAGCCCGATTTGATTTAACCTGCTCATCGATATCCTCGACGATCCAGATATAACCCAACCCGGGTTGGTGAGTAGAGATAATATTGCCACGAATCTGGGTCCAGAATAGCTCTCCGTTTTTGCGTTTCATACGCAAACGCTGAGTGTAGAGGGTGCCATCCATCAATTTGGGATAAGCGGAATTTCCCAGCTTCTGGTACTCCCCCTCATTCGAATAAAGGATTGAACTGTTTTGGTTGATCAGTTCATCCACTGTGTAACCATAGATATCAGCGAATTTTCGGTTGCAGCGCATGATCTGGCGATCATGATTGGGCCCGTCCTGTATAAAACAGATCCCTGTCCCGGCGTGCTCGAAGATCACCTCCTGTTCGCAGAGAGTATTACGCAGCTGCTGTTCATTTTGGATAAATTGATCAACATCGAGTTCGCGCAGTTGAACGATCCAGCCATCATCCGCCAGTAATATTTTACTCACCTGAATGATATGCCAGCGCTCCCCTTCGGGATTTTCGGTTAGATAGTGCCCCTCAAAATAATCCTGATGCTCCAGTTGTTGCCAGACCATCAAAGCCTGATCTTTATCTGTGAAACGATCTACAAAATTCAGTTGATCCTCAGCGAGCATCTCCCGAGCCAGCCCCGAGCGCTCAATCAACACCCCCTGCTCATCGTAAGTTGAGACCAGGCTGTTATGATCCAGTATCGATTGGTGGGATTGCAGTGTTTTTGTCAGCTCAGGGTAACCGGGAATTTCACTGACGAGGTAGACCTCCCCAGATAGCTTTTCAACATGGAAACGACGGCGCTCACCCGAAGGAAACTGAAGCGTAAACAGATCGGACCTGTCCATTTCATCACTAAGTTTCTGCAGTGAATTGGGTGCAAGATCAACTAACTGTTCGAGCGTTGCAACGCCCCAACATTGTGCCGCAATCTGATTACCCCAGAGTATACGAGACTGTTGTAAATTGTATGCCCAGATAGCGGTATTAGAACTGGAAATCGTTTCTGCCATTAACTCAGCGGTCCTACTCTGGTTTCTCTTATATTTATTTTAGGTTGCCCCTTATTTTTATAGCAAAACCCAGGGTAGTACATGATGCATTAGTCGTGAACTTATTAACTAATTTTGTATCATTTTAACATCAAGCCTTCTCGCCTTTATCGATGACATTGCAACACTTCTGGATGATGTTGTAAGCATGACAAAGACTGCAGTATGAAAAACAGCGGGTGTTTTAGGTGAAGAGCTTGCTCTCAACGCCGAGCAGGTTTCAGGAGTCCGTGCGGACATAGAGCTGCCGGGTGTGTTAAAGGACTGATCGCAGATTTCAGCCAGGGTAAAAGTATGCTGCTTTCGATGAACATTGCAACGCTGCTTCAAGCACTCAACGGCGTTCTCGCCGGAGCCATAGCAGAAGCTGTGATGACACTTGGGGAAACAGCTACTCACGCCCTCTGATAATTTAATATAAATACACCCCTTAGGGTAACTGAGTCCCAGTGGACTCAGTTGATGATTACTGGTGTTTCCCCGGTTCCCACCCGGTCGAACCTATCGCTCTTTGGGCAACCTTTGCAGGCAGCTCTTCCAGCTGGGTGGCCATCGTGTCATTCCAACGATTCAGATACCCAAACAGCGCAATTGTCGCCACAATCTCAACAATCTCACCCTCAGAGAAATACCGCTTTAATTCTGTGAAATCCTCTTCAGAGGTTTCATTCGGCAGGTTCCCCGCCTTCAACGCCAGACGGATGGCAGCCCGCTCACCCCCATCAAACAGCGCACTGGTTTCAAACTCCCAAAGCGCTGCAATTTTCTCATCCGAAAGATTGTAGATACTGGAGAGATTCGTCATATGAGACTGGCAGTACTGACAACCAGAAGCCACACTACTCGCCAGCGCAACCAGCATCTTCAAATCCTCAGCAACACTTCCTTCATACAAAATCACCTGATTCAAACGACCAAACGCTTTTGATATATTGGGACGTCTCGCCATTGTTTTCACACTGTTCGGGCAGAAACCTCGCGTGGCTTCATAGTGTTCAAACATAGTACGAAGTTCATCATCCACTTCATTATTCTGTAAAGGTTCGATATGCGCCATACTGGACTCCCCTCTGTTTTAGCGATCTAATCAGACTACTGTAGAGGCAACCCTACGTCTGTCCCCATAGGGGGGGACAGAACAGACAAGAGCGAAGAGAATGTCAGATAAATTCCCCCCAAAAGCAGTTGCTGACCTGATCTTATCACTGGGTAACAGTGGTTTTTCTGACATACTTCTGAAGACACTGGAACCTATCTGCCGACCAGATCATCTATCGTTGCTCCATTTTCACCCTGAAGGTGAAATAACTTACATCTGTTCCGCCAACACCCCGGATCACCCCATATCACCAGCCCAACAGCAGCTCTATCTTTCTACCTATTCACAGTACGATCCCAATAAGTCACTGGTCAGCTCAATTAAGGATGAAGAGGAGGTGCTGGTGAAACGCCTCAAACCTGATGAGATAGGTAACGGTGGCTATCGCCAGTTATGGTACCGGGAGATAGGTATCATGGATCGAGTCTCTATCATCAGCGCCGCTGACAAAGGAGCATACTGTCTGAATCTGTTCCGAATTGAGCAGGAGTTTTCAGATGATGAGCTTGACGATATCACCCATCTGCGCGATCTATTGTCCGGGCTTATGATCAAACATAGTCGTCTTGCAGGCTCACTCTCTAACTTCATGACCCGAGAGGTCCAGATCAACCATCTTGTAGAGCGTCTCAAACTAATAAATGCGCAATTAACTCCTAGAGAGACCGAGGTGAGTGCCCGCATTCTGTTGGGCATGAGCTCAGAGGGGATCGCACTTGATCTGGGTATCAAGAGAGAGAGCGTAAACACCTATCGAAAACGGGCCTATGCCCGGATGAACATCAGCAGCCAGAATGAACTGTTTGCACTCTGCTTAACATCCAAGTGATCCCCCCCTCAAAAACACAAAAAATGATAGCGGCTAAGCCTAAAGGATAATCCCCTTGTTACATTTGGTTAACTTTTAGAAAAAGTTCCGAAAAACTCTTTGTTTCTACTGTGCGCGGTTAAATACCCCACTGTCTGGGTGGCTTTACACACCTGTACTGTGCCCCACTACGCTTCTGAAGGAATTAAGAATGCCGCTATTAAAACGAGAATTTGGAGCTGAGCAGCCATACTGGCGTGCCGGTCCATTCAAAATTCGCTTACCTTTTGTCCACTACCGTTGGGAAACGCCGGAGATGATCCAGGGCCTGATCATGTTCGTGGTGGGTCTGGCAATGATTCCCCTGCTGGAAAAATACCTGGGAATGCCATATGAGGCAGCTCTGGCATTCACCTTCGTCGCAGGCCTTTGTTACTGTTTACCTGCACTTTTAGGTGTTCCCCTTGTACCTGGCTGGATCACACCGGCAATACCCGTAGTATTGCTCTACCTGAAAGGATTTGAGCCTGGGCCGGAAGCGATCAAAGCGCTGTTTGCACTTCAGATTGAAGTAACCCTGATCTTCCTGATACTGGGTATCACCCGTTTAGGTTCGAAGCTGGTTGATGTCATCCCTAATTCACTGAAAGCGGGTATCATCATCGGTGCAGGGATCGCAGCAATGATGGGTGAGCTTAAGGTTGGTGGTCGTGTAGATGCTACACCGATCTCTCTGATTGTTGGTTCAATCATCTCTGCTTATATCCTGTTCTCTCTCTCATTCAAGAACATTATGAATGAAAGCTCACTGGCCAAGCGTATCGCTAATTTCGGTATGGTTCCCGGTATGATCATCGCTATGATTATCGGCTGGACCACCGGTGAATATGCTGTTCCAGATATTCAGTGGGGTATTACCCAACCCGATTTTGGTTTGATGCTTCAGTACCTTACCTTTACGGTAGGCTTCCCGGGTTGGGATGTCTTCCTATTAGCGATCCCAACCGCTCTGATCGCCTACGTTATTGCGTTTGGTGACATCATTGTTGGCTTCACGCTGGTTAAACGTGTCGACCACCTACGCAAAGATGAATCGATCGAAGAGAGCGTTGACCGTGTTCACTTGGTCACAGCGCTACGTAACGGTATTCATGCATTTCTGGCCCCATGGCCGGGTCTGGCAGGACCATTATGGACGGCAGCACACGCGACTGTTGCAGAACGCTATGCAATGGGCCGTAAAGCGATGGATTCTATCTACAGTGGTGGCGGTACCTTCTGGGTTACTGGTCTGGTTGCCCTATTTATCCTACCGCTAGTGACCCTGTTCAAGCCGGTACTGCCTATCGCCCTGTCCTTGACGCTGATCCTGACTGCATATATCTGCATCATGGTGGGTATGGAGCAGTTAAAAAATCCAACTGAGCGTGGTGTAGCAGGTATTGTTGCGGTAACGCTGGCAATGCCCGATCCAAAATCCACGGTCTATGCGGTGGTGATCGGCCTTCTACTCTACTTCCTGATCGAACGTCCTAAACTGATGGGGCGTCACCGACCAGAAGATGAGGTTATCTTTGCAGATGGCGAAGAAGATAAGCCAATAGTCAAAGAGAAAGCGGAAGCCTGATTAAACCCGCTATACTGCTGCTATAACTAAGTTCACACAACGGGTGCCCCAAATCAAAACCGGGTACCCGTTTTTTTATCTGTCCAGTCTCACTTCCCGCACACATAAAATCATACGACTTTCCGCTAACATCTGGTTAAAATAGCCCGCTTTCTTATCCCAGAGAGCAAAAAGGCGAAACATGCTGGAACAACTCTTTAAGCTCAAAGAGCACAACACAACCGTAAAAACGGAAGTGCTGGCCGGTGTCACCACCTATCTGACCATGGCCTACATCATCTTCGTTAACCCCAGCATGCTGGCAGCAGCGGGGATGGATCAGGGAGCGGTCTTTGTAGCCACCTGCCTGGCCGCAGCAATCGGCTGTCTGATTATGGGCCTATGGGCAAACTACCCTGTAGCAATGGCACCGGGCATGGGCCTTAACGCGTTCTTTAGTTTTACCGTTGTCGGACAGATGGGGTATAGCTGGCAGGTAGCATTGGGAGCCGTCTTCCTCTCCGGCATCTGCTTTTTCCTACTCTCCGTGTTCCGTATTCGCGAGTGGATTATTCATAGCATCCCGCTCTCTCTTCGCGGGGGCATCGGCGCGGGCATAGGGTTATTTCTTGCGTTTATTGCACTGAAAAATGCGGGGATTGTCGTCGATAATCCTGCCACTCTGGTCACAATCGGCGATATGACAAGCTGGGGGGCCATCATGGCTTGCCTTGGCTTTGTTGTCATTACTGCACTCTACCATCGACGAGTGACAGGTTCGGTCATGATCGGGATTTTACTGGTTACCCTGATCAGCATCTTTGCCGGTCAGGTTCAGCTGCAGGGAATTGTCTCTGCACCACCCAGTCTTGCCCCAACCTTCGCACAATTAGATATCTCCTCTGCGTTGGAAGTAGGTTTGATCGCTATCGTCTTTTCCTTTCTGTTTGTCGACCTGTTTGATACTTCAGGAACACTGATCGCAGTCGCACAGAAAGGCGATCTGCTGGATAAAGATAATAAGCTTCCCCGCCTTGGTCGCGCGCTGATGGCAGACTCAGGTGCAACGATGGCCGGTGCCGTTATGGGAACCTCCACAACCACCAGCTATATAGAGTCTAGTGCAGGTATTGCGGTCGGTGGTCGAACCGGACTCACCGCTGTTGTAGTCGGTATACTGTTCCTGTTATCACTCTTCCTCTCCCCTCTAGCAGGCACGATTCCAGCTTATGCGACAGCCCCTGCCCTGTTTTTTGTCGCAGTGCTGATGACACACAGCCTGGTTAAAATCGACTGGGACGATATCACTGAAGCAGCACCCGTTGTGATCGCTGCTGTGACAATGCCTTTGACCTTCTCAATTACCACAGGCATCGCACTGGGCTTTATCTCCTACTCGGTACTGAAAATACTAACTGGCCGTATCAATATGCTGAACTCAGCCATGCTGATTCTACCGGTGCTTTTTATCGTTAAGATGGCGCTCTACGGTTAATGTTTTAGCCTGTAACCTTTGCTACACGTAATAAAAAGCCTGATGCATGCATCAGGCTTTTTCCATTAAGGCCCATTACTCTGTCACCACACCAGCAGGCATACAGACAGAATTGGTCAGGAGAGTTTTTACGGAACCCTATTCAGAATGGAAACCAACCCTATTTTCTGGACGCATTAGGAACTGCTGACAAAATAGTGCGATAAGCAGAGATAAAATGATGCTGACGACAATACTAGCGGCTGCCGGAAGGTCGTAGTGCCAGGCAATAGCTAATCCGATCATGAACCCCGTACAGCCAACGGCATAGGCCCACATTGTAGACCGGTTATATACTATCGAAGCCAAAGCCGGAGCTATCAGGCAGACAAACACAAGGTAGATTCCAGCTTTCACTACTGAAAGAGTGATGGTCACCGCGAATATCAGATAGAAAAAGCGCTCCAGTTTCTCTGGCCAGATAAACCTTAATAACTGCACAAAGACAGCAACAAAACCCAGCAGGATCAGGTCTTGCCAATCCAACCAGAGAATATCTCCGCTGAGGGTACTGGTTAATAGCTGTCCACCTTTGGGCTGTCCAGCAACTAGCAAAACCAGTGCAGATGCAGCACTCACGTAGATCAAGCCAATAAACGCTTCCCGCCACTCTGCAAAGCTTTTATTTATCCAAGCAACAACGCCCACGCCAAACAGGGCAAACGTAACCGCCATCCCCTGAAGAAGCCACTGATCTTCACTGTGCCCATGCAATTGACTCGCTATAACGGTTCCTAATGCGGCCACTTGCGCAATCGCCAGATCGATAAAGACAATCCCACGTTTTAGAACCTGAAAACCCAGTGGGATATGGCTTGCCAATATCAACAGACCAGCGACTAAAACGGGTAACCCAATCTCAAAAAGATTCACTATTTAGCGACCTGCAGCTGTGATAAAAGATGATCAAACAGACGTTCCAGATTGTTTATCTCCCCTTTTAAGTCAACTGTAGCCGGCAGGTTCAGGTGCTGAACTCCGGTCTTGCCAGAAAGCCAATCGGCCGCTCTGTCGTTCTGATACCAGTTCGTCAGAATCGCAGCTGGCTGACTTTTACGGGTGTCCTCCACCAGTGACTGCGCATGGGCCATCGTTGGTGGAACACCCGGTGCCGGTTCCAGATCTGCAATAACCTCCATCCCGACCCAATCGATGAGATAGTCAAAACTGGTATGCTGTACAACCACTGGCTGCCCTTTTAGTTGGGAAGCCTGCTGCTGCCAGCTCTGAATAGAGTTCTGCCAGTTCTTTTTCCACTGTATCAGAGTTTGCTGATACTGCTCTTGAGAATCCGGATCAATCAGCTGCAACCGTTGAGTGATCACTTCCGCCAATATAGAGACCCGTTCAGGATCCAGATGGAAGTGAGGGTTCCCTTCGGGATGTACATGTTCCGTACTGAAAAACTTAGTTTCATGCTGCCCTATGGTCTCGATAAACGGTGCCAAATAGAGCATCCCGTCCGCTCCATCAGTGACCTGTCGGTTAGACGCTCGCTTCTGTAAAGCCGGCAGCCAGCCTGACTCCAGCCCTGCACCACTGCAGATGGCAATATCAGCTTTAGCCAGCTTAGAGATCAGACTGGGCCGCGCTTCTATATAGTGCGGATCCTGATATACATGCGTCGCGCTAAACACCTTAGCTTCAGGCGCTAACGATTGACTCAGGGCTGCCCACTCAGGCTCACAGGTAAATATGGTTAATGCTTGCGCGGTGTTAACCACCGCAAACAAGCTTAACACCAGCAACTTAGAAACTATGTGCGGCATGGGCACCAAATCCAATCTGGTAATGAAGGGTAATCGCGTTATCTGCACCTTCCATATGATCGGCATCCTGATGTTTATATTCCAGGCGCAAACGCTGAGTATGTGTGGGCTGCCAGCTCAACATTAAACTGGTTTCAGTTAAACGACTCTCTTCCCATTCATGATCACCATCATGCTCATGCTCTTCAGCCAGATTGACTCGGCCGTGGCGAATACCGGTTGCCCAGTTCTCATCAAATTGATACACACCTGACAGGTACCAGCCATCATAATGATCCACTTCTGCACCATAGAGATCATCAACATAGGCATATTCAGCCGCAATCTTAACCTGTTGCTGACGGTTATTACCCTGTGGCGCCCATTTCCATACTAAATCCGCTAAATAAAGCTTCTTACCTTGATATTCAGCCCCATGAGAGTGGCCTTCATGACCATGCTCATCGTGGTCGTCGTCATGATCATCTTCATCATGATGCGCAGAGGACTGAGTTCTATTTCGAAGGTAACTTAACCCCATCTGCCAACTGGCATTGTCACCAATATCATCACCAAACTCGGTAGACAGCGTCCAGGTACCGATGCTTGATTCAGATTTTTCCTCTCCCAGTTCATCGCCGGTAAATGCTCCTGCACTCAAACGCCAGTAACGATCGGTTGGAGCTAACCAACTAACGCCGACACCATCATCATAGTAATGCCCGCCTAAGAAAGCTCTGTAGAGTAAGGGCCTCTCGCTGAAATTATCTGAATGGCTATGAGTTGCATTGAGGTAGCCGATATCTGCCAAGAATCGTCCCGCTGTTACATTTATCCCGCCCGGTAATGCTGCAGACTGCAGATAAGCCTCTTCAAGCTCAAGATCACTCTCCTGCTCGTTCCACTCTCCAACCAACGCCAAATGTGCTGTTGCTACATCGGCAATCTCCTGTGACAGGCTTAATTCACTATGACTGGAGCCAAAACCTTCGGTACGCCCGCCCAGAGCGGTGGACTCGGACTTGTGGTAAGCATCCAGAATCACTCCGATCTCAAGAGCATTCACTGTAGTTGCCTGTGAACAGAGCATAGTTGAAACCAGCACCATCGCTTTTCTTTTCATCAATAAATCTCTAAACTTTGTTTATGTTATATCATAACATAATAAAGCATTTAGAATGGTTTTGAAATAGGTGATGAGTGTGGGCGCTGCTGAGTACATTGATAGAAAAAATGATTTAACTGCTGGCCTTGAGGCAGATAACTACATCTTAAGTGAGTTGCCTGAGGTCATGACCACTATCTATGAGGAACAGATAAATCTGGTGATCTGGCAACGCTCACTGAATCCTTCTATCCTCCAATACTGCCACCAACTTGTTGATAGCTATCCAAACTTTAATATGCGCTCAGTTATCAAACCCAAGAGTGCACCACAATCGCTCAGCTCTGTTCTCCCTGATCAGAAAGGGCGAGACGTATTCATTCAAGACCTGACCCTGCTCGTGGAGATGTACAGCTGTTTATTTGATCTGGATGAGGTTGGGGTAAGGTTGCAGGTGCTTGATCGGGCTATGTGTCCCCGCTTCCATACGGATAAATTAGGCTGCCGCCTAGTCTCTACCTACGTCGGAGAGGGAACCGAATGGCTACATAATCGGGATATTGATCGCAGCAAACTGGGTGCTGGTAACCAGGGGTTAAGCGATGATAAATCAGGCCTTTATTCCAACGCTGCATCTATTCAACAGGCCTGCATGGGTGATGTCATTCTGTTAAAAGGGGATGGCTGGTATGACAATGAAGGACTGGGGGCTGTACACCGATCTCCAACCGTAAAACATCACCAGCAACGTCTCGTCGTTACCATGGATTTTGCCTAAGTGAAAATATTCAATTTTATGCGCTTATTGGCGATCAGTGACTATCAGAACGCTGAAGCATAATGCTCAAGATCGATCACACGAATCTGACCAGTTCAGATTTACGATTGATCTTTAGTTTTTTGAACGCTCTTTTTTTGTAAGTGATCACTGTCGACTCAGACAGATCTAATTCAATCCCTATCGATTTTGCAGTATGACCACCCAACATCATATTACAGATCTGAGCTTCACGTTCAGAAAGGCCTGATGCCAACAGGGATTGAATCACACCTCGCTGTTTACGTTCATCACGAAAGTGCTTTAACAGCAATGAACCTATGAGTGAGGAGATGAGTTTCAATGAATCCAGTTGCCCCTCCGCAAAACCCTCCTCCTTTTTACTGTAAAAGTTCACATAAAAGAGGTGCTGACTCGTGGGATCAAGCACGACAAATGAGAATTTAGAGTCAAAATTAGGAACATTAAAAAAGCGCCTGCGGTATACCGGAGGAAGCCCACGCTTTTCAAGGAGCCTCCATGGCGCCTTATCGGTTTGAGTGAGTACCGATGCCTTTAGCTCCTTTAACATGGGATCATCAAGATAGGCACCATCGAGATACAGTGATGCTAACTCCAGCCCTAGATCGGGGCTTGCCACATTATGCGCCAGACGGCAGGTCGCATATTCTCCGTTGGGAGCAAATTCGAACACCATATATTGATCAATCTGGGCGAGTGATTTCATCATCTGAAAGAAGCGTGGGTAAAACTCACCACTACCAAGCCGATCGATACAACCCGCAACGTGCTCCGTCAGATCCTGCCAAATATCACATGCAGTGGGCATAACCACCTCTGTTTACACCTGAGTCGATAAGTATAGCGCGACGCGCACCTAAATTTGTCCCTATTTAATAGGGACAAATTTATGCAGACAAACAGGGCTTAAGATCATCAGGGAGCTAGGTGGAATACCCCCTGAGAACTGATTCAGATCTCCCTGTTCACGCACCTACTGACGGGACCATAAAGCGATCAAAGAATGCTGTAAGTTCAGTATGTGCATTCAGAGGCAATATATTCGCGACATGCTGATCAGGCCTTACAATCACCATACAACCCTGTTTACGATCAATTCCTCGCTGCTCAAAGATATCCCTGCCCTCTTCCGCATGAAATACCTTCTCATAATCTCTCAGGCCGTATCTGCCTTTGGCTGGCCAGAGATAATCAGGTAGGGTTTCAATCGCCAGGTCTCGCTGTTGGAAGACCGCATAAACATCAATCAGAGAGTCAATATCACTCTCTTCCGGGGTGTATTTTCTAACCGGTGAGGCATCAGAAGCACTCATGAACTGTATAAGCTTGTTCACTTCTGATGAAGTATCCACAGGGTTCTGCTGATTTCCGAAAACGAAAATACGCCAGCGTCCATCTGCTTTATTCAGATGCCCCAGATGCTGTGGTCGGCCATCAGAGACCCGCACAGCTTCAGCTGAATGGAAGCGCTGACCGATCATAAAACCCCGCGCCAGAGACTGATTCTCGTGGCCCGTGCAGATGTATGAGGGGTCGTAACCGATCGATGTACCTGCGATAAAACCGTTCTGTCGAGCGATAAATCGTTCGATATCAGCGGTGTCTGTCTTAGTCTGCCCAGCCGGGTTACTCGCAGTCGGACGGGTCGCCACCAGCGCGGACATCTCTTTGTCAGCATTGATCAACATATGCGCAACTTTACGTCGTTCAGACGAATAGGTTTGCAGTAACTCCGGACAACAGCTCCCCCGCAACACTGATGCCAACTTCCAACCCAGATTAAAAGTGTCTGGCAGTGACGTATTCAGGCCCCAGCCCCCCTTAGGGCTGTGGGTATGACAAGCATCACCTGCAACAAAAGCCCGCGGGATAAGGGAATTAGCATTTCCCAGAGGGCGATCATCAAAACGATCCGCCACCCTCTGACCCACCTCATAGATCGACCACCAGGCGACCTCCTTCACATCCACTGTATAGGGGTTCATGATCAACTGAGCTTTGGCGATAATATCATCCACACCCAGGTCAAGATTTGAAGCACGCTGATCCTTGCCTAAAAGATCCAGCTCTACATAGAGCCTTACCAGATATCCACCTTCTCGGGGCACCAACATAACAGCGCCGTTCTCTTTGGACTGGATAAAGCTTTTCACTCGGATATCAGGGAAGTCCGTGACTAACAGAACATCCATAACCCCCCACGCTTTATTAGCCGAGTCACCCTCCAGTTCGATCGCCAGATTTTTCCGTACAGCGCTCCTGGCACCATCGCATCCCACAACATAACGAGCACGAACCGTTTCAACTTTTGCCGACTCTTCCGCATTGTTGCGTTCAAAAGTCGCTGTCACCGGATATGCGTTCAGATCCTGAGTCAGCGCAGAATCCACTTCAAGCTCAAGCAGGCGACGATTATAGTGAGGTACAAGATGGGTGACAGAGTTCACCATCCCTTCAAGTAGCAGATCATGTAACCGTGCCTGATTGACCACTCCATGGATGAACTCCGAGAGGCCAAGTCGTGCATCAGGCACTTTATGGGTGCGTTTTATATGCGCTGGCTGCTCATTATCAGGCTCCCAGAATGCATTCTGATGCAGCTGATAGGTCTCATTTACCAACGCACTGCTGTTAAACGCCTCCATGATCTCCATAGTCCGACAGGAGATACCATCTGCCTGCCCAAACAACAGAGGACCTGATTTCTGGTCAACAATACAGGTGGTAATATCCTTAAATTCAGCTAACTGCCTCGCCAGTGCCAAACCGGCGGGGCCACAGCCGATGATTAACACATCCACCTCTTTAGGCAGATCAACAATTGGCGGGACTGCAGCAGGTTCACGTACTGAATCTGGGATCTGATAATTACCGGGTTTAAAACCGTTGAGATGATACTGCATCACATACTCCTCTTTTCTTATTCGCTGGCTCAGCCTTAACTGGTAGCGTTCAGTCTAAGCGGGGGTGCTCAGGGAGTGTGTCATCTCAAAATGGGGACGTTTAAACCAGCATGACCTCAGTTATGGCAGGTACGCTTATCTAAAGCGCTCACCTCAGAAAAAAAATCGGTCATCTTCTCCTTGAAAGTAGCCTCTGTCATCACGGATTCGCGTAGCTTGAGTCTGAATAGATCTCCATCCATCTTAAGCCCAGAGGGGGCGGGTAATTCGATCTCTTCGCTCAGGCGCTTGAATGCATCACTATGGGTGCTTATCCGTGCTTCTAATTCAGGGGAAAAATCGAGCCAGCGATTGAGCTTCCTATCGGTTTTCACCTGCCCAGGTGAATACTGTAATAACCATTGAACGGCGACAGCTCTGCGCTTCACCCTCAATAACTGCTGATCCCGATAGTGCTCTGCGAGCTGTTTATAATCTGGCATTTTCTGAATGATGAGCTCTGTACTACCCTGCTGCCACTTAGTTTGCGCCATGGCATAAAGATCATACTTTTCCTGACAGCTTAAATCTGCAGCCAAAGTGCACGCCGGTAACAGGGTTAGAATCATCAAATATAGATAGTTCATGCAGGTCACTCTCATACGACTCAACCCTATAGTTATCTCGCACTCTAAGCCGTCAGGAGCAACACCATTTAGTGCAGATTCGATTATTGCATCAACTTCAAAGCGATGTAAGGAACCAGATTAAAGATAAGAATCAACATTTTATAGTGAGCGATAAATTGCAGATACAATTGATTCAATTGCGATTCTGTAACTGAGAACATCTGACTATGAAGTTGTAATATAGTGCGCTTTGCGAAGAGTATAATAGCGGTAGACAGCACCAGTATCCCGACATTAATCAGACTACACCATCCCAAAAAAGTGGTTAATGATTGCAGGTCAAACATAAACACCTCTCTAAACACCCCTTTGAAGTGTAGTGGAAAGAGCGATGCTGATGCAGAGATGAGGCATTAGTTAATGATTGAGAGCAGAGAGACTTTACAATGTAAAACGGCATTTTCAGGAATACGCCCGGGTACGCCTTTATCGCCATAAGCCAGATTTGGGCTGATTTTGACCTCACGATATCCGCCGGGCTTCATACCGGTTAACGTTTTTGCAACACCTGTAATCATCTCGGAGCGGTTGATCACACCGCGGTATTTTCCCTGCGAAACCTGCTCCCCTTGATTGAGCAGCACCTCCAGTTGATATTCAATCAGGTCGCCAGGGGTAGCTGCCACCCCCTGCCCTTCACGTTCGCTTAATAACTTAATACCCTTGATCAGGTTCATAGTGACTCACACCCACTCTCTTCAGGACTCCCAACGCACCTCACTGGTAAACATATAACCAGCGCCATAAACGGTTTTAATCAGCTCTGGATGTTGCGGGTCTGATTCAATTTTTTTCCGCAACCGAGACATACGTACGTCGATACTGCGATCATAGGGAACACAGTTCTCCCCTAATAACTGGTCTCGGGAGAGTATCTGAAACGGGTGCTTCAACAGCGCCAGCAACATATCCCCTTCAGCACGACTCAACGACTCCTCTGGCTTGGATTTGTGCTTGAGGCTGAGCGATTCAGGTTGGAAAGTCCAGTTACCAAAACGCGCTAGCTTAGGCTTCTCATGCTGCTGACTTTTATGTTTGCGGATACGTCGCAGCAAACTTTGTACCCTTGCCACCATCTCACGAGGCTCAAACGGCTTGGTGATATAGTCATCCGCCCCAAACTCGAGGCCAAGTACCCGGTCCGTCAACCCATCCCGTCCGGAGACGATAATGACGCCGATCTCCTTACCCTCGAGTAGCCGAACCAGCTCCATACCATCCATATCAGGCAGATTGAGATCAACAATACAGATCTCCGGTTCCATAGCACTTAACTCGGCCAGTGCAGACTCACCGGTTAAAAAGCTACGGGCATCATAACGGAAGCTGTTCAGTGTAGAGCAGATCATCTGATTCAGATCACTCTCATCTTCTATGACATAGATCAGCGGAGTCGTTGCGGCTGTCATGACGTTTTCTCCTGTGTTACATCGGTCATGCAGGGGCTAATGGCACGCGCCAGCGCTGCGGAATCGAACGGTTTTTGTAGTAAAGAGAACTCAAAATCGGTCTCTGGCGGTGATTCACTATAGCCGGTCATAATTACAGAGAAAGATTTAGGAAACAAGCAGTTAACAGCAGCAGCAACGTCATATCCCGTGCTGTCGCCTGGCATAATTACATCCGAAACCACCCCCGCAAGCGTTTCCAAACCGGTTAACAGTTGGAGCGCCTCATCTCCAGATCCCGCTTCGATAACGGTATAACTCATCTCAACCAACTGATGACGTACGACCAATCGAACATCCCGGTTATCTTCAACCAACAAAACTAAAGAACTCTCTGATTGCTCCGGAGGTAACAGTTCCTGATGATCCGGTTTATTCGCAACCGCTTTTTCAATCTCAATCTCCGCCGCAGGCAACAGCAGATCGATTTTCGCTCCAGATTGTCCAGGGTCCTGATCTTCACGATTCATGATCCTGAGATACCCTTTGGACTGCTTCACAAAACCATAAACCATACTCAAGCCCAATCCAGATCCTGCCCCTGTCTTTTTGGTGGTGAAGAAGGGCTCACACGCCTGCTCAAGAGCATCCTCAGAAAATCCGTCGCCACAATCCACAACGGAGATCATCACATACTCTCCCCGTTTGACCGTTTCATCCCAGCTGGCGCAAGTTACATCAGGATTGGTACAACGCACCCCCGCAACACGCAGACTTAGCTCCCCGCCTTTTGGCATCGCATCAACCGAATTGAGAGCCAGATTGACGAGTGCGTCTTCCATCTGCGCCTCATCCACGTAAACATCTGGTGTATTCGGGGCAACCTCTGTCGTTAACCTGATATTTTCCGGCATGGGAGCCGCAAGAAGGTCAACCAGTTCATGGATCAACCACTCCGGCGAAATCCGCCCAGGAAGCAGGGGCTGTCTGCGCGAAAAGGCCAGTAACCGCTTGGTCATATCGGCGCCACGACGTGTCGCTCTTATCGCCGGTGCTAAATTGGATTGCAGCGCTTCCGGGAGCTCCCTGTTGCCTTTAAGCTCCAGTAAATTCCCCAGAATAATCGTCAGCAGATTATTAAAGTCATGTGCCAATCCACCTGACATCTGCCCGACCGCCTTCATCTTACTCGCTTCAGCCATGCGCTGTTCTACTTCACGCTCATCTGTTATATCGATTGAGAGTGTCAGCATCCCTTCTACCTCTTTGCGCATATTGTAGAATGGCAGCACTGTACGACGCGTCAGGACCTCTTTACCGTGATGTTTGAGGCAATACTCATAGACAGGTGTTTCCCCTCGCATCGCCATCTCAATATAGGGCTGCAGCGCCTGACTCATCTCAGTACCAACCACTTCGGTAAATGTTTTACCGACGATCTCATTTTTGGACTGATCAAAGATATCCCGATACTGGCGGTTGGCAAAAATATAACGCTGTTCAGTATCCAGATAGGCGACCTGTGCAGGGAGCGCATCAAGAATCAAGCGCTGTCGGGTCTCAACCGCCCGAAGTTCATCCTGGGTCTGCTGTAGAGAATCAACAGCCTCCCGTAACTGAGTATTGGAGGCTGATAACTCTTTTGTACGTGCATTCACACGGGTGTTGAGGGTATCAATATTCTCTCTGAGCCGGTCGACCATGTAGTCGAACGATTCAGCCAGTACGCCGAGTTCATCCGTCCTCTGAATACCGGTTTTGGCAGAAAGGTTTCCTCGACTGATCTTATAAGCGGTCTGAGAGAGGCTTTTAATCGGTGAGGTCAGCCACTCTGCAAACAGGAACACTGCGACTATCGAGGCAAGCAAACCGAAGAACCCCATCGCCATAATTCGCTGACTTAGCTGCACTGAGCTGGCTTTCAGATCGTCCAGATAGACCGAGGAGCTGATATACCAATCAAAGCCCGAAAGATGTCTCACCAGCGAAAGCTTCTCATACTCGTAGTTACCCGGATCATCCGGGCGATCCCATTTGTAATAAAGCTCTTCACCCGTATCCGCGACCTCCATCAGGTCAAGATAGATCGGATGATCTGTTATCGGATTCAGCTGGCTTTTGAAGTTAATTCCATGAATATTAGCGTTGGGATGAAACAGCATATTCCCTTTTGAATCAAAAACATAAAGATAACCATTACTGGCGATCTTAATATTCTTCAGCGCTCGATTGATCTCCTCAATCGCCTTCTGTTTCTGCGCTTTGACCTCGTTCTGAATATCATCAATATAAACGCCTGCTCCGATCACAAACCCCCATTCAGGATAGTTTTTCACATAGGAGTATTTATCGATGATTTCGCTTTCATTAAGACGGTTCCATTTGTATTTATAAAACCCTTTCCCATCCGTGAGTGCGAGATTGAGTAGCCCAGGAATAATCAGGTTACCATCCTGATCTTTAACCTCCGCCATATTACTCTGGTTGTACTGATCCGAGGGGTGCGACAACAGGTTCGCCTGATAATCAGAGATCCAGATATAGTCACCTTTACCAAACTGAAAGGTCCTCAGATCTGAAAACACCGTCTTCCAGATCTGTTCATCGGAGATCCCCTGTCGGCGACCCTCCTCCAGTTGAACACGGATATGATTTTCCGTCAGATCAAGCACTGAACTGAGCCGCTGTTCGTGGGATTTCAACGTTTTGTCGACATAACTTTCAGTACTTGCATACATCCGGTTTGCCAGATCATAAACGATATTGAGCACCTGACGATTTGAGTTCAGTTCAAGATGAAAGACATTCTGTTTGATCAACGGAACGGTAAAAAAGTAGATCGCAGCGAAGATGCTTCCAATCAGCGCCAGAAGCATTAAAAACAGTCGGATCGTAATGGGTGAACGGCGATACATCGGGTTACTTTCTTATAGTTTTTATCGTTAGAGTCTGCATCAACTCTGACCCCGGAGGCAACAGTAAGCTAACTTCCTTATCCCGAATGTATCATAAAGTTAATAGCACACACCCATTTGTTACATTTTGTTAGATTTTAAAAATAGTTAAGCAAAGGTTAGTGCCTATTGTGGCTACTCAATAAAAACAAGAACACCTGATGTGACGCGGCCTGCATACGACTAAGGGCGCATACAGAGGGTAGAAAAAGAGTAGCGCCAAGATGACCCAGCCAAAGCCGGATTTCATTCTTGAAACCCGTAATCTGACGAAAGCATTCAAAGGCTTTACTGCCGTTGATGATGTAAATCTCAATATCCAACGCGGCCATATACATGCTCTGATCGGCCCAAACGGAGCCGGTAAAACTACCGTATTTAACCTACTGACAAAATTCTTGCAGCCAACAACCGGCCAGATCCTGTTTAACGGTGACGATATAACAGCGATGAAGCCTGCCGCCATCGCCCGTAAGGGTGTGATCCGTTCATTTCAGATCTCTGCGGTTTTCCCCCACCTGAGCGTTATGGAAAATGTACGTGTCGCGCTGCAGCGTAAAGAGGGCAACAGCTTTCACTTCTGGCGTTCGGAAAACATTCTTAACCGACTGAATGACCGCGCAATGGAGCTGCTGGAATCGGTTGGCTTAGAAGGTTTCGCTGACACGGTCACCGTTGATCTTCCCTACGGACGCAAACGTGCGCTTGAGATTGCCACTACCTTGGCCGTTGAGCCTGAACTGATGTTGCTGGATGAGCCGACGCAGGGGATGGGTCACGAAGATGTCGATGTTGTAACCGACCTGATCAAGAAGGTCTCTAAAGATCGCACCATCCTGATGGTTGAGCATAACCTCCATGTTGTTTCTAAACTGGCAGACCGTATTACCGTTCTGCAACGCGGTGCAATTCTGACTGAAGGCGAATATGAGGAGGTTTCAGCAGACCCCCGTGTTCGTGAAGCGTATATGGGTACCGCGGCTGATGAAGTAGAAGCGGAGAATGCCAAGCAAGCGGAGGTTGTAGAATGAATCAGCCAGCACCGATCCAGATGAATCAATCCGAAGCTGCGCATGGTAACCACCGTGAAAAATTACGCATCAACAACTTGCATGCGTTCTATGGTGAGTCCCATATCCTTCATGGTATAGACCTGAGTGTCAATCAGGGCGAACTGGTCACTCTGCTTGGTCGTAACGGTTCAGGTCGCTCCACTACTCTGAAAGCGATTATGAATATGGTGGGACGCAGAACCGGCAATATTGTCATCAACGGCAACGAAACCATCGACACACCTGCGTACAAGATCGCCCATCTGGGACTTGGGTTCTGTCCCGAAGAGCGCGGCATCTTCTCCAGCCTGAATGTAGAGGAAAACCTGATGCTACCACCGAATGTACGTTCGGATGGCATGAGTGTTGATGAGATCTACGAGATGTTTCCAAACCTATATGAACGCCGCACCAGCCAGGGCACACGTTTGTCCGGTGGTGAGCAGCAGATGCTGGCACTTGGCCGAATTCTGCGTACCGGCGCGAACATCCTGTTATTGGATGAGATCACCGAGGGCCTTGCCCCCGTCATTGTGCAAAAACTGGGCGAGGTCCTTGGCCAACTGAAAGAGCGTGGCCTGACCATTCTGTTGGTCGAACAAAACTTCCGTTTCGCGGCTCCGATCGCTGACCGTCACTATGTGATGGAGCACGGACATATCGTTGAAGAGGTTCACTCTCACGAACTGGAAGCGAAAACGGAGCTGCTAAACACCTATCTGGGTGTCTGACACGACGGCTTAAAGAATAAAAACAACACTTGATTGGGCTCAGATTAACAGCACAAAGAGGTGCTTGAAGCCCATCCAACCGGAGTATGAACATGAAGAATTTGAATAAAACGATCGTATCCTCAATGGTTGCCGGCATCATGGCTGCCTCACTTTCCACAGCCGCTGTTGCTGAGTCAGATGGTAAAGTGAAGCTTGGCATCCTTGCCGATATGGGCGGTGTATACGCTGACATTTGCGGTCGTGGTTGTGTCACTGCTGCTGAGATGGCGATCGAAGATTTTGGTGGAAAAGCACTGGGCCAACCGATTGAGCTGGTGACTGCAGACTCTCAGCTTAAACCCGATATCGCTTCATCAATCGCACGCCAGTGGGTAGAAGCCGATGGCGTTGATGCGATCGGTGGACTGGTATCCTCTGCTGTATCCGGTGCGGTATCGAAGGTTAACCTGAACGCTAAGAAGCTGACTATGATCTCCGGTTCTGCCTCTAATACGTTTACAACCAAGAGCTGTAACCCTTTCAACGTTCACTGGACATACAACGTTGTCGCACTGGCAAACGGTACCGTTAAACCGATGGTACAAGCGGGTAAAAAGAAGTGGTTCTTCATTACTGCTGACTACAGCTTCGGTCACGCACTGGAAGGGGTAGCTTCTAAAGTTATCAACGAAAACGGCGGTGAAGTTGTCGGCAGTATCCGTGCACCACTGGGTACAACAGACTTCTCCTCCTACGTACTGCAGGCACAAGCTTCCGGCGCTGATGTTGTCGCTCTGGCGAATGCGGGTAACGACACAGTTAACGCACTGAAAACAGCCACTGAATTTGGCCTGACTGAGATGATGGATGTTGCTGGCCTATTGGTATTCACCCAGAACGCACAAGCGATGGATCCATCCGTAGCCGGTGGTATGCGCCTGACCACAGGTTTCTACTGGGACATGGATGATAAAGCACGTGACTGGAGCCAACGTTTCCAGGAGCGTCACGGTTCTATCCCAAGCATGATTCACGCTGGTGTTTACTCTGCGACGACTCATTACCTGAAATCGGTTGAAGCCTCTGGTACTGAGGAAGCTGAAGTTGTCATCAAGAAGATGAAAGCAACGAAGCCTGAAGATTTCTTCTCTCGCAATGCGGAACTGCGTGCCGACGGCCGCATGGTGCACGATATGCTCTCTGTTGAGATCAAGAAAGCGGGTGAGCGTAAAGATAAGAACGACATCTATAAAGTCATCAAAGTGATCCCAGGCAATGAGGCATTCAGCCCAATGCTGCCTCAGTGCAACTTCTCCTGATTGGACAGCAACATCCTGGCATAAAGCAGCAGGTGTAGCCTCAGGCTCACCTGCTCCGCTACCGCATCACTTCGAATAAAAAAAGGTAGATGACACCTATGTTCGATATTAATTTATTTGGCCTATTTGGCCAGTTGCTGGTCGGTCTGATCAACGGCTCATTCTACGCTCTTCTGAGCCTGGGATTGGCGATCATATTCGGCCTGCTGAAGATTATTAACTTTGCTCAGGGCGCCCTCTATATGCTGGGTGCATTTATCGCCTTTCTGGCGTTGGAATACCTGGGTATCAACTATTGGGCTGCACTGATCATCGTTCCCATCACCGTAGGCCTGGTAGGCATTATGATGGAACGTTTCCTGATCCGTCCGATTGCCAATGAAGATCACCTCTACAGTCTGCTGCTGACCTTTGGTCTGGCACTCATTATCCAAGGCGCTTTCACCCATATGTTTGGCTCATCCGGTCTCTCCTATGCGATCCCTGAGGAGCTTAAAGGGGGTAACCGTCTGCCATTTATGTATCTGCCTAACTACCGTGCCTGGATTATTGTCGCTTCAGTACTGGTCTGCTTTGGTACCTGGTACATGATCGAGAAAACCAAACTGGGTGCTTATCTTCGTGCAGGCACTGAGAACCCACAACTGATGCAGGCGTTTGGTATCAACGTGCCTCTGATTGTCACCCTGACCTTCGGCTTCGGTGTAGCTCTGGCAGGCTTTGCCGGCGTAATGGCAGCGCCGGTTTACTCAGTCTCTCCCGATATGGGCTCCAATATACTGATCGTGGTCTTCGCCATCGTCGTCATCGGCGGTATGGGTTCGATCGGAGGTTCCATTCTGACAGGGTTGGGGATGGGAGTGGTCGAGGGGCTGACCAAGTATTTTTATCCTGAAGCTTCAACCACTGTCATATTCCTGGTGATGGTTATCGTTCTGCTGCTTAAACCTGCCGGACTGTTTGGTAAGGAAGCCTAGGAGAATCACATGAATAATCTAAAACTAAATATATTCCTGCTTGCACTGGCTCTACTGGCCCCAGCCGTACTGTATCCGGTATTTCTGGCTAAGGTGCTCTGCTTTGCGCTCTTTGCCTGTGCATTTAACCTGTTGCTCGGTTTTGTTGGCCTGCTCTCTTTCGGCCACGCAGCCTTCCTCGGTACTGGTGGATATATCACCGGCTACCTGATGATCAACAGCGGCCTGACACCTGAAATTGCCATTCTCCTGGGTACTCTGGCAGGCGCGGCTCTTGGTGCGATCTTTGGCAAACTGGCAGTCAAACGTGAAGGGATCTACTTCGCGATGGTGACGCTTGCCCTGGCTCAATTGGTCTTCTTTATCTATCTGCAAGCTCCCTTCACCAATGGTGAAGATGGCATGCAGGGTGTACCACGTGGCCATGCATTCGGTGCACTCGATCTGAGTGACAATCTGGTCATGTACTACTTCGTTCTGGCGATCTTTGTTTTCGGTTACTGGTTGATCAACCGTACGGTTCACTCGCCATTTGGTCAGATACTGAAAGCGATTCGTGACAATGAAGACCGAGCGACCTCTCTGGGGTATGACGTTAACCGCTACAAGTGGATCGCCTTTGTCATCTCAGCTGCTCTGGCTGCTCTGGCCGGTTCGACTAAAACACTGGTTTTCCAGCTCGCCTCTCTGACTGATGTTCACTGGCACATGTCCGGAGAAGTGATTCTGATGACGCTGGTTGGTGGTGTTGGAACCATCTTCGGTCCGGTACTGGGTGCAGGTTTCATCGTCACGATGCAGAACTACCTCTCCGGCGGAGAGTTGGGCAACTACATTCACATCATCATGGGTGTGGTCTTTGTAGTCTGCGTTCTGAGTTTCCGCAGCGGTATCGTCGGACAACTCATTAAATTTAAACGCAATAACTTCAGTTAATCAGACTGAATCAAGATTTGGATGATAGACGCCGGCAGCGGTGAAAACTGCCGGCACTGACAACGAGGGAAACAACGTGAACAACCAGGTGATTAACCCAATTTCTGCTTTTGAAACAGATCTGGATAAGAATCAGGCGAACTATTCCGCCCTGACACCCATGACCTTCTTGCAACGTGCCGCTACGGTCTATCCAAACCGGACAGCGACAGTACATGGAGAGATCCGTCGTACATGGTCCGAAACATATACACGCTGCAAACAACTGGCGAGTGCATTGCAAGCAAAGGGGGTTAATCCCGGCGATGCAGTCTCTATTCTGGCCCCAAACCTGCCGGAACATTTTGAAGCCCACTTCGCTGTACCGATGTGTGGGGCCGTACTTAACTCAATTAATATCCGTCTGGATGCTGAAGCGGTCGCGTTCATCCTCAAGCATGCTGGTACTAAAGTTCTGATTACAGACCGTGAATTTAACCACATTGTTAAAGCGGCTCTGGAACTGGTAGATGAAAAACCCTACGTCATCGATATCGACGATCCATACTGGACCGAAGGTGAGTTGATCGGTGATACCACCTTTGATGCCTTCCTGGAAACCGGTGACGAAGACTACGAACCCTACCAGGTTAAGGATGAGTGGAACGCAATTACACTGAACTACACCTCTGGAACTACCGGGGACCCTAAAGGGGTTGTCTACCACCACCGTGGTGCTTACCTGAATGCCATCAGTAATTCGATCTCCTGGGGGATGGAGCAGCACCCGGTCTATCTCTGGACTCTGCCCATGTTCCATTGTAATGGCTGGTGCTTCCCCTGGACCATTGCTGCGATGGCTGGTGTCAGTGTCAGCCTTCGTCATGTTCGCGCTGATGACATCTTTAACTCGATTAAGAAAGAGAAAGTCGGCTACTTCTGTGGTGCACCGATTGTTCTGAACATGCTCAACTCAGCTGATGATGAATTGAAAGCGGGTATCGAACATAACGTTAAAGTGATGACTGCCGGTGCTGCGCCCCCTGCTGCTGTTATTGCGGGTATGGAATCACTGGGTTTCAGCGTGACTCATGTATATGGACTGACTGAAACATACGGCCCATCCGTCGTCTGTGCATGGCATGACGAGTGGGATGAGAAATCTCTGGAAGATAAAGCGCGTCTGAAATCACGTCAGGGTGTTCGTGCACCGATGCTGGATGGTTTGATGGTTGCGGATCCTGTGACGATGAAACCGGTCCCTAAAGATGGCGAGACAATGGGTGAGATCTTCATGCAGGGCAACCTGGTTATGAAGGGCTATCTGAAAAACCCATCCACTACTGAGAAAGCGTTTGAGGGTGGCTGGTTCCACTCAGGTGACCTAGCGGTTTGGCATGAAGATGGTTACATCGAAATTAAAGACCGTTCCAAAGATATCATCATCTCAGGTGGTGAAAATATCTCCTCAATCGAAGTCGAAGACGTTTTGTACCGTCACCCACTGGTTCAGGAAGCTGCCGTTGTAGCGAAGTCCAACGAAAAATGGGGTGAGACCCCTTGCGCTTTTGTCGCATTAAAAGAGGGGCAGGATCGCGATATCACAGAGAAAGAGATCATCGATTTCTGTCGTGAACATATGGCTCACTTCAAGGCACCTAAAGATATCGTTTTTGGTGAACTACCTAAAACCTCCACCGGCAAGATTCAGAAGTTCCTGCTGCGTGACCGCGCTAACGGCGTTGAAGAGCAAGACCAATAACAATAGATACAACTAATTATAAACAGAGTGAAAACTCCCTGAGCTTCTGGTTCAGGGAGTATGAGGTACCGACATGAAGATACTTGTCACCGTAAAACGCGTGATCGACTACAACGTTAAGGTACGTGTTAAATCCGACAATACCGATGTTGACCTGGCTAACGTAAAGATGGCGCTCAACCCGTTCTGTGAGATCGCGGTTGAAGAAGCGGTCAGACTCAAAGAAGCCGGCGTTGCAACAGAGGTCGTTGTGGTTTCCATAGGGCCTAAAGCGTGTCAGGAACAGATCCGGACAGCGTTGGCTCTGGGTGCAGACCGCGGTATCCAGATTGAAACAGATTCGATGCCAGAATCACTCAATGCAGCCAAGCTGTTAGCAAAAGTGATTGCAGAGGAACAGCCAGAATTGATCGTTATGGGTAAACAGGCGATCGACAGCGATAACAACCAGACCGGTCAGATGCTGGCCGCCCTGCTTGATATGCCACAGGGCACATTCGCATCTGAACTGAAACTAGAATCAGGTAAAGCACAGGTAACCCGTGAAGTGGACGGTGGTCTGCAGACCGTTGAACTCAATCTTCCAGCGATCGTTACGACTGACCTGCGCCTGAATGAACCCCGTTATGCCTCTTTACCCAACATCATGAAAGCCAAGCGCAAACCGCTGGCAGTCAAAACACCTGCGGATCTCGGCGTTGAACTGAAAGAACATAGCAAGCTGATACAGGTGACGCCACCTGCAGAGCGTCAGGCAGGTATCAAAGTAGCCAGCGTTGATGAGCTGGTAGAGAAACTTAAAAACGAAGCCAAAGTAATTTAAGGGGGTGATCTGATGGCTATTCTGGTAATTGCAGAACATGACAACCGCACCCTTAAAGGTGCCACTTTTAACACCGTTGCAGCGGCAACTCAGATGGGGGGAGAGATCCATCTTCTTGTCGCCGGTAGCAACTGCAAAGCGGTCGCAGTCACAGCGGCATCACTTGATGGTGTTAGCAAAGTTCTACTGGCAGATGACCTCGCATATGAGCATCAACTGGCTGAAAACATCAGCAAGCTGGTTACAGAGCTGGGTAAAGATTACAGCCATATCGTTGCCCCTGCGACAACTTCAGGTAAAAACTTCCTGCCGCGGGTAGCCGCGCTGTTAGATGTTGCTCAGATCTCAGACATCACCGCTGTTGAAGCTGAAAACCGGTTCCAACGCCCAATCTATGCGGGCAATGCGATTGCGACAGTGGAATCACTGGATCCCATTAAAGTTATTACCGTCCGTGGAACTGCTTTTGATCCGGTCGAAACCAAGGGCTCTGCGGAGATCTCTGAGATCTCAATCTCACATGACGCCAAACTATCCAGCTTTATCGGCGAGGTCATGGCTGAGTCTGACCGTCCTGAATTGACTGCAGCAGAAGTGATTATCTCTGGCGGTCGTGGAATGGGGAACGGAGAGAACTTCGCTCTACTGGAAACGGTCGCGGATAAACTGGGTGCTGCGGTTGGAGCATCCCGCGCGGCTGTCGATGCTGGTTTCGTACCTAACGATATGCAGGTGGGTCAAACCGGAAAAATTGTCGCACCAGAACTCTATATTGCCGTGGGAATATCAGGTGCCATTCAGCATCTGGCAGGCATGAAAGATTCAAAAGTTATTGTTGCTATCAATAAAGATGAAGAAGCACCGATCTTTACCGTCGCAGACTACGGCCTTGTCGCTGATCTGTTTGACGTGATGCCAGAGCTGCAAGAGAAACTGTAGCTCCCTCGCGGGTCAGGGCGTCACTCTGCCGCCCTGCCCGCATTTTTTTATTTCAATCGTACGGAATTGGGATCGCAACAAACTGTTACCGCCCAGTTCTAAGAAGTTAAAGAGAGACTAAGATGAGCACCTATAACCCCCCTCTTCAGGATGCCAGTTTTGTATTAGACCAGTTGATCGGTCTGGACCAGATGTGTAACGACCTCAAGCTCGATGAGGTGAACAGCGAACTGGCCAGCGTTATTGTTGAGGAAGCCGGTAAACTGGCCTCTGAAGTGCTCGCCCCCCTGAATTCAGTGGGAGACCAGAACGGCGCTACCGTCAGCGAAGGCGCCGTAACTGAAACGCAAGGGTTTTCAGATGCATACCAGCAATTTGTGGAGAATGGCTGGGCGACTCTGACCGGTCCGGAGGAGTTTGGTGGCCAGGCACTACCGAACGTTCTGGGTACCGCTGTTAATGAACTCTGGCACTCATCCAACATGGCCTTTGCGCTCTGCCCTATGCTGAGTCAGGGTGCTGTTGAAGCATTGATCGCTCACGGTAGCGATGAACTCAAAGCGCAGTACCTGCCACAGTTAATCAGTGGCGAATGGACGGGTACCATGAACCTGACCGAACCGAATGCGGGCTCTGATCTTGCAGCAGTCTCAGCGAAAGCTGTACCGGATGGTGAGCAGTTCCGGATCAGCGGTCAAAAGATTTTTATCACTTGGGGTGATCACCAGATGACCTCAAATATCGTTCACCTGGTACTGGCGCGCCTCCCGGATGCGCCTGCAGGGGTCAAAGGGATCTCTCTGTTTATCGTCCCCAAATATCTACTGGATGAACAGGGCCAGCCAGCAGCACAGAACGATGTCAGTTGCGTCTCCCTTGAGCACAAGATGGGGATACATGGTAGTCCGACCTGTGTGATGAGCTTTGGCGATAATGAAGGTGCAATTGGTTACCTGGTTGGCGAAGCGAACAAGGGCCTGAGCTACATGTTCACAATGATGAACCATGCTCGTCAATCTGTCGGTTTACAGGGTTTGTCTATCTCCGAACGCGCATATCAACAAGCGGTTCAATACAGTCAGGAACGTTTTCAGGGAAGCAACCGAGACGGCAGTAAAATCGCGATCATCAATCATCCCGATGTGCGCCGTATGCTCATGGCAATGAAGGCGGGTAACGAAGCGATGCGTGCGCTCGCTTACTCAGCTGCAGCTGATATCGATCGTGCACATCACGGTGATGCTGCCAGCAGATCCCGTGTAGAGCTTTACACGCCTATTGTTAAAGGCTGGATGACTGAGCTCGCACAGGAACTCACCTCGCTGAACGTTCAGGTTCATGGGGGTATGGGCTTTATTGAAGAAACTGGCGCGGCACAACATTATCGTGATGCACGTATCCTGCCGATCTATGAAGGAACCACAGGCATCCAGGCGCTGGATCTGATCGGCCGTAAGACTCTGTTTGATAATGGCACTGCATTGAAACATCTTCAGCAGGAGATTCAGGCCTCCGTTGATACTCTTCGCAACAGTGAGAGTGAAAGCCTGCAACAGCTCGGTCGTAAACTGGAGACAGCACTTAAACAGGCTTGCAATGCCGGTGACTGGATCCTGGATAACGCAGCTCAAGACAAAGAGCTTATGGGTAATGTCAGCTTTGATAACCTGATGATGATGGGTTACTTAACTGGAGGCTGGCTATTGGCAAAAAGTGCGATTCAGGCGGAACAGCTCAAACAGACTGATAATGCCTATGGAGCCCCTTTCCTTAACGCAAAAATATCAACGGCACAGTTCTTTGCCGATCACTACCTGCCACGGGTAGGCCAGCACTCAGAAACTATTCTGACAGGCCTGCGCCATACCTTTGCACTCGATATTGATCTGTTGTGATCTCTTACCGCCTGCCTGTTAATACCTCTGGCGCAGGTAGGCGATTGTCGTTTCACGGCGGCAACTAACGAGCCCTATTCACGATGGTGGTAATGACCACTCCGGAGTCCTGGACGACTCCATTAAGGCTCGATGCCTTTGCCCTCGTCACAGAGGGCTTTTTTTTGCCTCAGGGTTAAATATTACCGATCCCAACTGCAAAGGGGCCTCTTGTTCAGACGTCTGTCTCGTTGAGGTAGCAAGCGCCTGATTATCACGAAGATCGATCCACTGAATGAATTCACAATCAGGCATCGGTTTTGCGTAAAAATATCCCTGACCCACAGTACACCCTAAAGCCAGTAACGCATCACAATGCTGTTGAGATTCAACACCCTCTGCCACCGTTTTTATATTGAGGGCATTTGACAGACCGATGACATTACCCAAAATCAGCTGATTCTCTCGTACGGTCAAAATATCGTTCACAAAACTCCGGTCTATTTTCAGCTCATCAATCGGCAACGCTTTCATATTAGTCAGTGATGAATAGCCTGTACCAAAATCATCCAGTGAAAATTTAACACCGAGCTCCTGACAACGGTGCATGACTGAAGCAACCTTATCAACATCCTCCAGTGCACAAGTTTCCAGAATCTCAAGGAAGAGGTTCTCAGGATCCACTTCCGGCTGCTCTCTTAAAAAGAGTGCGAGTTTATCTGTAAAGTCATATTGCGAAAGCTGTTGAGGGCTGATGTTAACACTGACCTTTATCAACACTCCCTCATTTATCCACTCTGCCATCTGCCGCAAAGCTTCCTGAATAACCCATTCACCTAAAGCCGATTCAAGTGGATGGCTTTCGATAATCGGCAAAAAATCGGCAGGAGGTAACACTCCTTTTTCAGGATGATTCCAACGTACCAACGCTTCGGCACCCACCAGCTCCCCAGTATTCATATTTACCTTCGGCTGGTAAAAAAGAATAAACTCATTATTATCCAACGCCCGTCCCACCTCATTGAGTTGGGATGCACTTTGTATCGCTTCTATCTCCTGTTCAGTATCGAAATGATAAGCCTGATTCCTACCATTGAGCTTAGCCTGATACATTGCCAGATCGGCCTGTCGCACCAGTTGATCTGCACTTTCTGTATCACTGTTGGTGTTATCCCCTGAGTAGAAGGTGATCCCAATACTGGCAGACAACCTCAGATTTAGCCCATCGACAAATAGGGGAAGGTGGCATGCTTCGAGGAGCCTCTCTATAATCGGTTCAGCCTCGGACTCTTCAGTGAGGTCTGAGAGCACTACTACAAATTCATCTCCCCCAAAACGGCTTAGAGTGTCCGTGTTACGTAAGGCCCCACGCATTCTTTTTGCCAGAGAGATCAATATGCGATCCCCCATCAGATGCCCATAGGTATCATTAATCGCCTTGAATCCATCCACATCCACGTACAAGACCGCGGTTTTCTCATTGGCTCGTACCGATCTGGCCATGCTCTGAACCAGGCGATCGGTTAACAGAGCCCTGTTTGGAAGCCCTGTTAAAACATCATGGCTGGCGATAAAGGATAATCGGTCTTTTGTTTCCAGTAGTTCTTTTTCCCGCTTTCGAAGACGCACAACATTCGCCCGAAGCTCTTGTAAACGACGATAGGTAAACCACGCCAGAGGAACTGGCAAGATGAAAAGAACGATAAGGATTTCATCCAACTGCCACTGTCCCATTGAACGAGTAGAGCGGAATAAACTGTCGAACAGGTCAAAATAGATGGCCAGAATGCCAAGAACAGAGGTCACCAGAACGGTGCGAATAAAATCCTTTTTTGCCTGAACACTACAGGCCTTCCTAATTGATAACATCTTACATCCCTGTTGGTCGCTACTGATTACAACTGACAGGCGCAAACTACCCACGCCCCGATCCGCTAAAACGACTTAACCGCTAACCATTATGATTAAGTTTTATACAAAACGGGCAAAATTTCACCTTTAAACCACAAGTTTTCCTACAAAGTTAAGGGGTGTATACCTGCGCTTGCTTAAAACCTGCGGTTGGAGCTAAGAAATCAACATCGATCCCAGAGTGAGTCATCTGATTTAATTCTCATATAGCATCCATCAGAATCTCTACCTTTTTCAGGATCTGCTTAAAGCGAACTTTTTCACAATAACCAAACCCTTCCAGCTGCTTTATTTTGTTACGACTGAACAGGGGAAGATTTATACCTGCCAGAAAACGACTGCAAAGCCCAGCTGTCAACAGACCTATTGCTTCATCAGGACAGTGTAGTTTGAGCGATTTTAATAGTTCGATCAATTTATGATCTTCCGGCAGAGACGGCTCAGAGGAATAGTTGAGCACAGCAGCCTTACCCCGGCAGACAGAACAGTGGCCGCAGGTTTCAGGCACCTCCTGATCATCGAAATAGCGTGCCAGATTGGCACTCAAACAGCGGTCTAACTCAAAAAAGCGAACCAATGCAGCGATTCTGCGAATCTCTTTCTGCTCCTTATCCGCAAAATATTCTGCCAGCGTTTCCACTAATTCAGGTTTACGCAGTGCCTGAGGATTCACCGCAAATACTTCGGTGATTTTCTTACTCTCCATCACGATCAGATGGTTATCCTGAAGATACTCAAGAGCCGCAACAACCCTTTGCCTCTCACAACCATAGTGCTGAGCCAGCGCCTCAAAATCTAACGCCCCCCAAACTCGCTTAAACTGTGTGTGATTGAAAATAGCCTCAATAAAACTGCGCCTCTCCCCTTCAAATCGGGAAATAATAACGCCCTGATCCACGACAAACTTATATCTAAATTCTGCAAAATAGGCGTACTGCGGCTGAATGACCCCCTGTAACTCTAACTGAACCAAAAGCGTCTTAAGCGGAAGCTGACGAATGTTGCAAACCCGCGATAGCGGATTTATCTGCATCTCCCACTGCCCCTCTGACACCTCCTCTCTGAGTGTTGTGATCAGCCTTTCAATGCTGCCCCGTTCAGGGGTATCCCCATAGACAAAGTTCTCAACCGTATGGATTCCATCCAGGTTTGCCAGCGTGATGCAGTGAGATTCACCGCCGTCACGACCTGCCCGGCCGATCTCCTGACTATAGTTTTCAATCGACTTAGGCAGATCGTAATGAATCACAAAACGCACATCGGCTTTATCGATCCCCATACCAAAGGCGATCGTGGCCACTACGACCTTGACCTCTCCCACCATATACTGATTTTGGATCTGGTGACGGCGTTCATTCTCTAGACCGGCATGATAGGCCACCGCATCGACACCTTCTCTCTGCAGATATTCAGCAACCTGTTCAGCGGTTTGCTGCTGGGTGACATAGACAATTCCCGCTACGGCTCCCTGCGCCCTGATCTGCTGTAACAGGCTTATCTGCTTCTCATCAGCGCCAACGGGGATAACACTCAAATCCAGATTCCTGCGATAGAAACCGGTTTGTATGATATGCGCCTCCTGTATACCGAAACGGTTAGCCATATCCCGCTTTACCTGACGAGTAGCTGTGGCCGTCAGCAGTAGAACCAGAGGGATTTTTAACTCCTCTCGATAGAGAGGTAACTTGAGGTAATCTGGACGAAAATTATGCCCCCACTCAGAGATACAGTGTGCCTCATCGACAACGAGCATAGAGAGTGGCACAGAGCTTATGAATGCACGAAAGCGTTCATTTTTAAATCGCTCAACCGAGACCATCAATATTTTCAGTTGCCCTGCTCGAGCGGCATTCATAACCTCCCGGTTTTCCTCCGCGCTCAAGGTCGAATCGATACTCGCCGCGGGGATGCCCTTCTCTCGTAAAAACCGTAACTGATCCTTCATCAGCGCCAATAGCGGTGAAACGACCAGCGTCAGATGTGGGAGATGCAGCGCCCCCATCTGATAGCAGAGTGATTTCCCGGCACCAGTAGGGAAGATCGACAGCGTCGAACAATCAGACAACAGCTGTTTGATCGTCTGTTCCTGCCCTTCACGAAAATGGGTAAATCCAAAATGTTGTTGCAGTGAGTTTTGCAGATCCATGGTCTTTTCCTTGGCGTTAAATCCATTTAACGGTGAATAGATAGGTATCCTAAGAATCATACAGCAATCAACCGGAACCGAATCAATTTACGCTGATACAAAGCCCACTACGGTCATATTGATTATGATGTAATTGGGCCGATAAGGTTTTAACTCGCCGCATGACACGGTAGAATTTTCCTCTTTTCAAAGTGTATGGAATATCGTAATGGGTCGAGCCTATCAAAACCGTAAAGAGTCGATGGCAAAAACATCAGATGCCAAGGCTAAGGTTTACAGCAAATTCAGCCGTGAAATCTATGTAACAGCTAAATCCGGTGGCATCGAAGTTGAAGGGAACCTTGCACTGGCTAACTTAATTGAGCGAGCCAAAAAAGCGCAGGTACCTGCACATGTCATTGATAAAGCCCTGGATAAAGCCAAAGGTGGCGGCGGTGAGGATTTCTCTGAGGCGCGGTACGAAGGCTTTGGTCCGGGCGGTTGCATGGTTATTGTTGAGTGTCTAACTGACAATCCAAACCGTACATTTGGTGATGTTCGTAACTGCTTTAACAAAACTAAGTGCAAGATCGGTTCACAAGGCAGTGTGAGTCATATGTTCGACCACAGCGCTATTTTTGTGTTTAACGGTGATGATGAAGATGCCGTGCTCGAAGCGCTGATGATGGAAGATGTAGATGTTACCGACATCGAGTGCGAAGAGGGTAAAATCACCGTTTTTGCACCCCATACCGAATACTTCAAAGCGAAGAAAGCGCTGCAGGATAATATTGAGGGATTGGATCTGGACGTTGATGAGATCCAGTTCGTTCCACATAACATGTCCCCTGTTTCTGAAGATGATCTGCCGATGTTCGAGAAGTTCATCAATATGCTAGATGATCTTGATGATGTTCAGAACGTCTACCATAACGCTGAACTGTAATATTTATCTGACTCAAAAGCCCGCTTACATGCGGGCTTTTTTATACTCGAATAGGAATAAAAAAGGCGCTACTAAAAAGTAGCGCCCAAAAAGATCCATCAGCAGTTGTGTTACAGAACCCAAAATCCCCAGATGCTTGCCGAAAGACCTGTCCATCTTACAGGATAATAGATTGACCCTGACTTAACCGGTTAGTTCCCTCTTACGAAGAAAAAAATACAATTCCCTCTGGCTCACCCCGCCCTATAGAAAACTACAGACATTTTGAACGACCGTTTGTCAAACTCTTCGATCCGTTCTACTCTAGTCACCGGCATTTTTCGACAGAAACCATGAACGTCCTCGGGTATTAATAATGACAAAGAGAACCCTGATGAATGACAATAGCTTGTATCGTAGCTGGCATCTTGGCGGTAATGATCACAATAATATCACTACCGAATTTGAATGGACTCTGCTCCGATTTCATGAAGCCTTTCAACGATATTGCTTACAGATCGGTAGTACCGCTGGCTTAGGTAATTTAACTTACCAGGAGCTGATTATTCTCAACGTAATCCGTATGCAGGATCGGCCTAAACCGGTGACGATTATCGCCCGCCTTCTCAACCGGGATGATATCCCCAATATTCAATACAGCTTGCGTAAACTAACAAGTCTGGACCTGATCGAAAAAGATAAGGAATCGAGCAGTAAAATTCACAACTATGCGATGACATCTCTGGGGCGAGAAAAGATCGACCGTTATGCCGAACTCAGGGAAGCACTCCTGACAACTCAGACATCCAGTATTGATAAAGTTGACGAAAAGATGGCTGAATCAGCCCGATTAATCAGCCTGCTGACGGGGATCTATGATGAAGCGGGAAGAATCGCAGCAACCTATGCGACCCCAGAATAGTACTTACCCACATCAACCAAAAAGCCCGCATATAAGCGGGCTTTTTCAATCATAGTTCCTAGTGCATATTGTTCATCTGCTTGAACTTAGCAATCAGAGCATCAGGCTGCTGTTTCTTGTTGCTCTTATTCAGCACGAACACAACTGTCTGACCCTGCGGGCCTGCTGCAATCTGCGTAAAGCGGTAAGGCGCTTCCCCTACCACACGGATATCTTCCATATCTTCCAGTGTGCTGAATACGTAAAGGCGGCCATCTTCACCTCGCATCTCTCCATAGAATGACTCTGCTGCTTCCAGCTTACCGTTATACATATCAATAGCCGCGATACCGGATGTTTTCTTCTTATCTTTACCCATCAGACCAAACACAAGTGTTTCGCTGTGAGGCCCGCCGCCGATATACACTTTGCGGTATGAGGTTTCACCCACTTCAAGGAAAGATTGGTAAGTCGAAAAGTCATCAAACACATAGTAACGCCCCTCATGCATCACTTCATAAAGATCCTCATTATTCAGTTCCGCAGTCGCGGCCTGCTTAGTCTCTTCAATTTTAGTTTGATTTGACTGACAACCAGTCAGCGCGAACATTGCGCCCGCAACAACGGCACCTGCGATCAATTTTTTCATGGGGGAAGCCTCATCTGCTTATATCTAAAAACAGATGAGTACTCTACTCAGACTGTATGACAGAACTATTTCAATTAGACTCATCCATCAAACTAAAGGTCAGAAAAGTGGTGAATAAGAAGAGAGTAAAGACTACCGGTGGATAGGGGAAAAAGAGCATAACCGTCAGTACAGAGATCCATAGAAGTTTGGCTTTACTGCGCTTGGCGCGATGCTTCGCGGTAAATAAACGGCGATAAAAATGGGTTTCATCAGGCGTCCGGTTGCGCATCCAGCAGGGGGCGAGCAACCAGAGAGAGAAATTCAATAGGTGTCTGAACACAGCAACGTCCTTTACAGCACTGCTTTAGTTCAGCATAGGGGATGAACTAGTAATCCGCCACGCGATAAAGTACCGAATCATGATATCCGGTAATCACGGGGATGACGCCTGAAAGAAGCTTGTTCACTTCCGGATCGCCACTATCAACAATCAACGGGCGACCATCCAGAGCCTGAAGTTTTGTCTTCGTCGCAATCACATTGATATTCTGCTTACCCAACCGTTTTAAAAGCGCTGGGGAAAGCTGCTGATTACCGCGACCGATGATATGCCCCTGACCACCGATCAGTGTGATCACCAACTGACACGCCTCACCCTCTGTGAGCTGAAGCAGCTGTTCCGCAGTACAATCAGACGCAACTAACTCTCCATCCTTCACCAGGTCAACTCCCAGCAGGGTGTTCTCTAAGCCCATCTGCTCCATCACCGCAGCAACGGTTGAGCCGGAGCCCATGATGTAATATTGGTCAGTTTCCATCCGTTCGATAATATCTGCAGCAATATCATCCAACACCAACTCTTCGGACTCTTTGGCACCATTTTTTACGTGCTGAAGATAGCGATGTTCCTGTGGTACCAGAAGTTCGCCATAATATTTCGCACGAACTTTCCCCTCACGGAAAGCATCTTCATCAATATCGCGAACCTCCTGATCTCCTAAGGTGACCAATTCGCCTTTCACCAGCATTGCAATGATCTCACCTGCCGCTTTTGGGGTCACCGCGTAAACACCGGAATGGATCTTTACTCCAGCAGGTACTCCCAAGACTGGCACCTCTTCAGAGATAGCATCACAAATATTTCGTGCCGTACCATCACCGCCGGCAAACAGAATAATATCTACATTCTCTGCTACCAGATCCCTTGCTGCCTGCAGGGTATCCTCCGCTGTGGTTTGCCCAGATTGAATACTGCCGATCACCACGGGTGAAAATCCAGCGGCCCGTGCTACATCTTCTCCCATCTCGGCAGGATAGGTCACCAGTTGAATATCGAGTCCCTGAATAACTTGTAGCGCTTGCTGGGTCCGGATCCCCGCTTTGGGTTCAGCGCCTCGTTGAAGTGCCTCCCTAGCTGTGTCTTCACCATCGCTACCCTTTAGAGCCACACTGCCACCAACACCCGCTAAAGGGTTAATAATCAGACCAAGCTTAAACACCAAGAATCTCCAAATTACCGGTTTCAACTAAAAACTGCTGATACACAAAACCAGCCAATATCAGATGGGTCTCATCATCCATCTCAAGAAACTCAACACCGTGGCTCACCACTTTAGTGATGCCGCCATCGCTAGACTGTACACTGCGAATAATAGCAGGCGTCAAGACAACCTGATCGACTCCCGCTACTTTGAAACGCGTGGTTAAAAACAGCTTATCGTTCTTTTTTCCCAGAACAACCGGGGCTTCTACACAGGCACCATTGAGACTGATATCAGAGCAATAGGCATTAACAGGCCAATCCAGTCTCAAACCGCTATCCGCTTCAAACTCATCAACTGAAACCAGCAGATTCACAGGTACTCGCGTGTGGCTCCGAATACGTCTGACCTCCGTATCAGAGGGGTATTCCAGATGCCAATAGGGAAACGGTGAACTCTGTATTTTGAGCACTCGGGCACTGAAGGCGCAGATATAATTTCCGCTCATCAATCTGACCGTCACCCGGGCCCCCTCGTTAACGGCACCCACTTTTTTTGGAGCAGACACCATCATGCTACTATTTTCACGGTATCCTAAAAGCTGCACGGAGTAGCGGCCGCGGGGCACCCGTGTTTCAATCTGAACCTTTTCTCCGATTTTCGGATTCAGTTCCGCCAGGGTACGAAGTGATTTGAGTTGTTCGAGCGCTTCTGCCATTCAGAGAGTTCTTATCATTCTTAGAGTAAAAAACCGGGGCTATAGCTTAAGTGATTTAGCCCGGCTCTGCGAGCTGAAAACCGATAGCCTCAAGCTGCTGCGGGTCTTTGGCTTGCAACACGTTCAACGAAGCAAATTCTCTGCGGATACGATACTGCTTACGCAGGTGATCGAACGCTGCTTTCTGCTCAGGTTCCGGAAGGGTCAGCGTATTTCGAAGAAGTAGATCATCTTGTTGTGGATCATAAACCCGCTGCATCAGCTCTAAAACAGAATGATCGCCCTGCTCTAACTCCGACAGATCTGCAGAGGGTAAAAAATCACTTAGGGTATGCTGACAAACTATCCCTAGATGCTGACACAGCGCTTTATACAACATAAAGGTGCCACGTATCTTGCCATCAAGGCTATAGCCAGCGATATGGGGTGAGATAATGTCGCATCGTTCCGCCAGCTTAGGATCAACCCACGGTTCATGCTCCCAGACATCCAGCACCAGCTTCAGATCAGGCCTCTTTTCACTCACCTTTAACAGCGCCTGGTTATCGATCACAGGTCCCCGACCGGCATTCAACAGAATACAATTTGGCTTCAGCGCGTTCAGCTGCTTAGCCGAGAACAGGTGCCGGGTTGGATACGGCCCCTGACCTGTCAGAGGCGTGTGCAGACAGATCACATCACACTCCTGAATCAGTTGGTCGAGATCGACGAAACCGGGCTCCTGCTCCGCGCGAATAGGATCATTAAGAAGGATGTTATACCCAAGTTTATCAAGACGTTTTTGCAATCTTCCACCGACATTGCCCACCCCAACGATCCCAAAATTCCGCGTTTTAGGATCAAATCCATACCTCTCAGCCAGCAGAAAAATCACGCTTAATACATATTCTACGACTGCCTCCGCGTTACAACCTGGCGCATTACTAAAACCGATACTCTGCTCTGCCAAATATTCCTGATCGATATGATCCGTCCCGATCGTTGCCGTCCCTACAAACTGAACCGATGTCGCCTGTAACAATGCAGCATCCACCTGAGTGATTGAGCGCACCAGAAGCACATCCTGATCCACCAGATCCTGCTGACTAATCTCTCGTCCAGACCTGCGTACAACATTACCAATGGATGAAAACATCTCAGTGACCATAGGCATGTTTTCATCCGCCAGAATATTCAATTTTTTGTTTTGCAATTTATCAATCTCCAGGCTTTACAAACCTTTCCAGATCAGGCTCAATGCGCGGTTCAGCGAACTATGCTGGCTCTCTACACTGCGGCAATTTACGGATTTTAAGTTTGATTATACGTTGGCAAAAACATCAGGAATTTTACATCGTCAGGATGTATCAGGATCTGGTGGGTGACTGGATAGTAGCCCAGAGCTGGGGCAACAGCACCGAATGTAAAAATGCCTGTACTCAAACCGTGACACCATCATACCAAGATGCCCGTTTGCAAGTTAGAGAAATCCGTAAGCAACTCAAATCAAAAGGGTTTCGTTTGATCGCTCGTCAGGAGACTCAATTAGGCTTTGAGTTTGCTCCCTGCCTCAGTGATAGTGATCTGCAGACTTAACTCTCTACAGCAGCCTGATCTGAGTTAAAAATCTTCCCCTCGCCTTTTTTCCCCATCAAAATCAAATTAGACTCGTTAGTTAAAGTAATCGCGCTCCTATTACTTTTGATGCAGTTTCATTATCAGTGTAAACCCTTATAATCGGTTAACATATTAATATAAGCGGGAGTTCACCCCGCCTGGGCTTTAGAGTAATTCAGCAGGATACATAATGAGTAAATTTCAATACGCAGAGATGCCTAATAAAGAAGGTTTTTTCGGTGATTTTGGTGGTCAGGAGATCCCGCCGGAACTAAAAGTGATCATGGACGAGATCAACGATGCATACGAAGAGATCCGTCAAAAACCAGAGTTCCAAGAGGAACTTGATCTTCTTTTTGCTGATTATGTAGGCCGTCCAAGCCCGATTTACCATGCGAAGCGCCTGAGTGAGAAACTGGGTGGTGCTCAGATCTATCTGAAACGTGAAGATCTGAACCACACTGGCGCACACAAGATTAATCACTGCCTCGGTGAAGCCCTGCTTGCTAAGTACATGGGCAAAACCAAGGTGATCGCTGAAACAGGCGCAGGACAACACGGTGTTGCGCTGGCAACCGCATGTGCACTGGTTGGCATCCCCTGCGAGATCCATATGGGTCAGGTGGATATCGAGAAAGAACACCCTAACGTTACTAAGATGAAGATCCTGGGATGTACGTTGGTCCCGGTCACCCGAGGTACAGCCACACTGAAAGATGCTGTCGACAGCGCTTTCGATGAGTATCTGAAGGATCCTGTGAACTACATCTATGCAATAGGCTCTGTCGTAGGCCCTCACCCATTCCCTAAAATGGTCCGTGACTTCCAGAGCATTATCGGTACTGAAGCGCGAGAACAGTTTCAGACCAAGACCAACTCTCTTCCTGATTACATCACAGCCTGCGTAGGCGGTGGTTCAAACGCAATGGGACTGTTTACCGCGTTCCTGGGTGATGAAGAGGTGAATATCGTAGGTGTTGAGCCTGCTGGTAAAGGTCTGGATACCGATCAACATTCAGCGACCTTAACTCTGGGTAAGCCTGGCATGATTCACGGTATGAAGTGCTATGTGCTGGAAGATGAGAACGGTGAGCCTATGCCTGTTCACTCTATTGCATCCGGTCTCGATTACCCTGGAGTAGGTCCACAGCACAGCTACCTGAAAGAGCTGGGCCGTGTTCAATACGAAACCGCCTCCGACCAGGAGTGCCTCGATGCCTTTATGACGCTGTCACAGGTTGAAGGGATTATCCCGGCGCTTGAAAGCTCTCACGCCGTCGCTTGGGCGATGCGTAAAGCAGCTACGCTATCTAAAGATCAGACCATTCTGGTTAACCTGTCTGGACGCGGCGACAAAGACGCCGACTACGTCGCAGACAAGCTGGGTCTGTAAAACCGATCGGGGCTTATTCTGATCACAGATAAGCCCCGATATCCCTGCTAACCTATAAAGAAGTAGTTACTCTGCCTGCAGGTTTCTCTGCTTGCGTGCAATTTTAAAATTCGCAGAGCATGAAAATACTACCTCTCCCTCTTCATCCAACACCTTAACGATACCGACCAGATCACGCTCTATCTGTTCAGTAATCTCAGCATGTGCTGTGATCCATCCCTGCCTCACTGCTCTATGTAATTTGATGTCGAGCGAGGTCGTGCCGAAATGTGTGCCTTCGGGAAGCAAACTTTTCACCGCCATTGCAAGGGCAGTATCCGCCAGGGCCGTTACCGCTCCGCCATGCATGATACCCACACCTTGAGAGTACTCATGCAGAAAGGGCATCGTGAGAACCGCCTTACCCGAGGCCGCTGTCTGAATCTCCATATTCAGGAGATTCTCAAACGGTGCCAGAGCGATCCAGCTATCTAACTCCACCTGATGAGGCCCGGTGGGTAGTTTGTTTTTCTGATTCATAAGCATGACTCTCTAAAAATGGATAACGGGGGGGGTGACCTCCCCCCACTCACATTTAATCTACAGACGCTGAGGAAAATTACTGTTTACCATAGAGATCACGCAATACATTTTTTTGCACTTTCCCCATCGTATTACGTGGCAACTCCTCTAAGAAGACAATTCGCCTGGGTACCTTGAATCCTGCGATCTGCTCTTTACAGGCAGCGATCAGATCCTCTTTGTTTAACTCAGCCTGACTATCCGTTTTGACGATTGCGGCGGCAACCCCCTCACCAAAATCCGGATGCTCAAATGCAAAGACAGCAGATTCATCTACACCTTCAATATCGTTGAGAATCATCTCAACCTCTTTAGGGTAGATATTATAACCACCACTGATAATCAGATCTTTTGAGCGCCCAACAATACTCACATATCCCTTCGCATCGATCGTGCCCAGATCTCCGGTAATAAAGAAACCATCTGCGGTAAACTCTTCAGCGGTTTTTTCAGGCATACGCCAATAGCCCTGGAACACATTCGGACCCTTGACCTGAAGGCTACCCACCTCACCAGCACCCATCGGTTTGTTGTTACCATCCATAATCCGAACTTCAGTGCCTGGCAAAGGATAACCAACAGTGCCTGCAATACGCTCACCATCAAGAGGGTTTGAGGTATTCATTCCGGTTTCTGTCATTCCGTAACGTTCAAGAATCCGCTTGCCTGTTCGCGCCTCAAATTCATTGAAGGTCTCTTCAAGCAGCGGTGCGGATCCCGAGATAAACAAGCGAACATTTTCAGCAAGCTCTCTGGTAAACGTTTGTTCAGTCAGTAAACGTGTATAGAAGGTAGGAACACCCATCATGACAGTGGCATTAGGCAACTCTTCCATCACCATCCTGGCATCAAATTTTTTGAAGAAGATCATCTCACCGGCGTTTAGCAGCGCACAGGAACATGCAACGAATAATCCGTGAACATGAAATATCGGTAACGCATGAAGCAGGGTATCGCCCTCCTCCCAGCCCCAATAATCCAGCAGGACTTTACCATTACTGAGGAGATTTCCATGACTGATCATTGCACCCTTAGGACGTCCTGTGGTGCCGGATGTATAGAGGATAGAAGCCAGATCATTATCATCCCTTTCAACCGTTTCAAATGACTTTGCCATGGAATCTGCAGAGTCACATAACGTTCCAACACCATCCTGATCAAGTGTGAAGAGCTTAAAGTGGGATTTAACATTGTCATTAATCGAAGAGAATACACTGGATTGTCCCGTGGAACAGACAACAAACGCCGGTTCTGCATTCTCCACAAAGTATTGAAGTTCATTCGGGGTATAAGCTGTATTCATCGGGAGGTAGGTTCCTCCAGACTGTAATACACCCAGATAGAGGGCCAGTGCATCTGCACCCTTTTCGACCTGTACGGCAACCCGATCCCCAGGTTTTATTCCGTTCTCAGTCAGTAAGTTAGCATATTGTGCCGCACGTTCTGCAAGTTGTTTAAATGTCCACTGTAATCCGGTTTCCGGCATGCGCACGGCAACACGATCACCCGCTGCAGAGAACTTTTCAGATAGGGCCTGATATAAATTCACGGATTTTTCCTCATATTTTTTTTATTTTTTAATCATTTTGATTGTAATTAATAATTACACTACAATGCAATTTCAATTGAAATTTAATTTAAAGCCAATTGCCTATGCCTATAATAAAAAGAACAGTGCTTTATGAAGAGGTGGCTGAAATTGTCGCCAGGATGATCTACAGCAGCCAGCTAGAGCCGGGGCAGTGGATTGATGAGATGCAACTCTGCAACGAGCTTGGAATCAGCCGTACACCTCTTAGGGAGGCGTTGAAAGTTCTAGCATCCGACGGACTGGTCGAACTGGTTCCACGAAAGGGCTGCTTTGTAAAGACGATCAGTGCTGAGGAGCTTGACGAGTTATTTCCCATCGTTGCGCTGCTTGAAGGGTTCTGTGCAAAACTAGCAGCGGAAAATGTCACCGATCAGGAGTTAATCAGACTCCGTCATATTCATGCGAATCTGGAGAAACATGCAGCAGATGAAGATATCGTCCGTTATTACGAAGAAAACATCCTCTTCCATGATGCATTGAAAAACATCTCCAGCAACACCTGGCTAGAACGTCTCACACTGGATCTCTCCCGCGTTATTCGTCTGGCAAGGCAGAAGCAGTTAAAACTGGGATCACGACTACAGCATTCACTACAGGAGCACCGCGATATTCTGGCGGCTATTGAAGCGCGTGACGGTGAACTGGCGAATGCGACAATGTCACTTCATATCCAAAACCAGTACCTAGCGTTGAAAGCCAAACTGAAGGAGAGCACTCCAAATGAGATGGATTAATCGCTTAATCGATTCTGTTACGGATAAAGGCAAAGAGCTGTTAAACGCGGAAGACCCAGCAAGGATCGGTGGAAAATATACGTTAGCGGAAGATTGCAACGCACTCCTCTCCTATCGTGGTGACGCAACAGCTTTAGCGATGGCCCAACAGATCCATAACCGCTATTCCAGTGCCTCAGAAGAGGAAAAAATAGATTTTTTCGCTCACCTAAGTACCCATTTCTCGCCCGACTTCGATGAGATTTCAACACTGGCCTCAACCTTGAGTCATGAGCACAGTAGCGACGCATATAAACAGCTGCTTAATTCGATCAAAGGCGGTCGCCAGATGCTGTTTGAACTGCTCAACATTCCCGGGACCGGTACCCAGGCTTTAGTCAAAATGCGAACGGAGCTTTTGAATCTGCTTCCTGAACATCCCGAATTTGCAGTCGTGGATGTTGACCTTAAATACACATTGGAAACCTGGTTCAATCGAGGGTTTCTCGAGTTCAGAGAGATCAACTGGAATACATCTGCAGACGTTCTGGAAAAACTCATCAGTTATGAAGCCGTTCATGAAATACAGGATTGGGCAGATCTTAAACGACGCTTAACCGGTGATCGGTCATGCTTTGCATTTTTCCATCCCGCACTACTGGATGATCCTTTAATCTTTGTACAGGTGGCTTTTACTGAAGAGATCAGCGACCGGATTGATCCCTTTATTAACCATGAACAACCTGTAACCTCTTCATCCTCTACTAACACCGCTATTTTCTATTCCATATCAAACTGCCAGACCGGACTTCGAGGCATCTCGTTTGGTAACTTTTTAATCAAACAAGTTGTCCAGCAGATCCAGAAAGAGCGACCTCAGATCACCCGTTTCTCCACTCTTTCACCAGTGCCCGGGCTGACACGTGCAATCAGAAAGAATTACATCACCGAAGACACGCTTCATCAGATCGCTGGTCCTTTGCTACCCAGCTTGCAAAAACGTTACGCAGATATGCCGTTAATAGAATTAATCTGCGAGCGCTACGATCGTCTCGATGAATCCCATGACGATACGGTCTCGTTTATGAACGAGCTGGGGGTTTATTATCTCACCCAGTTGAAGCATGGAATCGAGCCCTATGACCCAGTTGCCCGCTTCCACTTAAGCAATGGGGCATCGATCTACCGAATAAATCCCTTCGGAAATCGCAAAGAGTATGGTTTGAAAAGCTCCGCCGGATTAATGGTCAACTACCTGTATGACTTGGAACGAGTAGAGATGAACCATGAGTCATTCAAGAAAAATGGTGCCATCGACATCCACCGAAACCTGAAAAAACAGCAGAAAAAAATCCGGGCATTAGCATCATGAGGTCGTGTTCAAATCTACAAAGAGCAAAGCAGTTAGCCCTTTCAATTTCAGATAAAGGGCTATTCCATGATGCGGGTAATAGCTCAACCTGGTTCGGTCAGACCTCGGACGGTGAACAGGTTATGATCTGGGCAAATAACGCAACCATCAGTGCAGGCTGCCTCACTCTGGATTTAGCTGAAGAGCTCAACCGGGCGATTGATTACGCTGAAGAACACTCAACAAAACGACTTGTTCTATGCTTAGATTCAGCGGGGGTTGATCTCAACAATGGCTGGCAGGTCATGCAGCAGACCGCCGCACTGATCAAACGGCTGCTGCAGCTACAGATTAATACTCAAACAACAACGATTGCCGTTCTGGGAGATTCTGTTGGGTGCTACGGTGGTGCACTGTTAACAGCATCCAGTTGTGAATACGTGCTGGCTGCTGATAATACACAGTGCGGTGTATCAGGTGCTAAGGTGATCGCTACACTGAATAATATCCCTACGGAAGATCACTATCCCTATTATGCAGCCACCTACCGCTGGGTAAATAAAGAGTTGTTCTGCATCCTGCCAAAGCAGATCGAAGAGCAGCGCAACCTTCTCTTATCCCTCCCCTATAAAACACTGGATACGACCTCTATAAAGCTGGAGATAGCGCAACTTATCCAGCACACAGCGGAAGATGAAGCCTCTATTGCTATACCTGTTAATCAAAAGCTGGAAGCAGACTCTCCATCGCTGGGGTTCCCAGAATCATCCTTTGTCGGTTGTGATGAACTGCTTGAATTTATTCTCCGACTAGAACGCTATCTGGACAGCGAGGTAACGGTCCCGATTATCGATGGTAACTGCGATCAGGCCTTTTCCTTTCTCAATGAGCAGCGTGGTTTTTCCCGCTACCTATCCTGCTGTATGCGACTCATGCGACTTTTATCTGCTCAGGGAAAAACGCTTCAGGTTAAGGTCTCTGCCGGCGGTAGCGGTGCCACATTTATAGCACTCTCGCTTATGGCTGATGAGCTCTCTCTCGGGGAGAACTGCAAAATTTACCCCCTCCCTGCAGATGCAGTCTCTCTTTTCTTCCCGGATCACTCCCTCACAGGAGCTGAGTGGAAACACCATCAATAACCATACAAACATCTATAATTTAAATAAAAAACCAATTGATTAACAATCTTTGATCTAGCTCAAAGGCCTCTATATAATCCTCTGCTAACCTAAAATCTTGCCTAAATACCACTTAACGCTAATCTCTATAGAGTCATATTTTTAATAGAATATCAGTCTAAGTTACGCGTTAATGGGTACTAATAATGAAAAAGAACACCCTAATGAATGATATTAGTCTCTACAGAAGCTGGCACCTAGGTGGTAACGAACACAACGCGATTACCACTGAATTTGAATGGTCGCTATTAAGATTTCACGAAGCTTTCCAGCGCTACTGTCTACAGATTGGTAGCACAGCTGGGTTAGGCAATCTGACTTATCAGGAGCTCATTATCCTGAATGTTATCCGCATGCAGGATCGCCCTAAACCCGTTACAATCATTGCCCGCCTTCTCAACCGTGATGATATCCCTAATATCCAGTACAGCTTACGTAAACTGGTGTCATTGGAACTCATTAGTAAAGACAAAGAAGCAAACAGCAAGATCTACAACTACTCAATGACTGAACAGGGGCGGCATAAAATTGACCGTTATGCTGAGCTACGTGAATCACTCCTGACCACTCAGACATCCAGCATCGATCGGGTAGATGAGAAAATGGCTGAAGCAGCCAAGCTGATCAGCCTGCTGACGGGTATCTATGATGAGGCTGGTAGAATTGCTGCAACCTACGCAAGCCCCATCGATGAGGAAGAGTTAAGATAAACAGGCCGCTTTCTCTCTGTCTTTTGCCTCCAGTAATCCTTTCTCTGCCAGATACAGATCTATAGACTCGCTGGCTTCAGCGAGTCTTTCATCGAGGCTGAAACCTCCGCGTGAGGTTCCCTCAATCGCTACAAAATCACAGCTTTCAAACCCCATAAAATCAGCGATAACCTTCATGTAGGGGCGGACAAAGTCCATCTCAGATCCCTGATAGATCCCCCCCATCGAATACAGAACTAACATCCGCTTCCCGCGACATAACCCTTCGAGGTTACCATCCCCTACTTTCTGGAATGTACGCCCGATTCTGACAACTTGATCGATGTAGGCTTTCATGGCAGAGGGTACGTTGAAGTTGTATACCGGCATCCCTAAACAGACCAGATCAGCCTCCATCAGTTCTGCAATCAACTGATCAGAAACCACCGTTGCTCTTTTAGCCCTTAATGAGGGTTCAGGGGAGAAAAAGCCTTCAATCGCATCAGCTGACAGGTGCGGCAGAGATGACTTCACCAGGTCCCGATAGACAATACAGCTATCCTCACTCCCCTCTGAAAAGGCTTTGATAAACTGCTGTGTCATCGCTCTGCTGACTGAGCCAACGCCCCGACTACTGGAATCGATCACCAATATTTTACTCATCAGATCAGCCCTTTCTCTTTTGCCATCGTTAGCGCCAGGTCTTCAATCATATCTTCCTGACCACCCACTGTGCCGCGACGGCCCAGCTCTACCAGAATGTCACGTGCCTGAATGCCGTATTTCGCTTCCGCACGCTGCGCAAACAGCAGGAAGGAGCTGTAAACACCGGCATAGCCCAGTGTCAGTGCATCCCGGTCCACACGGATCGGCTGATCCATCAGTGGAACAACGATATCTTCGGCAACGTCCATGATCTTATAGAGATCAACGCCGTGATTGGCCTGCATCCGTTCCAGTACGGCAACAAACACCTCCAGTGGCGTGTTACCTGCGCCCGCACCCAGACCCGCAACCGAGCCATCAATACGGGTGGCACCGGCATCAACCGCCGCCAGCGAGTTGGCGATCGCCATCCCCATATTGTGGTGGCCGTGGAAACCGATCTCTGTTGATGGGTTCAGCTCTGCACGCAGCATACCGATCTTCTCGGTCACTTCATCTGGCAACATGTAGCCGGCAGAATCGGTGCAGTAGATACAGTTAGCCCCGTACCCTTCCATCAGTTTGGCCTGCTCCAGAATCTTCTCCGGTGAGACCATGTGCGCCATCATCAGGAAGCCAACGGTGTCCATCTCCATCTTCGCAGCCATACCGATATGCTGCTCAGAGACGTCCGCTTCCGTACAGTGGGTTGCCACGCGGATGGTATTCACACCGCAATCGCGCGCCATCTTCAGGTGATCAACCGTACCGATCCCCGGTAGTAACAGTGCAGAGATCTTGGCATTTTTCATCTTCGGCACCACCGCGTTGAGGTACTCCTCATCGGTGTGAGCCGGGAAACCGTAGTTCAGGGAGGAGCCGCCCAGCCCATCACCGTGAGTGACTTCGATCAGGGGGATGCCGGCATCGTCCAGACCGGTAGAGACAGCGATCATCTGCTCCAGTGAGAGCTGATGGCGCTTCGCATGCATACCATCACGCAGGCTCATATCATGGAGTGTTACTTTTTTGCCTTTCAAATCCATCATTCTTTCCTCAGGTATTTCTCGGCGTGGGGACACGCCTCCTACACGCAGCAGGAGCGTTGTCCGCACCGCGATAGCGCATCAGCGAGCCGGAAGTGTAATTTCACCTTTATGTGCTTCTTCTGCGAACATCTCAGCAGTACGCAGGCCCGCTGCGGTCATGATGTCCAGGTTACCCGCGTATTTCGGCAGGAAGTCACCCAAGCCCTCAACCTCCATAAAGACAGAGACTTTATTGCCATCAAAGATCGGACCATTCACCAGCTTGTAGCCCGGCACATATTTCTGTACCTCTTTGACCATGTTCTTCACCGATTCGGTGATGGCATCCTGATCCGGTGTCTCTTTGGTCAGGCAGTGGATCGTGTCACGCATCATCAACGGTGGCTCAGCCGGGTTAACGATGATGATCGCTTTACCCTTATCTGCACCGCCGACCGCTTCAACGGCACCGGCAGTCGTACGGGTAAACTCATCGATATTCTGACGGGTACCCGGACCGATGGAGCGTGAGGAGACGGTCGCAACGATCTCACCGTAAGAGACCTCCTGAACCTGAGAGACCGCAGCAACCATCGGAATCGTTGCCTGACCGCCACAGGTCACCATGTTGACGTTCATCTCCAGCTGAGAGGCGTGTTGTTTCAGGTTGACTGGCGGTACGCAGAACGGACCGATCGCGGCTGGCGTCAGGTCGACCATAATCACACCCAGCTCATTCAGCTTGCGGCTGTTCTCTGCGTGAACATACGCAGAGGTGGCATCAAAGGCGATGCGGATATCGTCTTCGATCACGTGATCCAGCATGCCGTCTACACCGGTGCTGGAGACTTTAATGCCAAACTCTTGTGCGCGCTTAAGGCCTTCGGATTCAGGGTCGATACCGACCATCCAAACCGGTTCAACCCACTCAGAACGCATCATCTTCATCAGCAGGTCGGTGCCGATGTTACCCGGGCCGATAATGACCGCTTTTAATTTTTTACTCATCAATCTATTCCTTCAATCAGTTCGGTCGGCTTAGGTGAAACGTACAGAAGCAGAGCCGATACCGCCGATACTGACGGTCATAAAGTCGCCTGCCTGAACCGGTTCAAGGGGAACCAGGGAACCGGAGAGAATTACTTCACCCGCTTTCAGCGGAATGCCGAATTCACCCAGGGTATTCGCCAGCCAGGCAACAGCGTTGACCGGACTGCCCAATGCCGCAGCACCCGCACCTGTCGAGATCACTTTTCCGTTCTTCTCGACCACCATACCGCAGGTACGTAGGTCCACATCTCTGGGACTAACCGCTGTATCCCCCAGAATAAAAAAGCCACAGGACGCATTGTCCGCAACCGTGTCCTGAATCTTGATCTGCCAGTTTTCAATTCTCGAATCTACAACTTCAAAACAAGGCACCACAAAATCAGTCGCAGCAATCACGTGGGAGGTGGTAACCCCAGGGCCGATGAGATCCTTTTTGAGGACAAAAGCGATCTCACCTTCCGCTTTAGGCTGCATCAGCTCCTGACTAATTGGCATCTCCTCTCCTTGGTTGAATGCCATTTTGTCTGTCAGATAACCAAAATCAGGCTGGTCCACATTGAGCATCTTTTGTACTACGTCTGAGGTAATACCAATCTTTTTACCGATCACCACCTCCCCATCAGCCTTTCTCATCTCAAGCAGCGCAGTCGAGATATGGTAGGCATCCTCAATACTGATATCCGGATGTGTTGCTGTAAGAGGCTTTATCGCTTTGCGTTCACGTAGTGCAGCATAGAGCTGTCTTGCACAGCCCTGAATCTGTTCTTTATCCATAGATCACCCAAAATTCCCAAATGGGATAAAAAAAGGGCACCGAAAGGTGCCAAGAGTGCAAGCTAAGTGTTATTCAACCAGGTTATGACCCCAGATTTTAGGGGCGTTATAGAGTTCTATATCCCAGTTGTCATAGTCACGGATCTCTTCACCACCGTAACCATATTCGATGGCAAACCCTGCGGGCGTGATCATGTAGAATGAGGTCATTTTGTCATTTGTATGCTTACCCAACGTCAGTATCAGAGGCACATTAAGCTCCTCTACACGATCATAGGCTCGACCTACATCATCAATATTTTCTGCCTGCAGCATAAAGTGATTAAGTTCACCCGCCCCGGTGCCAAAACAGGGGTTACACACCGCAATAGAATGGTGTCTGGGGTTACAGTGCATGAAGGTTGCCTTGGCCTCATCCCAGTGGATATAGTCTGAAATTTTCATGCCCAATGCCTGACGATAGAACTCCACCGCTTCTTTGGGATCTTCATGACAATAGAGGATATGACCCAGCCCCAGATCACCAGTATTAAACCCATCGAAACGCGGGCAACTTGGTGTGTAAGGCTGATTATCATGGAAAGGAGAGAAACAGATCTCATAAGGGACATTATCCGGCCCTTTAAATTTCATCAGTTCCAGCACCATCCGGTCCTGTTTCTCTGCATCTGACGCCAGTTCAACACCAACCCCCATACCCGCAAGATGGGTGTACATCTCATTGAACTGATCGATCGTATCGACCTCCCAACCGACAAAGGCAACACTGTCAGCATCGCTGTCGATAAAGGTAAAACGATGATGATATTGATCATAACGAAGCTTAATACGACCATCTGGACTATCTGTTCGCTGTTCAAGACCCAGAATATCAAACAGTATTGTGTGCCAGTCGTTAAAATTTGCGACATTGAAGCCCATATAGGCCAGTTTGGTTACAGCAGCCATTCTTCTAACCCCTCTTATTTTTTTTATTGGCAGAGCGCCCCCTGTCACACCTCAAACTAATATTGCGTTGAGGTGTGCAGAGATGATTGTTGATTACGCGGTTTCGAATAACTCGACGTGGATGTTTTCGCCTTTAACACCCAAAGATTCCAGATGCTCACGCGCGGCTTCATTCATTGCAGGAGGTCCACAAAGGTAAGCGACCGTTTCAGGATCGGTGATATCATCTTGGGTAATGGAGAGTTGTGCCCGGCAGTTATAACCGTCCCATTCTCCTTCAGGGCGGGAGACACAGGTACGGATATCTAGATTTCGCATCCAGGTATCACGCAGTTCCAGCTCATCCTGAGCAAAAAGATCTTTTTCAAAGGAACAACCGAAAGCGAGAATAACGGGCTTACGGCGGAAATTTTTCAATCGGAGCGTATCGATCATACTCATCATCGGTGCCAGGCCAGTTCCACCAGCAATCATGATCTGTGGTACTTTCTCTTCGCGCAGATAGAACACCCCATAGGGGCCATCGATCTCAAGTTCATCCCCTACTGCGGCTCGATCACGCAAGTAGTTGGACATCACACCCTCTTCAAGTACTCGGATGTAGAAGGTCACTTCAGGTAGTTCACGCTCAGTACTGGACATTGAGTAAGAGCGCCACTCCTCTGTGCCCGGCACTTTAAGCTGCACATATTGCCCCGCTTCGAAATGTTCCATCTCAGCGTCATCAGCCAGTTCAGCTTCGATACGTACCGTGTTGTGGTTCACCCACTCCAGTTCATTAATAGTAATCACACTCTGACTGGCGGCGTGATCTTCAGAAAAGGTGCTCGGGTAGTCGAGATCAACAACACAATCGCTCTCTGCATACGACGTACACGTCAGGCGAAAACCTTCTCGCTGTTCACTGGGTAACAGTGACATCAGACGATCTGAATCCATACCGACATCGCCTTCGTCGACCTTACAGATACAGCTGGCACAGCTACCGGTCAGGCACTGATGGATAACAGGTACTTCATTGCTTCGAGCAACATCCAGCAGTGTTTCACCCTCACTGGAGATCGCTTCATATTCGACACCGTCTTTAAAACGAAATGTAACTTTTGATTCTACAATTTCAACAGCAACTGCTTCTGATGAAGACATGACCTGTCCTCCTTATTATTATTTTTTGTAACTCTTTACAGAGAAAGAGGGGCCGCTTGCCAGCCCCTTTTGGATAGTTCGATTAGCTCTTATCGTACTTACGACCTGTTGCGTAAGCGTCCATACCTGGCCAATCACCCAGAGCCGCTGCAGCCAGATCTTTACTCTGCCCTTTCTTAGAGCCATTCACGCCACGAGGTGGCTGAGCAATTCCTCGGTTAAAGTTAGAGGCACACTTACGCCATACGATCACGGAGGCATCCATATCAGCCAGCTGTTCGTCATCCCAGCCAGTACCATCTGCATAGAAATTCTGCATCGCATCACGCGCCATCAGGTCACAATCATTAAACCCTTCCAGGCACATCGGCTTGTAGAGATTCTCGAAACGGTATTCGAACTCCTTCTTCTCCTGTTCTGTGTTGCACTTCTTCACCAGAACTTCCCAGTATTCGTAAGTATCATCAGTAATTGGGATGTACCACTCATACTGAACAACATGCTCTTCAGGCCAGTTTTCTACCATTAATACGCCAGGCATAAACATAGAGGTACGGAAGTATTTAGGGTTCTGACCGTAAGCTTTGATATCCAGGATTGGGTTTTCAAGAATAGGCTCATAGGAGTCAGTGAAGTAACGGTTGAGGAAACCCTGAGGACCGTCCTCATCTTCAATAATTGCAATCGCCTGATCATCCAAAGGCTTAATACCCAACGGAACCGCCCACTCTTTTGCCTGCACAATTGCGTTATCGCGGTGAATCAGCAGGTGACCTGCATCAAAGCCGTTTTCACACGCAAGACGCCAGTTGGCATTACCAGTACGGTGCATACCACGAATAACCACTCCCTCATCCAGAATCGATGGAGTATCAGGCCAAAGTGGGTGCGGAAATTTTTCGTTGTTTTCTGGGAAGCGGATTGGCAGATCATTTTTCAATGGTGGGATCTCTTCATCCCAATCCTCTTCGCAAACGAATACGAAGATCATGCCGTTGACTTCTTCAACGGCAAATTTCTGAATGCCAGTTGTACCGATCAGTTTGTCGTCCGGCGCTGCAACAATAGTACTTAGCTCACCGTCATCGAGATTAAAAGTAAAACCGTGGTACCAACAGGTGATGGTTTCATCGTTCAGGCACATGGGTTTGGCGGAGAAACGTACGCCACGGTGCAAACATTGATCCAATAGTGCATGCACTGTCCCTTTTGCTCGACGTAGCACGATCGGTATGCCCGCAATCTGAATACCTTTGACTTCACCTTCAGGTAGTTCGTCACTAAAGGCTGCTGGATACCAGTGATTGATGAAACCCCATTCAGCTTCCATATAGGGCTGATACTGCTTCTTCGTATTTTTATCGTTTGCTACGCGAGCGTTCTTAAATTTGGTCATTAAAGTTTCCTCGTTTTTGTTTTTATGCGAGCTTCACTTTTATGCTTTAAAGAGCATATGGATTCATTTTAGTTTGAATTTCAATTGAAATTCAAATCATAATGCAAAAAAATTAGTGTTTTGTTACCTCAGATACCGCCTCAATCTCGGGCAGGTGCTCTTTCAGCGTCGTTTCTACAAACTCAGTTAGTGTCTTTTCTGCGTTACCACAACCCAGACAATTACCACCAAATTTAAGGAATACCCGGTTCCCTTCTGTTCGATCGACTACAACTCCACCTTGATGTTCAGCCAATGCAGGATTGACGTAAGACTCCAGTACTGACGCGGCCTTCAGATGTAAACTTGCATCTTCAGGTAGCTCCGGCATATGTTTAATATTGGGCGCTTTGATACGTAAACGCCCTCCCATCCGGTTCTTGCTGTAGTGCACATCAAGTCCGTCGATGAATAAGCTTAAACGCTCTTCATAAGCCAATGTGAAACCGGAATATTTCAATATTTTATCTTCAGCCTGCTGCTCAGAATTAAAGGTGATAAAACACTGCGACAAAGAGGTTCCAGGGTTTGTCACACCAATCCTGAGGTCCGAATTACCCTCCTGCGCACTCACATGAGTCAGATAATCAATGGCGGAATCACTAATATTTATCTCTGGTTGCATCATCAATCCTCCTGAAACAGACGTTAAGACTCCTGCAGGAACTGCAGGACTAACGCATTAAAACGTGCAGTCTGTTCTATCTGAGTCCAGTGGCCACAGTTTCCGAACAGGTGCATCTGTGCATTTTTGATTTTGCGGAACAGGTTTTCTGAAATCTGAACCGGTACCACACGATCATCGCGACCATGAATGATCAAAACTTCATTCTCCAGGGCACTCAGATCCTGATCAGACACAACCTGTGCATCAGCCCAACGCTGATAGGGTTGTGGGAATACTCGTTCAAATCGTTCCTGAAAGCCGGGGCGGGTCGTGGCGTTATAGCGCATCTCAGCCAGTTCATCTGTCGCAATCGACTGATCAAATGCCATGATGCCCAGGATCTCTTTCATCGCCTCCATCGAGGGCTTATAACCCCATAGTTTTGCGAGTTCAGGGCTCACATCGAAAGGCTGACCACCGCTACCCATCAATACCATGCGGCCGACACGCTTAGGGTGTTCAACAGCAAGCCTCAAAGAGAGTGAACCACCAAAGGAGTTACCCACAAAATCGGCTTTCTCAATATCCAGCGCATCCATAAACCGGACAATCTGATCAACCCAGGTGTCCAGGTGCTTAAACTCGTAATCTGCCGGTGACTCTGTATATCCAAACCCCACAAGATCCGGTGCTAAGACACGACGGAACTCAGACAGCATCGGTATGGCATTGCGCCAGTTTGCCCAAGCGGTCACACCAGCACCCGATCCATGCAATAGGATAACGGGCTGACCTTCACCCTGATCATGGTAGTTCACCTGGATATCACCTAAATCCAGTGTATTTGCTATTTCTGGAGAATCACTCATCTCATATCCTCAATCTTCGGCTTAGCGCCTTGTCGTTATTCTGCTACTTCGTTTAAAAAACCGGTTACCAGATGATTAAAGCGCTCGGCTTGCTCAATCTGGGTCCAGTGCCCACAACTACCGAATAGATGAAGCTGCGCATTCCTAATCTTCTTAAACAACGCTTCTGAGACATGCACAGGGACAACCCGATCTTCCCTGCCATGAATTATTAATACTTCCTGATCGATCCGAGCCAGAGCTTCATCTTCAATCACCAATGCATCTGCCCAACGCTGATGGGGTTCAGGAAACACTCTCTCGAACAGAGCCTGTGCTCCATCTCGCAACGTAGCCCTGTAGCGCATATCTGCCAGCTCATCCGTGGCAATTCGTTGGTCATGAGCCATGATCTGCAATATCTCTTTCATCGCATCGAATGACGGTTTATATCCCCACAGCTTGGATAGCTCAGGGCTGACCTCGAAGGGCTGACCACCACTTCCCATCAGCACCATGCGTCCTACTCTCTCTGGGTGGCGTACTACCAGTGCTAACGTCAGTGAAGCACCGAAGGAATTACCAACAAAATCGGCCTGCTGTATATCTAATGCATCCAGAAGGTCGATGATTTGATCGACCCAGCTCTGCATAAATTTGAACTCAAAATCATCCGGTATCCGGGTATAACCAAAACCCACCAGATCCGGTGCTATAACTCGTCTGAATTTTGAAAGGACAGGGATGCTCAAACGCCAGTTAGCCCAGGCGCTTACGCCCGCACCCGATCCATGAAGCAAAAGAACCGGTCGACCATTACCCTGATCGTGATAATTAACCTCGATATCACCAAGAAGAATCTGTTTACCTATTTCTGGGGATGTCATCATCACCTCCGTCAGAACCCTCAACAGAGTGGCCATCCCTGGCCTTATTGAAGGGTCTTACTCTACTTTGCTTAGCGTGCGCCCTTGCGCAGCGCAGCAAGGTTCACATCATCCATCTCCAGACCTGGGGGATTGGTGCTCCAGGATTCGGTATCCGGGAAGAAAACAGTGGCGTGATTACGTTTAAAGTCGATTGTTACGCCGGCTGTGGTACGGATATCACGGAAACCATCATCACCGGTACCTGGATAAGAGTGGAACTGGAACATCTTCCAGAACTCCCCTTTCTTATCGTAGGCTTCACCCAGATGTACGCGTGGATATTGGGTATCTACATAGATGATTTTTTTGCTATAGGGATGCTCTTCTGGCGTGGTTGCTTCGATCACGTAAACTTCACGTGGCTCGTAGTTATCCTTGCTGAAGTTCCAGTAAGGAGGGTTTTTCAGATCCAGAACAGGATATTCCTCTTCCTGAGTTTTCGCGCCAACCTTCCACGCACTGTTCTTTCCATGGGCAGCAACCAGTACATGACGCTTACCTATCAGCTTGTAACCCTCATACCAGGATGGGTTAGCATTGAAGATCTCGATATCATCCTGCAGCTGGTCGGTACCACCAATTGGGTCCATCCAGGCACCACCCGAGAGTCGGCGGGTACGACGTACGGCACGAATATATGCCCAGACATCTTCCACCTTATCGCTATCATGGCGAATGGTATAAGTCCCCAGCCCTTTGATATCGCGAGGAGCCGTTGCAAAGAACAATGTACGACTCAGCTCACCACCATCACCCTCAGTCTGCTCTCCAGTCATTCGACCTTTCATCGTATAGCGAACAAACTTCCAGTTCTGCGAACGTTCGATACCCGAGTCACCGTCGATCATCACATAGGAGACATTAGGTACATTCATCACGTCACCACGTGGGTTACCGTAGTACCAGTTCCAAACGATCTTTTCTGCCGCCTTTGGATCGTTCTCATCGATATTCGGGAATGGCATTCCACCCTGCCACCCTTCAACCTGACGGGTCTGCTCATTTAGCTTGGCCACACCGATATTGGAGTTAGAGCGCTCAATCCATTTCGCATCCATCTCAATCTTCTGAGAGTGGACCAATGGCAGCTGCAATCCATTTTCACGGATTCGCCACTCAATCTTTTCAGTCAAAAGGTCCTTGATCTTATGACCCTCAAACGTATCTTCGTAGAGCGAATCGATATTCGCTGCAGAGATCACTGTTCCCGCTTTTATCTCTGCTAAAGCGGTGCCTGCATTCAAGATAAATGCAGATGCAACCAGCCCATTCAGCACAGTTTTTCTCATATTCATAACATCACCCAATTATTGTTCTTAGAATTGATAAGTTACGGTCGCTGCTAGCTGGTCATTACCTTCGAACCAACCAAACAGTGAAGCATCAGATTGTGAAACGTCGCCGCCGTTTTCCATGTTGCCATCAGCCCAGAACAGGTCCGCTTCAATTTTGAAACGCCAGTGATTGCCTGGTGCGTAGGTCACACTTGGCACAGCAAAACCACCGCCATAGGTCAGGTCAAAACCGGTCACCAGTTCAGGTGTCAGGCGACCATTCATGTAGCTGGTACCCAAAATGAAAGTCAGTAACGTGGAGTGCTCTTTACGATTCTCTGGCTGTCCCACCAGCAACTTCATGCCCTCTTCATGGTCGAGTAACCATGTGTTAAACAGCTGAGTAGAGAAGAACGCAGGCTTTTCAGTCCCTAACAGGTCCTGAGTAAATGCCAGGTTTTTATCAATACGGAACATCGTACGAAGTACATCACTCTCCTGAATGCCACAGAATCCATGCGGAAGTGCAACAAACGGACTACAGAGTGCACCTGGGTTACCAGGCACTGAACTGACGTTAAACGGGGCGTCTTTGATATAGGCAAACTCAGTCGACCAGACAAAATCACCCGCTTCTGAGTAACCATTCAGGGTGAAGCCCAGAACATCAATCATCGGGAAGATCACTTCACCAATCGTGGTCGCCGGGTCACTGGTGTACACCCCTTTATAGGCGGAACCGCCAAACGCTGGGTTAGCGTTCATAACCGGATCAGGGTTGTGTGTGTGCAAGTAGGCCAGTGAGTATCCGTAATCTCCCCACTGTCCATTCCAGCGAACACCGTAGGTTGCATCATCCGCATCCCCTTCCGGGTGATCATATGCGTATGGATCCGCAGCTGGGAAGAATACCGTTTTCCATGGTGTGTTAGCCCAACGGCCACCTTCAATATCGTAGCTGTTACCGATCTGGCGGTCGTTATCCCAACCCGGGCGATAGAGCAGCTGTAACTGTCCATCCGCTTCTGGAATGTCGATCAGCGCATTAGCCATAATCAGCGGCTTGCGCAGATCTTCATTGGCTGGCTCAAGGAAAGAGCGCCAGGTGTAGTCAAACCCGTGCACCATATCCAGTGCCTGGAAGAAATCAGTCTCGCCCCACGCAACCTGCTGCTTACCCAGAGACAGCAGAACCCGGTCACCCACCGGAATCTCCAGATACGCTTCACGGATCTCAGATTTCTCATAATACTCACGCGCACTTTCTGAACCGAAAGCACCAGCAGCATCTAATCGATCTAGATAGTCAGTACCTGTTTCCCAGCTCTTACGTGCCACCCCTTTAAACAGGATGTCTTTCGGTAGATCCGCACTCCACTCCAACTGCAGAGTGGTGCGATTCATTGATAAATCACCCTCGCCATCAATTTCCCCAGCAGGCCCAATCGGGTCTTCCAGATTCATCGACATCTGGTGACGGATAAAACCGTCGATCTGTACCGGACCTAAATCAACTGCACCTACCTGCGGGGCCATGGAACCCGCAGCAATGGCAAGCGCGATTGATAATGAACTGTAATTTTTCTTATTAGCCATTTATCACCTCAGCGGTCTTTTGAGAAACAGGCACACTTGTTTTAGCGTCCCCATAGATGAATGCGGGTTTGAAGATGTAAACCAGTGCAGGCATCACGAACAGAGCAGTAAAGGCAGATACGGTCAACCACAAGGCAACCAGCATCCCCATCTCAGCCTGGAACTTAAGCGAGCTTTGATACACCAACAGGACTGACACGATAAGAACAAACGCGGTAATCACTACCCCCTTCCCAGCACTGTGTAGTGCTTTCTCAATCGCTCCCCGTTCATCGAGACCGCTCTGCAACTCCTGCTTGATGCGATCGACAATGTACAGGGCGTAGTCCACCCCCAATCCGATGCCCAAAGCGGCCACCGGTACCGTGTTAATGTTCATCCCGATCCCCATATAGGACATAAAGCTGAACGTAACGGTATTTGACAGAACCACCGGCACCATAAAGAACATCCCTGCCATGGATGAGCGGTACACGACGGTACATAGAACAACCAGAATCAATAAGGCGAGCGCAATAGACTGCAACTGCCCCGAAAGAATCACCTCATTTACCGCAGCGATGACACCGATCAATCCCCCAGCCAGTTGATACTCTCCGACCTCCAATGGGTTCTCTGCTATAAACTCTTTGATACGAGCAACCGCAGTACGGATGGTTTCACCCTGACGGTCACGGAAGAACAGCGTGACAGACGCATTCCCGCGATCGATATCAACATAACGATCCATGTCACCCGGCTCAGCACCGGCTTCAAACATATAGAGCAGCTCACCATTAATATCTTGCGAACTTCCCAGCTCCTCATAGCGAGGGTTACCTTCACGCAGTGTACGGTTCACGGAGGGTAAAACATCACTGATCGATAGCGTGCCACCTACTTCAGGCTGAACCTCCATAAAGCGCTGGAACTGCTGCAAGCTCTGTAGAATTTCAGGCGTTTTGGCCAGATCTGGCTTATCATCACCTACGACGATAAACATCCGGTCTGCTCCCTGGAATTTACTGTTTATTGCGGCTGAGTCCTGATTGTATTGCGACTCCGGCCAGAGAATTGGCGAGCCTGGGTTCGCATCTCCCACCTTTAAGCCCAATGCGAAGTATCCACACACCAAGAACACAAACAGTGTCCAACCCGCCATGAAATAACGAACTCTACTGACGGAGACAAAATGGCAGAGATCCAACAGACGATGGATCAACCAACTCACATTAATTGGATGTGCATAACCACGAGGATGCTTCACCCAGGAGAGGAGTACAGGTGTCAGGACGATGGAACTGATCGCTACAGTAGAGACCCAGACAACCGCCAACAGTGCCAGTTTTTGCAATAGAGGGATCGGACTCAAAGCGACCACCGCCACACAACAAGCATCGGTTGCAATACCCAAAATTCCGGGGCGAATCAGTTCAGATAGCGTCGAATGTGCAGCAAATCCAACCGACTCTTTCCCCGATTCAATCTTCTCAACCTCTTCATTAAACCGAGTGATAATCTGAACAGAATGCGACACCGCACGCGCGGTAATCAGCATGGCGATTACGATCACCAATGGATCAAAATGGATGCCGATAAGGTTTGAAATACCCAGCGCCCAGATCGCACTGACAAAGCCAGAAATGATCGGAAGAATGGTCCCGCGCCAGGTTCGGTTTATCACAAACAGCATGAGCAGCAAGATCAAACCGGCCATCAATACAAGATTCAGCGTCTCAGGCAGATAGTAATTGACCCAGCCATACAGCATCGGATCACCGACAACCCGCACTTTAACGCCCGGCACATCGATAGAATTAACCAGTGTGGAGATCTCACTGAACGCCGTCTCGTAATCTAGCAGACGGTCAATGAAATCAACCGTAATCAACGTAGAGGTCAGGTCGGAAGAGACATAAGGGCCATACACCAGCGAGTTACGTAGGACCTTTTCACGCAACTCATCCAGATCAGCCTGGGTTTCTGGCAGGTCCGGCCACATCAGCGGCTTGGTCTCGATGCCCGATGTTGAGGCTTTAACCTCTTTCAGTTTCTTCGACGCAAGAGAAACGATCTGAAACGGATTAACCGCAGAGACCTTCTGCAGCTCTTTAGTAATCTGATCCACCGCGCCGAGCACGTTTGGCTGGAAGATATCCCCCTCTTCCGACTCCACCATAATCGTCACCAGGTTGGAGCCACCAAAGGTATCTTTAAATTGATTATGGGTTTTAACGTATTCATGATCGCTCGGTAAGAGATCCTGAAATACGGTTTTAACTTCAATAGTAAAAGCGGAATAACTGAGGGCCAATGTAATCAGCATGATTACACTCACCACCTGTATACGAAAACGAATCAGCCAGCTGGCAATATTTCTGCTCATTTAGCGATACCTTGTGTTTATTTTTATTATTCTGTTTGGCTAAGCGCGCTAACGCCCTTGAAAGACAGACCACTGATGATCAACAGACCATTTGCCGAGGTTTTTCCCCGCAAGAACAACACCGTCTTTCACCTTTGCAATCGAGGTATGCCAAGCGAGATCTTTCGGTGCCAGACGACCTGATTGCCATGCGAGCGCAGTGGGTTCAGCTTCCAGCCATAGACCCTTAGTGCCAACGCCTAACCAGCGCTGCATCTCTTCATGCCAGATTACAGAGAAGATATGTTCGGTCGTCACATCCTTCCAGCCGCCGTCATTAGCCAGACCGGGGCTCGCTTCAACCTTTGGAAATTCCAATGCGTTACCCACACGAGTCCAGGTAAAGCCACCGTCGGTGGTTTTCAGGAGAACACCTTCCAGCCCCGCAGCCACTCCTTCAGAATCAGATTTGAAATCAACCGCCATCAGACTGGATTCAACCGGTGCAGTAATCGACTGCCAATCGACACCACGATTATCAGAAATGAGAATGCTGCCAAACTCACCCACAGCGACCAGGCCACCATCGTTGCGTTTGGTAATCTCATTCAAAATAAAGTCTTCTGGCTCTCGGGCATATTCCCAGTTTGCGCCGAAGTCATGACTGACCAGAATGGTTCCAAATGCGCCAACCGCCCATGCTTCACCCTGCGCATAAGCTTTTACATCCAGAAGTTTATTGACTACATCATTGGTAGGGACTGTTGATTCTTGCCAGGTTAAACCGCCATCTTTTGTGAAGAGCGCGATACCACCATTACCCACAACAACGGCGGTCTGTTTGTCCCACACAGCTATATCCTGCAAGTGAACTGATGTGGGGACATCCTGCACCACCCAGTGGCGACCCAGATCCTCACTTCGAACAATTTTTCCATCTGCACCTACCGCCCACAGCATCGAACCAACAGATTCCATGCCATAGAAACGATCCCGACCTTCAATCGCGGTGGGGATCACAGTACTACCAACAGGTTTTGGTTTTACGAAGAGACCAACATAGAGGAGACACGCAATAACTAGCCACGGGGTAACCCCGATACCTATACGCATCAGTTGATTCAGCATACTCACTACTTTCACCTTTTTTGTTCTTGTAATTAGGTCAAGCTTAAAAACGATCCAATCCTTAACATGAAATGTTAAATTGAATTTCAATCGAATTTCTATTTAGTATCGCTTCAGCCAATCCAATGTCAACCCTTTAATTAATAATTATGAGCGAGTAAACGTCGCTTTTTTTGCTAACAAAACCAGCACAGACACTACAAAACCTTAATAACCTACTGTTTTAATTGTTTATTTTTAGTAACTGTTCGAACCTGAGGATCTAACTAAAGTTGAACAAGGATTGATTATTATTTGACTTGTTCATAATTATTAATTAATAAAGATAGAACAAATATAAAAAATCAATAGACTTTCAATATGAAAAATATGAAGAACACCCTATCCGTTGCACAAGCCACTCTCGCAATGGCCAGTGGCGAAATAACATCGGAAGCGCTGGTACAAGATTGCCTGGATCAGATCAATCAACGTAACGATGAGATACAGGCATGGACGGTGGTGGATGAGAATCTGGCGCTGGAGCAGGCCAGAGCTTGTGATATATCAGCACGACGCTTATCCCCTCTTCACGGGATACCAGTAGGGATCAAAGATCTGATCGATACTGCAGATCTGCCTACGGGCTACGGTTCTGAGATCTATAACGGACATCAACCCGAGCAGGATTCTGCGATTGTCACCGAGTTAAAAAAACGCGGGGCCATCATCCTGGGTAAAACCGTGACAACTGAGTTCGCCTACTACGCTCCCGGTCCGACTCGTAACCCGCTCAATACAGCACACACCCCAGGTGGATCTTCCAGTGGATCAGCTGCAGCTGTCGCAGACTGTCAGGTGCCGTTTGCATTAGGTACACAAACTGTTGGTTCAATGATCCGCCCCGGGAGCTTTAATGGTATTGTGGCTCTTAAGCCTACCTATGGCACCCTTCCCTATGCAGGAACCAAATCACTTTCACCTTCACTGGATACCCTAGGCACGTTCTCTCGCACCATCGGTGATCAACGTATTCTTCTAACTGCACTAGCCCCCCACCTGCAGATCAGTAACAGTCCCACAGCCCCAAAAATCGCACTCTGTAAAACACCTTTCTGGTCACACGCAAGTGCTGATATGCAGCAGGCGTTTGATAACTACAGTGAGAAGATCATCGAAGCGGGTTTCACCGCCACACATTATGAACTGAGCCCTGCCTTTGCAGACCTTGCAGATGCTCAGTTCGATATCATGGCTCATGAAGCTGCTGACTGTCTGAGGCTAGAGGCTACCGAGCATAGATCACAGATGAGTGAGCATATTCTGGACCTGATGGCCCGAGGCAGTTCAGTTACTCCAGCGCGTAATGCACAGTGTCGTAACCTGCTGGCTCGCTGCCACTATCAACTGACTCAAATTTTCAAACAGTTTGATTTCATCATCACGCCCGCAACAGTTGGAGAAGCACCTGATGGAATCCACGCAACCGGTGATCCGGTTTTTAACCGCATCTGGACATTCTTAGGCGTACCCTGCATCACATTCCCCATCGCCAAAGGCCAGCAGGGGCTTCCCATGGGAATTCAAGTTATCGCGCCATTGTGGTCAGACCACGCCCTGATCGATTTTGCAGACAAACTCAACGATCAAACCAATTAATACTTCCGCTGCAAAACACAATAATAAAAAGGAACACCATATGAATGAACAACACAGATTAACGGGTGATCGCGCACAGTGGTTTAAAAAAGCCTGCGCAAATATTCAGAAAGAACGTCTGCGTCAACTCAATCTTGACCTGGTGAATATTCACAGCCCTACAGGTGCTGAACGTGAAGCCAGTGAATTTATGGCTGAGCATTTGAAACAGATCGGCCTGAAATCACGTTACCAGGAGGTTAATGAGCTTAGCGGAAACGCAATCGGTGAGTTAAAAGGTAGTGGCGAAGGTCCAACAATGATGCTCTACGCACCGATCGATACCCATCTTGAGGGATCCGATGCGGACCTTCCAATGGTCGGCGACGAGCTACGTGATGACATGAAACCCGAAGGGATTCTGCGAGATGATCTGGTACTCGGCCTTGGTGCATCCAACCCCAAAGCGATGGTTGCAACGCTGACCGAAGCGGTGAACGCAGTGATCGATGCGGGGATTCCCCTTAAAGGCAATCTGGTTCTCGCTTTTGCCGGAGGCGGTATGCCTTCGGTCGTTCCGGAAAGGAATAACTATGGTATGTCGACCGGCGTCAGTTTCATGCTAACCCACGGCGTCACCGCTGACTTCGGAATCATATTCAAGCCATGGTATGAGGTTTATCATGAACACCCCGGTATGTGCTGGTTCAAGGTTAGGGTGAAAGGTGATCTGGGGTATTCAGGCATTCCACGTGGCACACCAGGGTTTCGTAGCTCAATTGTTCCCGCAGCTACACTGATTCAGGAACTCGAAGAGTGGCTCCCACAATTTACCAAAAACAACACCACCGAACAGATCGCACCTGAAGGCTGGATTGCAGGTATCGAATCGGGCTGGCCTAACCGCCCAGCCTTCCCATCCGCTTCAACCGATCTTTATATTGATATGCGCTGTAACCCCTATCAAACCACAGCTGATGTAAAACATCAGTTTGATAGGGCTATGGAGGAGATTCTATCCCGCCATCCAGAGATTGAAGCCGAATGGGAGATGTATGGCTCATGCCCGGGTTCATCAACACCAAAAGAGCATTGGATCGTACAATCCGCATTAGCCGCATGGGAGAATCAGGAGGGGAAACCCTATCCGGGTGCAGCGATGTTAAGCGGCCAAACGGATGCCGCCATCATTAATAAATTGGGGATTCCATTGGTCCGTGTAGGCTACCCATGGATCGGTGATGCAGCCGTTCCTGAGGAGTTCAGTAGCGGCTTAGGCGGTATGGGTGTGAGTAACATTGAAGATCTGATTAAACCCTGTGAAAACATCATCTACTCAATTATCGACAGCATGACCCGCACACGTGAAGAGGTCAATCTGGACTGATCTGCATCGTAACGATCAATAACCAAGAAGCAGCCTTACGGCTGCTTTTTATTTGGCTAAGTAGCATCAAAAAATAACCGAGTAAAGGTAACCTGCGCTTATCGCCATGGTGATAATGACTGCCAAAAAAGCCATAATCATACGATTATGAAAAATCGATTTGAGCAACACCACTTCGGTTATACTCGCCCCGGCACTACCAATAATCAGAGCCATCACCGCACCTAGCCCCATCCCTTTTGCAGCCAACGCTGCGCTCAAAGGGATTACCGCTTCCGCACGAATATAGAGAGGAATGCCGATCACTGCGGCGACGGGCACTGCAAAGGGGTTACCATCATGGGCTATACCCGCGACAAACTCTGTGGGCATGAAACCGTAAATGATTGAGCCTAACGTAATCCCACCCATTAGGTAGGGAAATACTTTCTTAAAATCACTCCAAGTTGAATCCCAGATTCTACGCCAACAGCTCAACTCAACATTTACCCCACTACACTCGCTTTTACACTGCATAGAGACCGGTTCGAGATACGCTTCCTCTTTAATATATCTTTCAAAACCTAGTCGCTCCAAGATATAACCCGCCATTATCGATACTCCCATCGCAACAACGAAATAGAAAACTGTGACCTGGATCCCAAATGTAACCGCGAATAAGCCAATTATAATGGGGTTCAAAAGCGGACTGGCAAACAGAAACACCATCATAGTGCCGAACCCAGCATTCGCCCTTAACAAGCCCTTCAAAAAAGGTATTGTAGAGCAGGAACAGAAAGGGGTAATTGCCCCAAGAAATCCTGCAACCAAATAACCTCTCCCCATCTTTTTACTCAAGATTTGTTGCATTTTTTGTGGTGAAACGTAGTGCTGCAATACTCCCACAAGATAACTGATCAGCAAAAAAAGCGCGGTTAACTCCGCTGCCAAAAAGAGAAACATATCTAATGTCTCTTTAATCGCTTCCAATTCAAGCATAAAACCCTCTAAACCATATTTCTAGATTTATCGAATTATATTGAGAAGATTAGCTTAGTCAACTTATTTCTAGTATTATCGAAATAATTAGTCGTCTAGGGATAATCGATGGAGATTGAAATCGCGGCCAAAGCGCTCAAAGAGCTGGGCCATCCAACTCGTCTTCGGATTTTTAAACGGGTTGTAAAAGCGGGATTGCAGGGAATTTCAGTTGGCAACATCCAGGATAGCCTGAATATCCCGGGATCAACACTGTCGCATCATCTCTCCAGCCTGGCATCAGCTGGTTTGATCTCACAGCGTCGAGAAGGACGTACACTCTATTGTGTGGCTGAATATTCACAGCTAAAAGGAGTTATCGATTTTCTCCAGGATGAGTGCTGCGCAGATGAACACAATTGACTGCGATACTGATGCAAGAGTATTCGGAAGAACTGATCCTTTAAAGATCCACTTCGATAAACCACTTAGGCTTCATCGCTTCAAAATCGGTTCGAATATTAGAGGGTAGATAACTCGCTGAATCAAAAACGACCTGTTTTCCATCAACGCGTTTGAACACCACCCAGTGCCAGTAATCCTTACCATCTTCCTGATGATGTTTTATCGATAGAAGAGCCAGATCTGGTAAAGCAGACCAGGTTTCAAAAGGGATCTCTTTATCTGAGGTTTGAACATCCGAGGCAGAAAGTAACTGCCTCACATACTGTGTATCCGACCACAACGATTGATCGGTCGCATAGATACCCATGGCATTGGCGACGGCTCGCATCTCTGCATAGGTTTTACCTAATATATTGGCCACCGATGCGATTCCACATCCTGTAGCCTCTTCCTGAATGACAACTTTCAAATTAGAAACCCTTTATCATCACAGTGAAAATGATGGCCGAGCACTCCGGCTTTTACACCTTAAATAATGGTGAGGAAAGCCTAACTATCCGCTTCATAACTGATCAAATCCATATCTGCAGCCTGTTCACGGATGGGGATCAAAGCTTGGTAGGCCTCAGAACTAAACCAATGATTCAAAGCTTCAAGAGTCGGAAACCGGATCACTACAGTATCAGAATGGTGATGTTCACCACCTAATACTTCACACTGCTTTCCACGGAAAACAAGCTCTCCTTCCCAGGCAGCTAAAGTTGCTGGTACTTTACTTCGATATTCAGCCCACTTTTCTTGATCCAGAACCGTTATATGCCCAACTACATATGCTGGCTTCATAATTCCTACTCCTGTCTAAATCATTACCTACAAATTCGATGTTCATTGATCGATGCATCATCCTAGACTTTTTCTACAATTAGATAAGCATGCAGTTCAGGGTATTGATCATACTCAAGGTGCCTGCATACACAGCCCAGGTTCGATACCAGTTTAAGAAAACCAGTGGTACCCAACGTTGAGTAGTAAACTTCAGGGCCCATTGAGTTATCTCTATGCTCATCTTTCTCATGCGTACCACCGAAAGAGAAGATCAGAACACCGCCTGTGTTTAACCAGGAGACTAGTTTTGAGATAACCCTCTCCTGCTGATCGAGTGGGATATGCCAGATACTGTCCCAGGCAGTTATGAAATCATACTTTTTATCACTCACCCATTCACAAATATCCTGCTGGTGGATAGTGACATCCGGATCTCTTTTTCTGGCTAGGTGAACCATCTTCTCTGAAACATCAATCCCTTCAGGGATGAATCCTGCTCTGCGCAACAGCTCAATAAACCGCCCGGTAGATCCGCATCCCACATCCAATGCGTTTACTTTGTTTTTAACAAACGCTAAGGCCCTTTGATGCTGCTCGACACCGTTTAGTCTATTAAAATCCTTACGCTCCCATAAATGGGTGATCGCATCATAAGCCTTGCCTATTTTATCTGGATTCATGAAAGCAGCCCTAACTTCATAAAGATGTATCAACTCACAGCCAATCTTAAAGTGGCTTAAAGAGAATATCTTGTGGCGCTGAAAAAGAATCGTCCGCTTTATTCGGAATCTGTATCGACCAGCAATTTAACCAGTGATTTAATTGAGGGTTTGGTTTCATAAGAATTAACCCCAGACACAACATTACTCCATCTGGCTTTTTCACAAGAGTAAAGATTCGCAACAGTCACTACATTTGCACTATCGAGAGTCCCAACAGGGATCCAATAGTAGGGATACCCTCTGAATTTGTTGGGCACTGAAGAGCCGCAAGACCTGCAAAAATGAGATGTAAAACCTGAATCTTTTTCCCAGACACCTATGTTCCCTTCCCCTGAGAGCCAGACAAACACCTCATCTCGCACCACCGATCCACAACTGGATGCTGTCCCGGTTTGTTTTCTACACTGCTCACAGTGGCACTGGTACATATTAATATGATCGAGTTTCAGCTCATATCGAACGTCACCGCATAAACAGGAACCATTCATCACTATTCGTTTCACTCCATGTGATTAATAATTGTATAAACCCAATTGCCATAGCATAGACAGACCCAAATACCATTTAACACTGTTGTGACAAGCGGCTTGATCGTCATTGAAACCTCGCTTCAGTGTATTCAACGACGACTGGGAAAAGCGTCAGGGTAGTGAGACCTACCCATATCTCTTACTTAAAAATACTGAGTAATAGCTCCCAGGTGCCCGGCTTCGCTTTTTTATGATATTCCTTACGCAACTGATCAATGCTGCTAAGCTGTTGCTTGAGATCGGCCAGATTATCGGCTGTAGCAAGCGGAATCTCATCAACTAAACGCTCTACCTTGTTTAAACCTTCTAATGAAATGACCTTTCGCTCAGGTGAAAAATCGTAGCCTTTTGCACTATCAAGATGTGTTTTGAAAGCGGTCATATGCTGATTGAAACTTTCAGCTGAACGGCTATCCATCGCTTCCTTATACTGCAATTTCATCTGTTTCATCGTTTGCTTCAAACTCAGGGGCTCACCGGCACTAACATAACTTCCAGTAATGAATAATGCGCTAACGAGCAAGGTACTGATGGTTGCTTTTACAACTGAGTGTTTCATATATAGATCGGCCTACATTGTAATCAGGGAATTATTCCAGGCAGTAATATATCAAATCCACCGTAGAGTGAGGATGCGTATTGCCTCTCTTATGTCGATACACACCTTAAGACAAAAAAGCGGATCAATTATGATCCGCTTCTTCAAACTGCCATTCAGGGGATTAATCCTCTGAGGCTCCATCTCCATGGGTGCCACCACGTTTTAAACGATAGGCCAGCGCAGGTCGGGAGAGACCGAGTAATCGGGCCGCCCGTGCTACATTACCGTTAGCTTTACACATCGCTTTATTGATCAGAGCTGACTCAACCGCTTCCATTCCGATGCCAGAATCAACCAGATCACTCGCCCAGTCTTCATTACTGATGCTATTGGCCACTTTACGCTGCTGCTCACGGTTTCTCTCTCTGGCAGCCGCCGAAGGAGGAACATCGGAGCTGGCAAATAGATGGGGTACACCGATCAGACCATTGTTATCCGCCAGAATCACCCCACGCTCAATCATATTCTCCAATTCACGGACATTGCCCGGCCACTGGTGGTAGTTCAGCATCAGCATCGCTTTATCCGATATACCTTTCAGACGTTTACCGTACTGTGCACTGTACTTTTTAAGGAAATGATCGGCTAAAAGCGGGATATCTTCGACACGTTCTCGCAGCGGCGGTATTGTGACCGGATAGATATTCAGTCGGTAGTAGAGATCAGCACGAAAACGCCCCTCTGCGACAGCGGTTTCCAGATCCTCATTCGTCGCAGCGACCAACCGGGTATCAACTTTACGAACCTCTCCACCCCCTACCCGAACCACTTCCGATTCCTGTAGTACACGCAGTAATGAAGCTTGCGCCTGAAGAGATAGCTCGCCTACTTCATCTAAAAAGAGGGTGCCGCCATCTGCCCGCTCAAAATGCCCTGGGCGTGACTTGCTCGCGCCAGTGTAGGCCTCCGCTTCCACCCCAAACAGCTCCGATTCAATCAGGCTTGCTGGAATAGCAGCACAATTGATCGCGACAAAGGTTTTATCAGCGCGATCACTGCACTGATGAAGACCGCGGGCGAACACCTCTTTACCAACACCGGTTTCACCTAATATAAGCACGGTTACCTGACTTTCAGCGGCTTTCTCCATCATCGTCCAGGCATGCTTAAAACGTTCAGAGCTACCGATAGTTCCACAGGAGATAGCAGAATCCTGTTCCGACTCTATCTTCTGCTTTAAACCAACGATGCAATCCTGCAGATTCTGCATCTCTTCCTGAATATTAAGAGGCTTAAAATAACGTTGATCATTCTGATAGCCCTCCCACTCTTCAGCAGGCTTACCCACTACGACGCAACGGTGATCATCGTGAGTTGCTCTACACTCGACTTCCCGGTAGATAATCTCCCGCCCCATAAAGTGGGAACTATATCCACTGGCAAAACCAACCAGATGCCAGCAGACCGGATCATCACTGTGACCAAACTCTTTGATAAAAGAATCAGATTCGTAGCTGCTGAGAATTTCGAACTCACCATGAAACTTTCCGGAATCGATATCCATATCCAGCTCTAACAGTTTAACGGCCGCCATGCCCGTAATCATCGTTAGCTGAGGTCCGATCACAAAGGCTTCGGAATCCGGTTTGGTAGGGTGCATCTTTCGCGCCAGGTCAGCCATTTTGTAGCCACCCAGATACCCGATACGGGTCAAAACTGCGCGGGCTCCCTCCATTCCCAGAGTTTCAACCATCACTTTGCGCATGTCACTGAAGAATGTTGCATCCAGAAGCAACATCTGACTTTCATCTAACCATATATGCCCGGTCTCCCGGTCAAAATGAATCCTTTCAATCAGATTACTGTAGTCAGGCCACGGCTTATTATTTTTCAATGCCGGTGAGATAGACATAGTAACTATCGCCTCACAAATTATTTTTATTGTTCTTATCTGGTCTCATAGCAGCATTTAACATCATCTCTGCAAAAACAACCGCTGAAAGACCCTGAAAACCTGCCAACTTAGATCACCCATCTATACACATTTAACAGGCCAATTAACCCCACACTAGTATGGAAATTAATAATTATCAATTGATTTTTTAAGGGTAATTAAATGATCACTTTTTCAAACAAAGTATAAGTGATCATTTAATCACTATATCCTCAAAAGCAAACCCAATAAACTCGTAACCAATTGTTTTAAAAGAACTAATAAAAACTGGCATTTTGCTTGCCATCTCTCTTCTCATACGTGAATCGGTAATTACCGTTGTTCCAGGCCTTAAATCAGGTTTGATCAAAGAGTAAAAACGCTTCGTTTTTTTAGATGAAAACCAAGCAGATATCACGTTTTGACTGATAACTGATTGTGCTTTCAATCGAAGCAGTTACCTAAAAATAAACACAATAAGAAAGGTAGGTTGTTTTATGAGTAGTCGTATTTTGCCGAACTTCGATCTGCTAGTGCCCAACAGCACTTCAGAAGCGGTAAATCTACTATCCCACTACAAGGATCGTGCCGCTTTAATCGCAGGTGGTACCGACCTGGTTGTTGCGATGAAGATGAATCATCACCCTGAGATTCTCATCTCAATATCTGAGATTGATGGATTAGATTACATCGACTTTAATCCTGACAGCGGGTTGCATCTGGGTGCGAAAGCAACTGTTGCCAATCTTTTGGAGCATCCTGCGGTTAAAGAACATTACCCTGCCCTCTGGCAGGCGGCCGATGTATTTGCCACGCCACAGATTCGTACTGCGGCAACAGTTATGGGCAATGTACTGCGCGGCTCCCCTGCAGGTGACTGTAGCTGCGCTCTGCTGGCACTGGGTGCCCGCATCCTATTACAAAGTGCCGAAGGTACCCGTGAAGTAGCCATTGAAGATTTTTGGACCGGTTACAACCAGAATGCGCGCCGCGATGATGAGGTTGCCATCGAGATGATTATTGATGCGCCCCATTCCGGTACAGGATCAGCCTTCAGACGGATGACCCGAGTCAATGAAGATCTGGCCAAGCTCAACGGTTCAGTCCGTCTGGAGATGGATGGCAAGATTTGCACCTCTGCACGGATTGCCATGGGTTGTGTAGGCCCAACAACACTGCGCCTGCCTAAAACCGAAAAGCTTCTCTGTAATGAAGAGATCACTCCAGAACTCCTGGCTCATGTGATCGACACAGTACCTACCGAGATCTCCCCTATCGATGATAAACGCTCCACTGCTGAATACCGTCTGATGGTATCGGGTGTCGTAATTAAGCGTTTGATTGAACAGGCTGCAACTGCAGCAGCAGAGAAGTGAGGGAGCAATCATGAAAGAGAGAATGATAGAACTGACCGTAAACGGCATTAACCTGAACATCTCTGTGCCGGTACACCAAACCCTTCTGGATACGCTGCGTGAACAGCTGGGCTTCACCGATACCAAATATGGCTGCGGCACTGGCGAATGCGGTGCCTGTACTGTAATTATCGATGGCGAAGATAGCCTTTGCTCCTGTATGGCACTGGCGTCCACACTGAACGGCCGCTCCATCACAACCGCAGCGGGCCTTGCCGAGCAGGGACTGAACGCGGTACAGCAGGCATTTATCGATCAGACAGCGGTGCAGTGCGGTTACTGCACCCCGGGCATGGTTGTAAAAAGTACCAGCCTGCTTCGCAAAAACCCCAATCCGACTGAGGAAGAGATCCGCAAGGAACTCGAAGGCAATATCTGTCGTTGCACCGGCTATGACAGTATCGTCAAAGCGGTACAACAGGCCGCGCAGAGCTTTCCGGAAGAGAATACCCAGTGGGATAACGCAGTTGAATTAAAGACGGGGGCACACTCATGAGCCAGTTTTCAGTCATCGGTAAGAACGTACCTAAAGTTGATGCATTCGAAAAAGTAACCGGCCAGCCTATCTATGCGGCTGACCTAAAGATGCAGGGCATGCTGTATGGCAAGATCGTTCGCTGTATGGATCATGCCCACGCCCGAGTCACACGTCTGGACTTCAGCGAAGCCTTAAAAATTCCGGGAGTGATCAAGATTCTGGGACCGGAGGATGTGACCCAGACGACATACAACACGGGCGCCTGCGACGAGATGGTGTCAGACAAAGTGGGACACCTACTGGGCGATCTGAAAGATCAGACAATCTTCACCTATCATGTTCGTCATCAGGGCGATGCTATCTGCGGCGTAATCGCTACCTCCGAGGAGATAGCCGAACGTGCCGCTGCCAAGGTGATTGTCGAGTACGAGCCCCTTCAGGTGTTCATGACTCCGAGCGAAGCCGAAAAAACCGGCACCCATCAGCTTCATCCTGATAAGCCCAACAATATGGCGTTCCAGCTACCGGATGCGATGTTCCCTGGAAACAGCTACGGCTGGGGTGATGCTGAAGAAGCGATGAAAGAAGCGGATCTGATCGTAGAAGATAACTTCTATGTGAATAAACAGAAGCAGTGCCAGATGGAACCCCACGCGTATATTGCACAAGTGGATGGACGCGGTCGCCTGCACTGCTGGAGCAGTGGTCAGATGCCTAAGATCACTCATCAGAAGATCGCACGCCTGTTTGATATGCCGATGTCGATGGTGAAGATCCACAGCACGACGATTGGTGGAGGCTTCGGTGCCCGCCTGGGTATCATTTCGGAGCCAGAGACCTGCGCCATGGCTTTGGCGGTGCCTGGTCGTCCCGTTAAAGTTCAGACCCTGCGAGAAGAGGACTGGATCATCTCCGAGAGCCGTCATGCCGGTGACTACTGGATGAAACTCGGCTTCAAAAAAGATGGTACACCTGTAGCCTGCCAAGCACGCTTTAAAGCGAATACCGGTGCCTATTTTACCCATGCGTCAGGGGTACCTTTCACCACCGGTGCCTGGTTAAGCGGCATGTACAAATTTGGTGCGCTGGGTTATCAGGGTGAGTCCTACTTCTCTAACCAGGCCCCTGCGGGTGCTTACCGCGGTTATGGTAACCCTCAAACCAACTTCGTATTAGAGCAGTTGATCGACCGCGCGCTAACCCAACTGGATATCGATCCGGTGCAATGGCGTCTTGACTGGCATAAGGGCGTTGGTGATGACGGCTGGTGTTTTGGGGTTAAATACCCCTCTTGCCAGCTTTCCGAGTGCTTGCGTCAGGGTGCAGAGGCCATAGAGTGGGATAAGAAAGTAGCCGCTAACAAACAGCAGAGTGGTGTTAAGCGCCGTGGCGTTGGGGTCTCAGTCATGAACCACACCTCCGGCGCGATGCCGATGCTTCTTGAACATACGGTTACTACCATCATGATGAATGAAGATGGCAGTGCTGTCGTTTCAACGGCTTGTTCCGATCTGGGTCAGGGTTCACACACCGTTCTACACCAGATTGCGGCGGAAGCACTCGGACTGGAGATGCATGAAGTAACCCTGAAAACCGGTGACTCCGATGCTAACGGTTTTGATATTGGATCACACGCCAGTCGTACCACTTATGTCGGTGGCAATTCAATTCTGGAAGCCAGTGATGATGTCAAGAAGCAGCTGCTAGATCGGGCCAGCCGTCATCTGGATACATCAGTTGAAAATCTTGAATTTGGCGGCAAAACGATATTCGCCAAGAACAATCCGGAAAACAGTATTACCACCGCTGAGATCTGCCGTCTGGGTGTCTATAACTATATGGATCCTGAAACAGGTGAACCTGAGGGTGCACCGGGACAGATCTTTGGCTTCTCCAGCCACTTTGCAAAACATAACTCCCCCCCATTCGGCGCCTGCTTTGTTGAAGTGGAGATCGATACTGAGACAGGTGAGATTGAGTTACTGGAGCTGGTTCACACCCACGATATCGGCCGCACACTACACCCTGCAATGGCTGAGGGTCAGATGGTAGGCGGTGCACAACAGGGTATCGGCATGGCATTGACCGAAGAGATCTATTACGACGATCAGGGTTTAGCGCTCAACAGCAGCTTCACCGACTACAAAATGTATGGCTCATCTGATATGCCCAAGATGAAGGTCATTCTGGTTGAAGATCCTGACCCGCATGGACCTTATGGTGCCAAAAGTGTTGGTGAAGCCGGACTGACCAGCCCGGTAGGCGCCATTGCCAATGCGGTCTATAACGCTCTGGGCATCCAGTTCAAAGAAGCACCTATCACTCCAGAGAAAGTGCTTAAAGCGATCAAAGAAAACGGCCTTAATTTCGCCTGAGTCAATAGCGGGTGCTTCTCAGGAAGCACCCCTGACTCTATGCCGTTAGGAGATCGATATGAACCATAATGCAGAACAAACTGTTCCATTTCAGCTGACTGAAACCTCTCAGCCCTACCCGGTGCTGGAGGCGATTATTACTGATGTTAGAGGATCCGCGCCCACCCAGGTCGGTGACTCAATGCTTCTACTCAGTAATGGCCGGTGGACAGGATCCGTTGGCGGAGGCAATCTGGAATGGAAGTTGATGCAAGCGGGCCAGATGGCCTGGTGGCGGTTACAAAACACACAAAAACTCCCCCCTGCCTCAGCAATGAAGATTGATCATGGACTGGGATGCCATACAGACCAGTGCTGTGGGGGGCGTGTAGAAGCGCATCTACTAATGCTGCCAAAACATTTTAGTGCATTGATGAATGACCATGCGGACCGGATATACACGGTTGATGCAGATGAGCGCCTACAACTATCCGGTGGCTATACGGCAAGCCAGCAAGCCTTGGGCGACACTCAGGGATGGACACCAAAACTGATACAAAAATCCGAACGTCGCTTGTCAGATCAGCATAATAATTCACTGTTACGAAAAGCGAAGCATGCACCACAGCTGTGGGTGTTCGGTGCAGGACATATTGCACGCGCGCTTGCACCACTCGCCAGTGCTCTTAATTTTCGTGTCTCAGTTTTTGATGGCCGTCCTCAATGGGCAGATCCCGAAGCGTTCCCCAATGAGATCAACGTACGTCCGAGTTCGCTGCCTGAATCTGTAGACCAACCAGACAGTGACACCACCGTATTGATCATGACTCACAGTCATAAACTGGATTATCAGTTGCTTGAGCTTATGAGCGATTGGGATCTGGGATATCTGGGTGTCATCGGTAGCAAGACCAAAGCGGTCCGTTTCCGTCACCGCCTGGATAATCAGGGGATTGATGACAGCCATATTCACATGCCGATTGGATTGCCTGATATGGGTAAAGAGCCGATGGCAGTGGCGGTGAGTTGTGTGGCTGAGCTGTTACAAATTCGCGAACGCAGTAAGAACGGGGCGATCCAATGAGTACCGCGATCATTCTCGCAGGCGGTCGCTCCAGCCGCAGTGGACGTATCCATAAAGGGCTACGCCAGTTAAACGCTACAGACCGAAGTTACAGCTGGCTCGAGCATCAGGTAGAGCAACTCCGTAACGCTGGATACAGCCGTATTATTATCGCGACCGGTTATCGCTCACGCAGATTGATCGCAAAGGTTGGATCGCTAAAGCAGATGCACAATCCGACACCAGAACAAGGCCCTTTCAGTACGCTTAAAGCCGCTTTACGGGGTTTCCAGAGCGGCCATACGTTGTTGGTACCGATCGACACCCCCGTTCCAAAACCGGGTGTCATGCACAAGCTACGCTGTGCGCTTCATGGCAAGCTGGCAGCTAAACCCTGCCATCAAGGCAGAGGGGCACACCCCCTATTACTCAGTCAGGATCTGGTCAGAAAGATCAGATCAACTGATATCGGCAGGACCGATGCTCGACTCGATAAACAGTTACATCAACTTGAATACACAGAGATTGGAACGGTAGAAGTGACTGCTACAGAGATACATCGCAACCTGAATACAGAATTAGAGTGGAGAAAGTACAAAAGGCTGATATAACAGCGCACACTAAACATATAACATATTAACTATCGATTGAAATTAGTAGTTATTCGATAAGAGACGTTGACGATGGCATCAATAAAAACAAACAAGCTCATCGCACTCGCGGTTAAGCCAGGCCTCCTTATTTCTATGCTGGGTGTGGCGCTAACCGGTTGCGAAGCCCCTCTTAATTTAGAGGGCATAGAAGAAGAAAAAACCAAGTCTGTAAGACGGACTGATCAGTTTCAGGCGGTCGCCGCAAACGGACACGCGCTGGTTGCTGTCGGTAATGACGGGCTCATCCTGAGATCCCCTGCTGATAGCCTTAAATGGCAGCGTCAGTCCATCGATATTCAATCCAGTTTCGTTGATATCGCCGCCTGCCCTGACCAGCGCTTTGTGGCGCTGAGTATGGATAAACAGGTCTGGCAGAGCGTGGATAACGGAGCCAGCTGGCAGGCTTCTGAGCTGCCTACCCCGGAAGATCTGCTGGATCTCACCTGTGCACCGGATAACAGTGTCTGGGTGGTGGGGAGCTTCTCTACCGTACTGCACTCCAAAGACCAGGGCAAAACCTGGCAGGAAAATACCCTCAATGAGGATGCGATGCTGACCGGAATTCAGTTTCTGGATGCTTCCACCGCGATTATGACCGGCGAGTTTGGGGTCGTCAGCCGCAGTAATGATGGTGGCCAGAGCTGGAACCCTCCGAGCTATATCCCGAACGATTTCTATACCCAGACCGCTTTCTTTACCGATGCCAATACCGGTTGGGTGGGTGGCCTCAGTGGCCAGATCCTCTACACCGATGATGGCGGTGAGAACTGGACCAAACAACCCACGCCTACCGAGTCGCCGATCTACGGTTTCTATCAGAGCGGAACCCGCCTGTTTGCCTTTGGTGATCACAGCACCGTACTGGAGTACACCGGTAGCGACTGGGCCCGGGTGAACTCACAGGGGCGTCCGGTCTATCTGCGTGATGCGATTCAGCTCAGTAACGGCGAGCTGCTGTTTGCCGGCGGGGCCGGCTCCCTGTTCACTCTGGACATTCAGTCCGGTGATACGACTCAACTATCTAAAAAATAAGAGGCCTTCGTCATGGATAAAAAGTCCGCACAGGCCCACAAGGCCACCCATTTTTTACATAACCTGGATGAGGCCGTGTTTGCCCGTCCTAAACTGATTCTGAGCCTGATTCTGCTGGTCACGCTGTTCTTCGCCTATCAGATCCCCAGCGTGAAGATGTACTCCGACTTTGCAGATCTACTGCCACAGGAGCACACCTACATAGAACTGCACAATGAGATCAAGGAGTCCTTCGGGGGCGCTAATGTGATCATTGTCGGGGTTGAGGTGGAGTCCGGCGATATCTTCACCAATGAAGCACTGGCGAAGATCCACCGTATTACGCTGGCAGTGGACAGTCTGCCGGGGATCAACCATAACCTAGTGGCCAGTGTCACTCACCGTAACTCCCGTAAGGTCTGGATGACCCCGGAGGGGAACGTCAACTCAGAGGCGTACTACGATCCTCAGGGTGGCGAGATGAACCCCGAAGCGCTGACCGAGCTCCGCAGCGATGTGGTTGCCGATCCCCGTGTCTATGGTCCACTGGTGTCACCGGACATGAAGATGGCGCTGGTGAAAGCGCAGCTGAACGAAGGTCAGCTCGATTATGTGAAGACCTTTAATGAGATTCAGAAGATGCGGGCAGATGAGTCTGTCGCAGGGATTAAGATCCATGTCACCGGTCAGCCGATGTTGGTGGGCTGGGCCTATCAGTATCTGGATCAGATCATTGAGATCTTCCTGTTCACCGCACTGATCATGGTGTCCCTGCTGATCTTCTACTTCCGCAAAGCCTACGGGGTCCTGATTCCGCTGGCGGCGGTGATCGTCTCCTCGATCTGGGGGATCGGTATCATCTCCCTGTTTGGTTATAATCTGGATCCACTCGGATTGGTGATCCCCTTCCTGATCTCAGCCCGCGCGATGTCTCACGGGATTCAGATTGTGGAGCGCTACTATCAGGAGCTAAACCTGCACGCGGATCATCATCTGGCGGCACGCAGTACCTTTGAGAACCTGTTCCGCCCCGGTAGCTTAGGCGTGGTCTCCGATGCGATCGGTCTGCTGTTGATCGCGATCGGCTCGATCCCGCTGAACACGAAACTGGCGCATTATGCGTCCCTATGGGCCCTGTGCATCATCGTCACGGTGTTGCTGGCGGTGCCGCTGCTGCTGTCGATTCTGCCAAAACCAAACAATACCGAGATCAAACACAATATCTTCCGTAATGTCGGTTTTGCCTGCGCCAAGATCATCAGTGATGAGCGCGCGGCGCGTAACGCGCTGATGCTGGCAGCGGTCCTGCTGTGCAGTGGCTGGTACTTCTCCTCCAAGGTGGTGATCGGTGAGTCTGAACCGGGTTCTCCAATCCTCTATCAGGATCATGATTACAACCTCTCCTCGAAAGCGGTCAATGACAGTTTCCCGGGCTCTGAAGAGTTGTACATCGTGGCGGAGACCTCTGAGAAAGGCGGGATTAAACGCCCTGAGGTTCTGAAAGCACTGAGTGATCTGCAGACGCATATGATGCTGGATCCGGAAGTGGGTGGCTCGAAAGGGATTCCTGACCTGGTGAAACAGGTGAACCGTCTTTTACATAACGACGATCCACGCTGGACGCAGATCCCGAATGATCAGATGTATGTGGGGGGACTGATGTTCACCTACATGATGTCGAGCCCGATCCCGGGTGCGCTGAATGAGTTTGTGGATACCGATGAGCGGATTGCGAACCTGGTGTTCTACTACAAAGACCATCAGGGCGAGACGATCCGTCGTGCGATCCACACCGCAAAACAGTGGATCGAAGCGAACGACGGCAAAGTGGAAGGTCTAAAGATCCGTCTGGCCGGTGGCACCATCGGTGTGACCGCGGCGATGAATGAAGCGGCGTATGAGACCAATCTCTGGGTGCTACCGCTGGTATTCATCCTGATCTTTGTCATGGTGATGTTCTTCTATCAGTCCCTGGCGGCCGGCACCATGATGTTTATGGCGATGCTGTTCGCGACCACCCTGACCTATGCCTACATGGGTGTGACCCATATGGGGATCAACATCAACACCGT
>NZ_CANMIR010000013.1 GCF_947498015.1 uncultured Neptuniibacter sp.
CAACATCGCCGATGGTAGTGTGGGGCTTCCCCATGTGAGAGTAGGTCATCGCCAAGCATTTAATTAAGAGAAAGCCCAGGTCACCCAGTGATCGGGGCTTTTTCGTTTTAGGTCATATGAAGGCAGGGGTAGTCGAGTTAAGGTACCTGTTTCGTGCTGAAATCTTGCTGCAAGTTCAACCAGAAGCTATGACTGGTATTAAAGCCCTTCGCTAATTTATAAGCATGCTCCCACCCGATAGATATCTCCCCGTTAATAATTTCTCTGAAAACTTCCGGATCAATCTGACAGAGCTCTGCGGCTTCTTCAGCGCTGATTCCTGTGGGTTTCAGGTATAATTCGATAATCATTTGGCCTACACTCGGTGGCCCATTTATTATTTTCATAATTTTATACAGAGTCAGTCACAGACTGAATATAGGTAGAAATTCGCATGTCACAACAGCTTATTTATTTATTGATCGGTTTGGGAGTGGTTGTATGCATAGTTGCTGTAGTCTATATATACCGACATTACACAGTGATCAAAACTGCCAAAACGTCGCAGATTCTTCAAGCTGAACAGAGCCAGGAACGCTACCAGAAGAATCGAGCTTACCTGATAGAGAGTATTCAGGTGATTGCAAGAGCCGTCGGTAATGATGAAAAACTTACCTACACAGAAGCTTGTATGCGGCTTACCGCACTTATTGAAGCATTAGCCCCCCACCTACTTCAGCATGCTGACTTCTCTGTAATCTTTGAAGTTTATAAACGCACGGAACATATCCCTATTAAAGAGGGGTGGAAAAAGCTTTCTAAGCAGCAGCGTTGGAAGTATCAGCAGGAGATGGCTCTGTGTGATAAAGAATATGGAGAGAAGATCAAGTCTGCAGCAGCAATTCTTGCTGAGTATGATTTTGACCACATGCTACATTAAAGGTATGGAATTCCTCTTTGTTATTACCGTTAGTTTTTTTCTACTTATTGCAGTGGCCGTCGCATTTACATTCGGACGTCCGCCTGTATATAGACCTGACAGGGAGTTGGTCCTTAACTTATTGATTGATGTGATGGATAAGAAGGCCAGCATCGAGCGCTGGGAGTTGTTTCTATCACTTCCTATCTCTCATGATCCGAAATTAGAAGAGATACGCCAGCGCTGTTTAGTCATTGCGTATGGCGATGATGCTGATATAGCCTCAGGGGAGGGGATAGATGGGGCTCTGTTTGACAGGGAGGGTATGCAAAGAATTATGAAAGTTTCTGAAGATTTAAACCAATTAATATATAGCTCGCCTATATCAAAACGTTTCTGAGCTCTCATATTGTTGATGTTCAACAACACGTTGTAGTTGCCAGAGTGATCTCCAGATTGCACGGTAGTGCTCGTTGAGTAGGGCATCATGTAATTCTGCACCCACAAGTTCCAGTTCTGGGATCTGGTAAAGTCCTGCTATTCCCGTTAACTGATGACTGTGGTGACGCATAATTTTAATATCCTGCCGTCTGAACCCCAACTTAAGGCCCTCTAGTTGTTTATGCAACTCAAGGTCTAATGCACTTTGTTCGATATCATATTTAGCAAGCTCGGTGATTGATTGGGTATGCTCCATTTGTGTTGAATCTAGTGTTGCCGAGCTCTTAATGTATTTATCGATGGTCTGACATAGTTCGACATCATTGATCGGTTTTAGAAGAACATGGTTTACGCCTGCATCGGTCAGACGTTTATGCTCACTTGAAATAACGTTTGCGGTTAATGCGAGGATAGGAAGCTCTGAGTGGGACATTCGGATCTTCTGCGTAGCCTCAATGCCATCCATAACCGGCATGTGTACATCCATTAAGATCAAGTCTAATGGTTGTTTGAGCGCTAGCCGAAGCGCTTCTTCGCCGTTTCGTGCTTCAATTACCTTGGCGTTCGCCTGCTGTAGGATCTTACGTATCAGTAATCGATTAAAGTCGTTATCTTCGGCTACTAGAATAGTAGGTGATTTTCTGAGCTGGATGCTCTCCTCTTTTTGAGGATTATTCGTGTTGTAACTCCATGGAGCAAGTGCATTCAGCAGCAATTGGGTCCGTGGTGGTTTCCTCAGTTGAGTGACATTGCCAGGTAATATGATCGGGAGTGGTTGACCACTCAGCAGGATCAGTTTATTGCTGTGCTTTTCTGCAAAAGTTTTAATTTGCGCTATTTTCTCCTCCGGTACTTCATTGGTTTCCAGACCCCATAGAATGGCACTGCCAGGGTTATTTTTTACTCGATGTTCGAATTCATCAAAAGAGAAACATTCGGAAAGCAAATGACTATAATTCGTGATCTGGTTGACCAGGCTTTGGCGTACCAGAGGATTATCATCAAATATGATAACCTCACCTATATTCCGGGTTGTTGAGACTCTCTGCCTGGCACTGGCAAAAGGTATGGATAGCTCTACACGAGTGCCTGCACCTTCACGGCTGTCCAGATTAATCTCTCCGGACATCAGTTCCGTCAGGCGTTTTGCAATTACAAGCCCCAGCCCTGAGCCACCATATTTTCTCGTAATGGAGGTGTCTGCTTGAGAGAATGCCTTGAATAAGTTGTCCAGCCGCTCCTTGGGAATACCTGTCCCGCTGTCTTCAATAACAATTTTTAGCTTGGTTTCATATATATCCTGTTCGAGGAGAGAGGTATAAAGCGTAACCTGTCCCTGCGATGTGAACTTTACTGCGTTACTCACCAGATTAGTTAGAATCTGTCTAAGCCTGACCGGATCGCCGACGAGAAAGCGGGGAAGCTTAGGGTCGATTATTGGGATCAGTTCCAAGCCTTTTTCGTGAGCAGTGGCTGTCTGCATCTCAATCACATCATAGATGCAAGCTTCAAACTCAAATGGAATATCCTCTAGCTCTATCGCATTCGATTCCAATTTTGAATAATCAAGGATGTCATCAATAATGGAGAGCAGCAGCTCTGAGGTGAGATTGATGATCCGTGTATACTCTTTTTGCTCGGTTTTCAGCTCTGTTTGATTGAGTAAGCGTGCAAAGCCTGAGACGGATGTTAGTGGCGTTCTGAGTTCATGGCTCATTCTTGCGAGGAATTCATCCTTGGCCAGGTTAGCGCTGTCCGCCCTTTTCTTGGAACGGTCCAGAGCCTGATTCTGCTTTTCCAAGTGCACTAAGGTTGATCGGAGTCGCTTTGTCGCTTTGTCAACACGGCTCTCAAGTGTCTGATTTGATTCCTGTACGCGTTGTGCAAGCCGGTTGATACCCTGAGCTAAAGAGCGTAGTTCTCCCGTGCTGGATAGGCTTGCTCTCGTTTCGAGGTGACCATGTTGGAGCATCTCGATCACGTGAGTCAGTCCAAGTATCGGATTTGTAATTCGCTGACCAAAACGGGAGGCAATAAATAGAGTGCCTAAGAGCCCGATCAGGGCCAGAACAATCCCCTTGGTCAGTATCTCGAACTGACGCTCTTGGGTGGGCTTCTGCGATAAAACGATCACCACCCAGCCAATAAATTCGGGTTCAGGCTCATCTACGGTAAGGTCAGGGGCGTCCAATATATCGACCCCGGTCGCTATGACTGGGTGCAGGAAGTGAACCTGATTGTTCTTGAAGAGGGGATAGCCCGCATCCTTATCCGGGGTCGGTGCGTTTCGATTTCCCCGTGCCAGTACGGAAAAAGCGGGATTGAGAAAGATTACATCATCTATCTCAGCTGCCTTCGTGGCTGATCGGATCAAGCCTTGCAGGATCTCCGTATTCCCTACAAGTAATCCGAACTCTGCTGAAGAGGCCATCATCTGTGTCATGGTCTGCCCCTTTTCGATCAGTGCACTTTGGGCATCTGCTAACCGGGTATTAATAAAATATCCGCCGAGCAGCAGTGTGATCATGCAGAGAGGTAGCAGCGTAATAATCAGTACTCGCTGACGAATACCGAAGGTGCGCCGATTCACCTTTCCTGCTCCATCAGTTTCGATGTCAATTCCTCTTCGGATGGGAGTCGAATCCTGAGTGAATTAGCGGCTGTGTTGTTTGTGGAAACGGTGAAGTATTTTGGATATTCCGGTTCGGGTAACTGTTTATTACTCGCATAATCGATAATGAATTCTGCGGTATGTTGTCCGATCTGTTCAGGGGTGGAATGCACTGCTGCGATAGCGCCTGCTTCAACATATTTCTTTGAGAATCCAATTAGAGGGATTCTTTGGCGAAAAGAGATATAGAGTATCCATTTAGCCGTTGTACGGTTAAAGACTGATTTATCTGGAAGGGAGAGAAATAGATCTGCATCACGTATCAGAGGTTGCAGTTTATGTATCGGGTTATCATCATCCTGTAGGGTTTCATACGTCAGATCAATCGACTGTTTGGACGCTGCCTCAGTGAGGATTTTAAGATCTTTTTGAGAGTGAGGTCCCAGTGCTGTAGCAACCTTTTTCGCTTTGGGGGCAACCAACCGAGTTAGTGCCAGTTGTCTTGTATATGGCTGATCGAAAAAAATTGCACTGACTTTACGGTCCAATTTTCTTGGGTGATCCTTATATTTCTCCAGAAGTGCCTGATAGGTTTGGCGTGGCAGGAAACATATGATCAGGTTTTTTTCTGCGGGTATACGGTCAAACAGTATATCCCCGGATTTAGAGCCGATCGCCACAATGGTCTGATATCCGGTGGTGTCAAACTCAGTCAGCTCAAACTCTGAGAGTGTGATAACTTTGGCAGGGGTTTTTAAGCGATCCTGTATCTGATGAGCAACGCGTTCATAGCTGTCCAGTTGGCGGCTGATAACAAGGAGCTTATCCGCATAACTGGTGGTGGCGAAGAGAGAAAATACTAAAGCAGCGATTGGCATCAACCAATCGCGAAGCTTTGTGCTTTCCTGAGTTAACTTATTTGGCACGTCCACAATCCATTGCAGTCTCTTAAATTAAAAGGTCAGGCCCAACTGTAGGTAGGTGCGACGACCAAAGATGTTATTTGAGTAGAATTCTGCATACTCACTATCGAACAGATTCTGAACAATGAGTGATAATTCTAGCTCAGAGTGAGTATCTAGCTGATACGTATTGGATAATTTCAGATCCGTCCGAGTGTAATTGGTGCGCCCACTGTTCTTGTTACTAAACCCTTCGATCCATTCTGCGTGATCCATATAGTAATGCGTTAACGCTACTAGACTATTATCCGTCGGCTTGGTCGATAATAAAAGCGAGGCGGTATGTAAGGGGGAAATAGGGTTGATGGGTACTAATCTTGGATTAGCCTCAGGGTAAGCGCCGCGGTTCCAAATGCCCCGTGTCTGGTTGTAACTGTAATTAAAAATCAAGGTGTTTTTATGAGGTGAAGGATCTGCATATTTGAACTGGAACTCCGCGCCTTGATTTGTCCACTCTGAATTGTTCTGACCTATGTCGTAATCGCCATCAAATGTGTCTTCTGGTGCAGGGTCTATTTTTGTGCTGCGTATTGTAGCGTTGCTGATATCTTCGTAGAAGATTCTTAGATCAAAATGGCTGCCATGCTCTGGCCATATATAAAAGAAACCGAGCTCAAAGGTATCGATCTCTTCGGAATCGAGGTGTCCGGGTAGGTTTAGCAGATCGGTTGTGCCAGGGATTATTGCGCTGTAATCAATAAGAGCACGTCGATTGGTTTCTAGCAAGGATGGCATTCTGTGAGCATGAGAAAAGGCTGTTCTTATAGTGGATACATCACTCAAAGCATAATTGAGTGCTGTTCTGTATGAGGCGGCTCCTCCGATGAAGGAACTCTCTTCAAACATAGCACCTGCATTCAGAGTTACTTTATCCGTTGCTTTGTATTGCACATTACCAAAAAGCTGCCAGCGGTTGCCATGAATCCAATCCTTATCTGGATATTGGAGAAGTACGTCACTTTTGACCCGCTCATGTATTAAGTCACTACCTATCACCGCGCTAACCTCTTCAGAAGGGTTAGTTGTGTATAAAAATCCAACTGTGTGGGTCTGAGCAGTACCTCGTTCAGTATCTTTAGGTGCCACACTGCCATAATTTGCATCCAGAATGGCTTGCACTTGTGCTACTGAGAATGGCCCTGCATCCCCATTAGCTACCAATTCTTCGGCAGTAAAGTTTTCAGTTTCAAGCTTTAAATAGTTATGGCTATAACGAAGTTGGAGTTCTGATTGATCTTCAAGTACGCGGCTCCAGCGAATATCCTGAAAATTGGATAGGTGCTCCCTTGGTGTGAAGCCCGCGTCATCAATATCCTTTTTATCCGAATCACCGCGATATGCATATCCTTTGGTGGCGCCTACATCAAAATGGATAGTGTCGGAGAGATTAGGGGTTAGCGAACCAGAAAGAGTGATAAATTTGTTATGAGCGCCATCATTATAATAATCGCTACCGTCATTTTTCTCGCTACCAGCGGATAGGGTGTAACTAATATTTGAAACAGTATCTGAATGGCGTGCGGTTACGTTTTTTGTGCCAAGGGAGCCTGTTGTAGCTTTGACTGCAGTGCCTGATTCGGCCACTGGATACTTAGTAATAATATTGATGGCACCAAGAAATGCATTGGAACCATGGGTTGGAACATTCGAACCGCGAACGACCTCAATATAATCAATATCGTCAACGGTGATTCCGATAGTCTCCCAGACAACCGTGGATAGCAGAGGAATATAGATGGATCTGCCGTTAATCATTACTTCCATACGCGAGGGGAAGTCATCGGTAACGCCGTGGTAGGTAACACCCATTTTATTTGTATTAACGTGAAATACCTGCATGCCAGGCACTAAACGGAAAAGGTCGGGTATATTTAATGCGCCTGAAGCTTCGATCATATGCTGATCAATGATGGATATTGCTGCAGGCGCTTCAGTTAACTTTTGTGACAAGTGAGTAGCGGAAATCACCTGTGGAATATCAATGAAGAGATCTTCTTCAGTAAAATCAGATGCCTGGTCAGTTACCGCAAGGGTAGCAGAGGAAAAAGTGGCCGTCAGAAACCAGCCTAATGTGCGTATAGATTTTCCTGACAATACAGAGAGATTCATAGTTGATAAACATTCCAGTGAAACAGGATCATACTGTGCGTAAATGATGTTAAAAAAATCAAATCTTCAAGCCAACATAGATGACAATAGCGCCCATTACCAACGCTTCTAGAATAAAACCGTTATTTTCCAATATCCAAGTCATCATCAATCATAGCAATCGTTCATTAACTCTATGATAGCGATATGTCAGCCGTAAATGAACCGATGTAATCGTCTTATCCCTTTAGCATTAGATGAAGGCTCATTTTGTGATTAATGCTATGCAATAAATTGTACCCATCTGCTTCGACTATTGGGTATCTGTTAAGGGGTGTTTTAGTTGGTAAAATAGCTGAAAAGTTATTGAAGATTCAATTGAAAATTAAAGGTGTCTCTCATGTGGGAAATCTCAGGGTTGAAAGTGATCCATCAAACAGGACTGGAGATAGAGGTGACATCAGGGTGTTTCTCAAATCCGATGGATCTGGCCGTGAGAGGGGATAAACAGGTTGCTCCGAGTATATTGGCATCTCTGATCCGTGAAGGAATTGATTATGCTGCGCGGATAACACGTTCTTTGGAAAAGAGCGATGCGATGACAGCATCTTCTCTATCTCGTCCAATTTTAAAGCTTAAAAAGTGACTCCTTCTGACTTTTCATATCAGAATATCTGCTAAAGATTTTTTACGTTTGTAGGGGCTGGCTAAGGGAAGAAGCGATTAAGTCCCTACACATGAGATAATTCAGGCTAATAAAGACCTGAAGAGATCGAACATGGAACAGCTAGGTTCAACAGTGACTATCAGCTAAAAAGTGCCAAAGCTTCACAGTTCTTATCGTTACCGGGTCTGGATGGGTTATATCTACCTTAAATAATCCTTACCACAAGAAAAGTGCTTGCTGAAAGCTCGGATAAGACCGGACTAGAGGGAATTCTTAATTCCCTCTTTGATTCTTCAATTGTGCTAAATCTATGTAGATTCTTTAGAGGTTATTAGAATCTATTGGATTTTATAGTGCACAGAATCCGCACAGGAAATTTACAAGTTATAGACCGGAAATGAATTTTAGGCACAAAAAAAGCGGCCATCTTTCGATTCCGCTTCTCTATCAGAGCCCTTGTCTTACAAGGGTTTTCTCCTGTTCCTCAAAGGGTTGAGGAGGATGGTACCAGCGGCCGGACTCGAACCGGCACGCCCGTGAAGGCAAGGGATTTTGAATCCCTCATGTCTACCAATTTCATCACGCTGGCACAAAAGAGAGGCGTATTATAGAAAGCTGGACGCTTTCGTCAATCGAAAGCGTGCAAAAACTGAAAAAAAATAACTTTTCCGGTACAATCCCCGCCCTTCTGAAAATTCATCAACCAAATCGAAGAACTTCCTGAATGCAGGTAAAAGATTTTTACTTTGAGCTCCCTGAAGAGCTGATTGCCAGTTACCCATTGGAGCAACGTAGCGAGAGCCGTCTACTGTCAGTGGACGGTAATAGTGGTGAGCTGAAACACGGTACATTCATCGATGTACTTGAGTTATTCCAACCAGGTGACCTGGTGATCTTCAATGATACACGTGTGATACCTGCCAGATTATTTGGACAGAAAGCTTCAGGTGGTAAGGTTGAGGTCCTTATAGAGCGTGTGCTGGACGAGAAGCGAGCGCTTGCTCACGTTCGGTCCAGTCGTTCGCCAAAGCCAGGTGCTATTCTGCATCTTGAGGGTGGGGTTGATGCTGAGATGGTCGGTCGCCACGAGAATCTGTTTGAGCTGCAGTTTCAGATTGAGGGGAATCTGGTCGAAGCCCTTGAAACACACGGTCATATGCCTCTGCCTCCGTATATGAAACGGGAAGACCAGTTGTCTGATCGTGAGCGTTATCAGACGGTCTATAACAAGAAGCCAGGGGCTGTTGCTGCACCAACGGCCGGTCTGCATTTTGATGAAGCGTTGCTGGCAAAACTGGATGCAAAGGGAGTTCAGCGAGCATTCGTTACATTGCATGTGGGAGCAGGTACTTTCCAGCCAGTCAAAGTCGAAAATATAGACCAGCATGTGATGCACTCTGAATACATTGAAGTCAGCCAAGAGGTGTGTGATCTGGTCAAGCGGACCCGGGCGGAAGGGAATCGTGTTATAGCTGTTGGTACAACCAGTGTGCGTAGCCTGGAAAGTGCCAGTCAGGGAGGAGAGATTGCGCCCTTTTTTGGCGATAGCGATATCTTTATCTTCCCCGGATATGAGTTTCAATCGGTGGATGCGATGATCACCAATTTTCATCTGCCGGAATCAACACTGTTGATGTTAGTGAGCGCTTTTTCAGGCTTTGATCATATGAAAAATGCATATAAGGAAGCGGTAGCGCAGAAATACCGTTTCTTCAGTTATGGTGATGCGATGTATCTGACTCGTCAAACCAACAATCAGACTGAACTGTCGTAGCAGAGGTGAAAATGAGTAGACAATGTTTTATGCAGTTCGAAAAGATTGCAACTGATGGTAAAGCGCGACGTGCCCGTCTGACTTTTCCCCGAGGCACCGTCGAAACACCTGCCTTTATGCCGGTAGGTACTTACGGAACAGTTAAAGGAATGACCCCAAGGGATATCGAGGCGACGGGTGCACAAATCATTTTGGGTAATACGTTCCATCTGATGCTCCGTCCCGGGACTGAAATTGTTCAACAGCATGGAGATCTGCATGATTTTATGCAGTGGAAGGGCCCAATTCTGACGGATTCCGGTGGTTTTCAGGTCTTCAGCCTGGGGAAAATGCGAAAAATTACTGAAGAGGGTGTGACATTCCAGTCGCCTGTGAACGGCAGTAAGGTTTTTATGGGCCCGGAAGAGTCGATGCAGGTTCAGCGTGAACTGGGTTCTGATATTGTGATGATCTTTGATGAGTGCACGCCGTACCCTGCCACAGAAGTCGAAGCGGCTGAATCGATGCGTTTATCGATGCGCTGGGCGAAACGTTCGAAAGAGGCGCATGGTGATAACCCATCTGCGCTGTTTGGTATCGTGCAGGGGGGAATGTATCCACACCTGCGTGATGAATCGATGCAGGGACTGGATGAGATCGGTTTTGACGGTTATGCGATCGGCGGACTCTCGGTCGGCGAGCCTAAAGATGAGATGGTCAAGGTCCTGGATCATCTCGCGCACAAAATGCCTGCGGATAAGCCCCGGTATCTGATGGGGGTTGGTAAGCCTGAGGATATTGTCGAGGCGGTGCGCCGTGGCGTTGATATGTTTGATTGTGTGATGCCGACGCGAAATGCACGTAATGGTTTTCTATTCACATCAAACGGAGTCGTTAAGATCCGTAACGCCGTCAATAAAACAGATACACGGCCTCTAGATGATACCTGTGACTGTTATACATGCCAGAACTTTAGCCGCTCTTATCTGCATCATCTGGATAAGTGTAAAGAGATTCTGGGTGCGCAGCTGAACACTATACACAACCTGCATTATTATCAGGTACTTATGGCTGGATTGCGTCAGGCTATCGAACAAGGTAAATTGAGCGACTTTGTGGACGATTTTTATCGCAAGCGAGGACTTGAAACCCCGCCGCTTGACTCCATATAGCTTTAGATAACGACAAGATATTCTTACATTATTTTCAGGAGTAGCTAAATGAGCTTCTTTATCTCCCCAGCATTTGCTGAAGGTGCTGCCGGTGGCCAGATGGAATCTGGTATGTTTAATCTGCTGTTTTTGGTTGGCTTTGGTCTGATTTTTTACTTCTTCATGTGGCGTCCACAGGCTAAACGTGCCAAAGAGCATAAAGAGTTGCTGGGCGGGTTAAGCAAAGGTGATGAAGTGATCACAGCAGGTGGCATCCTGGGTAAGGTTGTTAACCTCAACGATGATTACGTTGTACTGGAAGTGAGTGAAGGTACAGAACTTACTTTCCAAAAAACTCACGTTTCTGCTGCTCTGCCAAAAGGCACTATCAAGAGCATCTAAGCTAATCCACAGGCGCCACTGTTACAGTGGCGCTTCTGTTTCTATCAGGGAAAGGGCGCCATGCTCAATCGATACCCCCTCTGGAAAAACCTGTTAATCCTTTTTGTCCTGGTATTTGGTGGTTTATATGCAGCCCCCAATATCTATCCGGATGATTATGCTATCCAGTTAACCGGAAGCCGGGATGTGTTTCAGGTCGATCAACCGCTGATCGATAAAGTTACTGCTGCATTGGAGCGACAAAATGTCGCGATAAAATCTACTGAGCTTGAAAATAAGCACGGTCTGATTCGGTTTGCCGACGGTGAGGCACAGTTAAAAGCGAAAGATATTATCTCACGGGTTGTCGGAGATGATTATGTTGTCGCACTGAATCTGGCACCCACTACTCCTGACTGGCTGACGTCCATTGGCGCGGGTCCAATGAAGTTGGGTCTTGATCTGCGAGGTGGTGTTCACTTTCTGTTAGAGGTTGATCTACCTAAGGCGGTCAGTCAGAAGCTGGAAAATTATGCGTCTGAAATAAAAGGTCGGCTGCGTGAAGAGCGCCTGAGATACCGTAAACTGGAAACGCTGGAAAACGGCGCGTTAGCGGTTAAATTTGCTAAAGCAGAGGTGCGTGATACAGCGGTTGATCTGCTTCGTAAAGAGTTTCAGGAGTTTTTGGTCTCTGCCGATGAGCGTGATGGATCGTTCTTTGCGGTTATCAATCTGACTGAACAGGCTGTGCGTGATATTGAAACCTACGCGATCAAACAGAACCTGACGACCCTGAGAAACCGAGTTAATGAACTCGGTGTGGCAGAACCGTTGGTTCAGCGTCAGGGGCGTAACCGAATCGTTGTACAGCTACCAGGTATCCAGGATACAGCCGCAGCGAAGCGGATTATTGGTAAAACAGCGACACTGGAGTTTCGTCTTGAAGCTAAACCAGGGGCCAGCTCGGCACGTACGGAAGTGTATGAGTTTCGTAGTGAGTTAGGCCGTAAAGCAACACTGGAAAAAGATATCATCATTAAAGGTGATAACGTTGCGAACGCACAGGCTTCTTTCGACGAGAATGGCCAGCCACAGGTTAATATTACACTGGACTCTAAAGGTGGCGAGTTGATGGCTCGTACAACCAAGAATGCAGTTCAGCGTCGTATGGCTGTGCTCTTTGTGGAAGATAAAGAGCGTACTGTTTACAAAACCGTTGAAGGTGAGCAGGTAGCTGAGAAAATTCGCTATCAGGAAAAAGGGATTATCTCTCTGGCAACCATTCAATCTGTATTAGGTAACCAGTTCCGTATTACCGGGCTGGATGGTGCCGGTGAGTCGTCTGAACTGGCATTACTGTTACGTGCAGGTGCACTTGCAGCCCCGATCTACTTTGTTGAAGAGCGTACGGTTGGGCCTAGCTTGGGTGCACAAAACATTGAGATGGGTGTGACCTCTGTTCAGATTGGCCTCGGGCTGGTATTGGTCTTTATGATCCTTTATTACCGTGTCTTTGGTGTGTTGGCTAATATTGCACTGTCTTTAAACCTGATGATGCTGATAGCGGTGATGTCGATGCTGTCCGCAACACTGACGCTACCCGGTATCGCCGGTATTGTGTTAACCGTGGGTATGGCTGTTGATGCAAACGTACTGATCTTCTCGCGTATCAAAGAGGAGTTAAAGAATGGCTTGCCGCCACAATCTGCCATCAATGCAGGTTTTGGACGTGCATTCACAACTATCTTTGATGCAAACATTACCACTCTGCTTGCAGCGGTCATCCTATTTGCAATGGGTACGGGGCCTGTCAAAGGGTTCGCAGTAACATTGTCTGTCGGTATTCTGACATCGATGTTCACAGCCATTCTGGTAACCCGGGCGTTGGTCAATCTGGCCTACGGCGGTCGTCAGATCAGCAAGCTGTCAATTTAGGGGGCGGTGATGTCTACTGAAAAGATTTATAACTTTATGGGGCTGCGTAAGATCGCGGCACTTTGTTCAGTTGCTCTGCTGGTCATCTCTATCGGAGCGCTAAGTGTTAACGGCCTTAAGTTCGGTCTGGATTTTACCGGTGGTAGTTTAGTAGAGATCGGCTATGAGCAGCCTGCAGATCTGAATAAGATCCGTGAGCAGCTCAAAGTGGTGGGGTACGACGATGCCGTTGTGCAAACCTTTGGCTCGCCGACAGATATACTTATCCGCTTAGGCCAGGATCATGATCCTCAGCTGGGCGACAAAGTATTAGACGCCCTGCAGCAGGGTGAAAGTCAGACACTGAATCTACGCCGTAACGAGTTTGTTGGTGCTCAGGTGGGTGAAGAGCTGCGTGAGCAGGGTGGCCTGGGCATGCTGCTCGCGCTATTCATGATCATGGTCTACGTCGCTTTTCGTTTCCAGATCAAGTTCTCCTTAGGTGCCGTTGCTGCCCTGGCGCATGACGTTCTTATCGTCTTGGGTTTTTTCGCGATATTCAGACTGGACTTTGATCTGACTGTGCTGGCCGCTATCCTGGCGGTGATCGGCTACTCCCTGAACGACACTATCGTGGTGTCTGACCGTATCCGTGAGAACTTCCGTAAGATGCGTAAGGGGACTTCACTTGAGATCATGAATGCCTCTTTAAGCCAGACATTAGGGCGTACTTTAGTGACCTCCTTAACGACATTGCTGGTGCTGGTAGCACTGTCGGTCTTTGGCGGTGAGATGATTCACGGCTTTGCGGTTGCGCTGTTGGTTGGTGTGCTGGTCGGAACCTACTCGTCCATCTACGTTGCAGCCAATGTGCTGATGGCGATGAATATCTGTAAGGAAGATCTGCTTCCACCTGAAGAGAAAGAACAGGAGGTCGATGATCGGCCTTAATCGTTCATTAAAAGAGCCGGCGGATGCCGGCTCTTTTATTTCCGCTTTATATGCAGATGCGTGATATGCTTTTAATAAGAAATTCCTGTTTCTATCCCCTTAGAGATCCCTATGAGCAAAGACTGGACTAAGAATGACCCTAAAGCCGCAATGGAAGCGGAGAAGTATGATAACCCGGTGCCTAGTCGTGAATTTATTTTGCAATTCATGCAGGAGTGGGGAGCCCCGATCGGGCATGCTCAGCTTTGTGAAGAGATGGGGGTATGGGAAGATGAGAGTCGGGATGCTGTTTTTTTCCGACTCAAGGCGATGTGCCGCGACGGTCAGCTCCTGAGCAATCGGCGTAATGAATTTGCATTGATGGATAAGATGTCGCTGATCAAAGGGCGGGTGATTGGGCATCGCGATGGTTTCGGCTTCGTCAAACCTGAAGAGGGCGGAGACGATCTGAAATTAAGTCCCAGACAGATGCGTCAGGTCTTTGATGGTGATCGCGTACTGGTTCAAGAGATCAATGTAGATTTCAAGGGCCGCCGAGAAGGCAAAATTGTTGACGTGCTGGAACGTAATACCCGTAAGCTGGTGGGGCGTTTTAGTGGCCAGGAGGGGTTTGGTTATCTGCGTCCTGAGAATCAGCGGATCACTCAGGAGATCATGATTGTTCCAGACCCGGAAAATCCACAGACTTATAAAGATGGCCAACTGGTGGTTGCTGAGTTATTAAGCCAACCTGGAAAGCGTCAGCTTCCTCAGGCCAAGGTAGTGGAAGTGTTGGGTGACCATATGGCTCCGGGGATGGAGATCACCGTTGCCATTCATAACTATGAGATCCCACATGAGTGGCCTGAGAGTGTTCGCCAAGAGGTCGGAGAGCTATCCGCAGAAGTTGAAGAGAGTGCGAAGCTAAATCGTATTGATCTCCGTGATCTGCCGCTGGTTACTATCGATGGGGAAGATGCAAAAGATTTTGATGATGCGGTCTACGCAGAGAGAAAGCGTTCAGGAGGGTGGCGTCTTTGGGTCGCGATTGCAGATGTTTCCTGGTATGTAAGGCCTGGGTCTGAATTGGATCAGGAAGCTTACCTGCGTGCTAATTCAACTTATTTTCCAGAGTTTGTTGTTCCGATGCTACCGGAGCTGTTATCAAACGGACTCTGCTCTCTGAATCCAGATGTGGATCGACTTGCCATGGTCTGTGAGATGACCATCAGTGAGTCCGGTAACCTCTCAAGCTATCAGTTCTACGAGGCTGTGATCCGTTCACATGCGCGGCTGACCTACACGAAAGTAGGTCAGATGCTGATGCAGCCGGAGGAGGATGCATCACAAGCATTGCGGTCTGAATACGCACATGTGCTGCCGCATCTTGAGGATCTATACTCTCTTTACTTTGCACTAAGGGGCGCGCGTGAGAGCCGTGGGGCTATCGATTTTGAAACAACAGAGACCCGCATGGTCTTTGGTGATAACCGCAAGATCGATGAGATCGTACCGGTATATCGAAATGATGCACATAAACTGATTGAAGAGTGCATGCTCTGCGCAAATGTCGCGACTGCACGATTTCTGAAAAAATTAGATATCCCCGCAATCTACCGTGTACATGAAGGACCGAAGGCGCAGAAACTGGAGAACCTGAGGGCTTATCTCGGGGAGCTGGGGCTCAATCTTGGCGGGGCTGAGAAGCCTGAGCCGAAGCATTATCAAGAGCTGGCGGAGTGGATTGAAGAGCGTCCAGATCGTCATCTGATACAGACGATGATGTTACGTTCCATGCAGCAAGCGGTTTATAGCCCTGATAATCAGGGGCACTTCGGCTTGGCCTATCCAGCATATACCCACTTTACTTCACCCATTCGGCGTTACCCTGATCTTCTGGTGCATCGTTTGATCCGTGCTGCGATCCATGCAGGCAAAGAGGATAAAGCGATCTTGCGCCCGGAAGGGTTTAGTTCGGATAAAGCATTTGCCTGTAGCTATTCGATGGAGGAGTTGCTGCAGTTAGGTGAACACTGCTCTATGACTGAGCGGCGCTCCGATGAGGCGACACGGGATGTTGTTGCCTGGTTGAAATGCGAATATATGCAGGAGCATGTAGGTGATGAGTATGAAGGTGTTATCTCAGCCGTAACAGGGTTTGGTGTTTTTGTTGAGCTTGATGAGCTTTTCGTTGAGGGACTGGTGCATATAACGGCCTTGCCCGGGGATTATTACGTCTTTGATCAGGCTAAACAGCGGTTAGTCGGTGAACGGACGCGTAAGACATTCAAGCTCGGAGACCGCCTGAGAGTCAAGGTTGTGCGTGTTGATCTTGATGAGCGCAAAATTGACTTTGAACTCAGTGAGCAGAAAGCTCAACCACGTAAGAAATCCACTCGCCAACTGCTGGCTGAGGGTAAGCTCGGGGCTAAGCAGGGTGCATCATCAGATAAAAAGTTGCCGGGTCACAAGCATGAGTGGGGACATCGTCCTGCCAAAAAAGAGGAGCGGGTTAAGCCTCGCCAAGGGTCTAAGCGGGCAGCGTTACTCAAATCCAGAAAGAAAAAAGATGTTGACCTTAATGATGTACCAAAGAAAAAGATCGCCAACGATAAAGTTGCCTCCGGACGCGGTGATCTATCTCCAGCTGAACAAGAGCTACTCGAGTTCAGTCGGGGAGGGAAAGGGAAGAGTAATAAATCTAAAAAACGTCGGGTTACAGCGAAGCCTAAGTTAAAAGGTAAACAGAAAGGGCTGAAGGTTAAAAAAGCCAAACGCTGATAGTAATGTATCCCAGAGTAAATAAGGCCAGCCCCAGAGAGAGCTGGCTTTTTTTTGCGAAGGGGGTCGCCGAATGGTGATAGAACAGTAATATGCGGAACAGTCCGGCTGTAATCAGCGCTTCAAGCAGTCCGGCAATGATATCCAGCGGCCAGTGAACTCCCAGAATAACGCGGGATAGAGCAAGCATCCCTGCTAGCACAAGTGCAATCAGGTAACCCAGCTTCCTATGTTGATTGTTTTCACCTGTGAGTAGTAGAACTGCTAGAAGCAGAATCAGTGTACCGCCGGCGCTACTATGTCCGCTTGGGAAACTGTAACTACTTAGATCATGGCCACTTTCAGGTCTGGGGACGGAGAGGGTGAGCTTGAATACCGTATTGACCAGCTTGTTTAGTAAAAGCGTTGCAGCAAAGTATAGAGCGATACGTATATTCTGAATTTGGATGAGCCACACCAGAGTTATTAGCAGTGCGATCACAATATAAAGCTTATCTCCTAGGTGGGTAATGATCTGTGCAGAATGGGAGATAAGTGTACCCATCAGGGTGGTGTCTGGTTGTAGCAGACTGAACGTGCTGTGATTCCACTCCCCCCACTGCTGGCTCAACTGCATATAAACGATGATTGAGAATAGAGCGGTTGAGGCCAATGTCAGACTGATTGCGGCCCAGGGGGCGTTCTGACTGATGGAGGTCAGTTTGTTGTGTGAGGTGTTCAACAACCACAAACAGATGAAGCCTACCAGTGCGCTTTCCAGCGCAATAGTCCAGTTGATATCTATCTCTGTCAGAGCTGTGCCTGCAGCATAACCGGGAAGAAGGTAGGCAGGAGCCCAGAGCATCGCGCAGATCAGGTTGGTAACACCGTACCTTGTGTAAGGCATCTTGCAGGTACCTGCAATGAAGGGAAGTAGAGGGCGTAGCGGACCGATAAAGCGACCGGCCAGTAGTCCCCAGAAACCATATTTGCTGAAAAACTGAACCCCTTTATCAAATCCACTTTGGTATTTTTTAAATGGATTTGAGTGGATGATGCGATCGGAATAGTGTCGGCCCAATAGATAACTAAAACCATCACCAAGAAATGAACCGATAAACCCGGCGAAGAGAAGAGCAGGAATCGGGAGCTGTTGCTGTGCTGCGAGTGTTGCCAGCGTAAAGAGAAACGCTACACCTGGTATCAGAAGACCGATAAAAGCAAATGATTCGAGCAAGGCAACGCTAGCAATGACTAATAGCAGGAGCGTGTGGCTGTCTTGTATCAGGGAGGTGATCGGCATCTTCAGCGGTCTATGACGGTAGTGGACCTACATATTTTAGAGTTAAGCGATGTTAATAAATAGGCCCTCTATAGCGGCTTTGTTATAATCGGCGATAACCTGTGATTTCCTTTGGGACCTAGTGAATGAAAGAGATTATTCTGCTGAATATTTCCGGTGAAGATAAACCGGGTGTGACTTCTGCCATTACCAGTATCTTGGCTGAATATGAGATCAATATCCTCGATATTGGGCAGGCTGTTATTCACGACACCCTCTCCTTGGGTATCCTGATTGAGGTCCCCAAAGCTGCGGAGTCCTCCCCTTTGCTGAGAGATATTCTTTTTAAAGCGCATGAGCTCAATATGAATATCCGCTTCCAGCCAGTAGAGGAAGATAATTATGAGCACTGGGTTGATGGGCAGGGTAAGTCACGTCATATCATCACACTACTTTCTCGAAAACTGAGTTCAGCGCATATCGCTACGGTCACCGAGATTGCAGCAGGTCATGGTCTTAATATTGATAATATTAATCGTTTGTCCGGTCGTATCAGTCTGAATGAGAGTTCAGATCAGACAAAGGCGTGTGTGGAATTTTCTGTACGTGGTGCTCCTTCAGATACCGCGGCGTTGAGAGCTGAGTTTCTGAAGGCGGCCAGTGATCTGGATGTGGATATTGCGTTCCAGAAAGATGATATTTTCCGCCGTAACCGCCGTCTTGTGGTGTTTGATATGGATTCAACTCTGATCGAGGCGGAAGTTATTGATGAGTTGGCAAAAGAGGCGGGCGTTGGAGAGCAGGTTGCAGAGATCACTGAGGCTGCAATGCGAGGCGAGATCGACTTCAACGAAAGCTTCCGCCGAAGAATGGCGTTATTGAAGGGGTTGGATGTCTCCGTTCTGGATGATATTGCTGAACGCTTACCGATGACAGAGGGAGCGGAGGAGCTGGTATCAAACCTGAAAGCACTGGGGTTCAAAACCGCCATTCTTTCCGGGGGGTTCAACTACTTTGCTAGCCATCTTCAGAAAAAGTTGGGATTTGACTATGTCTATGCAAATGAACTTGATATTGATAGCAATGGCAAAGTGACCGGCGAGGTGAAAGGGACGATTGTTAACGGTGAGCGCAAAGCTGAGCTGTTACGTGAAATTGCGCGCAAAGAGGGGATTAAACTTGAGCAGACTATCGCTGTCGGCGATGGTGCTAATGACCTTCCGATGCTCTCTATTGCCGGTCTGGGAATCGCCTTCAGGGCTAAGCCGTTAGTGAGGGAGAGCGCTAAACAAGCGATCTCAACTCTGGGCCTTGATGGTATTCTCTATCTGATAGGTTTCCGGGATCGTGATACTCTAAACTGAAAAAAAAGCCGCTTTTAAAGCGGCTTTTTTGTTTTTTATTCTGCAAAGAAATCGTAATCCATGTCATCCCGTGGTGGCTGCAGGTAGTAGCCCTGCACAAAGTTGACTCCAGCTTTCCACAGCGTTGCCATCGATTTGGTATTCTCAACCAGAGGGGCTATTGTGCGCTTCTCCATAGAGCGGAGCTTTTCAACTAGCGCAAAGAGCTCTTCATCCTGCAGCTCATTTTGTCCAAGCTCCTGAATATACGCTCCGTCAAGTTTGACATAATCGGTGTTAACCTGATTGAGGATCTCATCGGAATTGAGTGAGCTGCCAAAGTGTTTGATACATACACGGCAGTGCATCTTATGTAGCGTCTCAGTAAACAGTTTTGCCTGATCAGGGGAGATGGCTACATCCGACTCGCTGATCTGGAAGATCAGCCGTTCTGCAGGAATATCATTTTTACGCAGAACCTTTGCAAGCCAGTTGAGCAGCTCCATATCGCCAAGTGCACGGGTGGAGATATTGATAAACAGTATGTTTTTATGCTCTTTATCCAGTGTCGGCTTGAGTTTGCGTAAGCTGCTTTCTACGACCCAACGGTCCATTTTCAGTGCCGTATCGTGATCACCGGCCGCCGTCATGAACTCATTAGGCGTCAGGTCCTGATCATTATTTGAGAGGCGAAGCAGCACCTCATAGTGATGTTCTACGGTATTATCGGCCAGCAGATTCACCACCGGCTGGAACAGTAGTTTGAAATCGTTCTCTTCGATTGCTTGCCTGATCTGGGAAAGCTCGCTGTTTTCGCTTTCACTGAGGTTCGCTTGTGATATATGACGTTGTACGCCGTTTCCTTGTGGCGTGGTCTCTCTGAACATCGATATAGCGCCGTGAGCACGATTTAAAAGTTCTGCGGGTGGTGGTGTTGTATCGTTGATGATGGTCAAACCGATGGTGCAGGTTGATTGTATTTCAACACCCGAAACGGTTGCTCTGATCTTAGAGATACGGTGACAAAGTGTGTCCGCAAAACTATTGGCTGTTTCTATATTGCTGTCCTGGAAAATAATAACAAATGATTTCTCATCAATGTGTGTCAGCAGGTGAGCAGAGTTTGTGCTTTTGCTCAGAGCTGTGGAGACTTCCCTGATGAGCTGATCGGCACCGTCGTGGCCCATGCGGGATTTAATCTGATCGTAGCGGTCCAGCTCTATATAGATGAGATTGCAGTCGTTACCGCCTCGTAGTGCTCTCTGCGTAATCTGCTCGAGTTTTTTATCCAAATGGTCTCTGTTATAGAGGCCGGAAACCAGGTCTAGATCCTCGCTAAGCAGGAGGTTCTGAACTGTTTGCTCTGTTCTGAGCAGGGCGCGTATAGCAGGATGGCCGCTTAGCTGTGTGTGTGACAATTCAATGTTTACCGTGAACTGAGATTGATCTGAGCGTTCTGCGTTGAGCTGTAAAATGGCCTCGCCACTGCTATCTGTTTTGAGCTCATTGAATTGCTCAGTGAACTCACTGCGATCCTCTTCAGTAAAGAAATCTGAGAGGGGTCTGTTGATAACTTTTTCTTTCTGGCTATATCCAAACTGGGTTAGAAAACTGTCATTAATGAAGGTTATTTTGCCATCAGACAGGCAGGCAATAGCGTTCTTGCTGCTCTCCATTAACTGAAGGGTATGTTTTTCAGCCTCGGCCAGAGCAGCTTCAGCTTTACGTAAGCTGCGGCGTGTGGTCAGGTTATCGAGCTCACGCCTGATATTGATGATCACCAGCTCTTTCTCATCCAGTGGGACCACAGCCTGAAAATGGTTTTTCAGCCCCTGCAATAGAAGCTGGCTATCTGAGCTGGGAATAATCTGAATGATCGGAATGTCTTTATCCAGACGTTTAAGGTGGCTGACAGCCTGTTTAGACGTGAACTCGGTTCTGTCTACTGTGCATAAAATGAGATCCCAGGAGCGTTCACTTAAAGCCTCTAAGAACTCCTTTTCCGTATGCACTTGTTTGCCTCTGGGGGAGATGCGAGAGGTTCTGAGCAGTGTGATTAAGGGAGCAGTTTCCTCTGCTGAAAGGCCCAGGAAAAGGAGTTGAATATTTTTCCTCATCCGCGGCTGACGTGGCAGATGCCTGCTACGTGTATCAATAACTGTCTTTCCATCTATATCTAATACCTGAGACATGCGTAACCGGCTCCTGATGTCACATTCCCTGAAATTCAGAAATGGACTTCCAAGCTATCCGCTTTGAAAGGCCAATGGAAATTCTATCTGGTTTGGCAGTCTGTGTCAGTGCTACAGAATTAGTGTTTAGATTAAATAGTATAGAAGAATTAGGAGGTATTGCTTTGTATCAAGAGTTGGCTGGGGTAGGAGGATTCGAACCTCCGCATGCTGGAATCAGAATCCAGTGCCTTACCGCTTGGCGATACCCCAACAGAATGAGAAAGTTACGAGAGTAGTAACTTGTAATAAGCATGGTGGCAATAGCGGGACTCGAACCTGCGACCCTCGCATTATGAATGCGATGCTCTAACCAACTGAGCTATATTGCCACTCAGATTAACTCAAGGAGAGCTAATGCTTATTGTGGCTGGGGTAGGAGGATTCGAACCTCCGCATGACGAGATCAAAACCCGTTGCCTTACCGCTTGGCGATACCCCAGCAGAGTCTAAAACATGGTGGCAATAGCGGGACTCGAACCTGCGACCCTCGCATTATGAATGCGATGCTCTAACCAACTGAGCTATATTGCCTTGCTTTAGAGGCGCGCATTATTCTCTTTTTATGCTTGCCTGTCAATAGCTTGAATGATGAAAACCGAGGAAATTATGCATAAAAAAAACCGGTCATAATGACCGGTTGTTTTATATACAGTTTGGCGCTTACACGTTGAAGCGGAAGTGGACAACATCGCCATCTTTAACGATGTAATCTTTACCTTCCAGGCGCCAACGGCCGGCATCTTTTGCCCCGTTTTCGCCATCATGTTCAACAAAATCGTCATAGCTGACAACTTCGGCGCGGATAAATCCTTTTTCAAAGTCTGTATGAATCACACCGGCAGCTTGTGGAGCAGTTGCTCCTACTTTAACAGTCCAGGCGCGAACCTCTTTGACGCCAGCTGTAAAATAGGTCTGTAGACCCAGTAAGTCATATCCGGCGCGAATAACGCGATCCAGCCCCGGTTCTTCCATGCCCAGATCTGTAAGAAACTCATCTCGTTCCTCATCATCGAGTTCAGAGATCTCTGCTTCGAGCTTATTGCAGACCACTACTACGCCAGCGTTTTCTGACTCGGCGAGCGTGCGTACAATATCAAGATGAGGATTGTCTTCAAAACCATCTTCATCAACGTTAGCGATATACATGGTTGGTTTCACGGTCAGAAGATGAAAAGCTTTAACGACGGCCATCTCATCAGCATCCAGGTTGAGGGCGCGCACCGGTTTCCCCTCTTCAAGATGAGGGATCAGGCGCTCTAACATCGCTTTTTGCGCTACGGCTTCTTTATCGCCACCTTTAGCCAGCTTCTGAATACGCTGTAGTTGTTTCTCAGCAGAATCCAGATCTGCCAGAGCCAGCTCCAGGTTGATTGTTTCGATATCTGAAAGAGGGTCGATCTTATTCGCTACATGGATCACATTGTCATCTTCAAAGCAGCGAACAACATGTGCAATCGCATCGGTTTCACGAATATTGGCTAGGAATTTATTACCCAGGCCTTCTCCTTTGGAGGCGCCTGCAACTAAGCCTGCAATATCAACAAACTCCATCGCCGTTGGTACTACGCGCTCCGGGCTGACAATAGCGGCGAGTTTATCCAGGCGTGGGTCGGGCATTGCTACCGTGCCAGCGTTGGGTTCAATGGTACAGAAAGGAAAGTTTTCTGCCGCAATACCGTTCTTTGTCAGTGCGTTGAAAAGGGTAGACTTACCTACGTTGGGCAGCCCGACAATACCGCATTTAAAACCCATGATTGATTCCTGTATTTGAGCTAACTGGCTGAAAAGCTGTGCAACTGGTTCATCGCCTTGTTCCAGTCACCGGATATGGCCAGTTCCAGATAGCGTTCTGCTTCATCAATTGCAGCGTTTGTTGAATCGCGCTCTTTGGCTGGTGCTTTGTTAAGCACGAAACCGCTTACCTGGCTGCTGTGGCCGGGATGGCCGATGCCTAAACGTAAACGGTAGAAATTTTTGTTGTTACCTAGTTTGCTGATGATGTCGCGCAAACCATTATGTCCACCATGACCGCCGCCGAGTTTAAAGCGTGCAACGCCGGGGGGGAGGTCTAGCTCATCATGAGCGACCAGAATCTCTTCAGGTGGTATCTTGTAAAAGTTTGCCAGAGCTGCAACAGCCTGACCACTCAGATTCATAAAGGTGGTTGGTACCAAGAGGTGAACCGTCTGACCGTTGATCTGAGCTTTGGAGTAGAGCCCGTGATATTTCTTTTCGGGCTTAAGGGGGGCGAGATGTCGAGCAGCAAGCTGCTCGACAAACTCTGCACCCGCATTGTGACGGGTTTGCGCATACTTATCGCCTGGATTTCCCAGGCCAACGATGAGCTGGATTCTGTCTTTCATGCGGGTGTAATGTATCGATTAATTATTTGCTGCCGCGAGGCGCGTATACGTAACCGATACCCTGATCGTGGTCACCACCACGGCGTAGAGAAACAATCTCAACACCTTCAGGTAGAGTGATGTCAGACAGGTGAAGTACCTGATCAGAGCTACACTCAACCAGATCAACAACCAGTGTTTCAGGCAGATTTGCTGGTAGGCACATAACTTCAACTGTGTTCTTCTCAGCGGCAAACTTGCAAGCAGCTTTGGACGCTGGAGATTTTTCAAAGTTAGCAAATACAACAGGAACAGTGATCTTGATCTTGTTGGATTTAGTTACGCGCTGGAAGTCAGCGTGCAGTACAACTGGTTTAGCTGGATGACGCTGCAGGTCTTTGATAATAACCTGCTCTTCTTTTCCGTCCAGTGACAGAGTCAGGATAGAGGAGAAGAAAGAATCATCTTCGATCATTTTAACCAGTTCGTTGTTCGCGATAGAGATTGATGCTGGCTTCTTACGCTTGTCACCACCAAAAACAATACCTGGAACCAGGCCTTCACGACGCAGGCGGCGGCTCGCACCTTTCCCTTCATCGTTACGTGCTACTGCATTAACTACAAAATTAGACATTTTTTAATACCTTTAAATAAACAAACTGCAAAACCTTGCGACCAGGTTTTGCAGATTTTGGCCCTGATGGGCAGTTTGCTCCCGCTGCTAGAGTGGGAGTGTGTATACCGGCGCGTTGATCCTAGCGGAACATCGCGCTGATAGATTCTTCATTGCAGACACGGCGAACGGCTTCAGCAAGCAGAGGTGCCAGTGTCAGCTGTCGGATCTTGCTGCACTGGGAAGCAGGTTCAGACAGTGGAATCGTATCTGTAACGACAAATTCGTCCAGATCAGAGTTAGTAATATTGCTTACAGCGGGTCCGGACAGAACTGCGTGAGTGGCATAAGCGACGACGCGTGCGGCTCCGTTATCTTTAAGTGCTTTCGCTGCTTTGCACAGGGTGCCGGCAGTATCACACATATCATCAACCAGAACGCAGGTGCGGCCTTCAACATCACCGATGATGTTCATCACCTGAGATTCGTTAGCGCGTTCGCGACGTTTGTCGATGATCGCCAGATCGCAGTCCAGTTGTTTGGCAACTGCGCGAGCGCGAACAACACCACCAACATCGGGTGATACAACAAGAATATCTTCGTATTCCTGATCAACGATATCGTCCAGAAGAACTGGAGAACCGTAAACGTTATCTACAGGGACACTGAAGAAGCCCTGAATCTGGTCAGCATGCAGATCAACAGTGAGTACGCGGTCGATACCGATCGCATCCATCATATCTGCAACAACTTTTGCGGTAATAGGCACACGCGCTGAACGTGGTCGACGATCCTGTCGAGCGTAACCGAAGTAAGGTACCACTGCGGTAATACGTGATGCAGATGCGCGACGGAGCGCATCGGCCAGTACAATCAGTTCCATTAGATTGTCGTTAGTTGGCGCGCAGGTAGACTGAATAATGAAAACATCCTTACCACGGACATTCTCCTGAATCTCAACGCTTACTTCGCCATCACTAAAACGACCAACATTCGCTTTACCCATCGGAATATCAAGGCGATCAACTACTTTTCGCGCAAGTTCCGGGTTAGCGTTGCCGGTGAAGACCATCATCTTGGACACGGCGTGCACCTTTTCGATTTTAATTTGTTCGGAATCTATAGATCGGGAACCGTTCATAGGCATTTGGCTGGGGTAGGAGGATTCGAACCTCCGCATACTGGAATCAGAATCCAGTGCCTTACCGCTTGGCGATACCCCAACATTTCCTCTTGGAGGCCCGGCCTCCCGTTGAAAGAGGCGCAGATTATCTAGGATTGACTGTATAAAGTCAAACAGGAGAGAGCGGGATTCGGTGGAGGCTCAACGCCGTATCCAGGTGCTGATTATCAGAGTGATTTTCAGCTCTTTCCGTGTCATCCGGATTTTGCGGGGTAGCGATGGATTGAGACTGTTGTAGGCCAGGTATTCTATCGCCCAGCCACTCTGTTGGAGTGTTCTGAGTTGTTGGTTTTCCAGGTGGTGTTGATAGGCCTTAGTGGGTGCCGGCAAGCCGCGAATCCACCAGTAAATATCACTGATAGGAAGGTGCCACCCAAGCTGTTCATCTAAGATCGATTCAGGGCTGGATCCTTCAAAGATCCCTTCGTCTGCAATCTCTACAATCACGCTGCCTGGTCTGCCCGCAATGGAGGCACCACCCTGCCCCCAGGGACCGCGGATGGCAATCTGGTAATCCTGCTCCTGCTGGATCCACGACAAGCTTGCTGACTGAGCATCGTCTGCGGTGCGAATGCCTATCTTTCCATCGAGTTCCCACGAGGTGATGGTGCTAACGCGTTGCTGATGTTCCTCCCAACTGACAGGAGGGTGTTCAATTGGTACGGTGGAAGTGGGCTTTAAACTACATCCGCCAAGGTAGATCGCAAATGTAATGAGGAGTAGGTGTCTTAACATCGGATTATTCTGATTCCAGGAATTGAGCTGCTTCTTCAAGGAATGGACTGTCAGGGCTGGTTTCGAGGCTGCGTTTCAGAAGACCGCGCGCGCGTTCTTTCTGATCGGTTGCCCAATAGACCTGGATCAGATGGCTTGATACTTCTGGATCAGCATAAAGATTGTGAGCTTTTTCCAGATAAGGTAGCGCTTCCTGAGCACGCCCCATCTTAAAGAGCACCCAGCCCATGGAGTCGAGAATCGCGGGGTCTTCGGGTTCCTGGTTCAGCGCAGCCTGAATCAGCTCATAAGCTTCAGAGTAGCGTTCAGTATGAAGTAGCAGTGTATATCCAAGGGCGTTCTGCACCGTCGCGTTTTCGGGTTCGAGTTGTAAAATGCGCTGCAGATCCCGTTCGGCCTGCGGAAAATCAGTTGATTCAACCAGCATGGCGCGGGTGTATAACAGAGTTGTGTTATCGGTGTATTGCTCTAATGCTTCCTCTAACAGAGAGTGTGCTTCTTCCCGGTAATCATGTAGATCCAGCCATTCTGCTTCGAGCGTAAAGATATTGGGTGCTTGCTTTGGAAGTTCGCTGCGGGCTTCTGCAAGTATAAGGTGTACCTGCTCCTTATCTTCAGGGGCTTTGAGCAATCCTGCTGCACGGGAAAGTGCTTGTAAAATATTGGAGCCGTTTCTAACCGCTGTATAGTGTTCAAGTGCGAGTGCTTTTTCGCCCTCTGCCTGTGCGATATGGCCCAGATAAAAGTGTGGTGAGCTATCTTGAGGTTTGAGTTCAAGCAGGCGCCGGAATGCTGTTTTGGCACTTTCGGGTGCTTCATTCTCAAGGAGTAACAGGGCCAGATAGTAGGTTAGCTGGTGATCTTTAATATTCTTCTGCAGCAGCGTTTCGGCCTGCATAACCCCCTTTTTTGATTGTTCGGCTTGAAAAAGCAGTTGGGTATAGAGGATATGAAGCTGTCTGTTTTCAGGTTGTTGCTCGAAGGCAGTTTGGATGAGATCGAGCGCACCATTGATATCATTGTCAGAACGCAGTAACTCAGCTTTCTGTATGAGCGCTTCCGGGTTATTCGGTTCAATGTCGAGGGCGCGATTAAATGCAGACAGGGCAAGCTGTTCTCTTCCGGCGGCTTTGTACAAAAGAGCCAGTGTAAGTTCCAGGTCAGCTCTGGGAGGCTGTTCACTGCCATAGCTCTGCAGCATTTTGATGTATTCAGCTTGGGTGGTTGAATCAATCTGATCGCTCTGGGTGCGGATCAGTGCGAGCGTTCTTAACGCATCGTACTCAAGTGCTTTGCGAACCAACGGCAGGGCTGCGTCATACTGCTTCTTATGAAGAAGTATGTTGGCCTCTATCTGATAAGGTTCGGGGTTGTCGGTTGCTATCTCCCGCCAGAGTTGGGCTGCCAGCAGTGTTTTTTCGCTGTCCCTCAGGTATTGGGCTATCCGGGTGGCTCTCTCCGCGATCAGGGGGTCACGGGTTTTTTCTGTCTGGTGCAGATACTTTTCCAGAGCAATCGGGAACATTCGGCGCTGACCGGCAAGTTCTGCGAGCATTAGGTCATACAGCGATTCCCGGTTGAACTCACCCGGGGTGTAGGTAACGGGCTCCAGCGAAACCGGTTCGCTCCTATTCGGATTGCTCTGGCATCCTTGCAGCAAAGCGACGGTGAAGATAAAAAATGATAGAGATTTTTTCATAGAAAAACGCGTGGTCAGCCCCTGACATCCCTGAATTGGTTCAGGTCACTATAGTTTAATCCGCAACAGCTTGTCAGCTATCATTGGATGTTTTGCCTCTTATTAGGGGCCATTTTTATGCGAGAAGTTCCCCTATTCCTAATATGGAGTTTTAACCTTTGCGCTAAAGCGTTGTATCATAGCGCGCTTATTTATTGCAGTGGCTGACAACATCAGTACTGTAAGCGTCAAGAAAGTATCGGGTTACGGCGGATAGAATGGCTCTACTTGCGTTAGGCATCAATCATAAAACAGCATCAGTTGAAGTGCGTGAGCGTGTTGCGTTTGCGCCCGAACTGCTGTCTGAAGCGATGCAGCAGGCCAGAGAGTTCGCCGATCTAAAAGAGATTGCGATCCTTTCCACCTGCAACCGTACGGAGCTCTACTGTTCAGCCGGAATCGAGGGTTCTCGTGCTCTGCTGGAGTGGCTTGGACATTATCACCGCCTTGATCCTGATGAACTGCAACGCTGCTCCTATGTTTTCTGGGATGAGGAAGCCGCGCGACATATGATGCGTGTGGCCAGTGGTCTTGATTCCCTGGTACTGGGGGAGCCTCAGATACTGGGGCAGTTGAAATCTTCCTTTAGCTTATCTCAGGAGCAGGGGCATGTAGGGGCTGAGTTGGGACGCTTGTTCCAACAAACGTTTTCAGTAGCAAAACAGGTGCGAACTGATACTGCCATTGGTGAAAACCCAGTGTCGGTGGCATATGCCGCAGTGAGTCTGGCTCAGCATATCTTTGCAGATCTCAATAGTAGTAAAGCGCTGTTGATCGGTGCGGGTGAGACCATTGAACTGGTTGCTCGTCATCTTAACAATGCCGGTGTAAAAGAGATAACTGTCGCGAACAGGACTTTGAGTCGCGCGCTGGCATTGGCCGATGAATTCAGTGGGAATGCCATATTGTTAGGGGATATTCCTGATGCATTGGCTGAAGCTGATATTGTCATCGCATCAACCGCGAGCCAGCTCCCTATTCTCGGTAAAGGCGCGGTAGAAACTGCTTTGAAGAAGCGTAAGCACCGCCCCATTTTTATGGTGGATATCGCCGTGCCTCGCGATATTGAAGAGCAGGTTGCTGAGCTGGATGATGTCTACCTTTATACCGTAGATGACCTCAAAGAGGTGATCGAGGAGAATCAGCGTAGTCGTGAAGATGCTGCGCGTCAGGCTGAAGAGATTATTGAGACCGGTGCGCATGAGTTTATGCGCCAGTTACGTTCTCTCGATGCGGTTGATGTACTGACTGCGTTCAGGTCTCAAGCTGAAGCTCTGCGTGATCAGGAGCTGGAAAGGGCGCTGAAACAGTTGAGTAACGGTAAATCTCCTGAAGAAGTGTTGACGATGTTGGCACGAGGTTTGACAAAAAAAATGCTGCACCATCCAACGATTCAGATGCGCAAAGCGAGTGCTGAAGGGCGCACTGATGTGTTGGATGTTGTGCAGGAGCTTCACCAACTGGGTGAGCAACAACAGAACGGTAAATAATGAAAGATTCGATTTTAAGTAAGCTGGAGAAGCTCAGTGACCGCTATGAAGAGTTGGCGGCGTTACTGTCTGATCCAGATGTGATCTCCGATCAAAACAAGTTCCGGGATTATTCAATGGAGTACTCGGAACTGGAGCCCGTGGTACAGGCATTTTCTGCTTATAACCAGGCTCAGGAGGATCTTGAAGAAGCTGAAATGATGATGGCAGATTCTGATCCTGATATGCGTGAGATGGCAAAGGATGAATATCCTCAGGCAAAGGCTCGAATCGAAGCGCTTGAGGCGGATCTGCAGATACTGTTGCTACCAAAAGATCCGAATGATTCGCGAAATGTTTTCCTCGAAGTACGTGCTGGAACGGGCGGAGATGAGGCTGCCATTTTTGCCGGAGATCTTTTCCGGATGTACTCCCGTTATGCCGAAATGCAGGGTTGGCGGGTTGAAGTGGTCAGCGCTAATGAGGGTGAGCATGGTGGTTACAAAGAGATTATCTCTCGTATTGTAGGTACTAATGTTTATTCTCAGTTGAAATTTGAGTCAGGTGCCCATCGCGTACAGCGGGTACCGGAAACTGAGTCTCAGGGGCGAATCCATACCTCCGCGTGTACCGTTGCAATTATGGCTGAGATGGATGAATCGGCTGAGATTGAGATCAATAAGGCGGATCTGCGAGTTGATACCTTTCGTGCGTCAGGTGCGGGTGGACAACACGTCAATAAAACCGATTCTGCGATTCGAATCACCCATCTCCCGACGGGGGTTGTGGTCGAATGTCAGGAGGAGCGTTCTCAGCATAAGAACCGTGCCAAAGCGATGTCACTTCTGGCCTCCAGGTTGCAGGCTGCTGAGCAGGAGCGGCATGAGGCGGAGATGGCCAGTACCCGCAAGAGTCTGGTCGGTAGTGGTGATCGTTCGGAGCGTATTCGTACCTATAACTATCCACAGGGGCGTGTCACCGATCATCGCATCAACCTGACCCTGTATAAGTTACAGGAGATCATTGCGGGCGAATTGCAATATGTCGTCGAACCGCTAATGAATGAGTATCAGGCTGAACAGCTGGGTGCGCTGTCAGAAGAGAGTTAATGAAAAGGGCCGTATATGGCCCTTTTTCTTTAGATCGGTGGGCTATGCAGATTCGGCAAGTTCTAAAATTAAGTGAGCAGTTACAGCAGGTCAGTGAGTCCCCTGAGCTGGATGTTGAACTGATGCTCTGTCATCTGATTGGAAAACCCAGCAGTTATCTTTTTACCTGGCCTGAGCGTGAGATTGAACAGAAGCAGGTTGAGCAGTTAGAAACGATGGTGAGCCGTCGGAGAGCGGGTGAGCCTGTGGCACATATTCTTGGTTATCGGGGTTTCTGGAGTTTCGATCTCGAAGTATCGCCACACACACTGATACCACGGCCGGATACTGAGATGCTGGTGGAACAGGCGCTAGCTTGTTGTGATAAAAAAGAGGCCAGAGTTGCGGACCTGGGTACCGGGACCGGCGCCATTGCACTGGCGTTGGCAACAGAGCGCAGCTCGTGGCAGATTGTTGCGTCTGATTATGTTGATGAGGCGGTTGCTTTAGCAACGCGAAACTGCAGCAAACTGCAACTGAATAACGTCAGCATTGTTCAGGGGAGTTGGTTTGAACCGCATCGTGGGCAATACGATATGATTGTGAGTAATCCCCCCTATATCGATCCGGATGATCCGCATCTGATACAGGGGGATGTACGCTTTGAGCCTCTCTCAGCGTTAACCTCAGATAAGCAGGGGATGGCAGATATTGAGCTGATCGCTGAGCAGGCGCGGGATTACCTTAAGCCGGATGGATATCTTCTGTTTGAGCATGGCTACGATCAGGGTGCAGGTAGCCGGAAGCTGCTTGAGCAGTTAGGTTACATGGATGTAGAAACGTACCGGGACTACGGTCAAAATGAGCGTGTTACCTGTGGGCGATGGCCTGGAGAGGTTACAGCATGAGGAGAGTTCAATGCTGAGTGATGAACAGCTGTTGCGTTACAGTCGGCAGATCATGTTGCCGGATGTGGATATTAACGGTCAGGAGATCTGGCTCAATTCAACGGTCTTGATTATCGGGCTGGGCGGTCTGGGAAGCCCGGTTGCTATGTACCTTGCCGCAGCCGGGGTTGGTGAGCTGGTGCTGGTTGATGATGATGAGGTGGAGTTGTCGAATCTGCAGCGGCAGGTTGCGCATAATACAAAGCGTATCGGTCAGCCCAAGGTTGATTCTGCCCGGAATACCATTGCGCAACTGAACCCCGATACGCGGGTTAAGACCCTGTATGAGCGTCTTGATGATGAGGCGATGCAGAGCTTGATTGCTACTGTAGATCTGGTCGTAGACTGTACCGATAACTTTTCTACCCGTTTTGCGATTAACCGTGCCTGTTTTATGCATAAAAAGCCACTTGTTTCCGGTGCTGCGATTCGCATGGAGGGGCAGGTTGCGGTCTATGATCCGCTTAAGCCAGAGTCACCTTGCTACCAGTGTCTGTATAAAGAGGGAAGTGATGAGAATCTGACCTGTTCGGAATCCGGTGTACTCTCGCCTCTGGTGGGAATTATCGGTTCTGTGCAGGCGATGGAAGCATTAAAGGTACTGGCATCGGTGGGAGAGAGTCTTGCGGGACGTTTGCTGCTTTTGGATGCGAAAACAATGGACTGGCGTACGCTCAAGCTGCGAAAAGACCCGTCTTGCCCGGTGTGTAACAGTCATCAACAGGGAGTTGAGCAATCATGAGTGATGAGCAACAGGTAACAGAGATTCTTGAGAACACACGCACCATCGCGATGGTGGGGGCGAGCAACAAGCCTGAGCGTGCGAGTTATCGAGTGATGGCATTTTTGCAGATGTGTGGTTACGAGGTTATTCCGGTGAACCCTCTGCTGGCAGGCGAAGAGCTTCACGGTCAGACTGTGCTGGCGCAGTTATCTGAGATAGAGGGGCCGATCGATCTTGTGGATATCTTTCGCAACAGTGAGGCGGCTGTTGACGCTGTGGATCAGTCAATAGCTTTGGGTGCGAAGGCGGTCTGGATGCAGTTGGGCGTTATCAACCCTGTGGCCAGACAAAAAGCGCAGGACGCGGGCTTGCAGGTGGTTATGGATCGCTGTCCTAAGATCGATATCCCGGAGTTTGGTATTACGGTCCCTGCATCTGTCAGGGCTAAAGAAACATCTGTCTGATACGCAGATCGTCCCAACATTTGAGTGCATAGCTCAGTGTCTCGTCGGAGTAATCACCGGTTTCTAAGCCTTCGGGCTTAGATGCTCCTGAATTGATAATGAAGTGAATCAGCGCGCGGTTTTCTGTTCTGAGTGCGCAATCTGTTAGCTCATCATCCAGCTTTGCGCCCTGCTGCAGCAGTAAGGAGAGATGGAGCATCAGCTCCTGTTCTCTACAGTGGGAAAAACAGGGCTTCAGTAGGGAGGTCGGATCTGTTTGGCATCCCGCATTATACAGTGCTGTGAGCAGGGGGAGACTGGTCTCTTGAGTTAGCGCTAGCTGTGACAGAGATAGCTGAGGTTGGCTAACGCTCTGGGTGTTCGGGTTGGCGCCATGCTCTAATACCTGTTTCAGGGCCTTGGCTGATTGGGCAAGAATGCAGAGCTCCGCCAGCGCTGGGCTGTTCTCGGCAACAGGCTGATCAATCTGGTCACTGCTGATCTTCTTCAGATGCTTTTGAAGTCTCTCCAAATCATCCGTTTCGATCGCCTTACTGGCCTTGGCCAGTTGGTCACTCTTAAATAGTTTAAGCATGTTTCAAACCCTGCATCAGATCGTTGTAACAGAAACTGCGGTAGCCATTTTACCTCCCCTAATACTGGAAAGATGGTTAAAAATGATGACCTTTTCACGGCTGATTCAGATAACCCCGAGAACGCGCATCAGGTAGATGCCGGCAGAGAGGCTAGCGACAGAACCCAGTGTTGTCATCAGTATGATATTGGCTGCCAGTTCGGCGTTGCCGCCCATCGCTTTGGCCATCACAAAGCTGGCTGCTGCAGTTGGGCAGCCAAATAATACCATCAACATGGTCAGGTCTTGCCCTTTGAAACCATATAACCAGGCGGTGAGTGTCAACACTAATGGGATGATGACTAACTTGCATGCTGATGCCCAGGTCGCCTGAGCTGAAGTGTTGCGCAAACTATCCAGATTTAGTGATCCCCCAATCGCAAGCAGCGCCAGTGGCAGGGTCAGGTTGGCAAAATAGCGGCCTGTTTTTGTCGCTACTTCTGGAAGCTGGAAACCAAAATAGGAGAATGGCAGTGCTAGCAGCACCGCAATGATCAGCGGGTTTTTCAGAACCTCAAGTAACATATTCCCAAAACTGGCGGCACCACTGCGTTGTGCGGGTATGGTCAGCGCGATGATCGAAAGAACATTAAACAGAGGGATTACTAATGCCAGCAGAAGGGATGCTTGCGCTAGGCCAGAATCTGAGAACAGGTTGTAGCTAACCGCCAATCCGATGATGCCGTAGTTGCTGCGAAAGGCGCCCTGAATGAAAACCCCCAGATCTTCTCCTCGGGTTATCCATCGTTTTGCGATCCACCACAGAGTGATAAAGCTCACAATCGTGGCGGCCAGAACAAACCCCAGCTGTTCGGGATTGAATACCGCCTGAAAATCGGTTCTGGAGATCGACATGAACACGAGGGCTGGCAGGGTAATCATAAAGACCAGTCGTGAAGCGGTACCGATAAAGGCTTCATCGATGATACGTAATCGCTTCAGCAGGTAGCCCAGGAAAACGATAAAGAAGATAGGCGCGACAATATTTGCAGTGAAGCTCAGCGATTGCAGGTATAGATCCACGGTTCTAGTCTCAAACAAGGAGGCGTTATTTTAGCATGCTTGGTGAGAGGTAAACCTATTTGGGTGGAAGATGTTTTTTGGGGTAATCAAAGTAGGTCAGAGTTGCACACCCATCGGCTAACTCATGCCATTGGGTAATACTCAGGTGCATATGAGCAACCGCTGCTGTTGGAAATTTTAACGGGATTTCCTGGGTTAGATCAAAGCAGAGCCGTTCCAGTCCGGGGTTGTGCCCGATGATCATAATGTGCCTGATCGACTCCGGCAGGTTCTGTAACAGATATTTGATCGTTTCTGCGCAAGCTTCGTATAGCTCAGGGATCTCCTGCACCTGATCTCCTTTAAGATTAAGGCAAGCGCTTATAGCCTCAGTGGTTTTCATCGCGCGTTTGGCGCTGCTGCTGAAGATCTGGTCAGGGATTATCTCCTGTTCAAGCAGGCGTTGAGCAACCTCGGGTAGGTCACGTTTACCGCGCTTATTCAGGGGGCGATCAAAGTCACTGAGTTCTGGGTATTTCCAGCTGGATTTCGCATGACGGACTAAGGTGAGCTTTTTCATAGATCCACTGTGCCAGATAGGAAGGGTGCTTGTATCAGTATTGGATCATATTGAGAGAAATGCGACCTGATACTTAAAATTTCTTTTAATAAAAAAACCATCCAGCGAGTCTGACGGATAAATTAGGAGTGCAATCGTAGTCGGGTCCATCGACTGCGAGGCATCTGAGAAGAGCAACCGTATTAACTCTATTGATCAGGCGCCAAAGCCCGGGCACATTAACGCCGCACAAGCGAATTTAAGATGGGTTCTGGCGCACAGATCACTGGATGGTAAAAGCAGATATTCCCTTAGCTTGCTGAGGTTACAATCGGTTCCGGTGTGGAACATTGCTCACTGAGCAGTACCTTTTTCATCAATGCCCGCATCTGCTGCATCGGTCTGCTGCCGGGTTGATCCAGTCTCATTGAGTCTGGTCTGAATAAGCGTTCATCCATCGGGGTCAGGTGATCATCGATCAGCGGGGTAAATTCCATCTGATCCAGAATATCTTTTTGCAGGTCGATGCCGGGAGCGATCTCAGTCAGCATCAGTCCCCGATTAGTTAATCTAAATACGGCGCGTTCAGTGATAAACGTGACTCTCTGACGACACTGGAGGGCGTAGCTACCATTAAACGTGATCTGCTGAACTGTGGTTTTGAATTTCTTCAAGGTGCCATTTTGAACGACATCGAGCTTTCCATCCTGAATTTCAAGCTGCTGCTTCCCGGATGTAAAGGTACCAAGGAAGTAGAGGTCCTGGGTGTTTTGAGTGATGTTGATAAAGCCACCAGCGCCTGCAAGCTTACTCCCGAACCGACTGACATTGACGTGCCCCTCAAAGCAGGTTTCAGCCAGACCAAGGAAGGCCTGATCAAGGCCTCCGCCATCGTAAAAGTCAAACTGAGCCGGTTGATCGATAATCGCTTCGGCATTACTGATGGCCCCGAAACTCAGCCCGCTGGCAGGTTGGCCTCCGATGCCACCGGGTTCAACTGTCAGGGTAAACTCCTGCAGTTTGCCCTCCTCGGCTGCAACGGCTGCAATCGATTCAGGCATGCCGATACCCAAGTTCACCACCGCACCTTTCTGTAGCTCCATCAGAGCCCTGCGAGCTATCACTTTACGCGCATCCAGAGGTGCTGGGTTGGGCGTGTCACTGGTTTGAATGATCTCACCGGTATAGGCTGGATTGTATGTCTCGGCAAAGGTTTGTGGGTGGTCACTCTCCTCTGACGCCACAATAAAATGATCAACCAGAATGCCAGGGATACGAACTCTGTCCGGAGTCAGTTGGTGCTGGGTAGTCACTCTTTCAACTTGAACTAAAACTTTGCCGCCACTGTTTTTCACTGCCTGAGCTATCGCCAGGGCGTCCAGTGGTAGCGCTTCTCGCTCCATAGAGATATTGCCTTTGGCGTCAGCCGTGGTTCCCCGCAATAGCGCAATATTGATCGGGAAGTGCTTATAGAGCAGGCACTCTTCTCCCTGAATCTCCAGCAGTTCTACCAGATCATCTTTCGATCGATTATTTATTTTGCCGCCTTCTTGGCGCGGGTCCACAAAGGTATTTAAGCCGACGTGGGTAAGAGTGCCGGGTCGCCCTGCTGCAATATCACGAAACATATGGCAGATAATCCCCTGAGGGAGATTGTAGGCTTCAATCTTATTTTCAAGGGCCAGTTTTCCAAGTTTGGGGGCCAGCCCCCAATGTCCACCGATGACGCGCTTGATCATCCCTTCATGTCCAAAATGATTCAGGCCGCGGTTGTTTGCATCGCCCTGGCCTGCGGCATAGAGCAGGCTGAGGTTGTTGGGGTATCCCTCTTCAAGAAAGCGCTTTTCGATCGCTTTTGCCAGACTTTCAGCAAATCCGATACCGATAAAGCCTCCAGTGACCAGAGTGTCATTGGATTGGATCAGTGTAGCAGCCTGCTCGGCTGTCAGTTGTTTATTCGGGGTCATAGCGCTACCGATTATTTTTATTCTGTTTGCCAGGAATAGAGCAAAGGTTGAGCCAGATGTTAATGGTTCTTTAAAAACAAAGGGTTACTGATTTTGTTAAAGAGAGAGATGAATGGAGTTGTCTTTTTTTTGAGACGGGTGTGTTGCTTGTGTCTATTTTTATAGACGGTTTATCTGTGTGAAGATAGCTTCTGATACAGGCTTGCCCGTGAGATACCCAGGCGTTTAGCAGCGGCGGTTTTATTGCCGTTACATTGTGTAATGGCTTGCTGAATTCTTTGATATTCGGCTTCCATGCGGACATGTTTCAGATCGGTGCCTGCAGAGTCGGTATCTGCATCGGTGATGGCTTCATCGTCGGAGCCCAGATCGAGTGCTTCAATCTGCTGCCCTTCGGCCATAACGCAGCCTCGCTCTAACCGGTTTCTTAGCTCCCGAATATTACCTGGCCAGCGGTAGTGGGTTAGCCACTCCATAGCGGTGGCTGAAAGGGAAAGCTCGGGCAACTGAGATTGGCGTTGGATCTGTGTCAGCATAAACTCAGTCAGCTCGGGGAGATCAGCCAGACGTTCACGTAGCGGAGGGATCTGAATCGGTAAGACATTTAGGCGATAGTAGAGATCCTCTCTGAACTCGCCGGTCTGGACCAACTGTTTCAGATCTTTAGCGGTGGCAGCGATAATACGGACATCAACTTTCTGTAGTTGGTTTGATCCAAGCGCTTCAACCTCCCTTTCCTGAAGAACTCGCAGAAGTTTAGCCTGCATAGTGAGGGGCATCTCGGCGATCTCATCTAGGAAAAGGGTGCCGCCATCCGCCAGTTGGATCTTGCCTACTCTGCCTGCCCGGTTAGCTCCGGTATAAGCGCCGGGCGCGCTGCCAAAGAGTTCCGATTCAACCAGCGATTCGGGGAGCGCACCCATATTGATTCCGACAAAAGGGCCTGCACGCCTGGGAGAGGCGTGGTGAATCCCCTGAGCGAGCAGCTCCTTCCCTGTACCGGTTTCTCCGAGGAGCAAAAGCGTTGTATCCAGTTGGGCTGCGCGGAGTGCCTGACGACGAAGTTGTTCGGTGGCAGGGGCGCTCCCGATCATGTCATCGAGCGCGTAACGGCTGGGGCGGAGTATCTTTTCATCCTCAAACTTACGTCGGAGTCTGGCAAACTTGTCAAAGAGCGGTTGCAGGCTGTCGAGATCATCATAAAAGACAAAGCCGATCGCACCGAGGACCACATTTTCAGGGTTTCTGATTGGTAGCCTTGTGACGACGCACCAGCGGTTGTTGATCTGCATAAGATCAACAAAAGAGGGCTTCCCGCTTTGTACGACTCTGGGGAGTTGAGTGGTGGGCAGTAGCTCTTCAACGGGTCTGCCGATCGGATCCAGCCCTTCGGGAACATTGATCAAGGATCGGTAGGCATCGCTCATCCAGAGAATAAGCCCCTGTTCATCAACGGCGATGGATCCCTGGCATAAGCTGGAAAGGAGGTCGAGCAGGTTGTGGTTGCTATCCTGTTGGATAAGCTGGCGAAGTGAGAGCATAACGGACTTTTATAGTGATCCTGTCTGGCTCAACGTACGCTGAAATATGAACGCTGCCAACTGTTTTTTGACAGCGTCGCTGGGCAGATATCAGGCCGCGTTTCGTTTATTGCGCTTGTGATGGCGGGTGACGGAGCCCTTGATTACGACATCCCAGTTCCCTGCAGTACTCATCAGCATCGCACCGCAATGTCCGCATTTGCAGATCTGCGAGCTGCCCAGGTCGCTGACCGTTTTAAGATCAGGGTGTTCCTTGCCCGTGTTTACTAGTTCAAAACAGTGTGTGCAATCAGTATTCACGCTAATTCTCCTTCCTTGTTTCAGGCATGAGAGGCTACTTTCTGGTTAATTATCGGGCATATCTGATATTACTTTAGGGAAAATATATAAAAAACAGAAGGTTTTTTGAAAAATCTTCTGTTTTGATCTAGGTGTGTCGTATAACTTATTGATTTATAGTCTATATCTCTGCTGGTGCATCCATGATGCTGCCGCCGTTACCGTTCTTTGCCAGTTCACCGATCTCTTTATCAATAAAGAATAGTCCTTTTCCATCTTCACCGATTATTTTGATCTTATCCAGAATACCATTGAACAGTTTTTCCTCTTCATGCTGTTCAGCGACATACCACTGTAGGAAACTGAAAGTGGAGTAATCCTGATTGGCAAAGGCAGTATGTGCAAGTTCGTTTATCTTGCCCGTGATGAAGCACTCATGCTCATACACTTTCTCAAAAAGATCACGTACGGATTCATATTCAGCTGAAGGAGATTCAATGGATCCGATCAGGGCCATTGCGCCGGTTTCATTCACGTAGGTGAAAAGGCGCTTCATGTGCGACATCTCTTCATCCGCATGCTTATAGAGAAATTCAGCACATCCTTCGAAACCTTTAGATTCAGCCCAGGCGCCCATCTGCAGGTAGAGATTGGAGGAGAAAAATTCCAGATTGATCTGTTCGTTCAGCTTTTCAAGCATGATAGGGCTAAGCATGTTTAGGTGTCTCTTAGAGGTCGAATTAAATTGATGCCGGTTTGCAGAGCCATTTCTTTCCGCTGGCTGAGCGGGCACATTTAAGGCAGAGGTATTGGCTGGATCGGGTCTGTTTAGCTAACTCATTGAAATGAGCTTCAATATCTGACCGCTTAAATTTGCATAATGTTTTGTGCTTGCTCATAGAGGGGTCTGCAAAAAGGTAATCTGGTAATGATAATTGATATCAATTACGGGTCAAGCGGATTTTACTCATGCAGCAATTTCGGCTTTTCAGAAGTACAGAAACGAGAAGGGGTAGGAAAGCAGGTCCGGCCCTCTGGGAAAACCTCAGTAGGACCGGATCTGCGCTCAGGGGTTTATGCCGAGAACGTTTTCATCATTGAGTTAAGATCATTCACCAGCTTGTGTAGGTTGCCACTCGCATGGTTGGTCTTCTCCGCAGCTTCCATATTGTTACTGGCGATATTGCGGATGCTGAGAATATTATTGCTGATCTCATCGGAGACGGCGCTTTGTTGCTCCGAGGCGCTGGCAACCTGCGTGCAGCGATCAGATACCTCAGTCATCGCATGAGAGACCGCATCAAAGGACGCTGTGGCTTCATTTGCTAACTGAATCCCTGTTTGCGCCTGTTCGGAACAGCGTTGCATGGAGTCAGCGGTCACAGATACCTGTTTTTGGATCGCTTCAATGGTGTTGCGGATCTCGCTGGTGGAGGTCTGTGTTCTTTGGGCCAGAGTGCGGACTTCATCAGCGACCACTGCAAATCCACGACCCTGGTCTCCTGCACGTGCGGCTTCGATCGCAGCGTTAAGCGCCAGTAGGTTAGTCTGCTCTGCGATATCGTTAATGATATTTACGATCTGTTCGATGGAGGAGGCCTGGCGTTTCAGCTCCTCAGAAGAGAGGGAAGCGGTTTCAACATCCTCTACCAGCTCTGTGATACTGGACTGCATGGTGCTGATGTTCTGTTTGCCCTGTTCAGCGAGTGCAGATGCTTTCTGGGTGGCCTCAGAGGTTTGGGCTGTGTTTTCTGCTATCTCATGGGCGGTGGCAGACATTTCGGTTGCTGCACTGGCCAACATATCACTTTCGCTATTCTGCTGATGGATCCCTGAGGTTGTTTGGCTGATCGCCTCATCTGTTTCATTCATGACATCTTTGAGTGTGCCGATGGAATCCTCAACACGGCCAACAATGGTTCTCAGTCGGGCGCGCATCATCCGGGTAGAGAGCTCTACTGAGCCCTGCTCATGCATATTCTCGGTCATCACCAGTTGGGCCAGTGGGTTGTCATAGATATCTGAGGTGACGTTGGATATCTTCCTTAAACCGCGTGTGGCCAGATAGATCCAACTTAGGCCTCCGGCAAAGATAGCAGCCATGAGTAGGGTGCTGACGATCGCTGTCAGTGGAAGGAATGGGATTGCTAACATCATGAGTCCCATCAGCGCGGTAATTGTCAGAATGCGAGCGGCCAGACTGATTGTCTCTACCTTACGTGGAGGTTTATTGCTTATCTTGGTGTAGATCTTCTCTGCGCGCTCTATCTGCTCGGTAGAGGGGCGGGTACGTACTGATTGATAACCGGTTTTAGTTCCGCTGTTATCAAAGATCGGCATGACGTAGGCCTGAACCCAGTAGTGGTCACCATTCTTACAACGGTTTTTCACCATCCCCATCCAGGGTTGATCGTTCTTCAGGTGTGCCCACATATCCTCAAACGCAGCGGGAGGCATATCCGGGTGGCGAACAATGCTGTGTTGCTTTCCAATCAGCTCCTCCTGAGTGAATCCAGCAACTTCGCAGAATTCCGGATTAGCGTAGGTGATAGTGCCGCGGGTATCGGTAGTAGAAATGAGGCGTACGTTACCAGGGTATACGCACTCCCTGCCTGATATGTGCAGATTCGACATGGTTGCTCTCCAGTAAATTCCGGTTTTTCTGGGGCGACATAGTTTGTTTTTATAGGGCCGCGTTTCTAGGTTTCATCCGGTTTTCTTATGAATATTCATTCCAACCGTCCTTTCGGTCGGGGAAATAATGAACATTAGTTTCCGGCAGGGATGTTACCTCATTATTAAAAAGATGTAATGAGCCTATAATTTACTGTATGAAAATTAAGAATTTTTCTTAGATTTCGCTAGGACAGAAATGGGCCTGAACTTAAATGTTACTAAAAATGGGGGCCGATGTTATTGTTCGATAAGAAAGCATATACCAAGCTTTACTGCTTAATAATCCCGAAAAAAATAATAATTGGGCTCCGCATGCGTTCTTTATCCTTTATCTCTCTTCTAATGATCACTCTGTTTTTTCAGGCTGGGGTACTCCGGGCAGACCGCCTGTTACTACCAGCGATAGAGCAGCAATCCCTGACAGATCTGCTGTTGCTTTCCATCACGAAAGTCGATCAGAGACTGGTGGCCGTGGGTGAGCAGGGTGTAATTATCTACTCTGATGATAATGGTGAAACCTGGCATCAGGCAAAAGTCCCAGTGAGCACGCTCTTTACCCGAGTGCACTTTTTTGATAACAGGCAAGGGTGGGCTGTTGGTCATGATGGTGTGGTGGTTCACAGTTCTGATCGGGGTGAATCCTGGTCAAAAAAATTTGAGGGTAGTCAGCTGAACAGTCTGCGGGTAAAAGCGCTTGCTGCTGAGTTTGAGCGTTTGTCTGTGAATTCGGAGCAGTATGCCGATCAGTTGGAGGAGATCGAATATCAGTTGGATGATGCCAGGGGCGCTGCAGACGAAGCACCCAGTGCGCCACTGCTTGATATCTATTTTACCGATCAGAAAACAGGTTATCTGCTTGGTTCCTACGGTATGTTCTTTATAACCGACGATGGTGGCCGAAGTTGGCACTACAGAGGACACCATCTGCCCAACCCAGAGGGATTTCATCTAAATAAACTGTATCAGACCGGGGATGGACAGTTGTTGATTCTAGGGGAGGCGGGTTTGCTTCTGGAAAGTGTGGATGGGACAGCGTGGCAGGCGGTTGAGTCACCTTATGAGGGCTCCTTTTTTACCGCTGTTGAAACCGATGGACTCTATCTGATGGGGCTGCGTGGCAATGTCTTCAAGCGGAAAGGTATGGGTTGGGAGCCGATTGTTTTGCCTCATAGATCAACGATTACTGGGGCTGCTGCGATTGAGGGTAAAGCTTATCTGGTAGGGCAGGGTGGTGCACTTCTAAAGCAGCAGGGTGATCGCTTTATCCCCCATTCTGATCGGGGGCTGTTGAGTTACGCTGATCTGGTTGTTGCGGGTAACAGGCTGGTTATTGTCGGTGAGAATGGCGTTAGCCGTGTCGCCTTGAGTGGAGGTGAGCAGTAATGAAACAGATCTCATCCCTGCTGCTCTGGCCAATCACGACCAGTGAAAAGGTCGCAGAGCGCTTTCTGTTTGGATGCCGAAAACCGGTGCTGCTTGTTTTTATGATCGCGACACTGTTTTTCCTCTGGCAGGCTTCACAGATTCGTCCTGATGCCAGCTTTGTCAAAATGATTCCGGCGGAACATCCCTATGTTGAAAACTACCTGAATTTCAAAGATGACCTTGCGGGGCTGGGCAACAGTATTCGTGTAGTTGTTGCTGCCGATGAGGGTGATATCTTCACCGCTGAGTTTCAAACCACGCTGAAGAAAGTAACCGATGAGTTGTTTTTTATTCCCGGTGTTGACCGCTCTGCGCTGAAATCGATCTGGACGCCGAATGTGCGCTGGACCGAGGTGACCGAAGAGGGATTTGTGGGTGGGCCTGTGATCCCCGCTAAATACGATGGTTCTGCAGCCAGTCTGGAGCAGGTGAGAACCAATATCCTGCGTTCCGGTCAGGTCGGTATTTTGGTTGGCAATGACTTCAGGTCAGCGATGGTGCAGGTACCTCTGTTTGATAAAGACCCGGAAACGGGCGAAAAACTCGATTATCAGGCGTTCTCTGAACGACTGGAAACGCTGGTGCGTGACCAGTACAGCAGCGAGCAGGTGAGCATCCATATTACCGGCTTTGCCAAAATTGTTGGCGATCTGATCGAAGGTGCTTCGCAGGTAGCGCTCTTTTTCGCAGTAGCGTTTGGTGTCACTATGGTGTTGCTCTATCTCTACTCCGGCAGTGTGATGGGGACGGTTGTTCCGCTTATCTGCTCTCTGGCGGCAGTGATCTGGCAGTTGGGGCTACTGAACCTGCTGGGGTTTGGGCTGGATCCTTACTCTATGCTGGTACCCTTCTTGGTGTTCGCGATTGCGGTGAGTCACGGCGTTCAGGTCGTGAATACGATTACGCTGGAGTCTGCCAGCAGCGGTGCCTCAAAGCTTGAAGCGGCCCGTCATGCGTTTAAGACGATCTATATACCCGGATTGACCGCACTGATCTCTGACGGGATCGGTTTCATCACGTTGATGGTGATAGAGATCCAGGTGATTCAGGATCTAGCCGTGGCGGCCTCCGTTGGGGTCGCTGTCATTGTGCTGACCAACCTGATGTTGCTTCCAGTACTGATGAGTTATGTCGGCGTGGGACGTAATGCGATCAGTAAGGCGAAGCGAAGTATTGAAAAGCAGCGTTCTCACTGGCATCTGTTGAGCATCTTTGCCAAACCGAAAGGTGCAATGGTTGCTGTTACAGTTGCGGTGGGTTTGCTGGTATTAGGACTCTACGGCGGTCAGCATCTGCAGATAGGGGATCTGGATCGCGGCGCACCGGAGCTACGTGCCGACTCGCGTTACAATCTGGATAATGCGTTTATTACGAGTAACTACTCGACCTCCAGTGATGTCTTTGTGGTGATGGTTTCAACCCCAGAGGAGCATTGCAGTCGTTATGAAACGCTGGAGACGGTGGACCGTTTTCAGTTTTACCTGCGCAATGTGCCGGGGGTGCAATCGAGTATTTCGCTGGTGGATGTGTCAGAACGGGTCACAGCGGGACTGAATGAGGGCAGCCTGCAATGGCGCTCGGTGATCAGAAATCAGTATGTGATCAACGCTTCGCTCGCCTATGTGCCCGCAGGGCTGATGAACAGCAGCTGTTCGCTACTACCGGTGATCATCTTTCTGGATGACCATAAAGCGCAGACGTTGAAAGGGGTCACTCAAGCGGTTGAAAGCTTCGCAGGGCAGTTCAATAGCAAGACGATTCAGTTTCATATGGCGGCGGGTAAAGCTGGATTTGAGGCCGCGACCAATCAGGTGATCGAAACTGCACAGTATGAGATGTTGATCTGGGTCTATTCGGTGGTCAGCTTTCTCTGTCTGTTAACCTTCCGCTCGATTCGCACAGTGGTCTGTATTATCGCGCCGTTGGCGCTTACATCGATTCTCTGTCAGGCGTTGATGGCGCAGCTGGGGATCGGCGTCAAAGTTGCCACGCTGCCGGTGATCGCTCTGGGTGTAGGGATTGGGGTGGATTATGGCATCTATATCTATTCCAAGATGCAGACCTATCTTCAGCAGGGGCATAGCCTGTCGGTGGCTTATCTGGAAACGCTGCAGAGCACCGGTAAATCCGTTGCTTTCACCGGCCTGACACTGGCGATCGGTGTGATTCTCTGGACACTTTCACCAATCAAATTCCAGGCCGATATGGGGGTGCTGCTCACCTTCATGTTCATCTGGAACATGCTGGGAGCGCTGATTCTCCTGCCAGCGATCGCCTGTCTGCTGCATCCTGACAGAGTAAAAGAATAGATTCTTGTAGGAACGCTGTCCCAGGGCGAGGGATTGGTAGGGGTTTGGATTAATCGGCGTGAGACACGCCTCCCACGGGGTTTGGATGTAGGAGCCCTGTCCCAGGGCGAGGGTGTGGCGGGGATTTGGATTCTTCGGCGTGAGACACGCCTTCTACGGGGTTTGGATGTAGGAGCCCTGTCCCAGGGCGAGGGATTGGTAGGGCTTGGGATTAATCGGAGTGGGACACGCCTCCTACAGGGTTTGGATGTAGGAGCCCTGTCTCAGGGCGAGGGATTGGTAGGGATTGGGGTTATTCGGTGTGGGACACGCCTTCTACGGGGTTTGGATGTAGGAGCCCTGTCCCAGGGCGAGGGATTGGCAGGGGTTCGGATTATTCGGCGTGGGACATGCCTCCCACGGGGTTTGGATGTAGAAGCCCTGTCTCAGGGCGAGGGTGTGGCGGGGATTTGGATTAATCGGCGTGAGACACGCCTCCTACGGGGTGTGGATGTAGGAGCCCTGTCTCAGGGCGAGGGTGTGGCGGGGATTTGGATTAATCGGCGTGGGACACGCCTCCTACGGGGTGTGGATGTAGGAACCCTGTCTCAGGGCGAGGGTGTGGCGGGGGTTGGGATTATTCGGCATGGGACATGCCTCCCACGGATAGGGAGCCCTGCCATAGAGCGAACCATCAATACAAAATGATAATCACAAGGATGTGATCTATGAAAAAAGGACGATCCCATGCCCTGCGCATCGGGCGCTATAGTCAATCCGGTCAGATCTACTATCTGATCTTCACCACGCAAAAGCGCGAACCGATATTTTCCAATCCCTTAGCAGCCCGTCAGGCGGTTTTAGCGCTAAGGCAGCTTTCCCCCTCTGCAGATACCATCGCCTTTGTAGTGATGCCAGATCATATCCATTGGTTGATGCACTTAAAGGATAGTTACTCACTCTCTGAAACCGTCAAGTTGTTTAAAAAACTATGCACTCGAGCGCTGAAGCAGTCGATCTGGCAGACCGGCTTTTATGACCATGCTGTGAGATCAGAAGAGAGTATTATCGATATAGCTCGCTACATCGTAATGAATCCTGTCAGGGCGGGGTTATGCCGCAGTGTCAGGAATTACCCCTGGTGGGATTGTATCTATCTGTAGGGCTCAATTGTAGGAGCCCTGTCTCAGGGCGAGGGTGTGGCGGGGATGGGGATTAATCGGCGTGAGACACGCCTCCCACAAATCTCATATCCCACAAACCACAAACTACAAACCGCGTTTCCTCTATCTGAATGCGTCGAGGGCTTTCTGCATCTTTGCGGCCTGGCCCAAAGTCTTTTTCTCTTTCACTAATCCGGTCTTAACGGTTTCGGCGAGCTGCATGGTGCGGTTGTTGGTCTCTTTGACCTCAAGCAAGATCGTACGCAGATCCCCGGACAGCTCTGGGGGGATCTCGGCGGTCATTAGCTCATAAACAGTTTTGCTATGGGCTGTCTGGATCTGGTTAAGCTCATCCCACTGGTTATCCTGAGCAAGTTGCTCCATCTGTTGGGCCTGTTCCAGTGCGTTTTGTGCCAGTTGAATCAGCGGGTGCATGCTCGTCTCCAAAAAAATCTAATGCTCAGTGTGAGCCTGCCGATAACAAAAATCAACGAGGCATCGATGATTGGTCTGAGCGTTTCGGAAAAAATCAGATTTTTTTTCTAAAGCGTTTGAAACAGTGGTCGATAACTAACTCAAGCTTGGATTACTCACCCCTTCAAACAGAGTGATCCGCATAGCCAAAAAATATATGTAGCAGCCGGTCAGACTCGGCTGATAATGAGGAGAACATCTCATGGCAATGGTAATTAACTCAAACATTATGTCGCTGAATGCTCAGCGTAACCTGACTCTATCTCAGGGCGACCTGAACCAGTCTATGGAACGTTTGACCAGCGGTAAGCGTATCAACTCAGCGGGTGATGACGCTGCGGGTCTGGCAATCTCCAACCGTATGACCTCTCAGGTACGTGGTCTGGACCAGGCAATTCGTAACGCCAACGATGGTATCTCTCTGATTCAAACCGCTGAAGGTGCGCTGGACGAAACAACCAACATCCTGCAGCGTATGCGTGAGCTGTCTATCCAGTCTGCCAACGGCACATACGATGATGGTAACCGTGCAACATTGAACGCCGAGGTTCAGCAGCTGATTCAGGAGATCGATCGAATCTCTGAAACTACTAAATTCAACGGCCTTCAGATTCTGGATGGTACCTTGGGTCAGGTAGACCTTCAGGCGGGTGCCGATGCGAATGAAACTATCGCACTTGAAATTGGTACGATGGATTCTAAATCGCTTGGTGGGGTATCCGGAGACCTTGTGGGTGAAGAAGTTACTGCAGTAGCTAACCTACGTGCTGCTGTGAATAACACAGGTGCATCAATTACAGTTAATGATCAGGCAATCTCCACAGTAGATGCCGCTGCAACAGTTCAAGAGACTCTGGACTCAATAAATGCGGATCTAGATGGATTCGGTGCTGAAGCTTCCACGCTTGTGGAATGGACAGCGCTAGATGCTGGTGATGGCGTCCTTCTAGCAGGTACTGATGCTCTGACAATCGCAGTTGCAGACAACAACGGGAACACGGTTGAAACACTGGTGTTAACAGATACTGACTCTATGGATGAGCTTGTTGACAAGATTAACGAATCCAGTGGTTTTGTGAGCGCTTCTTTAACAGATGATAATAAATTGCAGTTGGTGGGAGAGGATATTGCTACAGTTACTGTAACTGGTGACACAGCCCAGGCGGCTGCAGCTGGTGGTAACTCAGCTGCAGCTGCTGCAGTTGCAACAAACTACTCAGTTGTTTTTGATGATACTTCTGCTGATGGACGTGGTGTCAAGATTGAGGCAACAGGTACAGCAGCTGCAGACGTGTCTACAGGTTTAGGTATTGATCTGAACGATGATAACGGAAACCTGTTATCGGCAAATATTAATACAGCAGCAGCAGCATTAAATGATCTGAATGATGGTGATTTGATCATAAATGGTGTTGAAATTGGCGCGATTGATGGTGGTACATCTCAAGCGGATAGTGTGAGCAACACGGTTGAGGCAATCAATAAACTGTCGGATGAGACAGGTGTGGTTGCATATGCTTCTGGTTCTGGTCTGGCGCTGCGCTCCTCTAATCAGGAAGAGATCTCTGTGGAGTATGCTGATACCGCTACAGACGCTGATGTGTTAGCGCTTACTGGTCTTCAGGAACGTAATACTCTTGAAGGCGCTGGTAGCATTGCATCGGTAGATATTTCTACAGCGGCGGGCGCTCAACGAGCTATAGACGTAATTGACTCTGCACTTGATGAAATTAGTTCTACACGTGGCGATCTGGGTGCGATCAATAACCGTCTGGACTTCACTATCAATAACCTGTCTAACGTCTCTGAGAACGTAGCGGCTGCCCGTTCACGTATCGAAGATGCGGACTTTGCGAAAGAATCGGCTGCACTCTCCCGTGCTCAGGTTCTGCAGCAGGCAGGTACTGCGATGCTGGCACAGGCGAACGCTGCACCTCAGCAGGTTCTGTCTCTGTTACAGTAAGATCGCAGCTATACTAGGACGTAGGAGGCCAGTCCCCTGGCCGATGTGAAAACAGCGACAGGGGGCCGTTCATTGCATGAACTCCTACAAGTAAGATTGTAGGCGGCCTATCCCCTAGACGGAGTTAAAACACGGCTAGGGGATTCTTTTTAAAAAAGAGAGAGGAATGGGTTATGGCAATTGAATCAATGAACGCTGCAAATGCTGCGGCCACGATTGTTCAGCCGTCTCAGCAGCCTCAGCAAGCACAGCAGGTTCAACGCCAGCCGGTAGAGCAGCCGCCCAAGAGCGAGCGCCTTCAGGAGCAGGCGAAACAGACGCAGGAAGTCACCGCCGAAAAGCTTGATGCGGCCATTGATCGTCTTAATGAGATGATGAAAAGTAGTCAGCGCTCTTTAAGCTTCTCTGTGGATAAGTCCTCAGATCAGGTTGTTGTACAGGTTCGTGACCTGAGCACTGATAAAGTGATCCGTCAGATCCCGAATGAGGAAGCGCTGCAGTTTGCTGAATCCCTGGATCGGATGATAGGATTCCTGTTTGACAAGAAAGCCTGAGCCCTTTCAGGCTTTCATCTACTCACCTGAAAACCAGAGGCATGGGCGATGAGTGATAGCATCATTAAATCACTGGGAGCCGGATCTGGTATCGACACCACCAGTCTTGTATCCCAGTTAGTTGAAATCGAACGTGCGCCGCAGCAAAACCGTTTAGATTCCAAGCAAGAAACCCTCAATGCGCAGATCTCTGCGTACGGTACTCTGAAGAGCAGTCTGTCAGAGTTGCAATCGGTCCTGTCGCCTTTGGCGGATAACGATACCTTTAACTCCCGTTCAGTGGCGTTTCCCGACACCGATATTATTACCCCAAACTCCGTGGATGCGGGGGCCCAGACCGGCACCTACCAGATTGAGGTGGAAGCGGTTGCGCAGGCTCAGTCTTTAGCGACAGGTGCCTATGCGGATAAAGATGCGGCTCTGGGGGAAAGCGGTACCTTGACCATCAGTTTTGGTGCCTGGACCTATGATGAGGATGCTGATGCCGCTGCGGATGCAGATACGGATCAGGACCCATACTCTTTTGCAGTGAACGCAGACCGTGCAGCACTGAATATTACGGTTGAAGCGGGTGATTCACTGGATGATATTACTGAAAAAATCAACGCTGAAGATTCCGGTGTTCAGGCCTCTGTGTTGCTGGTTGATGGCAATTATCAGTTACTCCTCACAGCACCTTCCGGTGAAAATAATGCACTGAGGATCTCCAGTGATGATGCGACTAAAGGGGATGCAACGGGTCTGAGTGTATTCGAGTTTAATGAAACTGAGCATTCTCAGGTTACGGAAACGCAACAGGGGGCAGATGCCCAGTTAAAGGTAAACGGCTTGACTGTTTACCGTGAGACCAATGAGATCGATGATGTTATTCAGGGGTTTAACTTCTCGCTGAATAAAGCGGAGCCGGGTAGCAGCCTGACCTTTACGGTTGAAGAGGATACCTCGATCGCACAGCAGGCGATCCGTGATTTTGTAGATGCCTACAACTTGTTTTATGAGACCTCCCAGAACTTGGTGGGTTACAGTCAGGATGCAGAGACCAATCAGACAGTCAAAGGGGATCTTGCCACCGATGGTACGGCAAAAACGCTGATCAATCGTTTACGCAGCTCGATTGGCTCGGTTGTGCCAGGATTAGATGACGGCTTTACCGCATTGACCAATATCGGTATCCGTACCGAACTTGATGGCACCCTGTCGATCGATGAGGATGATTTCTCCTCTGCGATGGATGATAATTTTGCGTTGGTTGAGGCGCTATTCGCCACCCAGACCAGTACCAGTGATGATCAGGTCTCTGTGAGTGTCGGCAGTTATGCTTCCGGTACGGTGGCCGGTGATTATGATGTGGTTGTGACCACTAACCCGGAAAAGGCATCGGTTAGCCTGGGGGCACCGTCTCCGGCTTTCCCATTTCCATCAGATTTGGTGATTGCTGAGGGGGATACAACTTACTCATTTGCCGTCACTGTTGATGGAGTGAAAAGCGATACCATTGCACTAACGGGAACATTCTCATCTGAAGATGAAGTTGCAGCTGCGCTGCAGTCCCTGATTAATGGTGACAGCAACCTGAGTGATTCCAATGTGGCGGTCGATGTCAGCTACAACGGTAGCGCTTTTGACTTTACCTCGCGCAGTTATGGTAGTGCATCTTCGGTAAGTTTTGATTCAGCGGATTATGGCACCAATGCTGCACAATTGGGTTTAGTTGCTGCGACTGATTATAGTGATACGGGTGTTGATGCGGTGGGTACGATTGCGGGAGAAACCGCGTTTGGTTCTGGCAATGTGCTACTGCCACCGATCGATTCTGATGCTTACGGTCTGAACTTCACCATCGGTGAGAATGCAGTAGCGGCAGGCACCGTTACGGCAAGTTTCTCACGGGGCTTTGCGGGAGAACTGAATACGCTGATCGATAGCTTCCTCTCCAGTTCCGGCAGCATTAAACTGCGTGAAGAGAGTATTAATGATTCCCTTGAGGGAATCTCAGATGATCGTGAAGATCTGGATCGTAAGATGGAGAAGCTGGAGTTGAGGCTCTATTCCCAGTACTTAGCGATGGAGCGAATTGTGAATAGTTTCCAGAGTACCGGTAGTCAGCTTGATGGCATTCTTGAGCGGCTTCCATTCACTGCTACAAATAATTAAGGTAATTTCTTTTTTAAATCAAAAGGTTGTTTTATATGCAGACCTCTTCAGGGCTGGATGTTTTGTTGTCGCGTTTAGACAGTAAAAATCAGGCGGGCCAGATTTTTTCTAAGAACTTAGAATTTTTAAAAACTAAAAGCCCTGACCTTTTTGAGAGAGTCAGTAAGTATAAGCCAACCAGACTAATTCCTGCGTTTGATGGAAATGGGGACATCAATATACAAAATTCTGGTGGGCGTTTTGTTTATCCTGAATCTCCAATTACATATGCAAAAAAGCAAGTCAATGAGTTCTTGAATGATACTAAGTGCCGTCTTATTCGCTATCAGGATGCATCGGTAGTAAAGCAAGAGGGTTATATCCATCAGCAGATGATGGAATCAATGTTCGATTTATATCCAGATGGAGAAAAAGGGGCTACTGCACCAAATAAAGATAATATTCTACAAATGGTTGTAGTTTGTGGAATTGGAAGTGGTCTTCATATCGATTTATTGTTAAAGGCAAAACCTGTAAGGAATCTTGTGATATATGACACAGATCTTGCAGGCTTTTTTGCCTCGATGTTCTTTGTTGACTGGTCTACTCTTTTGAAGAGCGTAAAAGGTTCAATTGAAGTCATAATTGAGAAGGATATCAATACAGCTATTGCTCGTCTGAATAGTTTTCTTTCAAAGTATGGTTATTTCAACCTTTCCAAGTATTACGTTTACTACCATTATGAAAACCCAGACATTAAAGAGTTTGTTAAGACTCTTAAAGAGAGGATTCTGAAAGCGGTTTCAGGATTTGGTTTTTATGATGATGAGCGTGTGGGGCTGGCGCATACCCTGCAAAACATTGCCGGAGGTTACGGGATTTCACGCATGGCATTAAATGATGCTGCGAATAGAAATCAGTACCCTGTTTTTGTTCTGGGTAATGGCCCCTCTCTGGATGAGAGTATCGATTACATTCGGGAAAACCGGCAGGGCTGTATTCTGATTTCCTGTGGTTCAGCAACGGGGACTTTGCAAAATATTGGTATAAAACCGGATATCCACATTGAGCAGGAAAGGCCGTTAAGTACCTATGACTGGCTACGAAATTCTACAGCCTCAGAGTTTCGCGAGGGAATTTACTTTGTTGGTTTGAACACGGTGTACCCGAAGTGCTTCGAACTGTTTGATAAAGATAAATCTTTCATCTCCATTAAGCCCAATGACCTGGGTATGGTCTATGTGAAAAACGCTTTGAAAATGGTGGAAGGTAATACGCTTTGTGTTGCAGATGGTTGTAATCCAACGGTGACAAATTTTGGTGTGGCTCTGGCAGTGACATTGGGTTTTGAGAATATCTACCTTGCAGGCGTAGACTGTGGAATGAAGAATCTGGATTCTCACCACGCCAGTCAGAGTAAGTTTCAGCAAAGTGAAGATAAGAATGAGTATGCCAAGCAGGGATATATCCAGAGCGGGGTTTTCCGGGTTCGTGGTACCCAGTCAAAATACGTCTACACAACCTCAACGCTGAACAATACCCGCCTTGAGATAGAAAGGTTGATCGAGAAATATCACCTAAAGCTGACTAATCTCGGCAGTGGGGCGTTTATCAATGGCGCTAATAATATCAAGGCCGGACAACTGGAAGCGTTGGAAAGTATTCAGTCTGGCGACATTCTTAATGATATTTTCCCCCGGGTTTTTCATCGCCGTGAACTTGAATTCGAAGATCCGGAAACGATACGCACGCAGGTCTGTGCAGAAATGAAAGAACTCAACAATCGGATGTTGTCTGTTTTTACCGCCAGCCAGATTACATCGGAAGCGGATCTTTGTACCACCTTAAGAACCGTCAATGATACGTTTAAACAGGCGGATATCTCTGAATATACCCAGTGGTATATGCGCGGAAGTATGGAATATCTAATGGCCGTGATCAGCTCAATTTACGCCTACAATGATCAGCAGAACTATGCTGAGGTGGGTACTCGGGTGAAGCAGATCATGGCAACCTTCTTTGAATCTCAGTATGTGGATCTGAAAGATAAATTCTACGATCTTGATCTGTACACAACGTACTGATGATTTAGCGTTTTAATAAAAAGGGCTGCGTGGCCCTTTTTTTGTCGAACAGCGGCAGTTGTGAATAAAAGAGGTTGAACATGGCTATGTCTCAAGGCTTTGATATCTGTGGCCGCTGGGTCGGGGGTGATGCCCGACCATTAGTGATTGCTGAAATAGGTATTAATCATAATGGTTGTTTGAAAACAGCCAAAGCGATGGTCGATGCTGCAGCCTCAGCAGGTGCAGAGGTCATAAAGCACCAGACTCACGTTGTCGAAGATGAGATGAGCGCAAAAGCCCGGGAGACCATTCCGGGCAATGCGGATGAGTCCATTTATGACATTATGGCTAAATGTGCTCTTGATGAAGAGGATGAAACGGCCTTAAAGGCTTATGTTGAGCAAAAGGGCATGATATTCATCAGCACACCGTTTTCGAGGGCCGCAGCTGACAGGCTTGAGCGTATGGGGGTGTGCGCGTACAAAATTGGTTCAGGTGAGTGTAATAATTATCCATTGCTCGAACACATCGCCTCTTTTGGCAAACCGGTCATTTTGAGTACTGGGATGAATACCATTGAGAGTGTCGCAAAGGCCGTGGCTATCTTTGAGAAAAACAAGGTTGATCTGGCCCTGTTGCACACAACGAACCTCTATCCAACGCCTGCTCATCTTGTCCGGTTGGGAGGAATGCAGGCTCTGCAGAAACACTTCCCGAATTGCGTCATCGGTTTATCTGATCATACAACCTCGAATCTGGCATGTTTTGCGGCTGTCGCATTGGGCGCTAAGATTTTAGAACGGCACTTTACCGATAGTATGGAAAGAGAGGGGCCGGATATCATTAACTCTATGGATCCTGCAGCCATGAGTGAGCTGATTCAAGGCAGCGCAGAAATTACTCACATGCTGGGGGGGGAGAAGGGGCCTGCACCCGAAGAGCAGGTGACAATGGATTTTGCATTTGCCACGGTGGTTGCGATTAAAGATATTGATCAGGGCGAGTTGATTAGCGAAGATAACGTCTGGGTGAAGCGTCCGGGTACAGGTGAAATTCCCGCTGAAGACTACAATACAGTTATTGGACGAACATCTTCTCGGAAAATAAAAGCCGATGAGCATCTGGGCTGGTCGGATCTTATATAGAGCTAAGAATAATAATGAAACGCATCGTTTTCCTGACAGGTACACGGGCAGACTTCGGTAAGATCAAGTCTTTGATTCGGGTGACACAGGATTTCCAGGAATTTGATGTACATATTTTGCCACCGGCATGCATATGAACAGCAAGTATGGAAAGACGATTGGCGAAATCTACAAAAGTGGTTTCGACAACATCTACCCCTTTATCAACCATGAACACACCGATTTTATGGACCGCAATCTGGGGAAAACGATTGATGATTTCTCTCATTTTGTTTCTGAGGTGAAGCCGGATCTCATCGTGGTCCACGGTGATCGTGTTGAGGCACTGGCAGGGGCAATAGTCGGCAGCCTGAATAATATTTTGGTTGCTCATGTGGAAGGTGGGGAAAAGTCTGGTACGATTGATGACCTGATCCGACATGCAGGAGTAAAATGTCGCATATCCATCTGGTGGCTAATGAAGATGCCCGGCACAGATTGTTGCAGTTGGGTGAGCTGGCTGAGGCGATCCATATTATCGGCTCACCGGGCATTGATATTCTGTTATCAAATAACCTGCCGCCTTTATCTAAGGTAAAACAGTATTACGAAATTCCCTTTGAATACTATGCAATTATTATGTTCCACCCGGTCACAACCGAGATCGCAAACTGGGAAAGCTATACGCGTAACTTTGTGGATGCGGTATTGGCAAGTGATCGGAACTATATAGCCATTTATCCGAACAACGATCTGGGCTCCGAAATCATCATGCGCGAGTTCAAGCGTTTCAGCGGTAACCCTAGGATTCGGGTTTTCCCCTCCCTGCGTTTTGAATATTTCCTGGTGATGCTGCGCCATGCTCAGTTTGTGCTTGGCAATTCGAGTGCCGGCGTGCGTGAAGCATCCTATTACGGGGTCAGTGTCATCGATATAGGCACTCGTCAACAAAGCAGGGTATCGGGTGAGCATGTGATTAATGTGGGTTATGGAACAGATGAGATCCTTGAAGCCATAGCGTCAGTTGTGGATAAGCACCGGTCGCCACATTTGTGGGTTAAAGTCGACGATGAGTTGCGCTTAAGGCACACGGTTGCAAAAGAGGGTGCGGATTACTAGGCCCGCGGTGCTTGCGGTTATTCCTGCCCGGGGCGGCTCCAAAGGGATTGTGCATAAGAATATTTGTCCCGTTGCCGGGAAGCCCCTGATCTCGTGGACGGTTGAGGCCGCGTTGCAGTCGAAATACATAGATAAAATTGTGGTTAGCATCGGATGATGCTGAAATCCTCAGAAAGGCTTCTGACTTTCCGGTTTGCACGCTTGAACGCCCGGCAGAACTGTCTGGGGATTGCACACCTTCTGAACCGGTCGTCATGCATGCTTTGCTGGAAATGGAAAAGCAGGGTGAGCGTTTTGATTATGTGGTTCTTCTGCAACCGACATCCCCTGCAAGGAGCTCCACGCATATAGATGCAGCATTTTCTCAGATGCTGTCTGATCAAAGGGCCTGCTCCATGATCAGTGTGAGTCAGTTGGATCATTCCCCATTTAAAGCGTTTGTCATCAATGAAGAGGGGGAGCTGAATGGCATTATCGGGGACAATGCCAACCATGCAGGCTTTTATGCTGGATTGGCGCGATTGAATCATTACTCTTTTGGCTTTGAGCCACTGGAGATCCGGGAGTTTTACTGGCAGCTGCGCGCTTTCGATGAAAGCTTTGTTGAGAGGGTTAATTCCTATGACATGCTGGTGGTTGGGGGCGGTAACTACTTTGAGTTATGGGTGGAGCACTCTCCCACTGGGACCTCCTTTATGTTGGCGCCCGAACTGTTCAAACAGATCAAAGTCCCTGTGTTGTTCAATGCGCTTGGCGTTGATCCGGGGCAGGGCGCTTCCGAACAAGCTTGCACCCGGTTCAGGTTCTTTCTTGATCATGTGCTGTCGGATCCAAAGAATATGGTCTCCATCCGTAATGACGGTTCTCTGGAAGCGCTGAATGAATATATAGGTTCTGAATATGCGCAACAGTGTATCTGGACGCCTGATGCCGGTTGTTTTGTCCCGTGCTCTGAACCGATTTTGCATCTGGAGGGCGACTATTTAGCCGTCAACCTCGCCGGTGATATGCTTGATCAGCGATTTACAGATACAGATAGTTATACGAGGTTTCTCTCAGGCCTGGTTAAATTGCTGGAAAGGTACCTGAATCAAGGTTTAGTGCAGCAGATAGTTTTAGTGCCGCATATTTTTAGGGATCTTCGGGCCATTTCGGATCTGCTGGAACAGATGGATGATGCCTTCAGAAGGAGGTCTGTGATCGTGGCTCCTCTTCTGCACGGTCCGGGCAGTGAGCAGATCTTCAGTTTGTATGCGGGGGCGCGTTTAAGCCTGTGTACAAGATTCCATGCTAACCTCTGTTCAATTGCGCAGGGTACGCCGACTATCGGTCTGGTTAATTACAGGCAGATCGAAAAGCTTTATGAGGAAATGGGTCTCAGTGAGTTTGCGGTAGCAGTGAATGAAGAGAGCTGCTTTGAAACAATCGAAGCACTATCAGAATCATTGTTGTCAGCTGCAGATACTAAGCATGCTTTGTTTAATCAGAAGGCAAATCAGGCAAGAAAGGAATATGCTGAATACATATAACAGATAGGCACTTTCCTGGATAAGAACTTTATGGAATAAGTTGACTTAATTCTATCTTAAAGAGATCGGAGGTTCTGCCGATCTCCTTTGCAAGTACTTTAGTTTCTGAATAGGTTTTTTATGAGCGTTAATTTGAATGCATTGAAACAGTATCAAAGCGTTGACCTTCGTGCGACAGTTGAGACTGCCAGTCCGCATAAACTGATCTCTATGTTACTGGATGGAGTCCTGGGATCTCTGGCTAAGGCAAAAGGCGCGATTGAGCGTGAGTCGATCGAGGAGCGTACTCAGCATCTGAATAAAGCGTCTGAGATCGTTGTGGGTCTTAAGGGAAGTTTGGATCTGGAGCAGGGTGGAGAGGTTGCAGCGAATCTGAATGGGCTGTACGACTATATGCTCCGCTCGATTATGACGGCGAATAGTCAGAACGATGCAGAAAAAGTGCAGGAGATCATGGATCTGATGCTTGAGATCAAGCAGGGTTGGGCGGAGATGCCAAACGATATCCAGATGGGTGAGTAAGATATCCATTTTTATAAAAAGCCGCTATATGCGGCTTTTTTTGTGGTTATTTCCTTTTGATAGCCGTTTGGGCCTTAAGTTGAGGTGAGTACATAGTGATTCTGAATCATTCGCTGGTTGTGGATCAGCGGCTTATCGGCGAAAATAGCGCCAGTTTTGTTCAAGTCGGTTTTGAATCACCTCAACCGCTCAGATACCAATTTATCCGGATAACTATGTCTAGCATCGATCAGGAAGTCTCGACACGACGGACTTTCGCCATTATCTCTCACCCTGACGCAGGTAAAACCACTATCACCGAGAAGCTGTTGCTGTTCGGACAACTGATTCAGCAGGCGGGTACTGTTAAAGGTAAAAAAAGTGACCGTCATGCCACTTCTGACTGGATGTCGATGGAGCAGGAGCGTGGTATCTCGATCACCTCTTCGGTGATGCAGTTCCCCTATAACGGTCGTATGGTTAACCTTCTGGACACGCCGGGACATGAGGATTTCTCTGAGGATACATACCGTACTTTGACTGCCGTGGATTCTGCTCTGATGGTGGTTGACGGAGCGAAAGGTGTTGAGGATCGTACGATCAAGCTGATGGATGTGTGTCGCCTGCGTGACACTCCGATCTTCTCATTTGTTAACAAGGTCGATCGTGAGATCCGAGATCCGATTGAACTGCTCGATGAGATTGAAGAGGTATTGAAGATCGCAGCTGCCCCCATCACCTGGCCGATCGATATGGGGCAGCGATTCAAGGGGGTGTATAACCTCTATACCGATACGATCCATGTCTTCCAACCCGGTATGGGACACACTATCCCTGATGATGTGCAGATTCAGGGGTTGGAAACGCCTGAAGCGGAAGAGCTATTGGGTGATATTTATGCAGACTTTCTCGAAGAGATCGAACTGGTTCGTGGGGCGACCCATGAGTATGACCAGGAGGAGTTCCTTGCAGGTCAGCTAACACCGGTATTCTTTGGTACGGCGCTGGCGAACTTTGGCGTACGCGAGATGTTGAACGATTTTGTGAAGTGGGCGCCTGCGCCGATTCCACGGGCGACGATTACGCGCGAAGTCGACCCGGCAGAGGATAAGTTCAGCGGCTTCATCTTTAAAATTCAGGCGAACATGGATCCGAAGCACCGTGACCGTATCGCGTTTATGCGTATCTGTTCCGGTAAGTATTCGAAAGGGATGAAGATGCGCCATGCCCGGATCAAAAAGGATGTCAAAATTGCCGATGCGGTGACCTTTATTGCGGGTGATCGTGAGAATGTAGAGGAAGCCTGGTCTGGGGATATTATCGGGTTACATAACCACGGTACGATCCAGATCGGTGATACGTTCTCGGCGGGCGAAGATCTGAAATTTACCGGCATCCCTCACTTTGCACCGGAGATGTTCAGACGTGTGCGGCCACTCGATCCGCTGAAGATGAAGCAGTTGCAGAAAGGTTTGCAGCAGCTGTCTGAAGAGGGTGCGGTTCAGCTGTTCCAGCCTCTGAAGAATAATGACCTGATCCTCGGTGCGGTAGGGCAGTTGCAGTTTGATGTGGTGGTGTTCCGTCTGAAGGATGAGTACAAGGTTGAGTGTAAGTATGAACCGATCAGTGTGCAGACTGCACGCTGGGCGGAGTGTGATGATGACAAAACCCTGGAAGAGTTTCGTAAGAAAAACCACGATAATCTGGCAATCGATGGCAGTGGTTTGCTCACCTATCTGGCACCAACCCGGGTTAATCTAAGCCTGGCTGAGGAGCGCTGGCCGGATGTCGCTTTCAGGGCGACCCGCGAGCATTAAAGCCTATCGCTGCAGGCTCGCTGAGCTTGCAGCTTTCCTCTCTGCATCTTAAGCTGCTTCTATGCGCTTAATCGATTCCCACTGTCATATTGATTTCCCCCAATTTGAGTCCCGTCGTCAGGAACTGCTGGAGCAGGCATCCCTCTCTGGTGTTGATGAGATTGTTGTTCCCGGTGTCACCGAAAAACATTGGGGGCGGCTGCTGGATTGTGTTTCTCATCATGCTGGCCTGCATGCCGCGTTAGGATTGCATCCTTGCTTTTTGGATCAGCATCAGCCGGAAGATCTTAAGCGTTTGGCTCGGTTGCTTGAGACTCAAACGGTCTGCGCAGTAGGTGAGATCGGTTTGGATCTGTTTATTCCAGATGCGGATCTCGATGCACAGCTGTTTTATCTGGATCAGCAGCTTGCACTGGCAAAACAGTTTGATCTGCCGGTCCTTCTGCATGTCAGAAAAGCGCATGATCAGATGTTGCAGAGATTGCGTAGGGTAAAGTTACAGGCCGGTGGTGTCGTGCATGCGTTTAGTGGTAGCAAGCATCAGGCGATGCAGTATGTTGATCTGGGGTTTAAGCTGGGTATCGGCGGGACTATAACCTATGAGCGCGCTAAAAAACTGCGGAGTATTGTGTCTGAGATGGATCTGGCAGATCTGATTCTGGAAACGGATGCGCCTGATATGCCGTTGAGTGGTTATAGGGATGAGATCAATCAGCCTGCTCGTGTTCGTGAGGTGGCTGAAATGGTGGCGCAGCTGAAACGGTGCTCTGTCGAGCAGGTTGCGCGGATCACCACCGCTCAGGCGGTGGCGTTATTTCACTCGATCAGTTAAACAGATTGTCTTCGATGCGGGAGAGGGTCTCCCAGACAACCTTTGTTTTATCGTTAACCGGGATCTTGAAGATACGTCCATCCGAGCCTACCGGTGAGCTGGTATAGCTACCGTCAGCTGGGTTCATCACCATACGGGCCAGTGATACCGGATAGTTGGGTCCGGAAATTTTCTGGCCGTACGTCTTCTCAATCGGAATTAGTTCCGCGCGGGATGAGACGATCTTGGTCATATCTCTGCACTGTTTTGTATTGCCCAGACAGAAAAAGCGATATTTAGTGTCCAGTAGGTAATAGCTGGTATCAGCAGGCTCCCGCTTGGACGGTGTAATGCTATCCATGCTGATGCATCCGCTCAGGCCTAAAACGGCAATTAAACACAGTGCGATACGCATATTGGTTTCCTGTTTTTAGTTTAGTTAGCAGATATCTTCAAATGGATTATCACAATCAAGCGATACCGGATTGGCATATCCTGGGAACTCAATCTGAGAGTCGGTAATATTCAGATCTTCGCCCTGAAGTACGTTATGGTCATACAGGTATATCGGCTTAGATTCGCCTTTGAGGGAGTCCTGGTCATACTGATGAGCCAGCGCCCGGGTTACCGCTAGTTTATCCTGATAAGCCTGCAGCTCAGTTTTGCTATAGCGCTTGCTCAACATCTGCTGCACAACGTGAGGTGACAGTACCGGTGCAGATGCGTTGTTGCCGCCAAAGCCTTTGGAGTTCAGCAGGACAGAGTCGATACCTGTGGAGCCGACTTCAATATGCTGGTTGCTCAGATGCAGGTTGCTCTGATGAATATCCGTTGCAAACTCAGGCGTTGTAACGATTCCGGGTATATAGCCGTACTTCCAGACACCTAAAGAGGCGCTGAGCTGATCACCGCCTGCGGTACCCTGAGAGTGACCTAAATAGCACTTAACAGCAGCAACGGTCCAGTTCTCGATACCGAATGCTTTTGCTGTTTCGTTGATGACGTGAGATTCAGTGACACGGTTTTGCGGGGTGCTGGTGCCGTGTGCCTGTACAAAACTGCGTTGTTTGAGGGACTCTTCCCCTAGCATTTTGCGTACGAGTGAGGCGGATTTTGCCAATGTGATGTAGTTTCCGACTCCCGGAGCTGAGATCGATTTTTTATGACCATCAGCGTTAACAAATACCTCGGGAACCGCTCCGTAGATTTCGGCACCCAGCTCTATCGCCAGATCATCACTCATTAACAGGATGAACTGACTGCTCTCGCCCATTGTGAAACCGCAATTGTTGCCAAATGGGCGACAAGCCTGACGATAGTTTTCTGCTGTCAGTTCAGACAGTTTATCCAGTGCCAGTAGGTCTTTGTCTTCGGCCAGCGCCCCCATCGCCCGGAAGCCTTCGATGATCTCTGGGGTTACCGGAGCATCACTGCCGCCGACCAGAACCACTTTGCGGCGTCCGGAGCGGATATCATTAACACCACTGCGGAGATTGTAGAGGAAGGTAGCGCAAGCGCCGAGAGCGCCACCAGTGGTACCAATGTTGCCCAACATATAGGCATTGACAAAGTCAGCAGGCATCTGGGCATAACCCAGAGGCATCTGCTTTGATGTTGTTCGTTTGCCGAGCGCGGCAAATTTTGTTAATCCGCCAAAACCAAAATCATCCAGCTGACCGATTGAGTTACTGGCGTAGACCGCAATCTGATCGGGTGCAACCCGGTCAGCAATCTCGTTAAAGGGGATACCTGTGGAGGAGAGTGCATCGGAAGCAGCGAAAACCGTCATCTGCAGATTGCGTGGGTGATTGCGCGACTGATAAAGCTTACCGGGCTGAAATCCGGAGGGCAGCTGTCCTGCAGATTGTACCGGTGCAATTTTATTATCCGGAATGATAACGTCCATCTGGGCGTTAACTTCGATACTGAACTGCCCAGGTGCCGTCTCTGTCACGCTCCAGTTTTCCGGAATCTGCAAAGGCATCTGACGTTTACGCAGGCGGAATTTAAGTGTCTCTTCGCCGCAGTTAAGCGTTGCAGGCTTATTAAACATGACGTTGTTAACGTCGAAGGCACTCTTCTCGATTCGGCGAATCAGGGTGCTGTTAAGAAGCTGATCTCTGAGCGTTGCGACCAATGTTTCAGCACTACAGCTCTCTCCCTGTTGATTCAGATACTGACCCTCTTGAGTGGTCGCCAATCCTGTCAGAATGGCAAGGTCAGTCAGGGTCTCTGTTTGTGACTGAGTGTCGAGTTTATCGATGATCAGACGTCGGTATGCGTGATGAAATGAGGCACGTCCAGCAGGGTTGATACCACCAAAACCAACAATGACAGGAAGCTGGGACAATTGAATCTCCTCAAGGGACAGATCTTTATAGAAACGTATAATCCCTGTTTATAGCTATACATAATTAAGTAGACAGGGGCCATATTACTGACTAATCATTTTATCGGTGTTTGCTATTACTGACTAGCATCAAAACCCCTTTTTATCCGTTTTTAGTCAGTGATTGTTAAGTGATAGTATGGCTAAATTCAGGGATTAGATAATTCGTAGGAGTCAACCATGAAAAAACTTGTCGCCATTGCTGTTGCTGGTGTGTTGTTAGCGGGCTGCCAAACGATCGACCCATATACGGGTGAGCAGAAAGTGGGTAATACAGCGAAAGGCGCTGGCATTGGTGCGGTGGCCGGTGCTGTATTGGGTGCGGCGGTCTCCAGTAAGAGTGATCGTAAAAAAGGTGCTTTAACCGGTGCTTTGGTAGGTGGCGCTGTGGGTGGAGGTATCGGCTATTACATGGATCAGCAGGAAGCTTTGCTGCGCCAGGAGCTGGAAGGAACAGGGGTACGTGTTGAGCGTATTGGTGATTCTATCCGTTTGATTATGCCTGGGCATATTACGTTTGCACTGGACTCTGACCGTATTGCCGGTAGCTTCTATCCGGTTTTGGACTCTGTGGCTAAGGTATTGATTAAGTTTGATAAAACAGAGCTGAATGTGGATGGGTTTACTGATAGCTCGGGCTCTTTTGAGTACAATCAGCAGCTTTCAGAGCGACGAGCTGCGCGAGTTGCAGATTATCTGGTGGGCTCCGGTATCGCTAATCTGAGAATTAACGCACGTGGCTACGGTGAGCGTTACCCTGTTGCCAGCAACAACTCCGCATCAGGTCGTGCGATGAACCGTCGTGTTGAGATCAATATCAGCGGTATGCGTCGTTGATATAATCTGATGATCCGGTCCGCCTTAATGTTTGTTGAGGCGGGCTCTCCCTCCTCTCGAGTGAATATCTTTCGCTTTACTGAATCCGCTCCTCTGGCTATACCTTAACTGTTACTCAGATTAGATTCTTCAGAACGATCGGGAGGTAGATATGAATGCCGAGATCGGAAAGTTGATGGATCAGTTATGTAACCCGGACAGTGAGTCTAGTGTTTCCTGTGATCTGACCAGCTCTTCAGTACGTCAGGTGGGAGCGCCCATCGATACTGCGTTGTATCATGATCTTAAGACGCTTGCTGCGTTCTATCGTAAGGATGAGAATTGTATTGCGGGTGAGCTACTAACGATTGCACTTAAAGAGGCATTTTCTATGCTCTCCGAAGAGCAGCGAGAGCACCTGAAAGTTGAGCAGATAAGCTTTGAACGCCAATCCGCTGAGCGACATATGGAGCAGCAGCGCTATGACCCGGGTTGTACCTAAATAAAAAAAACGCACCTTCGGGTGCGTTTTTTGATCGTGTCTGAGAATGTTTAGCGAGCGATTGCCAGATCGCCGGGGCGAATATTGTGAGAGGAGGTGTTACCACTGATATGGCCGGATGCACCACTCATCTGCACATCATCGATCACTAGCGTTTGCCGGGTGTTACTGAGTTCTGTGCTGGCTTTCATATCAGGGGTGTAGAATGTGGACTTCCGGTAGATGGTCAACTTATCTCCCCGCTTAATCCCCTGTTGTTTGCCTGCGCCGATCCAGATATTGCGATCATCAGTGCGGGTGATTCGCGCGGTAAACGGTTCGCACTGTAGGGTTGTTTCCAGATCAGAAATTACTTCCTGTAACAATAAATTAACCTTTTGACCGTAATCCTGCTTTTTGAAGCTGGCCGTATTAAAACCGGTATTAATGGTGCGATCTAAATTCCACAGACCAGCGGTTTGGTAGTGCTTTTGGCTGATCAGATGACCGGAGAAACCGTCGTGAATAAACAGATCGAACTCAAAGTTACGCAGGTGTTTTCTGCTTTTGTAATCCAGGCGGTTATATAGATCGATGAAAAAGTTGTTTTCGGCATGGGTTCTGGGGTCGATCATCGACATATCCCGGATGACGCCGGAGATAAGGTAGTTAACCTGTAGCTGGCCTGCGGTGTGGAGTGTGCTGGTGAGCATACCATCATCCAACTGAGCGGTGGCTGCACGATCTGTATTGGAGTAGAGCGAGATGTTGCCCGCGTTAAAAGCGACCATAGCTCCCTTCTGGTTGAGGTGTTGAGTTAGTAAACCGGGGAGCTCTGAGCTGATATTGTATAGACCACCCAGATTGGCTTGTGAAGCCTGAGTCAGGGGGAAGGCGGTCAAGGCAACTGACTTGGCGTAGGTGTTACTGATCCCGTTTTTACAGCCTTCATCAATCAGGACATCAGCTCTGATGCGGATAAAGAGGCTCTGCCCGATAACTTTCTCATCAAGAATATCAATGTTTGATACCTGCCCCAGCGTGCTGAGTTGCATGTTATCGATCTCCAGTATGCCGTCGCGAACAACCTGGCTGCTGGAGACGTAAACGGCTGCCTGCATTGAGGCTTGCTGGGAGGCATCACGGATTGCAGCTTCACGGGCTGAAGAAATATCTTTGTTGACGATGAGGGCTTGTCCTTCCGCTTCAATTACGACCGCCTGGACTGAAAAAGGAAGTGTAAGCAGGATAAGGATCCCAAATATTTTCGGTATGAAATTAAACATATCTCACCGTTGACCGATTAACTTATGAAGACAGTATGCAATTGCCGGATCAAAGTAAATGTAGATTCGGGCTGGGTGGTATGCCACTCCCTATGCCTACATGATTTATGATAGATTGTCGTGCTTAACCCTTTAGTTTGGAAGGTCAGGATGAAAAAAATTTTACTGCTGCTTTCAGTTTGCCTGCTTGCGGGGTGTGCCCAGCAGAGGCAGGCAGAGGATGCTCCTCCGGAGCGTGTTCATATTGAGAGTATGAGTCCTGACGTAGTGGCTGAGCTTCATAAGTTGGAAAAGGCTCATATTGCTGAACGAGAGGCGTTGCTGGAAAAAGAGCAATCATTGGTTAAGAGGCAGGTTGTACAGGTACCCGCTGAACCTAATGGGTTGGATCCGCTGAGTGAGGCGGTAGCCCAGATGGCTTTGCAGATGAATGCAGGATTGCAGCAGAACCGTGTGAAACGATTTCCGGTAGCAGTGGTTCCCTTCACAAACCTGAATAATAGCCGCAAAGTTGGGCGTTTTGGTGAGCGTATTGAGCAGGGATTTATCTATCAGTTACAGCAGCATGGCTATAATCTGGTGGACTATCGTGCTGCGGGGCTGACAACGACGACCAAACAGCCGTTGTCTAAGCAAAACCTCTCAGGTTTGAGAACCCGCTATAAGATCTATTTTCTGGTGACGGGGACCTATGCGCAGCATTCCGATGGATTGGTGATTAACTCCAGGGTCATTGATACGACGACGCGTCAGGTGTTAGCGACAGGGCAATCGCATATTGGCAATCAAAGATTGGAGGGAGGGATTCCAGGCTATAACCCTCTCGAAGCTTTGAATGAGGGTATGATTATTGAAAATCGTGGTGGACCAGTAGGCAGATAAATAGATGCATAAGATCATGAAGCCGATACAACGAACTCTACTTATGCTTGCTGCGTTGGTAATGCTGCAAGGTTGTGAAACAGCGGTTGAAAATACTAAGGAGCTAATGCAAGCCCTGCCGGATATCAATCTGCCGCCTCGGGTTGAAGAGGCTCCGGATCCTCAGTGGGTTAGGGCAACAGGCTATGCGCCGATCAGCTTACAACCGGGTCAGAACAAGCAGCACAAGGTGTTGTTGGCGATGCGTGCGTCAAAACTAAGAGCGTATCAAGAGCTGGCAGCAGTGGTTCATGGTCAGTACCTTTACGGCACGACGACGGTACAGGATATGGTGATGCAGAGTGATCAGTTTAAAGCTGCGGTGTCCGGTATTGTGCGTGGGGCGCAAGTTGTGAAGAGCTATCCCGTCCAGGAGGATACCTATGCCACGACATTGGAGATTGATCTCAATCAGGTGCAGCGAGCCTGGATAAGTCGCTAATCTTCCAATACATGTAAATTTAAAAAAGGAGCGGTTTGCTCCTTTTTTTATGGCTGAGGATTACTTGTTTTGTGTGGCTTCAAAAGCGGCTAGCTGCTCCGGCGTTGCCTTCTCCTGATATTTCTCTTTCCAGCTATCGTAAGGCTCACCATAAACCAGCTCACGGGCGCTATCATAATCCACATCAACACCACGCTGTTCTGCTTCAGCTTTATACCACTTGCTTAGACAGTTTCGGCAGAATCCCGCGAGGATCATCAGGTCAATATTCTGGACATCCTTTCGTTCATCCAGATGGGCTAAAAGCTTTCTGAATACGGCGGCTTCTATATCATTCTGCGTTTGTTGGTCCATAGTGTCCTCGTTTTATCTTTGTAATTAGTTTTCGTGCTGAATGTGTTCATCAAGCTGTTGGCAGATCTCTTCCTGCAGTGCCTGGCATAACTCAGGGTCTGAAATGGGGGTGCCGGCTTCATCGGTGATGAAGAAAAAGTCCTCTACACGCTCGCCGACACTGGCGATCTTGGCTTTTCGAACGGACAGGTTGTGAGCGGCAAAGATGCCGCCGATGCGCGCCAGCAGGCCTGGGCGGTCCGGCGTGATGACCTCTAGCACCGTCTGTTGTGCACTTGGATCATTGCTCAGGTAAACCTGTGTCGGGGTGGCAAATAACTTCATCTGGCGAGGTACCCGACGCTGTATGATCTCTGGATAATCATCCGGGTCATCCAGTTCATCGATCAATCGCTGCTTGATCTGCTGTAGATGATCGGGGTTCTCTGACAGCGGGGTATTGTCGTCAGAGAGTACCGTGTATGTATTCAGAACTTCACCGCTGTCAGTCACGATAATACGAGCATCTTGAATATTGAGATGCAGTTGGTCCATTGCTGCCACGGTTGCAGCAAACAGATTTTTGATATCCGCACTGTAGATGAATATCTCGGTAGCGCCTTCGAAAACACGGTGTGAGGTTTGGCGAATGAGCACCAGTGGTTCATTCGGGTTGAGGTGCTCCAGAATAGCTTTAGTATGTTCGGCGATGCTCTGGGCAGTCTCTCTCAGGAAGTAGTCGTCGCCAATAGATGCCCATAGTTTGGCGATCTCGGTTTCATCTACCGCTTGACGCCGAAGCAGAACCAGAGCTTCATTCTGGATCTGCTCGATTCTGTCCTCTTTATTGATTGGATTTTCCAGCCCTCTGCGAAGTGCGCGTTTTGTATCGGTGTAAAGCTTACGCATCAGGGTCGCGCGCCAACTGTTCCAGAGCGTGTGATTGGTCGCATTGATATCTGCGATCGTTAGCACGTAGAGGTAATCAAGGTGAACTACATCTCTGACCTGCTGAGCGAAGGTGTGAATCACTTCCGGATCGGAGATGTCCTTGCGTTGTGCGGTCATCGACATAAGTAAGTGGTTACGTACAAGCCATGCAGCAAGGTGACGGTCCCATTTTCCCAAATGGTGGTTTTCACCAAACTCGAGTACATCAACAGATCCGAGTTCGGAGTGATCGCCGCCGCGGCCCTTGGCAATATCATGGAAAAGGGCTGCGATGTAGAGCAGTTCAATCTTAGGCAGCTGGTTGACGATGCGGTGGGCGATCGGGAACTCTTCTCGATAGTCGTTATGCCTGAACTGGCGGCATTTCTGAATCACCTTCATGGTGTGGGCATCAACCGTATAGATATGGAACAGGTCGTGCTGCATCTGCCCGATGATGCTGCCAAACTGTGGCAGGTAACGTCCCAGGATACCATATCGGGTCATTCGCTTGAGTTCGGTGGACACCCGCTCAGGTGAGCGTAACAGCTCCATAAACAGGCTGGTATTGCGGATATCTTTTCTGAACTCATCATCCACTTTGTGGCGGTTGTCACGGATCAGGCGGATGGTAGAGGCGCGTACCCCTTTAATATTGGGATTTTGAGCCAGAAGGACGAAAAGCTCCATCAAGGCAAACGGGTGGTGCTCAAAAACCGTTTCATAGGCGACTTCCAGATAGTCATTATGAATCTGGAAGCGGTTATTCAGAGGGATGATAACCTGCTCTTCATCAGCTCGAAGTATGGCTTCATCAAAATGCTGTAGCAGCATGTCGTTAAATTCAGACATAGCCATCGCAATGCGATAATACTTCCCCATGAACTGTTCAACTGCCAGCTTGCCTTCCTGGTCTTCGTAGCCGAAAAACTCGGCAAGTGAACGTTGATGGTCGAAGAGAAGACGGTCCTCTCTGCGGTTGCAAAGCATATGCATCGCGTAGCGAACCGACCATAGGTAGAGCTCACCCTTATTCAGAATATCGAGTTCTGTCTCGGTGAGAAAGCCATCTTCGACCAGGTCACGGATATAGGTTGAACCAAAGTGTCTCTTAGCGACCCAGCCGATGGTTTGGAGATCTCTGAGTCCGCCCGGTGAGTTCTTCAGGTTGGGCTCAAGGTTGTATTCGGTGTTATTGGTTTTTTTGTGGCGATCCTTTTGCTCTTTAAGCTTGGCGATAAAAAACTCTTTATCGGTCCAGGCGCCTTCAGAGGTGACTCTGTCATACATCTGGGTATGCAGTTCAGAGTTGCCGACGAGTGTCCTTGATTCGATCAGGTTGGTTGCGATGGTGATATCGTTCTGGGCTTCTTTGAAGCAGTCACTCAGGCTGCGAACACTGGAGCCGAGATCAAGGTTGATATCCCAGAGTAGTGTCAGAAAGCCACTGATTGAATCGTGGTACTGTTCGGCTTCCACTCCATCCTGCAGAAGAATGAGTAGATCTATATCTGAGTGTGGATGGAGTTCGCCGCGGCCGTAGCCACCTACAGCAATAAGGGCTATCTCATTTTCGGGCCATTCAAATTTTGACCAGGCGGTCTGGAGTATCCTGTCGATCTCTCTGGCGCGACCATAGATCAGCTTACGGATATCATCACCTTCTCGGAAACGTTCATCCAGAACTGTTTTTATCTCAGTTAGAGCTTCCTTGAAAACCGGGATGGGCGATTTGGCCTCGGCTAACTTTTTCTGAAAAGCTGAAAGGTCAATAATCTCTTCTGCGGCCAACTGTTGGTGCAGGGTGGTAGACATCTTTGCTGTACCCGTATTGATACTGAATTATGGTGGCTGTGGACTCTGAACGGTTATAGAGTGTCGTCGGAGCGCCGCGTTAAAATTTCATAGCCGTCAGCAGTTACCAGAATGGTGTGTTCCCACTGAGCAGAGAGGCGGCGATCAGCTGTTTCAACGGTCCAGCCATCTTTTTTGGAGAGCTTAACCTGTCGCTTACCGGCATTGATCATCGGTTCAATGGTAAAGATCATGCCTTCTTGGAGCTCTTCACCTGTCCCTGCTTTGCCGTAATGAAGCACTTGGGGCTCTTCGTGGAATTCTGCCCCGATACCATGGCCGCAGTACTCACGGACAACTGTATAATGATTCTGTTCAGCGTAGGTCTGGATCGCATGACCAATATCGCCAAGTCGGGCACCCGGTTTAACAAGTTTGATGCCTCGATACATGCACTCTAGCGTGATATCTACTAAGCGGCGAGCATGTGGAAGCTCTTTTCCAACAAAAAACATTTTACTGGTGTCGCCGTGATAGCCATCCTTAATGACGGTGATGTCGATATTGATGATATCGCCATCTTTGAGTTTCTTGTCATTTGGGATGCCGTGACACACAACTTGGTTGACTGAGGTGCAGATGGATTTTGGGAAGCCGTGATAGTTAAGCGGCGCGGGAACTGCTTGCTGCTTATCAATAATATAGTCATGACAGATCTGGTTTAGCTCGTTAGTTGTGACACCAGCCTTGACGTATGGCTCAATCATCTCCAGTACTTCAGCCGCCAGACGTCCGGCAACCCGCATTTTTTCAATCTCTTCGGGTGTTTTGATCTTGATGCTCATAAGCTATCGATATGTCCTGTTGCGAAGCCCTAAAGGGCGATTTAAAAGTGAACGGAGTGCGATTGTAGCAATCCTGCTTCAGGAATAGAAATAGGCTTTATATTATCGCCCGCTTGTGGTATAAATCCGCGCTCAATTTGCACAAGCAAAAAATATCACACACGTTCCGTCACAATTCTCAGGGTGCCTTCGGGTTTGGGGTTGGGGTACGTGGAGGTTTAACCCAATTTTAGGAAATATAATGGCTAAAATTACTATGCGTGACCTGCTTAAAGCAGGCGTTCACTTCGGTCACCAGACTCGTTACTGGAACCCAAAAATGTCCAAGTTCATTTTTGGTGCTCGTAACAAGATCCATATCATCAACCTGGAACATACTCTGCCAGCTCTGAACGGTGCGCTGGATAGCATTCAGAATATGGCTTCGAACAAGAACAAAGTTCTGTTCGTAGGTACTAAGCGTGCTGCTAGCAAAATCGTTAAAGAAGAAGCAAGCCGTGCGAGTATGCCATACGTAAACCACCGCTGGTTGGGTGGTATGCTGACTAACTACAAGACTATTCGTCAGTCTATCCGTCGTCTGCGTGATCTGGAATCTCAGAGCCAGGACGGTACGTTTGAGAAGCTGACTAAGAAAGAAGCTTTGATGCGTCAGCGTGAAATGGAAAAGCTGGAGCGTTCTATCGGTGGTATTAAAGAGATGGGCGGTCTGCCTGATGCTCTTTTTGTAATCGATGTTGATCACGAGCGTATCGCTGTAAATGAAGCGAACAAGCTGGGTATCCCAGTTATCGGTGTGGTTGATACAAACAGCAACCCTGATGGTGTTGATGTTGTTATCCCTGGTAACGATGATGCTTTGCGCGCAATTCAGATTTACGTTAAGTCTGCTGCAGATGCTTGCCTGGAAGGTACAGCTGCAACTGCCGGCGACAAAAACGAATTTGTAGAAGTTGAAGAGAAGCAGGCTGCTGCTGAGTAATCTAACTGTCAATACAGTTAGTTATTCTCTTTGACTTATTTAAGGGGGCCTGGCCCCCTTTTTTGGATTTTTTGATTAACCCGCGATTATTTTATAGGGGTATTCGACATGGCGAAGATTTCCGCTGCAATGGTTAAAGATCTGCGCGACCGTACTGGTCTGGGCATGATGGAGTGTAAAAAAGCACTGAATGAAGCTGGTGGCGACATCGAGAAGGCGATCGAAGAGCTGCGTAAGGCTTCTGGTATGAAGGCAGCTAAAAAAGCTGGTCGTACTGCAGCTGAAGGTGTTGTTGTTGTTAAAGTTGCTGAAGATAACAGCTATGCAGTTGCTGTTGAAGTTAACTCTGAAACTGACTTCGCAGCACGTGATGAAGGCTTCCTGGCATTTGCGAATATTGTGCTGGAAAAAGCATTTGCAGACAAAGAAACTAGCGTTGAAGCGCTGATGGCTGGTGAGCTGAACGATAAGCGTGATGCGCTGGTTCAGAAGATCGGTGAAAACATTGGTGTTCGTCGTGTATTCCTGGTTGAAGGTGCAGTTGTTGCTGCTTACGTTCACAGTAATAACAAGATCTCTGCAATTGTTGAGCTTGATGGCGGTAATGCTGAAACAGCAAAAGATATCGCTATGCACGTAACGGCTGTAAATCCTCAGGTTGTTAGCAAAGAAGATATGCCTGAAGATGTTGTTGCTAAAGAGAAAGAGATCATCCTGGCGCAGCCTGACATGGCAAGCAAGCCTGCTGAGATTGCTGAGAAGATGGTTGTTGGTCGTATCAACAAGTTCCTGGCTGAAAACAGCCTGGTAGAGCAAGCTTTTGTTAAGAATCCTGAGCAGAAAGTAGGTCAGGTAGCAAAAGATGCTGGTGCAACTATCAAATCTTTCACTCGTGTTGAAGTGGGTGAAGGTATTGAGGTTGAAGAAGTTGATTTTGCTGCAGAAGTAGCGGCTCAGCTGAACGGCTAACCTGCTGTAAAACCTGCCGATTGCGCATGTTCTGCATGCGCAATCATCTCTTTTCCTGCTACACTCTCCTGATCTCAAATCCTGCGGAGATATACGGATGCCAACCACCGAAAAACAGTCCAGATATAAACGTATTTTACTTAAGTTAAGCGGCGAAGCCCTGATGGGTGAAGAAAGCTTTGGTATAGATTCCAATGTGCTAAATCGTATGGCGCTGGAGATTGGCCAGTTGGTCGGTATCGGTGTGCAGGTCGGGATGGTGATTGGCGGCGGCAACCTATTTCGTGGTGCGGCGCTTAATGCGGCGGGACTGGATAGGGTGACTGGCGACCATATGGGGATGCTGGCCACGGTTATGAACGCTTTGGCAATGCGTGATGCCTTAGAGCGCAGTAATATCAATACCCGCGTTATGTCAGCGATACCTATGAGTGGTGTTGTAGATCACTATGATAGAAGAAATGCGATGCGTTACTTGAATCAGGGTGATGTGGTTATTTTTGCTGCTGGAACGGGTAATCCTTTCTTTACTACTGATTCCGCAGCATGTTTGCGTGGTATTGAAGTAGAAGCTGATGTGGTCTTGAAGGCGACAAAGGTTGACGGCGTTTATACATCAGATCCGGTTAAAGATCCGAGTGCGCGTCGTTACCGTCATCTTAATTATGATGAAGTTTTAGAGCAGCAACTGGGTGTCATGGATCTGACGGCGATCTGTCTGACCCGTGATCACGATATGCCCGTGCGTGTATTTAATATGAATAAACCTGGTGCCCTGGCCAATCTTGTTGTTGGCGGCGATGAAGGCACCTTGATAGATTGCAGTGAAACGGTTGGAGAAAAATATGCTGAATGAAATCACTCAGGATGCTTCCGAGCGCATGCAGAAAAGTGTGGAAGCGCTGGTAAATAACTTTAAGAAAATTCGTACCGGGCGTGCACACCCAAGCATTCTTGAAGGCATTCAGGTGTCTTACTATGGTTCTGATGTTCCGCTGAGTCAGGTGGCGAATATTTCGGTAGAAGATGGTCGTACGCTTTCGATCGTACCATGGGAAAAGCCGATGGTTCCGGTGATTGAGAAAGCGATCATGACCGCTGATTTGGGTCTGAACCCTGCAACTGCGGGCGAAAATATTCGTGTGCCCATGCCTCCGTTGACTGAAGAAACGCGAAAAGGCTATATCAAACAGGCGCGTCAGGAAGCGGAAGGTGCTCGTGTAGCAATCCGTAATATCCGTCGTGATGCTAATGGTGATCTGAAAGATCTTTTAAAAGAGAAAGAAATTACTGAAGATGATCAGCGTCGTGGCGAAGATCAGATCCAGAAAATCACCGACAAGCATGTTTCAGAGGTAGATAGTCTGCTGGAACAGAAAGAAAAAGATCTGATGGAAATTTGATCGAAGCAGCGGCACTGCAAAGTGTCGCTGAATTAAACTGATGTCAGCAGAAAAAAGCGTTAACGAAGTGATTAATAAGCCTCCTCGCCATATTGCTATCATTATGGATGGTAATAACCGGTGGGCAAAAGAACGTCGCCTTCCTGGTCTGGCTGGGCATAAGGCCGGGGTGGAATGCGTTCGTTCAACCATTGAGGGTTGTATAGAGGTTGGTGTCGAATCCTTAACGCTCTTTGCTTTCAGTTCAGAAAACTGGAAGCGTCCCCCCCTTGAAGTTAAAGGTTTAATGGAGCTATTTAAGCTGGCATTAGACCGTGAAGCTAAGAAACTTGTGAAGAATAATATTCGTTTGCGAGTAATTGGCGATAAAACCGCATTCAGCGGTTCTCTACAGAAAAAAATCGAGAAAGTTGAAGCTTTAACGCAAGAGTGCACAGGATTGCAACTCAACATAGCGGCCAATTACGGTGGGCGTTGGGATATTGTATCCGCAGCGAAAAAACTGGCCGAAAGATGTGCTGCAGGCGAAATAATCGCTGATGATATTAACGAGATAACTTTTTCAGATCATATCAGCTTGTCGGAGCTGCCGGAGCCAGATCTTTGCATTCGTACTGGTGGGGAGCAGCGAATCAGTAATTTCCTAATTTGGCAGTTCGCATATACAGAGTTGTATTTTTCAGATGCCTATTGGCCTGATTTTGATAAGCAGCAGCTGCAACTAGCCATCGATAGCTACTGCCGCCGTCAGCGCAGATTTGGAAAAACCAGTGAGCAAGTAGAGGCCGAGAAAGATGCTTAAGCAGCGAATTTTGACTGCGGTGATTTTGGCTCCACTGGCACTGATGGGGGTGTTTCTGCTCCCTTTGGAACAATTTATCTTCCTGTTGGATGGCGCTATTCTGCTGGCAGCGTGGGAGTGGGCCAATCTGGCGGGAATCAGGCAATCATCGCTAAGAAGTGCCTATGTTGTGCTTATGGCGTGCGTAATTTTCCTCTGTCATGCGTTTTATGAGGTATTGCCCGTTCATGCTGTGTTATTCACATCGTTAATCGCTTGGCTCGTTGCCCTATACTGGGTCGTTCAATACCCTAAGAGTGAAGGGTGGAGCAAAGAGTGGCAGAGAGGGGTGATTGGGTATCTAGTACTTCTGCCGTGCTGGTTTGCCTTTGTCAGCATGAAAGCCACCGAAAATGGTGAGGTGCTTATTGTACTTCTATTTTTGTTGGTCTGGGGGGCGGATGTTGGTGCCTATTTCTCTGGTAAGCGGTTTGGATGTAATAAGTTAGCACCCGATGTAAGTCCGGGGAAAACCCGCGAGGGTTTATATGGTGGGTTAGTTACCTGCTTAGTCGTTGCCGTAGGTTTTGCGGTATATATGGATCTGAGCGCAACGCAAACTGCTTTAATGATTCTTCTATCGTTGCTGACCGGTTTGATCTCAGTATTGGGTGATCTGTTTGAGAGTATGCTTAAGCGATTCCGGGGAATAAAGGACAGCAGTCAGCTTCTGCCTGGGCATGGTGGCGTGCTTGATCGTATTGATAGTTTAACCGCCGCTGCGCCTCTATTTGTGCTGGGAATGCACTTTCTGATGGTCACCTGAGATTCTAATGGATATTCTGCACACTGTAGTTGTGACACTGGTGACATTGGGGATTCTGGTTACCATTCATGAATGGGGGCATTTCTATGTCGCCCGCCGTTGTGGCGTCAAAGTGCTGCGTTTTTCTGTTGGCTTTGGTAAGGCGATTTATACCTGGAAAGATGCGAAAGGTACTGAATATGCCATTGCGATGATTCCGCTAGGCGGTTACGTCAAGATGCTTGATGAGCGTGAAGGTGATGTACGAGCCAGTGAATTGTCACAAGCTTTTAATCGTAAGCCGGTACTGCAGCGTATTGCCATTGTGGCAGCGGGTCCACTAGTTAATCTTATTTTTGCTGTTTTCGCCTACTGGTTCATGTTTGTGTACGGTGTCACAACAGTCGCGCCTTTGGTTGGTGGTGTGGCGAGTGGCTCTCTGGCTGAACAGGCGGAACTGCCGTTAAATAGTGAAATTGTTGCTATTGATGGTCATAAAACACTCTCTTGGGATGATGTGAATCTGAGATTAGCTGCACGAGTCGGTGAAAGTGGTGAGTTGACGCTTGATCTGCGTGAAAAAGGCACTTCTTTGGTTGATCGCCATATAATTGTCTTGCGAGATTGGCATGTTGATGTTGATAAAGAATCCCCTGTTAGTGCGTTTGGGTTAGTTCCCTGGCGACCACAGGTACCAGCAGTTATTGGGCGATTGGTCGAAGGTGGAAGTGCTGTCGCTGCAGGTATTGAAATAGGTGACAGGATCCTGCAGGTTGACGGCAGTTCAATAGATGACTGGTATGCCTTTGTTAGAGTTGTGAAAGCGCAACCTGAAGGCACTCTGAAGCTGTTGATTGAAAGGCAGGGCATTGATATTAATTTGCTACTGGTCCCTGATCGTAAAGTCGCTGAGGATGGGCAGGTCTATGGCTATATTGGCGCGGCAGCGGAGCCTGTGTCATGGCCAGAAGAGCTGCGTAGATCCATTCAATATGACTTGATAGATGCGATTGGGAAGGCGTGGAATAAAACGCTGCAGATGATTTCTCTGACCCTGGATTCAATCTGGAAGATGATTGAAGGGGTTATCTCAGTAAAAAACTTGAGTGGACCTATAACCATTGCTAAAGTGGCGAGTGCTTCAGCGGCATCGGGGTTGGAGTCCTATATTAGTTTTTTGGCGTATCTGAGTATTAGCTTAGGTATTTTGAACCTGTTGCCGATTCCTGTGCTAGATGGAGGGCATCTGCTTTTCTATACGGTGGAATGGATAACAGGCAAGCCTGTCAGCGAACAGATCCAGCTGTTGGGCTTGAAGATAGGTATGGCAGTACTACTCACTTTGATGTTTGTTGCACTGTTTAACGATTTTATGCGGTTGTGATTTTCACGGCTGATCAGTTTATTGATTACGGATAATAAGAAGTACTTCATGAAACGTGGCATTGGACTTCTGGTAGCAATTTTATTCTGGGTGACGACTGCCCAGGCGAATACATCTTCTTTCGTGGTCGAGGATATACGCCTCGAAGGGCTGCAGCGGGTATCGCCTGGCATTGTTTTCAGAAACTTCCCCGTAACCGCAGGTGATAGTGTCAACGCTGCAGAACTCGCGAAAGCCAGTCGAAAACTGTTTAAATCAGGCTTTTTCGATGATATCCAGCTATTGAAAGATGAGCAGGTATTAGTTCTAAAGCTTCAGGAACGTCCCTCTATAAGCCTGATAAGGCTTGATGGTAATAAGGTTCTCGAATCGGAAGCATTGTTGGATGGCCTGAAACAGAACGGGCTGCAAGAGGGTGATGTCTTTAAACGCTCTACATTGGAACAGATTAAATTGGATCTCGTTCGCGTCTATGCATCACAGGGACGATATGGTGCGAGTGTTGAGACTGAAGTTGAAACATTGCCATCTAATCGTGTTGCACTGAATATCAATGTGAAAGAGGGGCGTGTAGCCACGATACAGCACATTAATATTGTCGGTAACAGTGTCTATACAGATGAAGAGCTAAAAGATCTTTTCTCCCTGAAACTGCCAAGTTTCTGGTCGTTTTATAAAAAAGATGATCGCTATGCGCGTCAAAAACTATCAGGTGACCTGGAACGTTTACGTTCATATTACCTAGATAGCGGCTATATCAATTTTTCAATTGATTCGACCCAAGTGTCCATCACCCCGGATAAACGCCATGTCTATATTACAGTGAATGTGAGTGAGGGTGAGAAATTCACAATTCGTGATGTTGATATCGCCGGCGAAATGGTTGTTTCAGAAGAGTCTCTGAAAGAGGTCGTCAGAGTTGAGCCTGGGCAAACATTCTCTCGACGTTTAGTCACTGAATCACAAGACGCTATTGTTAAGCAGATCGGGGACGCGGGGTATATGTTTGCAAACGTCTCTCCAGCACCTGAAATACATGATGATAACACTGTGACGGTTAAGTTCTTCCTTGACCCGGGCAAGCGTACCTACGTGCGCCGAATTAATGTTAGGGGGAATACACGTACTGCAGACGATGTTATCCGTCAGCACCTGCAGCAGATGGAAGCGGCAGTTGCATCAAATGAGTTGATCGAGAAATCCAAGCTGAAATTGGAAAAAACAGGTTACTTCAAGACGGTCAATGTGGAAACAACAGCTGTACCCGGAAGTAACGATCTGGTTGATATCGAGTATACGGTAGAAGAGCAGCAATCTGGATCGTTCTCAGCAAGCGTCGGATTCTCGCAAAATTCAGGTCTGATCTTGGGCTTTAATCTGCAGCAAGATAACTTCTTAGGCACTGGTAAAAAGGTTGGTATCGGTATCTCTAATAGTGAGACGTTAACTGAGTATTCTTATAGTTATGTCGATCCATTCTATACCGTTGATGGCGTTAGTCGTGGGTTTGACCTTTATTATCGCGAGCGTGATTTCGACGAAGATAATACCAGTGCGTTTTCTACCGATGAGTTTGGTGGTGGTATAAATTTTGGGTATCCGATCGATGATTTTCAGCGCCTTAACTTTGGCCTGAATATTGAGCAGGTCACAATAAATACAAATAGCACTGAAACACCGGATGAAATCAACCAGTATCTAGCGGATGAGGGTAATGACTACCTTAATATTATCTTGCGTTCTAGCTGGAGTGATAACCACCTAAACCGAGGCTTTTTCCCGACAAAAGGATATTCTCAAGGGGCATCATTGGAGTTGGGTCTGCCGGGTAGTGATCTAAGTTACTACCGTGCATTTTACAATGCTAAGTGGTATTACCCGCTAACGGAAGATCGGTTCTGGGTAATGGCCTTGAAGGGGCGCCTGGGTTACGGGGGCGAGTTGGGTGAGAATGAATATCCATTCTACAAACACTTCTTCGCAGGCGGATTAAAGACCGTCAGGGGCTTTGAACAAAATACTTTAGGTCCAAAAGATTCAAAAGGTGACCCTTACGGTGGTGATGTCATGGTCGCGGGTAGTGCCGAATTCATTTTCCCAATGCCCTTTGTTAAGGACAAAACCTCCTGGCGTACGCTGCTCTTCATCGATGGGGGTAATGTATTTGATTCTAGTTGCTCATCGGTATCACTACCTGGAAATTGTGAAGACGGAGTTCAGTTCGATCAGTTGAGATTTTCAGCAGGGTTTGGTCTTAGCTGGCTGACTCCTATCGGACCGCTGTCGATCGCTCTGGCAACGCCATTAAATGATAAAGCAACAGATGACACAGAAGTTTTCCAGTTTGCTTTAGGTCAAACTTTCTAAGGAATAGAGTATGAATTTTAAGTTTCTATTAGGCGTTATTCTGGCTGCAGGGCTCAGCTTTAATGCGCATGCTGAAAAGATTGCGGTCCTGGGTGTGCAGCAGGCTTTGCTTGCTTCCGATGCGGCTAAAAATTTCAGAGGTTCTCTGAAAACAGAATTTTCGAAAGATGAGCAGAAAGTGCTAGATCTTGAGAAACAGGTGAAAGCAGCACGAGAAAAGATCGGGAAAAACAAAGACCTTGTTTCATCTGATGAGCTTAATAAGATGAAAATTCAGTTCCAGAAAGTGTTTGCAGAGTATCAGCGCGCAGGTCAGGAATTACAGCAGAAACGGATGCAAAGGGAGCAGGGTTTTATACAAGAGATGCGACCTATTCTGGATAAAGTTATCAGAGGGTTGATTGAAAAAGAGGGCTATGATGTGGTTATTGCTAAACAGGCCACGCTCTTTTCTAAAAAGGAACTCGATATCACTGCTCAGGTTGTTGAGCTGCTGAATAAGCAATAGGCACGTTGTTATTGATGTCTGGCATTACTTACACGCTGAATGAGTTAGCGGAAAAACTTTCGGCAAAAGTGCAGGGGGATGGGCTGTACCGTGTCCATTCTCTGGCAACTCTTCAGGATGCTAAAGCTGGCCAGCTCTCATTTATAGCCAATCCACGCTACCAACAATACTTAAAGACGACGTCCGCCGGGGCCGTTATCATTTCGACCAAATTCACCAAAGAGTTTTCAGGAAATGCTTTGGTCGTTGATGATCCATACTTAACCTATGCAAGGGCCAGTCAGCTATTCTCCTCACAGTCTATTATCCCAAAAATAGCAAACTCAGTGGTTATCCCTGAAACAGCAATGTTCGGAGATTCAGTTCAGATCGATGAGGGGGTGGTGCTGGGTGAGAATGTCACTATCGGTGATCATGTTTGCATCGGACCTAATACTGTAATCGGCGCGAACTCTGAAATTGGTGCGCACACGCGGATAGAAGCAAACGTAACCCTCTATCACGATGTTAGGGTTGGTAGCTCCTGCTTAATTCACAGCGGTGCGGTAGTGGGTGCAGATGGATTTGGTTTTGCGAATGATGCTGGAGGATGGGTGAAAATTGCCCAGCTCGGCAGCGTCGTTATTGGTAATAATGTTGAGATCGGTGCGTGTACCACGATTGACCGTGGAGCATTAGGCGATACTGTTATCGGCAATGGTGTGATTTTAGATAACCAGATTCAAATTGCACATAATGTTATCATTGGAGAAAATTCTGCAATTGCTGGTTGTACCGCGGTTGCCGGAAGCACTAAAATTGGCGCCGGTTGCACCATCGCTGGTGCTTGCGGTATTACGGGACATTTGTCGATCGCTGATGGCACGCATATAACTGCAATGACCCTGGTGACTAAATCGATCGGGGAGCCAGGCGCATACTCATCAGGTACTGGGATGTTGCCGCATAAACAGTGGAAAAAAAATGTTGTTAGATTCCGGCAATTAGACGATATGGCACGCCGGTTAAAATTGATCGAAGATAAGCTTTCGGAAGATTAAGGGTTTTTGTAGATGATGGATGTAAATGAAATTCGGGAATATCTCCCGCACCGCTATCCGTTTTTGCTTGTGGATAGGGTATTGGAGTTAGAAAAGGGAACCTCCATTGTTGCGATTAAGAACGTTACAGTCAATGAACCCTTTTTTAACGGACATTTTCCTGATCATCCAGTAATGCCGGGTGTACTGATTGTCGAGGCGATGGCCCAGGCTGCAGGAATCCTGGGTTTTAAAACAATGGATAAAAAGCCACAGGATGGTTCAATCTATTACTTTGTAGGGGCTGACAATCTTCGTTTCAAACGACCTGTGGTTCCTGGTGATCAGCTTAAGCTGGAAGCGAAAGTGCTTTCCGAACGTCGCGGTATATGGAAGTTCGAGGTACGTGCTACAGTTGATGGTGATACAGTAAGTTCTGCAACAATCCTGTGTGCTGACAGAAAGGTTTAAGTGTTGATCGATTCCCGTGCGCTAATAGACCCCTCCGCTAAAATCGCCAGTAATGTCGAGATTGGCCCTTGGACAATTATCGGACCTGATGTTGAGATCGGTACGGGAACCGTTATTGGCCCTCATGTCGTAGTGAAAGGGCCAAGTAAAATTGGTAAGAATAACCGTATTTTTCAGTTTTCATCCGTTGGTGAAGATTGTCAGGATAAAAAATATGCGGGAGAACCTACCACTCTGACCATCGGGGATAATAATGTTATTCGTGAAGGGGTAACAATCCACCGCGGAACGGTTCAGGATGCGGGTACTACTGTTATAGGAAGTGACAATCTATTTATGGCATATGCTCACGTTGCACATGATTGTGTCGTGGGTAATAACGTCATTATGGCCAATAATACGGCCATTGCTGGACACGTTCATGTTGGCGATTGGGCTATTTTAGGTGGATTTACAGCCGTTCATCAATTCTGCAAAATCGGCGCTCACGTCATGTGTGGCACCAGTACGGTGGTCTTGAAAGACATTCCCGCCTATATTATGGCCAACGGTAATACCGCTAAACCCCATGGTATTAATGTGGAAGGGTTAAAACGTCGCGGCTTCAATGCTGATACCCTTGCCTGTCTACGCCGTGCTTATAAAACGATCTATCGCAAAAAGTTAACAACGGCACAAGCAGTATCTGAACTGAAGGAGATGCTGGATGAGTGCCCTGAAATATTGCCTCTCATCAACTCAATTGAGTCTTCAAACCGCGGTATCATTCGCTGAGGAACCCTATGCCAAAGCCATTGCGTATAGGCATAGTAGCAGGCGAAGCTTCTGGGGATATCCTTGGAAGTGGTTTGATTCGTGCCCTGAAAAAAAAGTACCCTGATCTCTCTGTTGAAGGTGTCGGTGGAGAGTTGATGATCGCAGAAGGCTGTCGCTCCCTCTATCCAATGGAGCGATTATCAGTAATGGGTTTAATTGAAGTGCTGGGCCGCCTTCCTGAGCTACTCAGGCTTCGGAAAAAATTGGTTCAGCATTTTATTCAAACACCACCCGATGTTTTCATCGGTGTAGATGCCCCCGACTTCACGCTTAAGATGGAAGGAGCCCTGAAAGAGAGGGGGATTCCAACAGTACATTATGTTAGTCCTTCAGTATGGGCGTGGAAACAAAAACGGATCTATAAAATAAAGCAGACGACAGATCTGCTTTTGAGCCTTTTCCCTTTTGAAGCCCAACATTACGCTCCTACACAGCAACGTATTGCGTTTGTAGGCCACCCTTTGGCAGATAGTATTCCTCGCAGTGTGGATGTCGATGCTGCTAGGGAGAAATTCGCGGTGAAAGAGGGTGAGACTATTATCGCCTTACTACCGGGTAGTCGCGGGAGCGAAGTTAAGTATCTGGCAGAGCCTTTTTTGCAAACAGCGCAGTGGCTTAATGAGCGTTTAGATCGGGTGCGATTTATTATTCCTGCGGCAAATAGCCACCGCCACGATCAATTGCATCAGTTGATTGCGGATAAGTACGCTGAGCTCAATATACAGTTGGTAATCAAGCATTCAAGAGATGTAATGGCAATCTCTGATGCTATATTGATCGCTTCGGGTACCGCTACACTGGAGGCAACAATTCTTAAAAAGCCGATGGTTGTAGCATATAAAATGGCTGGGTTGACCTATGCTCTCTATTCCAAAATGGTCAGTTCTCGTTTTATCTCTCTACCTAATTTACTCGCAGAAGAGGAGTTAGTGCCTGAAATATTGCAGCAAGAGGTTCGCCCCGAGATTTTGGGTCCTGCTCTATTGAAAGCACTGCAAGATAAAGCGTACCGAACTTATCTTGAGAAGAGATTTACACAGATACATCATCAACTGCATCAGAATGCCGACGAAAAAGCGGCGGATGCGATTGTAGGTCTATTGCGAGAGAGAGGGGTGCTCTAATGGAACCTCTGGGCTTTGATTTCGGCGTCGGCGAGAGAATTGCGGGTGTTGATGAGGTTGGTCGTGGGCCGCTGGTTGGAAATGTTGTTGCGGCGGCTGTGATTCTGAACCCTGCAAAGCCTATCCAGGGATTGGCTGACTCTAAGAAACTGACCGCCAAACGTCGAGAGGCACTGTACGAAGAGATTATTGAGTCTTCGCTGGCGTGGAGTGTGGCTTCTGCATCCCCTGAAGAGATCGATGAGATCAATATTCTGCAGGCTTCTATGTTGGCAATGAAAAGGGCTGTGGAAGGGTTGATCGTTGAACCGGGTTTTGTGTATATCGATGGAAACCGTTGTCCTGAAATAGGTTACCCCTGTGAAGCTGTGGTTAAGGGTGATAGCAAAATCAAGGAGATTAGTGCGGCCTCTATTGTTGCAAAAGTTGTCAGAGATCGTGAGATGGAATTATTGCATCAGCGGTATCCTCAGTATGGCTTTGCCAAGCATAAAGGCTACCCTACAGCGCAGCATTTTGAAGCGTTGTCACAGTTTGGAGCTCTACCTGAGCATCGTCGTAGTTTTAAGCCTGTACGTGAACTTGTTGAAAATTAATTAACTGAAGCATTTCTCGCATGTCTGATCCTAAGTTTGTCCATCTGCGTGTCCATACTGAATTTTCATTGGTTGATGGTTTGGTGCGCGTCAAAGAGCTTATCTCCGCGGCCAAAGAAAACTCAATGCCTGCCGTTGGAATGACCGATCAGACCAATTTTTTTGGATTGGTAAAATTCTTTAAAGCGGCAACTGGCAGCGGTATCAAACCAATCTGTGGTAGTGATCTCTGGGTTGAGAATACCGACGAAGCAGGGGGCGAACCCTATAGATTGACTTTGCTTGTCCGTAATGCGGAAGGCTACCTGAACCTGATGGAGTTAATCTCACAGGCTTATGCTGAGGGGCAGAATATTATTCCGGATATGGCATTGGTTAAGCCTGAATGGGTTGAAGCTAAGTCAGCAGGGTTGATCGCCTTATCTGGTGCCAAGAGTGGCGAAGTTGGACGGTCAATTCTGGCTAATAACGATCGTGCCGGTGAGGTGCTGCAGCGCTGGATGGGCGTTTTCAAGGATAGTTTTTATCTGGAAGTCCAACGCACAGGGCGGTCTGGTGATGAGCAGGTCGTTCATAGCTCTGTTGATCTGGCTAAACAGTATAACTGTCCCGTTGTGGCTACAAACGAAGTCATGTTTGTAAAACAGAGAGACTTTGAAGCACATGAAGTTCGGGTGTGTATCAACCAGGGAAGAGCGCTTGAAGATCCATCCAGACCGAAAGAGTATAGTGATCAGCAGTACTTCCGAACTCAAGAAGAGATGGCGGAGCTCTTTAGGGATATTCCCAGCGCAGTTCAAAACAGTGTAGAGATTGCTAAACGCTGCAATATAGAGATTGAGATAGGCACCTATTACCTGCCTAAGTATCCGATCCCTGCGGGGATGTTGATGGATGATTATTTTAGGAAGGTATCCTTCGATGGGTTAGAAGAGCGTCTTTCCATACTTCTGGATAGAGATGATCCTGACTATCAGGCTAAGCGGCAACTGTATATTGATCGGCTTGAGTTTGAACTGGACATCATTATTCAGATGGGTTTCCCAGGCTATTTCTTGATAGTGATGGATTTCATCAAATGGGGTAAGGAAAATGGAGTTCCTGTGGGCCCCGGTCGTGGTTCCGGTGCGGGCTCATTAGTTGCTTATGCCCAAAAAATTACCGATCTTGATCCGTTGGAATATGATCTGCTGTTTGAACGATTCCTGAACCCCGAACGTGTCTCGATGCCAGATTTTGATATCGATTTCTGCATGGATAATCGTGACAAGGTTATTGATTATGTTGCACGAACCTACGGGCGTGATGCGGTTTCCCAGATTGTAACCTTCGGAACGATGGCCGCTAAAGCGGTTGTTCGTGATGTCGCGCGTGTGCAGGGGAAACCATTTGGTTTAGCTGACCGTCTTTCAAAATTGATCCCCTTTGAAGTGGGCATCACTCTAAAGAAGGCCATGGAACAGGAGCCCATGCTGAGTGATTTTGTGAACTCCAGTGCTGAAGCACAGGAGATCATGGAGATGGCGTACAAACTTGAAGGGGTGACGCGCAACGTTGGTAAGCATGCGGGTGGGGTAGTGATTGCACCCACAAAGCTAACGGACTTCGCAGCTACATACTGTGATGAAGAAGGAAACGGGCTGGTGACTCAGTTCGATAAAGGGGATGTAGAAGAAGCTGGCTTGGTGAAGTTCGACTTCCTTGGACTTAGAACACTGACAATCATTGATTGGGCGCTGGATACGGTCAATAAGATTCGTGCCAAGGAGGGAGAGGAGCCGATCGATATTGCTCTTATCGATCTTGAAGACAAAAAAACTTTTGATCTTTTGCAGTCTGCGGAAACAACTGCGGTATTCCAGCTGGAATCCAGTGGAATGAAAGATCTGGTCCGACGTCTTCTTCCTTCACGTTTTGAAGATATTGTTGCACTGGTAGCGCTATTCAGGCCGGGTCCCCTGCAATCAGGCATGGTAGATGACTTCATTAATCGTAAGCATGGTCGGGCCGAGATGGCATGGCCGCACCCTGATTACCAGTTAGATTCTCTACAGCCTGTTCTTGAGCCGACCTACGGTATTATTCTTTATCAGGAACAGGTCATGCAGATCGCACAGGTCATGGCAGGTTATACCTTGGGTGGTGCTGATATGTTGCGCCGGGCCATGGGTAAGAAGAAACCGGAAGAGATGGCAAAGCAGAGGGCCTCTTTCCTGGAAGGATCTGAAAATAATGGGATCGATAAAGACCTGGCGGGTAATATCTTTGATCTTGTAGAGAAGTTTGCCGGATACGGATTCAACAAATCACACTCTGCTGCCTATGCATTAGTTTCCTATCAGACCGCATGGTTAAAAGCGCATTACCCGGCACCCTTCATGGCGGCGGTTATGTCGTCAGATATGCAGAATACAGACAAGGTCGTCATCTTTATCGAAGAGTGCCGGCAGATGGGGATTCCACCCGCACTTCCTGATGTGAACAGTGGCGAGTATATGTTCACTGTTAATGATGAGGGGGTGATTGTCTACGGCCTGGGGGCGATTAAAGGTGTTGGAGAGGGCCCTATAGAGGCGATTGTATCGGCGCGGGCTGAGGGTGGTAGTTTTAATGATCTGTTTGACTTTTGTGAACGTGTTGGTGCTAAAAGGCTGAATAAACGCGTTCTTGAAGCGCTTGTTAGATCAGGTGCTTTAGATAACTTAGGTGCAGAGCGTGCCGTTTTATGGGATGCGATTCCAGATGCATTGAAGGCGGCTGATCAAGCTGCCAAAAATCAGGACTCCGGGATGTTTGATCTATTCGGAGAAGTGGAGGCGGAATCCGAGCGTTGCTCTTACGAGGATTACAGAAAAGTACGATCATGGACCGATAAAGAGCGTCTTGCCGGTGAAAAAGATACTCTCGGACTCTATCTGACAGGTCATCCGATTGATGAGTATGAATCTGAGCTACGTCATTTCATCAGTAAGCGGATAGTTGAGCTGCAGCCAGCACGAGGGCAAACCCAGAAAATGGCGGGTCTGGTCGTTGATATGCGTTTAAAGAAAACCAAAAAAGGGGATAACCTCTGTTTTGTTACGCTTGATGATCGCAGTGCACGTATTGATGTAACACTTTTTGGCGATACCTATGATGCTGTCCGAGAACAGGTACATAAAGATGCTGTACTGGTTGTTGAAGGTGAAGTTGCTGAAGATCATTACTCAGGCGGTATGAAAGTGAGAGTCAGCAAAGTACTGAGCATTCCGCAGGCTAGAGCTCAGTATGCATCGGGTGTTTTGGTTAAGTGTGAGGAATCTCATTTTTCAGGTCGCAGACTGAAGGAATTTGAGGGGCTCATAAGTGACTTCCGTGGGGATGGTTCACTGCCGCTCAGGTTGCGATACTGCAGACCCGATGCTGAGGCAACCTTGTCTTTGGGTGAAGGCTGGCAGGTTGAAGCCAGTGACGATCTTCTTATCGCCTTGATGGAACGATTTGGCAGTGATGCGGTGAGTCTGACTTATTAGGCTGGTTCTTAAAGCGCCAAAAAGGTACACTTTGCACAATTTTTTCACTAATGAATAGATGAGTCATATGAATCCGAACTATCTGGATTTTGAACAACCAATTGCTGAGTTGCAGGCGAAAATTGAAGAGCTACGTCTCGTAGGAGATTCAGCAGATCTGAATATTTCCGATGAGATCGCGCGTCTGGAAGATAAAAGCCGCAGCCTGACCGAGTCTATTTTTTCTGATCTGTCTGCATGGCAAGTATCACAGTTAGCGCGTCATCCTCAGCGACCATACACTCAGGACTACATCGACTATATATTTGAAGAGTTTGATGAGGTTCATGGTGACCGTCACTTTGCTGATGATCAGGCGATTATCGGTGGTATCGCACGTTTGGATGATGAGCCGGTTATGGTATTGGGGCATCAGAAGGGACGTGGGGTGCATGAGCGTCAGAAACGTAATTTTGGTATGCCTCGCCCAGAAGGATACCGCAAAGCTTTGCGTATGATGGAGATGGCTGAGCGTTTTAAGATGCCGATTTTTACCTTCATCGACACGCCGGGTGCGTATCCTGGGATTGATGCTGAAGAGCGAGGTCAGTCTGAAGCGATCGCATTCAACCTAGCAAAAATGTCTCAGCTGAAAACACCTATCATCTCAACGGTTATCGGTGAAGGTGGTTCTGGTGGTGCACTGGCGATAGGCGTGTGTGATGAGCTTATGATGATGAGCTACTCCACCTATTCTGTGATCTCGCCTGAAGGCTGTGCTTCTATCTTATGGAAGAGTGCTGAGCGTGCGGCCGATGCGGCTAAAGCGATGGGAATTACATCTGAGCGTTTGCACGAGCTGGGTCTGGTCGATCAGATTGTTAGCGAACCTTTAGGTGGAGCGCACCGTGATCCAGCATTGACGGCTGCTAATCTTAAACGGCAGTTATCAGAAACCCTAGGAAAGTTGAATGAGCTTTCCTTGGATGATTTGCTGGAGCGCCGTTATAAGCGTCTGATGTCCTACGGATTTGGTGGTGAGGCATAATCCAGCCTCTGCAACTGCCATAGAACAGTGTGAGCGTCATTTCCTGGCGCTCACATCTGATTTTTTAGCTTCCTTCCCTAAAAAAACAGTTAAGCGCTGGCTAGTTGCTCACAGCGGTGGTCTTGATTCCCAGTTCCTGTTACATCTCGCCGTAAATCTGCTACCTAAGCAGCAGGTGGTTGTTATTCATGTTAATCATAATCTACAACCGGAAGCTGCGGCTTGGGCGAAATTCTCCCGCCAGCAAGCTGAGACGAATGGACTCAGCTTTATCCTGAGGGATGTGACACCCGAAAAAAACTCTGAAGAAGCGGCCCGTAGGGTGCGTTATGAAGCATTCGAATCGGTCATGGAATCTGGCGATGTGCTATTGCTAGGGCATCATCTGGATGATCAGGCGGAAACGTTGCTCTTTCGTTTTTTAAGAGGGAGTGGTATCGCGGGTCTGCAAGGTATTCCCGTTTCACGGAAGTTGGGGAAAGGATATCTGTTACGTCCTCTGTTGACATGTCCCCGAAAGATGTTGGAGAAAAGTGTTACAGGTCTGCAGCTAAATCACATTCATGATCCCAGTAATGCAGCGTTGGATTACGATAGAAACTTTCTGCGGTTAAGCGTATTGCCGCTCATTAAAGAGCGTTGGCCTAACGTAGCCAGGCAGTGGCAGAGCAGTGCTGAAATCATGCGTTCAACTACCGCATTGTTAGAAGATTATCTGGATGGTGATCTGCGTTTATGTTCTCCGAGCCGGGATCGGTTTGAGATAGCGGCGTGGAGAGCGTTACCACTTACTCGACAGGATGAGTTGTTACGGCACTGGATTTATCGGACGCTAGAGATGCGGGTTAATCAGATGCAGTTATCAGAGATAAAACGCAGCGTGATTGATGCGGGTGACTCTGCCAGCCCCCTCTATCAACTTTCTGAGGTTGAATTGCGTCGTTTTAATGATGTTTTGTATCTTGTGAGACCTCACATTATGCATACATCAGAGCTGCTACTGAATGGAGACGAGGTGGGGGTTACCTCGTTGGGTGATGGAGTCCTTGAGTTTATCCGGAAAGGGTGCAGTCAGGAGATCAAAGGCGAGCTAAAAATTGTTCGTCGCAAGGGGGGGGAGAGATGTCATCCTGTTGGGTGTACAGGGAGTTCAACGGTTAAAAAAATACTACAGGAGGCTAAAGTTCCTCCCTGGCAGAGATCAAATTGGCCGCTGCTATTTCATGATGAAAAACTGGTTGCAATTCCTGGTATCTGCACCAGCGAGGACGGGAGTGCAGAAAAGTTAGGTTTTTCGCTTTTATGGCGTCCCTTTTCATTGTCTGACAGCGCCTGATTTGGTAAGCTGTAGCGCCATCTCGATCTTAAATTTTCCTCGCATTAAACACGATCAAACAGGTTCTGCATGACGCGATATATCTTCGTCACAGGCGGTGTTGTGTCCTCTTTGGGCAAAGGCATCGCATCCGCTTCTTTGGCTGCCATTTTGGAAGCCAGAAGGCTGAAAGTAACTATGTTGAAACTGGATCCCTATATCAATGTGGATCCAGGGACTATGAGCCCCATTCAGCACGGTGAAGTTTTTGTTACAGAGGATGGTGCGGAAACTGACCTCGACCTTGGCCACTACGAGCGTTTTATTCGTACGACCATGAGTAAACGTAACAACTTCACTGCAGGTCGAATCTACCAGCATGTTCTGCGCAAAGAGCGTCGCGGTGATTATCTGGGCGGAACCGTTCAGGTTATCCCGCATATCACCGATGAAATTAAGCGTCGTGTTATTGAAGGTGCAGGTGATGCTGATGTAGCGCTGGTAGAGATTGGCGGTACAGTAGGTGATATTGAATCCTTGCCGTTTATGGAAGCGGTTAGGCAGCTGAAAGCTGAACTGGGATCATCTCGCGCGATGTTTATGCACCTGACGCTGGTGCCCTACATTGCGACGGCGGGTGAAATTAAGACAAAACCGTCCCAGCACTCTGTGAAGGAGTTGCGTTCGATCGGTATTCAGCCAGATATTCTGGTATGTCGTTCTGATTTCCCACTGCCTGACTCATCTCGTCGGAAGTTGTCTTTGTTCACTAACGTTGAGGAGCGAGCAGTTGTTTCGCTACCCGATGCAGATACGATATACAACATTCCGCGTATGCTATCTAATCAGGGATTGGATGACATTGTAGTTGAGCGCTTCAATTTGGACTGTTCTGAAGCCGATCTGGATGAGTGGGATCGGGTCGCGGATGCGCATCTGAATCCTGAAGGCGAAGTGAGAATTGCCATGGTTGGCAAATACATGGAGCTGCTTGATGCATATAAGTCTTTGATTGAGGCGATCTCTCATGCTGGTATTGCGCTGAAGAAAAAAGTCCGCATTGAATGTATCGATTCTGAAAGGATTGAGCGTGAAGGTGTTGAACTTCTCGATGGTATGAGCGCGATTCTGGTGCCGGGTGGCTTTGGTGAGCGCGGTGTGGAAGGCAAAATCAATGCTGTTCGTTATGCGCGTGAAAATAAAGTGCCTTACCTGGGTATCTGTCTGGGTATGCAGGTGGCAGTTATCGAATTTGCACGTAATGTCGCAGGCATCGAAGGGGCTACATCTTCAGAGTTTAATGCTGAGGCAGAACATCCGGTAGTTGGATTGATTACTGAATGGACAACTACCGAGGGTGATGTTGAAACCCGTGGTGAGAAAGATGATCTGGGCGGAACTATGCGTCTGGGTGCACAGATCTGTCACCTTGCAGAGGGCTCTACTGCGGCGACTGCATACGGTAGTACAGAGATAACTGAGCGTCATCGTCACCGTTATGAAGTCAACAACAACTATGTGGAGCGTCTGAAAGACGCAGGTCTGCGAATCTCTGGTCGTTCTGTTGATGGTGAGCTGGTTGAAGTTGTTGAAGTGGCAGACCATCCTTGGTTCGTTGCCTGCCAGTTCCACCCCGAATTTACTTCGACTCCACGTGATGGTCACGGACTGTTCACTGGATTTATTCAGGCTGCGCTGGATCAGCAAGCCAAATAGAAAACGATTTATGGATTGGGGGTGCGCAGCCCCCAGAACAAAAAAATTCTGGAGTTATTACCCATGGCACAGATCTCTGATATCAAAGCCCGCGAAGTACTGGATTCTCGTGGTAACCCAACAGTTGAAGCTGATGTTATTCTGGCATCCGGCGTTGTTGGTTCAGCTTGCGCACCTTCGGGTGCATCCACTGGTTCACGTGAAGCGCTGGAGTTGCGTGATGGTGATAAAAGCCGTTACCTAGGTAAAGGTGTACAGAAAGCGGTTGCTGCGGTTAACAATACGATCCGTGAAGCCCTGATCGGTATGGACGCAACAGATCAGCGTGCATTGGATAACAAAATGCTGGAGCTGGATGGTACGGAGAATAAAGAAACTCTGGGTGCTAACGCTATCCTGGCGGTATCTCTTGCGGCGGCTAAAGCAGCTTCTATCGAAAAAGGGATCCCACTGTATGCCCATATCGCAGAAATCAATGGTACTGCTGGTCAGTTTACGCTGCCTGTACCAATGATGAATATTCTGAATGGCGGTGAACACGCGGATAACAATGTCGATATCCAGGAGTTCATGGTACAGCCTGTAAACTTTGATAAATTCTCTGAAGGTCTGCGTTGCGGTGCAGAAATCTTTCATGCATTGAAAGCGGTTCTTAAAGCTAAGGGTCTTAATACGGCCGTAGGTGATGAAGGCGGCTTTGCGCCTAACCTGGCTTCAAACGAAGAAGCGTTGGTTGTAATCAAAGAAGCTATCTCCAATGCGGGTTATGAACTGGGTAAAGATGTAACTTTGGCGCTTGATTGTGCAGCATCTGAGTTCTATAAAGATGGCAAATACGACCTTTCCGGTGAAGGTAAAGTCTTCGATGCGGAAGGGTTTGGCGACTATCTTGCAGATCTTACTGAGAACTATCCGATTGTATCTATCGAAGATGGTCTGGATGAATCCGATTGGGATGGTTGGGCATACCTGACTAAGAAGATCGGTGAGAAGGTTCAGTTGGTTGGAGATGACCTGTTTGTAACAAATACCAAAATTCTGAGTCGTGGCATTGAGCAGAGCATTGGTAACTCCATTCTGATCAAGTTCAACCAGATTGGCTCTCTGTCTGAAACGCTGGATGCGATTAAGATGGCAAAAGATGCAGGTTTTACAGCGGTTATCTCGCATCGTTCGGGTGAAACAGAAGATACTTTCATTGCTGATCTTGCAGTGGGTACTGCCGCGGGACAGATTAAAACCGGTTCTCTTTGCCGCTCTGATCGTGTAGCTAAGTACAATCGTTTACTCCGTATTGAAGAGGAGTTGGCGGATGCTGCTGTTTATAATGGATTATCTGAAATTAAAGGTCAGGGTTAATAGTCTGGCTTGCTAATCTCTGATATAAAAAGGGGGCTTTAATAGCCCCCTTTTTATATGACTAATATGTATCGTTGGCTGATCGCTTTACTCATCTTCTTAATCATCGGATTACAATATCGTTTGTGGTTTGGGGAAACCAACCTGCGCGATATTTGGGATCTGAATACGAAAATTGAGCTGCAAAAAGAGATAAATCAAGAGCTCAATCTGCGTAATAGCGAACTCAATGCAGAGGTTCAGGATTTGAAAACAGGGCTCTCCGCGCTTGAGGAGCGTGCCCGAAGCGAACTCGGGATGATAAAAGAGGGTGAAACCTTCTACCAGTTAGTCCAACCTGTTAAAGAGAAGTAACTAAGCGTGAACGCGTTACCGACCAATTTCTCCTATCTGTATGGAGAGCCTGAAGCCAAAGCACAAATACGAACCCTACCTGAAGATTTTCAGGTTGTGGAGGAACTCGGCTTTGAGCCGGAAGGGCAGGGGGAGCATGTATTTCTCTATATTCGTAAATGTGGAGAAAATACTGATTGGGTAGCGCGCCAGCTGGCCAATTTTGCCCAGGTGAGCCCTAGAGATGTCAGTTATGCTGGTAAGAAAGACCGCCATGCAGTAACCGAGCAGTGGTTCTGCGTTAAGTTTCCAATTAAACGCAATCTAAATTGGAAGCTGTTTGGAGGTGACAGCATTGAAGTGCTGAAGTCTGTCAGACACCCTCGTAAACTCAGGTTGGGGGCCTTGCAGGGGAATCGTTTTAAACTGCGGCTACGCCAGGTTGAAAATATGAAAGCGTTGCTGGCACGTGTAGCTAATGTAGCTGAAGGCGGGTGTCCTAACTATTTTGGTGAACAGCGTTTTGGGAATGATTTTGGCAACCTGAATAAGGGTATTGCGTTGCTTAGAGGGGAGATTGAAGAGCGCCAGCGTAATAAAAAAGGGCTCTATATCTCTGCGGTACGTTCCTGGTTGTTTAATCAGATATTGTCTTGTCGTATCTCGGAAGGAATCTGGGATCGTCTGCTTAATGGTGATGCGCTTATGCTAGCCGGCACCCAAAGCTGTTTTGTTGAAGAGGTGGCTACTGATGATTTGCTTGCTCGCCTAAGGCAGGGGGATATTCATTTGACCGGGCCAATGTGGGGACGAGGTGAGATGCTGCCGGTTGCTGCTGCAGAGCAGTGGGAGAGGAAGCAGCTTTCAGAATGGCAGACTATCGGTGAGCTTCTCGAGACACTTTCGCTGAAACAGGAGCGCCGTGCGCTCAGATTAAAACCAGCAAATTTTAAAGCAAAAGTTATTAATGACAGTGAATGCTGGTTGGAGTTTTCACTACCATCTGGTGCATTTGCTACCAGTGTTTTAAGAGAGGTCTGTCAGTATGGCCAACCGGAAAAGAGCGATTAAATGAAAATTTTAATTTCCAATGATGATGGTGTTTATGCTCCGGGCCTGGTTGCTCTGGCAAATGCCTTGGCTGATCTGGGTGAAATTCTGGTGGTCGCTCCAGATAGAAATCGCAGTGGCGCAAGTAACTCGTTGACGTTGGATCGTCCGCTGGAAACGTTTACTCATGAGAATGGCTTTATTAGTATTAATGGCACGCCAACAGACTGTGTTCATCTTGGCAGTTCCGGTATCTTTGGGCTGGAGCCTGATATCGTTGTGTCTGGCATAAATGCCGGACCAAACCTGGGTGACGATGTGATCTATTCGGGGACTGTTGCAGCGGCAATGGAGGGGCGGCATCTGCGTTATCCCTCACTTGCCATCTCATCGGGCAGTTTTCATCCGCAATGCTATGAATCCGCTGCATTGGTTGCAAAGGATCTGGTTCAGAATATTCATAAGCTCAATATAGCGCCACGCACGGTCCTCAATGTGAATGTTCCAGACAGCGACTATGAACAGTTTTCCGGGGTACATGTTACGCGATTAGGACATCGCAACTGTGCAGATAAGCCGATGGAAACCGAGGACCCGAGAGGGCGTGTGCGTTATTGGATTGCCGGAGCTGGAACGGCTGCAGATGCAGGCCCAGGCACCGATTTTTTTGCCTTGAATGAAGGCTGTGTATCGATCACCCCGCTGCACACTGATATGACTCAGTACCCGGGTATGGATCATGTAGGCGATTGGTTGGAGAGTAGTTTTTGAACGATCAGCAATTACGCGGAATCGGTATGACTTCGCAACGTACTCGAGATCGTCTGGTAAATCGCTTGCGTGAGCAGGGGATCAAAGATGAGAAAGTGTTGGATGTGATCCGTAAGACACCGCGTCATATTTTTATAGATGAGGCGCTTTCCCATCGGGCATATGAAGATACAGCGCTGCCTATCGGTTTTAATCAGACAATTTCTCAGCCCTTCATTGTGGCGCGAATGACGGAAAGCCTTCTTGCAGAAGGTCCTCTTAAGAGAGTGCTTGAAGTCGGAACAGGTTCTGGCTACCAAACGTCCATACTTGCACCGCTGGTAGGTGAGCTGTTTTCTGTAGAGCGTATTAAGCCTTTGCAGGATAAAGCCCGTCAGCGACTGAAAATGATTGGCTTGAGGAATGTGAATCTCAAGCATACTGATGGCGGTATGGGGTGGGCTGCAAAAGCACCATTTGACGGTATCCTGGCAGCCTGTGCTCCGGAAGAGGTGCCAGAAGAACTGAAACAGCAACTCGCTATTGGTGGGCGGTTGATCATCCCCGTTGGCGGGAGTGATAATCAGGAACTTAAGTTAGTTATTCGAGAAACAGAGACATCTTTCTCAACAGAGGTGCTGGAATGTGTAAAGTTTGTACCTTTGTTGAGTGGGACAGTAAGGTGATGGAGCGTTGATGGAATCTGGGAGATCGTTGCGTGATTATCTCGCGCTGGCAGGGAAAGGGATGATGATGGGAGCTGCGGATGCCGTGCCTGGCGTTTCAGGTGGTACGATAGCTTTCATGACGGGGATCTATGAGGAGCTTATTCACTCCCTCAAACAGTGTGGGCCTGAGGCCGTAAAAGTACTGCTGACTAAAGGTGTAGCTGCGGCATGGCAGCACATTAATGGTACATTTCTGCTGACACTGCTCTTGGGGATTCTCTTTAGTTTGCTGACAATCGCGCGGGTGGTGCTGTTTTGGTTGGCTGAATATCCTGAACTGCTGTGGTCGTTTTTCTTTGGCTTGATTGCGGCGTCTGTCTGGTCTGTATGTCGGCATATTGATCATTGGGATAGTAATCGTTTGACTGCTTTTCTTGTGGGGACGATATCTGCGTACCTGATCACTTCGATCTCTCCGACCTCTATTGAAGCTACTCCGCTATTTATTTTTCTATCAGGAATGGTGGCCATCTGCGCGATGATCCTGCCAGGTATTTCCGGAAGCTTTATCCTACTTCTACTGGGGATGTATGCACCGATCTTGATGGCTATCAAAAATATTGAACTGCTGACGTTGACGCTCTTTGCTGCCGGCTGTGTGATGGGCCTGTTAAGCTTTTCCAGAGTGCTGAGTTGGATGTTCAGCTCGTTTAAGGCAACCACCCTGGCACTATTAGGTGGTTTTATGCTGGGATCACTCAACAAGGTCTGGCCCTGGAAATATACCACTGCATATACGATCAACCGGCATGGTGATCAGGTTCCTCTGGTGCAGGAGAATATATCGCCCTTTTCTTTTGAAACGATGACCGGGCAGCCCTCTTTTTTGTTATATGCTGTGGGGTTGATGTTAGTTGGAGCCGGTTTAGTATTAATTATTGAGCAGGTGGGCCGGAGGTCCGAGGTATAGTTTAGTGAGTTTCAGAGGCGTTGCCTTAGTTGGAATTGTAGTTCTTCTGGTCGGGTGTGGGGGGAAAACCTATGCTCCGGTCAGTGACCGCTCACTATCGACCGCTTCACAACCTAGACCTGACACCTATGTGGTGCGTAAAGGCGATACCCTTTACTCAATCGCTTTCCGTTATGGGCTGGATTACCGTGCTTTAGCAGCCCAAAATGGTATCTCGCGTAGTTACAGCATCTATCCAGGCCAGCGACTTAAACTAAAATCAAACTCCCCATCAGCGAATTCTGAATCGATTGTACGGGATGCGTCTATCAAGGCGCCCTCCCCAGTGATCACCTCGAGCCGTAAATTTCAACAGGCCAAGCCTTCTATAAAAAATGATACTAATCGGACGGCAAAGCCTGTGGTAGAAAAGCCTAAACCCGCTAACCCAAAACCAGCTCCGGTCCGTAAAACCTCTGTAGTGAAGGCTGCTGGACCAATAGTATGGCAATGGCCGGCTTCAGGAAGAGTGATTGCCTCTTTTAAAACTAAAGGTAAGGTGAATAAAGGTATTAATTTGGCGGGCAGTTTGGGAAGCCCAGTCAAGGCCTCTGCGAATGGTAGAGTTGTTTATGCTGGAAATGGATTGTTAGGGTATGGGAATTTGGTGATCGTAGAGCATAGTCGGCAGTATTTAAGCGCTTACGCACATAATAGTCGAGTTTTGGTTAAAGAAAATGATATGGTTAAGTCAGGGCAGAAGATCGCCGAAATGGGGCGCAGTGGGGCTGATAGAGTCATGTTGCATTTTGAAATTCGGCGGGACGGCAAACCTATCAACCCGCTGAGGTTTCTGCCGAAAAGATAATAACAACGTATAACAATAATAAATTCAGAATGCTTGAGCAGATTTTGGTTAAGGGAACGGGTAATGGAAAATATTGATAACGACTGCAATACGGAAATGCAGGAAGTTACCTTGAAAAGCGAAGAGCTGGACAAGGAATCTGATGATGAAGTTAAAACCAAATCTTCAGATAAAAATCCTGAGTTTCTGAACAGTGGCCGAGGCCGGGGCAGTATGGCGCATAAGGATCTGATCAATGCGAAGAACCTTGATGCCACGCAGCTCTATCTGAATGAGATCGGCTTCTCTCCTCTGCTAAGTGCAGAAGAGGAGGTTTATTTCTCACGTCTTGCGCTCAAAGGTGATGAAGCTGCACGTAAACGAATGATTGAGAGTAATCTCCGTTTAGTGGTGAAGATCGCTCGTCGTTATATTAACCGTGGTCTGACGTTGCTTGATCTTATTGAAGAGGGAAACCTTGGTCTTATTCGGGCCGTTGAGAAATTTGACCCTGAGCGTGGTTTCCGATTCTCAACCTATGCTACCTGGTGGATTCGCCAGACCATAGAGCGAGCGATTATGAATCAGACCCGCACAATTCGGTTACCGATTCATGTAGTTAAAGAGCTGAATGTTTATCTAAGAGCGGCAAGGGAGCTAGCACAGAAACTTGATCATGAGCCCTCCCCGGAAGAGATCGCTGAGCTAGTGGATAAGCCAGTGGAAAATGTTGAGCGGATGCTGGGCCTAAATGAAAGGGTGAGTTCGGTTGATACTCCGATGGGTAAAGATTCGGATAAATCATTACTCGATACTATACCTGATACGGTCTCTTCGGATCCTGAAACGCTGCTTCAGACCTCTAATATTAGTGGTAATCTCGATAAGTGGCTGGATATGTTGCCTGAGAAGCATGCTGAAGTGCTTTCAAGGCGTTTCGGCCTGCGTGGTTATGAGATGAGTACGCTGGAGGACGTGGGTCGTGAAATCGGTCTTACTCGTGAGCGTGTGAGGCAGATTCAAGTTGAAGCTTTACGTAAGCTGCGTGATATAGTCGAGAAAAACGGCTTAAGTGGTGAAGACCTGCTTCAGCAATAACTGAGCGTATCGATCCCGTCGCATAAAAAAACCGCCAAGTGGCGGTTTTTTTATGGCATTCACAACCTAGAGTAAGCTTTTAAGCTGATACAGAAGATCTAGAGCCTCGCGAGGGCTAAGGTCATCTGGAGATGCTTTTCTTAACGCTTTGAGCGCTTTAGGTTCAGGAGATGCAAACATATCGTTTTGAACCGGGGATGGAGGAGTTGACATCTGGGCGCCGATGGGAACTTCCTGCTCAAGCTGTACCAGTTTTGCCTTGGCGAGTTGAATAACCTGAGGGGGGACGCCGGCTAGTTGGGCAACCTGCAGCCCATAGCTCTGACTGGCTGGTCCCTCTTTGATCTCATGTAGGAAAACTATGTGGTCATTATGTTCAACCGCTGTTAGGTGGACGTTATATACCGCGTTTACCTGTTCGGGAAGGCTTGTGAGTTCAAAATAGTGGGTAGCAAACAGGGTAAAGGATTGTGTCTCACGTGCGAGGTTATCGGCGCATGCCCAGGCTAGGGAGAGTCCGTCGAACGTACTGGTACCACGACCCACTTCATCCATAAGCACCAGGCTACGTTCTGTGGCATTGTGCATGATGTTAGCAGTCTCGGTCATCTCGACCATGAAAGTTGAGCGCCCCCCTGCAAGGTCATCAGAAGAGCCCATGCGGGTGAAAATCTTATCCACAATGCCGATCGTTGCAGCGGAGGCTGGAACGTAGCTCCCAATATGTGCAAGCAGAGTTATGAGTGCTGCTTGTCTCATATAGGTGGATTTACCGCCCATATTTGGACCTGTAATGATTAGCATTTTGCGCTCACTATCGAGGATCAGGTCATTAGCAACAAATGGATCATCTAGAACGGTTTCGACAACAGGGTGTCGGCCCCGCTGAATATTGATTTGTGGCTCTTCCGTGAGTGTCGGGGGAATATAATCGAGGGTATCAGCACGCTCAGCCAGATTGGAGAGTACGTCCAATTCAGAAATCGCGGCTGCGGAATCCTGTAGAGCTGGAAGTTCCAGAGCAAGTGTTTCCAGCAGGGCTTCATATAGTGCTTTCTCCCTGGCAAGAGCTCTGCTCTTGGCGGAAAGCGCTTTATCTTCAAACTCTTTAAGCTCAGGGGTGATGTAACGTTCAGCATTTTTGAGAGTTTGACGTCGAATGTATTCGGCGGGTAGGTCTGCGTTCTGTGCCTTTCCAATTTCAATAAAGTAGCCGTGAACGCGATTATAGCCAACCTTTAGGGTGGCTATACCCGTACGTTGTCGTTCGCGGTTTTCCAGTTCTATCAGATAGGCACCGGCATTCTCGCTGATACCGCGCAGCTCATCGAGTTCATCATCATAGCCTTCCGCAATGACCCCCCCGTCGCGAATGACGACCGGTGGATTGTCGATGATGGCACGGCAAAGCGTGGCAGACAGTTCAGGGAACTCAGAGATCTGAGTGGCAAGTTCGGCCACCAGAGGAGCGTCAGTCTCAGAAATCTGTTGCTGTATGTCAGGTAAGGTCTGTAACGCATTCTTGAGGCGTTCTAGATCCCTTGGGCGAGCTGATCTGAGTGCTATACGGGCCAGTATGCGCTCACTGTCACCGATAGATTTTAGTGATGTTTGTATCCCTTCGAAACGATAGCAGTCCTGCAACCAATGAATGGATGCCTGGCGTGCGAGGAGCGTGGGTCTGTTCTGAAGAGGTCTGTGGAGCCATCGGCGAAGTAAGCGGCTGCCCATAGGAGTGCGACATTTGTCAATGACTTTGGCTAGGGTGTTATCAAAACCCCCGGAGAGGTTTTGATCAATTTCAAGATTTTTGCGAGTGGCAGCATCTAATGCTACGCAGTCATTATGCTGTTCAATCTGAATTCTGCGAATATGAGGCAGGGCAGTGCGCTGGGTATCTTTGGCATATTGCAGTAAGCAACCAGCTGCAGTGATCGCAATACTTAGGTGGTCACAACCAAAGCCAGCGAGGTCTTTTACCTTGAACTGCTGACGGAGAAGGTCTTGAGCCGTGTCTTCCTCAAAGTGCCAAGGTGCCTGTGGTCGAAGTCCCTTACGATTCTGCAGAATATTAGCCAGTTGGGAATCTTCGTTATACAGAGTTTCTGATGGGCGAAGGCGTTCCAGCTCGCTGATAAGAGCATCTTGGCAATCAACCTCCATCAGACTGAATCGGCCTGATGCAATATCGACAATGGCAAAACCAAAGTGATCGCCGTGTTGATTAAGTGCAACCAGTAAGTTGTCGCGATTTTCATCCAGCAATGCTTCATCACTGACTGTACCAGGTGTGATGATGCGTGCTACAGCTCTTTCAACAGGGCCTTTGCTGGTAGCCGGGTCCCCAATCTGTTCACAGATAACAACGGATTCGCCCGCCCGTACGATCTTGCCAACGTAATTTTCTGCTGCGTGGTAGGGGATGCCTGCCATGGGGATCGGCTCACCCGCTGATTTTCCACGTGCTGTCAGTGAAATATCCAGCAGCTCGGCTGCCTTTTTTGCATCATCATAGAAAAGCTCATAAAAATCACCCATCCGGTAAAACACGAGTTGGTCTGGATGTTGCGCTTTAATCCGCAGATATTGCTGCATCATTGGAGTGTGACCAGAGGTGTTTTGTTTAGACATAGGTAATCAGTACTTAAGCGATGGTTGATTGAAACAACTGTATTCCAGTAATGAGATCAGGCATTGTACGGTAAATAATGAGAGTTACATAGGTCGTCGAAATGGAGTCGATTAGTCATAAAAATCTGGAATCAATATCTCGTTTGCTCATAAACAATAATAAGGTCTTAGGAACAGCGGAATCGTGTACTGGGGGATGGATCGCACAAGCACTGACCTCTCTCGCTGGGAGCTCTGCTTGGTTTGAGTGTGGCTTCGTTACCTACAGTAATGCATCAAAAAAAAGGATGTTGGGCGTTAACGAGGCGACGCTGAGGGATTGTGGAGCGGTTTCCGAAGAGGTGGTGATTGAGATGGCTGAAGGAGTTATTCAGGCATCTGATGCATCGATCAGTGTTGCAACCAGCGGGATAGCAGGCCCTGGGGGTGGTAGTGATGAGAAACCGGTGGGGACTGTATGGATCGCGTGGGCAGAACGGGATAAAGCGTCACGGGCTGAAAAGTTTTTATTTAATGGCGATCGTGAAGCTGTGAGAAAACAAGCGGTTAGCGCAGCGATTGAGGGAATTTTGCAGAACTTATCCAGTTGAGGGTTGCAATCAAGAAATCTTGTGAAATAATACTGTCCATACATACAGTATTTTCCGCCACAATATAAATTAATGGTACAGGGTTGAAGATGGACGCGAATCGTAAAAAAGCACTTGATGCAGCGTTAAGTCAGATTGAGCGACAGTTTGGTAAAGGCGCAGTGATGCGTATGGGGGATCAGCCTCGTGAAGCAATTCCATCTGTATCGACGGGTTCATTAGGCTTGGATATCGCTTTGGGTATAGGCGGTTTGCCCTATGGACGTATCGTGGAAATTTATGGTCCGGAATCTTCTGGTAAAACAACATTGACACTACAGGTAGTTGCTGAAGCCCAGAAGCAGGGTAAAACCTGTGCATTTGTCGATGCGGAGCATGCACTCGATCCTATCTACGCAGAGAAGCTTGGAGTTGATGTTGATGGCCTGTTAGTTTCTCAGCCGGATACAGGTGAGCAGGCTCTTGAGATCACCGATATGCTAGTCCGTTCTGGTGCAGTTGATGTCATTATTGTTGACTCAGTGGCCGCATTGACACCAAAAGCTGAGATCGAAGGTGATATGGGCGATGCCCATGTTGGTCTGCAGGCTCGTTTGATGTCACAAGCGTTACGAAAACTGACAGGTAATGTCAAGAATTCTAATTGTCTATTGGTATTTATCAATCAGATCCGTATGAAAATAGGGGTTATGTTTGGTAATCCAGAAACTACTACCGGCGGTAATGCTCTTAAATTCTACTCATCTGTCCGTTTGGATATTCGCCGTACGGGCGCGGTTAAGCAGGGGGATGAAGTTGTCGGTAATGAGACCCGAGTGAAGGTCGTTAAGAACAAAGTTTCACCACCGTTTAGACAGGCTGAGTTCCAGATTATGTATGGTCAGGGTATCTACCATATGGGTGAAGTGATTGATCTGGGTGTTAAAGAGGGATTGGTTGATAAATCCGGTGCCTGGTATGCCTATAATGGGGATAAGATTGGGCAGGGTAAAGCGAATGCGGCTAAGTATCTGGAAGAGAACCCGCAGATCGCTAATGAGATTGAAACGGAGTTGAGAAACCGACTGTTATCAACACCTGCAGACAAGGCTGTTGCGGAAGAAGAGTCTGAGAACCTTGACCTGATCTGATGGTTGTTAAGAAATTTAAAAGCCTCCGGTAGCGATATCGGGGGCTTTTTTGTATCTGGAATATGATGATGAGTAAACGTGACGTTACAGAGCGAGATATCTGGCATAAAGCGATAGATCTATTAGCACGGAGAGAATATTCACAAGGAGAATTATCACAAAAATTAAGGCTGATGGCTGATGATGAACTTGTCGACGGGGTATTAAGCAAACTTGAAGAGGAGGGCTATCAGTCAGATCGACGATTCACAGAGAGTTTTATTCGCATGCGTGTCGGGCAGGGGCATGGGCTAATCCGGGTTAAATTCGATCTCAATAGGAAAGGGATTAGTAATACGCTCTTGAGCGAAATTTTGGAAGAGATGGATCTGGATTGGTATGCACAGGCAAAAGAGTTATATGCACGTAAATACTCTTCACCCTTGGAAAGGGGGGACTTTAAAGCAAAAGCAAAACGGATTCGTTTCATGGGGCAGCGTGGCTACTCAATGGATGAGATTAAATATGCGATGGAGCAGGAGGGAGAGGAATGAGCCCTTATACAAGAGTATAGCTCTGGCTAAATAAAGGTGTATCTGACGTCCATTCAAAAATATTCGAACAATTTTCGCACACGATATATAATGTTGCGCCCCAAATTGCGGTGATTTATGTGGCAGTTCGATAGTTAAGTCGGGTTGCTATTTTACCAGAATGGATACGCATACGGTTCATATAATGAAATACATGACAAGTGCTGAAATTCGCCAGGCTTTTTTAGATTACTTTAAACAGCAGGGCCACGAAATAGTAGCAAGTAGTTCACTGATTCCAGCGAACGATCCGACATTGATGTTTACCAATGCCGGCATGGTTCAGTTTAAGGATGTTTTCCTGGGTACGGATAAGCGTAACTATACACGAGCCACAAGTTCGCAGCGTTGTGTTCGTGCTGGTGGTAAGCATAATGACCTGGAAAATGTTGGTTATACAGCACGTCATCACACATTTTTTGAGATGCTGGGCAACTTCAGCTTCGGGGATTATTTCAAGCAGGATGCGATCAATTTTGCCTGGACATTTTTAACTGAGGTTCTGGGCCTGCCAAAGGATCGTTTGTGGGTAACAGTGCATCATTCTGATGATGAAGCAGAGCGTATCTGGAAAGAGGAAATTGGTGTAGATCCAGAACGTTTCTCGAAATTGGATGAAGATAATTTCTGGTCTATGGGTGACACAGGTCCCTGTGGTCCATGTACTGAGATCTTTTTTGATCATGGGGAGGAAGTTTGGGGTGGACCTCCGGGCAGCCCTGAAGAAGATGGCGATCGTTATATCGAGATCTGGAATGTTGTATTTATGCAATACAACCGTAGCGCAGATGGAGAGATGACGCCTCTGCCTAAGCCATCTGTTGATACAGGTATGGGGCTTGAACGTATCGCTGCGGTGATGCAAAACGTTCACTCTAATTATGAAATTGATATGTTCCAGAATCTGCTGAAAGCGACGGCAGAAGCCGTAGGAACAGCTGATCTTGATAACAAATCCCTTCGCGTAATTGCTGACCATATCCGTTCCTGTTCTTTTCTGATTGTGGATGGGGTGCTGCCTTCAAATGAAGGTGCAGGATATGTATTGCGCAGAATTATTCGCCGTGCAGTGCGCCATGGGAACAAGCTGGGTGCACAGGGTGCTTTCTTCAATCAGTTGGTTTCAGCACTCGTTAAAGAGATGGGAGAGGCTTATCCAGAGCTTTCAGAGAAGCAGTCTCAGGTAGAGAAAGTGCTGCTGAAAGAGGAAGAGCAATTCGCTAAGACGCTTGATCACGGTATGCGTCTGTTGCACGAAGCTATCGAAAGTTTGCAGGGCACAGTCATCCCAGGTGAGACCGTATTCAAGCTATACGATACCTATGGTTTCCCGCATGACTTAACTGCGGATGTTGCTCGTGAGCATGAGCTAACGATCGATGAAGATGGTTTCGAGCGGGAGATGGAAGCTCAGCGTGAGCGAGCACGTGCCGCCGGTAAGTTTAATGTCGATTATAATGATGCAATCAAGTTGGAAGGCGAAACCAGTTTCACCGGGTATGAGTTATTGGAAAGTGACGCATCCACTGTAGTTGCTCTGTTTAAAGAGGGTGAAGCGGTAAACGCGCTGCAAGCAGGTGAGTCTGGTCTGGTTGTTCTTGATGAAACCCCATTTTATGCAGAGTCCGGTGGTCAGGTTGGTGATACCGGTACGTTGAATGCATCAGGTACGATCTTTGCCGTAAATAACTGTACTAAAGAGGGTAAAAATAACCTTCATCAGGGTCATTTAGAAAAAGGTGCCCTGAGAGTTGGTGAGAAAGTGGCTCCACAGGTGGATGCGCAGCGCCGTAAAGCGATTGCACTCAACCATTCCGCAACTCATCTGCTACACGAAGCATTGCGTGTTGTGCTGGGTGAACATGTTCAACAGAAAGGCTCCCTAAATGATGATCAGCGTCTGCGCTTTGACTTCTCCCACTTCGAAGCGATGACACCGGAGCAGATCTTAGCAGTTGAAAGTATGGTCAATCAGCAGATTCGCAACAATACTGAAGTGGTTACGGAGATCATGGATATTGATGCGGCTAAAGCAAAAGGTGCAGCAGCGCTCTTTGGCGAAAAGTATGATGACGTAGTGCGTGTCCTTTCGATGGGTGGCGATTTCTCTGTTGAGTTGTGTGGTGGTACTCATGCAAAAAGAACAGGTGATATTGGACTTCTGAAAATTACGTCAGAAGGTGGTGTGGCTGCAGGTATCCGTCGTGTTGAAGCGGTTACAGGCGCAGGGGCATTGGAGTATTTTGCTGAGCAAAAAGAGATGCTAGTGCAGAAATTCCAGGATCAACAAGCTAAAACGCGCCAGTTAGAGAAAGAGCTCGAACAGATGAAGGCGAAGCTGGCTTCAGCAAAAGGAGCCGATCTGCTGAGCAGCGCGGTTGAGGTCAATGGCGTAAAAGTTCTGGCCGCAAAACTGGAAGGCGTTGAGGCTAAAGCACTGCGTGATACGATTGATCAGCTGAAGAATAAGCTCGGCAGTGGTGTTGTGGTTCTGGCGACGGTAGCGGATGATAAAATCGCTCTGGCAGCTGGGGTCACAAAAGATCTGACAGGCTGCGTGCGTGCTGGTGACCTGATAAAAGATCTTACAGCGAAACTGGGCGGTAAAGGTGGTGGTCGGCCTGATTTCGCACAGGGTGGTGGTACTGACCTGAATGCGTTGCCTGCTGCACTTGAAAGCGTGCCTGAGCTAGTTAAAGCCGCAGTTTAGACTGTAAAGGGAGCAGTTATGGCGCTTTACGTACAAAAATACGGTGGTACCTCTGTTGGGACAGTCGATCGTATAGAAGCGGTTGCGGATAAGGTGCAGAGATTTAAACAGCAAGGGCATGATATTGTTGTTGTAGTCTCTGCCATGAGTGGTGAAACTAACCGTCTTATCGGACTTGCGAAGGGGATTCAGGATAAGCCTAATGCTCGTGAGATGGATGTGCTCGTATCGACGGGTGAGCAGGTCACTATTGCTCTGCTATGTATGGCATTAGATAAGCGTGGTCTCTCAGCCCGGTCGTATACAGGTAGTCAGATCAAAATTTTGACTGATAGCGCACATACCAAAGCTCGGATTCAGGATATTGAAGTGACAGCTATGCAGGCAGACCTTCAAGCTGGGCGGGTTGTGGTGGTAGCTGGTTTTCAGGGTGTTGATGCTGAAGGGAATATCACCACGCTTGGACGGGGTGGTTCCGATACGACCGGTGTGGCTCTGGCAGCCGCCTTAAAAGCTGATGAGTGCCAAATCTATACTGATGTTGATGGCGTATATACAACGGATCCCCGAGTTGTACAGGAAGCCCGTAGATTGGAACGCATTACTTTTGAAGAGATGCTGGAGATGGCCAGTCTTGGATCAAAAGTTTTGCAGATCCGAGCGGTAGAGTTTGCGGGTAAATATAAGGTTCCCCTGCGTGTGCTGTCGAGTTTTGAGGATGGTCCGGGAACCCTGATTACCATTGAGGATGATTCAGCTGTGGAAAAACCTGTTATTTCTGGTATCGCTTTCAATCGCGATGAAGCTAAACTGACCGTGATGGGAGTGCCGGATGTTCCGGGTGTTGCTTCCAGAATATTAGGTCCTGTTAGTCGTGCAAATATTGAAGTTGATGTTATTGTGCAGAATGTTGCTGCAGATAATACAACGGATTTTACCTTTACCGTCCATCGGAATGATTACGAAGCGACTGAGCAGGTGCTGTCTCAGGTTGCTGAAGAGCTTGGGGCGCGTGAAGTTATTGGCGATAATAAAATCGCTAAAGTATCAATCGTGGGCGTAGGGATGCGTTCACATGCAGGTGTGGCGAGCAAAATGTTTGACGCACTCGCCGATGAAAATATTAATATTCAGATGATATCTACATCCGAGATTAAAGTCTCAGTTGTGATCGCTGAAAAATATCTCGAGTTGGCTGTGCGTGCTTTGCATTCTGCGTTTGACATGGATGTAAATGATTCAGTTAGTGAATAATTGAACTTACAATCAAAAGCTAGTCTATATTTAGGGTGGCTATAGTTATATAGGCAGCGTTCTGGCAAGGATTTGGATGAATGCCAGTATGTATAGTATCTGTGAGTCTTTACAGATAGCCTGGGAAGTACAAAGGAGATTCTACATCATGTTAATTCTTACTCGTCGCGTCGGCGAAACTCTTATGGTCGGTGATGATGTCACTGTGACAGTTCTTGGTGTTAAAGGTAACCAGGTTCGCATCGGTGTGAATGCACCCAAAGATGTATCTGTGCATCGTGAAGAAATCTATCAACGAATTCAGCGCGAAAAAGCGGAAGAAGGGAATAAAGAGTAATTTTTGAAATCTTTTCTTTCTTTTTGAAAATCAGTTATGTATAGTACGCGCCGTTGTTAGGTGAGCTGGCCGAGTGGCTGAAGGCGCGCCCCTGCTAAGGGCGTATAGGTTTACCCCTATCGAGGGTTCGAATCCCTCGCTCACCGCCATTTTGATGTGCGCCCGTAGCTCAGCTGGATAGAGTACCTGGCTACGAACCAGGCGGTCAGAGGTTCGAATCCTCTCGGGCGCGCC
>NZ_CANMIR010000014.1 GCF_947498015.1 uncultured Neptuniibacter sp.
AACGATGAAGATAACTGGATCGCAACCGGTCTGTTCAAAGGTTGGTACAAGAACAACCGTTTGAGCCCACAGATCATTGTTGCCCATGACTTTGCGGCCAAAGCGACCGCGATTGCGCCAAGTGTCTCATGGACGCCAGATAACCACTGGATGTTCAACGTCGGTCTGAATGTGAAAATTGGTGGTGATGAGAAGTTCCCATGGAGTGTCACCGCTGCTGTTCCTGGTCAGGCGGGCGTACCGCAGTATGAACCACTGGCACGCTTCACAAATGGTCCGATCGGTGTAGCCAATCAGGAAGATGAGATTCAGTTCACTGTGCGTTACAGCTTCTAATCGACGACAGAATAATAAAAGGTAAATACGTGATGTTGAAAAAGACGTTAATGACAATGGCAGTGAGTGCAGCGCTGGTGACCAGCGCTCACGCTGCCCAGGTCTCTGATGATGTTATCAAACAGTCCTTCTTCCCATACGCAGCGGGTGCGCCGAGCGTTAATGGTGTCAGTGCTGGAATGGTCATCGATCAAAGTAATGTTGACTCTGTTAAGGATGCGCTCGACCCTGCGATGTACCGTTTTGTAAAAAATGGTGATTACAGCATCAAGGTGGGTGATACCACTGATTTCGCGCTGCATCAGTCCTATATCGATGCGACGCGCAAATATGCGGGTGACACTAAACTGGGTGCTGAGCCTGGCGCAATTGAAGGTTCGGTTGCAGGCCGTCCATTCCCGCAGGAGCCATCAATGGATGATCCGCGTGCCGGTGAAAAGCTCGCGTTCAACTATAAATATGGCTACAACTGGGGTGATTCTGCTGCGATCTATCCTTTCTACTGGAAATACCGTGATATGAAGAGCGGTAAGGTAGAGCGTACAGTGAAGTTCAATTTCCACTTCCTGAACTTTACACACCGTACACAGCAGGAGCCATACCCTGCGCTGACGCCAAACCCATCAAATCTGTTCCGTGGTATCTACGTACAGGTACTGGAACCGTTTGATGTAAAAAATACACAGCTGCTTATCCAGCGTTTCGAAGATGATTTGAAACGTGATAATGCTTATCTGTATCTGGGCTTCCAGCGTCGAGTACGTCGCCTATCTACAGGCCAGGTAACGGACGCCTTCCTGGGTTCTGATGTAATGATCGAAGACTTTGAGGGTTACAACGGTCGTATCAGTGATATGCAGTGGAACTATAAAGGCACAAAGAACATGCTGTTGCCGATGTATAACCACAACGACATGGATCTGGACACTGAAACTCATAAAGATGATGAAGGCTATCAGGTGGTTAAATTTGGCGGCACAGGCGGCTGTTTCCCAGATATTACCTGGCAGCTCCGTAAGGTGTATGTCGTTGAGTCTAAACCCGTTGACGCGAACCACCCGATCAGTAAACGTGAGCACTATATCGATGCTCAGACCTTTACTATCCCGCGTAACATCACATATGACCGTAAGGGAGATATGTGGAAAAGCTGGTTGATCGGTCAGACACATCCGGACCATCATCTGCCAGTAAACAAAGGCACAGGTGTTTCTGTGGATGACTCTTTCTCGATGGTTGATATTCAGGCAAACCACTGTACAACAGGCCAATTCAAAGGCATTGTTGACCCTGAATTGACGCCGCCAAGTAAGATGACTGTACAGAACCTGCGTGCTTCTGGTCGTTAACAGGTTCCTGCAAGACATACTTGGTGAATTTTCCCGGGCGTAATGCCCGGGTTTTTCGTTTTAGGGAGGAATAAATGAAGGTAGCTATCTGGGGGGCAGGCGGAATTGGCTGTTATTACGGCGCCCGCTTGCAACAGGCTGGCCACGATGTTTTGTTTATTGCACGTGGTGCCCATCTGAAGGCGATGCAGCAGAAAGGGCTTAAGGTTGAGCATGAAACCCTTGAGTTTGATCAACCGGTTGATGCGCTTTCACAGGAGCAGTGGTTGCAGGAGCATCACTGTAGTGAGTTTGATCTTATCATTCTGGCAATCAAGGCTGGGGCGACCAGTGAGTTGATGAACGCTTCCAAAGCGTGGCTGGAAGAGGGAAGCTGCCAAATTTTGTCGCTGCAAAACGGTGTCGAGAATGAAGCTCTCATCGCACAAACTGTTGGGGCTGAGCGTACCCTTGGAGGTTTGGCGGTTCGTATTGGTGGGCATATTCTTGAGCCGGGTCATGTGCAGGCAAGAGGTGTTGCGCAGGTTGTATTTGGTCAGTGGCCGAATCAGCAGGAACAGGAGTTGTGCGGTGGCTCGGTTGAAGCATTGAGGTCGACGCTAAAAGACGCAGCTATTGAAGCGATCCTGAGCACGGATATTCGTAGAGAACTGTGGCGTAAATTGCTCATTAATAATGGTGTAAATCCGCTTTCTGCACTCACGGGATTGGATACGCGTCAGTTAACCGCTCACCCTGTGCATGGGCAGGTCGTCTATAAGATGATGGAGGAAGCTGCGCAGGCTGCCAATAGTGAGGGTGTGGATCTGGGGCAGCAGGATATTGATGAGATGTTTAAACTGATCAGTGAATTTGATGCCATTAAAACCTCAATGCTTGTTGATCGGGAAAAGGGGCGACCGCTTGAGCTTGATGGTATTACGGGGGCAGTGTTAAGGCGCTGTCATCAGGGCAGTGGTGATGCCCTGATGACTGGCTTCATTACTGAACTACTGAAATCTGAATATGATTGTGATTAGGCAATCCGATCAGAGGGTATCAGGGAGTTTGCTCTCCAGATTCAGAAGATAACTTTTGTTATCCAAGCCGCCGGCATAGCCTGTCAGACTACCATTGCTTCCCAAGACTCTGTGACAGGGAATAATGATCGGAATCGGGTTACGGTTATTCGCCATGCCGATCGCCCGTGCGGCTTTAGGATTTCCCAGCTTTTTAGCGATCTCTCCATAGCTGCAGGTCTTGCCGTAGGGGATCTCTTTCAATGTCTGCCATACCGATTGCTGAAACTGGGTTCCATTGGGGGCCAGAGGAACGCTGAATTTCACCCGGATTCCCGAAAAGTATTCTCCCAGCTCAATGATGCACTGATCGGTTAATTCGTTGTCCAGCAGCTCAGGGATTGTCTCATTGTCTCTGAGGAAATGGATCGAGGTGACAGCTCGGTCATTAGCTTTGATCAGTAAAGATCCTAGCGCGGTATTCATAATTGCTGCGTACATAATTTCACCCTCCGCCAAGACTCTTTCCTATAGTTTGGAACCTGTATTGATACCCGTCAATGCTTTACTTTCGCGAGAGGAGGAAACTGAGTACAGAGAAAAAAAGTCTATGCAAGGGGAATATAAAAATGACAATTGAACATCATGATTTGGTCCACGAATTTCCAGAACACCGTGAGCGTATTCGTGAGCTGAAAATGGAAAATGCTCATTTTTCACGTCTGTTTGATGAGTACCATCAAGTTACAAAAGATGTTGAACGTATGGAGTCTGAGATTGAGGCGGTGTGTACACGAACTGAAGAAGAGACTAAGTTCAAACGCCTTAAGCTGAAAGATGAGTTATACGCGATGCTGCAAGCGTAAAACGACTAATTGACAAAGGCCCGCATAATGCGGGCCTTTTTTTTCATCTGAATTATTCAGCGCTAACGTATATCCTATGAATAGGCAGGTAAAAAGGATTTCAGGTGAAAAAACATTATAGTTGGCGCTATATCGCAGATGTGGCTTTTGAGCATCGCAGAGAGCTGATAAAAGCAAATATCATAGCCTTAATCGCAGCAGTCGCATCAGTTCCGCTCCCTCTGTTTATGCCTCTGCTGGTTGATGAGGTGCTGTTGAACCAACCCGGTTTTGTCGTCGAAACTGTTGATCCTTTTTTCCCACCGGAGTGGCACGGACCTGTGCTGTATATCAGTGTCATCCTGATATTTACGGTGTGTTTGAGATTGGCAGCACTGATGTTGAATGTCTGGCAAGCACGGCAGTTTACAATTATTTCCAAAGATGTGACCTACCGCATTAGAAGCGGAATGCTCTCAAGATTAAAACGTATCTCAATGGCGGAGTATGAAACCCTTGGTAGTGGTACGGTTGCCTCTCACTTTGTGACAGATCTGGATACGATCGACCGTTTTCTGGGTAGTTCCTTAAGCCGTATGCTGATTGCGCTGCTCTCGATTCTGGGGACAGCGCTGATCCTACTCTGGATGCACTGGCAATTGGCACTGTTTATTCTGTTTCTTAACCCTGTGGTCATCTATTTCACCACTAAGGTTGCGAAACAGGTTAAGCACCTTAAGGGTAAGGAGAATAAGGCGTTTGAACTGTTCCAGTCTGCTCTGACTGAAACCCTGGAGAGCATCCAGCAGATTCGTGCCTGTAACAGGGAGCAGCATTATCTATCAAGGCTGAAAGCGGATGCCCGGGAGGTACGTGACCGGTCCAGTGCATTTGAATGGAAAAGTGATGCAGCTAACCGATTTAGTTTCGTACTGTTTATGGTCGGTGTGGATCTTTTCCGTGCTTTGTCGATGTTGATGGTCGTGTTTTCGGATCTCTCTATTGGCGAGATGATGGCTGTGTTTGGGTATCTCTGGTTCATGATGGGACCTGTACAGGAGGTACTTGGGATTCAGTACAGTTTCTATGGGGCGAAAGCTGCGCTGCAGCGGATCAATAGTCTGATCAGTCTGGGAGAGGAACCCCAGTATCCAGCGGAGATCGATCCATTCAACGGTAAACAGACAGTTGCGATACGCCTGGAGGATATTCATTTTAGTTATGGCAGTGGTCAGGAGGTCCTAAAAGGGGTTTCACTGACAATAAACGCGGGTCAGAAGATCGCTTTGGTGGGAGCAAGTGGCGGAGGTAAGTCGACTTTGGTACAGGTTTTACTGGGACTGTACCCCGCTGCATCTGGCGAGATCTATTTTGATGGAGTCTCGGTAAAAAAAGTGGGATTAGCCTGTGTCCGTGATCATGTTGCAACCGTATTGCAACAACCCGCGTTGTTTAATGGCACGATCCGTAGCAATTTAATGATGGGTAGAGAGTTTACAGATAGCGAATTATGGACTGCACTTGAAGTTTCACAACTTAAATCCTTTGTCGAGGAACAGGAGCAGACTCTTGACACCAGGGTTGGCAGGCAGGGTATCCGTTTATCAGGGGGGCAGCGTCAGCGCTTAGCTATCGCTCGCATGGTACTCAGTGATCCTAAGGTTGTGATTCTGGACGAAGCTACTTCTGCTTTGGATGCAGAAACCGAGTACGACCTGCATCAGGCGCTGCAACGCTTTCTACAAGGCCGGACCACAATCATAGTTGCTCATCGTCTGAGTGCGGTAAAGCAGGCTGATCATGTCTATGTGTTTGAGGATGGTCAGATATGTGAACAGGGTGGACATGAGGAGTTAATCAACGGTAATGGGTTATACGCACGACTCTATGGGGAGTATCAATAGACGCGCAGTGAGCAGAGATCATGCGAAAGCAGTTTGAATGGCGAAATGGTAATCAGCTAGAGCTTTTGGTGGACGGAGAGCGTTTCTTTCCCGTTATGCTGGAAGAGATGAATCGTGCCAACCATAGCCTTCTACTGGAGTTCTATTTTGTTACTTCGGGAAAAATTCTGGATAAATTTATTGATGCCATGGTAGCCGCGGCCCGTCGGGGGGTGATGGTCAAGATGGTAATCGATGGGTTTGGCTCCTACCGTTTTTCCAAAGCTGATCGCTCTCGTTTAGAGGCAGAGGGTATCAATATCGTGGTTTATAACCCTCTGCACCTGAGCAAATTTACCCGTAATTTTGCTCGCGACCACCGTAAACTATTAGTTGTAGATCAACAGGTGGCATTCATCGGAGGTACAGGGTTAAGCGATGTATACTGGCTGTCAGAAGAGCAGGGGTGTCCATGGCATGAGCTGATGGCCAGAATTGAGGGACCGGTGGTTACCGATCTGGTGGCTCTGTTTAATCAACTCTGGAAGCGTTGTACCGGACTGCGATTACCACCGGGTGGTGCGTTTGAAGGGCAAGAGGGCACCCGGATCAGGGTCAGGACGGTTCAGGGTTTTTATCAGCAGGATATCAAGGTCAGCTTTCTGAACCGGGTGAATAGTGCGACAGACAAAGTTTGGTTAATGACCGCGTATTTTCTACCCTCATTCTCGATGCGTCATGCATTAAGAAGAGCAGCCAAGAGGGGCGTAGATGTCCGCCTGATTATAGCGGGTCCCTACACCGACCAGCCTTGGGTATTTCATGCTTCAAAACGATATTATCGTCGGTTGCTGAAATCGGGTGTGCGCATCTACGAATATCAACCCCGTTTTCTGCATGCAAAAATGTCAGTTGTAGATGAGTGGGGGAGTATGGGGTCATGTAATCTTGATCACTGGAACCTCCGTTGGAATCTTGAAGCGAATATTGAGTTAGATGACCCGTTGTGTGTCCAACAGATGACTGAGGTTTTCCATAGTGACCTTCATCATTGTCAGGAGGTCACCTACGAAGCATGGTCTAAACGTCCATGGTATCGCCGGGTTAAGGAAGTTGTCTGGGCGTGGATCAGTCAACTGGTATTGAAGATTAGGTAATTGAGGTAAGTAAGATGAAGATGTTATCCACAGTAATGGTGATTGTTTTTTCATTGGTTCTGAGTGGGTGTGTTAGTAACTTGAGTGGTTCGACCTATTCGAGAAGCGATGCAAGACGAGTTCAGAATGTGGAGTATGGTATTGTGCAGTCCGCCGTACCCGTTGTCATTGAGGGGACATCAGGTGTGATTGGCGGTGCAACCGGGGCTGTCGTTGGCGGTATTGCTGCCAGTAATATTGGTGGAGGGCGTGGTCAGGATATCGCCACTGTATTGGGTGCGGTAGCTGGGGGTGTTGCAGGCAAACAGGCTGAAGAGCGCTTCACCAGAACTCAGGGGCAGGAGATAACTGTGCGTTTAGAGAGCGGAAATGTGATCTCAATCGTACAGGAGCTTGAGGGCGGGCCGGTTTTTTCAGCCGGCGATCGGGTTCGAGTGCTGACTAATGGCGGTACAGCCCGAGTGACCTATTAATTCAGTTATGAAAAAAAGCCCTGTGAATAAACAGGGCTTTTTGTTGTGTCAGTTACTGAACTGGTAGAAGTAGGCTGGATCCCGTTTAGCTTTGTACATCGCCTCATCCGCTTTTTCCAGCAGCTCATTCGCGCTGCCTGCATCGCTGGGAAACAGGCTGATCCCTATGCTTGCTGAGATCTCCGCTGAAGCCTGAGTCTGATCATTTAGTGAGAACGGTTCGATCAGATTCTGATGAACCTTTTCAGCTATAGTCGCTGCCTGCTCGCTGTTCTCAATATCGACTAAGGCAACAAACTCATCGCCTCCCAGGCGTGCAACCGTATCGGTTGTTCGGAAACAACTGCGTAAGCGGTGTGCAACCTCAATCAGCACACGATCACCCATGGAATGACCGTAGATATCATTAATCGGCTTGAATTTGTTCAAGTCGATATATAACACAGCAAGTTGTGTCATTTGTCGCTCTGCCCGGGTGATGGCACTTTCCAGACGAGAGAAAAGCAGTCGCCTATTTGGCAAGCCGGTTAATGGATCCTGGTAGGCTTTGTCCAATAGGTTTTCAGTAAAGCGGTGATGGGTATCTTCATCACGAATAATCAGAACAAATTTATCACTCTGTCGGGCCTGACCTTTCACACGGTTAATGGTTGCCAGAAAGGTATGATCAATATTATTGCCCAACTGACCATGCCAGATATCTTTCTTGCCCAGCAGAAGATCCAAACTGATGGATTTGTCAGAGGGACAATAAAAGATATCGTTAAACGGTAGGTTATTAGCGTGACGCAGCTCTTCAAACTGTGTCTTTGCTGCATGATTGCTGGAGATAATTAGACCTTCACTGGATAGAATCATACAGGGGTCAGGGGTAGCATCAAATACCAGAGATGATAGGAGTAGATTCTGTTCTGCTTCACGCTCATAGGTAACATTACGCCCAATTCCCAGAACACCGGGGTGCTCCTGACTCGCTACCTGTAAAGGAAGTTTGAGCATATCCAGTAATCGTCTACGACCATCCTTATAGTGAACCCACTCATCGTTACGTTGTGGCTCAAGTGTTGCGATCACTTGCTGATCTTTTCCTGATATGAACTCGGCGGAGGCAAACGACATCAACTCGTAATCGGTTTTTCCTATAATCTGATCTTTATCTTGTGCCAGAAATTCAGCGAAACTCTGATTACATACCTGATATCTCCCGTCATTATCTTTAGCAAAAATGAAGTCGGGAATAGAGTTAATAATGGTATTTAACAGGGCTTGTTCATGCTCAAGAGCATTTTTGGCATTCACCGTTTCCGTGATATCTCTTGAAACGACAGCAATGCCATCGCCCTCAGTGAGTGGACCGGAATAGAGTGTATGCTTGCTATCAAGATGACGAAGATTGCCGAGGTGATCGGTGCGGGAGAACTGAAAATGAACCTCTTCACCGGCAAATGTTTTATCAAGAGTCGGTTTGAGGATGTTATTGAAAACCTCGGAACCATGCAGCAGTTCAGCAGATTGCCCTATGATCTCTGCGCTGCTACGCCCAAAAAAGAGTTCATAACCATGACTGACCGCCCGATAGATATAGTTATGATCGATGATCGAGACCATATCCTCTATATGACTAAGTACGGATAACTCAGCAGTTAGTGGAGGAGCCGTAGCACTCTTATTTTTGACACTCATATTTTACATCTACAGCGGGATAAGCGGTTAACACAATCACTGGAAATCCTTTTCAGAATCGCGCCACAACAAACGCTGTTATTTTAATCGATTGTCTTTGTGTTGGGCACAAGGTTAAGCATATGGATAAAGTGCATTTTCTGCAATTAAGAATAGATCTAACTGTGTTCAAATCTATCTTTCTCTTCAGTCTACAGGATAAAACGGTTGTTTGAATTAAACAAACGTTTGTATAAGTGGTTTCAATCTTTTACACAGGAGTTCATTTCAAACCAGCCGTAGGAGATGGCTATGAACCCTCTGTTTTTTAAAGCAAATCATTTCTTTGAAGATATACAGCCCGAATCTAAGCAGGGACTTAGTCTTGCTGTTGTGACTCATCTGTTAGATACACCGCCGGTCTATCTGGACTGCTTAGAGCGATTTGCCGATCTGGCAATGGTACTGCCCAAGCCAAAAAGCATTAGTCGAAGTACGCTGGAACAGGTGGAGCAGCATTATCCTGTGATTATTAAGAAAAGAGCACAGTTAGCTTCTGTCGAAGTGGCTTCTGCCATTCTCAATCATCATGTAGCGGATGGGGAGCTGATTCTGGTTGATATAGGGGGATACTTTGCCAGTGCTTTACCTGTGCTCCCTGAGCAACTGACTGCAAAACTAAAAGGGGTAGTGGAAGTTACAGAGAATGGGCATCAGCGCTATCGTGATCTGAAGAGTCTACCTGTCCCTGTAATCTCGATTGCCCGCAGTCCATTGAAAGGTCCAGAGGATTACCTGACAGGCCAGTCAATTGTCTATTCTGCAGAAGCTTTGATGCGTGAGTGCCATCAAATTATGCATGGTGGCAATGCTGTTGTTTTTGGGTATGGGAAGATCGGGCGCTCTATAGCCAAGGCGTTACACGCTAAAAATATAAATACCAAAGTGGTTGAGATCGATCCGATTCGAGCAATTGAAGCGCGATCGAGAGGGTTTGACCTGATTCAGAAAGAGGAGGCGTTACAGAGCAGTGATGTTATTTTCTGTGCGACGGGGAATCAGTCACTGAATAATCATGATTTCAATCGTGTAAAGAATGGGGCCTTTATCTTTTCAGTGACCTCATCTGATGATGAGTTGGATCTCGCCCGGGCCAATGTCAGCTATGAAGTATCGCCAGTTACAGAGCATATTGAGCAATATGAACGACTGGGGCAGTACTTCTATCTGGCAAATCGAGGTAATGCGATTAACTTTATCCACAATGCAGAGGTCGGTCCCTATATCTATCTTGTTCAGGGTGAGGTGATTAAGGCGATTGATTATCTCTGTAATTCCAAGCTTGAGCACAGGCTTCAGTCTTTACCTGAGACTGAACGCAGAGATCTGGCCGTGCGTTGGCTGACACATTTTAGCTAATGAAACCTGAACGGGTGCAGTCGCGTCTGCTGCTGTACCCGTGCCAGATAAAATAGTCAGAACCCAGTTGCTGTTTTTGAATAAGCATATAATAATGGTTTGAAGACCTGATTAATGTAGTAGCTAGGGAACAGCATATGAGTTTAACACTGGCGTTTGATGTTTATGGTACTTTGATCGATACCCATGGAGTGGTGGTTAAACTCAAGTCGCTTGTCGGTGATAAGGCGGTGAGCTTTTCTCAAAGTTGGAGAGATAAGCAGCTGGAATACTCTTTTCGTCGTGGTTTGATGGGCGATTATCAACACTTTGGTGTTTGTACTCGGGATGCGCTTGAATATACCTGCCGCGTTTATCAGATAGACCTCTCAGATCAGGATAAGGACTCTCTGCTAGCTTGCTACAGGAGTCTGCCGGTTTTTGCCGATGTGGTTTCCTCGATTAACGCCCTGAAAGCAGAAGGGCATGCTCTTTACGCATTTTCAAATGGCCACCCCGAAGCGGTTTCTGGTTTGCTGGGGCATGCCGGTATCGAGCAGCTATTTATCGATATTATCTCTGTAGATGAACTTGAGACATTCAAGCCGGCTCCTGCTGTGTACCAGTTATTTCTTGAGCGTACACAAAGTGATCCGGAAGAGACCTGGTTGATCTCAAGTAATCCATTTGATGTTATCGGTGCAGTTAATGTTGGAATGAAAGCCGCTTGGGTTCAACGATCCCCAGAAGCCGTTTTTGATCCTTGGGGCGTTGAACCTGATCTTGTCGTTTCAGAGTTAACAGACTTATCCGGCAGACTGCCTGGTCCCCGGTGATGGGAAAAAGCCGGATCTAGTGGGTGAGTACCTGATGAAGGCGTTTGGCCGTTTGGTACAGCGCTTTGATATCCTCAGCTGATTCGCCGCCTGTGATCAGAGGCTCAAAATAGATCAACATCATCCCGTTATTGATCGTAATTGATAAAGGGTGCCGGATTGCAGCGGTTTTAATCGGTTTCTCTATCTTCTCAAGAATACTTTGGCTGGGCTGCCACTGCTGAGCAAGTCGCGGTGCGTGTGTGCCCGATGGATAGTAGATAAAAAAACACTGTTCTGACTGATCAACCTTATAAAGGGCGGCTATCCGGCTGAAATGGGTAGATTCTGAGTGAGCGTGCGGGTTCAGGTCCAGCAACTCGACGCACTGAAAAAGCTGAATTTCACCGGCATTAATAAGATTGCTGAACTGTGCAAAGCTACGAACTAACCCTGTGTAGGGTAGTGTGAAACAAGCCTCCAATGTTTGCTCCAGCGGTTGGATCAGCTCAGGCTTGAAACTAACCCCTTGGGATTTTGCAAACTGCTGCATCAACCGCTTGCGCTTTCTACGGTAACGCCACAAGTGGATACCGACGACAGTGAAGGCGATGGCCAGTAGAGAGAAAACGAGTTCGGGCGAGTTGCTCATGTTGTGTATCTCCCAAGTATCAGTAGTTTTGCCCTACTGAAAGTTGATAGAGCCTTGAAGAGAGGGTTTTGAGATGAATTTGATACGTTTATCAACAGATTGGCAAATATCAGAGTGCTGCGGATGTTATGGGGTCAAGATTAAATTAGGGGAGAAGTGGATTACCTGGTTGTCCAGATAATCCACAAGAGAGTTACTTATCTGGAGCGTGGAAATAGAGATAAAGATCGATCAGAAGTTCCGGAATTTGGGCACACATCTCAGCACAAAGATTCTCATCTTCACGAATCTTGTTAATGTCATCCTCTTCAAACAGATCTGAGGCGACCATAATCGGGAGCAGCATTTCCGCAACATCTTCCTCTGCTTTATTGCCAAACCACTCCTCTTCCTGTGTGAAGACGCCCTCCATAAATGCTTGCGCCCACCATGCTAGCGGGGAGATATCTTCATCTTCTTCAGCATCCAGTGAAAGTTCACACGGCAGCTCTATCTCACCATCGCTATACAGGTGGCCACCAATATTGGTGTAGAGACGTTTGAGCAATGAGGTGATTATCTGTTGCTGCTCATCTGACGCCCATTCAGGTGCTTCATCAAAAACCAGCTCCATCCAGGTCTCTTCTGAAACAGGGACTGGGCTAATATTAAGCGCACAGAACAAGCCATGGACACCGATCAGATCCAGGCAGTCTTCAGATACGTGATCTGAGTATAGAAAATCATCTAACTGATCCAGTTCTGAATCGGACAACGCATTAGCAGAATTAAGTGTCATGAAAGCATTCCATAAAAGGTGATGGCGCTGATTTTAACGCGCTTCAGCATAAGAAGCAGTATTTTTCCATAATCCGCTATTTCAAGTGACAAGCTAACAGGCTTTCTGGATAATCCGGCGCATGATTTCGCATGCGCAACAGATCCTTCAAGATGTTTTCGGTTACGAACAGTTTCGTGAGCCTCAGGCTGAGGTGATTGAAACGCTGGTCTCCGGCCAGGACGCATTGGTAGTCATCCCAACCGGTGGTGGTAAATCCCTCTGTTACCAACTGCCTGCATTGTTGCGCCAGGGTGCCGCTATTGTGATCTCTCCGTTGATCGCTCTGATGCAGGATCAGGTAACGGCTTTATCGCAATGGGGTATCAGGGCCGGATGTCTCAACTCAAGTATGGATTTTAGCCTGATCACCGAAACTGAACATCAGCTTCGTGCCGGTGATCTTGACCTGCTATACGTCGCGCCAGAGAGATTACTCCAACCCCGTACTTTATCCCTGTTGCAATCATCCAACATCGCTCTCTTTGCGATTGATGAAGCGCATTGTGTATCCCAGTGGGGACATGATTTCAGACCTGAATATCTACAGTTAAGCCAACTGGCTGAGCTTTTCCCGGGGGTTCCGCGGATTGCACTGACCGCCACTGCTGATCAGAGAACTCAGCAGGAGATTGTTGAGCGGTTGGCGCTGCAGCAGCCTGCACAATTTATTCAGGGATTTGATCGCCCAAATATTCGCTACCGCATCGGTCAGAAGGATAAAGCGAAACAGCAACTGCTGAAATTTCTCAAGAACGAGCATCCCAAGGATTCTGGCATCGTCTACTGCCTTTCCCGTAAACGGGTTGAAGATACCGCAGCGTGGTTAAGCGAACAGGGATTCAATGCGCTGCCCTACCACGCAGGGTTAAGGCCGGAGTTACGCAGTCATCACCAGCATCGTTTTCTGACAGAAGAAAACCTGATCATGGTTGCGACTATCGCATTTGGAATGGGGATCGACAAACCCAATGTCCGTTTTGTTGCACATCTGGATCTGCCGAAAAGTATTGAAGCTTATTATCAGGAGACAGGTCGGGCCGGGCGTGATGGTCAACCCGCAGATGCCTGGATGGTCTATGGGTTGCAAGATGTGATTTTTCTGCGGCAGATGCTTGAAAGCTCGCAGGCTGCAGATGAGCATAAAATGGTAGAGCGTCAGAAGCTGGAAGCGATGCTGGGATTGTGTGAGATCACCTCCTGTCGCAGGCAGGTGTTGTTAAGCTACTTTGGCGAAGCAGAGCATCAGCCCTGTGGTAACTGTGATACTTGCCTGGAGCCGGTGCCAGTCTGGGATGGTACCGATGCTGCCCGAAAAGCACTTTCTGCGGTGTACCGCTCGGGCCAGAGCTTTGGGGTTAACCATGTGATCGATATTCTGATGGGCAAACCGAATGAGAAAACTGATCGTTTTGCGCACCATCAGCTATCCACCTGGGGGATCGGGAAGGAGCTGGATAAAAACCAGTGGCGATCGGTCTTTCGTCAGTTGGTGGCTCAGGGGATGTTAGGCGTTAATGTTGATCAGCATGGTGTACTGCACCTGACCGATAAATGCCGCCCCCTTCTGCGTGGTGAGGAGAAGATCCACCTACGTAAAGATAAACGACAGCATACGCCGTATCAGAAGAGTCAGGTGCCGCAGAGTAAACTGGAGGCTGAGGATTACGCCCTCTGGAATGATCTGAAGGCGCTGCGCAAGCGTCTGTCTGATGAGCAGGATGTTCCGCCTTACGTTATCTTCCATGATGCCACGCTGATGGAGATGGTGATGTATCGTCCCCAGACGACGGATCAGTTTCGTCGTTTGAATGGCGTGGGGGAGCGTAAGCTGGATCTGTATGGTGCTGATTTTATCGAGGTGATAGAAGCTCATGAGGATCAGGCAAAGCAGGAGGGTGTGGCATCACAGGCCCAGGAATCTGTTCTGTTATACCGCAGTGGGATGACTGTTGATCAGGTTTCGCGGCAGCAACGGCTCTCACCAAATGCTATTTATGGCCATCTCGCCCAGGCGATACAGTCAGGAGAGATGGCCGTACGTGATGTGATTGAGTTACCAGACTCGGAATATAGCCATATAGAGCAGGTGATGCTGGAGTGTCAGCAAGAGTTTGGGCAGGCACTTAAACCGGTACATGAAGCTCTGGCTGGTGTGTATGAGCTGGGTGTTCTGCGTTGTATCAAAGCAGGGCTGGAACAGCCATGAGCGAAGAGCTGAGCTTGGGTGCGCTGTTCCTCAGCGGATTTATCTCAGCCACGCTGCTGCCCGGTGGATCTGAAGTGCTGTTGGCCTGGCAACTCATAGACGGGAGCCACAACCCCTGGGCGCTGTGGGCGGCTGTAACAAGTGGAAATGCCTTGGGCGGCATAGTGACCTTTCTGATGGGGTGGGGGATCGCTCACTATTTTCCCTTGAAACTCTTTTCATCTTCACGCCAATTGCAGGCGAAATCCTGGTTGGAGCGGTATGGCGCCTATTCGTTACTCCTATCCTGGCTACCTCTGATCGGCGACCCTCTCTGCTTTATGGCAGGGTGGTTGAAAACCCATTTTCTTTTAAGCCTGCTAATGATTACACTCGGTAAAGCGATACGATATCTTCTTATCATCGGATTGATCTGAGGCCCTATGGCAACGCGAAGCTTCTGGAGCAAGCTAAGATTGGTTTTGCTGACACTGCTCTTGGTGATTGTGTCACTGAACACATGGCTTTCACGTGTGCGAACCACTGATTGGCAGGAACCGCTCTGGGTTGTGATCTATCCGATCAACGCCGATCAACGCTCTGATACGCAGCTCTACATCGATGGTCTGGCTGAGGATCATTTCGATGATATTGAGCGCTTTATTGATCGTGAAGCAAGCCGGTATGGCATTGAGCTGGACAAGCCGATCGAGGTGTATCTCTCTAAACCTCTCATGGGACGCCCTCCTCGTCCCCCTGAAAATCCGAGTATTCTGGACAGTGTTATCTGGAGTCTTCATCTGCGTTACTGGTCATGGAAGTATGATAACTGGGAGGGCGTAACGCCCGATATTCGTGTCTATCTACGCTTGTACTCGCCGCAGAATAATCAGGTTCTGGAGCACTCATTAGGGTTACAGAAGGGGATGATTGGTGTGGTCAATGGTTTCGCCAGTGTGGATTATCAGGCACAGAATAATTTTGTGACTGTGCATGAGGTTCTGCATACGTTGGGCGCCAGTGATAAATATGATTTTTCAAACAACCAGCCCCACTGGCCGGATGGCTACGCAGACCCCTATCAGGTTCCTCTTCTGCCGCAGTACCGCGCGGAGGTTATGGGAGGGAGAGTGCCGCAGGATCGGTATCACTCCTTAATCCCCACCAGTCTTGATCAGGTTGTTGTCGGTGAAAAGACCGCGGTTGAGATTAATTGGAGACCCGATTTTGAGTAATCATTCAGCCGATAACGCTTGCTTCAGTGCCTGAGTGATATCCTGTTCCAGTTCCAGCAGGATCGCCTGGGCAGGGCTATCGGGCTTTAACTGCCCTGGGCGGAGAAAGAGTAACTCAGTGGTCTCACCTTTCTGCAGTAGGGTGACTGATAGTGGGCAGAGAGCTGCCATCTCCGGATCTTTATTCAGTACCTGATTAACGTACCAGGGGTTGCAAAATACCAGGCTACGAACCTCATCGAAGCCATTACGATTGTAATCCTCACCCCAGCGCTCTTTAAAGTTGGACAATGAGCGACCTATATTCGGTTCAAAAATGACATAAAAACGGTTCTCATCCAAAGCATGGCTAACCTTGTCATAATTTTCCTCAAAGCTACCCGGCATCTCCAGTTTAAGTACAGGTGAGGCAGAGATGTTCAGGCTGAACAACAACGTGCTGACGATCAGCAGAGTACGGATAAGTGAGCGAATCGGCTGTAGCATAGTAACCTCTGATGGCAGGTCATTGAATAAACATCTGAAAGTGTATCACCTTGTCGGATGTTGTATAATCCGCGCTCCCAAATTGAGCATATGAACATGACCACTAGCCATACCTCTGAATCCATTAATCCTGTCAATGATGCTGAAGCTGCTGAGCAGAAAAAGCTGAAAACCCGTATGAATAAATTACAGAAGCGCCTGCGGCGTGAGATGGGTCGGGCTATTCAGGATTTTAATATGATCGAGGAGGGCGATAAGATAATGGTCTGCCTCTCCGGGGGTAAGGATTCCTATGCGATGCTGGATATTCTGATGAACCTTCAGCGCAGTGCTCCGGTTAACTTCGAACTGGTTGCTGTCAATCTTGATCAGAAACAGCCAGGCTTCCCTGAAGAGGTTTTACCTGCTTATCTGGAATCGATCGGTGTACCGTTCCATATTCTGGAGCGCGATACATACTCTGTCGTGAAAGAGGTGGTGCCAGAAGGTAAAACAACCTGCGCACTCTGTTCCCGTCTACGCCGGGGTTCTCTGTACGGCTTTGCTGAGGAGATTGGAGCCAATAAAATTGCACTGGGCCATCACCGTGACGATATACTGGAAACGCTTTTCCTGAATATGTTCTACGGTGGAAAACTGAAATCGATGCCACCGAAATTGGTATCTGATGACGGTAAGAATATGGTGATCAGACCGCTGGCGTATTCTCGTGAGAAAGATATTGCAGCCTTTGCCGAGCTCAGAGGTTTTCCGATCATTCCGTGTAACCTGTGTGGTTCTCAGGAAAACCTGCAACGGCAGGTGATCAAAGAGATGTTGAATGACTGGGATCGTCGCTTCCCTGGACGTATCGAAACAATGTTTCGCTCGCTGCAACATGTTGTTCCCTCGCATCTGGCTGATACTGAACTATTCGATTTCAAAGGGCTGCAGCAGGGATTTCCGCATGGCATTGTACCAGGCAGCGAATCCGCTACACGTCCAAAAACTGTGGCTGATCCTGCTGACGCTGTTCAGAGTTTTAATCCTCAGAAGATCGATATCCTCTCACTCTGATCCTTATGCTGTTTTTATGTCCGAATTTGACGGGTAATTGTCATTGAGGACATCGCCTTTTCGCGTGATACTGGGATTAAGTTTCAATCGGAGAGGTTCAATGAAGACGGTAGCTCTGTATGCTTATCCAGATTGTCAGGTTTTGGATGTAACCGGGCCTTTGCAGGTCTTCTCATCTGCGAATCGGGCTTTAGGTAACACACACTATACGATTCAACTGCTCGGCCCTTCAGCGGAACCTGTGCGTACCAATTCAGGGATCCGGCTGCTGCCCGATCTGCCTTTTACTCAGGCCGAAGGTATCGATACCTTATTGCTGGCAGGGGGGCGAGGGGTTTCAGCCCAATGTGAAGAGCCGGCGTTAATCGATTGGATTAAGATACAGGCTCAGAAAGTCAGACGCCTTGGTTCAGTCTGCAGTGGTGCTTTCCTACTGGCTGAGGCCGAATTACTGCGTGGTAAAAAGGTCGCTACGCACTGGCGCTGTTGTGAGCTTCTGGCCTCCACTTATCCTGAGCTTTCTGTCGATCAGGATGCTATCTGGATTAAGCAGGATGAGCTCTATACATCGGCTGGGGTAACCTCGGGAATTGATCTGGCACTGGCTTTGGTTGAGGAGGATTATGGTCACGCTATCGCTATGGAGGTGGCGCGTGAGCTGGTGGTCTTTATCAAACGTCCGGGTGGTCAGGCGCAATATAGCTCACAGCTACAGGCCCAGCATAAAGCGACCGGGGTGGTGGGTAGAGCGATCGCTTATATTGAACAGCGGCTTGCAGATCCTTTTTCTCTCTCGTCACTGGCGGATTACTGTTGTGTCAGTGAACGACACCTGTTTCGCTTATTTAAAGAGCATTTCTCCTGTTCCCCCGCGGTTTATATTGAGAATAGGCGTTTGGAATTGGCGCAGCAGTTATTAGCAGAGGGGGATCTGGATATCGAACAGGTCGCAGATCGAAGTGGTTTCGGTGCTGCGAATAATCTGCGGCGAGTTTTTCTACGCCGCTTGGGCGTGAACCCGAGTGAGTATAGAGCCCGTTTTGGAAAAAGCTTCAGGGAGAATGGAAGATGAACAGGAATGTATTTCTGCTCTCAGGGTGTCAGGCGCTGTTAACCACAGGGAATATTTTACTGGTGTCAGTGGTTGCGTTGATTGGGCAGACCCTTTCACCATCTGCATCGATGACAACCTTTCCTGTGGCCACCCAATTTGTCGGTTTGATGGCCGCGACGATACCGGCCTCACTCATCATGCGCAAAGTGGGTCGTAAGAACGGGTTCTATCTGGGGAACTCTGTGGGGATTACAGGTGCGATTGTCTGTATAACAGCACTACTGTCTCAGCAGTTTGCTCTCTTCTCATTTGGGACCTTTCTTTTAGGAATTGGGATCGGCTTCGGAACACTCTACCGGTTTGCCGCCGTTGAGGTCTGCCCTGAGGGGCAAAAAAGCAGGGCGATCTCTTTCGTGATGGCGGGTGGGGTGATCGCAGCGGTCATTGGGCCACAGCTTGCCATCTATAGTCAGGACCTGCTGCCTGATTCAGAATTTGCCGGTGCGTTTCTGGGGCTGCTACTGCTCTATACGATAGCGCTCTGCATGCTGTTTCTGACCGATATTCCTCATGAGAAGGCGGTATCGGGATTACAACCACAACGCCCATTGAGAGAGATTGTTACCCAGCCTATGTTTATCGTCGCTGTCGTCGTTGCTATGGTCAGCTATGTGGTGATGAATCTCTTAATGACAGCAACACCGCTGGCGATGGCCCGGTGTGGATACAGCTTTTCCCAGGCTGCCAATGTGATTGAGTGGCATGTTCTGGGGATGTTTGTGCCCTCATTTTTTACAGGTTCCCTGATCAGCCGGTTCGGACTAAACCGGATAATGTATACAGGAGCGCTGTTTCTGTTAGGTTGTATCGCGATCAATCTCAATGGGGTGAGTGAGTGGCACTTCTGGACCGCGTTGGTCTGTTTGGGAGTTGGCTGGAATTTTATGTTTATCAGTGCCACCCAACTGGTAACCACGACCTATACTGGGGCAGAGAAGGCGAAGTCACAAGCGGCCAATGAGTTTATGGTATTCAGTATGGTGACCCTATCGGCGCTATCATCCGGTTGGATGGAGGCCGTGCTTGGCTGGCAGGCGATGAACTGGATAGTTCTGCCGTTGGTTTTGTGGGCGGTTGGCGTTATCTTCTTTATTGGCCGCTCCGATAGTGCAGTGACACCCGCGATACCCTGAGGGCAGATATGCGTTTACATCCGAAATTGTTTAGCCTGTTTTCACCCGCACCGGTCAAGTACCAGCTGGATAGCCGAGTGGAGGCTGAGGCGCTGGGAATCAGTTCAGTCATGGAGTCTAACCCGCAGCGAATGACTGCAATGGGGCACGATCAGGTTGCCAGGCTGAATCAAATACACAGGGACAATCCAGGTGAAGCTGAGTTTATGGGGATGGCGATCTATTCGGAACCGCCACTGGAGGCTGCTGAGATACAACCCTATGGGCGCCCACAGAAAGGTCGTACCTGCCTCTTCTCTATGGCTGGAGAGCTTCCAGGTATTGAGGATGGTGAGCGATTTCCTTTGGGGGATCAGTGGCCACTAAGTTGTACCGATCAGGAGCGAGCCTTCTGCCTGCTACAGGAGAGGGTGCGTAAGTTATGGTCAGAAGGGTGGCCGGATATGGAGATGCGTTTGGCACTTATCTCCGATTATGCTGGTCGTTTGCGCCGCTTGGGTGAACATAACTTTCTACATTGGGACGGAGAGATGTTGTTTGCTCACCGTGGTCTTGAGGAGGAACCCTTAGCTTTTCTTGAGCTTTCAGGATCTGTCGAACTGCAGAGTGAACAGCTGAAACTTTCATTCACAGCCGAGAGTGATCTCAACTTTGTGGTTGTGGGTAGCACTTCGCTGCTTCCTGCTACGGCGATTGAGATTGAACCGGGTACTACCTGTTGTTTCCGCAATGGGCAGTTACAGGAAAGCTGTGAGCCGGTGATATTCTGGGAAAACTCTTAACCAGATTCTCTGATCGGCTTCAACCCTTTTGCAGGCCTATTTTTCAAGGCCTAAGCGCCATAGACATTGGTGTAGCAGTAGTTCTTGAATGATCGTAGTAAAATAACTCCACCCTATATCAAGTATGTTTGAATTCATTAAATATGAATATCCCTTCAATAAGTAAGAAAATAGTCTAGAGTTAAGCGTATAGGGTGTTACGGTCATGATCTTATTTTGAGCTGGGGTACATATCCCCAACATATTTGTTTGAAGTGGCTGAGTATTAAGTTGTATATACAGGTTTCATTAAGTTATGACCTCAAAGCTCTCTGCAGTTGAGTATGTTCCTCAGAGCCCAATCATAGATACGGTGGATCAGGCGATGTTGATGCAGATGTTTGATCGAATAGCATTGCCCACTTTCGTACTCGATAGTGAACATCGGGTTATTCACTGGAACTCCGCACTTGAAGCGCTTAGCGGGCTTAAACGTGAGGATATGATCGGTACATGCGATCAATGGCGACCCTTCTACTCTACCCCCCGTCCCTGTCTTGCAGACCTCATTTTAGAAGGGGGTAAAGATGGCGATGTTAAACACTACTACACCAATAAATGTAGCCGCTCTACATTGATTGAAGATGCCTATGAGGGGGAGGATTTCTTTCCCGATTGTGGTGAAAACGGAGAGTGGTTACATTTTACGGCTGCGGCGATCACCAATGCAGACGGAGAGATGATCGGAGCCATAGAAACACTCGAAAATATCAGCGTGCGCAAAAAAGCTGAATTTGAGCTTCTGGAACGTGAGCGTATCTACAAAGAGATGAGCATCACGGATAGTCTGACCGGGCTGCATAACTCGCGTCATTTCTATAATGAGCTTGAAGATGCAATGGAGAGTGCGAAACGCTATCAACATGGCTTTACGCTCTGTTTTTTTGATCTGGATGATTTCAAAAAGCTTAATGACACCTATGGCCATCTGATGGGAGATCATGTTCTGGAAACCTTTGGAGCACTGGTTCGCTCCTCTTTGAGGACGCTGGATAAGGGGTTCCGGTATGGAGGGGAGGAGTTTGCGATTATCCTGCCCTCAACAGAACTGGAAGGTGCACTGATTGTTGCTGAGCGTGTTCGAACTAGCCTGGCTAACTTCCAGTTTGTTGGTGAAGAGGGCTTTAAAGTGAGTTCGACTGTCAGCATTGGTGTGACAGAGTTTATCTCTGGCGATACGGTTAAAACGATCATGCAACGTGCTGATCAGGCGCTGTACGATGCTAAGCAGAAGGGAAAAAACTGTATTGTGACGGTTTGATCTTTTCTATCTGTGGACTCTGTGTAATCATCACCCCCGTTAATAGGGGGCAGTATGAAAAGTTTTCTTTTTTCGACCGATAATGACCGTGGTGGCGTAATTCTCTGTAACATAGATACACTGCCCGAAGCGGTGGAGTATCTAAAGCAGCGTTTTAAAGGTGTGGTCAGAGTAGAGCAGGGCCGCGATTACTGGAGTGAAGATGAGGGTTTTGGCAGTCTGCCAGCCGTTGATGATACTCAACAAGCCCCGCACTCATCAGGAGGTGGTTAGGGTTCTATCTTCTGGATGAATCTGCCTCTGTCTTATACGTATGCGCCCTTTCCCTCTCTCTGATCAAATGAGCAACGCGGGTTATTTTGATCCCTTTAATGCAGAGTAACTTTTAGTGACCTCAGAGGTTTTCCCTTACCGCACCGCTTGAGCCTGTATTCTGAAGATAGCGTATGCCGGATACGTGAAAATATAATTATATTTCCAGTCAATTATCTAAGTATTAGTAAGGTAAACTAGTTGCCACGTTTATAAGAGATAGCGGGTTAGGGCAAGGATGTTTCAGGTTTATCACTCAAACTCTCTGTTGGTCTTGAAGGGCCTTTTGGTTGAATTGATCCGGCGGGAACCGTTAGCAGATCCCTTTGAATCAGAGCAGCTTTTAGTCCAAAGCCCTGGCATGGCGCAGTGGCTTAAACTGGAGCTGGCCACAGCATCCGGTATTGCAGCTTCTGTTGATTTTCCTCTACCGGCTTCCTTTCTCTGGAAAAGTTTCTCACAGATACTGACCGATGTGCCGCAGCGCTCTGCCTATAACAAAGAGGCGATGAGCTGGAAGTTGATGAAGTTGCTGCCGGATCTGCTATCTCAGGAACCGTTTTCTCCTTTACGGAGCTACCTGGCAGAAGATCAGGATCACTACCGTCTTTACCAGCTGTGTAACAAAATTGCGGATATATTTGACCAGTATCTGGTCTATCGCCCTGACTGGATTGAGGACTGGGAACAGGGGGGGAATCTGGCTTCAAACAGACATCCCTGGCAACCAATCCTATGGCGTGAACTGCAACGTTATACACAAACCCTGGAGCAACCGCACTGGCATCGTGCCAATATGTTCAGTGCGTTTGTGAAGGCGGTACGCAGTCACTCTGGCGATGGAGAACTTCCGAAGCGGTTATTTGTGTTTGGAATCTCTGCGCTGCCGCAAAATTATATCGAAGCGTTAAAAGTGCTTGGTGAAAAGATCGATGTGCACCTGATGGTGATGAATCCCTGCCAGTATTACTGGGGAGATATTTTGGATGCTGCGCAGATCGCCCGTATCAACCGGCGCTGGTTCAGTAAACCTGATCTGGAGGTGGGGGACTATGCCGAAGGAAATCCGTTGCTGGCGTCGATGGGGAAGCTGGGGCGAGATTACCTGTACCAGTTGCAGGACAGTACGCAGGATGAGATTACGGCGTTCGCAGATCCTGAGCGTGGTTCTTTATTGAGTAGCATCCAGCAGGATATTCTCGATCTGAATAATCCAGCAAGTTTTACCACAGAGATTGAGAGCAGTGAGCAGAAGCAACCACTCAGAGTCGAAGATCGATCCTTAGTTGTTCACAGTTGCCACAGTCCACTACGTGAAGTCGAGGTACTGCAGGATCAACTTCTGGCCCTTTTTGAAGCCAATCGGGAGCTGAAACCCCGTGATATCATTGTCATGGTGCCTGATGTCGCCAGCTACGCCCCCTACATCGATGCAATCTTCTCAAGCGCTCCTACAGAACGCTATATTCCTTATTCGATCTCTGACCGTAGCAGCCGTCAGGAGAATCCACTGCTGCTCAGCTTTGAAAAAGTACTCAAAATTAATAACAGTCGCTTTACCGTCTCTGATGTCCTGAGTCTGTTTGAGGTGCCGGCAGTGTTGCGGCGGTTTAATCTGGATGAGGCAGGTTTTCAAAAGCTGAGATATTGGGTTGATCAGGCCAATATCCGCTGGGGGATGGACTCTGAACAACGCTCATTATGGGAACTTCCGCTGTTTGAACAAAACAGCTGGCGGTTCGGATTAAAGCGGATGTTGGCAGGCTACGCGTTGGGCGAAACAGTCTCGTTCTGGGAGGGGATCGCTCCCTATCATGAGATCGAGGGTTTGGAAGCTGAACTGCTGGGTAAGCTCGCTGATTTTATTGATCTGCTCGATACAGCAAAGCAAGCCATGAGCAAGCCTCTGTCTTTGATAGAGTGGATTGAGGCGATCAATGGATTGTTGGTGGCGTTGTATCAACCGGATGAGCAGGATGAGATAGCTCTCAGTTCAATTCGTGAGACTCTGCAATCGCTACAGGAACAGTTAAATGATGCAGAGTATGACGAAGCGATCTCCCCGGCTGTACTCTCCGATTACCTGATCAACGGGATCAATCAGCAGCGCTCTTCACAACGCTTTATGGTGGGGGCGGTAAATTTCTGTACGCTGATGCCGATGCGCTCCATACCGTTTAAAGTGGTCTGCCTGCTGGGGATGAATGACAGCGCATACCCTCGAAGTATGCCGCCGGTGGGCTTTGACCTTATGACGGACTACCCGCGACGGGGAGACCGTTCACGGCGTGATGATGATCGTTATCTGTTTCTGGAAGCACTGCTTTCAGCTCAGGAAAAACTGTATATCAGTTATATAGGCCGATCGATCCGAGATAACAACGAACGGGTACCCTCGGTACTAGTCAGTGAACTGCTCGATTATGTGGAACAGGGATATGTACTTGAACCGGATCGACAGCTGCCTTATCACGAAAGTGGTCAAAAGTTGCGCAACTCTCTGCTGCAACAACACCCTTTGGTTCCCTTCAGCCGCACCTACTTTCTGCCAGATAGCGATCTATACAGTTATGCAACGGAGTGGATACCTGCTGCTGAGGCTGAAGGTAAGCCGTCAGCGGAGTTTGTCATCGCGCCTTTAAGATCGGAACCGATCGAGCAACTGGAGCTGGATAACCTGATCCGTTTTATTAACGATCCCTGCCGCTGCTTCTTTAATCAGCGACTCAAGGTTTATTTTGCGAATTATGAGTTGGAAGCGAGGGACGAGGAGCCATTTTCACTGGATACTCTCGAGGCCTATCTGATCAAACAGCGTTACCTGGAGGCTGCGCTTAACGGTGAATCGCTGGATCAACTGGATCAGATTGTGCGGGCGGAAGGGGTACTTCCGGTTGCTCAGCCGGGGGAGATGTTACAGGCAAAAATCCGCAAGGATTGTGAAGAGCTGGCACAGAAGTTACTGCCTCTGTGCGAGGGCGAGCCGGTTCAACTTGAGATCGATCTTGAACTTCATGGTGTCAGACTACAGGGCTGGTTGGATCACTGTTATCCCTCGCATCTGCTGCGGTACCGGCCCGCCACGGTTAAGCCAAAGGACAGGCTCTCGACCTGGATCAACCATCTGGCACTCTGTGCGACCTCTTCGCGTTGTTCAAATACGATCTATCGAGGGCTTTCCGGCCAGGTTTTCTACCGTACTGTAGAGCGAGCTACCGCCCTCGAACTCCTTGGTGATTTAGTTTTATTCTATCAGCAGGCGATGTCTGAACCGATGGCCTTTGACCCTGCATCGGCCCATACCTATTTTACTCAAATGGATAAAGACCCTGAGAAGGCGATGGAGAAGCTGGAGAGCGGTTTCTATGGAGATAACTATTCAAGGGGATTATGGGAGAGCCCCTATGTGCGAAGGGCCTATCCGGATTTTGGAAGTTTTTCAGAGAAGTTCCTGCCTCTGGCAGAGCAGATCTATACGCCGATGTTGAGCTATATCGAGGAGGCAAAAGGTGACTAAGGTGAATGCACTTAATCCCTTAACCTTCCCGTTACAGGGGCAGCAGTTGATAGAAGCGAGTGCCGGTACCGGTAAAACCTATACCATTACGGCACTCTACCTGCGCTTGCTTCTGGGGCTTGGGAATATCAATGACCGTCCCCTGGGACCTGATCAGATACTGGTGGTGACCTTTACCGAAGCGGCGACGGAAGAGTTGCGTGATCGTATTCGCGCTCGTATCAGCGATGCCCGAACCGCTTTTCTGCAATCGGATGTGAAGGATCCGCTGTTGCAGGCGTTGAAGCGGCAGGTTGATGATAGTGCTCAGGCGGTGAAACTGCTTGAGCACGCGATCCGGCAGATGGATGAAGCCGCGATCTTCACCATTCACGGCTTCTGCCAGCGCATGCTGAAACAGCATGCTTTTGAGAGTGGTTCTCTGTTTGAAACTGAACTGACTCAGGATGATCTTAGCTTGATTCGTGGAGCGGCGTTGGATTTCTGGCGTAGCACCATCTATCCATTGAACGGGTTGTTAACTGAGCTGGTTTTTGAGCATTGCTGGAAAACCCCGGAACAGTTGATCGCTGAGTTGCGCGGTTTACTCAGCAGGCAGGTGATTCTTCAACCTGATCTGTCAGATCAGGACCTGCTTCAGGTGCACAATGACCGTATAGTTGCGATCAACACATTTAAGCAGGCGTGGCTTGAGTGTACGGATGATCTGTTTGAGTTGATTCAGACATCGGGAATCAATAAACGCAGCTACAACAAAAATAACACACGTCGGTGGCTGGATAGGGTGAGCGAATACGCCCAATCTGATCAGCATGAACCGGACAAAAAGCTGTCTGAGATGATGCAGAAGCTGGCTCAGACCAGCCTGCAGGAGAAAACTGATAAGGGAGAGGCACCAGAACATCCGCTTTTCCTTCACTTGGAGCGTTTGTTGGCAGAATCGGTGCCGGTACGGGAGATCCTTCTTAGCCGAGCCCTGAAACAAGTGAAGCATCGTCTGGCTCTGGCTAAACAGCAGTACCAGCTGCAGACATTTGATGATCTGTTGATCGGGCTTAACAGTGCACTGCATGCCGAGCAGGGGGAGCTGCTATGTGATGCGATCAGGCAACAGTTCCCAGTTGCGATGATCGATGAGTTTCAGGATACCGATCCACTGCAATACGGTATCTTCTCCCGTTTATATTCAGATCCATACCGTACCGCTCTGGTGATGATAGGGGACCCTAAACAGGCGATCTATGCATTTCGTGGTGCGGATATTTTTACCTATATTCACGCACGTCGGGCTGTCAGTGAAACCTATACCCTTGATACCAACTGGCGTTCAACTCACGCGATGGTGGAATCGGTTAATACGCTGTTCCGGTCGGCTCAGTCAGCGTTTATTTATGATGACGATATACCTTTTATTCCGGTGAAGGCGGCTGATAAAACAACGGAGCGGTTGAAGATTCAATCTGTCGAACCTCCTGCGCTGACACTTTGGTACCAGCCATCGGAGGAGCCTTTAAGTAAGGGGCAATACACCTCCGTTTATGCGCAGGCCACAGCGGCAGAGATAGATCGGCTTATGGCAGGTGAGGCGATGATTGGTGAACGTGCCGTACAGGGCTCTGATATCGCGGTGCTTGTTCGTGACCGGTTCGAAGCTGAGGAGATTCGCAGGGCCTTATCTGTCTATGAACATCCCTGTGTCTACCTGAGTAATCAGGATTCGGTTTTCAACTCATTAGAAGCACTTGAGCTAGCGTTAACTCTGGCTGCGATTGAGAACCCTCAAAATGAGCGTGGTCTTAGAGCGGCTCTGGCTACTGAGCTGTTTCAGCTGGATATGCATGCACTGGATCAGCTTAACCATGATGAGAACCTCTGGGAGGATATCGTTGCAGAGTTCAATGATTACCGTGAGCAGTGGGTGAATCGTGGTGTGTTACCGATGCTGCGGAAACTACTTCATCGGCGTAATCTGGCATCAAAGACATTGGAAAATATGGCGGGTGAGCGCCGGTTGACCAATCTTCTTCATCTCGCTGAACTCCTGCAGCAAGCCAGTAGTGAGGTTGAGAGTATAAATGGATTAATCCGCTGGTTTAATGAGCAGATTGCCAGTTCAGACAGTGCCGCTGATGAGCAGGTGATCCGTTTGGAGAGTGAGCGAAATCTGGTTACGATTGTTACGATCTATAAATCAAAAGGACTTGAGTATCCGATTGTCTTTCTGCCATTTGCATCCAGTTTCAGGGAGCAGAAAACGGCTTTTTATCATAATGATGCGGGTGAGGCTGTACTTGATATTAGTGCTGACCCTGAGGCCTTAGCAGAAGCAGATCAGGAGCGATTGGCAGAGGAGTTACGTCTACTTTATGTGGCGTTAACCCGTTCGGTTTATAGCTGTTATGTTGGGGTGAGTCATCTGCGCATTGGTAATGCCAAACGTTCGCGGTTGCAAGATAGCGCGCTGGGGTATCTGTTATTGCAATCGGGTATGAGCCTTGAGGATGCGTTAGATAATCTCACCGATCAGCAGTCTGCGATTCAGGTTATCTTGCCTCCGGACCATGGTGCACAGAAAGATCTGTTTGCAACCTCTGAAACGGCTGAAGTCTCGCTGAAGGCGCGAGCTTTTAATCAGAGAATTGAACGTGACTGGCGGGTTAGTAGTTATTCAGCGCTGAGTAGACATGCAGCTTCATCCCTTCCAGTATTGCCGGGGCTTGATCTTGAGGTAGCAGATGAACAGACTCTGCCCGTCACGCCTGAAGGTGTAAAAAATATCTTCACCTTTCCCAAGGGTGCCCATGCGGGGACGTTCCTACACAGCGTTTTTGAAGAGATTAGCTTTACTGATTATATGGGGTGTGACCGACAGAGGGAGAGCTATCAGCAGCAGCTCGAAGATCAGTTGCTTCTGGCGGGCTATGACCCGGAATGGTTACCGGTGATTGATAAGCTGATTGTTGATGTACTGGGCAGTCATCTCGATTCGGAGGGGCTATCCCTGGCACAGGTAGCGGACCGAGATCTGCTGGTGGAGATGGAGTTTATGATCAGTGCGGAGCAGTTGACGGTTTCAGCTTTGGAAACACTGATCCGCAAATATGATCCGCTCGCTGTACGGGCCAGGCCATTAGCCTTTGAGCCTTTGAGCGGAATGCTTAAGGGTTTCATCGATCTGCTGTTCCGCCATGAAGGCCGCTATTACGTGCTGGATTATAAGTCCAACCACCTTGGATATGAGAGTCAATGTTACGATCGGGCGGCTATGGAGCATGCGATGATCGATCACCGCTATGATCTTCAGTATCTTCTCTACTCGCTGGCAGTACACCGTTTGTTACGCCAGAGAATACCTGATTACAGTTACGATCATCATTTTGGCGGTGTTTACTACCTGTTTCTACGTGGCATGGATGGCAGATCTCAATCCGGTGTTTTTAACACGCGGCCTGACCGTCATCTGATTGAGCAGATGGACCGACTTTTTTCAGGAGGTGCCGAAGATGTCTGATCTGTGCTTATCAATGATGAAGGCCTGGGCCGAGCAAGGATTGATTCGAACTCTGGATTATCAGTTGGCTGTGTTTGTCGGGGAGCAGCAACCTGAACAACCTGCATTACCTTTTTTGGCGATGCTGGTGAGTGCAGAGCTGGCAGCAGGTAATGTCTGCTTACCTTTGGCTAAATTAGCCAACCCTGAACAGTTTTGGCCTGAAGAGATCGCCACGGAGATCAAAAAAACGGATTGGCTGCAGCTCCGGGGCGAAGAGGGGCTTCTACTTGTGCCTGCAACAGGGTCGGTGAGTAGATCCCCTAGGTTGATGGTGCTTGATTATGCCAGAGTCTATCTTTATCGCTACTGGATCTACGAAACTGCTGTTGCGGCACAGTTACGTCAGCGTGCCTGCTCGGTTAAAACGGACCTGTTTCAGTTGCAGCAGGATTTAGCGAAGCTGTTTGATCAACCGATGGCAGAGATTGACTGGCAGATGATCGCTGCCGCGGTTGCTGTACAGAAGCGCTTCGCTGTTATCAGCGGTGGCCCGGGTACCGGTAAAACGACAACAGTTATTAAACTGTTGGCACTCTATATCGAACAGAAACGTGCTGAGAATCGCACAGTCAATATCCATCTGGCGGCTCCTACCGGGAAGGCCGCCGCTCGCCTGGCTGAGTCGATCAGTTCAGCCAAGCAGAAACTTAAACTAAGCCCAGAACTTTCTAAACTGATACCAACAGAAGCGACAACACTCCACCGGTTAATGGGTGTGATCCCTAACAGTAATTGCTTTCGCCATGATGCAGAAAACCCGTTGCATCTTGACCTTCTGGTACTGGATGAGGCTTCAATGGTTGATCTGCCGATGATGGCGCGGCTTCTGGATGCTTTACCCAGAGAGGCTCGCGTTATCCTTCTGGGGGATCGGGATCAGCTGGCGTCAGTGGAAGCGGGCAGTGTGCTTGGAGATATCTGTAGTTGGCCTGGGAAGTTGAGCTATTCACCTGAGCAGGTGGAACAGTTGAATGGATTATGTTCTCTGCCGGAACCGCTCGAGAGGGATCAGCAGAGTGGTTTTGCCGATTGCCTAGCACTGTTACGCAAGAGCTACCGTTTTGATGATCAGAGTGGGATTGGTTTTATCGCTAAAGCGGTCAATCAGGGCTCTGCAGAGCGTGTGAAACAGATTATTGAGCAGGGATATAGTGATCTGAAATTTCATCGCCTTACCAAAGATCATTATGAACAGGTGATTGCTGAGGTGGTGGGTGTCTACAGCGGCCTGAGTAACACGCTTGTGCAAACCGGAGATCCCGGGGGAGCGCTAGAGCGTTTAGGTCACTTTCAGTTGCTCTGTGCACTTCGTGAAGGCCCCTACGGTGTCTCTGGGTTGAACGAAAGGGTGCGATTAGAGTTGAAACAAAGAGGCGTATTTCAGGGGGATAGCCTCTGGTATCCCGGACGTCCTGTGATTATCACTCGAAATGATCCGGGACTCTCTCTGTATAACGGAGATGTCGGATTGGTTGCACCGGATGAAACAGGGCGGTTGAAAGTCTGGTTTGAGCAAAATGGAACACTACGGGCTGTACTCCCCAGTCGCTTACCGGAACATGACACGGCCTATGCGATGACGGTTCATAAAAGCCAGGGGTCAGAATTTAACCGGGTTGTACTGCTGTTACCGCCAGAAGAGAGTCCATTGCTTAGTCGGGAGCTGCTCTATACGGGGATTACCCGTGCAAAGCAGAGTCTGTTGCTCTGCACAACAGAGAAGGTGTTAAGGGCAGCTACTCAGCAAAAAACCGAGAGAGCGGGTGGATTGGCATTACGCTTATGGGAGGCGGGTCGTTAAAGTTTGGTTCTGGATTTCGTTATTCTGACCGGAAGATAAATCTTATGAATGCCAGACAGCTGAGTCTCTGCGTAGGGGATTATATTAGATCTAACCCCTAAGTTGGGTAGAAAAAAAGCAGCCTCAAAGCTGCTCTGGTGTCGTAACGAGGGCTATCAAGGGAGCGAAAAAGGCACTCCTATCTAACGCTAGCGGCGGTGTTGCAACCGTTTACGTTTGTATTCCTCTGTTTCTACACGAATCGGTTGTGGACGATTCGTATTTGTCTCCCACATCTGAAGCAATATAACGCCTGCAGCAATCGCAATCAGGGCAGCAAATGTCATCATAACTCACTCCTATGCTGGAACAATCCAGCTACATCGTTTCTGCAGTATAACTAAGTGTCTTAACTATCGCTATCGGCTTTATCCTGCTTATCTGAAGTGGATATTTAATCCACTTAATACATTTATGCGGGCAGATTTAAGTTTTTAAACCCCGGCGCTTTCAAGGTATTGCGCAAGCTCTGTGTAACCACCGATATGCTCCTGACCACAAAAAACCTGTGGTACCGTTTCAACGGGCTTACCTACTGTTTGTTCCAGGTCTGCTTTGCTGATCCCCTCTTCATGGATATCGATATAGCGGAAATCCAGCGCCTTTTGTTCACAGATATCTTTTGCGCGTTTGCAGAAACCACAACCTTCACGGCCAAATATAGTAATTCGTTTCATCTTTTTTCCTTCAACTCGCTTTATGTTGGGTTTATTAAAACAAGCTAATGTTCGTATCACCAATTGGATCTGTTTATCCCTACGATTAGATTTTTTTATCAGACAGGAAAACACTATGTGAATACTATTTTGCACCGCAAAAAACAGCGTGGTTCGGGAGGTTCAGCGGGGGTATTTTCTTTGTCCCCAATGTTTGTGGATAACTCTGTAAATAACAGCGGGGTAACTGGTTTCAGGGCATTAATAGGCAGGCTTTCAACGAATTGATCAAAAAATAACCAGTAATTTATATCATTGAAATTAAAGGGTTTTTATTGTCTCTGTGGTGGGATTAAGGGTTTTTTTAACGCCTATTCATAAATACACAGATTCGTCATGAATCTTTAATCTGGATCAATGTTTTAGCGGAGTAAAGCAAAAAAAACCGGGTAGTTACCCGGTTTCTTAGTAGAGAGTAATACAGCTCAGAACCACTCATCTTTTCGTTTTCTGCGTTTAGGGAAGTAGGGAAGAATCAGACCCAGAAACACCCCGCCTATAGCAACCAGCCCCCCATGGGTAAACCAACGCATCAGATTGCTTTCGTCGCTGGACTCAATCTTGAAATTCAGCTCTTTGATCGTGGTATTTAGCTGGTCTACTTTGCTACTGAGTGTCTGGTTCTCCTGCTTCAGTTCAGCCGATTCCTGTTGAAGAGTTTCGATCTGAACTGCTTGTTTTTCAACAGTCGACTGGCTTTTCTCCAGGCTGCTCTGCAGCTTCGGTAAACGAATGGAGATACTGTCGCCTGAATCAACCGCAGAGGGTTCGACCCATCCGATTCGACCTTTAGACATGCGGATCTGAACATATTTGCTCTTAGGATCGCGCTTCAGGATATCGACCGCAGTACCACTTTTAATACGGGTAATGATCCTGTATCCATTACTGGGACCGTTGTGAACATAGACCATGGCGTCATCAGCGATGTGGCCTTTTTCAGCATTGGCAGAAGCGGAAAAGATCAGAAGGGCTAGCAGAATAAACTTTTTCATTGATACATTTGTTTGAACACTGGAATTTGTCATATTGTACGGATTAAACTGATTGCTTAACAGGTTGTAATGTTGGTAATACCGCTTTTATCACTGCGTTTTAGCATTTTGCAGTAGATCAGGGGGTTACCGCGAAGCGAGACAGCCTCTTAGTCAGCCTGTTTGGCTGTTGTTCAGATATATTTTGATTTAATTCGTTCACTTTTTCATCATAAATAGTGATTACTTTTTTCAGGGGAACCTAATGGAAAATTTCTTTGATACTTATCTGTTTCCATGGATCGTAGATATTGCGATTGCGCTGGCGATTTTTTTCGTCGGTCGTTGGGTAATAAAACAGGTTATCAAACTGCTTGAGCGTGTACTTCGTAAAGCCAAAGTTGAAGACATGCTGGTAAACTTTATCGGCTCGATAGCGCATGTAATGTTGCTGTTGTTCGTTATTGTTGCGGCGCTTAATCAACTAGGTGTTGATACAACATCTCTGATCGCTCTGGTCGGTGCTGCGGGTCTGGCAATTGGTCTCTCCCTTCAGGATTCGCTGAAGAACTTTGCTGCTGGTGTGATGCTGTTGGTTTTCAAACCATTCCGTGAAGGTGATTTTGTTGAAGCCGCAGGAGTTTCTGCTGTTGTAGAAAAGATTCAGATCTTCAATACCCTGATGCGCACCGGCGATAATCGCGAAGTTATCGTGCCAAATGGTTCGATCTATAGTGATGTGATCATTAACTACTCTGCACGTGATACACGCCGTGTGGATATGGTATTCGGTATTGGCTATGACGATGACCTGCGTAAAGCTAAGCAGATTCTTAATGAGATTATTACTGCGGATGAACGGATCTTAAAAGAACCTGAAGCGGTAATTGCTGTCTCTGAGCTGGCCGATAGCAGCGTGAATTTTGTAGTACGTCCATGGGTCAAATCAGGCGATTACTGGGCTGTGCTGTGGGATACCACGGAAGCCGTTAAACTGCGTTTTGATGAAGAGGGTATCAGTATTCCTTATCCTCAGATGGATGTTCATCTGCATAAGCAGGAACAGGAAAACGTATAATTCCAGATGCTGGAATAAAAAGAGCCTCAGTTGAGGCTCTTTTTTTTATCCTTTCACACTACTCATCAGGATCGATCTCGGCAGCGATATCATCTTCATTCTGACTAATGAGAACCTGCTTAAGCTCCTTTCGTAGCTGAACATTATCACGCTTATATTTCTGAGCCTCTAAACGATATTTGAAGATCTCTTCGTAACGGGCGTCCAGTTTGACTTCCATGGTATTGATCAGTTTTGTTTGTTCCCCCAGCCGATCTTCCAGCTCGTCGATCTGATTCTGCAGGTCTTCAATCAGGGCGTAACCGGAGTGTTCAGTCTGGCTACTCTGGCTACTCTCTTTCTCTGTGGTCTGTAACTCGGTCACAATATGACTGTAGAGAGCTTTCAGATCGGATTCTTCCCGACTGTTGTACCTGATTGTGCTCTCTATCGCTTTATGGGCGCTGGCTGCACCAATAGATCCGGCGAGAACATGCTCAACCATCCGGTGAAACTCAACCAGTTCGATAATGGTGATTTTGGACTTCTCATGCACCTGTAGATCTTCAGCGATGGTTTTTATCTCTTTGTCTGCTTTGTCTTCATGCAGGTAATCAGAGAGTAAACTTTTAGCTTCTTCAAGTTTTGGCGCGATCAAAATATAGGAGTCCAAACCGGTAGGGCGCGCCCTTCGGGACTGAGTGGAGTGCATCGCAGTGAGGAACTCAGTGGTCAGATTTCGCTCACTCTTATTCGGGCTGAAGATGAGGGAACCGATAATGTAACTGCCAATATTAAAGATCAGTGACCAGAACACGGCGTGTGTGACCGGATGAAAACCTTCCAGGCCGAATAGTGCTTCCGGACGCAGCATGACCAGTTGCCAGGGACCTTCTGTGAGGAGTGATTCCGAAAGCCAGCCATGCTTTATAAAAGTCGGTATTAGCAGCGTGTAGACCCAGATTGTAAAGCCACTGACAAGACCAAGAAAAGCGCCAAGGCTATTCCCTTTACGCCAAAACATGCCACCGAACAGTGCCGGTGCAAACTGTAGAACTGCAACAAATGAAAGCAAACCGATTGCCGCAAGGATGTAAGAGGTCGCAAACTCATTGGCAAACCAAAGACTACCTAGCAGAATGAGTGTGACCATCATCCATCGGAGCTGTAAAAGGTAGCTGCGTAATGGTTTCAAGAAACCGATGCGCTCGATGGTTGGCAAAATCAGATGGTTGGATGCCATGGTGGAGAGCGTCATGGTGGTGATTATGATCATCCCGGTGGCTGCGGAAAATCCACCGATAAAGGCCAGAAGTGTCAGGGACTGGCTCCCTGATATCTGCGGCAGCATTAGGACAAAGAAATCCGCATTCTCTGACGGCATTCCCATCAATAGTCCGGCTGCGGCGATCGGGACGACAAAGAGGTTGATCAGCAGCATATAGGCAGGGAACAGCCACATGGCGGTTTTGATATGTTTGGTGTTGGAGTTCTCAACGACCGAAACATGGAACTGTCTCGGTAGGGTATGGATCGCAGCGAAGCTAAGAATAATCAGTGTGATCCACATTGATGTGCTGTTATCACCATGATTGAGGCTGACAAGGTGATCCAGACCTGCCGTTTCAATGCGTTGGAGGATATCACCAAAGCCATCAAACAGGGTGTAGGTGACGAAGAAACCGACCGCCATAAAAGCAACGATTTTCACCAGACACTCGGCGACCAGCGCAGCGATCATCCCCTGATGACGTTCGGTTGGGTCTAGCTTGCGAACGCCGAAAATAATCGTGAAGCCGATCATAAAGATTGTAACGATTAGACCCGCTAACTCATGTTCCTGCCCACTTTGGGGTGAATTAGTGATCAACTCAAACGAGCTGGTTACTGCTTTCAGCTGTAGTGAAATATAGGGAACAATACCAACCAGCGCGATCAGGGTGATCATCGCGGCTATTTTCTGAGAGCGGTTGTATCGGGTGGAGATAAAGTCAGCGATACTGGTTATTCGAAAGGTCTCTTTTGCCTGCACCATACGGCGCAGGGTAAACCACCATAAAGCGATTCCGATCAGTGCGCCTGCGTAGATTCCAAAATAGAGTAAGCCGGATGTAGTTGCGAAACCGACACTGCCATAAAAGGTCCATGATGTATGGTACACAGCCAGTGAGAGGGCATAGATCCAGGGATTTCCTGCGCTGGAATCATTTTTATTCTGAATTCGCTTTTCCACAAACTGGGCTATTGCGAATAGCAGCGCCATGTAGACGGTTACATAAAGAATAACGGATAAAGGTGTAAACATAAGATCCGGCTTAGCTAAAGGAATTATTATAGTGCCTATCTTAAACCCTATAGATGCTGTGCTAAAGGGTGTCAAAATAAAATAACCATCTGATATTCTTAGTAGTTTAAAAAATAGCGTAAACTTTGGGCATAACGTTTGGCTGGGATAAGAGAATGAAACTGAACTGTGATTTAGGTGAAAGCTTTGGCGCCTGGAGTATGGGGTTAGATGCAGAGGTCATGCCCTACATCCATATGGCGAATATTGCCTGCGGCTTCCACGCCTCTGATCCGGTTATCATGGAGCAGACTGTACAGCTAGCCAAACGCCATCAGGTGGAGATCGGTGCCCATCCGGGATATCCGGATCTGGCAGGTTTTGGCAGGCGGAGTATGAACTGCTCTGAGGCTGAAGTTCGGGGGCTCCTGCTCTACCAAATATCTGCACTTACAGGTATTGCCGCTGTGAATCAGTCGGTTGTGACATATGTGAAACCGCACGGTGCGTTATACAACGATATGATGCGGAACGACCTGTTGCTGGAGCAGATCATGCGGACCGTTGCAATGGTGGAACCACCTCTCAGACTTATTATTCAGGCGACGGATGACAACAGCAGATATCAGTCTCTAGCTGATCAGTATGGTATTGAGTTGATGTTTGAGGCTTTTGCTGATCGTGGGTATGACGATCAGGGCTTACTTCTGCCGCGCTCTCAGCCGGGTGCTGTGTTTCATGATTCGCAACAGATTCTTGATCGAGTTCTGCAGCTCTCAGAAGAGGGAACAGTGCTATCTTCATCCGGAAAAACATTGCAGCTTCAGCCAGATACCTTGTGTGTGCATGGGGATAATCAGCAATCGGTTGCGCTGGTTGCAGAGATGAGACAGGTTTTAGATGCAGCTGCGAATTGAGACAGCAGGCGTTGATAGCCTGTTGCTGCGTTTTTCCGACCGGGTCGAACCTGAGCTGATTAGCAGCATCGGTACGGCCTGTAATCTGCTGGAAAGTGCGCTTGATGATCTGATAGTCGATCTCGTTCCTTCATATACAACGCTTCTGGTGGTGTATGACCTGAACCGAGTGACCGAACAGGAGATCCGTTCACAGGTATTGTCTGTGCTTCAGCCGGAGCAAATACTGAGTTCTGAAAAGTTGGTTGTGGGCAAAACTGTGGTATTACCTGTCTGCTATGAACCCTCCCTCGCTCCAGATATGGAGCCGCTTCAAAAAGCACTCGGGCTGACCAGGGAGGAGATTATTCAGCTGCATACCGGACGGACCTATCAGGTCTATGCGGTTGGCTTTAGTCCAGGCTTTGGTTATCTGGGCGAGTTAGATCAACGTTTACAGCTTCCTCGTCACGCCACCCCCAGAACCCGCGTGCCCGCGGGCTCAGTCGCCATTGCTGAGGCAAACACGGCTGTCTATCCACAGGAAACACCGGGTGGCTGGTGGTTAATTGGCTCAGCTCCCCTGCCTGTATTTGATAAAACTAAAGTGGATCCCTGTCTGTTCGTTGTGGGAGACCGGGTCAAATTTGAAGCTATTTCACTCTCCGAGTATCAACGTCTCGAGGCATTGAGATGAGTGGCCTGCGTGTCATAAAACCTGGTCCTTTCTCCCTGATTCAGGATCTGGGACGGTTCGGATATCAACATTATGGCGTGACCACCGGCGGTGCTTTGGATGAACATGCTGCCCGTTGGGCAAACCGACTATTGGAAAATACAGCGGATAAAGCGCTGTTGGAAGTAACGTTGGGTAATCTTGAGCTACAGGCGGAGCACTCTGTCTGGATCGCAATCACAGGCGCGGATTGTCCAATTCAGATCAATAATGAGAGCTGCGCAGGTTGGCAGACCCATTTTCTGGAGAAAGGTGATCGGATCACATTGGGGTGGGCTCGCAATGGTCAGCGTGCTTATCTGGCGGTGAAAGGCGGCTTCTCTCTGAGACCAGAGTTTGGCAGTTGTTCCACGGTCGTCCGTGAGGGGTTGGGGGGGATCGAAGGCAAGGCGTTAGCTGTTGAAGATCTTCTCCCTTGTCAGAACAGTTGTTCAGATGATTTTATCTGTAACCGGGGGGTTCCCTACCGTTCTATACCGGATTATTCAGCACCCACAACACTCAGAGTGATATCCGGGTATCAGATCGATAACTTCTCACAGCAAAGCCGCTCTACCTTCTACTCGACACCTTATAAGGTCAAGGTCGAGAGTGATCGAATGGGGTACCGCCTTGAAGGAGCAGGGGTGTCCGCCGAAATAACAGGCATATTTTCTGAAGGTATCGCCTTTGGTGCCATTCAGATCCCTCCGGATGGGCAACCCATTATTATGCTGAAGGATCGGCAGACATTGGGTGGCTACCCGAAGATAGGAACCTTGCTACCGATAGATGCATTCAGACTGAGTCAGTGTCGACCGGGAACAGAGGTCTGCTTCGAACCTATATCACTGGCTGAGGGGCAGGAGATCATGCGACAGTTTTATCAGTTTTTTTCTGCCTGACCTTCCTCTTTATCAAGATTGTGGTTGTCACAGCTGCATCGTTCTTCCGAGCCGGGAACCGGATCATAACCTCCGTCGTTATAGGGATGACAACGGGCGATACGCCGTAGGCCCATCAATGTTCCTTTAATCGGGCCGTGAAGCTGTATCGCCTCGATCATATAGCTTGAACAGGTTGGGTAAAAACGACAGCGTGGTCCAATAACCGGACTGATTATGTAGCGATAGACGTTAACCAGCCCGATCAGAAGCCAGCTGAGGAGCTGTTTTAAATAAGTGATCATAGTGTTTAGTTTAATTCAGCACGTTGCTTCGGGGCAAAAAAATACCGGGTAACAGACTGGGTCACCCGGCAATATCTCAGGGGAGGATTAAGATAGCATTAAAACGCCATCTCAATTTTTGCAGTTGAGATCGTCTGCATAAAAAAGTTAAGGAGATCGATTATATCGGCTGGGAAATAGATTAAAAGATAAACAGTTGTTTTATTTTCGTAGATATGAACTAAAACAGCCCTGAGACATTATATCTTCAGGGCTGCAGCGTTGTTGGTACTTTGGTCGATCGGGGAAAGTACTTAGAGATGTTCCTCCGCATACTCCGCCAGTCTGGAGCGGAAAATTCCCTCTAGATGGATGTTGGCGGCGCCATCATAATCCTTAAACCTTTCAACAAGATAGGTCAGGCCTGAGGTGAGAGGTGTCAGGTAGTTGGAGTCGATTTGAGCAAGGTTGCCCAGGCAGATCAGTTTGGAGCCTTTGCCACAACGAGTGACGATCGTTTTGAGTTGTGACGGTGTCAGGTTCTGCGCTTCATCTAGCAGAACAATCGCATCCTGTATGCTGCGACCACGGATAAAGTTCAGTGATTTAAACTGAATATTAGCCTGTTCAATTGCATATTTGACACTGCTTTGTGGTCGTTCATCCTGTTCATGCATCGCTTCAAGGTTATCCTGAATAGCGCTGAGCCAGGGGGTCATCTTCTCCTCTTCCGTACCGGGCAGGAAGCCGATATCTTCTGCGACCGGAGGGGTTGAGCGGGTGACGATAATCTTATTGTAACGGCGCTGCTCAATCACCATCTCCAGTGCACAAGCCAGCGCGATCAGGGTTTTACCGGAACCGGCGGCACCGTTGAGAATCACCAGATCCAGATCTGGATCCAGAACGGCATCCATTGCAAACGCCTGAAAAATATTGATCGGTTCGATACCCCAACAGTTCTGCTGCATCAGGCGATCCACACCCAGATCCATCAGGGTCACCTGTTGGTCCTGAACCGAGGTGACACGCGCTGCAAACTCCTCGGAATCATCATAAATATATTCACAAGGGTAGGTTTCAGGAAGAATACTCTGATCTATCTGATGAAAGGTGTGGCTGCCCTCCTGATAACTTTTGACGTTCTCGACCCGCTCCCAGATATTACCTTCCAGATTGCAATGACCGGCCGGTAGTAATTCAATATCTGAAACCAGTTGGTCTGTACGGTAATCTTCTACCCGCTTTAAACCTGCACCCAGCGCTTTCAGGCGCATATTGATATCTTTGGTGACCAGGATAATCTCACGGTGTGGATTGGTCGCCTGAAGATGTAGTGCACAGTTGATAATCTGATTATCTTTATTCGCGTTTTGAGGCAGGAACCCCTGTCTTGCGGTCAGTTCGTGGTCTGGAAAGATGCTCAGCTGACCCAGTTTCATATCACTGTTTGCAGCGGTGATAGGGATCTCTATATCAACCCCTTTGGTAATTTCGGTCGCATCCTCTGCTTTACTGATGATGTCATCAATGGCGCGAATAGCTGCGCGTGCCTCCTGAGAAACATTTTTTTTGCGGTCCTTTATATCGTCTAACTCTTCAAGAACCGTCATCGGAATGGTGATGTCCTGTTCTTTAAATTCATACAGACACTTAGGGTCATGCAGGAGTACGTTGGTGTCGAGAATATAGAGTTTAGAGGCGGTCATAGCCGGTTCCTTCTATAGCCGAGGGGGTAGTACAAACCATGGGACGGTTTGATTCAGGGCGAGTGCGACAAAACCTGGAAGCAGGGGCCGCAATTTTTTTGATTCTGTTGCAGACGCTAGGTGAAATCTGATCCACTGCGAACTCTCAGATAAATACTGAACATCTGACCTGACTCCGACACTCCTGTCAGAGGTGCGCATGGCAAGACAGGCCAGCTCTCTATAGATTAGTCTAGTAATACATCTGTTGCCGGAGTATGACAAGGGGCAAATTGAATATGAGGATGAACCATGGCGATTGAATCGATTGTAATTTTAACCGGGGCGGGTATCTCAGCAGAGTCCGGCATCCGTACATTCAGAGCAGCCGATGGCCTTTGGGAGAATCACCGTGTCGAGGATGTGGCAACGCCTGAAGCATATCAGCGGGATCCGGAATTAGTTCATCGGTTTTACAACGAGCGTCGTGAGCAACTGCTATCCGAACCGGTGAAGCCCAACGCCGGTCATCAGGCATTAGCACAGCTGGAGAGAGAATTTCCGGGAGAAGTGTTGCTGGTGACGCAGAATATAGACAATCTGCATGAACGTGCGGGCAGCCAGAAACTGCTGCATATGCACGGTGAGTTGCTGAATATGCGCTGTAGCGATACGGGACTCATCTATCGTACGGAGGGCCATACCCAGCCTGATCATCGGTGTGAATGTTGTGGTGAGAGGGGACGTTTACGGCCCGATATTGTCTGGTTTGGCGAGATGCCGATGTATATGGAGCAGATCTATACCGCTCTGGAGGGGTGTGATCTTTTTATATCGATCGGTACCTCTGGGCATGTATACCCCGCAGCGGGATTTGTCGAGGTGGCGAATGCTGCCGGTGCGTTATCCGTTGAACTCAATCTGGAGCCCTCCCGGGTAGAATCAGCGTTTGATCACCGTATCTATGGGCCTGCCAGCGAAGTTGTTCCGGAATTTGTCAGGGATATATTAAAGCAAGTTTAAATACCTGTTTGATTTTTAAGCAGTTTTTGCGTTTTTTGTTTCTGTCTACTAGAGTGAAGTACGGAACTTCACAAAGTTGTCGGCTGTCTTAAGCTCTGTTGAATGTGAATTTTTCTGCTGTGTACCTTTCAAAAATTTCTCAATTTCTTCCAGATTCACAGAACAGTAACAACAGAGATCTAACAATATACCGACTTTATTTGCTATTTGTTGGCCTGGTTGAGGGGAACCGTTAACCAACCGGTGCCATGGAGGTGGTCATTATGATGACAGAACAGTATGTAACCACCAGTGTTACGCCACTCGAAAGTTTAAATTCTCTCTCTCCCTATGAGATCGATAAACTCCAGGATGCCAGTCAAGGGGGACTGTACCGTTTATTTCGTCAGTGCTCTCTGGCCGTTCTTAACAGCGGTAGTGAATTAGACAGTACCAAGCTGGTGCTGGATAAATATGCAAAATTTGATATTAAAATCAGTCAGAAACATCGCAGCGTACAGCTTGAACTGATGAATGCTCCCGCTACCGCGTTTGTAAATGGAGAGCTTATTACCGGTATTCGTGAGCACCTGTTTTCCGTGCTGCGGGATCTGCTGTATGTGGGAACGGAGCTGGATATTTGTTGCCCGGGTGCTAATGAATCTGAAGCGACTACCAATATGGTGTTCCACATTTTACGCCATGCGGATGCTATCAGGCCGCATATCAAACCCGATCTGGTTGTCTGCTGGGGCGGTCACTCGATCAACCGTGTTGAGTATGAGTACACCAAAACGGTGGGCTATGAGATGGGGTTGAGAGGACTCAATATCTGTACAGGTTGTGGCCCAGGTGCGATGAAGGGGCCGATGAAAGGTGCCACCATCTCGCATGCTAAACAACGGATCAAAGATGGTCGCTACGTTGGGATCTCGGAGCCGGGGATTATTGCCGCAGAGAGCCCGAATCCAATTGTGAATGAACTGATCATTATGCCTGATATTGAAAAGAGGCTAGAAGCGTTTGTTCGTTTGGGGCACGGGATTGTCGTCTTTCCAGGGGGGGCAGGCACCGCGGAAGAGATCCTCTATATTCTGGGGCTGTTGCTACATGAAAAAAATCATAATCTGCCGTTCCCGTTGGTATTGACCGGCCCTGCCGGTAGCGAAGCGTATTTTGAGACAGTGGATAACTTTATTCGGGCGACACTGGGGGATAGTGCGGCAGAGCGCTATCAGATCATTATCGATGATCCCCATCAGGTTGCTGAAGTGATGCGCGAGGGGCTTGAGCGGGTCACGGATTACCGTAAAGCGACCAGTGAGTCATTTCATTACAACTGGCAGCTCTTCATCCCTGAAGCGTTCCAGCAGCCTTTTGAACCGACACATGAAAACATGTCACAACTTAATCTGGTGAAAGATCAGTCTGACTTTGATCTGGCAGCCAATCTTCGCAAGGCTCTGTCTGGGATTGTTGCCGGCAATGTTAAAGAACCGGGTATCCGAGCGATCGAAGAGAGTGGCCCCTTTGAAATCTGCGGTGAAGAAAAGATTATGCAACCGATGGATCAACTTCTGGCATCATTTGTGGAACAGCGTCGGATGAAGATCAACTATCAGGAGTATCAGCCCTGCTATCGCCTAAAGCCTGAGCTGGAAACTACAGAAGCGTAACGCCGTATAATGATGGAGTGGGGCTACTCCGAGCTGAGTAGCTCCCTATTTCCCCCCGATGCCGTTGTATTGCGGCTGACCGTTTTCTCAGTGATAAAACGTTTCAGATAGTTAGGGCCTCCAGCTTTGGGGCCAGTACCGGATAATCCCATTCCGCCGAAGGGTTGGGATGCAACGATGGCGCCAACCTGATCGCGATTGATGTAGATATTGCCCACCTCTGCCTGTTGTGTAATCTTCTCAATAAGGTGATCGTTGCGAGAGTGAACCCCCAACGTCAGACCATAGCCACTCCGGTTGATCTCATTAATAATCCGATCCAGATTCTCTTTGTTGAAGCGGATGATGTGGAGTACAGGCCCGAACACCTCATCACTGAGTTCATCGAAAGAGTGCAGCCGGATCAGGGTTGGGGGGACATAGTTAGCGTGATAGTGCTCCTCACTCAGAGGTAGCTCAAAGATAACCCTCTTCTGAACCCGACAACGTTCAATATGTTCAAAGATATGATCCATCGCTTGTTTATGGATCACCGGACCGATATCGGTCGAAAGATCGGTTGGGGAGCCTATCTTCAGGTTTTGTATCGCACCGATCAGTTTAGCTTCGACCAGAGGGGCTACCTCCTCTTGCAGATAGAGCACCCTCAGGGCCGAACATCGCTGCCCGGCACTGTTAAATGCCGAGCGGATGATATCCAGGACAACCTGTTCGACCAATGCCGTGCTATCCACCACCATCGCATTGATTCCGCCAGTTTCGGCAATCAGAGGGATAATCGAACCTCCATGGCGATCTGCTAAACGCCGATTAATTGCTGAAGCACTATAGGATGAACCGGTAAATGCCACGCCGTTGATACGCGTATCGGTTAACAGTGCACTGGACTGTTCATCACCCTGAAAGGGGATTAGTTGCAGACTGTGTTCGGGCAGACCAGCCTGATACCAGAGCTCCACAGCTTTAAATGCGATTAGCGAGGTTGCAGAGGCAGGTTTGGCTAAAACGGTATTACCGGTGACAAGTGCAGCAGCAATCTGACCGGTGAAAATTGCCAGAGGAAAATTCCAGGGGCTGATACAGATAAATACACCACGGCCCTGATATGAGAGCTGATTTTCCTCTCCGGTGACAGAGCGCAGTATAACGGGGGCAAGCTGCTCCTCGGCGAGATTGGCATAGTAGTAACAGAAATCGATCGCTTCGCGAAGCTCATCTAAGGCATCGGGGAGCGTCTTTCCCGCTTCCAGAATGCAGAGGCCTACCAGCGTTTTTCGGTTCTGTTCCAGCAGATCGGCAAAGCGGCGCAGAATATCGGCGCGTTCGCTCACCTCCAGATCACGCCATAGCGGCGCGAAGTGCTCAGCTGTGCTGATCGCCTGTTTAACCAGTTCAGCGGGCGCTGTGCTTCTATAGCCGATAACCTGATCAGGTTGATGGCAGGCGTAGACAGGGCTGAGGTTTTCACCCTCCATAATCTCACCCGCGATGATCGGTTGGGCGACCCACTGTTCTCTATCCAGGTCATGTATCGCCTCATTCCACAGCTGCCAGTTGCTAAGGCTGCCTAAATTCTCTCCGAGTGAGTTCTCCCGAGTTGGCTGGTAGATGTCACGGGGACGCTGTAATCGTTGAGGGGAGTTATCGGTCAGTATCTCACAGGGGGAGCGGATAAGATGTTGGATCTCTGTATCGGGGTTGTTGAGTTGAAACATGAACGATGAGTTTGCACCGTTCTCTAGTAACCGCCGTACCAGATAGGGCAGTAGCAGATGTTGCTCTCCAATCGGGGCATAGATGCGGCAGGGTATGTTCTCTGATCGCTGTATCTCTTCATAGAGGGCAACACCCATGCCATGCAGTCGTTGGAATTCGAAATGATGATCTGAACTGATGGCGCAGATCTCAGCAATGGTGCGTGCGTTGTGGGTCGCAAATTGTGGTATCAGTTTGTGGCACGGCTCTGAGAGCATTAATCGGCTACAGGTCAGGTAGGAGAGATCGGTCGCTGCTTTCTGTGTATAGACTGGGTAATCCTCTAGCCCCGCCTGTTGAGCGCGTTTGATCTCACTATCCCAGTAAGCACCTTTGACCAATCTGACCGGGATGGCAGTATCACAGTCGTCTGCCAGAACCTGTAGCCAGCGAATCACCGGTAGAGCGCGTTTACTATAGGCTTGTACTGCCAGACCCAGCTTTCCCCACCCCTGGCAGATCTCACTTCGTAGAAGTTGTTCAAAGATAAGCAGAGTCAGTTCCAGTCGATCCGATTCCTCCGCATCAACAGTCAAAGCTATATCCAGATGACGAGCGGTCACTGTCAGTTGAAAAAGGCGATGCAGAAGTTGTTTCTGTACCTGCTCAAACTGGCTGTTTTCAAAGCGGGGGTGGAGCGCTGATAATTTTATAGAGATGCTGGTGGTATCTTCGCTGTTTTGTTCGCCTGCCGCCTGAATCGCTTCCATATAAGCATTGAAGTAATGCTCCACATCTTCAGAACAGATGGCCGCTTCACCCAGCATATCGAATGAAAAACGGGTTTTGTCTGGGCTGTAATCATTGCGTTGAAGCAGGGCTGTGGGTATATCCTCAGCGAAGACAAACTGCTGCCCAAGCTGTTTTATGGCGAATACCAGCGCTTTATGCACAGTAGCGTTACCGGTTTTCTGCCAGAGATGTTCGAGAATTCCCTCTGGTGAATGCTCAGTATTGAGTAACTGCTGGCTGAGCGCAATTCCCCATAACGTGGTGTTTTCTATCAGGCCGCTCTCCTGCCTGTTTGTGAACAGTTGCTCTAGTTGTATCGATTCCAGTTTATCCTGTATCAGCGCAGCCGCGGATTGCACATCGGGTACCCTTAGCAGAGCTTCCGCCAGCGAGAGCAGAGCAATCCCCTCTTCACTGTTAAGGCCAAAACGAGCCATAAGTTCACTGACTGAAAAGGTGGATACAGGCTGTGCTCTTATCTGCTCGATCCATTCTGTAGCCTGTTCTGATGCACTATCACTCTCTTCTGCCAGCGTGGTCATCTCCTCTGTCAGAGAAGATTCTGAGCAACAGTAGTAGTCATTGATCGCATGCCACAAGCTATCCTGATCATCGGCGGAAAAGTCTGAAGTGAGGAGTTCTTTTACAGAGAGCATAACTGATGCGTCCATATGCTTTTCTCAACAGTGTAGACGAAGAGCAAAGCCCCAGGCTATGACCGGGGGGATAATTCAGCATGTAGATGATCATTTTTTTGTAAGAGAAATAAGGAGTTAGCATCTGTAGAGAGGTGCCAGGTGCTGTGGAACCCATTGATTCGGGGCGGGCAAGGTGTTGGCTTTAATCCGGGCTTGAATTTAGACTGATGTTTGAGGGAACTATCTGATGGTTAGAAGCTTCTCAAGTGGAACAGGTTTAATTTAGCCATGAACGGAGAGTTATGCAGATAATTAATATTGTTCTTCTGTTTCTGGCGATGCTGCTGATCTCAGCGGTGATGCACCCATTCGCCAAAAAAGTAAAGCTTCCTTACAGCCTGGTGCTGGTGATTGCTGGTTTTGTAGGGTCTGAACTGGTTACCTATCTGGGGTATGACACGGGATTACGCTGGCAACACTTCCACCATCTGGTTTTCTATATTTTCCTACCGGCACTGGTATTTGAATCGGCGCTGCATATTGATGCCAGAAGCCTGTTAAAAAAGCTCCTGCCAATACTGATTCTGTCTACACCGATGATGCTTCTGGTCACCCTTATCAGTGCTACTATGCTGTTTTTTGGGATCGGTTACCCCAATTACTATCCCTTTCTTGCTGCACTACTGACAGGTGCGCTGCTATCCGCAACGGATCCTGCTGCGGTTCTGGATCTGTTCAAGCAAGCGGGTGTTTCCGAAAAACTGATTTTACTGATGGATGGGGAGAGCCTGCTTAATGATGCTGTGGCGATTATGCTATTCGGCCTATTCAGTGGGTTGCTGTTGATGCCGGATGGGGTATTTACTCTGTCGTTTGCTGCTGAGCAGTTTGCCATTATCTTTTTCGGGGGCGTCTTAATGGGCGCTGTCACGCTGCTGTTGTTTGGTGGCTTATATCTGCTTATAAAGGATGGCTTCAGCCGCATGATCTTTATGCTATCCGCTGCCTACGGTGGATATATCGTGGCTGAATCTCTGCTGCATGTTTCTGGTGTGATCTGTGTGCTGGTGGCAGGGTTGGGGTTTGGTGAGTTAATGCGAAGGCAAACAGAGGTGGATCAGCAGGAAAACCTGTCAACGTTATGGGGGTTTGGTGGAGAGCTGGCCAACTCTATGATATTTGTACTGTTGGGAGTGACCATTACGCTGACGATGTTTGAGCAGCAGTGGCTGGCAATGTTAATCGGGATTGCAGCGGTGCTGATCGCTCGGGCTACAGGCCTGATTCTGGCAGTGCCGATGATCAATCTTCTGCCCGGTACCCAGATCAGTTGGAAAGACCAGGCGGTGTTGTACTGGGGTGGTGTCCGCGGGGCGGTCACCATAGCGTTGGCGCTATCCCTGCCACTTGAATTGGAATCCTGGTTTACTATTCAATCGATCGCTTATGGAGTTGTACTGTTCTCGCTCTGTGTACAGGCCACTACGACTCCGTTGCTAATTAAAAAACTGAATCTTTGAAGGAAATTCGATGCGTTGTCATGAGGTGGATTACGAAATAATTGGTGAAGCCTTACAGGTGGTTGAGGTGGAGCTAGACCCGGGCGAGAAGGTGATCGCTGAAGCGGGCATGATGAACTATATGGAAGAGGGAATCTCTTTTGAAACCAAGATGGGGGATGGTTCTGAACCTGATCAGGGGTTGATGGGCAAGCTATTCTCTGCCGGTAAGCGCATGGTGATGGGTGAGTCTGTTTTTATGACACACTTTGGGAATGAGGGCGGTGGCAAACGGCGTGTCGCTTTCGCTGCACCCTATCCGGGAAGTATTGTTCCGCTGAATCTTGCGGATTACGGTGAGCGGATTATCTGCCAGAAAGATGCATTCCTCTGTGCTGCACTCGGGACAAAAGTTGAGATTGCCTTCTCCAAGAAGATTGGAGCGGGTTTCTTTGGGGGTGAAGGGTTCATCCTGCAGAAACTAGAAGGCGACGGGATGGCCTTTGTGCAGGCCGGCGGTACTGTTGTTAAAAAAGATCTCAATGATGAAACCTTAAGAGTGGATACCGGCTGTCTGGTTGGCTTCACTGAGGGGATTGAGTATGACATTGAGATGGTCAAAGGGCTGAAGTCGATGATTTTTGGTGGAGAGGGACTCTGGCTTGCGACGCTTCGTGGTACCGGTTCTGTATGGGTTCAGAGCTTACCATTCTCCCGCCTGGCTGATCGACTGATCGCATCCGCGCCCTCATCCGGCGGCTCGGATAAAGGGGAAGGCTCAGTGCTAGGTGGCATCGGACGGATGCTTGATGGAGATTAACCGAAACTGAATTATAACCCTGTAACGGCTATGACAATATGCTGAAAGCCGGTATATTTATGGCCTTTGAATTTCTGCTTAGCTCCAAGCGCTCAAGTCGTTACAGGTGTCATCTTGAGAAACAAGCTGGTTATTACCCTCACCACGGTGTATGGGTCTCGCCAATATACATTTAATCAGGTCGCAAAATACCTGCTGCTGCTTTTTATCATACTGGCAGCATTAAGTTTTTTTGTCTCGAACGCTCTGCTAGTGGTGAAAACCGATGATCTGGCTGATCTGGAGGAGGATCACCAGGAACTCAGTGAGAACTATGAGTTGATGGTCGGTTCGCAACAGCTTTATATAGATGAACTGAAAAACTTAAGTCTGTCGCTCAGCACGCTTAAAAGTGAGCGCGATCAGTTAGAAGAGGAAAATCTGAGGATCGGAGAGCTGAACTCATCGCTGGATAACTCGCTCAATGGGCTTGAGAGTTTACTGGGGATGGAACCGACGACAGAGATTGACCCTCTGCGAGCGGAGCTGCTAACCATTGAAGCGAATAAGCGGCTGTTTTTCCTGCACAGTATACCAAATGGTGTACCGATTCAGGCGATCCGGATATCGGATAAGTTTGGACCACGTATCCATCCGGTTAAAAAGAAGCGGGTGATACATCATGGTATCGATTTTAAAGCGAATCGTGGAACACCGGTTTATGCAACAGCGGACGGTGTCGTTGAGTTTGGCGGTTTTCATAAATCCAGTGGATTTGGAAAGCTGGTAATATTGCAGCATAACTTCGGTTTTAAAACGTACTTTGCGCATCTGGATGCGGTCAAAGTAAAGTCGGGAGAGTTCGTCAGTAAGGGACAACTGATTGGATTGAGTGGCAACACCGGTTTATCGACGGGGCCGCACCTTCATTATGAGGTCAGGCATCTGTTTACGGCAATTGACCCTGAACCCTTCCTCTCCTGGGACATAACAAAATTTGACTCTTTGTTTACAAAGGTTAAGGGCGTGAAATGGGCATCCTTAAAAAATCTGTACCCTCTAAATCAGCACAATCAGCTATCACAATAATCGCTGAAGGGAATAAATTCTGCGGCGATATGAGCATTGTGGGCAAGATGCATATCGATGGTATCTTCGAGGGCAATGTATCCTCACTGGATAATATCTCAATAGGAAAGACAGGCCATGTTCGTGGCTTGATTAAAGCGCGTGCAGTGGACGTATGCGGACTGCTTGAGGGAGAAGTGATCTGTGATGAACTTCATATTGATTCGGGCGGTCAGGTCAGAGCAACGGTCGAAAGCAAACAGATGTCAATCCACCCTCAGGGTTGTTTTGTCGGTGAGCGTCGTATGAAAGAGACCTCAGCTCTTGATGATCAGAGTGCCCGTGTTGAGACGGGGCTGGATGCGATCGATTCGCTGCCAACTAAAGTGGTATTGGATAGCAAACCTGAATAATCAACATTAGTACTGAGTCAATAACAAACGCTATATCAGCCAGTAAGTTGGGTAGAGTCGATGTGTGAATTGTTGGGCATGAGCGCTAATGTGCCTACAGATATATGTTTTTCCTTTGCAGGCTTAATGCAAAGGGGGGGAGGTACCGGGCCTCATAAAGATGGTTGGGGTATCGCCTTTTATGAGGGGAAAGGGGCGCGTTGCTTCCATGACCCTAATCCAAGCGTTGAATCAAAGATCGCCAATCTGATTAAAGAGCATCCGATTAAGAGCCATGTAGTTATCAGTCATATTCGTCAGGCGAATGTGGGGAGTATCTGCCTTGAAAATACGCACCCTTTTCAGCGTGAGCTTTGGGGGTATACCTGGACATTTGCACACAATGGACAGTTGGATCAGGCTCTGTTTGATAAGCCGCTGAGTTTTTATCATCCGGTGGGGACTACCGATAGTGAGTACGCTTTCTGTTGGTTGTTGGGGGAGCTTCGGACCCGCTTCCCGCAACGCCCTGAGAGCTTCTCAGAAGTTTCTGCTTTTATTCATCAGCTTTGTGAGGAGCTCCGGGAATTGGGTGTATTCAATATGTTATTAACCGAATCCACCCATCTGTTTGCTTTTTGTGGCAGTAAACTCTCATGGATTACCCGAAAGGCACCTTTTGGTGAGGCTAGTCTTACCGATTGTGAAATGACTGTCGATTTTGTAAAAGAGACGACACCAGAGGATATTGTTACGGTTATTGCGACAGTGCCATTAACCGAGAATGAAGAGTGGGTGTCACTGAAACCCGGTGAACTGGTTACATTCGTTCAGGGATTACCACAGTAAATGTTCCCCCTCTCTCAGCCTGAGGAGTATGGTCGATGAGAGAAGAAACCGATCTAGAGCGCCTGGCGCATCAGATTAAGCAGCACATAAGTCTGACCGAACTTTGGAATCAAGCCTGTCAGGATTTTTCTTATAAGCAGGCTTACTCCAATATGGGGGGGAGTATCACCTATGCGGAGCTTGATGCTGCGGCAACCAAGCTGGCTGCATTTTTCCAGAACCACACAGCTTTGAACCCTGGCGATCGCATAGCCATTCAGTTGCCTAATCTACTGCAATATCCGGTTGCTGTACTGGCTGCTTTGCGAGCAGGTTTGGTGATCGTAAATACTAACCCTCTCTACACAGCAGCGGAGACGATCCACCAGTTTAATCAGGCAGAGGTGAAAGGTGTAATTGTCCTGGCCAATACTGCCAAAATGCTGGAGGAGGTGATACCCCAGACTTCGGTTAAAACGGTTGTAGTCACGCAGTTGGCGGATATGCACCCCGCACCACGGCGTTGGATAATCAATTACACCGCTAAGTTCATCCGTAAAATTGTGCCCCGCTATAAAATTCCAGGGGCGGTCTCCTGGCATAAGGCGCTTTCGAAGGGTGGGCACTCTGTTTTCAGTGCAGTAGAGCAACATCCTGAAGATCCTGCACTTATACAGTATACAGTGGGCACGACGGGGACGCCCAAAGGGGCGACTCTCTCTCATCGCAACCTGATCGCCAATGTACTTCAACTGAAAAGCCGGTTGCCTGACACTCTAAGAGTGGGAGAGGAGGTTGCAATTGCGCCTTTACCGCTCTATCACATCTATAGCTTCATTATGCACTGTGTAGTGATGCCGATACTGGGCGCTCATATGGTACTGATTACCAATCCACGAGATACCAGTGGCTTTATAAAAGAGTTAGGGCGCTGGGATTTTACCGTCTTTTCGGGAATCAATACGCTGTTTGTATCGTTATGCCAAAGAGAGTCGTTTGCACTGTTGGATATGACCCGTTTGAAGTTAACCATGTCAGGTGGGATGGCGCTGACCCGCTCGGTGAGTGAGGAGTGGGAGAGGTTAACCGGTTGCCCCATTTTGCAAGGGTATGGCCTTACCGAAGCTTCACCTGTTGTTGCCTTGGGTACTCCACATAACCAGCCATTTGGCACGGTTGGGAAGCCTTTACCGCTCACAGAAGTAAAGATCGCTGGGGAGCAGGGGGAGGAGCTTTGTTCAGGTGAAACAGGTGAGCTGATTGTTCGCGGTCCACAAATTATGGCAGGCTACTGGAACGATGATTCCGCCATTCCTGACAGTGAGGGCTGGTTGGCGACCGGGGATATTGCCCGAATTGCAGAAGATGGCAATCTGTATATCGTTGACCGGAAAAAAGACATTATTAACATCTCCGGTTTTCCTGTATATCCGAATGAGTTGGAAAATGTAATCTCCAGCCACCCGGATGTCATTGAGTGTGCGGTTATCGGCTTACCTGATGAAACCTGTGGAGAGGTCATTAAGCTGTTTGTCGTCACCTCAAACCGCCGGCTTACGGTTAAACAGGTGCGTGAATACTGCCGGGAGCGCTTGACCTCCTATAAAGTTCCTCGATTGGTCGAATTTCGTACCTACCTGCCTAAGTCCAATGTGGGAAAAGTGCTGCGGCGCGCTCTATTGGAGGATGAATTAAATCGTATGCAGAAGCTGCGTAAGCGAATATAGTCAGTCTTTCACGATCTCATTTAGGCGCTCAAACCATGGATAAGTTGAAGATACTGCTGGAATATCTGCTGATTATTCTGGGTTGTGCCAGTCTTGCATTTGGCATTGTGATGTTCCTGGCTCCCAACCAGATCCCTGCAGGTGGCCCGCCCGGTTTGGCTATTTTGGGTAATTATGCTTTAGGTCTCAGCCCGGGGTTAATTCTGTTTCTAGTCAATGCGCCTTTGATTCTGGCAGGCTATAAGTTATTAGGGCGGAAACTATTTATCCGTTCTATGATAGTCGTACTACTGACCTCGGTTATGACGGATGGCCTGCCTCTGTTGATGGCGCTCCCCGATCTTGGGGATAACCGGCTTCTGAATGCGCTTTACGGGGGTGTCATGGTTGGCCTGGGAATCGGCTTGATGTTCAAAGCGGGTTCCTCTTCGGGAGGCTGGAGCATTCTGGCACGACTGATCGCTACCCGTTTTAATCTCAGTCTGGGGCAGTGTTTATTTTTTATGGATGCCGCTGTAATCCTGCTTTCAGCCGCGGTATTTCAGGACTTTGAAGCCGCGATGCTGGGTGGTATTGCTGTCTTTGTTACCGGAAGAATGGTGGATCTGATTGTATCCGGATCTTCAGATATCAAAGTTGTACATATCTCCTGCTGGAAAGCAGATCGGTTGAAGCCGATAATTGAGCAGCAGATGGGTATTTCTGGCTCAGTGGTAAAAGCGACCAGTATGAAAAGTGGTGGTGAGAAAGAGATACTGTTTTTGATTATCGAGAAAACCCAGCTGGTACCGATACGAAAGTTGGTTGAAACTCATGACCCGGATGCATATCTGGTTGTAATGAATGCGATGGAAGTATACGGTACGGGCTCGCGTGCTTGACCCTTCCAAGAGAGATACAGAGACTGTTTAGATGAGTAGTAAAGCCAAAAAACTGGAAAGATACTTACCCTCCAGTGAAAACTTTGAGATTGATGAGTTTCCATTTTACTGGGTAGCCCGTCTGAATGCTCTCTACAGTATCGAAATTGAAAAAACGCTAAAACCGATGAATATGGATATTTCTCGTTGGCGTGTGGCGATGTTACTGCGGTTGCATGGCCAGTTAAGTATCTCTGATATTGCTGAGCATGCACTGGGTAAACTGCCTACCATTACCAAGATTGTTTATCGGATGCGTGATGAGGGGTTAGTTGGTGTTGAGCCATCCCCTGATGATGGGCGCGTTACGATTGTATCCCTGACGGATAAAGGCTTTGAGAATGTTGAGTTGGTGCGAGAAAAAACTCAGGGCTTGTTCGAGAAAGCGTTTCAGGGCTTCACTGAGCCCCAGATAAACAAAACAACGCAGCTGTTACGACGATATTTCGACAATCTTTCCCAAGACTAATTTGAGTCAAATCAGTCCAGTAGCCAGAAATAGGCCGCCTGGTTGTCAGAAGATTGTAGCGTGTGTAGCAAATTTATAATGCTGCCATAGCTGTTCCATGGCGCTCGTAGATAGCTCCGGTTCCATGTTCAATTCTGAACCCCTCTTTCATTTCTAACTGACTTTAATCAAGTTAATGGGTGCATTTTTCTGTGTTAATAGTTGAATATTCAATTGAATGTTATACTTAATATTTAAGTCATTATCGGTGTAAGGTTATTGATATGCAGACCCCTTATGAGTTGTTAGGTGGAGATCCAGGAGTGCGAGCGCTTGCTGATGAGTTTTATCGTGTGATGGCTCAGCGAGAGGAGGCTGCGGATATTCGCAAGATGCATGGTCAGGACTTGGGTCCAGTCAGTGAAAAGCTTTATATGTTTCTGTCTGGCTGGTTGGGCGGTGATAATCTCTATTTAAAGAAATATGGAACAGTCTGCCTGTCGAGTCCCCACGCCAGATATGCAATAGGTGAGGCAGAGAGGGATCAATGGTTGGCGTGTATGCAGCAGGCGCTTCTTAATATCGGTGCGTCAGAAGAGCTTCAGACAATGCTCAGGGAGCCGTTATTTAATCTCGCTGATCTGATGCGCAATAAGGATTAAACAGATGCCAGAGCGTTTGGAGAGAAACTATCTTCCATCAAGTGATCACTTTGAGATAGATGCTTATCCATTCTATTGGATTGCTCGTTTAAATGCCCGTTATGGTATTGCCATGGAGCAAACCTTAAAGCCTCTGAATATGGACCTTTCACGTTGGCGTGTGGCAGTTTTGCTGCATCACTATACCGAATTGAGTATCTCTGAAATTGCCGAACACGCCTTAGGTAAAATGCCGACCATCACTAAAATAGTCTATCGGATGAGGGATGAAGATCTCGTCAGTGTCGCTCCTAGTGAAAAGGATGGGCGGGTCATCAAGGTTAGGCTGACTCCTTTAGGTGAACAGAATGTGACTCATGTTCTGGAGCGGACGCAGGATCTATTTAAAAAAGCCTTCAAAGGGATGAGTGATGCTCAGATCCGGAAGATGACGGATCTCCTTGGGCGGGTTTTTGACAATATTGACAGCTAAAAAGGCTACCGAAAGGGTGGCCTTTTTATTGTGCGGTAGCGTAATAAAATGACCTGTTTTGGTGCCCGTATTTCGATCAATTGATATTTTAAAATTCGTTACATTCTGTTACAAAATCAAACTTCCTTCCTAACTAATTGATAAATATAAATTTAATTTATTGTTTTTATCAAATGGTTAAGCGGTTTCATCATTTGATAAAAAATCCTTGATTTATATTAGTTGACATTTCAAGTGAATATTACGATTATTTGATCATCGAATGACTTAAATTCAGGTCTTCGCGATAACTATAAAAATAGTGTTAAGCAGATTAGTTATAGGGTGCGAATCAATGTGTGTACTAGTTCAGCAGTTTGGAGAAGCGGACACTGCCGGCGGTAATGAGCCGGGTTTCTCTGTTGCAGTTAAGGACAGTATCCATATTGCAGGTTATCCAACCCAGGCTGGGTGCAAGGCTTTAGCTGATGCTGCCCCGGCTGAGAAGAATGCGGCTGTGGTTGATGCGCTGTTGGATGCGGGTTGTGTGATTGTAGGTAAAACCAATATGCATGAGTTGGCATTTGGTATGACTGGCATCAACAACTGGTCCGGTACTCCTGCCAATGAGCGCTTTCCTGAATATATTCCCGGTGGTTCATCCAGTGGCTCAGCTGTGGCGGTTGCTGCTGGAGTGGCTGATTTTACACTTGGCACTGATACCGGTGGGTCTATCCGTGTGCCGGCTGCTTGTTGTGGTATCTATGGCCTTAAGCCGACGTTTGGTCGAGTCAGCCGCATGGGGGTTTTGCCGGAATCTACATCATTAGATTGTGTAGGCCCCTTTGCCGATTCAGCTGAAATGTTGATTGAAGCGATGAAAATTATAGATTCGCACTTCGATCCTGCAACGCTGGCGGAACTGTCTTCGATCACGGTGGGTGTTGTGACGGCTGGTGCCGATCCTGCGATCTGGTCAGTTATCAATACGTTACTTAAGCGATCTGGTCTGACGCAAGTCGCTGTTGAACTGCCTACTATGCAGTCTGCGTTTGATGCAGGTATGGCGATTATCAATCGTGAAACCTGGCAGGCTTTTTCTGATCTGGCGCAGAGTGCAGAGCTTGGTAAGGATGTTAGTGAGCGCCTGAATCTTGCTGCACAAACATCTGATGAAGCTATCTCGTCAGCTGAATTGGTGCGTGACCGCTTTACCCGGGAGGTGGATCAGCTTCTATCGAAGGTGGACTTTTTAGTACTTCCGACATTACCCCATTTTCCTCTGTTTCTGGCAGATGCCAAAGCAGGTAAGACCGACCTGAATATTTCGGCCCTGGTACGCCCTTTTAATCTTTCCGGGCATCCAGCGCTATCCGTTCCTCTTGTGGCAGAAGGTAACCGTCCGGCGGGCCTGCAGATTGTTGGCAAGAAGGGGAGTGATGAACAGTTATGTGAGCTGGCTCGACAGTTAAGCCGCTTTATCTCTAATCCTAAAAAACCTAATAAAAAATAGTGTGGGGTTCAGAACGATGCCTTCTAACCAAATCGATAAAAATGCCTGGGGCGGTGCAGTTGAGTTTGACTCTCTGTTGGCGGATATCCGCAGTCGCCGACAGGAGTTTGAAGATCAAAAATATATCTCGCAGGACATCATAGAGCGTTTTAAGCAGATCGGTGTTTATCGTGCGCTGGTACCCAAGCGTTTTGGTGGAGATGAAAAATCTCCTGCAGAATTTCTACAGATGGTGGAGGCGATCTCTGCAGCAGATGGTTCTGCTGGTTGGGTCGCAAGCTTTGGTATGAATCCGGCTTATCTGGCTTCTCTGCCGGTTGAAACGATCGAGAAGGTTTGGAAGGAAACGCCAGATGTTGTGTTTGCGGGGGGGATCTTCCCACCACAGCCTGCTAAGCGAGTCGAGGGCGGCTTTCAGGTGAAAGGTCGCTGGCAGTTTGGTAGTGGCTGCATGGGAGCATCGGTTTGTGGTGTAGGCATTATGCCGGATGATGGTGAGTCTCTGCCGCGCATGGCTGTGATGCCTAAAGAAAAACTTACGATCGAGCCGACCTGGGATGTAATCGGTATGGTGGGCACGGGTAGTCATGATCTGGTGGTTGATAACGTGGTTGTGCCTGAGGAGTGGACCTTCACCCGTGGTGGGAAGCCTAACCTTGATGATCCGTTCTTCCGTTACCCTTCACTGGCATTTGCTGCGCAGGTGCTATCTGTTACTACGCTGGGTTTGGCGCGTGAAGCATTGGATGTCGTTCAGGCGATGGCTGCGGGACGGAAGTCTGTGACCGGAGCACCTAATCTGGGTGAGCGGGAATATGTGCAGATTGAGATCGCTAAGGCGGAAGCTAAGTTGCGTTCATCACGTGCCTTCTTCTATGAAGCGACAAACGATGCCTGGGAATCTATTACGGCTAGTGAAGATGGTCGTCCTACGGATGAGCAGGTCAGCATGATTCGACTGGCTGCGACCAATCTAACCCATGAGTGTGCCGAAGCGATCCGTATGACCTACGAGGTTACCGGTATGACCGGCGCGTATAACGATCATCCGCTGTCACGAATTATGCGTGATTCGATGATGTGCACCCAGCATGCGTTTATGGGAGCCATCACCTACAAGAATGCAGGTGCCATGTTCTTCGGTCATCGACCGTTGCCAGGTTACCTGTAATTAATTTAATGACTAACGATTGAGTGAAGGCTATGAGTGAAAATAATACGCACCGCGTTCTTTTTTGTATCGGCGTAAACCAGAATTTCATGGATGCACCTCAAAGTGAGATGGGCGATGTCTGGCAGGCATTCAGCGCCATGATGCAGGGTATTGCTGAGCTACCAGGGGTTAATGTTCTTGGCATTATGGATGATGACCGTATTCAGGTAGGGCCATCAACGTCCTCTCCATGGACCGCTTATATCATGGCGGATGTGCCTGATCTGGAAACCGTTATTGAAGCCTGTAATTTCTTCCGCGAAACCCCGGTTGGTGATGGTACTTACAAACTTTGGAAGTACTGCAAAGTGGAAGCTCGTATCGGGCGAGAACTGGTTGTTCCTTCCTGATATCTCGGAGAGATTGAGATGGCAAATGTAGAGCTGAGCAGTCTGCTAGAACGGTTAACTCTGTTGGAATCAGAAAAGGCCGTTCGTGCCTGTATGAATCGCTACATGTACCTCTGTGACAACCTGGATGTAGGGTTCGATCTTGATGAGCTAATGGCGCTTTTTACCGAAGAGGCTATCTGGGAGGGTCGCGGGAAGCGGTATGGAAAGTCATTTGGTCAGCATGTTGGCCAAGCTGCGATTCGTTCTATGTTCGCCAAGTATACGCAACCTCCGGCTCACTTTGATACCAATGTGCATTTTCTCACAAGTGAGTTGATCAGTGTTGAGGGTGATGAGGCTCAGGGTAGCTGGGTGTTGCTACAGACATCAACCTTTAGCAGTGGCAAGTCTCAATTGAGTAGTGCCCGTCTGAGCGTTCGTTTTCAGCGAGAAAACGGATCTTGGAAAATGAGCCATTTTCAGACCGAAAGTTTATTTAACCGACCTGTTAAGACCCCATGGGATCAGCCGGCAGACCTGCCTGTTCCTGAATAATTGATGGGTGCTTAAGGGCTTAGTGTAGTGAATAAAACAAGAATAGATGGGGAGTCCCATGACTGACATGATTGATATTAAACCTGTTGTCGCTGATTACGACAGCATGATTAAACCGGACAAAGTACATAGTTCACTGTACTCCAATCCAGAGATCTACGAAGAAGAGCTCGATAAAATTTTCAACAACACTTGGGTCTGGGTTGGACACGAGAGTGAGGTGCCAGATGTTGGCTCCTATAAGACTGCGATGATTGGGCGTCACTCTGTGATCGTCAGTCGCGATCGTAAAAAGAATCTGCATGTGCTGCTAAACCGTTGCCGCCACCGTGCTGCAACCGTTTGTGAAGGCAAAAAAGGCAAAACTAAGAGCTTTATGTGTCCCTACCACGGCTGGGGGTACTCTCTGGATGGAGCACTGCGTGCGGTTCCTAAGCCTGAAGAATATGAAGGTGTCTTTGATAAATCTGAATACCCTCTGGTAAGTCTGCGCTTTGAGACCTATCAGGGATTGATCTTCGCTACTTTCAAAGAAGATCTCGAGCCGTTGGAAGATTTCCTGGGCGGCGCTAAAAAATGGATTGACCTGTTTATTAAACAGGGTGGCGGTTATCCACTAAAAGTATTGGGTGATCACAGGTTCCGCTTCCCGGGTAACTGGAAAATCCAGTTGGAAAATACAACGGATGCGTACCATTTTCCGATCGTGCATAAATCATTTGTCTCCTCTGTAGATGACCAGACTGCTGAAGTATTCGACTTCCTGGATGGCGAAGGCTTTGTAGAAGATCTGGGGAATGGTCATAGCGTTATGGTCATGATTCCGGAGCTGGTTGATCTTGAGGAAGATCTGGATGCACCGATCCCTGAGCGTTTTCAGGCGCTTGCTGAAGAGTTGGCTGCAGAGGGGCATTCTGACCTGGAAGTACGTCGCTTGGTTCGTGCTGTCGGTGGTTCCGGTTTCAACCTGAACCTGTTTCCAAACGTTGCTTGCTCAATGGCGTTTTTCCGCACACTGGTGCCGATCTCTGTCAATGAAACTGAGATCCACCATGTGGCTCTGGGTGGTGAAGGTGCACCGGCTGCATTTAACCAGATGCGTATCCGCTTGCATGAGCATTTTCAGGGACCGATGGGCTTTGGTACGCCGGATGATGCTGAAGCTTGGGAACGCGTACAGAAAGGTTCTCATGCGGGTACCGAGGAGTGGATTCTTCTCAACCGAGGTCAGGAAAATCTGAGCACCAGCCCTGACGGAAATGTTGCTGGCGCTGTCTGTTCTGAAACAGGTATGCGCGCTGCTTATCAGCAGTGGAAAAAGATGATGACGGCCTGATTGGGGGAGTGGAAACAATGAGCGATCTAAATTTACTGAATCGGGTACGTGCTTTCATCGATACCGAAGCGGATATGCTGGATTTTGAAGAGTACAACGCGTGGCTGGATCTGTGGACTGATAACGGTGTGTACGTTGTACCGATCGATCCTAAAGAGACTGATTTTGCCAATACACTTAATTACGCCTACGACAAAGCGGAGATGCGTAAATTACGTGTTGCCCGTTTACAGTCAGGTGAGGCTGTATCCACACAGACGACTGAGAAAACAGTACGTCAGTTGGGTCGCTTCCGTATCCTCGCTGAGAGTGATACGCATGTGGAAGTACGCTGCTCAATGTATCTGAGTGAGTGCCGCCACGGTAACCTGAAAACTTATCCAGCTGATGTGACCTACAAACTATTGAAAGCGGATGATGAGTTCCGAATCGATGAGAAGGTGATTCGTTTACAGAACTCTGATGCTTACCTAAGCAGTATTGGTTACATCCTTTAAGGAGACGGTTATGACACAGGTTGCACTGGTTACTGGCGCAGCGCAGGGGTTGGGCAAAGCGATTGCCCAGGCGCTGTTTACAGCCGGGTTTGCCGTAGTTGTCACTGATGCTAATGAGGCGGGTGCCTGCGAAACTGCGCAGGCGATCGATCCAACAGCAGAGAGAACGATGGCGCTACGGTTAGATGTGCTCAGTAAAGCCGATTTCGAGGCTGCGCTTAAAAGCACAACCGATCGTTTTGGCCAGGTGGATGTCCTGGTAAATAACGCTGCGATGACCCCGACTACGCCCGTAATGGAAATTTCGGCTGAAGAGTTCGACAAAGTGGTTGGCGTGAATATGCGAGGCACTTTCTTCGGCTGTCAGGTATTCGGTCAATATTTTGCTGATAACAGCTACGGACGGATCATCAACATGGCGTCTCTGGCTGGGCAGAATGGAGGGACCGCTTCCGGTGCTCACTATGCCTCCAGTAAGGGTGCAATTCTGACGATGACTAAGATCTTTGCTCGTCAGTTAGCGCCATCTGGTGTGACCGTTAATGCGGTTGCACCGGGTCCGATGGATCTTCCATCGGTAAGAGAGCTGGTGCCTGCAGAGAAACTGGATCAGATCATCAATGAGATGATTCCAGTTAAGGAGTTAGGAAGTGCCGATTTTGTTGCTGATATGGTAGTGAAATTGGCGGGTAGGGATGCTTCGTTTGTGACCGGTGCTGCCTGGGATATTAATGGCGGTATCTTTATGCGATGAGAGTATGCGGCGATAACGGTTTATCGCCGCATTTTTCAGGTTATACGCAGTAGATTGAATTTTGGTTTTAGGGTGAACGTTATGAGTAGCGAAATAATCGACGTGGTTGTGAAGACCCGTGAAGATCAGGCAACCGATGTTGCCGTATTTGAACTAGGCCGGGTAGATGGTGAGTCACTGCCTGCTTTTGAAGCGGGTGCTCATATCGATGTTCATGTGACACCGGAGATTGTTCGCCAATATTCCTTGAGTAACGCGCCGGGCGCAGGTAACACATATCGGTTGGGAATCTTAAAAGATCCTCAATCTCGTGGGGGATCTGAAGCGATTCACGCGATTTTCAAAGAGGGAACCGAGTTACAGATTAGCGCTCCCCGCAACCACTTTCCACTGGATGATACGGCAGAGAGAAGTATTCTTGTGGGTGGGGGTATCGGTATTACGCCGATGATTACGATGGCTTACGCGCTCAAAGCAGCCGGTAAACCATTCGAGCTACACTACTGCTGCCGTACACGTTCAAGTGCAGGCTTTATTGATGAGCTGTGCAGTGAATTTTCAGATTATCTACAACTGCATTTTGATGATCTGGGTGATGAACAGCGTTTTAATCCAGAGACAACATTCCAGCCTTGTGACGCGGGTACCCATATCTATGTTTGTGGCCCTACCGGGTTTATGGATTGGGTGATCAACTCAGCCAAAGAGCAGGGCTACCCCTCTGATCACGTTCATTTTGAGTATTTCAATGCAGAGGTGGATACCTCGGGTGCCGCTTTCGAAGTTGTGGCTGCTCAGAGTGGCCAGTCAGTGATGGTTGAAGAGGGTCAAAGTATTACGGAAGCACTGGCGACCATCGGTATTAAGGTGGATGTCTCTTGTGAGCAGGGCGTATGTGGTACCTGTATCTGTGATGTTCTGGAAGGAACACCCGATCATAAAGATCACTTTCTTACAGAAGAGGAACGGGAGGATAACGATCAGATTGTTGTCTGCTGTTCTCGGGCGAAAAGTGACAAGCTGGTTCTGGATATCTGAACAAATATACAACATATTCAGCCCGTTTCGGCGGGCGATCAATCTGGCTGTTTATGGCCGGATTAGCCAAGAGCACCTTTAAGCAAATAGCGATTTCCAATGCAGTGCATGGTCTCGCACCTGACAGATAAAAATAACAAGACGGCACGGCCGAAGTGCACGTTTAACAGGAGAAAAAAAGCATGAAAAAGGTATTGAAAACAGTTGCTGCTGGTATTGTCTTAACCGCAACCGCAGGTATGGCTGCCGCAGAGACAAAACTAACCTTGTCATCCTGGCTACCGCCTACACATCCTATCGTTACCGATATGATTAAGCCGTGGGCGGAGAGCGTGAAGGAGGCGACAGAGGGCCGTGTTTCTGTAAACATTCTGGCTAAAGGTTTAGGTCACCCTAAAATTCACTACGATATTGCCCGTGATGGTCTGGCAGATATCACTTATAGCGTTCATGGATACACCCCAGGTCGTTTTGTGATGACCAAAATTGCTGAGTTCCCATTTGCGGGTGACAGTGCAGAAGCGCAGTCGGTTGCCTACTGGCGTGTACATGAAAAGTACCTGTCTAAAGCCAACGAGCATAAGGACACTCAGCTACTGGGTCTGATGACGCACGGTCCTGGTCTGATCAATAACAGCAAAAAAGCTGTTACTAAAGTGGAAGATCTGAAAGGCATGAAACTGCGTGTAGGTGGTGGTGTTGTGAATGATGTTGCAACAGCGCTGGATGCAGTGCCTTTGCTGAAACCTGCATCTAAAAGTTATGAGCTGCTGTCGCATGGTGTTGCCGATGGTACTCTGCTGCCAGCTGAATCGATTATGAGCTTCAAAATTCAGGATCTGGTTAAGCACACTACCGTGGTTCCGGGTGGTCTGTATAACGTGAGCTTCTTCCTGGTAATGAACAAAGATCGTTTCCGTGATCTTTCTAAAGCAGATCAGGATGCGATTATGAGCGTTTCCGGTGAAGTATTTGCTGTAATGGCGGGCAAGGCTTGGGATGCAGCGGATAAAGCAGCCCTGGAAGCAGCTAAAGCGAATGGTAACCAGATCATCGTTGCTGATGATGCATTTGTGGCTGATGTAAAAGCGCGTACAGCACACCTGGAAGGTGAGTGGGCTAAAGAAGCATCTAAGCGTGGTGTTGACGGTGAAGCAGCCCTGAAAGAGCTGCGTGAAATTACTGCTAGTTACGCATCCAAGTAAGCTGACGAGAGCGGAGTTATGAGTTTCCTGACATCTTTGTTTAAACAGGAGATGTGGGTACGTGCGCTCGAGTTTCTGTTCGAGCGTGTACTTGCCTACACAGCGGCCTTCGTCATGTTTGTGATGATGCTGGTCACGCTGGTGGATGTAGTGGGTCGAGACCTGTTCTCGGCACCACTGCCGGGTGGCTTTGAAGTGACAGAGTTGCTGTTAGCGGCTCTGATCTTTCTTGGCCTGCCGATGGTGACAGCAGAAGACGCCCATGTGGATGTCGATCTGCTGGATTCAACGGTCCCCGCATTTCTTAAACCCCTGCAGAACATCGTCATTGGTCTGGTCAATGTGATCGCCTTTGGGGTGTTGTCCTGGATGTTATGGAAATTCGCACTCCGTACCTACCGTTATGAAGATACAACGGCCATTCTGGAGATTCCGTTCGCGGGATTGGTGTTCCTGATGGCCATCTGCTGCACCCTGTCGACGGTTGCGTTGATCTGGATGTTGCTTTTTAAACGCGGACAGAAATTGTTTTCACACCATAGAGCTGGAGAAGGTGAGTAATTATGGAAACCAGTTTTATCGGCTTTGCCGCGTTAATGATACTAATCTTCGCCCGTATCCCATTGGGTGTTGCGATGGGTGTTGTGGGCGTAGTGGGCTTTGCCTTTGTTCAGCTTGTAGAGTTTGAAAACCCTCGTGGTTGGGGGGCTGCACTGAATATGGTGTCGCAGGTTGCTTTTGAAACCGGCCTCGCCTATGAGCTGTCTGTTGTACCCCTGTTTATTTTAATGGGTAACTTTATTACGCAAGCGGGCTTATCCGCTCAGCTGTACCGGGCTGCCCATGCTTTCCTTGGCCACTTCAAGGGTGGTCTGGCGTTGTCCACGGTGGTGTCCTGTGGTGCTTTTTCTGCTGTCTGTGGCAGCTCAATGGCAACAGCGGCTACGATGTCGAAAGTGGCGATGCCATCGATGCGTAAATATAACTATTCCGATGGTCTGGCCAGTGGCTCAATCGCTGCGGGTGGCACTCTCGGGATTCTGATTCCACCGAGTGTGATCCTGGTGATCTACGGCATCATGACTGAAACCGATATCGGTAAGTTGTTTATTGCCGGGTTGCTGCCAGGGTTTCTCGGGATTGTGCTTTATATGGCAGCGGTCTCTGCTACGGTGCATCTGAAGCCTGAGTCCGGACCCGCTGCGGAGAGATCCAGTTGGAAAGAACGGATGAGTGCTTTCAAGCATGTCTGGGCGATCTGCTTTCTGTTTACTGTGGTGATGGGAGGGATCTACACCGGTGTGTTCACCCCTACTGAAGCGGCAGGCATCGGGGCATCAGGTGCTTTCTTTATCGCTCTGCTTCGCGGCAAGCTGACGATGAAAAGCCTGACCAATACCTTGGTGAGTTCGGTGCGAACGACTTCGATGCTGTTCTTCCTGGTGATTGGCGCTGTGCTGTTCTCCAATTTTATCAATCTGGCAGGCATGCCTGATGGCCTTAGGGACTGGGTTCTGGGGATGGATCTGAGTCCAGTCTGGGTCATTCTGGCCATCATTGGGATCTATGTACTTTTAGGATGTGTGCTCGAGAGTATGTCGATGATTCTGCTGACTGTGCCGGTGTTCTATCCGCTGGTTCAGGCGATGGGTATGGATCTGATCTGGTTCGGTATTCTGGTTGTTGTGGTGACAGAGATTAGCTTAATAACACCACCGGTTGGGCTGAACGTATTTGTTCTTAAAACCGTACTTCCGGATGTGAAACTTAGCACGATCTTTAAAGGGGTAACGCCGTTCTGGATTGCAGACATTATTCGTTTGATCCTGATCGCTACAATCCCCGCAATCTCTCTTTTCCTTCCAAATATGGTGGGATGACAACCGTTAACCAATGGCAAGCTTAGCCCCCTGTATCCGTGTATTCAGGGGGCTCTTTTTCCGAAGTTATCCCGGTTCCTTTATACCGCAAGTAAGAGGGCGCTCATTGTGATACCTGAAATAAATACAATTTTATACGCTTCTGATCTGGGTGAGGGCTCCCGCCCTGCATTTCTGTTGGCTGCTAAAGAGGCATTTCGTCATGATGCACAGATCACCTTCCTTAATGTTGTCGAACCCGCGAACAGCAACACAGAAGCGATGATGGACAGCTTTATGGAGCAGGGAGCTGTAGAACAGATGAGGACGCAGGGAATCGATAAGTTGCATGCCCTTATGCACAAACGGATTGAAACCTTCTCTGAAGAGGATCTTAAGGGGCGTATCCCGTTGCAGCATGAGCCGGTTACGCGCATTGAGGAGGGACCTGCTGCGGAAACGATTATCAAAGTAGCGGAGGAGATTGAAGCTGACATGATTATCATGGGAACACGTACTCGAACCCATTCAACGCTAGGGCGGTTTTTTGTTGGTTCCACAGCTCAAAGTGTTATGCAGCTCTCTTCTCGACCGGTACTGATTGTACCGCTAACCGAATAAGTGTAAATCAGCTTCAGGTAGCTGCCTGAGAACGTACAGACACCGCTTCAATAAGAAAAAATTATTCAGGGGCTTAATTATGAGTAGTGATAAATTTGATATTAAAGATTTCCGCCGGGCGCTGTCGCAGTTTCCTACCGGGGTTACGGTAATTACTGCGTTGGATGATTCGGGTGAGCCGGTTGGGGTGACCGCCAGCAGTTTCAACTCCGTATCGATCGATCCACCCCTGATTCTCTGGAGTATCGACAAAGGGGCGTACAGCCTGGACACTTTCAGGGATACCGAATTTTTTGCTGTGAATGTACTGGGACGTGATCAGGTCAGCACATCAAATAATTTTGCCAGCCGCGGTGAAGACAAGTTTGCCAATGCCAGTTACAGTGCGGGTATTGGTGGTGCACCAGTTCTTGATGATTATGCCGCACAGTTTGAGTGTAAAACCTGGGCGGTTTATGAGGGTGGTGATCACCTGATTCTGGTCGGTGAAGTTGTGGATTACCGCTATAACGATGGTCGCGAGCCACTCGTTTTTGCGCGTGGCAGCTATGCTGTTTCATCGACGCATCCTGCAATGACGAAAGGGCAGGTGGATGCCAGTTCTAATGAATTTGTCAGTGATTACCTACTCTATCTGTTGCGGGAAACCTACAATCGTTACAGTCAGGAGCTTTACCCACGTCTAATGAGTGAAGGTGGGGTGACACCTGAGGAGTGGCGGGTATTAGCGATTCTGGCGGATCAGCCCAGCAAGAGATTGGCGGAACTTTCACCTCTGGTGATGCAACCCGAAAGTGCTCTCAGAGAAACGGCTGACTGGATGGTGGGCAAAGGGCATGTGGTGCTTGAAGGGGAGAGTGTGAGCCTTTCTGAAAATGGACAGGCCCTGGCTGAATCTCTACGTTCAATAGCAAAGCAGCATGAAGCTGAAGTGATCTCCTCTCTCTCTGAAGAGCAGGCCAGCATGCTTAAAGAGAGCTTGCGCACAATCATTCGTGCTTAACTAGCCAGCGGATGCCCGGTATCTCTGGGTTATCCGCTCCAAATTTGCCATAATAATTAATATATAAATTAATTTATTATGGATATCCCCCCTGGTAACTGAATGATAAGTAGATCAAAAGCAGAGATCGGTTTCACCGAATTTGTCGCCATGATGGCGTTTGTAACCTGTTTCGTCGCGATGGCGATCGATCTGATGCTGCCTGCGCTGGCGGATATTGGCGCTGATCTGGGAGTCGTTCGAGATAATGATACCCAGTTGATTATCACAACCGTTTTCCTTGGGGTTGCATTTGGCCAGATTCTTTATGGTCCTCTCTCGGATGTGATTGGGCGGAAACGCTCGATCTATCTGGGATTCAGCATCTTTATATTCGGAACCCTGATATCGCTGTTTTCAACCAGTCTGGAGATGATGCTTCTGGGGCGGTTGTTTCAGGGGCTCGGTGCTGCTGGCCCGCGTATTGTCACTATTGCGATCGTACGGGATCAGCATAAAGGCCCGCAGATGGCGCGGGTGATGTCCCTGATTATGACTGTGTTTATATTGGTGCCGGTTATTGCACCGATTATTGGACAGGGCATTCTGATGGTTGCAGGCTGGCGGTCAATCTTTGGTTTTCTGCTACTCATGGCGCTATTTATCCTGTTCTGGTTTGCTTGGCGACTACCGGAGACTCTGCCACAAGAGGATCGACATGAGTTTTCGTCAGCCCGGCTGATATCAAGCTTTAAAGAGGTGCTGGCAAACCGTAGGTCTATGGCATTTGTCATAGCACTGGGGCTTGTGTTTGGAGCGTTTTTGGGATTCCTCAGCTCCGTACAGCAGATTTTGCAGGAGCTGTATCAGCTTGGGGCTGCTTTCCCATTTTACTTTGCGGTACTGGCGATGGGGATCGGTGCCTCAAATTTTCTCAATGCTAAGTTGGTAATGCGTTTCGGTATGAAACCGCTGGTTATGGGTGCCCAGCTTGGTTCATCGCTGCTCTCATTGATCGCCCTGATCGCAACGTTCTGGTTAGGGGCGGTGCCTCCGCTGCCTTTTGTGATGGGCTACTTCATGCTGTTGCTGATGGGAATAGGCTTACTGTTTGGTAATCTGAATGCCCTTTCGATGGAGCCTTTTGGTCATATCGCGGGAATGGCTTCGAGTTTTGTGGGTGTGGTATCAACCTTGATTGCGGTCTTGCTCGGGATGCTGGTAGGCCAGACGTATAATGATACGCTGATCCCTTTGATGTTAGGCTTTATCGTTTTACCCGGCATCGCTTTTGTGGTGACCCGTTGGGCGGCCTCAAAGCCTGCGCCCTGTGACAAAGACTAAGGAGTTGAGATGGATCGCTATCTGGATGATTTTACGGTTGGTGAGATATTCCATACACCCCGCTTTACCCTCAGTGAGGGGCAGATATTGGATTATGCGCTGATGTATGATCCGCAGCCCATTCATATCGATGCTCAACACGCAGCAGAGGGGCCTTATGGGGGCATTATTGCAAGTGGCTTTCAGACACTGACACTTTGCTTTCGGATGATGATTCAGACCCGTGTATTTGAAACCGTCAGTCTGGGGGGGCCGGGTCTGGATGAACTTCGGTTTCTGGCGCCAGTCAGACCGGGAGACACCATTAACACGGAAGCTGAGATCATCTCAATTACACCTTCACGCTCTAAGCCGGATCGAGGTGTACTAAAGATTCAGTGCCGTGGGTACAACCAGCATAAAGATCAGGTGATCAGTTTCATCGTTATTATGATGGGGCAGCGGGCGCCTGAACGGGTGGAAGGTAGTCAGTAATATAAAAAAAGGACGTATATTTTATAATATACGTCCCGAATAAGGCTGGCGAGAAGCACAAGAATCGCCAGCAGCTAAGGATAGATCTCACTCGTTTTCAATCTGAAGCCAGCTTCACGTTGGTTTCAGAGTAGAGCTGGGTCGATTAACCCAGCTTCTCAATCAATGATTTCAGGTTGTCTTTCAACTGAGCGGACTGTTCGCTTGTCAGCTGATTTAGAAGTGCGGCTTCTTCTGCCAGTGCTAGTTTTTGCATTTTAGCTGCAACTTCTGAGCCTTGAGCGGTAATCGCAAGCGTATCTTTGTCTTTATATTCAACAAAGCCTTTTTCAACCATCCAGTCGGCTGTCTCACGTAGGGCAACTTCCGGTTGCATCACCATTCCTGTCAGGTCGCTGATTTTGTAAGAGGGGCAGTTGATCATTCGTGCCAGTACGCGCCACTCTTCAGGGGTAACACCACACTCATTCTTCAGTTTAGGATAGAGGTCGGCACTGAAACGCTGGTAGGTTTCACGCAGAAGGTATAACAGGTAGTCACCAACAAAATCACCTTCAGTGGCTGCATTATCGCATGGAGCAGATTTCACCATTTCCGGATGCTGAGCAGAAACTGCATAGCTGCCACGGGCAAATACCAGAGGTTCTACACCGTCGTTGTAGCGATAATCCAACACCTCACCAACCAGAATCAGGTGGTCACCACCCTCATAAACCGCCCAGGTTTTACACTCAAACTGTGCGGCATAATCGTCAAGAACCGGCGCACCACCGATACCCGCACTGTAGTTTGCATTGGCAAACTTATCTTCACCACGGCTGGCGAAATTGTTTGATGTACTGACCTGATCACGGCCCAGCACGTTGACGGCAAAATGCTCGGCATTTTCAAATGCACTGAGGCTGTGAGCGCCCTTATCGATGCTCCACAGTACCAGGGTCGGATCCATGGAAACGGAGTTGAAGCTGCTCGCAGTAACACCTACAGGGTTGCCTTCAGCATCAAGCGTTGTGATAACCGTTACTCCTGTAGGGAACTGAGATAGGGCACGGCGGAAATCTTTAGCATCGAATTCTGTCTGAGACATTGTAGTGTCACCTTCGTTGTTGGGTCGTTGTTATTCTTGTTTCTGCTTCATTTTGCAAGAAACTTCATATATTAACTAATTATAGAAGCCATTCAGGATGATGAAATATATTTTTCACTGCTTTAATTGTACTTTTCATGGGGGCTAATGGCATTATTAGTTTTGTTTTATTTATTTAAATATTATTAACTTTTTGATATTTAAGGTTATTTTTTCTTGTCTCTGTATTGTCCAGCAGTAACGCCTGCATTTCTGCGAAAAAATCTGGCGAAATATGCTGGATCTTTAAAGCCTAATTGATAGCTGATCTCTGTAATGGGCGAGGAGGAGAAGGTGAGAAGACGTCGTGCCTCCTGCATCAATCTATCCATGATCAGACGTTTTGAGGGTAGGCCAGCTAAACGGCGGCAGATCTCATTGAGTCGGGCTTCAGTCACACTGATCATCTCTGAATACTGGCTCAGTGTCAGGTGTTCTTTGTAGTGGTTCTCAATCAGTTCATTAAATTTATGGAAGATGCGTACATCCTCTTTGCGGGTCTTTTGCTGTGGTTGGCTCTGATCCGAGAGTCGTGAGATGTCGATTAGGACTAACTGAAGCAGTGCTCTCAATGCCACGGTTTGTTCCATGACAGTGTGGTCATTCTCCCCGGCCATCAGGCTAAGTAGATGTAGCATGCGTGCAGCAGTCTGGTCATGCTCAGGTTCCAAAGCAACACAAAGAGGGCTATTAATAAAGCTGTTGCTGCCCCAGCCGGTCGGAATCATGCCCCCCATCAACTCCCACACGAGCTGTTGGCGTGCGGTGATCACATGCCCTTTGGCCTTATTATCTGTAACGAAAGAGTGAGGTACCGTCGGCGGTGTTAGAAAGAACATCGGTCCTTCAACGCTATAGCTGGTTTCATCCAGATGAACCCGCACGGTGCCGTTAAGAATGACATGGATCTGATAGAATCGGTCATGGTGATGTACAGGCATATTTCTACCAAAGAAGTCAGCCAGCTTTTCGAGATGCTCATAATGAATCTCTGCATCAATATAGTGCTGATCATAGGCATGTCCGATATCGATATTCGGGATATCTTCTGAGGCAATTGTGCTTTGTGCCAGAGGGGTTGAGTTGCTGCTCATCGCCAATCCTGTCTCTCAATACTGCTTTTCAACAGTATAGTTAATAATTTAATTATGCAGATGCTTGCTCTGTATTTTGTGCAAATGCAATAAAATTACTCAAATGCTCTAGAATGTTAATATCAATATTATCAATAGGTTATATATTTTTACGTGTTTTTTTTGACTGTTTTTTGAGCATAATAGTTCACTTATTAACTATCAAAAGTACAATAAAGGCTGCGAAATATCCATTTATAATTAGTGCATATGTGAACAATAATGTAATCATCACTACGGCAAAGCGTGAGAATAGGTACGACATTTAGATGTTCATACGCTGTTTTGCCGGACCAAAACAAAAATGAAGAAGGTAATGAAGATGGAAAGACCAAATCCAATGCTTGATGAACTGAAAAAAATCCTTCCTACGATTGCTGCGAACGCTGTAGAAGCAGAGCAACTGCGTCGAGTGCCGGACGAAAATATCCGCCTTCTTAAATCTATTAAATTACACCGTGCGTTGCAGCCTAAAGCTTACGGCGGTCTTGAGCTGTCTCTGCCAGAAGTAACTGATTGTGTTGCTGCGTTGGCAGGTGCATGTGGTGGTACTGCCTGGGCGTTCAGCCTGCTGATCACTCACAGCCATCAGATGGCGATGTTCTCGAAGCAGGCTCAGGATGAGTTCTGGGGTGAAAACCAGGATGCGACAGCGAGTAGCTCAATCGCGCCATTCGGTAAAACAGAAGAGTGTGAAGGTGGTGTTATCTTTAATGGTGACATGCGCTGGAGCTCTGGTTGTGATCATGCAGAGTGGGCGATTCTTGGCTTCCTGCGTCCTAATCCAGAAACGGGTGAGAAAGACTACTGCTTCGGTGTGGTTCCAAGCTCTGATTATGAGATCGAAGATGATTGGTACTCTGCAGGTATGAAACCTTCCGGTACTAAGACACTGAAGATTAAAGAAAATACCTTTATTCCTGAGCATCGCATCGAGAAAGCTAAGGCGATGATGACAGGTCAATCTTCAGGTTTTGGTCTGTATCCAGATAGCAAGATCTTCTTTGCACCTTACCGTCCATACTTTGCATGTGGTTTCGCAGCGATGGCTCTGGGTATTGCGGAGCGTATGCTTGAGGTTTACAAAAACCTGACTAAAAACCGTACTCGTGCATATACGCTGGCTGCCTCCGGCAAAGAGATTGCGCCAATCATGCGTCTGGCTGAGTCGACTCATCAGGTTGCAGCTGCTCGTGCATTCATGGAAAAAACATGGGATGAGCACAAAGCGTTTGGTGAACAGAAACGTTACCCAACTGATGAAGAGCTGGCATTCTGGCGTACTAACCAGGCTTACGCAGTTAAGATGTGCTGTGAAGCTGTAAACCGTTTGTTTGAAGTATCCGGTGGTTCTACCTGGATTCACGATAACGAGATCCAGCGTCTGTGGCGCGATTGCAACATGACTGCAGCTCACGCATATACTGATTATGACGTTTGTAAGCAGGTTCTGGGCCGTTCACTGATGGGTATGGAACCCGATCCAACGATGGTTTAAGAGTGTAACAATATAAAAAACCCGCGTTAACGCGGGTTTTTTTTTGCCAGATTTTTGTTGCGAGTAAAATCTAAAACTAATAATATTGTTAATATATTAACTAATTTAATGCCATTCCTTTTGCTCAAACTGCTCCGCATCTATTCAGGACAAACGTAGATCTATGCAAGACTTTACTTATATTCTGTCACTGACCAGCCCAACCTTTATCCTTATTCTGCTTGGGTTCTGTGCGGTTCGATTTGGCTTCCTGGCGAAAGAGAATGTGCGTACTTTGGCTTGGTTTGTCGTCAACGTAGGACTGCCTGCTGCGATGTTCAAAGCGCTCAACTCGCGCTCATTTCAGGATATTCTTCACTATGATTATCTACTCATCTTTGGTGCCGGATCGCTAATCTCTTTTGCAATTCTGTTTACGCTCGCCAAACTTCGTGGCAAACCTCTGACAGAGTGTGCCCTGTTCGGTTTGGGGGGGAGTATTTCGAACAGTTTGATGGTGGGTTTCCCAATCATCATGCAGTTGTTTGGTGATGCTGCGCTGGTACCTTTTGCGCTCACACTGATCATCGAGAATCTGTTTATTCTGCCGCTGGCACTTGCCTTAGCTGATACCGGTCAGCATAAGAGTGGTAGTTTCTTAACTGCACTCATGAAATCACTGCCGCAGCTGCTTAAAAATCCGATTATTGCTTCAATCGGTATCGGGTTGATCACCACAGCGATGGATCTACATCCACCGGGTTTTATTAATAAAGTGATCGATATGCTCTCTGTGACAGTCGGTGGCCTGGCGCTGTTTGCGATTGGCGGCATGCTGGTAGGGTTGAAGCCAAAAGGGATGATGGTGGATCTGGGGGCTATCGTATTTGGAAAAATGATCATTCATCCACTTGCCGTGTTCTGCATGATCATTCTGATGCCGCCGATGCCTCCTCTGTTCCAGCATGTGGCAATTATTCTGGCATCCATGCCGATGTTTAGTATCTTCGCGGTGATTGGCATGCGTTATAACTATGGCGGTTTGTGTTCCGCCGTGCTGCTACCGGCAACGGTGGTGGCGTTCTTCACGATTAACATGGTCATCTGGCTTTTAGATCTGCAATAAATCAGGTGTGATCTGTAAAAAAGCAATGATTCAAAAAAGTACTTAACTTGTTAACTAACTTGAAATCAGGTAGGCTAGCAACATAATGTCGAAGTTGAAACGACCTACCTTGTGAGAAGAGAAGGCTATGAAATTACAGTTAAATGATTCCAGTCTGTTGCAGACACAAGCGTTTATTAATGGTGAATGGGTTAATGGTGATGCTGGCGAGACGTTCCCGGTTTCTAACCCTGCAACTGGCGAAGTGATCGCAGAGGTGGCAAGCGTAGGTGCAGAGGAAACCGCTCGTACTATCGATCTGGCTGAAGCCGCGATGAAAGAGTGGAAAAAACTAGCGCCCGCAAAGCGGTCTGAGATTCTGGAGCGCTGGCATAATCTGATCATCGAAAATACAGATGATCTGGCTGCAATCATGACTGTAGAACAGGGTAAGCCACTTTTCGAAGCAAAAGGCGAAGTGATGTACGGTGCGTCTTACCTGAAATGGTTTGCTGAAGAGGGTAAGCGTATCTACGGTGATGTACTGCCATCACCAGGTGATCGTCGTAGCATCGTTATCAAACAACCCGTAGGTGTTGTTGCCGCGATTACGCCTTGGAACTTCCCGAATGCGATGATTACGCGTAAGGCAGCGCCTGCACTTGCGGCGGGTTGCTCTATTTTGTTGAAGCCTGCGGCTGAAACACCATTGTCTGCGTTGGCTCTGGCTGAACTGGCGAAGCGTGCGGGTGTTCCTGCAGGTCTGTTCAATGTCTTACCAAGTAAGTCTGCATCACTGGTCGGTGGTGAGATGACCTCTAATGCAAAAGTTAAGAAGCTGACCTTTACGGGTTCTACGCCGATCGGCAAATTGTTGATGAAGCAGTGTGCCGATACGGTGAAGCGCACCTCTATGGAGTTGGGTGGTAATGCTCCAGTCATTATCTTTGATGACGCTGATCTTGATCTGGCGGTAAAAGGTGCGTTGGTATCTAAATACCGTAACTCCGGTCAGACCTGCATCTGTGCAAACCGTTTGCTTGTGCAGGAAGGTATCTACGACAAGTTCGTTGAGAAGTTCTCTGAAGCGGTTAAACAGTTCAAGTTGGGTCACGGTTTTGATGATGATGCTACACATGGCCCTGTAGTATCTAAGAAAGCGCTGGCTGATATCGATGCAATCGTACAGAACGCTGTAGAGCAGGGTGCTAATGTGGTTACCGGTGGTAAGCCATCTGAGCTGGGCAACTGTTTCTATGAGCCAACAATCCTGACTGATGTAAACGACAAAATGAGCATCTTCGGTGAAGAGATCTTCGGTCCTGTTGCACCGGTCTTTAAGTTCAGTACGGAAGAAGAAGCGATCGCGATGGCGAACGACACTGAGTTTGGTCTGGCATCATACGTCTTTACCGAAAACCTGGGTCGCATCTGGCGCGTATCTGAAGGTATCGAATACGGAATGGTGGGGGTAAATGAGACCGCTATCAGCTCCGAAGTGATCCCTTTTGGTGGTGTAAAAGAATCCGGTCAGGGCCGTGAAGGTTCTAAATATGGTCTGGAAGACTACCTGGAAACCAAATATATCTGTATGGGTGGTTTATAAACCGCATCAGATAAACAGTTCGACCTGCACACGATAGGCTCTTTGTGCATATTGGGGGTATCCATAGGGATACCTCCTTTTTTTTGCCCCTGAAAATTGTAGGTATTTTAATAGATATTTAGCTCTCTATTTTATTGAATGATTGTTAAAATACGGCGGCCTGTAGAGATGTTGTAGTAGGTTATCCTCTCCGAATGAAGTACCTAATAAAAGCTCATAAAGTATTGCAAGGAGCGAATAAACGCTTTTGGAAGCTGTGGATTCCCTTGACTGTGGTGGGCCTGCTTGCTGTATATATGGCTTTTTCTTTGCTTGAAACAGTCGTCGCAAAGCGTTTAGATCATGATATTCACTCAGCAGCCAGGTTGTTTCAGTCGCAATACACTCAGAGATTGCGATCGGCAAAAGATGATCTGGCGTTTATCACGCTGAGTGCTCAGGTTGGTAGGTTTCTTCAGCACCAATCTCCAGAGCACTGGACGGAGCTGAACCGTTTTTTCCACAGCATTGTTTCCACCTATCAGCGCTATGATCAGGTCCGCTTATTATCGCCAGAGGGGTTGGAACTCTCACGTGTCAATTTTAATGGGGGAGTTCCCCAGATAGTCCCTCTCTCTGAATTGCAGGATAAATCCCAGCGCTACTATTTCAAGGAAGCAGTTCTGCGGACTGAACGTGATATTTATATCTCTCGCATGGACCTGAATGTTGAGCAAGGTGAGGTTGAATTGCCCTATAAACCGGTTATTCGCCTGGCTAAAGCGATCAGGGGAAGAAACGGAGATGTGATCGGTGTTGTTGTTCTCAATTATATGGCTAATTCTGTTTTAGAGGGCTTTCGGAACACGGTTAAAAACCTTCCCGGTGAGAGGATGTTATTAGATGCGCATGGTTTCTGGCTATCTAATGATGAGCGCTCTAAAGAGTGGGGTTTTATGTGGGAGCAGGGTGAGAACATCGCTGAGCTTCACCCTGCGCTTTGGTTAAAGCTTTCAGGCTCAAAATCAGGTGTCATTGAAACCTCTCTTGGGCGGATTAATTATCATACCCTTTCGCCGCCAGAGGGATTGGATCAAGGTGGACTCGGGACCTGGAAGCTGGTTGTTATCAATAATAATCATAAGCTGGGTGCCTCCTTCCTTAATGAGCACCTGACCTATCTTTATCCTCTTTTACTTGCCTACCTGTTCAGTACTGTGATTCTGTGGCTTTGGGCGCGGGCGGATTCCGGGCGGGAGTTGGCAGAACAAGAGCTCATCGCGATGAATCGATTATTGGAAAGAAGGGTGGATAAGCGCACGGCAGAGCTAGAGGCTACGAAAGATGCCGCCATTCTTAGTTTGGCGACGTTAGCGGAAACGCGGGATAATGAGACAGGACAGCATATTTTCAGAACGCAGCAGTATGTCAGAATCTTGGCTGAAGAGGTGAAAACTCATCCTGCATTTGCGCAGCAGTTGACTGAGAGTATGATTCAGAGGATTTATAAATCAGCGCCACTCCATGATATTGGTAAAGTTGGTGTTCCCGATCATATTTTACTAAAACCCGGCAGGTTAAACGCTGATGAGCGTGAGATTATTCAGCAGCATTCGAAGCTGGGAAGTGATGCGATCGAACAGGCGATCAATGCAATCTCTATCCGGATTACGGACAGTGACTCGGCGAGTCATCTGCATTGTGCTCGAGATATTGCGCATTATCATCACGAGCGCTGGGATGGAAAGGGCTATCCGAAAGGGTTGGTGGGCGAGGCGATCCCGCTTTCTGCGAGGCTTATGGCAATTGCTGACGTGTATGATGCACTTGTAACTGAGCGGCCCTACAAAAAAGCATTTTCCAAAGTGGAAACCGAACATATTATGTTACAGATGAGCCAGGGGCAGTTTGATCCACGGATCCTGGAAGGGTTTGATCGTGTCAAAGATCAGTTTTGGCAGATCAGCCAGCAGTTCAGCGATTAATTTGAATGTTGGATCTCAACCTTCAGAACTAGCCGCGCTATTCCTAACTGATTCCAGATCCTGCTAAACAGTCTTTATTATCTATCCATAGAATTTGATGGTGTAAGCGATGAAGGGAATCAGGCTTATGGCAAAGGTAATGGCGATACCTGGCTTATTTGCGATGATCAGGAAGCTCTTGCGTGGATTCTTAGGGTTGTAGAATACCTTAACCTCCCCATTCTGATTAGTTTCAATCGAGTTCAGCTGCTTTTTCAGTATGAGTCTGGCGTTATGGCTTGCACTCATAACCCAGGGGGAGACTCTTTTACCTTCGTAATTCTTCCCATCAACACAGTAGTGATAAAGTGCATCTGCTGTGTAGTTCTGCTCAGAGCGGACCCATTCAGGTCCTCCGAACTTTTTGACAGAGGTGTGCGCTAATACCCCATAAGAATAGGGCCAGAAGCGTGTTCTTATCTGGAAGAAAAGCGAGTAACTACAAACAATAAACGTATAGAGAGCGCAGAAAAACCAGATGCCTTTCTCCTCTCCCTCTATAGCTAATGACCACATCTCAAAAAGAAAATGCATACCCTCATCCTAGCGTTTGTTTGCAAGTAGTTCCTGTAAGCGCAGGGGCAAAATTTGACGACTTTTCTCTGTGATCATATCTTCATGTTTCTGCCATAGTATGCCGAGATATACAATGAAGAGTCCAAGTACAGTCAGTGTAATTGGAAACATCCAGCTATCTTTAAATACATTGGCAGCCAGGTGACCGAGATATCCACAACCACCGAAGGCTCCCAGTATTACGAAGATGCGCCTTACAAGCAGAACCCCTGTTCCGATCATCACCAGATTGATACAGAGATAGAGGAATTTAGACAGCTCGTTATCTGAATTTTGCAGGGTCAGCCCACCCCAGAAGGCAATTGCACCAAATAGATAGATCCAGAAAGCGTAATCAACGCTGTGACGTCCCCGAATATCGATCCAGAATGCTAATGCGATCATCAGCAAACCGGAATAGAGAGAGACCAGCTTTCGAAGTTCCCAGTCAAAGTCGCCGCCAGAGATCATTGCGGTGATATCCATGGAAAGGTACCAGAGTGTAACGGCGATCGGCATCATCATGAAGGGATATCTATAGTGCCGGGCAAGGATGCATCCAGCTGTCAGTGTACCAAGCTCCATATAGAGCCAGTGCCATTTTATATAACGGTGATACTCTCGATAGGCCGAATCATCAGGCCAGACCCCCAAAGCCTGTTGTAAACCGTAGATTGCTAAGGGGGTCAGGCAGATAACGAAAGTGGCAGTAATGCCAGCAGGGACCGAATACCCTTTTTTTGCAAAAATATTGGCCAGCTTAATTCCTGCACCCGCATAAATAAGGGAGATACACAGGATACCGATCCCACCAAAAGATTCCCAGCCAAGGTTCATAAACAGAGTCATAGCCCCGATTGCGATCAGACCACCCAGATAATAGAGCAGGTGGGTAAAATCAAAACGTGCGCCGTTGGAGGGATCGGTTTCAAGAAAGTGATAAAGAGTGTCAGCTTGTTCTTGGGAAAGGATCTTCTTACCGACCGCTTGCTGTAATCGGTTCTTTGAAATGTACATTCAATCGCTCCCTGAAATTGCAGCTCGTTGACAAGCTTACCTGAACAATGCCGAGTATATAAATGATAGGTAGCACCGTGAACTTATGATAGAGATCAATTTCCTTGAATTAATATTCAAAAACCTAATAGGTGGTAGGGAAATTGGTCGGTAAACTGCATATAATCCATTTTAAAGCTCAGAAAACGGATCTTTCTGTCGAAGTCGGGCTTGAGTTGGCTTTATATGAATTGACCACACTATCGGTATTTAGTGGTTACGTTCTCTGCTGGGTGGGTTCACACCATTTTCTTACTCAATTCCCCTTCATAGGTAACTAACTTGTTGATGCCCGCTTACGCCTTTATAGGGTAGAAGTAGGGACGCAAACTGTCTGATTTATAAGGGGTTATTCCCCGATTATTATTGAGTTTGCTACACTTTACTGGAATGTGGGACGCGCAAGTCCAAGAGAATTGTATGAGCTTAGAACTCGATAGATCGATTGACCGTGCTTTAAAAGAGGTCAATGAGTGTAACGGGCAGAACTATTTCGAAACGCTTGTTTCCTCTTTGGCTGTGCTTTTGGATGCGGACTATGTGTTGGCTGCTGAGATCGATCTTGCCCATCAACGGGCAGATACCGTTGCTCTGTGGCATCAGGGAGGTGTGGGGGATAAGTTATCATATGATCTTGAGGGGACGCCTTGCGAAGCTGTTTTCTCGGATGGTATCTGTTGTTATCCGCGTGATATTGCGACGCTCTTTCCTAAAGACAGGATGTTGACTGAATTAGACCTTGAAGGGTATGTCGGACGCAGCCTGAAAGATTCTCAAGGAAAGCCTATCGGATTGTTGGTGGCGCTGTTCAAACAACGGGATCATGCCCGTGAGACAATTCTAAGTATCTTTGACCTTTTTGCGCTGAGGGCAGGAGCGGAGCTGGAGCGGGCTCAGTTGGTGCAGAAACTTCAGGCCCAGATCACACAGTTGAAAGAGACTAACGAACAGCTAGAGCTGGCTAAGCGTGTGTTTCAACATACGAACGAAGGGATGCTTATCTCGGATGACAATAATTGTATCCTGGATGTTAACAGTGCATTTGAACAGATGTGTGGTTACCCAAAAGCAGAGCTGATCGGAAACAATCCCAGTATCCTTAGCTCCGGGTTACAAACCGGCACCTTTTATCAGGAGATGTGGCAGCAGCTGTTGGATTCAAATCACTGGCAGGGTGAGTTATGGAATCGGCGAAAAGATGGTTCGACCTATCCGGTCTGGAGTTCAATCAGTCTGGTCAAAGATGATACAGGAAAAACGACTCACCATATCTCAAGTTGTAAGGATATAAGTTCGGAGTTGGCGCTTCAGGAGCAGCTGTATCAACAGGCGACTCAGGATTATCTGACGGGATTGAGTAACAGCTTCGAGTTTCATGATCATGCCAGCAAAGTGATCTCAACAGCTCGACGCAGCAGTGACAATTTCGCGCTGGTCAGATTGAATATTGATAATCTGACGCTGGTGAACTCCTCCTACGGTTATGTGATGGGTGACCGTCTTGTCAAAGCAGTGGGTAACCGTCTTAAGGAGTACAGCAGTGATAACGATATCCTCTCCCGTCTTGGGGGCGACGACTTTGCAATTCTGTTGGGTTATGCCACCTTCAAAGAACTTGAAGAGAAGCTTAAGCAGACGCTCCATCTGATTCAGGCAACCGTCGCAACCGGCTCAGGGGATATTACAGCGAGTTGTTCTGCGGGGGTCAGTATTCTGGGGGATGATGCTCAAGGGCTTAATTCGCTCATGAAAAACGCTTACAGAGCTTTGCGGCATGCAAAAGAGCATAATCGCGGACGCTACTGTTTCTACAGCTTGGAACATGAAAATCTCGCCCGTCGAAACGACAGTATTGAGAACAGCCTTTATAAAGCCGTAGCCGAAAAAGTTATTGAACCGCATTTTCAACCGGTGGTCAGTTTAAGTGATATGAAGGTGCATCACTTTGAGGCTTTGGCCCGTTGGTATGATGAATCGCTGGGTCAGGTTTCTCCGATGGAGTTCATCCCGATTGCTGAATCGACGGGGTTGATTAAACAGATTGGTGAACAGATTTTAGGTAAGGCTGCTGAGACAATTACAGAGCTAAACGAACGGTTAGAGCGCCCAATCGGTGTGACGGTTAATCGATCCCCTAGAGAGTTTAACTTTGGTGATAATGAAGATAATTCAGCAGGAAGGGTGCTGGAACGACTGGGATTGCATGCTGAGCATATCTGCATCGAGATCACAGAAAGTTTGATGCTGGAACTACCTGATCAGGCTTTGACTCACCTGCAGAAACTGAAAGAGCAGGGCTTCTGTCTGGCATTGGATGATTTTGGTACCGGCTTCTCCTCTCTAAGTTATCTGAAACATTACCCTTTCGATTTTCTCAAGATAGACCAGTCCTTCGTAAAAGATATGAATGCTCAGAGTGATGATTATATTTTGGTAAAAACGATCATTCAGATGGCACAAAACTTAGGTTTGGAGACCATAGCGGAAGGGGTCGAGACTGAGGAGCAGTGCCAGATGCTGATAGATCTGGGGTGTGATTATGGCCAGGGCTACTATTTCAGTAAGCCGTTACCTAAGGATCAGTTATTTGACTTTGTTACAGCTCGTCAGAATTAGTCCTTCCTCTCAATTTCTATGATTTCGGAATTGTGGGGCTTAAAATTCTGGTAGGGTTTTGTCTGATCATCTAAATCATTAAGCGCTGCAGATACAGGACAATTCAAAATAGTGGTGTATACCTGATAAGTTAGATGGTGGCTGAAGGGTTATAGAGAAGAGTGGGTTTGAGAATGGCCATTACCGAGATGTAGGTGAAGAGCTATTGGAGGTGTGGCTCACAATAGCTCTTTTAAGTCTTACGCCTTCAAATTCACTTTCTGTTGAGCTTCAGATTTTAACTGGCGTTTGATCCAAGCATCGACATTCGGGAAGCGTTTGAAGTCATAACCGACCAGCTTGGCCCATGAAAGAATGGTAGCTCCATGGATGTCCGCAACGGTGCGTGCATCTCCCGATACAAACTCACGCCCTTCCAGATGCTTATCCAGAACAGGAACATGTTTATCCATCTCAGCCTGTGCTCTGAGAATGATCGCTTCATCGCGAAGATCTTCCGGTACAAATTTGTTTTGAATAAACAGGTCCAGAGCAAAGGTTTCCAGCTGGTTGCTGACAAACAGGGACCAACGGTAGATATCAGCTCGAGATTCTGGAGTATCACCCCAAAGTTCTCCTGAACCATATTTATCGACGAGGTAGAAAAGAATCGCCTGTGTTTCCCAAAGAACCAGATCACCATCAATCAGTGTGGGTACTTTCCCATTGGGGTTCAGGGCTAGGTACTCATCCTGTTTGATCTCTTTACCTTTCGGTAGATGTGGGATGTACTCATATTCCAGGCCCAGTGTTTCCAATACGCAAAGCACCATGCTCGCGCGTGAATAAACGCTACCGTAAACCTTAATCATCCTGTACCTCGTACTTAATATGTTAATTATATAGTGTGTGGCCTGTTTACTTCCGGTTGTTATCCGCAGGCTAAATTAAGCGATTAACCACATTGGATCAACTGTGAATTATTTTGCGCCTAATGTTTCCATTACAAAAAGAGTCGTGATGCCAATAAGAAGCATGCATAACGTAAAGGGCAGCTGATTTCTGAGAATCTCTCTGGTCCGACAGTGGTAACGGGCTCTGAGAATCATATTGGTGCCACTGAAAACGCTGGTGGACATGGAGAGAGCTGTCGCATAAATATAAGCAACGGCCATGATCGTTGGGGTTGTGGTTACATCAGCGAGAAGACCTGCAAAAATCGCAACCACCGCGAGTTGGTTGATACCCAAAGAGGCAATGATCACGATTGCAACGAGGCAGATTGAGGCAACGGTGGCGTTGGTTTCGGTAAAGGGTAGGCCAATCAAGCCGACGCCAATGCAGGCTTTAACGCCAGCAGCGAGAAGTCCAGCGCTGAGAAATAGTGAAAGCTCTGTTCTGCTTTCACTCAATCGCTCGAAGATATGTTTATGCAGTACCTGCCCACCCGATTTGAACCCCTGTTTACCCGTTACGATCATTAGAGGGATGATGACTGCAACGATCGAGACAAGAATGACTGTTGAGGTCTCAGGAAATATCCAGTTCAGGCATAAAACACTGCTGATCAGCGCCAGAGGAAGATGCAGGGTCGCTAGCTTCATAGGGTAGCCCTGATAGTTCTCAAACCGGCTCTGGTACCTGAAGCGAGCTTCTAGAATCGTACATAGGATACCAAGTGTGGCCAGAGGGATTGCAAAAGGGTAGATGTTCTTAACGTATGCGCCGGGTACCTGTTCAAGTACCAGGGGGGTGATGCTTAAGAAGGGAGACCATAGAACAGAAAGGCTGAAGCCGCGTGCAAGAATACTTTGTGACAGACGATCTATTTGACTGTTGCGTTGAAGCTGGTCACCGACAACGGGAATAGCGGAGAAGTTAGCCACAGAGGAGAAAAAGTGCATTCCCAGTAGTGTACTGAGGAAGCTTTTAAGGCCTTTTGAGGTCTGGCTAGCCTGGGGTTTGATCGCAAGGCTGATGAAACTGATTGCTGTTAGGAGCATTGCTAGTTTCATATGTTCATCCAGCAGTTCGATCAGTGTCGCAGGGGAGCCAAAGCTCCATGCCAGAACTGAACAGGCAAAGCCGGAAATCGCTAAGATCAGAATTAAAGGCCGTTGCTTCGCTTTAAGTCGTGGTAACTCGATAGCGACAAATAACCAGCCTAGCAAGGTTGCAGCAGAGAGAAGATCGCTTGCTATGAAGTAATCTGTCAGTGCGAGGGCCCACATCAGGAACAGGATCGGTCCAGAAATTTTACTTCCAGGCCAATAAGTTAGCACTTTGTTTGTTAGGGGGTTGGTCGTCATTATCAGCCTGGAAGTCGATGGTCAGACTTAAGGATATCAATGAAACAAAATTTAAGCTGGAATTTCATTAATATATTAAGTATATTGTAGTTAACATGTTACTTATGTTTTGTGCATAGGTAAATGAATTGCTTCAGGCATCAGGTGTGATCCACCTTTGCATCAGGTTAAAAACGAGGATGTTTATGTTAACTCCGGAACAGATTAAAAATGCAGCCGATCGTCTGTACAAGGCTGAGAATGAACGTCAGCAGATTCCAGCATTAACGTTGGAATACCCAGATATGACGATGGATGATTCTTATAAAATCCAGAAAGCCTGGGTTGATCGCAAGATCGCAGAAGGTGCGTCTGTTAGAGGGTATAAAATAGGTCTGACATCACGTGCGATGCAGATGGCTGTGAACATCGATCAGCCAGATTACGGTGTTCTGCTGGATGATATGTTCTTCGATGATGGTGCTGAAATTAAAGCGTCTGACTTCCTTGATCCGCGTATCGAGGTTGAGTTGGCATTTGTACTGAAAGATCGTCTGGAAGGTGAGAACGTAACTATTTTTGATGTTCTCAATGCTACAGATTACGTTGTTCCAGCCATCGAGCTGATTGCTGCGCGCTGCCACCGTACGGATCCTGAAACGGGCTATACACGTAAGGTTCTGGATACGATCTCTGATAATGCTGCGAATGCAGGCATTATCCTGGGCGGGCGTCCGATTAAACCGATGGATATCGATCTTCGTTGGGCGGGTTCTCTGTTGTACCTCAACGGTCAGATTGAAGAGACGGGTGTGGCTGCAGGTGTATTAGGCCATCCGGCAAACGGTATCTGCTGGGTATGTAAGCGTTTTGCACCACACGGTGTTGCGCTGGAGCCGGGCCAGGTTATTCTGGCGGGTTCTTTCACACGTCCGGTTCCAGTTAAAGCAGGCGATACGATTCACGCGGATTACGGCCCTCTGGGCGGTATCTCTGTGAAGTTCGTTTAATCACACTGGAGCGTTTCAGAATGGATCTTCCGGTAAACAAATTTAAGCAAGCGCTCAAAGGCGATAAACCTCTTTGGGGTTTGTGGCTGGGCCTTCCAGATGCTACTTGTGCTGAGATCGTTGCGGGATCTGGTTTCGACTGGTTGTTAATCGATAGCGAACATGCACCTTTTGAACTGGATTCTACGATGCGCCACCTGCAGGCAATTGCGCCTTACGGTGTGCCAGCGATTGTCCGTCCAGAAGAGGGACGTACTGCTCTGCTTAAGCGTCTGCTCGATATCGGTGCTCAGACGTTGCTTGTACCTATGTGCGATACAGCTGAGCAGGCACGTGAGCTGGTTAAGGCTGTGAAATATCCACCTCAGGGTGTTCGGGGTCTGGGCAGTTCTCTGGCGCGTGCGGCAAACTGGAACCGTATTCCAGGTTACCTGCAGAAAGCTAATGACGAGATCTGCCTGATCGTTCAGGCCGAGACTGTGACTGCGATGGAAAATCTGCAAGAGATCGCAGCGGTTGAAGGGGTTGATGGTGTCTTTATTGGCCCATCTGACCTGTCTGCATCCATGGGGCATATCGGTAATCCCGATCATCCAGAAGTCGTTGCAGCGATCGAAGGTGGCCTGAAGATTATTAACGATGCAGGCAAAGCAGCAGGCCTTCTGTGTATAAACCCGGCTAAAGCGCACAACTATGTAGAGAAGGGCGCTAAGTTTGTAGGTATCGGTGTTGATACGTTGCTGTTGAGTAACGCAGCAAAACAGTTGGCAGAAAGTTTCAAATCCGGCGAGAACAAAGCTGATTCAGCAGGTTCTAGCGGTTACTAATTTCTAGGTATTTAAAGATGACTGACAATCCAATCGTAAAAGGTAAGTTAGTTTGTGTTGCGCTGAACGACGCTGATCAGTTCGAAGCGATGCAGGCAGAATTTAACGAAGCACCTTACAAAAGTGCACCAACTCAGCCGGTTCTGTATTTCAAACCGCATAATACCTGGAGCACTGAAGGTGCTGAAGTAGAGTGGGCTGCTGATGCCGACAGCATGGTTGTTGGTGCATCACTTGCTGTTGTGTTTGGTAAAGAGTGCTGCCGTGTAAGCCAGGAAGAAGCACTTGATTACGTAGGTGGTTATACGCTGGTTCATGATTTCTCTCTGCCAGAGAAAAGCTACTACCGTCCAGACATCAAAGGTAAGTGCCTGGATGGCAGCGCACCAATCGGTGGTGCGGTTGCAGCTGCTTCTGATGTTGCTGATCCACAGTCCCTTTCTGTTGTAACTAAAGTAAACGGCGAAATTGTTAATGATATGCCGGTTGCTCGCACGGTACGTGGTGTTGCAGAACTAATCAGTACGATCTCTTACATCATGACCCTACAGCCTGGTGACGTAATTGCTGTTGCTTTCCCTGGTAACCGCGCACCGGTTAACAAAGGCGACAAAGTAACATCTGAGATTGCTGGTGTTGTGTCTTTGAACAACCAGTTGGGTCAATAAGAGGAGCTTAAAACATGAAACACGCACGCGTACTTTTTAACGGCTCCGAACTGGCTGTAACAGTAGAAGAAAACGGTCAACTGAAATCTAAGGCAGATGGTCAGCTGATAAATGAAGCGGATGTTCAGTGGTTATGCCCTGTGGAAAACCCAGGCACGATCTTCGCGCTGGGTCTTAACTATGCAGACCATGCTCGTGAATTGGCGTTTGAACCACCAAAAGAGCCACTGGTATTCCTGAAAGGCACGAACACCCTGACAGGTCACAAGCAGAACGCTTACCGCCCTGACAATATCGAATTCCAGCACTATGAGTGTGAGCTGGTGGCAGTAATCGGTAAAGAAGGTAAGAACATCTCACGTGAAGATGCAATGGATTACGTAGCGGGTTACACCGTTTGTAACGATTTTGCGATCCGTGACTACCTTGAAAACTACTACCGTCCGAACCTGCGTGTTAAGAGCCGTGATTCTCTGCTGCCGATCGGTCCATATGTGATCGACAAAGAAGATGTAGGTGATATCTCTGATCTACGCGTAACAACACATGTTAATGGCGAGTTGACTCAGGATGGCACCACTAAGGATATCATTTTTGATGTGCCATTCCTGGTTGAATACCTGAGTAAAATTATGACCCTGAAACCAGGTGACATGATTGCGACAGGTACGCCAGAAGGTCTGAAAGATATGCAGCCGGGTGACAAGGTTGTATGTGAGATCGAAAAAATAGGTGCCTTGGAAACTTACATCGTTTCCGAGCAGGAATTCTACGGCGACAAATACTAATCAGTATTTGAATTGTTGAACAATGACCCGGCATTTCAATCATGTCGGGTCTATCTGAACCAAATTGCAGCCTGAAGTTGCTGAATTGGCGAGTGAGCCTGGCAATTTCAGGTGAGAAGAGTGGAGAAGAGAGATGAGCGCACAGCTGCAAGAGAATATCGCAAAAGCGGAAGGTTACCTGGCACGTTTCAAAGAAAACACGCTGGGACACTACATCAATGGTGAGTGGACGCTTGGTCAGGGTGAAACGTTTGATAACACAACGCCTTTTGATCAGAGCTTCCTGGGTAAAGTGGCTGCAGCTACAGAAGCTGATGTAAACGCTGCCTGTGAAGCTGCTGAAGCTGCAGCGGCTGAGTGGGCTGCTACACCCGGTGCAGAGCGCCGTAAAATTCTTCACCGTCTGGGTGACGAGCTGGAAAAACGCGCTGAAGAGATCGCAATGGTTGAGTCTATGGACTGTGGCCAGGCAATCCGCTTTATGCGACAGGCTGCGGTTCGTGGTGCAGCCAATTTCCGCTTCTTCGCGGATCAGGCACCAGAAGCTCGCAATGGTCTGTCTCTACACCAGCAGGAACACACTAACTACACGGTTCGTAACCCAATCGGTCCTGTTGCAGTCATCACTCCTTGGAACACACCTTTCATGCTGTCTACCTGGAAGATCGCTCCAGCACTGGCAGCGGGCTGTACAGTTGTACACAAACCAGCAGAACTGAGCCCACTGACGGCGTCTATCCTGGCTGAGTGTGCAGAAGCTGCAGGTCTGCCAAAAGGTGTTTGGAACATGGTTAACGGTTTCGGCGCTGTTGCGGGTAAAACACTGACTGAGCATCCTGCAATTAAAGCAGTTGCACTGGTAGGTGACTCTGCGACAGGTAAACTGATCCAGGCTCAGACTGCTTCAACGCTGAAACGTCTGCACCTTGAACTGGGTGGTAAAAACCCGGTCATCGTATTCGATGATGCCGACTTTGATCGTGCGCTGGATGCGGTTGTATTCATGATCTACAGCCTGAACGGTCAGCGCTGCACAAGCTCCAGTCGTTTGTTGGTTCAGAGCGGTATCAAGGATAAGTTCCTGGCAGCACTGAAAGAGCGCGTTGCTAACATCAAGGTGGGTCACCCGCTGGATCCAGCAACAGAGGTTGGTCCGCTGGTTCACACAGGTCACTACGACAAAGTTACCAGCTACTTCGAAATCGCTAAGCAGGATGGTGCGACAGTAGCAGTCGGTGGTAAGTCTCTACGTGACGAGATGGGCCCAGGTAACTTCGTAACTCCAACCCTGTTTGTTGAAGCGAAAAACAGCATGCGTATCGCTCAGGAAGAGATCTTTGGTCCTGTTCTGACGGCGATTGAGTTTGAAACTGAAGAGGAAGCAGTGAAACTGGCTAACGAGACTATCTACGGTCTGGCTGGCTACATCTGGACTTCTAATACGGGCCGCGCAATGCGTATGGCTGACAAAGTGGAAGCGGGCATGTTGTGGGTTAACTCTGAAAACAACCGTAACCTGCCTTCCCCATTTGGTGGCGTGAAGATGTCGGGTATCGGTCGTGATGGTGGTGACTGGAGCTTCGACTTCTACATGGAAACTAAAAACGTGTGTATCGCGCACGATACTCACCGCGTACCTGTACTGGGTCGCTAATTTTAAGCTGGCTGTCTGTGGTGATACAGGCGGCTGCTGAACGAGTCTATTGTTCGATAGTGCATTCCGTGGTTTGATCGAATTCGGCCAAACCACGGCTTTTTACTCTCGACTTATCTATCAGATAGAAGGAGACATCGCATGCCTCATTTCATAATGGAATACTCTGCGAATCTCGATGATGATCTTGATATCCCCGCGCTGTTTGAAAAACTGAATGAAACAGCGATTGCTACCGGTGTATTTCCGATAGGCGGCATCCGTACGCGCGCAATCCGTTGTGAACATTTCAGAGTAGGCGAAGGCGATCCTGAAAATAGTTTTGTGCACCTGACTGCAAAAGTCGGGGCCGGACGTGAACCCGAGGTTCTCAAAGCTGCTTCAGATAAAGTGTTTGAGACTTTTACCGAAGCGCTGCAGCCAGTCTTCGATCGTCGCTATATGAGCATCGGTTTTGAGATGATCGAGCTGCACCCTGAGCGCAACTACAGAAAAAATAATATCCACGAGAAAATTGCCAAGATGAGAAATGATACATAGATATCATTCATCCCGATTCTCGTAACACCCGCACTCTCTGGAAAACAACTATTACGGCTCTCAAGTAAGAGCTACCAGAGAAGTGCGGCTTGAAATTACCTGTTGAGATCACCTTGCAGGTTAGACAGAAGGCCGAAACCGTTAACAAAGGTAGGTATTAAGGTGCGCTCCGGAGAAGCGTTCTCGATTAATACTTAATATATTAATCTTTTGTGTCGGTTGTATGAAGGAAACAAAAATGAGCTTAAACAGATTGCTCGCCATTGGGCTATTTATGGTAATGGCTGGTCAGGCCGTTGCCGAAACTACACTCCGAGTAGGTAGTTGGTTGCCACCAACACACCCGCAAAATACTGTTGTATGGCCAACCTGGTCCAAGTGGGTTGAAGAAGCAACAGAGGGTCGAGTCAAAGTTGTTGTGGAATATGGTTTGGGCCACCCCAAAACTATGTTCGAACTGGTTGAAGATGGTGTCGTGGATGCTGCGTTCAGCTTCCATGGTTATGTACCTGGTCGTTTCAAATTGACGCAGGCAGTCGAACAGCCACTTCTGGGAGCCAGCGCTGAAGCCGCTTCGGTAGCCCACTGGAGAATCCATCAGAAATATTTCGCACAAGCAAACGAACATGATGGTCTGGAGTTGATCGGCCTGTTTACGCATGGTCCGGGCCAGATCCATACAGCTAAGCCTGTGGCTTCCCTGAGTGAGCTTGACGGTAAGAAGATCCGTTTGGGTGGAGGTATCCAGGCTGAACTGGGTCACCGCATGGGAGTCACGTCTGTTGGTGCTCCTGCTCCCAAAGTGTATGAAATGATGCAGCAAGGGGTGATCGATGGCGTGTTCATTCCGATGATTGATCAGAAGTCTCTACGCCTTAAAGAGGTTGCGAAACATGTGATTGCACTTCCAGGTGGCATGTACCTTGGCAGCTTTGCAATTTTCATGAACCCGGATTTCCTGGCAGATCTGGATGCTAAAGATCGTGATGCGATCCTGAGCGTGTCTGGTGAAAAGCTGTCTGCCATGGCCGGTAGAGCTTGGGATGCAGGCGATGTGGAAGGCTTAAAAGCAGCACAAGAGGCTGGCGTGAACGTTATACAGGTGAAAGAGGGTGATGCACTTTCACATGAATTTATCACGTTGACCCAGGGTATGGACGATACATATCTGAAATCTGTTGAGAGTCGTGGCGTTGATGCGAAGAGAGCATTGATGGAACTGCGTCAGATTGCGGCCAGCTATAACAAATAAATTTCATTGTTATCCCAGATAACAGAAAGTCATCGGTGAGTAATTACCTTTGGCTTTCGAATCGACAAGCAGGCTAACCAGCCAGCTTAAGAAAACAGGAGGCTTTTATGGCATTAACTACCTGGATTCAATCTCACTACGAAGAGCAGGGTCCGGTTGCCTGGATCGCATTTCTGCTCGAACTGATTGCAGCGGTCACGCTCTTCTTACTAATGGCACTGACCTGTGCCGATGTTTTCGGTCGGTATTTCCTGGACAACGCGGTTGACGGTACAACTGAACTCACAGAGATGGGGATCGCGATTCTTGTCTTTGCAGAGCTGCCTATTGTGACCTGGCGTGGCGGTCATGTTGTTGTGGATATCCTCGATAAGATGATGGGCAACACGGTGATCAAGGTACTTGGCCTGCTATCCGCATTTTTGATGTCCACGTCTTTGTATTTCCTGGCTGTACGTATTTACGAGTTAGCGGCACGTTCCATTCGTCGTGGTGAAGTGACGGAGTATCTGCAGATGCCGGTGGGATATATCGTTGAATATATCGCCATTATGAGCTGGGTCACTGCTGGGGCCATGATTACCTATGGTGTTTATAAACTCTTAGTTTCATCGCGTACTTAGACGATTGATGCTCTTAGCTCAACAGGAGTTCTAATATGATTACTGCATTAACCGGTTTTGCAATTTTGCTGCTGATCATCGTCGTAGTACGTGTACCGATCGCGTTTGCGATGGGTCTGGTTGGCTTCTTCGGTTTCGCATATCTGCAAGGCCTTGGTTTTGATAATTTAATGGATTTTCGCTGGAACGGAGCGCTGTCGATGGCAGCTAAACGTGTCGTTGACACGGCTCAGGAGTACAGCTTATCCGTAATTCCTCTGTTTATCCTGATGGGTAACCTGGTGACTAAATCCGGGTTATCACAGGAACTATACCGCGCATCCAATGCTTTCTTAGGGCATAAGAAAGGTGGATTGTCGATGGCAACGGTTGTTGCGTGTGGTGGTTTCTCGGCTATCTGTGGTTCCAGCCTTGCAACCTCTGCAACCATGGCCAAGGTTGCGATGCCTCCGATGCGTAAATATGGCTACGCTGATTCATTGGCAACTGCGTCTATCGCAGCCGGTGGTACGCTGGGTATTTTGATCCCGCCAAGCGTGATTCTGGTGATCTACGGTCTGTTGACCGAGACCAGTATCCGTGAGCTGTTTGCGGCAGGCTTTATTCCGGGCTTTATGGGTATTTTGCTCTATCTGGCGGCTGTTCGTTACGTTGTTTGGCGTGATCCCTCCGCGGGCCCTTGTGGTGAAAAGCTGGGTTGGAGTGAGCGTTTCAAAGCACTCAATGGTGTCTGGGGTGTACTTATTCTATTCACGGTTGTGATGGGGGGTATCTACCTGGGTATCTTTACTCCGACGGAAGCTGCGGGTATTGGTGCCGGTGGTGCATTCTGTATCGCGATGGCACGTAAGAGTCTGACCTGGGGAAGTCTGTTCGATAT
>NZ_CANMIR010000015.1 GCF_947498015.1 uncultured Neptuniibacter sp.
CCGGATAGCTCAGTCGGTAGAGCAGGGGATTGAAAATCCCCGTGTCGGTGGTTCGATTCCGCCTCCGGGCACCACTTATTTTTAAGGCTTGTACATCTTTTTGCAGGCCTTTTTTGTCTCTGGAACAGCTCAAATTAGCCCGGATAGCTCAGTCGGTAGAGCAGGGGATTGAAAATCCCCGTGTCGGTGGTTCGATTCCGCCTCCGGGCACCACTTCCTTACTCGCTTCCCGCGATTTTGACTCTCCTTGTGATTCTTAGCTCTGGTCCCTATCTGGTCGGATTGGTGTCTAACGACAGGAAATTCTGTCTATCAGTTTGCAATTCAGCAATGAGATTTTGCTGATACCCTTTTCGAGATTACTTCATCAAATTGAAGATGAGTCAGGACCGGAAATGAGCTTTCCAAACAGCTTGGTAGGTAATGCCCTGTACGTTCCGGTCACTTTTCCGATCAGTCTTTCTGTAAACAATTTAGGGAACCTGCGAATAAGCCTTTTAGCATGAGATAATTCTCAACTCAGATTTGCCGAGGATTATCTATGGATTACCAACTTTCTTTTGCTGATAGTGAATTCACCAACAAGCGGCGTTAAACCAGTAAAGAAAAGCTTCTTGATCGAATGGATAAATTGATTCCATAGTCCCGCTTGGTTGCGGTTATAGAACCTTACTACCCTAAAGCAGGTAATGGTCGCCGCCCTTATCCTTTAGAAATAATGTTGCGTATCCACTGCATGCAGCATTGGTACAACATGAGCGACCCAGCCATGGAAGATGCACTTGCCGAAACAATCCCCATTAGACAGTTTTCGGGCTTGCCATCAGGTGGTGCAATTCCAGATCGAACCACGATTATGAACTTCAGGCATTTACTGGAACGTTATGATTTAGCTCGTCAGATATTTGAAGCCATTAACATTTGGCTGACGGATGCAGGGATAATCGTCAAGGAAGGAACGTTACTGGATGCTACCATCATTGAAACTCCGAGTTCGACCAAGAACAAAACAGGCAAGCGTGCCCCTGAGATACACCAGACTAAAAAGGGTAATCAATGGCATTTTGGCATGAAAGCCCATATTGGGGTTGATGCAAAAACAGGACTGACGCACAGCTTCACAACGACAGCAACCAATGAGCATGATCTCAATCAGGCTGAGTACCTTCTTCACGGCAAGGAAGACTTTATTTTCGCAGACAGTGGCTATCGAGGCGCAGAAAGTCGTAAAGAGTTTGAAGGAGTTGGAGTCGATTGGCACATTGCTGAAATTCCAAGCAAGGTTCAGTTAAAAGCAGAGTATCTTAAAGCCAGTATTCGGGCTAAGGTTGAGCACCCATTCTGGATCATAAAATGTCAGTTCGGTTTTACCAAGGCCCGTTATCGTGGCTTGGTGAAGAACGATAGCAAGCTGGCCATGCTATTCGCTTTAGCGAATGTTGTACGCGTGGATCAGATGCTGCGGGCGTAGGTTAAATCCGCCTACATGTTGAGAAATCGGCATGCAGGCGGTAATAAATGACCAGTAATCGTGTGATTACGCCGCAAATGCCGTTTTATTGAGAGAATGAGCTAGAAAACAGGACTTAATCGCATGTTCCCTAGATGAACAGATCGGGCGTTTTATTAACTCACCTCACTTAGTTTAAATTGTCTTAAGAAAGCCTTAAGAAAATCGGTCTAATTTCTAAGCCATACCCGAGAGGAGATGGCTTATGAACCCACAGCTTTGTATTGAACCGCGTACTGGAGCAGAACGCTCAGAGGTCGTCCTGATCTCCTCGGCTGCGAACCGCAAACATATTGAACGTTTTGCCTGGCGCTGCTTTAACACCACCTACGGTGCTGATCTGAAAGATTTTCTGCCGCAGATGCTGGCGCTAATTGATAACCAGCAGCGGATTAGCGCTAGTGCCGGTTACCAATCAGCAGCCTCTGCTCGACTCTATCTGGAACAGTACCTGCCACAACCCATAGAACATCTGATTCAACAACAGCGGGGACTGACTGTCACCCCTGAGCGGGGTCAAATTCTGGAAGTGGGGAATCTGGCTTCGATATCCCCGGGGGCGACACGTCGGCTGATTCTGAGTCTAGCGCACTACTTCCAGCAGCAGGGCTTCAAGTGGCTGGTGATAACCGCTACACCCCAGGTGCGACGCAGCTTTGAAAAGCTTAACCTTGGCTTGAATCTTTATCCTCTGGCGGCTGCTAACGCTTCGGCATTGAGTCAGCAGACAACTAATTGGGGACGTTATTACGACCAGCAACCACAGGTGTATGCGGGAGATATTGATTCCGGTATTCAGGTGCTGCGTGCTTCGCCTTTGTTCACACGCATTATCGAACGTATTCCAATGCCAGTAGATGACCAGCATCTACAGATTAAGGGGTGAGGTGGGCAATGAGCCGATTGCTGCAAACCATAAATGCGTACGCTTCCACTCAGCCGGATAAGATTGCACTGCAAAGTTCTGAACAGCAACTGAGCTATGCCCAGTTGCAGAAACGGATTGACGAACATGCTGCCTATTTGCTGGAAAACGGCTGTAAACGTCTAGCTATCTGGCAGGAGAACCGTATCAGTTGGGTACTTTGGCAGTTGGCCGCACTGCAGCAACAGATTGTAGTGATCCCGATTGCGACCTTCTTCAGTTCAGCACAGGTGGAAAACCTGATTGAGACAACCGCTCCTGATCTAATCATCTGCGACTGTGATCAGCCACAACTGGCAACACTCTACAAAACCGAAAGTAATCCGCAGGGAGAGGAGTATTGCTATAGCCGCATCGAGCCTTATCCATTGGTTGCAGATGCGTTTAATAATATCGCGTTAGTGACGTTTACCTCCGGCTCTACCGGTGCGCCTAAGGGAGTGAAGATCAGTCATACTCTGATCGATGAGGTTTGTTTCTCCCTGTGCTCTGTTATGCAACCACTGGCAATCTCCCAGCATCACTGTCTGCTTCCCCTGGCGGTGATGCTGGAGAACATTGCCGGTGTGTTTCTGCCTTTGTGTGCGGGGGAAACAGTGGTATTGGCAACGGCTGCCGAGACGGGCTTAACGGGCTCTTCCGGTATCGATCATCAGCGGTTTATCCACTATCTGATTCAGGCTAACCCCCAAAGCCTGATTCTGACGCCCGAGCTGCTCAAGCTCCTGATGCTGGCCCGACAGCAGGGAGCTCCCCTGACGCAGTTGAAGTTTATTGCTGTGGGTGGCGCTAAGGTTTCAACACAGCTTATCGAGCAGGCTCATTCCCTTGGCCTGCCGGTTTACGAAGGTTACGGCCTGAGTGAATGTGGCTCCGTTGTCAGCCTTAACTTGCCCGGCGCGGCACAACCGGGGAGTGTGGGTAAACCGCTGCCCCATGCTGGGGTAACCATTTCGGAACAGGGTGAAATTCTGATCCGTGGACCACAGATGCAGGGTTATCTGCAACAGGCATCCTCTCAGAATGCCTATTACGCCAGCGGCGATCTTGGTTATCTGGATAGTGATGGTTTCCTGTATATCACCGGGCGAAAGAAAAATGTCCAGATCAACAGCTTTGGTCGCAACATCAGCCCCGAGTGGATCGAGTCAGAGATCAATGCCCTGCCTGCGGTTGTCCGCACCGTGATTCTGGTTGATGAGCTGCCTGCGCTGGTGGCGCTGTTGCAACCCCTGCCCCAAAGCACTGCAGAGCAGGTGATAGAACAACTGGAACGGCTGAATAGCCAGTTGCCTGACTATGCCCGAATTCAGTACTGGATTGAGATTACCCCGGAAGCTATCGCTAAGGCGGATCTGCTAACCGGGAATGGGCGCTTACGGCGACAGGCCTGTTATCGCTATTTTTCGACCCAGATTGCCGATTACTTCACACATTTAGAACAACCTACACAGCAGGTGTCCCATGTTTTTTAATACGCTCGTACAGGAAACCGCCGCCGCTCAGCAGGCGCTGTTTAATCGTCCGGTGATTCAAAAAACCCTGGCGGGTGAGATCACCCTCAGTCGTTATCAGGCATTTCTGACGCAGGCCTATCACCATGTTAAACATACCGTGCCGCTACTGATGGCCTGCGGTTCCCGCCTGCCAGAACGCCATTATGCGCTGCAGGTTGCGGTGGCTGAGTATATTGAGGAGGAGATCGGTCATGATCAGTGGATTCTTAACGATCTCCAGACCACCGGCGTTGATCCGGACATCGTTCGTTACGGTACACCGGCTATGGCAACAGATCTGATGGTGGCTTATGCCTATCATCAGATCGACCGTGGTAATCCACTGGCCTTTTTTGGCATGGTGCACGTACTGGAAGGCACCAGCATCGCCCTGGCAACGGAAACCGCCGGTCTGGTGAAAGGCTCGCTAGGTCTGCCGGATAACGCATTCAGTTACCTGACCTCCCACGGCTCACTGGATCTGGAGCATGTGAAGTTCTTTGAAAACCTGATGAACACCCTCGACAACCCGGATGACCAGCAGGTGATCATCCATGCGGCGAATGTTTTTTACCGCTTATATGGCGATGTACTTTCCGCCGTAGAGGAGGCCGCATGAGTAATGCCTACCTGATAATCGGTGCGACCGGCGGTATTGGGCAAGCGGTCTGTCGGGCGCTAGCTGAAAGCGGTGCCCGGCTTGTGCTGTGTGGCCGCAATGAGGCACGTATGATGCCGCTACAGGTGCAGCTGGGCGATGACAATCAACTGCTAGTGGCGGACATCAACAGTGCTGAGGGGCGCAGCCGCATTCTCGACACCCTGCGTGAAGAGGGGATCGATAAGGTGATCAATCTTGCCGGGGTTAACCAGTTCACAACCTTTGCTAAGCAGAGCGATGCTGAGATAGAAGCCCTGATACAGACCAATCTCACCGCGGTGCTCTGTCTTAACCGTTTATTGGTGGCGCATTTTTTACAGCAAGGGCATGGCCTGATTGTAAATACCGGCTCCGCCCTGGGGCAGATCGGCCTGCCTGGGTATGCCACTTACAGTGCGACTAAATTTGCCGTGCGTGGTTTCTGCGAGGCGCTTTCCCGTGAATTAGCGGATAGCGCGGTAGCGGTTAAGTATTTCTCTCCCCGTGCCACTGCTACTGCAATCAACTCTGATGCAGTAAACGCGATGAACAGTGAACTGGGCAATAAAACCGATTCCCCAGAGCGGGTTGCCAGCGAGCTACTGGCATTCCTGCAGAAATCCGCCAGCAGTTATCAGGTGGGATGGCCAGAAAAACTCTTTACTCGACTGAACGGCGCTTTTCCGGGGCTGGTGTCACGGCAGTTAAAACAGCAGCTACCGGTGATCAATAAATATCTTAAAAGCGAGGTAAGCTAATGAAAACTAAGTGGGTAGCAATTGTTGCGTTACTGGCGAGCAGTATGGTGTTTGCGGCACCGCAGGATGAAGCGCGGCTGGCACTGCAACATAGCTGGGCGCAGATTAAATATGAGGCACCGACAGATCAGCGCGAAAAGCTGTTTGAGGGATTGGTGGCCGAATCGGAAAAAATCATGCAGCAGTTTCCGCAGCAGGCCGAGATTCTGATCTGGCGGGCGATCATTCTCAGCACCTATGCCGGCGAGAAAGGCGGTCTGGGGGCATTGGGATTGGTGAAAGAGGCGAAATTACTACTGGAACAATCGATTGAGCTGGACCCGACTGCACTGGATGGCTCCGCCTATACCAGCCTTGGCAGCCTCTATTATCAGGTGCCGGGTTGGCCGATCGGCTTTGGCAGCGACAAAAAAGCCCGTACCTATCTGCAGAAAGCGCTTAAAATAAACCCGGATGGTATTGATAGTAACTTTTTTTACGGCGACTTCCTGATCGAACAGAACGACAAGGCGCAGGCAAAAACGGTGTTACAGCACGCGTTGGAAGCGAAGAATCGTCCGGGTCGTGAGTTAGCGGATAAAGGTCGTCGGGCTGAGATAGAGACATTACTGAGCACGCTCTGATGAAAACATTGCTGGTTGAGGATGATCCCCTGCTTGGGCAGGGGATACAGGATGCCCTGAGCTACAACGGCTACCGGGTTGAGTGGGTGCAAAACGGGCGGCAGGCGTTAAGCTTTGCTGAGTCCGCCGAGTTTGACGTTATGGTCCTTGATCTGGGGCTGCCTGATCTGGATGGTCTGGCGGTGCTGAAACAGCTGCGCACCCAGCAGTTTGATACACCGATCCTGATCCTCACCGCACGGGACTCAACCGAAGAGAAGGTTGCTGGTTTGGATCTGGGGGCCGATGACTACATGGTTAAACCCTTTGATCTGCCGGAACTGATGGCGCGGCTACGGGCGCTGCAGCGGCGTGAAAGTCAGCAGCGCGCGCCCACGCTGCGGCACGCGGACATTGAGATCAATCCAGCCAACCATACGGTGCTGCAGGGCAATACGCCGGTGGCGCTGTCACGACATGAATTTAATCTGTTGCACTATCTGATGGCGCGGCCCGAACAGGTATTCAGCCGTCAGGCCCTGGCCGACAAACTCTACAGCTGGGATCAGGATGTTGGCAGCAACACGGTGGAGGTGTATATCCATCACCTGCGTAAAAAACTCGGTAAAGATATAGTACAGACGGTGCGCGGCATCGGTTACAAGCTTGGAGGCGCACCCGATTGAGATCAATACGCACATTCCTCATTCTCTCTCTGATCAGCAGCATCGGGATTGTTATTCTGCTGGCTATTGTGATCAGTTATCAGCGTGTTACCCATGAAACCGAAGAGCTCTATGACGCTGAAATCGCGCAGATTTCGCGGGTATTGGAGGCGGTACTCTCGATTGAGCTGGAGTTTTCCGGCGGCACCATTCCGGAGATTATCCCGGCGGAGCAGACCCTGATTCTGCCGCCGGAGATTCACGCTGAGGGTGAGTACGACAGCAGTGGTCACAAGTATGAGAAGAAACTCGCGTTTCAGGTCTGGAACCGTAAAGGCGTACCGCTGCTGGGCAGTGATGCCAGTGGTTCGGTGATGACCTTTACCGCTGAGGAGGGCTTCCTTACCGAAAACATCAATCAGCAGGCCTGGCGCACCTTTACCTTGTACAGCGAAAAGCTGGCGATCTGGATCAAGGTGGGGCAACTGGTTGAGATCCGCGATGAGGTAACGGAAGAGGTAGCCACTGTTTACAGCACCGTACCTCTGATCATGCTGCCTATCATCATTATCCTGATCACACTGATTGTCCGCCGTGGGCTCGCGCCGTTGGAATCGATCAGCAGAGAGATCTCCGCACGTAGTACCGAAAACCTAACCCCGCTAAAAATGAGTTCGATCCCTGCAGAGCTGAGACAGGTGGTGGATTCAGTAAACCATCTGCTGATCTCACTGGATAGGGCGCTGGAACGACAGAAGCGCTTTACCAGTAATGCTGCCCATGAACTTCGTACACCGTTGGCGGCGATTAAGGTGCACGCCCAGAATATCTACCCGGAAGATGAGCGCCTGAAACGGGTGCAAAGCCATATTATTCAGGGGATCGATAAGCTGACCAATCTGTTTAACCAACTGATTACCCTGAGCCGGACTGAAACCAACCATTATGCCAGCCAGCAGAGTGAGGTGGCGTGGGAGGGTCTGGTTGCCTCGCTTAAAGACAATGCGTTAAATCAGATGCTCAGCACTAAAGCGATTCAACTGCATGTAGATTTCTCTGCGGCTCCGGTGGTACGTTCCAACCCCGATGCGCTAGCGATCATTCTCCGGAATCTAATGGACAATGCACTGAAATATACACCGGAGGGGGGGCAGGTCTGGGTACGATCTTTACAGTCTGAAACCGATGTTGTGCTTGAACTGGAGGATAACGGACCGGGTCTTTCAGACAACCAGCGGCAACTTGCTTTTGAACGATTTTACCGTGCATCCAATCAAACAATAGAGGGTTGTGGGTTGGGCTTGTCGATTGTTTATCAGCTTTGTGAACAGTTTGGTTATCAGGTGCAGCTGGCTGCAGCTAAGCCGGACGGAACGGGATTGAAGGTTACAATTGGCGGGCTTCAGCGTGCGCTGTAGTGGATCAGGGTTTTGGCGCAGATATGCTGTTGCAGCTGATTGAAACTATCAAACCGGGCTGACGCACAGCTTCACAATAACCGCTGCGAATGAGCATGATCTCAATCAGGCGGAGCACCCTCTTCACGGAGAATTGTTAAATAGTTTAATGCACGGGTTGATTTAAAGGTTTGATCTGAATATGCCTAATGACTTCATAGCGTTGTGATCTAAACAGCATGCGGCCTTGTAGTGAGGACTAAGGAACCTGCGATTAAGTCCCGTCTTTTAGGTAGTTGAACTGTCTGATGGTTTTCGGCTATTTTTAGACGTTTTTACCCCGTTCTGGAATGCCTAGTATGCTGTGTTTACAGCATATAGACGGACTGACCCTAAGCCCTCATCATCTGATCCACCCGAACCCTATTAGCCAGAGCTAAAAGCATAGCTAATTTACTATCATTCTTCTTCAGCCCTCGATACCGAGCTTTAGTAAATCCAAACTGGCATTTAATTATCCTGAACGGGTGCTCTACTTTTGCCCTGATGCTGGCTTTCATATACTCAATGCTTATCGGTACTTTATTGATACGAGGATGGCGTTTTAATGCGCTAACTTTGCTGGGGCGTTCGGCGATATACCAATCAGCCTCAACGTCTTACAGCTCTGACCTCTTATCTGCACCTCGATAACCCGCATCGGCAAATATAAAGTGTTCTTCACCATGCAACAGTCTGCTGGCTTGGTTTAGGTCATGCTCATTGGCAGAAGTGGTTGTAAAGCTACGTGTCAGACCTGTTCTTGCATCAACCCCTATGTGAGCTTTCAAGCCAAAATGCCACTGATTCCCTTTCTTGGTTTGGTGCATCACTGGATCACGCTCACCTGCTTTGTTCTTGGTGGAACTTGGGGCTTCGATAATAGTGGCGTCCATCAACGTACCCTCCTTAACGATGATCCCAGCCTCCGTCAGCCAAGCGTTAACGTCTTCAAAAGTATGACGGGCTAAATCATGACGCTCCAGCAGATGCCTAAAATTCATGATGGTTGTGTGGTCAGGTATGGACTTATTTAACGATAGTCCTGTGAAAAGCCTCATCGAGGCTATTTCATACAAAGCATCTTCCATGGCTGGATCGCTCAAGCTATACCACTGCTGAATGCAATGAATACGGAGCATTGTGGGTAAAGGATAAGGTCTACGACCGTTACCTGTTTTTGGATAGTGGGGTTCAATGATAGCTTCAAGACATTTCCATGGAATCAGCTTATCCATCCTGCCTAGAAACTTCTCTTTACGTGTCTGGCGGCGTTTGTGCTGATACTCACTAGCGGCAAAGGATAACTGCTGTTCCATGTTCGATCTCTTCAGGTTTTGATTAGCCTGAATTATCTCATGTGGAAGGACTTAATCGCATCTTCCTTAGCGCATGATCATTCTGAGCCTAGATAAGATTGCTATAAAACCTATCCAACAAAGCCAATCATTAAAGTTTCGTCTCTTGCTCACCAGAGTTCATAGCTTCAGTATCACACGGCTCTAGCTGCTCAATAGATCTGAGCACGATGCTGATCTCGGTAAGGGTTTGTTCAAATCGCTCCGCAATCATCGTCTGATCATCTCTCTGACAGGCAACTTCCAGCTGAATCGCTGCATTGACTATCTGCTCCATGCCTAAATTACCGGCAGCTCCTTTTAGGGAGTGAGCTTCACGACGGGCAGAGTCGATATCATCACTCAACGCCTGAGTGAATACTTCACGGAAAGCGCAATACTTATCCCGGAACAGCAGTAACAGCTTGCGATAAAGCGTTTCATCATGGCCGATCAGTTCAAGGCCTTTAACAATATTGATACCCTTAAGCGCCCTCAAGCTCTGAGCCTCGCCTGTAGAAGGTGTGATATCCGTTTCTGGACCTTCCAACGCTTTCTCTTTACCGTACAGCTCAGGGGTTACCCATTTAGCAATCGATGAGATCAGATCATCAAATATCACCGGTTTTGCAACATGGTCATCCATCCCTGATGCCAGCGCTTTATCAATATCGCTCTGCGTCACATTGGCTGTCAGGGCGATAATCGGCAGATCCTCTAACCCCTCAATCTCTCTGATCTCACGAGTTGCGGTATAGCCATCCATAACCGGCATCTGACAATCCATCAAAACGGCATCTGCCTGGTTTTCCTGCAACCAGCTAACCGCTTCGGCACCATTCCAAACACTCTCCACTAAGATCCCGTGCATGGTAAGCATCGCCACAATCAGCTCCTGGTTGATCTCATTATCTTCTACAAGCAGCAAAGTCCTGCCCCGAAGCACTGTCAGAGCGTTGTTGGTAGAATCATCTACAGCCTCATCAGCTACATCCACCTCATCAGATGAAACCTCTAAAGGCAGTGTAAAGGTAAAGTTACTTCCAACCCCCTCTCTGCTCTCCAGCGTGATCTCCCCCGCCATCATCTCAACCAACCGTTTACAGATCACAAGCCCCAAACCACTCCCTCCGAAGCGTCGGGTCGTGGTGCTATCAGCTTGATTGAAGGGAACAAAAAGCTTTTCCTGCTGCGTTTTAGAGATGCCGATCCCTTCATCTCTCACACTGATGCTCAATTCAGCAATAGCCCTCTGCCTCTTTTTTAAATCGACAGAGATTAAAACCTCTCCCCCCTGCGGTGAGAACTTAATCGCATTACTCACCAAATTATCCAAAATCTGTCCAATTCTGAGTGAATCACCGCGTAGAACCTGTGGCACTTTTTCTGAGAACATAATCGCCAAACGCACCCCATTTTTATCCGCATCAGGCTGCATCAGATCACGAGTACTCTCCAGAACTTCAGACAAGTGAAAAGTGGTCTGCTCGATATCTAACTTATTGGATTCAATTTTGGAGAAATCGAGAATATCGTTGAGAATACGCAGTAGCTTCTCTGCAGACAGCTTGGCTTTGCAAATATAGCGCTTCTTCTGCTCATCGGAATCAGCCTGCTCCGCCAGATTGATCATCCCAACCACACCATTCATCGGTGTACGTATCTCATGGCTCATATTGGCAAGGAATTCACTCTTGATTCTTGTAGCAACTTCAGCATCTTGGCGGGCCTGATTAAGCTGCTCATAGAGCTCCTGCAGCTGATCCATCATCATATTAAAGTCTGCACCCATCTGCTGGATCTCATCCAGCGTCTCACCTCTGTTCATTTGAGATCTGGGATACCTCACATTGAGATCGCCAGCTGCAACCTGACCTAACAACTCCACCTGTTTATTCACACCATCAAAAACACGACGTTTCAGGAAATAGAAAAAGAAGACCGCGACGAAAAGGATCACCAGATTGGTCGTTAATTCACTCACAATCAGCCGCCATGTTGATTGGCTGTACTCCCTATAATCCATCCCCACCAGCAGGCTAAGCTTGGTACCGCCGACACCCTCGATATCTTTCTGATGGACCCGATACTCCTTCTGGCCCGAAATAATTGCCTGTTCCCCTTTCCACTCCCAGGGGTGTCTTAAACTGGAAAAGACAGACCTCTCACCTTCAACGGTTAAAATAATCTCTGCGTTGCCAGACAGGTGCTCTGCAAATTTATCTCTGCCATTCAGCACCTTGAACAGTATCACCCGACCAGCTTCCTCTCCGGTAAAGTCTTCAAGTGCAACACTGGTAAAATAGCTAACAACACTGGAATCTGAAAAACGGGCGATCTCACCGATGCTATTCTCAAGCAACATAAACTGCACTTGTTCGCTAAAGGGCTCGGCCATCATCGTCGTCATCAACGATGCTGGAAGCTCACGCTTTGAGACATTATGACTACCCGCAATCAGCTTTCCGTCAGAGATCAGAAGGATCAGGTCAATCTCATAGAAGCCTGCAAGATCGTCAAAAACATAACTAAGAGCATCGAAATTTTCATTGTAGATAAGCTCAACAAGCTGGCTTTGATCGACTTTAATATTGGGGGTAGCGGCTTTAAAGCGCAGCATATCATCCTGCAACATGCTATAAGCCATCTCGGCTTCACCCTGGAGGTGTTGATCAAACCGCTGAGATTCATGCAGTTGAAGCCTGTGGATAGACCACAGACCTGAGGCGAAGATAATGATGATGAAAATAGCCGCCATCACAACAATCCGGCGGTAGAGCTTCATCTGATTCAGCATAAGCAGGTACGCACAACCCTTACTTTATAAATTCAGGTTCATCGTTTTCAGAAAGTACAGGATAACCCTCTGCGACCCACCTTTTTGTCCCCCCCAAAAGCACACCATCCACTGAAACACCTTTACTGATCAGGTATTTGGCTGCATGAACAGACTGCCGCATAAGCCTATCGACAATAAACAACGGTTTATCCTGTGGCAGTTTCTGTAAACTTTTATCAAGCTCCAACAGAGGAATCATGATATCGGTGCCTGCGATAATTCCCGCCTTTTCTGCACTCTGTCGCCACCATTTTGGGCGCACATCCAACACGATATAGTCATCCAGGTTCATCGTCTGCAACTGCTGGGGGTTAATTTTTTTAACTTTAATCCCAACCATATCTTTATCGACATTCATCTCATAGCGAAACTTGCGCCACTCCAGAATCCCCCCGCGAAACCAGTGAACATTCTGATAGCCCATTGTCACCGCCTTTTTGGAGGCTCGCTGGCTGTATGGACAGGCGGTACCATTACAGTAAAAGATCACTGGCGCGGTTTTATCCACAGGTAGCAGAGAACTCTTTTCCAACTGATCAACTGGAATGTTGATGGAGCCAGGAATGTGCTGCATCTGAAATTCGATACGGCTCAGCACATGAACAAGCGGAGTGTTCTCCTGCTCAACCATTTTTTTTACTACGGGAGCCGCTACGACCTCGACCCCTTCAGGAATCTCAAAAGCCTTTACAAGCGGCGCAGCCAAAATAAACAAACTGTAAAGAAAGATGTTGGCTAATCTTTTGGTCATAGTTATTTCCCCGTACTACAGTAAAAGTAACTCAATCATTGGAACAATCGCTAAAACCCTAGAATGACGTAAACTACAATCTAGCACCGAAAAGAACATTAACCAATTTAATCACTTAGGGGATACAGTTATTTGTATATCCCAGCTATCCACTTGCTTTTTATACAATTAAATTCCATATTCCAGATACTGTCTGAGTAGTTTTGGCAATCGAGTAGCAGATACTCACCACACCAGACGCAGATATCTTTTGAGGTCGTTATGCACATTCGTACTCTTCTGTTTAAACCTCTATTCCTTTTTTCATTTCTATTTGCGTTCGCACCTCTGGCTCAAGCGGAAATCAGTGCATCTGATAAGATCGCTCTCAAACGAACTGTGGTTGATTACATTGCACTACATACCGAAGCGGATAGATATCACTTTACTGACCCCAACACGCTGGAAGTGAAACAGTTACAGTTTCTCGCCATGCATCCTGTCCTGTTTGAAAAGGGTGACGGATCGTTTGCACTCTGTGCTGACTTTGCGACCGATAAAAATGATAAGTTCCTGGTGGATTACCATGTTACCCGTGTCAATAATCAGTATGTGGTCTCAGCTGCAGTTGAAGGAAAACGATCATTATTGATGTCGATTGCTGATAAATTTTCTCTTGAATAATGACTAAAAAAAAACGCTATAAGGGTATCCTTCTCCCGCTACTGATAGGGTTTCAGCTCTTTTCATTAGTGGGTATCTGCGTATCCGGCTACATAGCTTATGAATACTCCTCTGATATTGAAGAGAACCTTTTCATAAACCTGTTTGTCAGAGAAGATAGCAACCTCCGTGACTGGCATGTTGCAGTTCACTCATCGACTCCACCAGCTCAACAGCCATACTCCCGACTCTCACAACAACCCAATGCCCTGAGCAGAATAGACTTGGCTTCTGGGATCTACAGCCGCCTATTAATTGTGAGTGAAAATGATAAGCGCTATCTCGTTGGTAGAGGCTACACACAAGCTTCCGCAAACAGTGTCGCTGATAGATACCAACGCAGTCGATCAAACAGCTCGATTAAAGAGACTTTAAGCCAAGATTTCTTAATCTATGATGTTCCTGTTAAAACAGGAAAATTAACCGTTTTTCTCCCACGCGCTCCGATCAGCCATCTGGGGGATTTTGTGCTAAATCGGCACTGGCCTATCATCATATTGATTGCTATCACCTCGATTCTCGCGGCGCTCTTTATGTATCTTTTCCTCAAGGCTCGCTATAGCGAGGTTGAATCAGAACAGAAAAGGTTTGAAGCTTTCGCCGGTGTTGCATCAGATTGGTTTTGGGAGATCGATTCAGAGTATTGCTACAGCTACCTTTCCGAGCGATTTACCGCCGTGACCGGGACGCCTGTTACCGATCTTCTTGGCAGCGCATATACGCAAGCGATACCGTCTGGAGTTGAACCTGCTGATTGGCAAACACATTTGGAACAACTCAAAGCAAAAAACCCATTTACTCAACTGGTTTTCTCCAAAAACCTGGATGATCAGGTTCACTGGTTCTCAATCAGTGGTGAACCTGCTTATGATCCTCAAGGGCAGTTTCAGGGCTACCGCGGAATAGGCAAAGAGATTACTCAAACGATTCAATATCAACAGCAGATTATCCAAGAACGAGATAAAGCCGAAGCCGCCAACAAGGTTAAAAGCCGCTTTTTAGCCACAATGAGCCATGAGATCAGAACACCGATGAATGGCATCATCGGTATGGCCAAACTGTTGGATGGTACAGCACTCAACCCGGATCAGCAGCGAAAGGTCTCCACGATTATCAACTCATCTAAGTCCCTGATGGTTATCCTTAACGATATCTTAGATATATCAAAGCTGGAATCAGGCCGCTTAGTTCTGGAGGAGAAACCATTTAACCTCCGAGAGATGATCTCTGACTTGATTAGGTTGTTTCGCCAGGCTGTGGATGAAAAAGAGTTAAAGCTTATCGTTCAGATCGCACCGGATCTGGAGCAATATATCTCCACTGACGAGGTTCGCCTACGTCAGGTTCTGATCAATTTGATCAGTAATGCGATTAAATTTACCAACGATGGTCATATCCAGATCAGCCTCAAAAAAATCACCACAGAGAATCACCAAACCGGTATCTGTTTTGAAGTTGAAGACAGCGGAATAGGGATCTCCCAGAACGCACAACAGAACATCTTTAAAAGCTTTACTCAGGCTGACTCATCGATCACACGACAGTTTGGGGGGACCGGGCTCGGACTGGCTATCACAAAACTGATTGTCGACCTGATGCAGGGGAGACTGGGATTTGAAAGTACTTTTGGGGTCGGCAGTCGATTCTGGTTTGAGGTTCCAGTTACTATTCCCAATACGGCTGAAATTGATCATCAGAATAAACAGGTTGTGCAGGACGATGCTAGCAGCTCCAGCTCTCCTCAAACCCTCTCCATTCTGATCGTAGAAGACAACCTCATCAATCAGGAAGTTGTATTAAGTCTGTTGAAACGGATCGGGTATGACGCGGATCTGGCAGAGAACGGGTTAGAAGCCGTAGAAAAGGTACAGCACACCCGCTATGACCTGATCTATATGGATATGCAGATGCCTAAGATGGATGGTCTGGAAGCCACCCGAGTCATCAGAAAACTTCCTCCCCCTATTGGCGAAACGCCAATTATCGCCCTGACTGCCAATATCCTGCCTGAAGATCAGCAGCGTTGCCGTGAAGCGGGTATGCAGGACTTTATCGGCAAACCGATCGATCCAAACGAGTTACAACGTACACTCACCCAGTGGCAGGGAAAAGCGATACAACAGACGGTCAGTGAGCCATAGCAACACCCGTATTTCAGCTATGGGTCCTCTCAAAATACTTACAGATTCACACAACAACCGCTTGACCTAAATCACTCCCCCCTATCATTTACTTTAGCTTTGCCCATTTTACAGACTCGTTGAACTACGCTGTAAGTGCAGTGCAATAGGGCAGTTCAAACACTGCTCGCGCTTTGTGCAATTTTCTTCATGGAAAACACAGGTATACCGATGGACAAGCCCGCTCTCGCAGATGATATTCTGATTCTTCTTGAAGGCCAGACTAACGCCAGTCAGGATGAGGTTATTCAAATCCTGGAACAAAAGTTTCACACCTTAGCCAATGCATCACCTGTGCTATTTTGGATGTCTGACACCAGTAAAGGGTGTAACTGGTTTAATCAGAACTGGCTGGATTTTCGGGGTCGCTCTCTGGAAGAGGAGTATGGAAACCAATGGGCCCAGGGGGTCCACCCGGAGGATTTCCAACACTGCCTCGATATCTACACCAGCCATTTTGACCAACGTTTGCCCTTCTCAATGGAGTATCGCCTCCAACGCTATGATGGCGTGTATCGCTGGTTTATCGATCAGGGTCTGCCACGTTATGACCACCAGGATAACTTTATTGGCTATATCGGCTCTCTGCTGGATATCACTGAGTTAAAAGAGCGAGATCAGGAGCTCCGACTGGCTGCCAGTGTCTTTGAGCACTCGCAGGAGGGGATCATGATCACAGATAGGTCCGGGGTCATCGTGAAGATAAATCAGGCATTCACCAAGATCACAGGATTTGGTGAAGAGGTCATAGGCAAAAGGCCCAACGTACTTAAGTCAGAGCGTCACAGTCCCTCTTTCTACAACGCGATGTGGGAGCAGCTGCTCAGTGAACAGTTTTGGAGGGGGGAGGTTTGGAACCGCAGAGCGAACGGTGAGATCTACCCAGAATCGCTCTCGATCAGCGCAGTCTGTGATGACCAGGGCAATGTGCAAAACTATGTCGGCCTGTTCTCAGATATCAGTCGCAGAAAAGCGCATGAGAATGAATTAGAACATAGGGCGAATCATGATCACCTTACCAGTCTGCCCAACAGAAGCCTGCTACAGGATCGCCTGATGCAAGCGATAATCCACGCCCGTCGAAGCAAGCTTCCACTCATCGTTGCATGTATTGACCTTGATGGTTTTAAGGAGATCAATGACAACCTGGGTCATCACTATGGCGACCGGGTATTGATTCATATTGCTGAAAGCATGAAAGCATTTTTCCGCAATGAGGATACGATTGCCCGCTATGGTGGTGATGAGTTTATTCTGGTCATGCCTGATTCTGGCCCGATCTCCGAGAATCTTCCACGAATAGAACGGCTTCTGATAAAACTAGCTGAGCCTTTTATTATCGAGGGTTGCCACCTGAAAGTCTCAGCCAGCATCGGCCTGACCTCTTATCCACAGGCTCATCACGTTGATGCCAAAGAACTGATTCGTCAGGCAGACACTGCGATGTATCGAGCCAAAAAAGCGGGCCGTAATCGCTACCATATCTTCCAATCACAAGAGTGAGTTGATCCCCCCATATCATTTTCACAGGGGGAGGACTCTCCCCTTGTGAAGAGTCTCTTCCAGGCTCACAGAAGGTCGACCTCTCTAATCTCAGGTAAACATAGACTAATTACCTGTCAGACAGCGCTAAAGTACTGTTCTTCCGATGCATCAGCCTTACCTAATATAGAGGGATAATAAAGATAAGATAAGCTGATAATATGCGATCTACCCTCTCCCTGCGCACCCTCTGGATGCTAACCACAACTCTTCTGACCGTGCTCTTTTCCTTATCGATTCATGCTGCGGTGATGGATAAAACTGCGATGGAAGACGCTTTCCCTTCTCCATACATTGTTGGAGACAGGGACCCAGAGCTACCCATATGGCCACTGTATAAACAGGATGCAACTGAGACCCCACTGATCGGTTACGCCTTCGAGTCTATCGACCTGGCAGCGGTACCCGGCTTTGCCGGTATCCCCTTTAACCTACTGATCGCCATTGACCCTGATGGTCAGTTCATTGATGTGCGCGTTCTTTCCCATCATGAACCAGTCTTTCTGGAGGGTTTGGGTGAGAGGCCACTAATCAACTTCGCAAAACAGTACCCCGGCATCTCGCTGATGCAGAATATAAAGATCGATGCGAACCCAACAGCCGCCGCAAAAGCCAACTCCGCCAACGCCTATATTGATGGGGTTACCAAAGCCACTGCATCTATCCGTATTTTCAATCAATCAGTGTTGGCTTCAGCACTCCACGTAGCACGAGAGAAACTGGGGTACGCCAAAGGGCGCGATCCTGACCTGATTGCACGCTTAGATACTCAGCAGTTCACCGCGATGAGTTGGGATGAGCTGATCGAGGAGGGACTAATCACCCGCTATCAATTTACCAATACTCAGGTTGAGGAGCTGTTCAGGGACACCATCGGTGAGGGGCAGGATGAAGAGGCCCTCGCAGCACCTGAAGATCGCTTTATCGAGTTATATGTTGCCAACCTGACCGTCCCAAGCGTAGGAAAAAACCTTCTGATGCCTGAAGCCTGGCGCTACCTGATGGACAATATCGCTACCCATGATCAGGTTCTCCTGATTCTGGGTGATGGTCGCTACTCGTTCACTGGGGATAACTTTGTGCGCGGTAAAGTCCCTGAACGGCTAAGTCTGCAACAGGCAGAACTCCCCATAGAGATGCGAGATTTCGATCTGAGTGACCGCCTCGACCTGTTTGAGCTGGAGTATCAACTCAAACTCCCGGAAAGCTTACAGGATCATGAATGGAAAGCGTTTCATGTGATCGCACAGGCGGGGTTGGATCCCGCTTATCCAGCTGAATTTAAACTGCATATTGAACGCCAGAAAGGGTGGCTCTATCCTGAAACCGTCACCCGAGACCTACTCTTTGAAAGTACACTACCAGATAGCTATTTCATCGCGTCAGAGGGTGATAACAAAACCTGGCATAGCCTTTGGGCGGGTCGTAGTAGTGACATAGCGATATTACTCACAGCTCTGTTTGTTCTGACCATCGTGCTGATCCGCTACCCACTGTTAACTCAAGGTGGTCAGGCACTACGTTGGTTCAGACCTCTCTATCTGCTATTCACACTGATATTCATCGGTTGGTATGCACAGGGCCAGCTCTCAATCGTTAATATCACAGGAATCTTACAAGCCCAGATCGCTGGGCGTAGTCTTGAATTCTTCCTCTATGACCCGATGACAGTCATCCTCTGGGCGTATATCGGAATCACATTCTTTATCTGGGGCCGAGGAACCTTCTGTGGTTGGCTCTGCCCATTTGGCGCACTACAGGAGTTGGTCGGCAAGCTGCTCTCTTTTCTCAAGCTCCCCCAGATCAAAGTATCCACAACACTGGATTCCCAGCTTAAATGGGTCAAATACCTTGTACTTGCAGCGATTCTGGTGACTGCGGTGATCTCCGTGCCTCTCACGGGAAGCGTTGTTGAGATAGAACCCTTCAAAACCAGTATTACACTGTTATTTGATCGTTCATGGCCGTTTGTCTTATGGGCCACCGCTCTTCTGGGGCTCAGCCTGTTTGTTTATAAGGGTTACTGCCGCTATATCTGCCCTCTCGGTGCAGGTCTGGCACTGTTTGGTAAGCTGAGAATATTTAACTGGCTACCACGGCGTACAGAGTGCGGAAATCCCTGCCAGCTCTGTAATAAACGTTGTGAATATCAGGCGATTGAACCCTCAGGAAAGATCGATTACAACGAGTGCTTCCAGTGTCTGGACTGTGTCGTCATCTATGACAGTGAAGAGCTCTGCGTCCCCAGAATTGTTGAAAAACGCCAGGGGCGAAAGCTAAAAACTCGCAGTCCCGACCCATCGATTATCGCTACCGACTAATCCAGTTTTTAACCTCCCCTATTTTTTGACAACTGCCCTTATCCCGAGGGCAGTTGTCGTTTTCTATACCTGAATATCAGCCTGAAACCGACAGAACACTATCCCATTTAGGAAATTCGTCAATTTGAGACACTAGATCCCAATATAGAAAATATTTGACTTTAGAAAAATGCAGTATTATGGTTCCTATAGTTCCACTTTTGATATATCGAGACATAGAGTCTCATAAAATAACTAATTGGCTCAGCACTGTTCATTGATTACAGGCGGCTACAAAAGAGGATTAATAGTGAACATGTCTAAAAATAATTCCCGTTCCACATTGATAAAAATGGCTACCATTGGTGCTCTATTAGCATCAACAAGCACTGTCACTCTGGCTGGCGACAGTGAAAGCATTCGCTGGAAAGTACAGTCGGTTTTTGGCACCCATCTACCCGCACTGGGTGATCCGATCGCTCAGATTGCAACTCAGATCAAAGAAGCTAGTAACGGCAGCGTGCAGTTCAAAGTTTATGAGCCAGGAAAGATCGTTCCGCCCTTTGCGATTACTGAGGCGGTAAAGAACAATCAGATTCCAGCTGGCCTGGCACTGCTGGGGTATGATCAGGGCAAGATTCCCGCTTCCGGTTTATTCAGTAACGTACCTTTCGGTATGGAACCTTGGGAATATGCAGCCTGGTGGTATGACGGTGAAGGTAAAACACTGGCTGAAGCCCTCTACGCAAAACATAATATCCAACCGGTACTCTGCGGTGTCATCGGCCCTGAAACAGCCGGCTGGTTCCGTAAGGAGATCACATCAATTGATGACTTTAAGGGGCTGAAAATCCGCTTTGCCGGACTTGGCGGCCAGGTTCTACAAAAAGCCGGGGCCTCTGTAACGTCGATGCCAGGTGGTGAGATATTCCCTGCACTTGAAAAAGGTGCAATCGATGCAACGGAGTTTTCGATGCCAGCAATCGACCAGCTACTGGGCTTCGACAAAGTTGCTAAAAACAACTATTTCCCTGGTTGGCACCAAACATTTACTGCAAATCACTTAGTGATCAACAAACAGGTCTGGAACAAACTGAGTGCTTCAAACAAGGCGATGATCGAGATGGCCTGTACTGCAGGAACACTCAGAGCACTGACACGTGGTGAGTCTCTTCAGGGGGCCGTGGTTAACGGCTTCGAAGATAAAGGCGTAACCGCACGTAAGCTGGATCCAGCCCTACTCGCTCAATTGAAAGGTCTAACCGACGAGGTAATGGCCGAGCAATCTGCTAAAGATGCTGACTTCAAACGCGTTTATGAATCCCAGCAGGCATTCATGAAAGAGTATAAATCCTGGAAGCGACTCGCTTACCTACCCAGAGATTTTTAAGCCTTTCTCATTTCATTCAGCCTTTTTATTAACCATCACACCGGCTCTCGTAGCGCGCCGGTGTGAACTCTGACGAGTTGCCGAAACGACCGGTACTTAAGGAGGAGCTATGCAGCAAAGCAATCAAACCCCGGATGTCCAGATAGATCATGTCGATCTGGACAGTCTGACCCACCATACCGAATTGCCTGAGACACGCTTGTCTGTATGGCTGGATTCGTTGCTATGCAAAATTGGTCAGGCTATCTCATGGACATGGATCGTTTTAATGTCGGTCATCATTCTTAATGTTTTTATGCGCTACATCTTGGGTGAGGGCAGAATCGAATTTGAAGAGCTGCAATGGCACTTATATGCCACGGGCTGGTTAATCGGACTCTCCTACTGCTTTGTCGCAGATGACCATGTCAGAGTTGACCTGCTTCATCACCGCTTTTCATTACGCACTCAGGCCTGGGTCGAATTACTGGGCATTCTGTTTCTGCTCGTACCGTTCATCGGCATTGTGCTCTGGTATGCACTGCCTTTCATTGCCTATTCATGGCAGTTGGGTGAGATCTCCGGTGATCCGGGCGGGCTTCCCTATCGCTGGATGATCAAAGCGGTTCTCCTGTTCGGTTTCATGCTGCTGGCTCTGGCTACATTGTCACGCCTCAGCCGAGTCTGCGTTCTGCTGTTCCTGCCTCGTTCAATGACTAATACCGCACCAGCCACCGCTTAGGAGAGCATCATGGAAATTAATGAAATCCTCGCCATCACTATGTTCGCCAGTTTTATCGGCCTGCTGTTCAGCGGTTTCCCCGTAGCATGGGTGATGGGGGGTATCGCTATCATTTTTGCCATCATTTCGATGGCTGCAGACAGCTGGTTCGATGCCTTCATCGGTATCGACTGGAACTATGTATCCATAGCTGTACCACGTATGTGGGATGTCATGACCAACTGGGTATTGGTCGCTCTGCCGATGTTTGTCTTTATGGGGCTAATGCTGGATCGCTCTGGTGTCGCCGAAGATCTGATGGTCAACCTGGCACGTCTGTTTGGTCGTGTCCGTGGTGGCCTTGCCGTCACCGTAACTTTTGTGGGCCTGCTGCTTGCTGCCTCCACCGGTATTATTGGAGCCTCCGTTGTTCTGCTTGCAGTACTCGGGGTCCCGCTAATGATGCGTGAAGGCTATAGCAAAGAGCTAGCCTGCGGAACTGTATGCTCTACTGGTACCCTGGGTATCCTTATCCCCCCAAGTATCATGCTCGTCATGATGGGAGACCGTATTGGTCTCTCAGTGGGGGATCTTTTTCTCGGGGCTCTATTTCCAGGACTTCTGCTCGCGGCGCTCTATGTGACCTACATCATGTTGTATGGATTTATGCGCCCCCATGCAGCACCGGTTCCTAAAGATGCAGAAAAAGTTTCCATTCAGGTACTACTCAACGTCCTTAAAGCGGTACTGCCCACGGCTGGACTGATCATGGCGGTACTTGGATCAATTTTCTTTGGCATCGCGACACCCACAGAAGCATCCGGTGTTGGCGCTCTGGGTGCTACCCTACTCGCGATGAGCAAAGGCCGTCTATCGTTGCAGGTTCTCCGTGAAGTCGGCCAGGAAACGACTAAAACGACTGCATTTATTTTTGCATTACTCTTGGGCGCCACTGCGTTTTCTCTCGTTCTGAGAGGACTTGGCGGCGATGAGTTGATCGAAGGCACCTTAACTGGACTGCCATTCAGCCCCACCGGGATTGTCATCTGTATTCTGGTCGTCACATTCCTGCTTGGTTTCTTTCTCGACTGGATCGAACTGACACTGATCATTCTCCCTCTAGTTGCGCCGGTCGTTGCTAATCTGGGCTTTGATCTGGTCTGGTTTACCGTGCTATTCGCGGTTTGTCTGCAGACATCTTTTTTAACCCCCCCCGTTGGCTTTGCGCTTTTCTATCTCAAAGGGGTCGCCCCCCAAGGGATACAGCTCAGCAACATTTACCGAGGTGTCTTGCCGTTCATCCTGATTCAACTAATAGGACTGACCATCGTGTTCTATTGGCAGGGTATCGTCACCTGGCTGCCCGCTACGGCTTACGCTCCCTGACCATGAGCATCTGACTCATGGGCTTATTCAACTTTAACTCACTGCTCTCCCTTCTTATTGGGAAAATAGGAGCCGATATGTCTAATAAAATAATTCTGCCTCGCATCATGCAGGTTGGTGCAGGCGCTCGTCAGGAGATTCCAAATATTCTGACCAGCCTCAACTGCAAACGTCCGTTGATCATCACCGACAAAGTGATGGTGGATCTGGGTTACATCCATGATATCGAAACCCTGCTCTCCAACCATATGATCTACAGCGATGTGTTCGATGATACCGTTCCAGAGCCTACAATCAGCTCCATCATGGAGGGTGTCAACATGGTGCGTGAGGGCGAGTACGATTCGATCATCGCGATCGGTGGCGGCAGCCCAATCGACAGCGCCAAAGCGATATCAATTTTAGGCAAACACAGCGGTTCGATGCGGGACTATAAATTCCCGCGCATCGTTGATGAAGCTGGCTTGCCGATTATCGCTGTTCCGACAACTGCAGGTACCGGTTCAGAGGTCACAAAATTCACCATCATTACTGATGAAGAAAATGATGAGAAGATGCTCTGCCTTGGCTTAGGGTTCATGCCCGTTGCCGCTCTGGTCGATTATGAGCTGACTCTGAGTTTACCTCCGCGCATCACTGCAGATACGGGAATCGACGCATTGACCCATGCGATGGAGGGCTATGTAAGCCAAAAAGCCAATCCCTATAGCGATACACAGGTTCTCGCCGCAATGAGCCTGATCGGCCCTAACCTGAGACGGGCATATCACGATGGTCAGGACAAAGAGGCTCGTGAAGCGATGATGCTGGGCTCTACGCTGGCTGGGATCGGTTTCTCCAATGCATCAGTAGCATTGGTACACGGCATGAGCCGACCGATCGGTGCTTTCTTCCATGTTCCCCATGGATTATCCAATGCCATGCTGCTACCCAGTGTAACCGCCTTCTCAATTGAAGCCGCTCCCGAACGCTACGCCACATGCGCCCGCACGATGGGTGTCGCTGATCAGAACGACACTGATGATCAGGCAAATCAAAAACTTCTGGATGAACTGTACGCGCTCAATGATGAGCTAAAAGTCCCTACGTTGTCGCAATACGGCATCGATAAAACCCTCTACGACTCTTTGCTGGATGAGATGGCTACGCAAGCCCTTAATTCTGGTTCTCCGGGTAACAACCCACGTGTACCAAGCAAAGAAGAGATTGTCGAAATTTATAAAAACCTTTGGAAATAGGAGTCATATCTTATGAAAACAGTTAGTCATCTAATCAATAACCGAGCTACACCGGTCACCGAGAACGATCGCATTGCTCCTGTCTTCAACCCAGCGACCGGTCAGGTTAGCAAAAATGTTGCACTGGCCAGTAAAGATACTGTACAAGAGGCGATCGCTGCCGCCGAAGCCGCATACCCGGCATGGCGTAATACTCCGCCTCAGAAGCGCGCTGCGATTATGTTCCGTTTCAAAGAACTGTTGCAGCAAAATGCTGATCGTATAGCTGAAGTTGTGGGTGAAGAGCATGGCAAGATCTCCCATGATGCGATGGGCGAACTACAGCGTGGTATCGAGTGCGTGGAATACGCATGCTACGCACCCGAACTTCTGAAAGGCGAGCACTCCCGTAACGTGGGCCCTGGTATCGATAGCTGGAGTGAGTTTCAGGCGCTGGGTGTTGTCGCAGGTATCACGCCGTTTAACTTCCCTGCAATGGTACCACTTTGGATGTATCCGATGGCCATCGTTTGCGGCAACACTTTCGTGTTAAAGCCTTCTGAGCGTAATCCATCATCTGCAATGCTGGTTGCAGAACTACTGTATGAAGCGGGTCTGCCTGAAGGTGTTTTGAATGTAGTTAATGGCGATAAAGAAGCGGTTGATCTACTGCTGACGAATGAGAGCATCAAAGCGGTAAGCTTTGTCGGTTCAACACCCATTGCTGAATACATCTACACCACAGCTAACGCGAACGGTAAGCGCTGTCAGGCACTAGGCGGTGCAAAAAACCACTCCATCATCATGCCTGATGCTGATATGGATAACGCAGTTAACCAACTATTGGGCGCGGCATTTGGTTCTTCAGGTGAACGCTGCATGGCGCTGTCTGTTGCAGTTGCTGTCGGTGATAAAGCCGCCGACACACTGATTGAAAAAATGAGTGTTGCCATGCAGCCCCTGAAAGTCGGCGCATATACCAACAGCGATAATGACTTTGGTCCGGTGATCACCCGCGAACATCAGCAGAAGGTAGTTGGTTTCATCGATAGCGCAGAGAACGATGGTGCCAAAGTGGTCGTCGATGGCCGCAATCCACAGGTTGAAGGCTATGAAGACGGCTTCTTCGTTGGCGCAACCCTGATCGATAACGTCACAACAGATATGGAAAGTTATCAACAGGAGATCTTCGGTCCGGTTCTGCAGGTAGTGCGTGTCAACACCATGGAGGAAGCCATGCAGATGATCAACGATCACGAATACGGTAACGGTACCTGTATCTTTACCCGTGACGGTGAAGCCGCGCGTTACTTCTCCGATGCGATTCAGGTCGGCATGGTAGGTATCAATGTGCCGCTGCCTGTACCCGTGGCGTATCATAGCTTCGGTGGTTGGAAACGTTCTCTGTTCGGTGATCTGCACGCGTATGGTCCAGACTCCGTTCGTTTCTTTACTAAGCGTAAAACGATCACTCAGCGCTGGCCATCCAGCGGCGTACGTGAAGGTGTAGATTTCGCCTTTCCATCCTGATCTCAATCGCTCCGGGTCACTGACCCGGAGCATTCCGGCTTTGCTAACAAATCGGACTGTGACTAAATCCCAGTGCCGAGACCATCTCACCTTTCAACAGGAGCATGATTATGTCCTCAGGGCTGAAAAGGCTCACTGGCGCTTCTGATCTATCTGCCAATCTGTCACATCATATTGCTCCGGCTCTGTTTGTCTGGTTGTGGAGTACCGGTTTTATTGGTGCTAAATATGGCTTGCCCTATGCGGAGCCATTCACCCTGCTCCTGATCCGTATGCTGATTACGCTACTGTGCCTCGGTGGATTAATCTGGTGGATGAAACCTCAGTGGCCAGGTCCAAAAGCTACGTTGCACACAGCAATCACAGGCATACTGGTCCATGGTTTCTACCTGGGAGGTGTGTTCTATGCGATTGTCGGTCAGATGCCAGCTGGCATCGTATCGCTCATCGTTGGACTGCAACCTTTAATAACCGCTTTAGCTGCGATCCTTCTACTTAATGAACGGGTCTCTATAAGGCAGTGGTTCGGACTCAGTCTGGGATTGATAGGTGTAGGCCTTGTCATGCTGGAGAAGATGACCGAAGCGGATCCTCTGACTGCGTTTCCCCTCTGGACCATCGGTTGGGCCTTGATTGCACTGTTCGGTATCTCTGTGGGAACGGTGTATCAAAAACGGTTTGGCAGTAGCGTATCTCTACTACCAAGTACGTTTATTCAATACTGTGCTGCTTCTCTATTTTTTGCTATTGGTGCCTTTGCAGTTGAAACCCGGGAAGTTATCTGGGATATGCAACTGATACTGGCGATGGGCTGGCTGGTACTCGGGTTATCGGTTGGCGCGATACTATTATTAATGCAGCTGATAAGAAAAGGGGCAGCCTCTCAGATAGCCAGTTTGTTCTATCTGGTCCCACCAGTCACCGCACTGGAAGCCTATATCCTCTTTGATGAACGCTTAGGCCTATTGGCTCTCTTTGGCGGTGCACTCGCTGTAACAGGTGTTGCGTTGGTCGTCATTAAAAAGCAACCCGTTTGATCAGCAGCTGAATTATTCGCCGGTTTCGATCACCGGTGAATTGATCAGGTCACTGATATCTGCAGCGGCCTGTCGTAACTGGGGTTCAAATGCCATTAAGTCCTCAAGACTTTTACGTACAACCGGTACATGGGTGTAGAGGCTGGCAACAAAATGACCTTCAGAGTTTTTAATCGGGACAGAGCACCCGACCATACCATCCATGTACTCCTCATTATCGATACCCATCTCATTAGACCGAATATCAAGCAGTGACGCTTCAAGGGAATCAGGGTCAGTGATCGTCGCACGGGAAAACTTATCCAGTGGCAGATTACTGATCACCCGCTGACGCATATTCTTCGGTAGGAAACTCAGATACAACTTGCCGCTCGAAGTACACCAAAGGGGGACCCTGCTACCTGTTTTCAGATTGAATTGCAGTGGCCAGCTGGATTCAACACGGTCGTAATACACCATCTCCGTACGGTCAGGAATGGCTATCCCACAGGCCTCATCCAGCTCACGTCCCAGACGTTGCAGAATTGCCTGGCGCTGAATCTGGTAACGACTACTATGAATCACTCCCAATGCCGTTCGATACATCCGCTCAGCCGGTACGATTTTTCCCCGCATATTCGTCTGTACATAGCCATCATCTTCAAGTTGTTGAATAAGCCTATGTAAGCTGGCCTTAGGAATGTTCAGATGGTAGGTAAGGTCTGCAGGAGACATCGGTTGCTCAGCAGTCGATACAGCTTCAATAATTTCCATAACACGGGTCACTGAAGGGCCCCGGCCTGAACGCTGTGAGGTCATACTTTTCTCTTTTCGGAACGTGGAGTCTTATTATGAAACAAAGCGACAGGTATCACAATGCAGACACCACCTTGCAAGCTGAATCAGAATAAAATTACCGACGCTGCCCGAGCTTGATAAGTCCCTTCCCGACTTATCAAGCTCAGCGTAAACATGAGCTACATCATCAGATTGGCCATCAGCATCACTGCAGCATAGCCGCAGGTATAGGCAGCGAGTAACCAGTGGATAAAGCGCATATAGGTGATAAAAGAGAGTGATTCCAGTTTACTTAACGCAATCACCCCCGCAGCAGAGCCGATAATCAGGATCGACCCTCCGACACCCACAGCATAGGTCAACCCCAACCACTGCGCCGTATCCATCTCAACACCAGATTTAAGAATTGCAGCCGTTAATGGCACGTTATCGACTAATGCCGACAAAATACCAACAAAGTAGTTAGCCATATAGATCGGCATCAGGCTGTACAACTGCGGTAGAAGATCCAGCACATGAAGCTCTCTGAGCATCCCCACCAGCAGGAGTACTCCGAGGAAAAACAGCAGTGTATCGAACTCGATCTCACGTACATATTCCAGGATATCGGGAGACTTCTCGCTTTTGTGGATCACCCGGTGGGTCAGAAACATAACCGATAAACCAAACAGGAATGTCAGGACCGGCGGTACCGAGAACGCCACACTCATAAACAGCGTGCCGATAATGGTCGTCAGGAAGAGTCCCGCGATCAGTTTGTCACCTGCTGCAATCGGCCGCTTAAACTTCGGCAGACTAACCTGCTCGTTGCATCCCCACATCAGGCTCACAGCTAATACCATCACACCAATGACAGCGGGAGGGATCAGCATAAACAGATTGGTAATCGTTACCTTATCTGCCAGGAAGATCATTAGGGTTGTAACATCACCGGTGATCAGGGAGACGCCGCCAGAGTTCACCGCAAACACAATCAGAGTAGCGAACTTTAGCGTGGTCTTTTTATCCAGATTAAGCGATGACAGGAGTGATAGCATGATCAATGAGGCCGTGATGTTGTCTGCTAAAGAGGAGAACAACAGCGCCAGCAACGCCATTAGAATCATCAGCCTGCTAATACGGATCTCGCCGGGCAGTAACCGGTACACCAACTGCGTAATCAAGCCCTGTTGGTTAAGATAAGCAACAAACGTCATCGCAGCCATCAGGAAAAGCCAGAGGGTTGCGATATCCAGTAGCTGTTCATTCAACCCCGCTTTGAGTTCACTCAACCCTCCATGGGGGAAAACGAAGGCAAGAATCCAAACCAGTGTGCCGATAAACAGCGTTGATTTGGCTTTGTTAAGGTGGATTAGGTCCTCAATTATGATGAGGATAAAGGCCAACGCAATCAGCCCCAAGAGTAGGAATTCCATGTTTATCTCTCTTATTTTTGTGCAGGCGCACATTCTCCTCTGAACCTAGCGAAAAAGAAATAGACTGTTAGCGTCGGCACCAAAGGTGTAACCGGGGTATTCAGATATGCTGTCAGCAATAATCCCCATAAAGAAAACCAGTTAAAACCAAGGGTCTTTGTACATATATCGTTCAATTCCTATGTGCAAACTACCACTTTTGGGAATAACCGAATTTTTATTCATATAAGTTTGATTTAGCCAGCTATAATTCCTGTGCAAACTTTTTCACGTTCAGCGCCTTTACGTTATTATTGTTTTTGTTGTTTGGTGAATGGAAAAACGCTTGGATACGCCTAGAAATACTCCAAAAAAGCAATCTACGTTTTGGCCAGAAAAGTCACAGGCTAACCGGATCCGCTTGGCCATTTTCGGCACCAGTTTTGTTGCGTTACTGGTGACCGCCGCGCTCTATATTTTTATTGAGATTGATACCTACAAGCGCAACCAGCTTGAGCACCTTGAAGTGATCGCTGGTATTGTCGCAACCAATGCCTCTGCAGCCATCGACTTTGAGGACTCTGAAACGGCGCGGCTCATTATCCAATCGTTGGATGTAGAACCCGGGATACAGGAAGTATCACTGCTGCGAAGGGATGGTTCCCACCTCGCTGACTTCAACCATGTTCATACGGATGATGAGCACGACCATGAACATAAGTGGCATGAACAATATATCGATTCGCAAGAGCTTCAATATATGGAGCTGCATGACACAATGGAGATACTCTACCCCATTGTGGAAGGCGGAGAGTTAATCGGACACCTCTATCTCAGTACAGATATGTCTCCGCTGAATCAGAAGATCCAAGCCTATCTGCAAAGGCTACTGCTGATCGTCGTTGCGGTGATGGCCGCGATTGTCTTTATTGCTACCCGTCTGCAGAAACATATCTCCAAGCCGGTCAACACGCTGATACAGACAATGCGTCAGGTATCGGACCAGCAGGATTACAGCCTGAGGCTGAACCATTCTGGCGACAATGAAGCAGTTCAGTTAGCCCACGAGTTCAACGAAATGCTCGAGCAGGTTGAACAGCGTGATCAGCAGCTACTGGAACATCAGAATAAGCTGGAAGCGACCGTAGAGGAGCGGACCAAAGATCTCTATCAGGCGATCGATGAAGCGCTCGCCAGTAAAGAAGCCGCAGAAGAGGCTAGCCGGGCCAAAAGTGATTTCCTTGCGACGATGAGTCATGAGATCCGCACACCGATGAATGGCGTGATGGGAATGGCAGAACTGCTGCTGGAGACAAACCTGGATAACCAACAGCAACGCTACGCCGATACCGTACTCTCCTCTGCCAACTCGTTGATGGCAATCATTAACGAGATCCTCGACTTCTCCAAGATGGAAGCGGGGAAACTCACGCTCGATACCCAGCCCTTCTCCTGGCTTGATCTGATAGAAGAAACCATCGAGATGCTCTATCCCAAAGCCAGCCACAAAAATTTAGACCTGCTTCTGGAGTTAAAAGATGAGCTGCCTACCGTCATTATTGGGGATGCTAATAGACTCAGGCAGGTGCTGGTCAATCTAATCGGTAATGCGATTAAATTTACTGAAGAGGGTGAAATCCGCGTTATTCTCTCACTCAGTTCATCTGAGCGTTTAAAAATTGAGGTACAGGATACCGGTATTGGTATCGCCACCGCCTTCCAACACACTATTTTTGATGCGTTCCAACAGGTGGATGGCTCTACCACCCGACGCTATCAGGGCACCGGACTTGGTTTATCAATCTGTAAGCAGATCACCGACCTGATGAAGGGCCAGATCGGTGTTGAAAGTACCCTACATTCAGGCTCGACCTTCTGGATAGAGATCCCGTTGGAGACCCCAAAAGAGCAGGACAGTAACAGCCAACTACCGCTGTTCGGAAAAAATATTCTCATCATTGGCCATGGTTCTGAAACAAACAGTATTCAACTTAAACTCCAAGCAGAGGGAGTGATCTGTCAAATAGCAGAGAACGGCTATCAAGCGCTTGAAAAACTGGATCTGTTTGGCCAAAGCCACACGGTTTATGACCTTATTCTGCTCTCCAATCAATTAAATGATATGGATAGCGATGAACTACTCAATGTGCTGCATCAGGGTAATCTTCAGGAGATCCCACCCATTGTCTTAATCACCTCTGCTGAATCTAAATTGGATAGAGACCTGAACAACAGAGCTCTCATTAACAATATTCTCAACCACCCCATCACCGGTGAAGAGCTAAAACAGGTACTGCTGGGGGCACTGAACATTCACCCCGGGCGATCATCCCTTCCTGAAGCGCAAACAGTTGAGAGCGAGCCTGCATCCAACATCACCATTCTTCTGGCCGAAGATAATCCGGTGAACCAGGAGGTTGCCAACAACATGCTCCAGGGACTGGGTTACCGGGTAATCAAAGCTGAGGATGGCAAGCAGGTTATCAATATCCTCCAGCAGGAATCCATCGATCTGGTGCTGATGGACTGCCATATGCCTGACATCGATGGATTTGAAGCAACCCGCTGCATACGCTCTATGGAGAGCAATGATGAACGCATCCCGATTGTTGCCCTGACAGCTGATGCCCAAACAGAAACACGACACCGCTGTCTTCAGGTTGGTATGGATGACTATCTGAGCAAGCCGTTCAACCGAATGCAGCTTATCTCAATCCTGGAACGCTGGCTGCCCATAACAGGGTTTAAACCACTCAAGGAACAAACACCATCCGCTTTTGAGCAAGAAGAAGTTACCCTGATAGATACGGATGTCCTGGAGGAGATTAAAAGCTTGCAGACAGAGGGCCAACCCTCTCTATTACATAAAATTCTATCACTCTTTATCAACTCCGCTGATGAGGTTCGAAACGACCTCCAGCAAGCTCTCTCAGATAAAGATTGCGAAGCTGTCAGCCAGATCGCTCACAGCCTTAAATCCAGTAGTGCCAATGTTGGGGCAATACCCCTGTCAGAACTCTGTTATCAACTAGAGATGGCAGGCAAAAACCGAAATATCGATGAAGTTGAGCGCCTGAATAAGCAGTTTCACCCGCTCCTTAAACAGACCACCGATATCTTAGAAGAACTCATGACTAAGGAAATCGCTTGATGAACAGCCAAGCTTTAGCACCCCATAAAATGAGACATCGCCGTACGATCTTCCTTACATCGCTCCTGTGCCTGGGAACCAGTTTATCCTCGATAGCCTTAGCCCAGGATGATGAGCTACTGGATTTAAGCCTCGAAGCGCTGATGGATACACCTGTGGTATCACTTTCAAAGCGCTCCCAGTCGATCGCCACGGCCCCCTCTGCTGTTTACGTCATCACTCAAGAGGAGCTCAGAAACTCCGGAGCGACCAATATCCCTGATGCACTCAGAATGGTGCCGGGATTAACGGTAGCACGGATTGATGCAAACAAATGGGCGGTTTCTTCACGCGGATTTAATGGCCGTTTCGCGAACAAACTCCTCGTCATGATCGATGGCCGTACCGTATACAATCCGGCGTTTTCCGGGGTGTACTGGGAAAATAATGATGTAGTTTTAGAAGATATTGAACGGATAGAAGTGATTCGTGGCCCTGGAGCGACCATCTGGGGTGCCAATGCGGTGAATGGGGTGATCAATATCATCACCTACCATACAGCAGATACACAAGGGGGGGTCGCTGTTGCCAGGGTGGGTAATAATGAATCAGGATTTAGCGGACGCTATGGCGCAAAATTAGCCGAAGGCACCTACGGACGTTTCTACGCAAAAGCCCATGAAAATGATGAGTTTAAGACGCTCTCAGGTCAGGATAGCGGTGATGATTGGGATACTCAGCGACTAGGCTTCAGAATTGATTCACAGCGCAGCAAGAAAAGTGCGCTGATGCTTCAGGGGGAGATCCATCAGGGCGAATTTAATCAAACTCTGCGCACTCCCAGCTTTATCCCACCCTCATATACTCTTGAAGTGGATGATACTGCTGAAGCCAAAAGCGGCCACCTGTTAGCCCGTTGGGACTACACCCAATCACCAGACTCCTACTGGAGCCTACAGGGGTACTACGATTACTTTGATCGTGATGAACTGTTCTATGAGGAGAACAGAAAGACGTTCGATCTTGATTTAACCCACAACCTGCGTTTGAACAATAACCATCAACTGGTGTGGGGCTTGGGTTACCGTTTTCTCAGCGATGAAATCGGTAATCGAGAGATCATCCAAACCGATGTTAGCGAACGGGATCTACATCTATACAGTGCGTTTATTCAGGATCAGATCACGCTGCAGCCCGAGCGTTTGTTCCTAACCCTGGGGACCAAGATTGAGCATAACGAATACACGGACTTTGAAATTCAGCCAAGCGCCCGACTGTCGTGGAATATTGATGAGAGCAACTACGCCTGGGCAGCGGTTTCCAGAGCGATCAGAACGCCCTCAAGAGCCGAACGGGACTACGATGTTTTTGCTTCTGTTAACCCTCCCAATGCCCTTAATCCATCACCTTTTATTTTGGAGCTGATTGCTGCGGGTAGCACCACCATGGATAGTGAAGAGATGACCGCCTACGAATTAGGCTATCGCTCTGTCCTCAGCCAGAATATGACGTTGGATGCCGCGCTATTTTATAACGATTACAGTAACCTCAGGTTCTTTGACTTTTCTTCTGCACCTAGCGTCTCTTTCGATCCCTATTTCCACCTCATTCAGGAAGCGATGTTCAGTAATGGCGTTAATGGCTCGACCCACGGCATAGAGCTCTCGACAAACTGGCAGGTGAATCCGGACCTTCGCTTTGAACTCGCCTACAGCTATCAGAAAACAGATATCGATTGGCTCAGTGTCACCGATATAACGCAAAATACCGACGCACCTGAACATCAACTCTCTCTGCGAAGCCATCAGGTACTCAGTAGTGACCTGACGCTTGATCTGTGGCTCCGTTACGTCGACAGTATCGATCTCTTTGCCACCGGCTACTCAACGGAGATCATCAAGATCGATGATTACCTTAATCTGGATGCCCGCATCGCATGGAAGCCCCGAAGCGGTGTCGAACTCTCGCTCGTAGGCCAGAATCTTTTTGACTCACAACAGCTTGAATATATTCAGGAAACCCTGATTAACCCAACAGAAGTAGAGCGCTCTGTTTACCTTCAGTTGAGAATGGATTTCTAACGATGCGATATAGCAGGGCGTCATTACGGCAGATCTGTACACAGCACTGTAAAGTGCTGTTAGCTGTTTGCGCCTTGCTGTTAACTACCCTGTCCGCACCTATTCATGCCCAAAACACGTTAAATGAAGATAAAGCGAAAGCGGTCCTCACCTTTAACTTCATTCGCTATATTACCTGGCCCTCAGAAACATCTGATGCACAAACTAAAAATTTAAACCTCTGTATTTTGGGTGAACAAGGCTTACACAACGCGTTTAAAGCCCTTGATGGCCGACAGATTCGCACCCACCAGCTCAATGTAATCAACCTGAATATGAATGCGGGCTTTGAGAACTGTGGTCTGATCTTCTTCGGTATCCGTGATCGCCGAATCATCACTCAACTATTAGATGAGCTCTACGGAGAACCGGTTTTGAGCATCGGTGAACTCCCCGATTTCACTGATCGTGGCGGGATGATCAATCTGTATAAAGAGGATGGAAAATTCCGCTTTGAGATCAACCTGAAAGCCTCTGAATCAGCCAACCTCAATATCAGCGCACGCCTTCTCCAGCTCGCGCGAGTGATTGAATAACGCCCTCCAATGCTCTAGAAAAGCATAAGTTATTCTTCCCTATATAACTTTTAGGAAAATTTACATAGGCAGATTGCGCCGAAACAACTAGACTGTAGAGGCTGCATACCAGCGAGTGCAGTGTGAACAGGGAAGTTCATTCTTCCACAAGTGAGGTTGTTATGAAGCTGGTAAAGGATCTTAACGAAAATGGAATTGTGTTTTACTGGATTGATGACTCCGGTGAACAGATAAGTCCTGACCTCTACTGCCTGATTGTTGCGGAAGAGTGGTGGAAAACCTACCTGTTTTCTCAATATGAGGGGGCAGAACGCCGCAAATCGATTATCGATCGACGTCATGATCTTGAAAAACGCAAGATGATGGAACGAAACCATAAATTCTCCCGACAAAATCCTCAAGGCCGGCGTAAAACTGATCAACCGATCAAAGTAGATATTGATCTGGTTAAGGAGAAACTGGAAGAGTTTCTTTAACTACTTACCTACCTCCTCTATCAATCTAAGTAACTGATCAGGGTCGAGTGGTTTTTCCATTGTAGCCGTAGCCCCTAAGGTGTGAGCCAAAGAAAGATACTCCTCCTGTCCCACACGCCCGCCACCTGAAATAGCGATAACGGGTAAGCCAGGATGCAGCTTTCCTATATTCCGAAGAAGCTCGATTCCTTCCATATTTGGCATAATAATGTCTGTAATCAGTACATCTACTGCATTAGATGCCAAATACTTTAATGCATTAATGCCATCTTCCGCTTCTGTTACCTCAAATCCACTACGACGAAGATACTTGCAGAGGGCATAGCGAACAGCTTCATCATCATCTACAAATAAAATTTTCTTCACGTTCACTCATCTCCTCTAAAGCCGGATCCCCATCTATTGAGGTGTTCAATATCGGCAAGAATATATCGAAACAGGTCTTCTCACCCTGTTCACTTTTCACACGGATCTGTCCCCCTGCTTGCTTCACAATTGAATAGCTTACTGACAAACCTAATCCTGAGCCTTGACCCACCTCCTTGGTCGTGAAGAAAGGATCAAATAGATTCTCTATGATATCCGTTGAAATACCATGACCTGTATCGGTGATACTCAGATTGACATAGTTTCCAGGCTCTAAATGGACGCTATTGTCAAAGTCCTGATCGGGGGTAATCGTTATCTGACTCAAATTGACAGAGATATCCCCGCTTTCCCCCTCCAGAGCATCCACAGAGTTGCCAATAAGATTCAGTAGCAATGTTTCAATATCAGCCTCTTTACAGGGGACCAAAACCTCATCCGGCTCTATTTCTATTGTTAACCGGGCGGTAGAAGGCATTGCCGCTTTGGCAAGCAGCAATGAGCGATGAATACATCCCACAATCTCCGTAGAGTCGTCTACGTCACGTTGCCGGTTTCGAGAAAATGCCAATACGTTTTTTAATACCTCAGAAGCACTCGATGCAGAATTTTCAATCCGCTTCAGATCTGCATAGGTCTCATGATCCTCTTTATGATCGAGCTTGAGCATTTTGCTGAGTGCAATGATCGGTGTGAGAAAGTTATTTACAGAATGAGCAATGCCACCCAGCATCGTGCCCAGCGCTTCCAGCTTTTGATGGGATGCCAGAAGCGATTCAATTCGCTTACGCTCCTCTACTTCTTGTAGGTGCGCAGCAGCCAATTCCTCTGCTGATGCTCGCGCTTGAGCTTCTTTTCGCAAAAGTTGCAGCACAACTGTGGAGTAGAGCAACATTAAACCAATTAATACAACACCCAAAAACAGTATGTTATTTCCCAAGTTGTTGATAGATAGGTTAATCTGAGCAAACTGAATATCCGCTTGTTTCTGAACTTTAACCAAAACCTCGGCCAGATAGTTTAAAGCCACCTGCTCTTGTTCTTCGAACTCTTCCTTACTTTCTGCGATCTCAAGATTCTCAGCCCCAGCCTGCATCAGGTTAATCAAGTTTGTTGAAGTTCTCTGCAACTGATCATAGTGCAGATGAATCTGCTCCAACTCCTGCGCATTGACTAGCGCCCCCTCGTCAAAACGCGTAAGAATACCCTTCAGTTCTGTGTATGCTTTTAGGAAGGCCCGATGCCCTCTATTGATCTCATTTTCTTCAATTGATTCCGCTGTGCGTCTAGTCACATCTTCTGCACCTTCTGCATAAGTTAATCCGACTAATAAATGCTCCGATGTGGAAGATACAATACGAATGATACCGAAACGCATCTGCTCAAGAAGGCGTAGCTGCGGTACTAGTGAGTTATGTACAATCTGATTACTTCGTTTCGTGCTATCAGCTTCCTTATATTCATATACCACATAAAATCCGCCCAGTAGCACAATGAATAAAAGAGCCGAAAACAGTGAAATTTTGAGACGAATATTCATTTTGTTCCCTAAAATCAGATATCAAAACGGCGAGGTAGGTCGTTGTATTCAATCAAGAATAGTCCAGTTTCAGTAAGTTTGATAATCTAGCACACCCTCAAAGGTGTACGGCTATGGCGAGCACGATCGAGGCGATACTGTTTCGGCGACAAACCTAGATTTTTCTGAAACAAGCGGCGCAATGAACTTTGACTGCCGTATCCCACCCGCTCAGCGATTTTTTCCAGGCTTAAGTTGGTTGTTTCCAGCAGTAGTTTTGTCTGCTCCATTCTAAGGCTTTGCAAGTACTCGGACAGATTGACACCATTGGCCTGCTTAAACCGGCGAGAGAGTGTCCGAACGCTGACAGCGTGCTGCTTCGCCAAAGTATTCAGATCAAGACGCTGAGAGATATCGCGCTGTAGTTGGCTTTCGACAGCCAGTACCAGGCTATCCTGATGATCAGACTGATTCTGCATAAACAGATAGGGTGATGCGTAGCTTTGAGAGGCATCGATTAGCATGGTCCGAGCAGCCGCCTGTGCAATCTGGCGCCCCACCTGCTCCTCAGCTATCTGTAACATCACCCCAAGGTTAGCTGTCATAGATCCAGTGGTATAAAACTGCTTATTCTTCACCAGTAGGGTCTGAGGACAAAACTCCACTTGCGGATAACGTTTGCTAAACATGGAACCGAGCCACCAGGCAGTGGTTGCTGTTTGATCATTTAACAAACCCGCTTCAGCCAGCATAAAAACGCCACTGCAATTTGCAGCAATGGTCACCCCCTGCTGAGCTTGCGCCTCCAGCCATTGACGCTCTGCTTTTAACCGGGAGAGTGAATCCAACAGGTTACGCCCATCAGTATGGTGGATACCCGGAAGGATAATCAGGTCAGCCTTAGCTACCTCTGAGCAACTGAAATCTGCATGCAGCTTCATCCCGTTTGAACAGTGAACGCTCTCCCCGGAGAGTGAAACCAGATGGCACTCATAGAGCGGCGCGGTATCGCACCGCTGCTGTTTCCAGAGAGTATTGATCACATTAAAAACGTCGAACGGGGATGTCAGCCCCGATGCCTGGCAACCATCGAAGCCTAAGCCGATAACTTGGTACATATTGTCACTTTTTGCGCGATAAATGGCATAGATCTGTCTGATTATGCGTGTTTAAGCTTGTTAGACTAGCTCAGACAATCCAGAAAAAGAAGCGTGGAGGAAATATGAATAAGCCTGACATCAGCCGTTACCCTGTACCTGAACTTTCAACACTTCCAGAAGATATTCGGGATCGAATTCTGGCAGTTCAGGAGAAAGCCGGGTTTATTCCCAATGTGTTTCTTACGTTGGCTTATCGCCCGGCAGAGTTTCGGTCATTTTTTGCCTACCATGATGCCATCATGGAACGCGAGGGTTGCACACTAACCCCGGCGGAGAAGGAGATGATCATCGTGGCAACCAGCGCCGCAAACGGCTGTCAGTACTGCGTAATCGCCCATGGTGCGCTTTTGCGTGTATTCGCTAAAGAACCACTACTGGCAGACCAGATCGCCGTTAACTATCTTCACGCGCCCTTAAGTGATAAACAGAAAGCGATGCTGGCCTTTGCGTTAAAGCTCTCCCGCACACCTGAACAGATCAATGAAAACGACTACACGGAGCTTAAGCAACAAGGCTTTGATGATGAAGATATACTGGATATCTCAGGCATCACTGCCTTCTTCGGCCTATCTAACCGCATGGCGATCGTTACCAGCATGCAGGCCAATGAGGAGTTTTATACGATGGCCCGAACGCCCCGATAACAATCGGAGAGATCTCGTAACGTTAGCTCTTACAGCTAAAGAAAAAGCCCGCATCTGCGGGCTTTAGCTTAAGAAATCTCTCTCTGCTCAGATACGCAGACCACCGTCCATCTCTACGATGCGGCCGGTGAAAAAGTCATTCTCCACGATATACTGAAGAGTATGTGCCATCTCTTCGACCTCACCCAAGCGGCGAAGTGGTACAGCGGAGACCATACGATCGATCGCTTCAGGTTTCATCTGTGCAGTCATCTCTGTTGCGATCACGCCCGGTGCGATACCGCCTACACGGATCTTATGACGCGCCAGTTCACCTGCCCAGCTAGTCACCATCGTCGCTACCGCTGACTTTGTCGCGGAGTAGTTTGTCTGGCCCATATTTCCCGCACGGGATACGGAGGAGATATTGACAATAACACCGCCTTTACCCTGCACTGCCATCGCTGCAGCTGCTTCACGACCACACAGGAAAGTACCGGTCATATTAACATCGACAACCGACTGGAACTGCTCCAGGCTCATTTTCGCCTGTAGTTCGCCATCTTTCACTTTGATCAGCATGCCATCGCGCATCAGGCCAGCATTGTTAATCAGGCCATTAATCTCACCAAAATCAGCCTTAATCTGTGCAAAGGTATTTTCAACTGCAGATTCATCAGTGATATTGCAGACATAACCACGCGCTTCAACGCCATGTTCAGCACAAGCAGCGCAGGCTTCATCCAGGCTCTCCTGGCTAAGGTCGATCAGGGCTACCTTGCCACCCTTCTCCGCCAGGTTTTCAGCCATCGCACGGCCCAATCCTCTGCCACCGCCTGTAATCACAAATACACTGTCTTTAATCTGCATCTCTTATTCTCCTGAGCCGACTACCGTGTCTCCCTTAATCTGGGAATATAGCAGCCGGTTAAATTTTGTACGTCTGACCTAGCCTCTTTTATAGCTTTTTTTAGCCTTAATTGCGAGAAAAAATTAGGGAAAACCCTTATTGATTTATTCAGACACTCAGCCAGAAAACGCTTAACAACCCTCTACCTCACTCCCAAAAAAAGACCGGCACCTGTGAAGTCACAGGGCCGGCTAAGAGTGCAAAATGAATTAGAGGTTTATCATCTCAACAGAGATGATGCAGAGGTCTAACCCGTAAGCTAAACCTCCGTTCAGAACATTTAGATCGCTCCGCGCGATTCGATTATCTGCTCAATCTCACCCAGAATGGCTGGATCATCGATAGTCGAAGGCATTTTATACTCCTCCTGAGCGGCGATTTTACGCAGAATCGCGCGCAGGATCTTGCCGGAGCGGGTTTTCGGTAAACGCTGAACAACCAGCGCTGTACGGAAACATGCAAGTGCTCCCACCTGCTCACGCACCATCTTCACAACTTCGCTCTGCAACTGATCATCTTCAATCTCAGAACCCGCTTTCAGCACGATCAAACCCACAGGTAACTGTCCTTTGAGTTCATCATTTACACCGATCACTGCACATTCAGCGACTTCAGGGTGGGCAGAAACCACCTCTTCCATCTCACCTGTGGATAAACGGTGTCCGGATACGTTGATGACATCATCAGTACGGCCTGTGATGTAGATATAACCATCATCATCTTTATAGCCACCATCACCGGTATGGTAGTAGCCCGGGAATGCTTCCAGATAGGAGCTGACGTAACGATCATTGTTGTTCCAGATACTCCAGGCAACCCCTGGAGGCATCGGTAGTTTCACGCAGATATTACCCGCATCACCGTCCGCAACTTCAGCGCCCTCACCATCCAAGACACGGATATCGTAACCTGGTATCGGTTTGTTAGTGGATCCAAGACGCGCTTCTGAAGGACTGTCCCAGCCCATCATTGGAGCCGTCATTGGCCAGCCGGTTTCGGTCTGCCACCAGTGATCGATCACCGGCACTTTCAGCAGATCTGAGAGCCAGTGGTAGGTTGATGAGTCCAGCTTTTCACCGGCCACGAAGACCCAGTTCAGGCTGTCCAGATTGTAATCATTGGATAGAGTACCCTCTGGATCCTCTTTGCGGATCGCACGAAACGCCGTTGGTGCACAGAACATGGAGTTCACCCCATATTCCTCAATGACACGCCAGAAAGTACCCGCATCCGGGTTTTTAATCGGCTTACCTTCAAAGAATATCGCGCTACAACCACCCATCAGCGGCCCGTAAACGATAAAGGAGTGCCCCACAACCCATCCGATATCGGACGCGCCCCACCAGACATCTCCCGCTTCCATGCCATACACATTGTTCAGTGCATAGCTCAAGGCTACCGCGTGGCCACCATTGTCACGGACGATCCCTTTCGGCTGTCCGGTTGTGCCTGAGGTGTAGAGGATATACAGCGGATCAGCACCTTTAACAGGCGTACAGGGTGCAGGCGCTACACCTTCCTGTACCTGATTCCAGTCCAGATCACCGGCATTGTTCATCTCGGCTTGGACCATTGGGCGCTGGAATACAATAGTGTGTTCAGGCTTGTGGCTAGCCAATTCAATCGCCTGATCAACCAACGGTTTGTAGGCAATTTTCTTATCAAATTCGATACCGCACGAAGCGGTCAGGATCATTTTGGGGTTGGCATCGTCGATACGGATCGCCATCTCTGCGGGAGCAAAACCACCAAATACAACCGAATGGATCGCGCCTAGACGTGCGCAGGCGAGCATCGCGACAGCGGCCTCAGGGATCATCGGCATGTAAATGAGAACAGTATCGCCCTTCTCAACACCCTGTGCTTTCAGTGCACCGGCAAAGCGAGCCACACGATCAAGCAACTGATTGTAAGAGATCGCCTCTTTAGTGCCTGCAGCCGGCGAATCATAGTAAAGCGCAACCTGTTCACCACGGCCATTTTCTACATGGTAATCCAGTGCCAGATAGCAGCTATTCAGTTCGCCATCCGGGTACCAGCTGTAGGTTCCAAACTCAGTTTTCGTAACTGTTGTTTCAGGTTTTTTAAACCAGGCGATTCGGTCAGCCTGGTCTGCCCAGTAAGCTTCGGTATTATCGAGGGCAGATTGATATTCTTCGTTGTATCCCATCGGTTCAACCTCATTATTTTTTTTATCAGGTTGGGAGTATCCGCCGTCAATCAGGACCGACGGATATGTTCATGAGTTCAGGATTACTGGTCCTGATACAGGCGTAGCACGCTGGAGAAATCCAGACCGCCATTACCATTGGCTTTATGCAGGTTGAATAACGCGCGTGCCTGTGAACCCATCGGAGTTGGTGAAGCACTCTGCTGGCTCAACTCCATCGCTAATCCCAGATCTTTAAACATCAAATCAACCTGGAAGCCACCCTGATAATCATTTGAGGAAGGAACCCCCTCCATAACACCGGGTACAGGGTTGTAAACCTGCAAGGCCCAGTTATTGCCGGAGCTCTGTTTCATAATTTCGGAGAGTACAGCAGGGTCCAGGCCGTTCTTAACACCCATATTCAGCGCTTCAGACGTTCCGGTCATCAGGATTGCCAACAGCATGTTATTACACGCTTTTGCGACCTGACCGGCACCGTTATCACCTGCATGGAAGATGTTTTTACCCATGCACTCCAGAATCGGTTTAGCTTTGGCAAACTGTTCATCAGAAGCCCCTACCATGAATGCCAGCGTACCGGCTACGGCACCGCCAACACCACCAGATACGGGCGCATCAATAAAGCTGATTCCGCGATCAGCACCGGTTGCCGAAACACGTTTGGCGGTATCGGCATCGATAGTAGAGGAATCGATAATCAGGGTACCATCCGCTACAACATCAAACAGCGGTGTATCACCCGTCGCCATTAAGCCCTCTACATGCTTGCCCGCAGGTAACATTGTTACCAAAAACTCGACATCTGAAGCGGCTTCAACTGCTGTTGCAGCGGACTGACCGCCTTCAGCAACCACTTTTGCAATTGCATCCTGTGACAGGTCAAATGCTTTAACTGAGTGACCTGCTTTCACCAGATTGATCGCCATTGGGCCACCCATGTTGCCCAGACCAATAAAACCGATTGTCGCCATTTCTCTAACCCTTTCTTATCGTTATTCGTTATAACCGGCACCTATGAGGTACCGGTTCTGCTCTACTACAGTTCTTACAGACCCTGCAGTGGGTTGGTTTCCCAGGGTGAAACAAAAAACTCATCAACTTTGGCCTGATCGACCTCTGCCAATGTTTTGAACGTCCAGTCCGGCTTGCCATCTTTGTCCACCAGCAGCGCTCTCACACCCTCCGGGAACTCACGATTCTTACAGCTCTGAACGGAGAGAATCATCTCTGCGCAGAAAACCTCTTTCAGTGACATATGCTTGGTCACCTCCAGCTGTTTCTGGATCAGGTTAACCGCCAGTGGACTGCCGTGGCTGATCGCTTTCTTAGAACGGTTGATCCACTTATCTTCACTCTCAACCGCCAACAGCGCGTCAACGATCTCTTCAACGCTGTCCTGATCAGTAATCTGCTGAATAAAGTCATAGTGCTCCTGAATCGGAGATTCAGACTTAAACTGCGGCTGGGATTCCTCTTCCAGATCTCGAAGCACTCGATTCACAACCGCATCAGCGGAACCACTCCAACTTTCCGCCTGCAGGCGCTCCATCATCGCTGCACGCATCTCAACTGCGATAAATCGATCAGCAAGCCCCAGGAATAAAGCATCTGCGGCGAACATCGGATTACCGGTCAGCCCCAGGAACAGCCCCGTGCGCCCCGGCATATGGTTGAGGAACCAGCTACCACCCACATCAGGGTATAGTCCGATCGTCACTTCCGGCATCGCCATATGAGAGGTCTCAGTCACAATACGGTGGCTACAGCCATTCATCAGGCCCATACCGCCGCCCATCACAATACCGCTACCCCAGCAGATAATCGGCTTAGGGTAGGTATGGATGGTGTAATCCAGTGTGTACTCACGGGTGAAGAACTCTTCAGGGAAAGATGCGGCGCCGTCACCTGTCATCGACTTGTATAGATTGACGACATCACCACCTGCACAGAATGCTTTTTCACCTGCACTGTCCAGTACAATTGCTACTACGCTATCATCTGTTTTGCACTCATCCAGCTTAGGCTGAATCAGATCGATCATATCCAGGGTCAGGGCGTTGAGGGAACGCTCAGCATTCAAGCTGATCTCAACGATTTTTTTCCCATCCTGGGTTGGAAATTCATTAAAAAGTACGCAACTCATCGTCAGATCCTTATTGGTTTTTCCACTCAGGTGCACGCTTATCAAGAAATGCGTTTACACCCTCTTTCTGATCTTCTGTGTGGAACAGATCAACGAACAGTTCACGCTCCAGAATGTAACCCGCATCCCAGTGATGAGTGCGATTGTTCTGGATCAGCTGTTTACAGGCAGCAACAGCCGTTGGGCTCTGCTGCTCAACAGCTTTAGCCAGCTCCATCGCTTTTTCAAAGGACTGACCCTGAGGTACCAGCTCTTCAACCAGACCGATCTCTTTCGCAAGCGGCGCTTTAATACGCTCACCGCAAAGGATCAGGCGCTTAGTCCAACCTTCGCCAACCAGCATCGTCAGGTTTTGCGTACCGCCCGCACATGGAAGCAGGCCAACTTTCGCTTCTGGTAGTGCCATCTGCGCCTGCTCTTCCGCGACACGGATATCACACGCCAGCGCAACTTCCAGACCACCACCCATCGCAAACCCATTGATCGCCGCGATAGATACTCCGCGGAAACGCGCCAGCGTTTCGAACGCTTCACCGAAGTAACGCGCCATATCACGCGCAACAGAACGGTCGCCATCAGCAAACAGGTTCAGATCAGCCCCTGCTGAGAAGAATTTTTCACTATTTGAACGGATAACAAGCGCGTAGATCTCTTTATCCTGGTTCAGCTCTTCAACTACCACCGCAAGACCTTTCAGGCTCTCTTCCGTCCAGGTATTTGCCGGCGGGTTATTCATCGTAATAACCGCTGTATGGCCCTGTTTTTCAACAATCAGTTTATCGGTCATTCTTATTCTCCAGTTCTTATCAACAGGATCACAGCAGGTCTGCTGCGTCTTCCATCAGCACGCGACGAGCAACGATGACGCGCATAATTTCGTTAGTACCTTCCAGAATTCTGTGAACGCGGTTATCTCGAATATAGCGCTCCATCGGGTACTCTTTGATATATCCATTACCACCAAAGATCTGCAGCGCTTCATCAGCTACATTAAAACCGACATCGGTTGCGAATCGTTTTGCCATCGCACAGTAAGCGGTTTTATCAGGGTGGTTAGCATCCAGCTTTGCCGCCGCCATACGCACCATCTGACGCGCCGCAACTAACTCAGTTGCCATGTCGGCCAGTTTGAACTGCAGCGCCTGGAAATTGGCCAGCTCTTTACCAAACTGTTTACGCTCATGCATATAATCACGGGCACGGTTCAGTGCGGCCTGAGCTGTACCGATAGAGCAGGTCGCGATATTGATTCGACCGCCATCCAGACCTTTCATTGCGATCTTGAAGCCATCACCTTCATTGCCTAACAGGGCAGATGCGGGAACGACAACATCTTCGAAGGTAATCATCCGTGTTGGCTGGCTATTCCAGCCCATCTTGTCCTCTTTACGGCCGTAAACGATCCCTTCAGCTTTGGCATCAACAGCAAACGCAGAGATCCCTTTTGGACCGTCTTCACCGGTACGCGCCATCACAACCAGCACATCAGTGCTACCCGCGCCCGAGATAAAGATTTTGCTACCGTTGAGAATATAGTTGTCGCCTTCGCGGCGAGCCGTGGTTTTCAGAGAGGCTGCATCTGAACCGGCATTTGGCTCAGTCAGGCAGTATGACGCAAGTTTGGTACCTGCCGTCAGTTCAGGGCACCACTGCTGACGGATATCTTCGTTGCCGAAGTCCGCGATCATCCAGGTGGCCATATTGTGAATCGTGATAAAAGCAGTCGTCGAAGTACATCCCATCGCCAGCTGTTCAAAGATAATGCTGGCATCCAGACGACTCAGTCCCAATCCACCAACATCCTCCGGTGAATAGAGACCACAAAAGCCCATCTCACCGGCACTTTGTAATACTTCAACCGGGAAGATCTGCTCTTCATCCCACTTTGCTGCGTGGGGTTCAAATTCATTTTGCGCAAAGGCACGGGCCATGTCAGCGAATGCAATCTGATCTTCATTCAGCTCGAAATCCATCGCTCTCTCCTTTAAGTGGAAAAGGGTCTCGCAAAGCGAGCCCCTTTCTCATTATTGTTTTGCAATAATCCGTGAATTACTTCAGCTGGATTGTTGTGTTAACGCCAGTATCGATGTCATCTTCGAACCAACGTGCAGTGACTGTCTTAGTCTCGGTGTAGAACTTAACCGCCTGCTTACCATAAGCGTGCTGATCACCGTAGAAAGACTTTCTCCAACCTGTGAAAGAGAACATTGGTAGAGGCACTGGTACAGGTACGTTGATACCGACCTGACCGACTTTGATCTCGTGCTGGTACTTACGTGCTGCCGCACCAGAAGAGGTGAACATAGAGGTACCGTTACCGTATGGGTTTTCGTTGATCAGCTCGATCGCTTCTTCCAGCGTGTCTACTTCCAGAGCGATCAGTACAGGACCAAAGATCTCTTCCTGGTAGATCGACATATCACGTGTTACACCACGGAACATCGTTGGGCCAACCCAGTTACCATCAGGGAAACCATCAACTACACACTCAGAACCGTCCAGAATACATTCAGCACCGGCGTCTTTACCTTCCTGAATGAAGTTCAGTACACGCTCACGTGCCTGCGGGTTGATCAGAGGACCAAAGCCCGCTTCTGGGTCATCCCATGCGCCTGGGCGTACTTTTGCCAGGGCATCGCGTACTTCAGGGATCCATTCACGCGCTTCACCTACGAATACAGCAACAGAGATTGCCATGCAGCGCTGACCTGCAGCACCGACAGAAGCACCTGCGATGCTGTTAACAACCTGGTTTTTAGACGCATCCGGCATGACAACCATGTGGTTCTTCGCGCCCGCGAACGCCTGAACACGTTTCATCTTGTCAGTACCGGTACGGTAGATATGCTCACCGACATTCACCGAACCGACGAAAGAGATCGCTGGAGTATCTTTGTGAACCAGTAGCTGGTCTACAACATCTTTAGCACCGTGAACTACCTGTAGCAGACCGTCTGGAGCGCCCGCTTCTTTGAACAGTTCGGCCAGCAGCATCGGTGTGAGTGGATCCTGCTCAGATGGCTTCAGTACGAATGTGTTACCGCACGCGATCGCCATTGGGAACATCCATAGTGGGATCATTGCCGGGAAGTTGAAGGGCGTGATACCTACACATACACCCAGAGGCTGAGTGATGCTGTAGCAGTCAATTTTACGCGCTACGTTTTCAACCGTTTCCCCCATAGACAGGGATGCGATATTACAAGCGTGCTCAACAACTTCGATACCACGCCATACATCACCTTTCGCATCTTCAAAAGTCTTACCAACTTCCTGAGAGATCAGACGTGCGATATCATCCTGACGCTCTTTCAGAATCGCCTGGTAACGCAGCATCAGACGAGCACGTTCACCGATTGGTGTATCTTTCCAATCTTCAAAAGCCGCTTTGGCAGCATCAATCGCCTGCTCTACTTCATCAGCTGTCGCACATGGAACCTGCGCAATCACTTCCTGAGTTGCAGGGTTAGTAACTGGAATCCAGTTATCGGATTTGCTCTGAACTAGTTCGCCGTTAATTAGAAGAGGTACTTGCTGTGTCATGCTCTGATACCTGTTTATTTGTTATTAGTTGTGTGCGGAACAGTGATGTTCCTGTCGTACTTCCTACTCGATAGATACTTTGTACCATGCACCCTACCATTGCAGGATTGATAATCTTGTCTTATTAATGGACTATATTGCGATTCTATAAGTAATTTCCCTTATACATAGGTCGCATCTATGAGCTCACCATCCAACTGGCCACTGCCCCCGGAGAGTATCCGCTTTGTAATTCCCCGCCGTGTAATCAGTGAGTTAGCTATGAATCCATTGAGCGAGGGCCTGTACCCGCTGGGGATGGGATACTATCGTCAGGCTAGCGGTCATCAGATGGAACGAAAGGAGCATGATGACAATCTGTTGATTTATTGCCTTGAGGGTGAGGGTGAGGGGATCATCAATGGGCAAAAATCACGGATCCGTTCTGGTGATATATTGCTGATTCCAAAAGGGGTTCCGCATACCTATCAAGCACGTAAACGTAAACCCTGGACGATCTATTGGGTCCACTTCCATGGTAATCATGCAGAGGCGTTTGTTCAGCATCTACAGCAACGCGAAAGCAATCACCGCCATTACATCATGCCGATCGGCATCCATTCTCGCCTAGCCAGCGATTTTGAAGCCCTGCTAGAAGCGCGTGAATCCACCTATAACATCAATGCTTATATCTGTGCGGCGAATCAATTACGGCAGATCCTCAGTCATATCGCCCTGTTACAGCCTCTCGCCCGGCAGAAACAGTCTCGGGGCGGTTTGGATATTGAGCGCGTCCACAGTCTGATGCAGACCCATATCCATGAACAGTTGGATCTGGATACACTGGCCGGGTCGATCAGCCTCTCAAAATACCATTTTGTAAAAAAATATAAGGAGGTAACCGGCACGACTCCGATCAATCATTTTATCCAGCTTAAGATTGAGCGCGCCTGCCACCTCCTCGATACCACCAACAATGGGATCAACGAGGTTGCGTTTGCCGTTGGGTATGAAGATGCCTATTACTTCTCCAGGATCTTTAAAAAACTGATGGGGGTTTCACCCAGCCAGTACCGGAAGATGCGAACAGGCGCTTATCCATACAAGAGCACCTAACTCACATCTCCGATAACCTGCTGAGCTGTCTGCCTGAAACTTTACGGCATGAGGATTCACTCAAGCACTACAACTTACTCCCTTTCCCCAACAGGAATCATGATGTGTGCATATGGAGTATCCTTCCACATCACGTAGGGACCTCCTGCAGCGGGGTCATCTGTCATGCCTTTGAGTATCTCTTTAGGCACAATCAACATCAGATGCGGCCCCTCTTTAATAAAATCATGGGCCTTCATGGGATTAGGGTGATACGGATCTGAATTACTCACACCCCCATCACCCTGAAGCATGTATGAAACACCGATGCCCTCTGCTCTGAAATCGGCCTGATTACTAACAGCTGTCAGCATTTTCATCCACTGCGCATCATTACAGATAGGCGCATTATCATCAGGGAGCGTTTCAGGCATACAAACCCAGCCGTTACGACCTTCAACCAACGTTTTTCCACGATAGATCACTGTCGCTTCAGCACTCACCATAGAGGGTGCAGCTGAACGTGCACGGTCAATCAGTGCTTGGGTATCATCAGCAAATGATAAGAAAGATATAAATGATCCTGCTGCGACCAACAGGAGTTTTTTGGTGTACATGGTCGACCTCCATCTATTCTGTTTACGAGATCAATAACCCAGTACAGAGAAAGGTTATCTGAATGTCACCACTAAAGTGTAGGTGCTACACAGATCTCATTCCAACCAGAACAACACCACTGGCGGCCGAAGGGGCAAAAATAAAAAAGCCGGACTGACAAGTCCGGCAAAACCAACCATAACACAGAGCCTTACAGGTGGGGCCACGGCCCCAGCCGATAAGTTGGTTGCAATGAGCTGCCATCACGACGAAAAGCAGCCCCCTATCAGAAAACAATCAGAGCATTTCAACCGCAACAGCTGTCGCTTCACCACCACCTATACACAGGGATGCAACACCCTTCGACAGACCTTTCTGTTTTAGCGCATGCAGCAGTGTCACCATGATACGTGAACCACTTGAACCGATCGGATGCCCAAGAGCGCAGGCACCACCACGGACATTGACTTTATCACTGTCCAATCCCATCTCATTGATCGCCAGCATCGATACCACAGCAAACGCTTCATTGATCTCATACAGATCAACATCATCTTTGCTCCAACCCGCTTTATCCAGAGCTTTCTGAATGGCACCGATTGGCGCAATAGTGAACTCAGCAGGAAGCTGGGCATGTGTTGAGTGAGAGACGATGCGTGCCAATGGCTGCAGCCCTTTAGCCTTCGCCTCAGACTCTTTCATAAGAACTAAGGCAGAGCCGCCATCAGAGATTGAGCTGGAGTTTGCAGCGGTGACGGTTCCGTCCTTCTTAAAAGCGGGCTTTAGGCTGCGGATCTTATCGATGCGCGCATTACCTGGCTGCTCATCAGTATCGACAACCACTTCACCTCTACGAGAGGTAATTGTGACTGGCGCAATCTCTTCAACAAACTCGCCCTTCTCAATAGCAGAGATCGCTTTCTCCAGTGAGCTGATCGCAAAATCATCCATCGCTTCACGTGTGACGTTGTATGCATCTGCGCTCTTCTGAGCATAACTACCCATCAGACCGCCTTCATACGCATCTTCCAGGCCATCAAAAAACATGTGGTCAATCACCTGACCATGACCCATCCGCATACCTGAACGGGCTTTAGGCAGGATATAAGGAGACTGACTCATATTCTCCATTCCGCCTGCGACCATCACATCTGCAGAACCTGCCAGAATCTGATCATGAGCCAGCATGACTGCCTTCATACCGGAGCCGCACATCTTATTAACTGTTGTACAACCCGCTGCATCCGGGATGCCCGCCGCACGAGATGCCTGACGTGCCGGGGCCTGACCCAGACCTGCAGGTAGCACACACCCCATCACAACTTCATCAACATCTGCAGCCTGAATACCCGCACGCTCAACAGCAGCTTTAATCGCAGTTGCACACAGATCCGGTGCACGAACATCGCTTAGAGAACCCATCATACCGCCCATCGGGGTACGCGCTGCGCTCACAATAACTACTGCATCCTGACTCATATTTTCACCTTACTATTACCATTATTAGTTGACGTTAACGTCAACCTGTCGAGAAAAAAAGGGGTGCGGCTCCGCACCCCGTAATATCTAATCTCTTAGCTAAAGTTTTTCTTCATAAACTTCTGGAACTCACCCACGATACCGCTGCGGAACGCCAGTACACAGATTACGAAGATCAGACCCATGATGATGTGGATATAGTTACCCAATTCACCACCCGACAGGTAGTTCTGAATCGTTACCACAGCACCCGCGCCAACGATTGGACCGAAGATCGTACCCATACCGCCTAGCAGTGTCATCAGCACCACCTCACCGGACATATGCCAGTGCGCATCGGTCAGAGATGCAAGCTGGAATACCAGTGTCTTGGTAGAGCCCGCCAGACCTGCCAGCGCAGATGAGATAACAAAGGCAGCCCACTTATAATCGTTAACGTTGTAACCCAGAGAGATCGCACGTGGCTCATTTTCACGGATCGCCTTAAGAATTTGACCAAATGGTGAGTGAATTGTTCTATTCACCACCCAGAAGCCAAACAGGAAGATCGCAAACACGAAGTAGTACATATTCATGTTGTCACTGAGGTCGATCAGACCGAACAGATGACCACGAGGAACACCCTGCATGCCATCCTCACCACCGGTGAACGGCGCCTGCAGATAGACGAAGAAGGCTAGCTGCGCCAGGGCCAGCGTTACCATCGCGAAGTAGATACCTTCACGTTTTACCGCCAGCTTACCGTAAACCGCACCCAGAGCCGCCGCTGCACCGGTACCACACAGGATACCCAGCTCCGGCGTCAGACCCGCTTCCATCATCATGTAACCGGTGATGTAACCCCCTGTACCCAGGAAAGCAGCGTGACCGAATGAGAGCAGCCCAACATAACCCAGTAGCAGGTTGAAAGCACAGGCAAACAGTGCGAAACACAACACCTTCATCACAAATACAGGGTATAAAACGAAGGGAGCAACGAGACCCAGTGCAACCAGTGCAACAGCAGATTTACTAATTTTCATCTCGTACTCCTTAAGCTTCTTTACCAAACAGACCGGCAGGCTTAGTCAACAGTACTATCACCATGACGGCGAAGATTACTGTTGTAGAGGCTTCAGGATAGAAGTACTTAGTTAAGCCCTCTACGACCCCCATGCCGAGACCTGTCAAAATTGCACCCCCTATCGAACCCATCCCGCCGATTACTACGATGGCAAACACCACAATCAGCATGTTCGAGCCCATATCAGGCGATACAGAGTAAACCGGTGCTGCCATGACGCCAGCAAAGCCAGCCAGACCTACACCAAAACCAAACGTCAGCGTGACGATCAACGGTACGTTGATACCAAACGCCTGCATCAACTGCGGATTTTCAGTACCCGCTCGCAGGTATGCACCCAGCTTGGTTTTCTCGATCATATACCAGGTTCCCGCACACACTACGATCGATGCAAGGATGATCCAGGCACGATAATTAGGCAGATACATGAACGGTAAACGGTTACCACCTTTTAATTGCTCAGGGATCGCGTAAGAGAGACCTGAGGAACCGTATAGGTGCGTAAATGCCCCCTGAAGAATCAGCGCCAGACCGAAGGTCAGCAGCAGACTGTACAGGTGGTCTTCATTCGCGATAGGGCGCAACAGGAAGCGCTCCATCAAAATTCCTAAAAACCCGACTGCAAGCGGTACAAACAGCAGCGCAGCCCAGTAATTAATGCCCATGTAGTTGAGAGCCATCCAGGCGAAAAATGCGCCTAGCATATACAACGCACCCTGGGCGAAGTTGATAATTTTTAACAGTCCGAAAATGATCGCCAAACCCAGACTGAGAAGTGCATAGAATGAACCGTTAATCAGGCCCACCAGCAGCTGGCCGAAAAGGCCAAAGAGATTGATACCGAGAAATGTTGCCATAACTCTCCACCCCTATCCGATGTAGTTTGCTACTTCTATTGGTAGCTTGACCGGAATTCACCAAACGCTAAAGAGAGTTAAATAGAGCCGCCTTGATGATGATGCGGCTCTGTCTCTTACTTAACCAGAGATCGGGTGGAAGTCGCCCTCCACCCAAGCAATGCAATTACTTTTTAGCCGTGAAGTTGCACTGATCCATCATAGGACCAAATGCGACATCTCCAGGGATAACCTGCTCAATTGCAAAGATATCGTCTTCGTTGCTGCGCTCATCCGCTTTCTTGATACGTACCTGGTACATATCGTGAACCATACGGCCGTCTGCACGCAGCTCAGCGTTACGAGCGAAGAAGTCATTTGGCTTGTTCTTCTTCATCACAGCCATAACTGCATCAGCATCGTCTGTGCCCGCTTCTTTGATCGCGTTCAGGTAGTGCATAGTCATAGAGTAAGCACCCGCCTGACCCATTGCCGGGATAGTACCGTGACGCTCTTTGAAGCGCTTAGACCAAGCACGGGTCTCATCATCCATATCCCAGTAGAAACCTGTTGTCAGCTTCATACCGCCTGCGATATTTGGATCCAGAGCCTTAGCGTTATGTGTGAATACCAACAGACCCGCTACATCAGCTGTTTCAGTCAGACCGAACTCAGCCGCTGTTTTCAGGGAGTTTACGAAGTCAGCACCTGCGTTCGCCAGGGCTACAACGTCTGCACCTGAGGACTGAGCCTGAAGGACATAAGAGGAGAAGTCAGTCGTGCCCAGTGGCGCACGTACCGCACCTACAACTTCACCGCCATTAGAATTGATTACGCCTGTTGCTACTTTTTCCAGAGCGTGACCAAACGCATAGTCAGCCGTGATGAAGAACCATTTCTTCTTACCCGCGTCCAGCATTGGCTTAACAGTACCGTTTGCCAAGGCTACTACGTTATAAGTCCAGTGAGCGTTGTATGGAGAACATGCCTTAGTTGTGAAAGCATGAGATGCGGACGTAGAGATCAGAGCGATCTTTTTGTTATCAGTCAGTACTTTAGTTACAGCACCGGTAACAGAAGAAGCTACCAGACCGTTTACTGCATCAACACCTTCACTTTCTACCCACTCACGCACTTTTGCAGAGCCGATATCAGCTTTATTCTGGTCATCCGCACTGACAATCTCAATTGGCTTACCCAGAACGGTACCACCGAAATCTTCAACGGCCATCTCAACGGCTGTTACACAACCTTTACCACAGATATCTGAGTAAACACCGCCCATATCTGCCAGTACACCGATCTTAACTTTGTCATCAGAGATACCTGCTGCCTGAGCACCAGATACGGCAAATGCTGTTGCGACTGCTGCTGTCAGCAGAGATTTCTTCATTGGTTTCATCGTTTGTTCTCCTGATAGAGTTTTTATTTTTATTCGTTTAAGAGTTCGGCGTTCGAAACCTTGCCCGTCATGCGTATGGGCGTTGTCCCTCGGCCTTTTGGTTATTCCTGATCAAACACCCAACATTGTGTTGAGCATCTCAGTTTTCGCTTTTAGTTCATCCTTACGAACCTCTTCCACTATATGCCCGTGCTCCATCACATAGTGACGATCTGCAATCGGTGCAGCAAAGCGGAAGTTCTGCTCGACCAACAGGATGGTCAACCCACGCTCTTTCAGCGTCGTCAGAACCTCTGCCAGCTTCTGGACAATTACCGGAGCCAGACCCTCTGTAATCTCATCCAGGAGTAGGATATTTGCTCCAGAGCGCAGGATACGTGCCAGCGCCAGCATCTGCTGTTCACCCCCGGACAAACGAGTACCCTGACTGGTACGACGCTCATACAGGTTTGGGAAAATCTCATAGATCTCTTCAACGCTCATACCGTCACTGCGCACTGTCGGTGGCAGCATCAGATTCTCTTCAACGTTGAGACTGGAGAAGATACCACGCTCTTCCGGGCAGAACCCCATACCCAGATGCGCAATCTTGTGGGCTGGCATATCAATCGTTTCACGACCATTGATATTAATACTACCCGTACGGCGCCCCACCATATTCATGATGGATCGCAGCGTAGTTGAACGACCCGCACCGTTACGTCCAAGCAGAGTCACCAACTCACCCTGCATAACGTGCATATCGATGCCGTGCAGAATGTGGGATTCACCGTAAAAGGCATGCAGATCGCTGATGCGAAGTTTTTCATTACCGCCCTGACTCATACAACCACCTTCTCATCTGCACTTTCTGCTGTCTTGTCGTCAGACCCGGCTTCAACCTCATCTGCAGCAACACCCAGATAGGCTTCTTTAACACGAGGATCAGCTGAGACTGTTTCATAGTCGCCTTCGGTCAAAATCGCACCACGCTGTAACACAGAGATACGATCGGCCAACTTAGACACTACGTGAAGGTTATGCTCAACCATCAGAATGGTACGATCTTTGGACACCTTTTTGATCAGATCAGAAACCACCTCGACATCTTCATGACCCATACCCTGCGTCGGCTCATCCAACAGCATCAGCTCAGGGTCAAGCGCCAAAGTCGTCGCGATCTCTAAAGCACGCTTACGGCCATAAGGCTGATCCACTGTGATCGAGTTGGCATAATCCTGAAGACCAACAGATTCCAGTAACTCCAACGCTCTCGCATTAAGCTTGTTCAGGACCTTATCGGACTTCCAGAAATGGAAACTATTACCCTCTTTACGCTGAAGTGCGATACGCACATTCTCCAGCACAGTCAGGTGGGGGAAGACGGCGGAGATCTGGAACGAACGAACCACACCCTTACGCGCAATCTCTGCAGAGCGCATCTGAGTGATATCTTCACCATTAAAAAGAATTTGACCTGACGTCGGGATCAGGAACTTGGTAAGCAGGTTAAAAACTGTCGTTTTACCCGCACCATTTGGCCCAATCAACGCATGGATGTCACCACGCTTGACGTTCAAATTTACATTATCTACCGCTGTAAAACCTTTGAATTCTTTAACTAAATCAGAGGTTTGCAGGACGTAATCGACACTCATGTAGAATCCGATCCTCGCTGTTTTTATTTTTATTTAACCAGCGCTATTGCCTTTAAGGACGGCGTTAAGCAGCTCAGCTTTTCACCCAAATTAGCAATTTCCCCTACAGGAAGGCTAGTACTACTTTGGTATTAACTGCACTGCACAATACCGCAAAAAAACCACTTATTCGTTAATTATCAACAGGTTAGCATAATGATTAAAATTAACACAAAAATATAGGAATTCCCTTATTGATCTTTACGTAAACGTCAACTTCTATTAATCTACAAACTAGCAACGTAGTAGTGTGAACCCATGAATAAAAAAACCTATTCAATTAGTGAGCTCTCCAAAGAGTTCGACCTGACAACACGCAGCATTCGTTTTTACGAAGATCAGCAGCTGCTGTTCCCAAGTCGACGAGGGCAAACCCGAGTCTATAGCAGCCAGGACAAAGTCCGGCTCAAACTGATACTTCGGGGGAAACGATTAGGCTTTTCTCTGGCAGAGACCCGGGAACTGTTTGAACTCTGGGATGAGACACTCACCGGCAGTGAGAAGCAGCTGTACCTGCTGATGGATAAAATTAATGAAAAACGGACTGACCTTGAGCAACAGCTCAGGGATATCGCCATTCTCCAGCAGGAGCTGGACAATGCGGAAGCCCGCTGTAAAGAAACGCTAAACGAACTAAAACAAAAACAAAGGCCCGAATAAGACCACTTCTCTTAACGTAGTCATCAAGGGAAAGGTCGATCGGCGTGCAAAAGGGTAACAATATGATCTCACAATACTCTGGACTGAACTTTGGACTGGGCGAAACTATGGATATGCTGCGCGAGCAGATAAATAGCTTCGCAGCACAGGAAATCGCTCCGCGCGCGGAAGAGATTGATCAGAAAAACGAATTCCCGAACGACCTATGGCGTAAATTTGGTGACATGGGATTACTGGGTATCACCGTAAAAGAGGAGTACGGTGGTGTTGATATGGGCTATCTGGCTCACATTATTGCGATGGAAGAGATCAGCCGTGCATCCGCCTCTGTTGGTCTGTCTTACGGCGCACACTCCAACCTCTGCGTTAACCAGATTCATCGTAACGGCACTGAAGAGCAGAAACAGAAGTATCTGCCTAAATTGATCAGCGGTGAGCATATCGGTGCGTTGGCGATGTCAGAACCCAATGCGGGTTCCGATGTTGTATCGATGAAGCTACATGCCCGTGACAACGGCGATCACTACCTGTTAAACGGTAACAAGATGTGGATCACCAATGGTCCGGACGCTAACACCTATGTAATCTACGCCAAAACCGACGTAAATGCGGGCCCTAAAGGGATTACCGCCTTTATCGTTGAACGCGACTTCCCTGGTTTCTCCCGCCATCAGAAGCTGGATAAGCTGGGTATGCGCGGTTCCAACACCTGTGAACTGGTATTTGAAGATTGCCCGGTTCCAAAAGAGAACATTCTGGGTGAACTCAATGGCGGTGTTCGCGTGCTGATGAGTGGTCTGGACTATGAGCGTCTGGTTCTAGCCGGTGGTCCACTGGGCATTATGGAAGCTGCGATGGATATCGCTGTTCCGTATATTCGTGACCGTAGCCAGTTCGGCCAGCCGATCGGTGAGTTTGAGCTGGTACAGGGCAAGATCGCCGACATGTACACCCTGATGAACGCATCTAAATCCTATACCTACAACGTTGCACAAGCCGCGATGCGCGGTGAAACCAGCCGTAAAGACTGTGCAGCCGTCATTCTGTACACCGCCGAAACCGCAACCAAGATGGCGCTGGATGCCATTCAGCTACTGGGCGGTAACGGCTATATCAATGAGTTCCCAACAGGCCGTCTGCTACGTGATGCCAAGCTGTATGAGATTGGTGCAGGTACCTCTGAGATCCGCCGTATGCTGATCGGTCGTGAGCTGTTCCTGAACAAGTAACAAAGCCGTCGCTTTAGGTGGGCTTCGGCCCACCTCTTTTCTCTTTTTCAGGTAATTTTCAGGAGATCGGTATGGCCGTTCTGCAAACAAAAATAAATCCACGCGCAGAAGAGTTCCGTAGCAACCACGATTCAATGGCGGAAGCTGTGAATGATCTGCGTGATAAAGTCGCTACGATTGAACAGGGAGGCGGTCCTAAATATCAGGAGCGTCATCTCTCTCGCGGCAAGTTACTCCCCCGTGAACGTATCAACGCGCTACTGGATGAAGGCGCTCCATTCATGGAGCTTTCTCAACTGGCCGCTCACGAAGTCTATGACGATGTCATTCCAGCAGCAGGGATCATCGCCGGTGTTGGCCGGGTCAGCGGTCAGGAATGTATGATCGTTGCCAACGACGCTACGGTTAAAGGCGGCACTTATTTCCCGCTAACCGTTAAGAAGCACCTGCGTGCTCAGGAGATCGCTGAGCAAAACCACCTGCCCTGTATCTATCTGGTAGATTCCGGTGGTGCCAACCTGCCTCAGCAGGATGATGTATTCCCGGATCGGGACCACTTTGGTCGCATCTTCTTTAACCAGGCACGTATGTCTTCCAAGGGCATCCCGCAGATCGCTGTGGTAATGGGTCTGTGTACTGCCGGCGGTGCTTATGTACCTGCGATGGCAGATGAATCAATTATCGTACGTAATCAGGGTACGATCTTCCTGGCGGGTCCACCGCTGGTAAAAGCAGCAACCGGCGAAGTGGTTTCTGCTGAAGATCTCGGTGGTGCAGACGTTCACTGTAAAGTATCCGGTGTTGCTGACCACTATGCTGAGAACGATGCCCATGCCCTGCAGATTGCACGGACTTGCGTATCTAATCTCAACCGTAAGAAAAACCTGGATATGGATATCCGCGAGCCTAAAGCACCGCTATACAGTGCGGATGAGATCTACGGCATCGTAGGCACCGATCTTAAGAAGCCTTTCGACGTACGCGAAATCATTGCTCGTATTGTCGATGGCTCTGAATTCGACGAATTCAAAAAAATGTACGGCACCACACTGGTCACCGGTTTTGCACATATCCACGGTTACCCGGTTGGTATCGTAGCGAACAACGGCATCCTGTTCGGCGATTCAGCGCAGAAAGGCGCACACTTCATCGAACTGTGCTGTCAGCGCAAGATCCCACTTCTGTTCCTGCAGAATATCACCGGCTTCATGGTTGGCCAGAAAGCGGAGTCTGAGGGTATCGCTAAGCACGGTGCGAAAATGGTGAATGCTGTTGCATGTGCCGATGTACCGAAACTCACTGTTCTGATTGGCGGCTCTTTTGGTGCGGGCAACTACGGCATGTGTGGCCGAGCTTACAGCCCTAACTTCCTCTGGATGTGGCCAAATGCCCGCATCTCGGTCATGGGTGGTGAACAGGCAGCTGGCGTACTGGCGACCGTTAAACGTGACAACATGGATCGCGTGGGCCAGGAATGGTCTGCCGATGAAGAAGCCAAGTTTAAAAAGCCAATCATCGATACCTATGAGCACCAGGGTCACCCTTACTACGCCAGTGCGCGTTTATGGGATGACGGTGTAATCGATCCGGCACAGACCCGTGATGTAATCGGCATGGGGCTTTCAGCAGCACTTAACAAACCGATCGGTGACACCAAGTTCGGTGTATTCCGTATGTAAGGGGGCTGCTATGTCGAACAATTTTGTATTACTCGAAAAACAGCCCAACGGCGTTGCGCATCTGATCATCAATCGCCCGGAAGTACATAACGCTTTCGATGATGATGTGATTGAACAGTTGATCAATCAGCTTGAAGCGGTCAATGAAGACAGAGACGTACGTGTGCTGGTACTTCGCTCCAACGGTAAGAACTTCTCAGCCGGAGCAGATCTCGCCTGGATGAAACGGATGGCTCAGAACAGCTATCAGGAAAATCTGGATGACGCAGGTCGCCTTGCGAAGCTGATGGAGGTCTTAAACAACCTGTCCAAACCAACCATTGGTCTGGTTCAGGGTGCAGCCTACGGAGGCGCTGTAGGGCTGGCCGCGTGCTGCGATATTGTGATTGCAGCGGAATCCAGTCAGTTCTGCCTGAGTGAAGTCAAGATCGGCCTGATTCCTGCGGTGATCTCTCCCTATGTGGTTCGCGCAATCGGCGAGCGCCAGTCGCGCCGCTATTTTGTCACAGCTGAAGTGTTCACTGCCCGTCAGGCTCAGGCGTATGGATTGGTGCATGAGGTAGTTGCTGATGTTGAGATGATGGACGATGCCTGCAACCGTTTCGTTGAGCAACTCCGCCGAAACAGCCCGCAAGGTATGCACGCAGCAAAAGATCTGATTTTTGCCGTAAGTGGTAAAGATATCGATCAGGCGGTTATCAATGATACGGCATGCCGTATCGCTGAGATTCGCGTCAGTGCTGAAGGTCAGGAAGGGCTCGGCTCATTCCTGCAAAAGCGCAAGCCAAACTGGATTCAGGAGTAATCGCCATGTTTAGTAAAATTTTAATCGCGAACAGGGGTGAGATCGCCTGTCGTGTCATCCAGACAGCACATCGTCTGGGTATCAAATGTGTCGCTGTCTATTCAGAAGCTGATGCAAACTCTCGCCATGTTGCCATGGCTGACGAAGCTTTCCTTTTAGGCCCTGCGCCAAGTACCGAAAGTTACCTACGTGCAGACAAGATCATTGAGATCTGCAAGCAGTCTGGTGCTCAAGCGGTTCACCCGGGTTATGGTTTCCTCTCAGAAAACACTGAGTTTGCCGAAGCGCTCGAAGCCAACGGCATCACCTTTATTGGCCCCCCTTCTCCCGCCATTGCGGCGATGGGTTCCAAGTCGGCGGCAAAAGAGATTATGTCGCACGCTAATGTACCTCTGGTACCAGGTTATCACGGGGATGATCAAGACCCTGCCCTGCTGAAAGCGGAATCAGAAAAATGTGGTTATCCACAACTTCTGAAAGCGGTTGCCGGTGGGGGTGGTAAAGGGATGCGTGTTGTTGCATCTCTGGATGAGTTTGACGAAGCACTGGTATCTGCCTGCCGTGAAGCCAAAAACGCTTTCGGTAACCCTGATATGCTGATCGAGCGCTACCTGACTCAGCCTCGTCACGTAGAGATCCAGGTATTCTGCGATAAACACGGCAACGGTATCTATCTGGCCGAACGCGATTGCTCAGTTCAGCGTCGTCACCAGAAAGTGATCGAAGAAGCTCCAGCTCCCGGCCTGTCTGATGAAACCCGCAAAGCGATGGGTGAAGCAGCGGTACGTGCTGCTCAGGCGATCGATTACGTGGGCGCAGGTACAGTAGAGTTCCTCTACGATGTAGATGGCTCTTTCTACTTTATGGAGATGAACACCCGTCTGCAGGTAGAGCACCCGGTAACCGAGATGATCACCGGTCTGGATCTGGTTGAGTGGCAGCTACGGATCGCCGCAGGCAGTGAACTACCGCTTGCACAGGATCAGCTTCAGATCCGTGGCCACGCGTTGGAAGCACGTATCTACGCGGAAGATCCGGATAATGACTTCCTACCCGCAACAGGCACACTGAAATACCTGCAGACACCGGCAGAAAATGCACACGTACGTGTCGATACGGGTGTTATTCAGGGTGATGAGGTCAGTGTGTTCTACGATCCGATGATCGCTAAGCTGATCGTCTGGGATGAGAACCGCGATGCTGCGATCAACCGTATGGTACAAGCCCTTGAGGAGTACCGTATTGCGGGTCTGAAAACCAACACGAAATTCCTTCGAAATCTGGCTGATGCGGCCCCGTTCCGTGATCTTGATCTGGATACCGGCTTTATCGATAAACACCGTGAGTTGCTGTTTCCGGATGCACATCTGGACAGTCAGTACTGCCTGGTCATGTCTGCTGCCTTCTTCCTTGAAGCAGGAAAAGCAGACAGCGTCATCAAGGGAGATCAGCACTCACCGTTCTCGGCACAGAATGGCTGGCGTCTGAACTCTGAATACGCCCGTCCGCTGAAACTGATGCTGGGCGATGATCTGCATGAGCTCAGCATTCTTGAAAAACAGGGTGAATACGAGATCACGGTTGATGGTGCAAGCTATCGCGTAGCCGCTTCGCTCAACGGTGATGCACTGAATGTTGTCGTCAACGGTCACCGTTTGACGGTTCACTGCTTCCAGGATGGTGACAACCTGACGCTGTTCCATGAAGGTGAACAGTTCCAGTGCCGTCAGCACCGCGATACCTTCACCGAATCCGAACAGAGTGGCGATGCCTCTTTGGCTGCTCCCATGAACGGAGCCGTGGTTGCGGTTCTGGTTGAAAAAGGTCAGACCGTCAGCGAAGGCGAGACGCTGGTCATCATGGAAGCGATGAAGATGGAGCACAGCATCTCTGCACCTTATGACGGTGTGGTTGCCGATATCTTCTACGCAGAAGGTGACCTGGTGAACGAAGGCTCTGATCTGATCGCTGTGGAAGCCAGTGACGGGGAGGCTGCGTAATGGCACTTCCCAAAAGTGTCCGCATTGTGGAGGTCGGTCCTCGCGACGGCCTTCAGAATGAACCGGGCGATATCATTCCCACTGCAGTCAAAGTTGAGCTTATCGACCGACTCGCTGATGCGGGCCTGAGTTACGTCGAAGCGGCCAGTTTTGTCTCTCCGAAGTGGGTACCGCAGATGGGTGATGCCAGCGATGTCATGGCGGGTATCCAGCGAAAAACAGGTGTGACCTACGCCGCACTGACTCCAAATATGAGGGGTCTGGAAGGTGCCATTGAAGCGCAGGTAGACGAAGTTGCGGTATTCAGTGCTGCGTCTGAAGCGTTCACTCAGAAGAATATTAACTGCTCGATAAAAGAGAGTCTGGAGCGTTTTACTCCCATCATGGAGAGCGCTCAGGCAAACAACATCCGGGTGCGCGGCTACGTATCAACAGTGTTGGGTTGTCCCTATAACGGTGATATAGCGCCTGAGCAGGTTGCTGCCGTCTGCCGTGACATGCTGGATATGGGCTGCTATGAGATCTCTCTGGGCGACACAATCGGCGTAGGGACTCCTCTGAAAGCCAAGAAAATGCTCGAGGCTGTCAGCAAAGAGGTGCCTGTGGATAAACTTGCAGCGCACTTCCATGATACCTACGGGCAGGCACTGGCCAACCTCTACGCGGTGATTGAAGAAGGTATCGCAGTGGTTGATACCTCTGTTGCAGGATTAGGTGGTTGCCCTTATGCCAAAGGTGCATCCGGTAATGTTGCCACCGAAGATGTTTTATATATGCTCAATGGGCTGGGTATCAAAACGGGTGTAGATCTGAATAAGTTGGTTGCGACCAGCCATTGGATCACTGCACAGTTGGGCCGGAATAATGGCTCTAAGGTTTCTCTGGCCATTGGCTGTGAATAACTTAATACCCTGTTTCAGCGCCTGTTTTTCAGGCGCTGCCTCGACACAAAAACAACAACCGAGGTAGAAAATGAAGTCACAACCTAACCATATCACGGCGCTTGATCTGCCTGTTCCTGAGCATGATCAACTGTCACCGGAATTTCAGAAGTACTTCTCGGTCTGCGAAGAGAAGCTCGGCATGGTTCCAAATGTCCTGAAAGCTTACAGCCAGAATCAGGCGCAGCTGGACGTATTCTCCCGTATTTACAACGAGCTGATGTTCGGTGAAAGCGGTCTGAGTGTCCTGGAAAAAGAGATGATTGCGGTCGCAGTCTCTTCGACCAACGCCTGCTACTACTGTCAGGTCGCTCACGGATCGGCCGTTCGCCAGTACTCAGAAGAGCCTAAGCTCGGTGAACTGATGGTGATGAATTATCGCGTAGCTGAACTGTCTGATCGCCATCGCGCGATGCTCGATTTCGCGGTCAAGCTGACCGAAACACCACATAAGATTCTGGAAGAGGATCGCCAGGCGCTGCGTGACGCAGGCTTCAGCGATCAGGATATCTGGGATATCGCCAATATCACCGGGTTCTACAACATGACTAACCGTGTTGCCAGTGCCTCTGATATGCAGCCGAATCCTGAGTATCACAGCCTGTACAGATAAGAAAATGCTTGTCCGGATAACATGGATATCCGGGCTCCCTTTGAATTAAAAAAATAAATGCGCAAATGGGGTCAACAACGATGAGTAAACTCCCTAGCTATACCAGCGGACCTAGTACGACACCACTGATCGGCATGACCATCGGTGACAAGTTTGATGAAATTGCTAACAGATACCCGGATAACGATGCTCTGATCGTACGTCATCAGAACCTACGTTACACCTACGCTGAACTTCAGCAAAAAGTTAATGAAGCGGCCCGGGCTTTCCTCGCTATCGGGGTAAAACGCGGTGATCGTGTCGGTATGTGGTCACCCAACTGTGCCGAGTGGACAATCACGCAGTTTGCGACTGCAAAAGTCGGTGCCATTCTGGTGAATATCAACCCGGCTTACCGTCTACACGAGCTGGAATATGCGATGAACCAGTCGGAAGCTAAGTTCCTGGTCACCGCGGGCAACTTTAAGTCCTCTAACTACACCCAGATGCTTTTTGATCTGGCTCCGGAACTTAACTCTGCGGAAGAGGGCGAACTGGCATCCGAGAAGCTGCCACATCTGAAAGGTATCGTGAATCTGGCCAGTGATAAGCACGCCGGCATGTGGCGGTGGGCTGATTTCATGGAGATGGCGGATAAGGTCGACCAGTCCCAGGTGGACCGTGTTCAGGGCGAACTGCAATTTGATGATCCGATCAATATCCAATACACCTCCGGTACAACCGGATTCCCTAAAGGTGCGGCACTGTCACACCATAATATCCTCAACAACGGTTTTTTCGTTGCTGAGAGTATGAATTTCACGGATCAGGACCGTCTGGTTATCCCGGTCCCTCTATATCACTGTTTCGGTATGGTGATGGGCAACCTGGGCTGTATCACCCATGGCGCAACGATGATCTATCCAGATGAGGGCTTTGAGCCTAAATCAGTACTGCAGGCGGTCTCTGAAGAGCGGGCGACGGCACTCTACGGCGTGCCCACTATGTTTATTGCAGAGATGGATGATCCCGATTTTGAGCAGTATGACGTTTCAACCCTGCGCACCGGCATTATGGCAGGCTCAATCTGTCCGGCCGAGGTGATGAAAGCGGTTAACTCAAAACTGCATATGGAAGAGGTCCAGATCGCATACGGCATGACCGAAACCAGCCCGGTTTCTACGCAAACAGCGGCCGATGATCCCTTCGAGAAGCGTGTCACTACTGTAGGCCGTACTCAGCCCCATCTTGAAACCAAGCTGGTAGATCCCGCCAGTGGCAATGTTGTAGCACGTGGCGAAGTGGGTGAACTCTGTACCCGTGGTTACAGTGTGATGCTGAAATACTGGAACAACCCGGAAGCGACCAAAGGCTCTATCGATGAAGCAGGCTGGATGCACACCGGCGATCTGGCAACCATGGATGAAGAGGGCTACATTCAGATCGTAGGCCGTATCAAAGATATGGTGATCCGTGGTGGTGAGAACGTCTATCCAAAAGAGATTGAGGAGTTCCTCTACACCCACCCATCAATCTCTGATGTTCAGGTCACCGGGGTTCCGGATAAGAAGTATGGTGAAGAGCTGATCGCCTGGGTCAAACTCTCTCCGGGTGCAGATGATATTACCGCTGATGATCTGAAAGCGTTCTGTAAGGGTAAAATAACCCACTTCAAGATCCCGCGTTACTTTAAGTTTGTCGAGGAGTTCCCGATGACAGTAACGGGTAAGATCCAGAAGTTTAAGATGCGTGAAATATCTATTGAAGAACTTGGCTTAGAAGATTAAGTACCACTAATAGCCCGATCAACGCCAGCCTTCGGGTTGGCGTTTTTGTCTCCGGAGGAAGAGAGATGACCGACTCCATCAAGCAACATTATGATCAGCAACTGGATGTAGAGCAGATCATTAAACGCCTGCGACACGCCTACCCGGATGGCCCAAACGTTTATCAATTAGCACCCGTAGATCAGCTGCATATTGGTGGCATAAAAGCCTCTTTGAAGCTATTGCAACGGATCAAAGAGAGCGGGGCTAAACGGATTCTAGATATAGGCTCCGGTTTAGGCGGGTTGATGCGTCTGCTGGAAAGGGAAACCGGCCGTAGTGTGATCGGGGTTGATATTACCCATGAATTGAACAAAGTGAACCGTGCACTTTCTGCTCTGACCTCTGACAGCCAACCACCTTTTGTGATAACCGCAGATGCCCATCATCTACCATTCGGTGATGCGCAGTTTGATCTGGTGCTGTTTCAGCACAGTCTACTGAATATGCCCGATGATATTCAGGTCCTATCGGAGTGTCAGCGAGTGCTTTCAGAAGGTGGCCAGTTACTTCTGCATGAGGTGATCCAAGGCCCTGAGCATCAACAGATGTGCTATCCGGTACCCTGGGCTCGTGATCCCCAACACTCGCACCTGCTCAAGCAACAGCAGTTAACAGAGCGCCTGCGCGATTGCGGTTTCCAAATTGAAACGCTTAATGATTGGTCGGAGGAAGCCCTAAGCTGGCGAAAACGCCAGAGTGAAAAGGAGCGTGAGCATCCATCGACACCGGCTACGGTCTCCCCTGCGCTGATCCTCGGCCCAGAGTTTCTGCAGATGGGCCGAAATGTGATGAATAATTTGGAGAAACAGGCCGCTTGCGTGATTGAACTCAGCGCGAGAAAACTAGGCTAACGCCTCTGAGCCGAGTGAGTAAGAGCTCCCCTGCTGCTGTTTCGCCTGATACATCGCTTTATCCGCTCGGTTAACAAGCGTATCCAGCCGCTCTTTCGGATGATATTCGGCAATACCGATACTGCAACCACACCCCAACAGTGGCTGGGATAAGCGATTCACTTCAGATAGGATTCTCTGCGTCAGCACTGACGCGGCATCAACGACATCGTTCTGCTGTTTAATCAGAATAACAAACTCATCGCCTCCAAGACGGGCCGTAAGATCAGCTTCGCGTGTGACCTCTTTTATGATTGCCCCAAAAGCTACGATCACATTATCCCCTTCGGCGTGCCCATAGCGATCATTCACTTTTTTGAAACAATCAAGATCGATGTAAAGAACAGCAATACCACTTCCATCCCGATCCGCGGCAGCCAGCATCTTCTGTCCATACTGAAAGAATGCACGGCGATTGAGAAAATTGGTCAGATCATCATGATCAGCCACATACTCTATCTGAGACTGCTGTCGTTTAAGGTCGGTAATATCCTTACTAATCCCAACCAAACCGATGACATCGCCCTGTTCATCAAACACCGGGTTCTTGGTGGAGGAAACCCAGCAGAGCTCACCCTCAAGGTTGAAATAAGGCTCTTCATGAAAGCGCAGAGACTCCCCCTGCTCTATCACCTGTCTCTCAAAAGCATAATAACGCTCTGCATGTTCGAGCGGAAAGATATCAAAATCATCCTTTCCAACCAGCTCTTTCCAGCTTTGATGCCGTGCTAGGTGGGCAAAAGCGGTGCTGGTATAGACAAACTTATGCTGCTCATCTTTGATGTAGATGAAGTCATCCGTAGTCTCCAGCAGAGTCTCCAGATCCCGTTTATAGCGTGTCAGTTCTATATTTTCAGCGACTAATTGCTGAAGCTTTACGTTTTCAGACATCAGGTAACCAGCTCAGATATCAGATCTATTATCATTATGTTAGCAACATCTAATTAATACTTTAACTATATTGCTGAGATAGTAAATACCTTCAGGATATCGCATACTGTGTTTTTTATCCTGAACTGATACCCTGAATGTTCGAACATTTCCTCTGGTTACCCTTTTTGCTCGCCATCACCGCGCTCACACTTACCCCCGGCGTCGACAGCCTGCTGGTGATGCGTAACTCGGTACGCGGCGGTACTCAAGACGGTCTGGTAACCAGCTTCGGTATCTGTCTGGGCTTATTTGTTCACGCCCTGATCTCAGCAGCAGGACTTTCTGTCATTTTATTAGGTTCGGCTGAGCTATTTACTCTGCTAAAACTGGCCGGAGCGGGTTATCTAGTCTGGCTGGGGTTACAGAGCCTGCGCTCTGCATACCAACACAAAGCGATGGTTATCGGAGAGGTAAGGAAAGATACACGGGTCAGTTGGTTTACCTCCCTTCGCGAAGGACTGCTGTCCAATGTACTTAATCCCAAGACCGTTATCTTCTATATGGCATTCCTGCCACAATTTATCGACCCGGCCTACCCCGCTGTACCGCAGGCCTTAATGATGGCAGGCGTTCACTTTCTGATCGGTATGCTCTGGCAGGGCGCACTGGTTCTAATGGTGAACAGAGCAAAAGTATGGCTGCAGAGGCCGCGTGTCAGCCAGATAATGGAGAGTATCACAGGGTTCTTGCTGGTCGGTTTTGGTGTCAAGCTCGCCAGTAACCATTAAAAAAAATCCCCGCAATAGCGGGGATTTTTTAAATCGCGGGTTTAACTTTTCTCATCAGGCATACCAGGCAGACGCCAGCTGATCATCAGACATCGCCATAATTGACTCACTGCCCGAAGCAACCATCTGGGCAAAAGAAGCAGTTCTCGGCAATACCTGCGCAGCGTAGAAGCGTGCGCTAAGAATTTTAGCATTTAGGAAGGTTTCATCCCCTCCCGCTTGCAACTCCTCACCTGCCGCTAACGCCGCCTTGAGCAACTGCCAACCGCCACAAAGCGTACCCATTAGCATCAGATAGTTATAAGCGATCGATCCCGCCAACTGAGGATCATCCTGGCTCCCGCTCAGCAAAGCCTCCTGCGCGACTTTAGCTTGTTGCAACGAGGATTCCAGCTGAGCCGATTCCGTTGCAAAGCTACCCTGCGCCTTCAATTGTGCAATAACCTCTGCAATCTCTGCTTGCACAGCAGCGCCAGCTTCTCCACCATCAAACAGGGTTTTACGCCCCACCAGATCTAATGCCTGAATCGCGTTGGTTCCCTCATAGATAGGCAGGATACGTGCATCTCGATAGTGTTGCGCAGCACCCGTCTCTTCAATAAAGCCCATACCGCCATGAACCTGAACGCCCAGAGAGGTCACTTCCTGAGCGACTTCGGTGCACCAGCCTTTCACAATTGGCGTCAGATAAGCCGCTCGTGCCGACTCTGTTGCACGTTGTGCCGCATCTTCAGATCGGTGAGAGAAGTCCAGACTGGCACAGGCATCATATGCCAGCGCGCGCCCTGCTTCAGTGATCGATTTCATGGTCTGTAACATACGCCGGACATCCGCATGGCGTATAATCGGCCCAGCTTCTTTGCTACCCACTGACGGACTCTGAATGCGGTCGTGAGCATACTCCAGTGCATGTTGATAAGCGCGTTCTGAGATCGCCACCCCCTGCAAACCCACTGCCAGACGGGCATTGTTCATCATGGTGAACATACATGCCAGACCTCGGTTTTCTTCACCTACCAGATAACCGATTGCCCCCTCTTCGTCACCGAAGGCCATCACACAGGTTGGGCTGGCATGGATACCCAGTTTATGTTCCAGCGAGACACACTTCGCATCATTACGTTCGCCCAGTGAACCATCCTCATTAACAAGGAATTTCGGTACCACAAACAGGCTGATCCCTTTCACACCCGGAGGCGCATCAGGCAAACGAGCCAATACCAGGTGGATGATATTTTCAGCCATATCATGCTCACCCCAGGTGATGAAAATCTTCTGGCCTTTAATCCGGTAATGATCACCTTCTCGCTCAGCTTTAGTCCTAACAGCCGCAAGATCCGAGCCCGCCTGTGGCTCTGTCAGGTTCATAGTACCGGTCCACTCGCCACTGATCAGTTGCGGTAAGTAACAGGCTTTCAGTTCATCGCTGGCATTGTGATAGATCGCTTCAACCGCGCCCTGACTCAGCAGCGGGCACAATCCCCAAGCCATATTAGCCGACTGCCACATCTCCATCACCGGGATAGAGAGTGCATAAGGCAGTCCCTGACCACCATACTCAGGATCAAACTGCAGTGATCCCCATGCTCCTTCAGCAAACTGCTGATAAGCGTCTGCGAACCCTTCCGGGGTAGGCACATCCAAGCCATCCAACTTAACACCGGTCTGATCGCCGACCTCATTTAGCGGAGACAGCACAGCATTTGCAACCTTGCCTGCTTCCTCAAGGATCGCAACAACCATATCATCGGTCGCATCTTCATAACCCGGCAGTTCTGCTAATTGGGTCATTCGCGCATTGTGTCGTAGCGCAAAATTCATATCTTTCTGAGGAGCCTTGTAATCAGCCATTCAATTCGCCTCGATTCTTTCTGTATATCTGAACGAAGGCGCTTCTCATGAAGCGCCTGTTTAATCTGACTATTTTGCCTGCTGACGCAGTACAAACTTCTGGATTTTACCGGTGGAGGTTTTCGGTAATTCACCAAAGACAATCTCTTTCGGCGCTTTGAATCGAGCCATGCTGTTGCGGCAAAATTCTATGATCTCCTCGGCCGTGACCTCTACTTCCTCTTTCGTTTTAATAAAGGCACAGGGCACCTCACCCCACTTTTCATCAGCTTTCGCCACGACAGCCGCCTCCATCACAGCAGGGTGACGATAAAGTACATCCTCAACCTCGATGGAGGAGATGTTCTCGCCACCTGAGATAATAATGTCCTTGGAACGGTCTTTGATTTCGATATAACCATCTTCATGCCATACCGCAAGATCACCTGAGTGGAACCAGCCCCCCTCGAAAGATTCATCTGTTGTCGATGGATTTTTCAGGTAGCCTTTCATCACCAGATTGCCACGCATAAAGATCTCACCCATGGTTTCACCATCCTGAGGCACCGGTTCTAGCGTTTCAGGATTTGCCACCATCAGACCTTCCAGCATCGGCGCTTTCACGCCCTGACGCGCTTTCAGTCGAGCCTTCTGTTCCAGCGTGCTATCGTCCCATTTGTCATGCCATGCACACACCACTGATGGGCCATAGGTCTCGGTCAAACCGTACACATGGGTCACCTCAACACCCATCTCTTCCATACCCTGAATCACAGCAGCAGGTGGCGCTGCACCGGCAGTCATCACTTTAATCTTGTGATCAATATCCGCCTTCATCTCATCCGGTGCATTGTTAAGCATATTCAAGACAATTGGAGCACCACAGAAGTGATCAACCTTCTCTTTTCGGATCAGATCATAGATATCCTGATCACGTACATGTCGTAGAGAAACGCTGGTGCCAGCCGCCGCAGCGATCGACCATGGGAAGCACCAGCCATTACAATGGAACATCGGCAGGGTCCATAGATAGGTCGGGTGGCGACCCATATCCCAGGAGACAATATTGCTCATCGCATTCAGGTAAGCACCACGATGATGGTATACCACCCCTTTCGGGTTGCCGGTTGTACCCGAGGTATAGTTGAGCGTAATCGCGTCCCACTCATCTGCCGGTGGCTGCCAGTTATATTCAGGGTCCCCTTCAGCAATAAACGCTTCGTAATCCATCGAGCCGATCAGTTCTCCTCCCTCGTAGGTCGGATCATCGATATCGATAACCAGCGGTGTCGTACCGGCAATACGCAGTGCTTTCTGCACAACCTCTGAGAATTCGCGCTCAACAATAACGACCTTGCTTTCTGCATGCTGCAAAATAAAAGCGATCGCTTCAGCATCCAGACGAATATTGACCGCATTAAGCACCGCACCAGCCATCGGCACACCAAAATGTGCTTCAAATACCTCTGGCAAATTTGGCGCGATCACAGATACGGTATCCCCCTCACCGATACCCCGCTGGGTGAGAGCACTGGCCAACTGACGACAACGGCTATAGGTCTCAGACCAGTTACGACGTAGATCACCGTGAATCGTGGCAACCTGATCAGGGTATACAAAGGCAGCACGCTCAATAAAACTTAACGGTGTCAGTGCCGCATAATTCGCCTGATTTTGGTCTAGTCCCAGCGCATATGGATTATGTTTAGTACTCATAGTTATGGTTCCTGTGCAAAGCCCGCAGAGAGATTTCTTCTTATTTAGTACGTTATATAAACAATACTACGTAATTTCCCTTATTACTCAAGCTATTCTAAAGTCATAATATAAACGACTAGATTTATTGACAGGGATTTCCCTGAGGTTGATGTATGAGCACAGTAACTCCTTTCGAATTAGAGAAGTGTCGTGAAGATGCTGATCGCTACCGCCTGTTAGCCGAACAGTCCACGGATATGATCTCGCGCCACACCCCAACAAAGGAGTGGACCTACATTGATGCCAGCCCAGCCGTCGAACGCGTTTTAGGCTATAAGCCCGAAGAGATTATCGGGATGGCAGGTTATGAGCAGTTTCACCCTGAAGATGCTGATAACCTCTCAAAACGAGATGACAGTGTGCGCTACCGCGAAGGGGTATACACCAATGTGTATCGCTATCGTCATAAAGAGGGACATTACATCTGGCTGGAGACTACCAGCCGTACCATCCGTGACGAAGAAGGCCGCCCGATCGAAATTATCTGCGTCTCCCGAGATGTAACGGAACGCGAAGAAGCGCAAAGAGATATGCGCCGACTGGCACGGGTTGTGGAAGCATCCTCCGATATGATTATGTTCTGCAACCACAAAACCCAGAAACTCACCTACCTGAACGAATCCGCCTACCACACTCTGGGATCGGAGAAAGACACACCGGTCATCTACTATCTGCACCAGCTGTTTGCCGGTGAGGTTCTGGATACGCTGGTCAAGGATGCGTTGGAGCATGCATCACTTCACGGTGTTTGGTATGGCAGCATTCCGATGCAGCTACCGGATAACCTTAACCGTGTTGCAGAGATCCGGGAGATTATCGCGCACCGAAACCGTCGTGAGAATGACCAGTTAGAGTACTACTCAATCATCGGGCGCGACATTACCCTGCGCCGTCAGGCTGAAGAGGAAGCCAAACGCCACCAGCTTGAACTGGCGCATATGTCCCGGCTACTCTCAGTTGGTGAGATGGCAACCGGGCTGGCTCATGAAGTGAATCAGCCACTGGCGGCTATTTTAAATTACTGTCATGGCACCCAGCGCCGCCTCGAAGAGGGTGTGGATAACCCTGTACAGACGGTTTCCAATTCGATGAAGCTGATCATGAAACAGGCGAAGCGCGCCTCAGATATTATCAAGCGGATGCGCTCATTTGTGCGCAAGACCGATTACCACAGTCAGGATTTCTCCATCAACGACAGCTGTAATGAGGTGAGCGCCTTCCTCTATCAGGAGGCTCTGGATCATAACATCACTTTTGATTTTAACCTGGGTGAGGGCCTACCCCACCTCGTGGCAGACAAGGTCCAGATTGAACAGGTACTGTTAAACCTGATGAGAAATGCGATCGAAGCATACAGCGATTGTAAGAAGCCCTACAGACCCGTTATTATCACTACCCACACTACTGAAGGATATATCCATGTCTCAGTAGAGGATAAAGCGAAAGGGATCACTAACGAAGGGTTAGCAAACCTGTTCGAACCGTTCTACACCTCGAAATCTACCGGCCTGGGTATGGGTCTTTCCATCTCCCAGACCATTATTGAAACCCATGGCGGTCAGCTCTGGGCGGAGAGTGACGGTGAAACAGGCACCCACTTTTATATGAAATTGCCGCTAAGAGAACAGTAATGCAAGCAAATGTAACCGGTACGATCTACATCGTAGACGATGATGAGGACTTTCGGGATTCAATGCAGTGGCTGCTTGAATCCGCCAATCATAAGGTGATCACCTTTCCCTCCGCTCGCAACTTCCTTGATGAGTTTGATGGTGAGATCGGTTGCATGCTGCTGGATGTACGTATGCCTGAAATTAATGGGCTGGCATTGCAGCAGATAATGCAGGACCGGGGCATCAATATGCCGATCATCGTCATATCCGGTCATGGTGACATCCCGATGGCTGTCAGCGCGATGAAACAGGGTGCGATGGATTTTCTGGAGAAACCGTTTGATGGTGATGTTCTCCTCCGGTTGGTAGGCCGTGCACTCACCAAAGCCAATAAAGCCCGGGATGAGCAGGGGGCTCAACAGGAGATTCTCGATTGCTACGGGAATCTTAGCCGCCGTGAAAGAGAGGTGATGAGTCTGGTTGTTGCCGGCAACGCTAACCGTCAGATTGCAGAAGAGCTGGATATCAGTCCGAAAACCGTTGAGGTCCACCGCTCACGCGTAATGAGTAAAATGCGGGCGGGAAGTCTGGCTGAGCTGGTAAAACAAGCAGCTCAGATCAAAGAGGTGGGGTGATTCTGCGATCGCCCCCGATCCGCAAGTGACACTCGCTTTGTGATAGAGGTCGAGTATGAGATTCACCCTAATCCTCACCCTATTATTACAACTGGCCCCGGTAGCCGCCTTTGCCGATTCGCTGTCGATCACGCTCAAACCGGCGAAAAAGCTGGCCGGTACAACCTCGATCACACTGCATGCTGAAGGACACGCCACACTACTGATCTACAAGAGTCCAACTCAGATCAACGAAACCCCACTCAAGCTAACATCCACAGAGCGCAACGCACTGCATAACGATGCGATCTCCCTGCTGAGAAGCTATATGCAGCGGGAAGATCATCTGGTTTATCCACGTTATCCGTTCACGTTGGCCATTACTCATACAGCGACTGAGGTGACAAAGAGTATCTCGGCTAGCCGTCTGAGCCCCGAAGCGCTTACGCTTCTCAGAACGATCACCGCTCTCCTACCTGAGGAGAGTATCGGTTATATACGTAGCGAAATTTAACTCATCAATCGATGTAGCAAATCACTCGACAAGGATCGATTATATATGACGGGAGATAAACTCTGACATCAGAGCCAGAACCTGATCGGTCGCTTCCAGATGGGGAACATGCCCACAGTTATCCACATAGCAGGGCACAGCATGCTGACCAATACCCTTACATATATCAGTCACCTGTTCCGGCACGCCATACTGATCGTCATGCCCCTGCATAATCAGTGAGGGACAGCGGATATCTTTCAACCAGGGTGAGAAATCCATCGTCTGATGACAGCTCTCGCGCAACCAGGTCTCAGACCAGGCACGAAATAGCAGATCAGTTCGCTCTCCATGATAACGAGCCAGGCGCTCAGGCAGATTCGTGGTTTGATAGTATTCAACCGCTTCACGTATCCCTTTCAGAGTCAGATGATCTGCATACAGGTGTGCCGCTTCTGTAATCATCGCGACTACACGGGTCTGTAAGGTCGCTGCTCCTATCAGGGCGATGGTACCACCATCACTGTGACCAATAATGATCACCTTATCGATATCTGCAGCATCCAGGGTTTCCCCCAGGCGCTGCTCCCCTTCAGGCACCAGATAATCATCAGCACGTGGCAGAGTGATTGGTGAAGACTCACCATAGCCAAGCCGTTCATTCACAAACACATTACAGCCAAGTCGTTCTCCCAGTTTCTCAGGAAAGTCTTTCCACATACGGATATGACCGAGTGCTTCATGCAGAAAAACCAGTGTAGGCCGCCCTGTGCCCTCTGGATGGATCCCATGCTGAGCATGAATCACCTGCCCATCAGGCAGTTCCAGAAACTTCTCACTCCAGCTGATACTCATCTCAACGCTTCTCCGGGGCGGGAATTGAATAGGTCATGGTCGCATGCGCGACCGGCTCCTCATCACCCGCAGAGAGGATATAGACCTCTCCAATACCCAGACGCTTACCCACCTTCAGCATCTTCGCTTTCGCAATTATATCCGCTTCCGACGCAGGCTTACGTAGAAAATTGATGTTCAGGTTGGTCGTTACCGCCAGCGCAACCGGGCCGATCTTGCTCAGCAGGGCCGCATAAACAGCAACATCTGCCAGCCCCATCATAGCGGGCCCTGAGACGGTCCCTCCCGGCCTAAGATGTTGATCATCAACCGGTAATCGCATGGTTGAGCTACCATCGCCCAACTCCAGCAACTCCCCATACTGCTCCCCTTGCGGAAAATGCTCCTTGAGGAACTGCTGCATCTGTTCAAACGTCATTACCATCGTACTACTCCACCGATACCACGGCTAAGGTCACGGTCGCTTTCGCGACCAGCTTGCGGGATTTACCAACAATATACACTTCACCTTCGGCGACAGTGAGTAAGTTTCCCTGCTTGATCACCCTTGCTTCACACTCAAGAATCATCCCCTCAGCGGGTCGTAACAGATTGACGGTAAAATCAGCGGTCAGTACTCGCTGCCCTTGTGCAATTAACGTTGCTGCAGCCGTTCCACAACTATGATCGGCCAACGTCGCCTGCACACCAGCATGTACAAAGCCATCCTGCTGTTTATGGTTTTCGTTCAGGATAATCCGGGTCCGGCAGCTGCCAGGGCCAAACTCAATCAGTTCGGCTCCCAGCATACGGATAAACGGCGCCTGATCGAAAACCCGGCGAGTTTCAAGCTCGTAATCCGGGTTATTCGGTCGCATCTACTGCTCCGTATCAGCTGTTGGAATCACTCTCATCCCGCGCTTTATTACGCAGAATAAAGCGCTGGATCTTACCGCTCGGTGTTTTTGGCAGCTCATGCATAAACTCAATTTCACGCGGGAAGGCGTGGGTTGAGAGGCGGTTACGCACCAACTGTTTCAACTCCTCTTTCAACTCGTCGGTCGGATCAAATTCACGCTTGATCACAACATACGCTTTGATGATCGATCCACGTTTCGGATCCGGTTTACCGATCACACCGGACTCAGCCACAGCATCATGTTCCAACAGCGTGCTTTCAACATCTGCTGGCCCTACACGATAACCTGCAGTGGTGATGATATCGTCATCACGGCCGGTAAAGGAGTAGCTACCGTCACCATGGCTCATGACCACATCGCCAGTCAGATAATATTTACCGTGGAACGGATTTTTCTCCTGCCAGGTGTAGCCCTGGAAAAAGAACAGCGGTGAATTCTCAACGTCGACTGCCAGTTGGCCTGTTTCGCCCTCAGGGATCTCGTTATAGTCGCCATCCAGCGCTACAACGCGATGCCCAGGCATTGAGAAGCCCATAGAACCTACACGCACAACATCCTGCTCAAGGTCATGGTGGTTACAGGCAGTCATACCGGTCTCAGTCTGACCGTAGTGATCCATGACAGGGCAGCCCAGACGCTTATCAACCCAGCTAATCACTTCCGGATTCAACGGTTCACCTGCACTGCTGGCTACGCGCAGATCAAATTTATCATCAGCTCCCAGCACATCATCATTCGCCATCAGCAAGCGATACGCTGTCGGCGCTGCTGCCAGGTTGGTGATATTGTACTTACGCAACATGTCGTAAGTGGTTTCAGGGGTAAACGCCGCTTCGCAGAAGTGGGTTGTATTACCTAACAGGAGTGGACCAACCACCGCATAGTAGAGACCGTACGCCCAACCTGGATCAGCTACGTTCCAGTAGGTATCTTCCGGACGCAAACCCACCGCAAAGCGCATGTAGATATAGAATGAGAGAATCGCTCGGCTTGGAACAGCCACCCCTTTGGATTTACCCACAGTACCGGAGGTAAACATCTGCAGGAACGGATCATCTTTACCGATACGTACAGGGGTAAACTCAGTAGACTGACTCTCGACTTCCGCTGCAAAATCACGATCATCTGCATATTTCGCGTCCGCCTGTGCCTGATTGACCGTCAGGATCGGAGGGCAACCACAAACATCATCCAACTTCGAACGGTTGGCTGGATCTGTAATTACCATTTTAGTGCTGGCCTGCTGTACGCGGTACTCTATCGCACCAGGACCAAATGCAGTAAATAGCGGTTGATACACTGCACCCGCACGCAGGGTACCCATGATGACAACCAACAGTTCAGGTGTACGCGGTAACAGGGCCGCAACACGGTCACCCTTCCCAATACCCTGTGATTTGAGGAAATTCGCAAACTGCGCAGCTTTCTCCTTAAGCTCAACGAATGTCAGCTGTGAAGCCGGACGCTCAGCACCTTCATATTTCAGCGCAACCCGGTCACCCTCCGCCCATTTATCCACAATCTCTTCACAAACGTTGAAGCCATCTTGCAGATTGCCGATCATCAGCTTTTCGATCATGGCCGGATCAAACTTATCGTAATAGTCCTGATAGTTTTCCGTAGTCATTTTATTTCTCTCATACTTATCATTGTTATTCTGTAATCAGGTTCTGTACGGCTGGCTGATCTCTCTATCAACCAAACACACCTGCATCCCTGAGTTTTGAAATTTCACTTTCAGCTAACCCCGCTCGGGTTAACAGCGTGTCTGTATTCTCGCCCCGTAATGGAGCCGACTTCGCTAACGGTGTGACCTGCTGATCAAACCGAAGGGCTGATGCCACCTGTAGCTCTCCGCTCTCCCCCTGCTGAATCATCTCACGCGATGTAAACACTGGATGGTCGGCTGCTTCAGCTATGGTCAGTACCGGCTCTACACAGGCGTCGACGTTAGCAAAACGCTGCTGCCACACCTCAAGGGGTTCAGTAATGAATATCGCCTGCAAGCGCAGTTTCAATGTCATATCATCAAGACAGGCCAGCTCTGTCGCACCCAACGTCTCAAGAAGCCGTTGTTTAAACTGTGGTTCAAGACTGCCTACCGCCAGATAGCGATCATCCTGGGTGCGGTAGTAATCATAAAAGCCACCTCCATTAAGAAAGTGGCTCTCGTAGGTCGGCTGCTCTCCACCATTCAATGCACCCGGCGCCAACAGCGCTTGCAGAGCCAGACTGTTGTCAGTCATTGAGATATCGATCTGCGACCCTACACCCTGACGATCCCGCCGAATCACTGCCGCCAGCATGGCGATCACTGCAGGGTGGGAACCTGAAGCGATATCTGCTACCTGCACCCCCAGTGGGCAAGGCCCTTGTGAAGCCCGCCCCATATGGCTGGCAACACCGGAAAGTGCGAGAAAGTTCAGATCATGTCCGGCCCGATCAGCATAGTCACCACTCTGACCAAACCCGGTTACAGAGCAGTAGATCAGATCAGGTTTAACCGCCTTAAGCTGTTCATAACCCAGGCCTAAACGCGCCATAACGCCGGGGCGAAACTGCTCAAGAACAATGTCAAACTCCTCCAGGAGCTTGTATATCACCTGTGCTGATTCCGGATGTTTAAGATCCAGTGCGATCGACTCTTTACCCCGGTTGAGATAACGAAATGCTGCCGATTGACCATCGATCTGTGGGCGCATATTTCGCACCAGATCATCCCGCGTTGGTGATTCAACACGCACAATCTCTGCACCCAGATCAGCCATCAACATCGTCGCATAGGGCCCTGGAAGCAGCGTCGAGAAATCTAGAACCTTCAGTCCTGAAAGGGGTTTCATCAATGTAGCCTCAACCATGCTCTCGCATAATTTCACGGGCAATGATCAAACGCTGAACCTCACTGGTTCCTTCATAGATCGACGTGATACGAACATCTCGCGCATAACGCTCCAGCGGATACTCCTGCATATAGCCATAGCCGCCTAACAGTTGTAACGCTGAATAACAGGCCTGATTCGCCTTCTCACTGGCAAAGACTTTGGCCATAGACGCTTCTTTAGCAAAAGGTAAACCGCGCTCTTTGCGATCTGCCGCGTTCATCAGTAACAATCTAGCCGCTTCCAACTCGGTACACCGGTCGGCGATCATCCACTGTAACCCCTGGAAATCAGCTATCGGACGGCCAAACTGTTTACGTTCCTGTGTGTATGCAACCGCATAGTCCATCGCTGCAAGCCCCACACCCAGTGCCAGTGACCCGATCCCAATACGACCACCCGCTAACTCAGCAACAGCCAAGCGGAAGCCATCATTCAGTTTTCCAAGAATGGCAGACTCCGGCACTTCAACATTGTCGAAGTGAACCTCATTCGTTGCAGAACCATGCTGTCCCATTTTCTTCTCAGCCGGACCTACTGTGATACCAGCACTATCCGCATCTACCAGGAAGCAGGTGATCCCTTTTCCTTTCTTCGCTTCAGGGTCTGTGACTGCCCAAACGACAAAGACACCGGCAAACTCAGCACTGGTGATCCACTGTTTAGTGCCGCTGATCGCGTATCCGTTTTCAGTTTTAACTGCCTGGGTACGCATAGAGGCTGGATCTGAGCCTGCACCGGACTCAGTCAGACAGAAGCTCCCTGCACGGTATTCACCACTGCAGATCAGAGGCAGGTATCTGTTTTTCTGCTCCTCTGTGCCCATCGCCTGAATCACTTCAGCAACCATGTTAGTCACTGACATAGTGACCGCTGTAGATGCACAGGCACGGGCGATCTCAGTCATCGCTAAACTGAAAGCCACCACACCGGCTTCCGTTCCGCCATACTCACCCTGAATATTCAGTCCCATAAAGCCCAGTTCAGCGAGCTTCTTACAATTGGTCAGCAGGATGGATTTGTCTTTTGTCTGGTCCAGCTCTTCAGCAACCGGCGCCAGCTCACTCTCAGCAAAACGTTTTGCAGTGTCTTGGATTAATTGTTGTTCTTCTGTTAATGAGAGATCCATAAGGGTTTCCATGTAAGGGTTTACCCTAATCTATACCCTATATTTTCACGCTCGTAAAGCAGAGAGTGGATGAAGATTACTCAACTTGTAGCTGACGAGTGCCCATTTATATCGATTAAATTTACGTGACAAGCGGCTTCCGAGCCGTCTGATACCTGCAACTTACCTCTGAGAAAAATGTCCAATGATTCACCAATATGACAGGGGATTCAGGAGAGCAGTCAAATCCCCTGAGGAGTGTAGATATGCGAATAAATATTCAACACACCCACTTGAGCAAAGTCGCCACCCTTCTGAGCGGGCTACTCTTATCTGTGGGCGCCCAAGCGATAGAAGCTAAGCGGTACGTCGATAATGGGGTTCAGATCAGCTTACAAAGCTCCAATGACGTAATTGTCAGATCAACGCACTTAGAGAGATCGACTCATGGCTGGGAGCTGAACGGTCGACTCACCCGGGACTGGCTGAGCCGCGGATTAGATCAAGGCTATATCGAAGCGGTGGTCATCAATAAACAGGGAGAGGTGATTCAAACACAACAGTTAGCGCTGGACCTGCAGACTGATGATCAGTTCGAACGCTTCTCTGGTTTCTGTTTCCGCCTGAACAGATCACCCGATCAGATTGGAGAGATCCTGGTAACCCATGTGGAGTAGATATAGATGCGAGTGCTGTGACCGGTTAATCCACCGGGTACAGCACTACAAGAGCAGCGTCTGCAGAGAGATCGGCCTGCCCGTTTCGCCGGCTTCACGTCTGGGGAGAATATCCACACTCGGCCAAACACCGCTTTGCAGAGACTCAGCGTAGGGTAGTGATACCTCCGCTTTACGCATGGTTTCAACCGCTGCCTTCCAATCGTAACTCAGCCTGTGCCAACTGGCTTCGACCCCATCTGCTTTAGGAGTCAGCAGCAGATACCAGCCCTCTCGGGTACCATCATTGGCAGGCATCCCTATGACACCACTGTTTAGCCAGAAGCCATTATCCACTTGCTGACCAAAGGGGATACCTGAATGCCCACCGATCAGCACATCTGACTGAGTTAAGCGTAGCTGTTGTGCTTTATATGCAGGATCACTACTGGCAAAGATAAACTCATTGATCCGGGAAGCACTGCCATGAATAACAGTGAAACGTTTTCCCTGAAGAGTAAAACTCAGCTGGCGGGGAAGTGAAGCCATCCAACGAGTTTGCTCCAGCAGCACCTCTCTTTTGGCAAAGCGATACCACTCTACAGATAACAGGGAGCAGGTTGAGTCCTGATCAAACCCACACCCACAATCCTGGGCATCACTGGCCAGGGATTCCTCGCAATTGCCCATCACCACCGGACACCCCCACGCCTGTATAAGCGAAACGGTCTGCGCTGGACTCGCACAATAGGCAACAAGGTCACCGGTACATATCACCCTTTCAGGAGGAATCTCTCTGGCGCCGGCCACCGCCCTGACAGCCTCTGTTGCCGGCAGATTACTGTAGGGGCCTCCAAACACCAGTACTGTTCCGTTGAACTCTCCCAGATCCATCTCAATACACCCCTGTCAGGTCACAGGTTGAAGTTGTTTTTGACGACTGCCACCGAGCAGGAAGAGCAGACACCCACCCAACATCACTACGACACAGATCCAGAGTAACTTAGTATATTTGTGAACTTCACCCAACAGCTGAGAGTGCCCTGATGACTCTGTGAAATAGAGGATCGCTCCACCTAACGCCAGGAAAAAACTACCAGTGTAACTCCACACAGGAATATCCCTACGTCCACCCCAGAGGCTGAATAGGATCACTGGAAGCAGATACATCGATGCTGTACCGCTGACCGCAACCGCACTGAAGAGATCCTTGTTACCCCAAAAGACCATCGCTAAACCGGCCAGCATGAATAACGCCATGACAATCCGGCCACTTCGCAGATTCAGCGGCATCACACGCATATCCACCACCATCATCTTCGCAGCACTTGTCAGGGTACTGTCCAGTGTCGACATCGCAGAAATTATCAACGTGGCGCTGAACAGGAACATCGGCAGTTCGCCCAGTAATCGGGTTAAAGCGGCGTTCATCGCCTCACCCTCTAAGGCATTCGCCCCTGCAATGATCCCTAGGGAACCAAACGCCATAATGCAGAGTGCACTGATCCATCCGGCATGTATGAAACTGCGTCGGGTCGTCTCACGATCTGCCAAAAAGCCACGATCCATCATCACCGGATCATGCATCGGGTAGCTCCATACCTGTAACAGCGCCACCAGCAGCAAAATAGGGCCCGGTTCAGAGATCTCAAACGGTTTAAACTGCAGCAGCTCACTGTTGAAATAACCATGCCCGGCCACCAGCGCCAGCAGAGTCACCAGTACAAGGATAAACACGATCATCTGAAACAGATCGGTGCGCAGTGAAGCCTGTAATCCCCCCAGTGCCGAATAGATCAGAGTCACTAAAGCCAGACCGATAACCGCCAGGGTATAGGACTCAGTGCCGACCGCACCAAAGAGGATTCCGATCACCAGCAAGTTAGCGAATACCTCACTAATCAATCGCACTCCGATGACGAAGTTATAACAGCGCGTTCCCCAATGACCGAATTGATCAGCCAAAAACAGCTGTACACTCGTATAGCCTCGCTCAAACCGGAGGTAATCGATAATACGCCCCCCTGTCAGAAACGAGAGGTAATAAGCAGCGTACGCTAGCGTGCCCCAAATACCGTAATAAAAACCGAGAATTGCAGCATTGAGTAATGAACGCGCAAAGATCCACGTTGTGACCTGAGAAAAGATCAGCGTCAGTAGTCCCGGGGCTCTACCCTGTGCCGACTGCCCTCGATAAAAACCATTCTCATGGTTAACCCTGCGAGAAAGCACCATTGAAACCAGTGCTAACATTACAACCAGAGCAGCCAACCAAATTTCCATCCATAACTCCTAGTCATGCCGTTGCGAGCGATATGGAGATGAGACAGAAAGAGCACACCAGGGTTCAACCTCGCGAGATAAAAAACTGTACTCTATGCAACCACAACCCAATTAACCATAATAAGTATGCGTGATTTATATCAAGTCAGTGACTGAATCCCGATATCCCTTTTTTCTCAGTGGATTAAAGTCATCTATCATGAGTCTAGAGTCATGTTGTTTTGCACCTGATGAGCGGGTGGAGATCTGTTTTTAAACCAACACAGTTGCAGAGAACCAGTATGTTTAAAAGATATTTATATGCCCTGATCATCTGCCTGATACCTATGGTCAGTACAGCCAATCCTGTTTTCAAAATTGCCTTCGCGCAGGATGATATGCAGAACGACTTCCGCCGTGCTCAAGTTGAGGAAGCGGCTGATCGCGCAAAACATTACCCGGCAGTAGAGTTCATATTTTCTGATGCCCAGGGCAGAACCTCCCTCCTCATGCATCAGATTGAGCAGTTTATCAGCCAACAGGTAGATGCCCTGATTATCGGTACTAATGATTCAAAGACCGTCGTCCCTGTGATTGAAAAAGCACACAGTAAAGGTATTAAAGTGATCATTCTTGATCGGGGTGTTGATACCCAATCCTATTCAACCTTTATCAATTCAGATAATCGTCAGATTGGTGCAATCGCCGGCGAATACATTGCCAAACAACTTAAAGGCCAGGGCCGGGTATTACTCCTCGAAGGCATTCAAGGTGCCGATGTCACCCAACATCGATCTGAGGGGTTTCTCAACGTTGTCGGACAGTACCCAGAGCTGCAGGTCACACGACGTACCGGCAACTTCCTACGTAAAGATGCCCTGCTGGCAACTGAAGAATTAATACAGCAAGGCTTCCGGTTTGATGCCATCTTTGCTGAAAGCGATAGTATGCTAAGCGGCGTTCGCCCCGTCATCGAACAACAGGGTATCGATCCGGACTCGATTATCAGCGTGGGGGTGGATTACATTGATGAGGCCCGACAAGCTATTATCAGTGGAACTCAGACAGCCTCTATCTATTTCCCTTTAGGGGGGGATGATGCCGTCGATGCGGCAGTAAAGCTGCTGCAAAAGCAACCGGTAAAGCGTCACCTAAAGCTGCCTGCTGATCTTCTCATCACAAAGGACAATGTCGATCAGGTTGATCCGATTTTTTGAGGCTCATTATGCTGCATGCCAATCTAAACCGAACAAAGTTGCGTGGGCAAAGCCTGACCAGAAAGTTTGCCATACTGGTGACATCTGTGATCTGTCTGTTACTGATCGCTCTGGGGCTCTATTTTGATTCTTTTCTGCAGAAGAGTTTTTTACACACGACTGAAAGTCGCATGCGGCATGCCTTTGACACAATCCAACACCGATTTGATGACATAGAGCAGGAGTTAATCGACGGGATTCAGTTCATTGGACAACACACACCTACCATCGCGTCCCTCAACCTCCTTCAGCGCTATGAAGACCGCAAAAACTACAACACATTTCTGATCGATGAAGAGAAAAAAAGTCTGACGCTGGAACTGCTGAGAAGGGTTAAACTCTCTTTCAACACCCATATCCTGCTGTACAACCATAATGGAGAACTTGTCAGCTACGTTATCAAGAAAGCAGACGGCTACCACCTGAATTACATCACCTATCAATCCGGCAAACCAGAACTCTACAGTCGACATGAACAAGCCGATTCGTTTAACCAGGTTCCTATCAGCACACTGAGTCTGGATCAGATCGACTATCTGCACAGTGATTACTACATTAGCAACAATCCGCAGGCACTGACCTACAACTACAATAACAACGCATTATTTATACGGTCCCATCTGAGTTTAAATAGCCCACAGGATAACAATCTGTTCGCCCACATTGAGATGTGGAAAAAACTGGATAGTCAGTATTTTTCTAAACTGGGCCAGGATCTGAACATTGAATTGCAACTCCTCCCTACTACACAGACCACTAAGCCATCAGGGTTTCTCTCCGAACTAGAACAGGTGCAGACGATAGCGATCAACCAATCCAGTCACAATTATATGAGCGCTATCGGAATCAAAGCAGATGAAGCCACAGTGAGCCTGCTGGCATCCCTTGATAAAGCACCCCTGAACCAGGCTCTGCATGAAAACCGAGAGCACCTGCTCGCTATTATTATCCTGATTGCGCTTCTATCCCTGATTTTAATGTCGGTTTTTATCAAACGTCTGGTCTACAAGCCACTCAGTATCGTGATGAATCAGGTTGAGAAGATAGAACAACAGGATTACAGCAGGTCAGCTAATTTACAGACTGCAGATGAATTTGAAGTGATCTCTCACAGCATCAACGAACTGGCGAAAACAGTCCGTATCAGAGAGGACTCTCTGGAACAATCCAAAGACCGAATGGAGTACCTTTCCAATCACGATGCCTTGACCAATCTACCTAACCGGCGCTTCTTCTCACTTCGACTGGAACATGCACTGGAGCTAGCTCGCAGAAATAACGAGCAGTTGGCACTTTTCTTTATCGATCTGGACCAGTTTAAGCAGGTCAACGATACTCAGGGGCATATCGTTGGCGACCAACTATTGGAACGGGTGGCAGAACGTCTGAGAAATCATGTCCGCAAAAGCGATACTCTGGCGCGTATCGGCGGTGATGAATTCAATCTGCTGATTGAAAAGGTTGAAAGCATTCAACAGCTGGAAACAATTGCCGATCACTACCTTAAACTGATTGAACAACCCTTCTCCGTAGCTAATCAGGTTCTTAATATCTCAGCTAGTGTAGGTATCTCGGTATTTCCTCAAGATGGTACCGACAGCGTCACCCTCATCAAAAACGCTGATATGGCGATGTATAAATCTAAAGAGCTGGGTCGTGACAACTTCTGCTTCTTCTCTGACGACCTATCACGCATTGTTAACGAAAGAGCCTCTATCACTCAGGCACTACGCGAAGCACTGAAAACAAAAGAGGAATTCAGCCTGCTCTACCAACCCAAGGTCTCTGTTACCACCGGAGAGATCGTCTCGGTTGAGGCATTGATTCGCTGGAATCGCCCCGGCTACGGCCTGATCTCCCCCGCAGCGTTCATTCCTGTAGCCGAAGAGTATGGCTATATTAGCGAGATGGGTGGCTGGGTGTTACAACAGGCATGCAATGATTTTATGCAGCTGGCTAAACAGGGTGTGCGGTTACGCTATATCGGCGTCAATCTCTCCAACATTCAACTCAGCAACCGAAACTTCATTGCAAACCTGTCACGCATTATTGATGAGAGCGGCATCCGTCCTGAACAACTCGAACTGGAGATCACTGAAAGTTATCTGGCAGATGATCTCGACGATGCAATTCATACCCTGAATACATTACGCACTATGGGGCTGGGAATTGCGATCGATGACTTTGGAACAGGTTATTCCGCCATGAGCTATCTGCAAAAACTCCCCGTCACACGACTTAAAGTAGATAAGTCGTTTGTAGATGACCTCCCCCATGATGACAACAGCATCGCTCTGGTGCGAGCTATCATTGGATTAGCAAAGAGCTTTGATCTAGCTCTGACAGCAGAAGGGGTCGAAAATGAGGCCCAGCTCAACTTCCTGATTAAGGAGGGATGTGATGAGATTCAGGGGTATTACTACTCCAAGCCGCTCAGTTTTTCAGAACTGACCAGCTTCTACCATCGGCATCACTCCAGCAATGTTATCAAACTCCACCCCAACAAAAGCTAGCGACTCAAGTGTTTCTGCAGATCATACTCAGCTTGTTGTAAGTCGTAGGAGAGGCTGATCCGTTGATCGCCAGCTTCCTGCAGAGATGCTTCCAGATCCCTTAACTCGACGAGCTGCTTGCGTCTTTGTGATGTGGTTAGCCCCTCACTCACCAGCGATCTTTCCACCTGAACAATCTGTTTATGAAGTGAATCGATCTGCTGATCGTTGCGTTTTATCTGGTTCTCAACCTGACGCACCCTCTGCTCTAATTGGTAGAGCGCTCGTCCCTCCCTGTAGGCATTTTCAAATTCAGCGGAGAGGGATTTAGGGCAAACCGGATTGTACTTTGCGCCTTTGTGCCCCAGTCGGTAGCCATTGCCAGGCTGGCAATAAGCCTGAAGACCCTGTCCACGCCCCTCAAGGTATGCCTGGAGATCGACTCTTATCTGGTACTCCGCACACGCTTGCTGATGGTCTGCGACAAATGTTTCGGACTTACCCTGCGCTCCATCACGATACCCAATCCCCTGCCAATCCCCCGTTACGCATTCACTCTGGTTCAGACTGGCACAACCCGACAGGCTGATAATAGATCCCGTAACAATCAGCAAACGCAACATAGAGCATCCCTCTGGCAACACCTAAAAAGGGGAGCATAATACGCTGAAGCTGAATACAGTTGAAACCGCAGGCCTCCAGGTCTCAGAAGACCGGTACGAGTTTATAGCCCTGGGTCTGCCATCCAATCAGAGAAACAAAGCCATCAGCCACCAGATCCAGCGCTTTTGGTAAGTGCTGATTATCAATCTGAAAGAGCTCTGTAGCGATTGCACAGACCTCCATACGTACGCCTCGCAGATGCAGTGCCTGAATACTGGCCTGAATGGAAGTAAATGCTTCCTCATATTCAAAAGTGAGTTCCGGATCAGCAGTCTGGCTGAGGAACTTAACCGTAGGCCCGATAATAACGACGACCATCTCCGGCTTAACTCCCTGCCTGACCATACCGTCATAGGTTCCTACGATAAGATCCATGTAGAAAGCGGTTTTCTTCGCAGTTTTGAAATCGATTAGAAAGACCGCTTTGGCTTCAGACAGGCCATTTAATGCAGCAGAGTCGTTATACGCGGTTTTAGCATATGAGCCACTGCTGCCCATTAGTACAATGCTCAGCAGAACAGTTTGAAGGTAGTAATACATGAACAGAACCCTACAATAGCGGCGTTAAATTTACCGGATAATCAGATCAGGTAACCAGCGCTTATCCCGATCAAGCTCATCCCGCTCACCCTCATTCATGGGAGGAACAGAGAGATCATCCGGTGGAGATGCCAGCAGATTCAGGTCTACCGCCTGCGCTTCTCCGTTGATCACTCCATCCTCTATATGCATCTGGTAGTAGATTCCATTCCAGAAGTTGGCACCGAACTCCTCCCTCTTTTTATACATAAACAGCAGATCATGTGATAACCAGCTCAGATCTTCCTGAGTCACCAGATGCGGCTGCTCATAGGGGTACGCAAGGTGGCACCAGAGTTCAGGCCCCTCAAGACATTTCATCTCTTTCATCGATAAAAAATAATCCGTAAAGCCACTATGATCCATATGCAGTTCATAGTGGCTGCCAGAGATCCCCGGGGTAAAATCTACGGTTCCAATGATCGATTCATTACCCTGCTTATCCAGCAGAATAATCTGCTTTTTCCCATCTAGCGGGGCGGCATGACCACTCGCAGATACGACAATCAGCAAAAGTGCCCTAAAGACCGTCCAAAATCGGTAACCCTGATCCATAGCTTCCCTCCAGCCCATAAACTGTTCTGTTTCAGTTTATGCCGGATAGGGTGAATCGCTATGGTACTTGTGTACTGATTTTGCCTACCCCCATCAATTTAGTAATCTTCAGATAAAACGTATATTAGACTTAAAAGATATGGCAGAACCGAATAGGGCCTTCAGCCAGATTTAACAAGCGAGGCAGGCTTTTTGGATAGAGTTCAGAAGCCAGCACCACACTCTGATCATCTCAGCTTGTTATTCCGATGCTGTAAAAATAGGAAGATATTGGAGAAAAGATGGGTTCATGTTGTCAAAATGATCAAAGCTTTGACGGTGCATCAAAAGCCTATAAGAAAGCCCTATGGTGGGTTATCGCCATCAACGCAACTCTGTTTCTGGTTGAAACAGGTGCAAGCTTTCAAGCTAGCTCACAGGCACTTCAAGCTGATGCTCTGGATTTTCTGGGGGACACCGCAACCTACTCACTGTCTCTGTTAGTGATCGGAAGGTCCCTGGAGGTCAGGAACAGAGCGGCGCTCTTTAAAGCGCTCAGTCTATTCGTTATGGGACTCTTTGTTTTTGGGATGACCCTTTATCGCGTCACCATTTTGAAGGTTCCAGAAGCCAGTACAATGGGAGCTGTAGGATTACTCGCATTTGCAGCGAATGTTCTCAGTGTCCTGATTTTACTGCGTTTTCGCAATGGCGATGCCAATGTGCGTTCGGTGTGGCTATGTAGCAGAAACGATGCGATTGGCAATTTGGCCGTCATCCTGGCTGCAGCGGGTGTTTGGCAAAGCAGCTCAGCATGGCCGGACCTGATCGTCGCCAGCATAATGGCCGGACTCTTTACCTGGTCCTCTGTGCAGATCCTGCAACAGGTCAGAAGCAGTCAGATTGAAGCCGGCAAGTGCAGTAAGTGAATAAGTGTTAATTAATTTTGCAGGCGGTAGATGTTTTAGATAGAGTTAGAGATTCGTACACTTTTTAACCAGCCAGGAGTAGACCATGATGAAGATGGCTAAGAAAATCTGCAACCTTAAACTGCTGCACTTTTCGATCCTGGCATCGTTGTACGCTATCAACCCGGCTCACGCAGGTCATATGCAAAAAATCCTGCCCGCCAAACAACTGAAAAAGATCCAGCATGAATACGATCAGGAGACATCTGCACGTTTCAACTCCTGGAATCAGCTGATGTCCGACAGTAAAAACAAAACTGATGCTGAAAAATTAGAACTGGTAAACAACTTCTTTAATCAGATGAAGTGGACGGAAGATCAGGAACTGTGGAAACAGAAAGATTATTGGGCAACACCCATTGAGAGCCTGATCCGCAACGCCGGAGATTGTGAAGACTTCTCCATCGCCAAGTACTTCACACTGCTTGAGCTGGGTATCCCCGTTGATCATCTAAAAGTCTCCTATGTACAGGTCAAGGAGACACGACAGGCACATATGGTACTTGCCTACTATGAAGATGACCATGCAGACCCATTGATTCTGGATAATATGAAAACCCAAATTGTACGGGGGTCTGAACGATCGGATCTTGCTCCGATGTTCCATTTCAATGGCGAAGGCGTCTGGAGTAAAGACTCTCCGGGTACTCGGGTAGATTCCGCCCTGAAGATTCGTAACTGGGCCGATCTCATGCAGCGGCTGGATCAGGAACAGAGCTAATCCTTACGATCCCTCAGCCCCTATTTATTAAAGCCCCGTTAAAACGGGGCTTTTTCATACCCGTGACTCCATAAACATCATGCCATCATGACAAATTCGTCATGACCAAACTGACACCCGCGAGAATGGACACGTCAAAAGCCAACATTAAACACTTATAAATCAATGAGATAAAAACATAAGAAAGCTGGCATCACTTCTGCAGTAGATAAGGTAATTGAAAAAAACCTATCTCAGGAGCGACATCATGAGTCATGTAGAAGAAAATGTAGAAGTAATCGGTGTTGTCCCATCTGTCCTGATGGTCATCGGTGGATTGGTTGTTGCGATCTTCCCAGCCATTGTACAGATTGCGCTTTTACTCAACTGATCAGGCCTAAAAACCTGTCCCCTGCAGAGCATCACACCCCACAGGATGCTCTGCCCCTTCCTGATTCACAATCCAATAACAGATCAATCACTGAACGTCATTGCGCGTTTAAGCCGCACACAAGCATCTAGGCGTAAATAAGCGATCGAAATTAAGATTTAATAGTGAGGATACTTAAAGAAAGGAGCGATTGGTGCAGATGGGGAGACTCGAACTCCCACGCCCGTGAAGGCACTAGCACCTGAAGCTAGCGTGTCTACCAATTCC
>NZ_CANMIR010000016.1 GCF_947498015.1 uncultured Neptuniibacter sp.
GGACGGCGAATTCTACAGAGATCTCAGACACCGTCAACACCTAACTTTAAAAAATTCCAAAAAAACTCAAAAAAAGCTAAAAACACCCTCAAACTGTTCACTCCGCAACCAGCGCTATTTAATCCCTATACAGCAGACATAAAAAAAGGGTGATTACTGACGTAATCACCCTTTTTTTATCTCTACCTGAAGCCACTAACCTAATGTAAAAAGATGATGTTTCTTTTTACCCAGCTTCACGAGGAAGTATTTGCCGTATAGTGCTTTCTCAACAGCAAAGACCTGTGGAGCATTCATATTATCTTCTACTCCATGTGCCTGACCGTTAACAATCACTGCATTACGTTGCAGGGCATCTTTAACCTGTTTACCACCTGGCGCCATACCCGCCTCAGATAACAGTGTTGTTAGCGGCGTTTCACTCAGCTCACCAGTCTTTAATGCAGATGAAGGTAATCCATCCTGTGCGATCTGAGCGTAATCCTGTTCACTTAACTCCGATGTATCCCCAGAGAAAAGCGCATCAGTAATACGTCGTGCCGCCATAAGACCTGATTCCCCATGAACCAAGCGTGTAACCTCTTCTGCCAAAACTTTCTGTGCTTCAGGACGCCCCTGACGTTCTGCATCTGCTTTTTCCAATGCATCAATCTCAGCAACAGGCAAGAAAGTAAAATATTTCAGAAAACGATACACATCGGCATCTGCGGTCTGCAACCAGAATTGATAGAACGCATACGGTGATGTTTTATTCGCATCCAGCCAGATTGTGCCTGACTCCGTTTTACCGAACTTTGTTCCATCTGATTTCGTAATCAATGGCAGTGTCAGGCCAAACACTTGATTACCATTCATACGGCGTGTCAGTTCTGTGCCGCCCGTAATATTGCCCCACTGATCAGAACCACCAATCTGTAAGGTACAGTTATGAGAAGCATTCAACTGCTGAAAATCATATGACTGCAGGATCATGTATGTAAATTCAGTAAAAGAGATCCCTTCCCCTTCACGATCGATGCGCTGTTTTACGGACTCTTTAGCAATCATCTGATTTACAGAGAAATGCTTACCCACATCGCGCAAGAAACTCAACACATTGACGTTTTGAGTCCAGTCCAGGTTATTCACAACCTCAGCACTTTTCTCACCCGCTTCAAAATCAATAAATGCACTCACCTGTGCTTTAAGCTTTTCGACCCATCCTGCTACAGTAGAATCATCGTTAAGTTTTCGTTCCTGCGCTTTAAAACTGGGATCACCGATCAAACCAGTTGCACCGCCAACCAATGCCAGCGGTTTGTGCCCATATTCCTGAAAACGCTTTAAGGTTAACAGAGGCACCAAACTCCCGATATGAAGGCTATCCGCAGTAGGATCGAATCCGCAATAGAGAGTCACACTGCCGTCAGCAAGATGTTTTTCCAGTTCGTCTTCACTGGTCATCTGCGCAACCAGTCCGCGCGCTTTTAAGTCTTGTAACAGTGTTTCGCTCATCGCTTCAATATGCTCTTTATCATGGCAGGTTAGTAAAAGACGGCTATTTTAGCGGGAGCACGCTCTGCAAACAAATATGTTCCTGCGTTTATTTATTTGATCCACACCAAGCACTGTTCAAGTTTTGTTCAGCCATGCCGACTTTTTTATATAAGAGTGGCATAATGTGACGTTTGTAACCGATAACCCACGACATACATTCAAGGGGCACAGGGTGTTCACACGCTTTTCATCTTTCCGCGGTAATTTTCCGACTGTCCATCTCATTGCAGTCTGCATATCTGTCTTTATTCTTAGCCTTACTCTGCTCCTACTCCCATCACAGCCAGTCAGTGCAACTAAAGGCAGCCCTGTACTAGAATCCTCAACTACTGTGAATGAGCTTGAAAGCACTCCCGTTGCTGTAGCCGCTACCAAACCAGCAGCAAACGAAACAACGGCTGATACTCCTACAAGCAGTTCCAACACTCTTTCCGTGTCCTCCGATGAACACTGGGTTGATTATGTTATTGGTAGCGGTGACAACCTGACCACAATGTTTAAAAAAGCGGGATTAACCGCACGTGATGTTTACCTTGCTGCTAATGCAGGCAGAGAGATCAAAGCATTTACACGACTGTTTCCAGGCCAGACACTCTCCTTTCTTATAACAGATGGCGAACTGTATAAACTCCGCCATATACACTCTGCACTCAAAACAACCTGGCTGCACAAAACAGACAACGGTTTTAAAGTTGAAGAGGTTTTGCGTAAACCGGCTATTAAGCAACAGTTTGCAGAAGGCGTTATTCAGGATTCACTCTTTCTTGCCGGTGAAGAGGCGGGACTATCGAGCAAAAAGATAATGGAGCTGGCGAGCATCTTTGGCTGGGATGTTGATTTCGTTCTCGATATCAGAAAAAACGATAGCTTCAGCCTAATTTATGAAGAGCACTACCTCGATGGAGAAAAGATAGGCGAAGGCCCTATTATCGCCGCTCAATTTATCAACCGTGGACAGAAATATACCGCACTTCGCTATACCAACCCCGAAGGTGATAGTAACTATTTCACACCTGAAGGTTATAGCATGCGCAAAGCATTTCTTCGCTCCCCGGTAGACTTTGCCCGTATAAGCTCGCGATTCAGCCTTAAACGCAAACATCCTGTACTCAACCGTATCCGTGCCCATAAAGGTGTCGATTACGCAGCCCGTACTGGCACACCTATTAAAGCAGCAGGTGATGGCAAGATTATTTTCCGAGGCCGCAAAGGCGGATATGGTAATGCTGTCATTGTCCAACACGGCGGAAATATCACCACCCTTTATGCACATATGAAAAGCTTTAAGCGCAACCAACGTGTAGGCAGCAAAATCAAACAAGGGCAGGTTATTGGTTTCGTTGGGCAATCCGGTTTGGCTAGCGGCCCACACCTACACTACGAATTCCGTCTTAACGGGGTTCACAAAAACCCTCTGACAGTTAAGCTCCCTCATGCCAAGCCCATTCAGAAACGAGATGCTGAAGCTTTCAAGGATACCGCCAGCAGCCTACTGGCACAGTTGGAAACCTATCAAGCGACAAAACTCGCAGCGCTAAGTACGCAATAATGAGCAAACTGAAAAATATTTATATTGGTCTCATGTCAGGCACGAGCCTAGACGGAATTGATATCGTCGCCGCCCGTTTTGAACCCAGCTTTCAATTATTAGCCTCACAGTCAGCGATTATCCCTGCAGAGCTGAAGAATAAACTACTATCCCTAACCCAGCCAGGTTCCAATGAGATCGATCTGATGGGCATAGCGGATAATGCATTAGGGCAGCTCTTTGCCGATGCTACAAACCAACTGATAGATGATAACAATATTGATCGCTCGCAGATCAGGGCTATTGGCAGCCACGGACAAACCATCAGGCATCGCCCGGAATGTGGATTCACCCTGCAGATTGGTAATGCAAATATCATTGCAGAACAGACAAGGATCACGACGGTAGCTGATTTCAGACGCCGAGATATGGCCACCGGAGGACAGGGCGCACCACTGGTTCCAGCATTTCATAAGGCTCTACTGCAAAGCTCCGTAGATGATCGAATTCTTTTAAATGTCGGGGGCATGGCCAATATAACCTTTCTCCCATGCAACATCGACCAACCAGTCATGGGATTCGATACAGGACCTGGCAATGTGCTTTCAGATGCCTGGATTATGCATTGCCTGAAACAACCTTTCGACCATCATGGAGACTGGGCACGATCAGGCTCACTCAACTCAGCACTGCTTAATGATCTATTATCACTGCCCTACTTTTCAGAAGCACCGCCTAAAAGCACTGGCAGAGAGCAGTTCAATCTGGATTGGGTCCAGCAAATATTAGCGGGGCACTCCACGCTTTCTGATGCGGATGTACAACGTACATTACTTGAGCTCACGGCAGAGTCCATATCATCTAATATCCGCCAGTTCGTACCGAGTCAACAGTTCGAGCTTTTTGTCTGCGGAGGTGGAAGCAACAACAGATTCATGCTGGAGCGGCTTCGCTTATTGATGCCTCAGATCAAAATATCCACCAGCGATAAGCTTGGTATTGAGGCTGATTGGATGGAAGCAGCTGCATTTGCCTGGCTAGCAAAACGTTGCTTAGATGGAGAAAGCGGCAACGTCCCGGATGTCACGGGCGCCAGTCATGAGAGAATACTCGGCTCGATACACCCCGCCTAGAAATAAAGATAGCCTTCTCGTCGTAATCGAACCTCCTCAGCAGGCCCAAGGGGAACGGTATCTACAAAATCGGGAAGCTCGGAACGCTCAACCCCATTGATTCTCATCCAGGTTTCACAAATTCGAATATCGATAACATTACTCGCTTCGAGGCGTTCCGCGAGTTTAATCAGATCTTTATACCGTTCCATATTTCTATGTCTGAACGCATGCGCCTCATCGCCATGCAGCACAAAGACGATCGGATCATAAGTGCTCAGATTTTCAACTTCCTCAGCCAGCATCCCCGCCCGCTTAAACAGCATTTCAACCTCGCTGGGGGTATTTTTCTTAATCAGCGCAAGATATCGGGGACTCTGAAGGTCTGGAGAGATAGGAGATTGCTGAGTTTCAGCATAAGCACTTAGAGAGAAGCAAAGGAGAAGAAAAGAAAAGAATGTGCGATACATACCTTTTTACCTACAAAAGCAATCATTTCACTTATAGCAGAGCTAGAGGTATATGAATAGGTTATAAACACCGTTTACAACCTATTCTCTCCTACTCAGATTGAGAAGGAGGAACCACAACCGCAGGTTGTGGTTGCATTAGGGTTATTAATAACAAACTGCGATCCCTGCAGACCTTCTTTAAAGTCTACCTCAGCACCGGCCAGATACTGGAAGCTCATAGGATCAACAACCATCGTCACCCCATCCCTCTCTACAACAGTATCATCATCTGCTGCACTTTCATCAAAGGTAAAGCCGTAAGAGAAACCGGCACAGCCTCCACCTGTGATAAACACACGTAGTTTCAGGCTGTCGTTTTCCTCTTCTTCAATCAACGACCTAACTTTTGCAGCTGCAGCTGCGGTAAAAACCATTGCCGCTTCTGCATTTGGATCAACTGTTTCTATCATAGGGACCATACTCAAATTAACTGAGCGCAATTATCACCTTAACCCAGCAATTCAGTCAAGTATTATGGCATCAAACCAACAACATGAAGACCTGCACTCTCATCCAGATCAAACATAATATTCATATTCTGGATCGCCTGACCTGCAGCACCTTTCACCAAGTTATCAATAACCGATAGCACTACGACCGTGTCATCATTTTGCGGACGATGGATGCTTATACGGCACATATTCGCACCTTTAACACTTCGTGTTTGCGGATGACTGCCTGCTGGCATGACATCAACAAAAGGCTCATCAGCATAGCGCTCTTCGAACAGCGCCTGCAGATCATGATCTACCGGGTCTTTCAAAACACCGTAACAGGTCGAATGAATTCCTCGGATCATGGGTGTCAGGTGAGGAACAAAGGTCAGATGAACCGGTCGCTCAGCAACCAAAGATAATCCCTGTTTGATTTCAGGCAGATGACGATGCCCATGAACACCATAAGCCATCATACTTTCGCTGGCCTCGCACATCAGCATACCAACTTTGGCACCACGCCCTGCTCCACTGACACCTGATTTACAATCCGCAATCAGTCGACGGTGATCGATCAGTTTGTTCTCCAGTAGCGGAAGGTACGCCAACTGTGTTGCGGTTGGGTAACAGCCAGGACAAGCAATTAGCTGCGCACTCTTGATCTGCTCACGGTTCAGTTCAGGCAATCCATACACAGCCAACTCAGCCATATCCGGCTGAGTATGTTCCATGCCATACCATTCAGACCAGAGTTCCAGATCTTTAATCCGGAAATCAGCTCCCAGATCAATTACCCGTGTGCCACTATTGACCAACTCTGCAGCCATGTTCATTGCCACACCATGAGGAGTCGCAAAGAACACAACATCACATCCACTCAAGGTTTTTACGTCAGGCACGGTGAACTTAAGGTCATACAAACCTCGCAGGTTAGGATACATATCAGCTACGCTAATACCTTCCTCTGATCGGGAAGTGATCACCTCAACTTTCGCCTGTGGATGATTTGCTAATAATCGAAGTAACTCAACACCGGTGTAACCGGTTCCGCCTACAATACCGACCTTAATCACGGGAACCTCTCATAAGGGACAAAAAACTGGTAACGTATAATACAGAATCAGCAGCCCATATGACTATTAATAAATAATTCAATACGATGCTCCGAAATACTTTTTCCATGGAACATTTCCGCCATCGCCTGGCGCACAGCGAAGCATTGCCTCAGATGGTTGTTCTGGGCATTCTCTGCGGGCTCCTGTGTGGAGGTGTGCTGGGAGCCTTTCGTTTTCTGCTCGAGTACCCACTTTCGCAACTGCTTCCAGGTAACGAAAGTGAAAATTTCGAAGGCCTGTCTCACTGGTTCCATTTTTTCCTGCCGGTCATTGGCAGTCTGCTACTCATCGCTATTCTTTCACGTGTAACACCGCTCAACCGAAAAGTGGGTGTAACTCACATGATGGAACGAATGGCGTACCATCAGAGCAAGCTTCCCCTCGTCAATGCCATCATGCAATTTCTTGTCGCCACCACAGCTTTGATCTTTGGTCATTCTGTCGGTAAAGAGGGCCCGGCTATCCACCTGGGAGCAGCCTGTGGCAGCCAACTTGGACAGAGACTGAATCTCCCTAACAATACCCTTCGAATTCTAGCAGGTTGCGGAACAGCCGCCGGCATCGCTGCCACCTTCAACACCCCACTTGCAGGCGTAGTGTTCGCAATGGAAGTTGTCTTACTGGAATACACGGTGATCGGATTCATGCCAGTGATGGTATCGGCGGCAACCGGCGCACTTGTCGTACAGTTCATGTTTGGCAGCGAGTTAGTACTTACTGTTCCCTCAATGCATATTGAGTCCTTACGCGAGATACCTTATGTCGCCTTTCTCGGCGGCATTATCGGTCTACTGGCCGTAATGTTCATCTACCTGATGCGGGAGACGATGAAGTGGTCAGATCATTCAGTTTTGACCTACCGCTCTAAACTGATCATAGCGGGGTTATTCACCGGTTGTTGCGCCGTTTTTTACCCACAGGTTATGGGGGTCGGCTATGACACTGTTGCTGCCGCCCTGCAGGGGCAGATAGGCCTTGGACTGCTAATAGGCATACTGATCGCCAAATGCATACTGACCCCGGTGGTGCTCGGCCTGGGGGTTCCGGCAGGTCTTATCGGCCCGACTTTCTTTATAGGCGCTGTCGCAGGCGGCATGCTTGGCATTTTAGGTGCAGGAGCTGTCGATGAAGATGTCGCCCACTCAGGCTTTTATGCACTTTTAGGGATGGGCAGCATGATGGGGGCTGTGACTAATGCCCCGATGGCAGCTCTCGTCGCCATACTGGAACTGACCGGCAATCCCAATATTATCTTTCCAGCGATGATCTCAATCGTTATCTCAAATCTGATCGCCCGTTACGTTTTTAAAATGCCGTCCATCTTCGTTACGAGCATGCAGCTACAGGGGATGGATTATCGCTATCGCCCTCTCACACAAGTGCTCAACAGTTCAGCAGTTCAGAGCCTGATGACCACCCACTTCGTAAAAAGCGATCCGATCATATCGTGCCAAGGTGCCAGCAATGCCCTGGAGGGTAATCCAGACTGGATTATGATCTCCCATAATGATGAAAATATTCTCCTCTCTCCCGGAGATCTTCACTCTATGGTTCGAGCCTCCACGCACCCCCAGCAGGATATCGATATGTTAAAAATGCCTGCACTACGTCTGGATACGAAACCGATCGAAACTAACGCAACACTGCAACAAGCCTTGGATCAGATGACTGCAGAGGGAGTTGAAGCCCTCTGCGTTGTTGATAACCAGGCGAATGTGATCGGTCTGCTTTACCGCGACCAGATAGAAGCCTACTACCGTCAGAGTTAATCCATGAAATACAGTCTAACCGGTCTCTATGGGATCACCGATGCTGAGTTAATGCCAGATACTGAAACCCTGCTACGCCGGGTCGAAAGCAGCCTCAAAGGGGGTGCCCGAGTCATCCAGTACCGGGATAAATCTTCAGACCTTCAAAAACGGGTGCAGCAAGCTTCCGCTCTGAACACACTTTGCCAAACCTATAAAGTCCCTCTTCTGATCAATGATGATGCAGGCCTGGCAGCTGGGATTGGTGCAGCAGGTGTCCACCTTGGTCAGAGTGATGGCGCCGTAGCGGAAGCCAGGGAGATGCTGGGGGAGGATGCGATCATTGGTGTGACCTGCCATGACTCTTTAGCGCTTGCTACAGAAGCATCCCTGGAGGGGGCTGACTATATCGCCTTTGGGGCTTTTTTCCCGTCAAAAACTAAACCTGACGCTACACCGGCTCCGATTACGCTCATTCAGCAGGCGAAGGCCTCTATTCAGCTTCCAATAGTAGCGATTGGTGGCATTAGCGTGGATAATGCCGAACAGATTGTGACCGCCGGTGCTGATATGGTGGCCGTTATTCATGCTCTTTACGCCCAGAATGATATCCAGGCCACCGCAAAGCGTTTCCACCAGCAATTTACTAATTGATTTAGAGAGATAGAAAGATGTCCCGTTCCGAAGAGCTATTTCAGGCAGCCCAACGACATATTCCTGGTGGCGTAAATTCGCCAGTCCGTGCATTTAAAGGTGTTGGAGGAACTCCGGTTTTCTTCAAGCGTGGTGATGGCGCCTATCTCTTCGACGAAGATGACAATAAATATATCGATTATGTGGGTTCTTGGGGGCCTATGATCCTGGGGCACTGTAACAGTGACGTTATCGATGCCGTTCGCAGCTCCCTTGATAATGGACTTGGTTTCGGTGCACCAACCGAAATTGAGATTGAGATGGCAGATAAAGTATGTGAAATCATGCCCTCTCTGGATATGGTTCGCATGGTGAGTTCGGGTACCGAAGCTACCATGAGCGCTATTCGCCTGGCTCGTGGTTACACTAAACGCGATAAGATCGTAAAGTTTGAAGGTTGCTACCACGGCCATTCAGACTCCTTACTGGTTAAAGCAGGGTCCGGCATGCTCACCCTTGGCGAGCCGAGTTCACCCGGCGTTCCTACATCACTTGCAGAACACACAATCACACTGACCCATAACGATATTGATAGTGTACGCCAAGCCTTTGCCGAGGTAGGGGATCAGATCGCCTGCATTATTGTTGAGCCTGTTGCTGGCAACATGAACTGTATTCCACCACTTCCTGGTTTTCTGGAAGGGCTGCGCGAAGTCTGCGATGAATACGGTAGCGTACTGATTTTTGACGAAGTGATGACAGGCTTCCGCGTCGCACTCGGTGGCGCTCAGTCTGTGTACAACGTTAAACCTGACCTGACCACCCTAGGGAAGGTGATTGGCGGCGGACTACCTGTCGGCGCCTTTGGTGGTAAGAAAGAGATTATGGAGCATATCGCACCTTTGGGAGCGGTCTATCAGGCTGGCACCCTGTCTGGAAACCCTCTGGCAATGGCAGCTGGCCTTGCGATGCTCAAAGCGGTTTCCAAACCCGGCTTCTACGAGCAGCTCAGCGCTAAAGTAGAACTGTTGACCGAAGGCCTTCAGGCCGTTGCCATGTCAAATGGGGTTCCGTTTACCACCAGCAGAGTCGGCGGTATGTTTGGTCTGTTCTTCACAGAGCAGCAACAGGTCACCAGCTTCTCAGAGACAATGGCATGTGATGCGGACAAGTTCTCTCGTTTCTTCCACGGCATGCTGGATCAAGGTGTATACCTGGCACCTTCTGCCTTTGAAGCTGGATTTGTTTCTGCGGCTCATACCCAGGAAGATATTGAAGCCACTATTGCAGCTGCCGATCAGGTATTTTCAAATCTGAAATGAGTATTATCCTAATCAGCAGTTACCTTTTCCTGTTGGTCTGCGCCCTGTTTCTGGCAGGGCGTAGCTACAAAGCGGGCGAGGAAAATGATCATACTGCCAGTATGGTTATCAGTCTCTCGGCGGCTTTCATCGCTTGTGCAGCAGCGGGTAATCTACTGCTGCAACAAACAGATCAGGACATTCAAACCCTGCAGAGAATTCTCGATAATCTCGCTTATTATGCCGCGATACCGCTTATCGCCAGCGCTCTGCTTGATAACGCCTGGAAATTCGAATGGTCAAAAGCGGCATGGGGAAGGTGGCTGCTGGTGCTGTTTGCACTATTTGAGCTCTGCCGAAGGAGCGATATTGGTGCACTATACAGCCAGGTAATGGCGGCACTTTCAGTCGCTGTGATCTTGATCAGTGTACTTCGCAGTGACGTTTCATCCTTGCGAATTGCGGGCTGTGCTGCAGCCGCATCACTGGCATCAGCCCTATTCATCTACGGTCCCTACTCATTGATAGCTGACTCCATCGATCCGGCAACCTACTCTGTTACGCTAGGAGTGTCACTGGGCTTACTAAGTCTCGCTTTTACTCCAAAAAAATCACAGTGATCCAACGCCTCATACCAGTGCAAGCAATGCACCCAAATAAAGCAAAAACCTTTTAAAATCAATAAATTGATACAGCTCACTTTTATTGAATTTTAGCGTAACACTACCCCTTAAGGGATATAGGTTTGTCCGTAAGCCCTGTGTCATCGTAAAGATCTACTTGATCGATCACAGGGCTAATTATATGAGTACACTGAGCAACCTTATCGCTAAACAGATCATGTCTGATGAACTGCTGACCGCCTCCGAACACTGGTCGATTCAGACTCTTATAGATTTTTTTAATCGCCACAAAGTAACCGGCGCCCCTGTTCTTTCATCACGTCAGGATTTTATTGGAGTCGTCAGCATCAGTGACGTGCTTACATTTGATGGCAATCCAAAGCACAACATCAGCGAAAATCCGCTAACACAGTTTTACTACAACACGCTGGAAGGCTATACGCCTGATGAACTCGGACTCTCTCAGGGCAACCAGCATATGAATCACTTAGTCAGTGAGATTATGACACCTGAGATAATCACAGCCGATGCAGAGACTCCCGTCACAGAGCTCGCAGCAATCATGTATAGAAAAGGGATTCACCGAATTTTCATCACCGAAGATGAACAGATCAAAGGGGCGGTTTCCACACTCGATATCTTAAAACTTGTCGCGGATAGTTAAGCACTTAAGCTTTTTCTGTCAAAGTTAGCCAATATCAAGTCCATTCGCTATTTCTGCCTCTAAGATGTGGTGCAATAGCATATGGGTATTAGGGTAGATGTATAACCAAGCCATAACCGTGAAACCACTTCCTGGCGATCTGGCCATGTGGATCTTCATCGCTGCTGAACTGACAGTCTTTGCACTCCTATTTCTGCTGTTTAGCCTGATTCGTCTGACGCATACGGATCTCTTTCTGGAGGGACAGCAATCCCTCCATAGCGAAGCGGGTCTGATCAATACTCTGGCATTGATTACAGCCAGTTGGTTCGCCGTCAAATCCGTTGAATCAAATCGTCAAAACCAGCCGACTCGGGCTGCCTGCTGGTTAATTGCCGCGATCCTAGCTGCCTCCGTGTATGTCGTCGTAAAGCTATGGGAGTACAACCAACTGATAACTGTCGGATTTGATCTGGATAGCAACGCGTTCTATACCGGCTATTTTCTACTAACCGGATTCCATCTGTTACATGTACTCCTCGGCATGATCATCCTCCTGTTCATTACCGGCCGTTTATTCAAAAAGGCATATCCCCCAGGGGAAACCACGGGGCTTGAAAGCGGAATCTGCTATTGGCATATGGTTGATCTGGTATGGGTGTTACTCTTCCCTTTAATTTATGTGATTCGCTGATGAAAACCTCCAATCTAACCGGGTTCATTCTCATCACGGTCACTCTACTCAGTTTCTATCTGGCAGAAACTGAGATGCAACCAGGCCTCGTTGCTATAGTGCTGATGCTCACCTCACTAAAAGCCTCACTCATCATTGACGGCTTTATGGAACTATTCAAAGTGAGCCATCTGGTTCGCCGTTCACTCCACCTATACTGCCCTGTACTAGCCATTCTGATCTGGAGTCTTCTTTTTCTTCCACAACTTGATTAATTATCAGTGCCCGAATGTTCTTAAGAGGGTTACATCATGCACCTGTATACGGGAACCTTTCACTGAAATAATGCCCTCAATTTTCATCTCTTTTATTAAACGAGATAGAGTTTCAGGCTGCATAGCTAGTTGAGAGGCGATCAGTTGCTTTGCCATCGGCAGAACGATATCTGCGAATTCTGCCGCTGGATCCGGCAACAGCCCGAAAAGATAGTTACTCAAGCGGTGACGTGTATTTTGCAGGGTCAGCGTCTCGATCTCATTGATCCTGCGATGCAGTTTCATCGCCATATTCCCCATCACACCCAATGCGGATTCAGGTGAAGAGAGAAGGAGCTCCTTATAGATCTGACTGGGTATCACTATCACCTCTGCCTGTCCCATCGCCTCCGCATTTAGCGGGTATACTTTCTGCTCAAGAAACATCAATGCTTCTGCAAACGCATCCCCCTGCCTAACTACTTCAATCACTTTAGCCAAACCATCCGGGGAGACTCGAAATAATTTTATACTGCCGCTTTTCACGAGATAAAATGAGTGTGCCTCACTTCCTTGATGAAACAGGCTCTCTTCATTCTCGAGTGCGACGAGACGAGATGACTGTGCCAACCGCTCCAGACCAGCGGCATCAAAAGAGCTAAAAAGATGGTGCGCTCCCAGGCATGCGAGCAACGGGTTCCCAATAGTTATTGATCCTCTGGGCGTAGTCATAAATACCAACCTCTTCATTACGATCAAGTGCTTTTGATCCGAATTATTACAAGCAGATAACTCATCAGTTCACCTGTTTTTTTTATTTTAGCCTGAGCAGAAACCAAAAGATGTATTTTATATATATTTTTTATTTCAAATTGATATTCCTCAAGTTCCTCACACTGAGAATGCAAGACACTTGCATCCGGGTATCAACACCCCTAACGACAAGAATCCGTCTATCGGAGCCTGACCATGAACGAAACATTCACAAAATCTATGGCTCGAAACATCTTTTATGGAGGCAGTTTGTTCTTCATTCTGGTGTTTATTGGCCTCACCCTCCACACAGAGAGGGTATTACCAGAACGGGACCATCGGGAAAACATCACCCCCGAAGTCATTCTTGGGAAAAAGATATGGGAAGAGAACAACTGTATCGGATGTCACTCCCTACTGGGTGAAGGGGCTTACTTTGCACCTGAACTTGGCAACGTATACAAACGCTTTGGCAACAGCACGGCTGCCATTGTCGGTTTTATTAAAAGCCGACCTGTTGAAGGTATTCCGGGACGCCGCAGTATGCCGCAGTTCAACCTGACCGATGAAGAGTTACAAGCGCTCGCAGAGTTCCTGAAATGGACATCTGAAGTGAATACAAGTAACTGGCCTCCAAATATTCAGGGTTAAAGGTAGCGATTATGAAATTTCAATCTCAATCCGTTGCGATGCCCTATTTCATAGCGGCATTGGGCCTGTTTGTCGGCCAGATAATTTTTGGCCTGATTATGGGCTTACAGTATGTTGTCGGAGATTTCCTGTTTCCTGAGATCCCCTTCAATGTTGCCCGCATGGTTCATACAAACCTACTGATAGTCTGGCTGCTATTTGGTTTTATGGGTGCAGCTTATTACCTCGTTCCTGAAGAGGCGGAAACCGAGCTATACAGCCCGAAGCTGGCCTGGATACTGTTCTGGGTATTCTTTATTGCAGGGGTGTTAACAGTTGCAGGTTACCTGCTGGTACCCTATGCACGCCTCGCCGAACTGACCGGAAATGATCTGCTTCCCACTATGGGGCGTGAGTTTCTGGAGCAGCCAACCATTACCAAAGCAGGGATAGTTATTGTCGCGCTGGGCTTCCTGTTTAACCTGGGGATGACCGTACTTCGTGGCCGTAAAACAGTGGTCAATACTGTTCTGATGATCGGCCTGGTCGGCCTCGCCGTCATGTTCCTGTTCTCATTCTACAACCCTGATAATCTTGTCAGGGATAAATTCTACTGGTGGTATGTCGTACACCTGTGGGTAGAGGGTGTCTGGGAATTGATCCTTGGTGCGATTCTGGCATTTGTGCTTATCAAAACAACAGGCGTCGATCGCGAGGTCATCGAGAAATGGCTCTATATGATTATCGCTATGGCTTTGATCACCGGAATTTTAGGTACTGGTCACCACTTTTACTGGATCGGTACTCCTGAATACTGGCAGTGGTTAGGATCCATATTCTCTGCACTTGAGCCTATCCCGTTCTTCATGATGACCCTGTTTGCCTTCAATATGGTCAACAAGCGTCGCCGCGATCATCCAAATAAGGCCGCGGTCCTCTGGGCAATGGGTACCGGCGTGATGGCGTTTCTCGGTGCCGGAGTATGGGGCTTCCTGCATACACTCGCGCCAGTGAACTATTACACTCACGGAACACAGATCACCGCTTCCCATGGACACATGGCTTTCTACGGTGCATATGCAATGATCGTTATGAGCATCATCTCATATGCAGTACCTCAGATGCGTGGCCGAATTGCTAACTGCAACCGTGCACAGGTAATGGAGATGTGGGGATTCTGGTTGATGACTGTGTCGATGGTATTTATCACACTTTTCCTTACGGGCGCCGGCATTCTGCAGGTATGGATGCAGCGCTATACCGACACTCCGCTACCGTTTATGACAGTCCAGGATAAGATTGAGATCTTCTATTGGCTACGTGAAGCTGCTGGCGTGGTCTTCCTGATCGGTCTGGTGGTGTACATCAAAAGTTTCTTTACCGGCAGTGAACAAGAAGCGGTTGAGGACTACACAAAATCAATTACACAGCGCGATTACGCCGCTGCAGAGTAAACCTTGCCTAATCAGACCAGTTTATCGCCTCGATAAGCTGGTCTCTCCTTGAGGGATTTATAATGCAATCAACCAAGCCTACCCCTATCAGTCAAGAGGACTCTCTGCCGTTCTATGTTCCCCAACATAACGAAATCGAACTCTTTGAGCATGCCTATCACCACCAGCTACCGGTCTTGATCAAAGGCCCGACCGGTTGTGGCAAAACGCGGTTTATCAGTCATATGGCAGAGAGACTGGGGCTCCCGCTCTACACTGTATCCTGCCATGATGATCTCACCGCTTCAGACCTGGTGGGTCGCTACCTGATCGGCGACGGCACAACACAGTGGCATGATGGCCCGTTAACCCGGGCAGTGCGAGAAGGCGGAATCTGCTATCTAGACGAGGTTGTTGAGGCGCGAAAAGATACTACGGTGGTAATTCACCCTCTAACCGATGACAGACGTATCCTCCCTCTGGACAGAACGGGTGAACTCCTTCAGGCGCCGAGAAATTTTATGCTGGTTGTCTCATATAACCCGGGTTACCAGAATCTGATGAAAGGCCTCAAACCCAGCACCCGGCAACGCTTTATCTCCATGAGTTTCAACTACCTTTCCCCAGAGGAAGAGCTTGCCGTTCTGGATGAAGAGACCGGGCTCGAAAAACTACAGTGCCAACGACTGATACGCCTGGCCACTGGACTACGAAACCTAAAAGATATGGATCTTGAAGAGGGAGCAAGTACTCGCTTACTGGTTTATACCGCCACACTGATAAAAGCTGGGTTCGACCCGATTGAAGCCTGCAGGGCTGGTCTGGTTGAATCTCTAACCGATGATGAAGATACCATCAGTGCGCTAATGGAAGTTGTACGTGCAAACTTCAGTTGTTGAGGAATAAACAGTGGAAGAACAGGTAGGTCAATTCTGGGACAGGTTCATCACTAAGCTGGCAGATCCAAACCATCAACATGAACCGGTCAAGCTACAAGAGTTGCGCAAACCTCTGGCCATCTTTTTCCGTACGCTGGGTGGTGAGCCCGGCTTATCGATTCGTGCTGCATCAGAAACCAGCAATGACAGTAAGCGTAGCTGGATTCAGAGATTGGCCGGCAGCCATCAACGCATCGCACTGGCATGGCGTGACGAAGATACCTTATGCCTGCCTGAGTCACTCAATGTTTATCCACAGGCCTCTTTGAACCGTGATCTATACTATTGGCTCGCCGCACTTGCCTGCGCCCCCTCATACACCGACAGCAGTTGGATCAAACGCAGTCAGCAGCAAACCAACTGGGTTCTTTCAAAATTCCCAGGGCTCAAACAGCGCTACACCTGTTTGCTTGAAGCATTGATTCCCTTAAGGGCAAAACACCTGAAAGGGATGGATGCAAAGATAGAGCAGGTGATTTTACAGGCGCTGCGTAATCCCGGCTCTGTAGAGAGCCTCCCACAGAGTAAATTGAATCCGGCTCCGGTTCCTCTCTGGTTACATCCATCACCACCCTTATCTCAACCTGTCGCTACCACAGCGCATTCAACAGACGATGGCCGATCAAATTCATCTGGCGAGAGTGAGGAGAGCAAACAGCAGAAGAAACGTCAGGCCGAACCTACCGAAATGCCTGAGGAAAAAGGGGGTTTGTTAGCCCTGCGCTATGAAACCAGTTTATTCAGTCTGGCCGAAATGACTCGGGTCAATCGTGAAACAGAGGAGGAAGATGACCTAAGTTCGGCTGATGCAAATGCCGATGATCTGGAAAAACTCAGCATCGCCAGAGACAATCAGACCATCGCAAAACGGATCCGATTTGACCTGGATCTGGCACCCGAAGCAGATGATGACATCGATCTCTCCGGTCCGCTGCTTCTCCCTGAATGGGACCATCGGAAACAGGAACTCATTCCAGATTATTGTCAGATTATATCTCCAAAAGCGGATGACAGCTCCTCTGCAGAACTACCTCACCATCTGCAATACAGCGCCAAACGTCTACGCCGCCAGTTTCAATCACTGCGTCCGCACTGTCAGTGGATTAAACAGCAACCGGAGGGTTCAGAGCTTGATCTAGAAGCCTACAGTCACTTCCACTCACAGCGGGCTGCGGGGCATTTAGTCGCAGAACCCAACCTCTATTCGGCACTCCAGAGGAATCATCGTGATCTTGCATGCCTCCTGTTAGCGGACCTCTCGCTCTCCACTGATGCCTGGGTAGCTCAACAAGCACGCGTCATCGATATCATCCGTGACAGTCTTATGCTGTTTGGGGAAACGCTGCAACAAACCGGAGACCGTTTTGCAATATACGGCTTCTCATCACGATTTCGGAATCATGTCCGCTTCCATACGCTGAAAAGTTTTGAGCAACCTTATGGCGGGAAAGTACGCGGCCAGATCAATGCGATCAAGCCCGGCTATTACACCCGAATGGGTACCGCTGTTCGCCGGGCAACGCAGCTATTGAGCGAGCAACCGAATCAACAAAAGCTGCTGCTACTGCTGACAGATGGGAAACCCAATGATCTGGACAAATATGAAGGCAGGTATGGAATAGAGGACACCCGCGAGGCCATACGCGAGGCCCGTAAGGCAGGGCTAATCCCATTTTGTATCACAATAGACAACGAAGGGGAGGATTACCTGCCCTATCTATTTGGCAGGAATCACTACACTCTGGTCAGACGTGCCACTGAGCTACCTGGAAAGTTACCTCAGCTTTATGCTCGCCTGACCAGCTTACCCCACTGAACGAGCCTAATAGCTCTGTGCTTTCAGGCGGGCCTCTCGAGCGCCTGAACGATCACCGGAACTTTGCCGAATATCCGCAATCAGCAACCATAAGCGCCGCAACATCACTACATCACCAATCGCCAGATTCGTACCTTTTAAGGCTAATTGTTCCGCCTGAGGCCAACGCCCTTCTAGACGGCGCAGATCAGCCCAATGATAGTAGATCTCAGGATCCCGCGGTGCGATACGCTGAGCACGCTCAAGGCTGCTTTCAGCGGACTGCATGGAACCACTTTGTTTCTGCCGCTTGGCGCTGTCCAACAGTGCAATCACTGCCGGATTCTGAGCTTGAACGGTCCTTGCCGTAGGTACAGGCACAGAGACCGTCTGCTCAGTTCGTGACTCTCGAATTACGCCAGGCCGGACGACCACACCTGTTGCAGCAGGCTCCACTTGTTGAACAACACCTCCCTGTCCCGTTCTATCCTCAACGGGGGGGCGGTAACCTCCTGTTCCACTGACACAACCAGCCAATCCAACAAACATCACACCTGCAACCGCAGCTTTTAAGCCGCCTCTTACCTGAACCATCGTTTAAACCAATCCAAAGAGTTATTTTGCCGGTCATCAGCACACTCAGCGTATTCCTGCGGAGCTGTACCTATTATGAACGGTAACTGTCGAACGCCCTGGCACTGCTCTGCCGAAAGCAATCCAGTCTGTTCCTCTATCCAATGATACTCAATCCCCTCTGGCTGTGTCGCCATAAAGGAGTGTGGCCGCTCTTTAACCATTAACTCGGTCCAAACTCGCAAAGCACCACCGGAACCGGTAAATGGTAATTTACCGTTATTATCCAACCCTAACCAGACCACTGCCATACGGTCCCCCGCAAAGCCGGCAAACCAGCTATCACGTTGATCATTACTGGTGCCCGTTTTGCCCGCTACATTCAGTGCAGCCGGCAAACGATTATAGATATAACGCCCTGTTCCCTCTCGCGTCACAGCCTGTAGCGCGTACTGAATCAGGTGCATATTCTCGGCCGAAACCACCTGTTTAACTTTAAAGGGGTAGCGGGATAGCTCCTCACCCTCGATATCCGTCACCAGTCGGATCGCCCGCATCGGTGCCCGAAAACCATTCGCCGCGATAGTCTGATACACCTTCGCGATCTCAAACGGGCTCATCGATTCAGCACCCAGTAGCAGAGATGGATAAGGTTTCGGCGTCCGTTCAACCCCCAGGCGTTCTAGCAGATCAATCACCTTATCCAGGCCGACGCTCATTCCCAACTGCGCAGTGCTCTGGTTATAGGATTTCGCGAGCGCCAGATAAAACGGAACCTTACCATGACTTACCCGATCAAAATTCTGCGGCACCCAACTGGAGCCATCCGATAAGGACACACTGATCGGTTGATCATCCAGAATGGTCGCCAGTGTATAACCCTGCTCCAATCCGGCCAGGTACACGGCCGGCTTCACCAGAGAACCTATAGGACGACGCGCATCCAACGCACGGTTAAAACCCTGATAGCGAGTCTGCTTCCCCCCGACCAACGCTAAAACCTCGCCCGTTTGCGGATCCGTTACGACGATCCCTCCCTGCAACTCACTAACGGGCTTCCCATACCGTTTCTGTAAAGTCGTAATGGTCCTGCTTAACGCCTGCTCACTGTTTGCCTGCACCATCGGGTCAAGGCTGGTAAAAACACGCAACCCTTCAGAGTTCAGCACCTCTTCAGGGTACTCTTCACGCAGCTGCCGTTTCACCAGATCCAGATAAGCCGGATAAGCCCCCTTGTGTAAGCTGCGCTGCTTAACAACGCCCAGTGACTGTTTTTCGGCAGATAAGCGCTGTTTCATACTGATAACGCCCTGCTCCTGCAACACCTTCAAAACCAGATTTCGTCGTGCTGTTGCCCGCTCAGGGTGACGGCGTGGATCGTAATAGGAGGGGCCTTTGACCATGCCCGCCAACAGTGCCACCTGATGGAGTTTTAACTCATGAATCGGTTGTGCAAAATAGTACTGACTGGCTAGACCAAATCCATGTACGGCGCGCGAACCGGCCTGCCCCAGATAAACCTCATTCAGATAGGCTTCAAGAATCTCCTCTTTGCTGTAGTGCAGATCCAGTAGCACCGCCATCGGGATCTCCATCAGCTTACGCGCCAAAGTTCGCTCCGATGTGAGGTAAAAGTTCTTAATCAACTGCTGCGTGAGCGTACTGCCACCCTGCACAAAACGGCCAGCTTTGATATTCACCCACATAGCGCGAGCGATCCCTTTGGGCGAAACACCAAAATGATCGTAGTAATCGCGGTCTTCTATCTGGATCAGTGCTTCCAGCAACGCTTCTGGCGCCTGATCCAAACGAATCAGGTCGCGATCCTCATTATCCTGTGGATAGATCCCTCCAATCAGGATCGGTTCCAACCGGCTCAGAGGGACTGACTGACCATTACTGCCCTGAATAGAAGCAACACGGTTACCACTGAAAGAGATCAACATCCGTTTGGCAGGTTCATCCCCATCAGGAAAACTGAATCCCCGGGTATAGACTCGCGCCCTTGAAGAGGCCCACTCAACCATGCCCGGCTTATTCGCCTGATTTACAAAACGGTACCCGAGTCCCTTCAACTCCTGCTTGAACGCAGCCCGATCCAGCACCTGCCCAGGATAGAGTTCGAGTGGACGCGCATAGACTTTCGCCGGCAGAGCCCAACGCTTACCTTCGAATTTAGTGGTGACCTGTACATCCAGATAGATTAAGCCTATACCGCCAATCACGAGGCCCAATAGGGATAATTTGAAAAGCAGAATCAGGAACTTTTTCAGAAAACTGCGCGGCTTCTTTGAACGCTGCCCACGACTTGACGATTTTGGTGCTCTCTTTTTTGCCATTGGCTCAGTATAATGCCTTCCTTTGAGACGAACGAACTCAGTATCAATTCATACGATACCGGACATATGACGCTTATCGATTCACTTAACAATGCGGCAATCTATCCACACCCTGTCGAACAGATTGAGGTGATAGAAACCCATATCTCATGGCTGATCTTAACGGGTAATTATGCCTATAAGATTAAAAAGCCTGTCGATTTTGGCTTTCTGGATTTTACCACGCTCGCGAAGCGTCAGCACTTTTGTGAAGAGGAACTGCGCCTGAATCAGCGTCTGGCTCCCGATATCTACCAGAAAGTTATTGCGATCGGGGGTACACCGGACACCCCAACTCTGAACCCCCATGAGGGAGAGGAGATTATCGAATATGCGGTGCAGATGCGCCAGTTCAATCCGGAACAGCGCCTGGATCTGCTGCTACAAAATCAGCGATTTGAGCCGATCTGGATCGATATGCTCGCTGAACAGATCGCAACCTTCCATAGCGAAATCCCAATTGTGGCAAAAGACAGTCCCTGGGGTGAAACTGAAACCATCTGGGAAGTAATATCGGATAACTTCCTCCATATTACCGATTCAATCGAGCAGCTGGATGATTGGCATAAGGTCCAGAAGTTATCACATTTTACCGCACAGCAGTTTCGCAAACTGACGCCACTCATTGAAAAACGTAAGGCCCAGGGACATGTACGGGAGTGTCATGGAGACCTCCATCTGGCCAATATCACTTTATACAAAGATGAGCTTCGTCTGTTTGACTGTATAGAGTTCAATCTGCAGTTTCGCTGGATAGACACGATTTCAGACCTTGCCTTCCTGTTGATGGATCTGGAGGCCAATGGTGAGTTTCGCTGGGCTAACCGCTGTCTGAACCGGTATATGGAGCTGAGTGGTGACTATCAGGCCCTGCCACTTCTCAACCTTTATAAAGCCTACCGTTCCATGGTACGCGCTAAGGTTTCGGTGCTTGGGGATATGCACGATCTGGTTACATTACGACGCTACCTCCGCCTGACCGAATACTATTCGCGCAAACCGAAACCGGTGCTGTTCCTGATGCATGGCATATCCGGCAGCGGCAAAAGCCATCTGAGCCAACAGCTGGTCGATCAGACAGATACGATCCGAATCCGCTCAGACGTCGAGCGTAAACGCCTGTTTCGGGAGTTAAGCCTTAAAGGCACCAAGCTCGATATGTACGGCCCGCAAATGAACGCCCACACCTTCAACCACCTGTTTGATACCAGTGCCGAACTACTTCGCAACGGCTACTCCGTGGTTGTCGATGCCACATTTATTCGTCAGCGTACGCGGCAGAGCTATATTGACCTGGCAAACAAGCTTGGCATTCCGATCCGAATTATCAGCTGCGAGTGTGAGCAGAAATTGATTGAAGCCCGGTTAAAACGGCGTGTCACTGAGGGCAGTGATGCATCGGATGCCGATATCCATGTGATGCAGGATCAGATGCAGCATCAACAACCTCTGACAGAAGCAGAGCAAGGCATTACCGTCACCATCAATACAGATGATGATGATGCGATCAGTCGACTGCTTGAACAGCTTAGAATTGAAGAAGTGATCTTTTAGATGACCGTACTATGCCATATTGATGAGATCCCGGAAGGCACTGCAAAAGGTTTTGAACTGACAGAGACAAAGCTCTTCGCGGTTAAATTTCGCGGTGAAATCTACCTATACGAAAACAGCTGTCCACACCGAAGTATTCCGCTAGAATGGCAACCCGATCAGTTCCTCGATTATGACAAAACCTTCATTCAATGCGCTACTCACGGAGCCCTGTTCAAGATCGAAACCGGAATCTGCATTTCAGGCCCCTGCGTTGAGGACCATTTAAATTCAGTCCCCTTCACGCTCATAGATGGTCAGGTAACACTCTTAAACGAATACGGGTAATTCCCGCACCAGGGAGATCTGTTGTAGATCGATCTCAGCACCGTAAGCATAAACTTCAACACCAGAGTCCATTGCTAACCGCAATAGCCTGCCATATTCAGGGTCAATATGATCCGCGGGCCGCACCCGATTTATCCCCATATGCGGGACGCAGAATAGCATAACCGCCCGATCACCCTGCTCGACCATACGCGAAAGCTCCTGAAGATGTTTAGCACCTCGGGCAGTCACCGCATCAGGGAAGCTCCCCCAGCCCTCGCTCTCGAGCAGAGTAACATTTTTAACCTCCACCCAGGCCCGGCCTTTATCAGGATCCTCCAGCAGCAGATCGATACGACTGTTTTCACCGTACTTAACCTCCTGACGGATTGAAGAGTAGCCCTGAAGCTGACTGATTACACCTGAGTCGATCGCCTCCCAGACCAGTTTGTTCGCCCGTCCGGTATTGATACACGCGAGAAAGCGCTCCTCCACCTCGACGATCTCCCAGCCTAAAGGGTACTTTCGCTTTGGGTTCTGGCTATCCAGAACCCAAACCCGACTATCAGGGTCTGCGCAGTTTTTCATTGAACCGGTATTTGGGCAATGTGCTGTTACTTCACGCCCATCATCCAATGTCATATCCGCAAGAAATCGCTTATAGCGTTTAATCAGGCGCCCTGATATCAGATTATCCAACCGCATTAACCTTGAATCCTCTTCTGCAAGCGATCGAGCGCTAACTGAATACGATCTAATCCGGTGGTATAGGAGAAGCGGATAAATTCATTGCAGCGATGACGGCCAAAATCCAGTCCCGGCGTTGTGGCGATATGATTCTCTTCCAGCAGGGACCAACAGAAGTCATAGGTATTATCGGTCAATTTCTGTGCGCCCGCGTAAACATAAAACGCGCCTTCCGGCGTCACTGGAAGATCAAAATCTAACTCACGCAACCCTGAAACCAGCAAGTCTCGCCTGAGCTGAAACTGCTCTTTACGTTGTTCAAGAATATCCAGCGTTTCCGGTTTGAATGCTACCAAAGCCGCATATTGCGATACGGTGTGAGGAGAGATCATCAGATTTTGAGCCAGCTTTTCCAGTTCTGGGGCCGCATCTTCAGGCGCAACCAACCAACCCAACCGCCATCCGGTCATGCCAAAATATTTTGAAAAGCTATTGATCACAAACGCATCTGGATCGATCTCCAGAACAGAGGGTGTATCACACTCATAGGTCAGCCCATGATACAGCTCATCAACCACCAGCGATCCACCCGAAGATTTTACCTGCGCAGCGATCGCCATCAACTCTTCACGGTGTACAACTGCTCCCGTAGGGTTGGCAGGGGAAGCCAGCAACACCCCCGCAGATTCAGCACTCCAGTTTTGCTTAATCAGATCGGCGTTCAGTTGAAAGTTCTGTTCCGCATCAACAGGTACCAGAGATGATTTCGCTTCCAGAAAACGTAAAAACTGACGATTACAAGGGTAGCCCGGATCAGCCATCATGATCGACTGACCGGCATCGGTCAGCAATGAAAATATCATTAACAGCGCACTGGATGCACCCGTAGTAACGATAATACGTTCAGCCCCGATATCAAGGCCATATCGCTGCTGGTACCACTGACTAATGGCCTCGCGTAATTCAGGAATACCTGCCGCTGGAGTATATTGCGTCAGCCCCTGATCAATCGCAGCTTTGGCTGCATCAGCAATCGGCTTTGCCGTGGCGAAATCGGGCTCTCCCGCCTCCATATGAACTACATCATGCCCCTCAGAGTCTAACTGTTTTGCCCGTTTCAACAGATCCATGACTTTGAAGGTTTCTATTTCGGATACGCGTCTGGAAGGATGAAATACCATTTTACTACCTGAACAAACTGTAAAACTCGATTATACCTCAGACCATAGGCGAATGATGCGATCAGCCGCCTATTTACAAGCGCTACAGGCTGAACTAAACCTAATAAGATCGCCTTTAGAGTCCTGAGATTAAATTTAGGGCTAGCGTAACGGCAAGGCATCTGGTAATTTGCCTGCCTTTCATGCTAAATGCATTTTTGCATTACTAACACAGGCAAGTGAAGTCATCATGAGGTGACTTACGAAAGAGAGTGAGGCAGCGCTTATGCCAAACAAGAGCGAATCTTTCACACATTTTGAGCCTTACCCGATTGTTGAGGGTGAGGAATACATGAATGAGAAACAGAAGGATCACTTCCGGGCTATTCTGGAAGCCTGGAAACTGGAGTTGATGGAAGAGGTCGACAGCACCATCCACCATCTGCGGGAGGAACCTTCAAACTTTGCAGATCCAAGCGATCGTGCCAGCCAGGAAGAGGAGTTCAGTCTTGAACTTCGAACCCGCGACCGCGAACGAAAATTGATCAAAAAGATCAATGAGTCGGTAGAGCTGATCGAAGAGGATGAATACGGCTACTGCGATGCCTGTGGCATTGAGATCGGTATCCGTCGCCTTGAGGCACGCCCGACTGCGTCGCTTTGCATCGATTGCAAGACGCTCGCTGAGATCAAAGAAAAACAGCTTGGCGGCTAAGCCGGTATTGAGCCAGCCATAACACGGCTGGCTTTTTTGGCTCACATTCGTGTCCTACGTCGGCCGTTTTGCCCCATCCCCTACTGGACCATTGCATTTTGGTTCACTGCTTGCTGCACTCGCCAGTTATCTGGATGCCAGAGCCAATAATGGCACCTGGCTGCTGCGCATTGAAGATCTTGACCCTCCAAGGGAGTCCCCTGAAGTTAAGGAACAGTTTCCTGAAATTCTGGAAGCTTATGGGCTTCTCTGGGATGGCGAACTGACTCTTCAGAGTGAACGCAGCGACCTCTATCATTCTGTATTGCAAACATTGATTGAACAACGCCATGCTTACCGCTGCAACTGTTCCCGCAAACAGATTATAGAGCGCTGTGACAATCTTGTTTATGATCGCTACTGTTATAGCCATCCGCCTCAACAAGATGCCTCTTGTGCGATCAGAGTCAAAAGTGAAGATAGCCTGATCAGCTTTCGGGATATTATTCAGGGCCCCCACGCGTACAATCTTAATAGCACCGGTGATTTTGTTGTCTTTCGCCGTGACCAGCTATTTGCCTATCAGCTAGCTGTTATCGTTGACGATGAGCAGCAGGGCGTCACACACATTGTTCGCGGCTCAGATCTGCTGGATGAGACAGCCCGCCAGATTCATCTGCAACAGCTGCTGGGATATCCAACCCCCGCTTATGCCCACATTCCCGTAGCAACGAATCTGGAGGGGCAGAAATTAAGCAAACAGACCTTCGCAGAACCACTCAGGGCAGATAATCCTGCGCCAGTTCTTATTCGGGCACTACACTTTCTTAACCAGAATCCACCTGCAGAGCTTCACAACCAGCAACGTGACGATATATTGGCCTGGGCAGTGGAAAACTGGGATATACGTAATATTCCTCAAACACTTAGTAAGCCTCTGCTCATGGAGCAGTAGCTGTGTATTTCCATCGCGTTCTACTGTTACTTATCCCCGCTATCTATATGGTGTTACCTTTATTGATTGATAGTTGGCAGAGCATGCAAACACCCTGGTATATCCCTTATCTGGTCTGGAGTGGCATTATTATCCTCGCCTTCCTTATAGAAAGAAGACATCACGATGTTTAGTTTACCCATGCTGATCCTGATCGGAATCGCATACCTGCTGTTTCTATTTGGAACCGCATACCTGACTGAACGTGGGCTCTTGCCTAAAAAGCTGGTGCGCCATCCGGCTACTCATCTCCTGTCCATCGGTGTTTATGCCAGCGTCTGGACCTTTTACGGTGCTTTCGGGCTCGCACATGAATCCGGCTATAACTTTCTTGGTTCCTATCTAGGTGCAGTTATCACTTTTATCCTGGGCCCCGCACTACTCATTCCCATTCTGCGCATTACACGCACCTATCAACTCAGTTCACTCTCAGATCTCTTCGCATTCCGCTTTCGAAGTGGCACGGTTGGTACATACACAACACTCCTCTCGGTTCTCGCCACTCTGCCGATGCTGTCGATCCAGATCCAAGCGGTCACTGACGCACTCTATCTATTGAATGATCAATTTAGTGCTGATCAGATCGGGTTAGGGTTCTGCTTCATCATTGCTCTGTTTTCTATCCTCTTTGGAGCCCGGCACGCCTCGCTCCGAACCAGCCATCAGGGAATGATGGTGGCGATGGCAGTAGAATCTCTCATTAAACTGATCGCCCTGCTGGTGATTGCGGGGTTTGCTTTTTTTCAGATACTCGGCGGTCCTTCAGGTCTGGAAAGCTTTATTCAGAGCCACCCGGAAGCAATTCAACAGCTGGAAAAACCCGTCAATAGCGAGGCCTGGAGAACTCTTCTTCTCTCTTTTTTCACCGCCGCTATCGTCATGCCGCATATGTTTCATATGCTGTTTACTGAAAATTCCGCTGAGGAAACAATCTACAAAGCGACCTGGGGTATGCCCCTTTTCCTGTTTCTGCTAGCTATTGCGGTACCTCCGATCTTATGGGCAGGAGCCGCGCTGGGCGTCGGCGGTGAAGCCCAGTTCATGATCCTGAACATCGGGCTGATGCTGGATTCCACATGGCTCACCGTTCTCGCCTTCATTGGTGGACTTTCAGCTGCGACCGGCATAATGATCGTCGCTACGGTGGCCATGGCCTCAATGCTACAAAATCACGTTATTCTTCCCCTCATACCGAAACCGAAGACACCGCGCTTCTACTCGTGGCTTCTCTGGCTACGCCGCCTCTTGATTATGGCGCTGCTTCTTGCCAGTTATCTTTTCTATCGCCTGGTCGGTAATGGTGTAGACCTTCACCAGATGGGGATCGTGGCGGTTGTCGCCTTTCTACAGTTCCTTCCCGGACTTCTGGTCACTCTTTTTTGGCCTCGTGCGAACCGGTGGGGGCTGATACTCGGGCTAACTGTTGGCATGTGTATCTGGCTATTTTATATGCTCCTGCCCCTGCTCAATGCACCACTGATTGAGATTGCGCATTTTAATCTGGATAGCAATAACTGGGACCAGATCGCCATCCTCTCCCTGCTTTTAAATACGGTGGTCATGACGATCGTCTCGTTAATCGTTCCTCAGTCTCAGGATGAGAGCCGTGCCGCCCAGGCCTGTCTGATGAACGCACTTCAAAAGCCTAGTTCAGGAAATCTTCTCGCCTCCAGAACTGATGATTTTATCGATCTGCTGACCGGACGGCTCGGCAGAAAAGCGGCAGAGCGTGAGGTGCAAAAAGCGATGGAGATGATGAACCTATCCGCAGAAGCGATCCGTCCCGTCGATCTGATGAGATTAAGGACAACACTGGAGCACAATATCTCAGGACTTTTAGGCCCCGTTGAAGCAGCCGCTCTGCTTGAGCCCGCAGACAGACCTTCAGATCCGATGGGCTTTAAGGCCAGCAATGTACATCTGGTCGAAAGCCAGCTGGAGAACTATCGCGAACAGTTAACCGGCCTGGCCGCCGAGCTTGATGAGATGCGCCGCTATCACCGATTAACATTGCAAAAACTCCCGGTGGGGGTCTGCACACTCGATCCCGATGGACAGGTTTTATTCTGGAACAGCGAGATGGAGCGCCTGACGGAGATAGCCGCAGATGAGATCGTGGGATCTCAGCTGATCGCAGAATCTAGCCTCTGGGGTGAAACCCTTTATCAATTCGCCTGCAGTGCGCTAGATCACCAGCTTGGTCAGAAGCTGATTATTGAAGATCACACCCATTGGTTCAGCCTGCACAAATCCATTCTGAAGGAGCAGCGCGAGATCGGCATGGTTATTCTGCTGGAAGATGAAACCGACACTAAGACTATGCAGGATAAACTGGCACATAATGAGCGCCTCGCCTCTATCGGCCGTTTCGCGGCTGGCGTAGCTCATGAAATTGGTAACCCTGTTACAGGTATCGCCTGCCTTGCTCAGAACCTGAAACTGGAGACTGATAACAACTATATACTGGAGACCGGCGATCATATTGTAGACCAGACTAAGCGGATCAGTCGGATCGTTCAATCACTGGTTCGCTTTGCCCATGCGGGCCGGCCCGAAGCCGACAGAGAACAGCTACCCGTGTCACTCGCTCACTGTGCGGATGAGGCCATCCACCTACTGTCGCTGGATAGCCACGGCAAGCAGCTGCATTACATAAATCAAATTCCGGATACTCTACGGATCAATGGCGATCCTCAACAGATCCAACAGGTTTTCGTCAATCTGTTACAAAATGCCGGAGATGCTTCTGAAGATGGCGACAATATCTGGGTCAATGCGGAAGAGAATAGCGAAACCGTTGTCCTGCGCGTCACGGATGAAGGTATCGGTATCGATACGGAATGCCTGGACCGCTTGTTTGAACCTTTCTTTACGACCAAAGACCCAGGTCAGGGAACCGGGCTGGGTCTTTCTTTAGTGTACAACATCATCGAAGAGCATTATGGTAGTATTGATATAGTTAGTCCTGCCAACAACAAACAGAAGAAAGGCACTCAAGTAGTAATTACGCTTCCGCGTCTGAAATGGGCAGAAGACCCTGTAGATGCGACTTAGTGGGATAAAGGTACGCCGATGAGCCGAATTCTGATTGTCGAAGATGAAACAATTATCCGTTCAGCCCTACGTAGGTTGCTGGAAAAAAATAACTTCCTGGTCGAAGATGCCGCATCAGTCGATGAGGCCCAAAGCCGTTTTACTCTCACTGAATTTAACCTGATCATCAGTGATTTGCGACTGCCCGGCGCACCGGGTACCGACCTTATCTCATTGGCTCAAAACGTTCCGGTTCTGATTATGACCAGTTACGCCAGCCTGCGATCTGCAGTCGACGCGATGAAGCTGGGTGCAGTTGATTATATCGCTAAGCCCTTTGATCATGATGAGATGATCTCATCGGTACAAACAATTCTAAACAACGCGATACCCTCAACGACCAGCAGTGCCAACATGCTTCCCTCAGAGCCAGAGTGCCGCAATGACAGTTCGGTGATGTTCGGCACATGCCCCCCGATGCAGGAGCTTTATCATCGTATAAAAAAAGTCGCCCGCACAAACGTGACCGTGTTGATTCAGGGTGAGTCAGGTACAGGTAAAGAGCTTGCTGCCAGAGCGATCCATGAGCAAAGTTTACGTGCGGATATACCGATGATCTCAGTCAACTGTGCCGCTATTCCGGAAAGTCTGATTGAATCCGAATTGTTTGGGCATGAGAAGGGGGCTTTCACCGGCGCCTCAAGTGGTCGCAGTGGTTTACTTGAAGCCGCTGATGGCGGAACGCTTTTCCTTGATGAGATCGGCGAGCTGCCTCTGGAGGCCCAGGCCAGATTGTTACGCTTTCTTCAGGAAGGTGAGATCAGACGTGTAGGCTCCGTTCACTCGAAAAAAGTAGATGTACGATTGATCGCCGCGACGCACAGGAACCTGAAAGACCTTGCCAAAAGGAACGAATTCCGCGAAGACCTGTACTACAGGCTCTATGTTATGGAGCTGCGTATCCCACCCCTGCGAGAAAGGGGACAGGATATTCTTGAGATCGCAGACAAGATGTTGATTCAGGCCACGGAAAGGATGCAAACCGAGACCCTAACCTTTTCCCCTGAAACCCGTCACGCGATGTTGAGCTACCACTGGCCAGGAAATGTCAGGGAGCTGGAAAATGCCATCGAGCGCGCTACGATTCTGGCAGAAAACAGTACAATTACCACGGAACTTTTGGGGCTAGATATCCCGACCTCCTCACTTAACGAACTGGAAACCCAGTTTGCCCAGATGAATAAAACTCCATCACCCTCCCTGAGCAAGGAGGAGCAAGCCAATCTATCCCTAGATGATTATTTCCAACGGTTTGTACTTGAAAATCAAGATCAGCTGAGTGAAACCGAGCTGGCTAAAAAACTGGGCGTTAGCAGGAAGTGCTTATGGGAACGCCGACAGAAATTAGGCATCCCCCGAAAATCTCGAAAATAGTTACAGTCGGTTACACTTGAGTAACCCTCAAGTAACAATTAGGTAACATTTTAACTGTTACCTTACTACCCACCACCCAGTACCAAAGCGTAACATCGGGTAACAAAACCGGCACCAAAGTAGGTTGCTTAACACACAGATAAAATCAACCTGTTGTTTTTCAAGGAATTTTTATAATTGGCACACAGAGTGCAATGTATTAACGCGAAAACAAAAAGAAGCACACTTCGAAACCTGTACCACCAATAAAAATAAAAACTGGGATAGTGAAGAGAAGTACCCGCCTCGAATAAAAATAACAATGAGGCTTAATAGCTGATCGTAGCGAAGCTGTAACGGTCCTAAAATTGCTCTTAGAAAAAAAACAACAAGCTAAGAACTAGCGTTGTTGCCTGAGATGCGATCAGCTCCCCATCTACCCCTCTTTACAAAATCATTACCGCCTAAGCCTCCATTACTACTTACAACAGTGGTATGATTGCGCTCCCGATTTAATTAGGGATAGCGTTCTCGGGTTGGTTAGTACCTACATACTAACCCTGTAATCAGCTCTCCCGTTTAGCTATTTAATTGTATGAGTAGGCACCACCTTGCTTAAAACCATTAGCAACGCGCTGAGCAAAGTCTTTGGCGGCAGCAACGATCATCAAGAGCCAAGCAGTTCAACGGAACAGCCACATGTGACCTCCGTTAATAAACAGGTCATTGGTGAAGAAGAGCACAGAATTGCACGCCGCTATCTGGATGACAACGCCCTAAAAGTGGCCTACCGCTTACAAGACGCCGGTTTTGAAGGTTATCTGGTTGGCGGCTGCATCCGAGACCTCCTACTGAAGAAAAAGCCAAAAGATTTTGATGTTGCTACCGATGCTCACCCGGAAGAAGCCGCCGAGCTGTTTCGTCGTGCCCGCCTGATCGGGCGTCGCTTTAAACTGGTACACGTAAGGTTCGGTCGTGACCTGATAGAGGTGGCTACTTTCCGAGCCAGCCATGATAGTCAGAATCAAACCGAGGAAGGCGAGCAGGGTAAGCAATGTGATAGCGGCATGATCTTAAGGGATAATGTTTACGGTACCATTGAAGATGATGCCCTGCGCCGTGATTTTACCGTTAATGCGCTCTACTACTGCCCGAAAGACCATTGTGTCTATGATTTTGCAAACGGCTACTCTGATCTGAAGCAGGGGATTCTGCGAATGATCGGGAATCCTGAGGAGCGTTATAAAGAAGATCCCGTACGGATGTTGCGTGCCGCTCGCTTCGCTGCAAAGCTGGATTTTAAGATTGATCCACAATCTGAACGCCCTATCCAGTCCCTCGCCCCAATGCTGAAACGGATCGCACCCGCCCGTCTATTTGATGAAGTTCTAAAACTGCTGCAATCTGGTCATGCGGTTAAGTCGTATCAACAACTTCAGCGCCTAGGTCTGTTTGAACCTCTATTCCCTCAAGTTCAGGCCCTGCTAGAATCCAGCGCAATAGATGATGTTCCTCTTGAACGCCTGATTGAGAACGCGCTTAGAAATACGGATCGCCGCCTTTCACAGCGAAAAAGTGTGACCCCGGCATTCCTGTTTGCTGCAATCCTCTGGTACCCAACCCAACTTCGGATGCAGCAGCTGATGCGTGACAACAAGATGCCACCACTACCAGCGCTGCATGAAGCGGCAAACCAGGTACTCGGTGAGCAGGTCCGATCCACCGCCATACCCCGTCGTTTTTCAACACCTATCCGTGAGATCTGGGAGATGCAGTTGCGACTACCACGACGTCAGGGCAACAGAGCAACACGCCTGATGGAGCAGCCAAGATTCCGCGCATCATACGACCTGCTGCTGCTGCGTGAAACCAGTGGAGAAAACCTGGATGGACTCAGCCAATGGTGGACAGACTACCAAAACGCAGATGAACACCAACGGGAAAAGATGGTCCAGGCTCTGGGCAAAAGCGATAAACCACGCCGCTCGAACCGACGTAAAAAATCACGAAAAGATTAATCATGCAAAAAGAACCTGTCCGCTGCTTTATAGGCTTGGGGAGTAATCTAAACTCACCTTTAGAGCAGGTATCCCAGGCCATTGAAGAGATCGCCTCTCTCCCGGGATGCGATTTAACAACTTCATCATCCCTCTATAAAAGCGCTCCAATCGGTCCCCAGGATCAGCCGGACTTTATCAATGCGGTTGTCGAGATCTATACCACTCTCGATCCCCACAGCCTTCTGGATCAGCTCCAATCTCTGGAGCAGCAGCATCAAAGAATCCGAGAGCGTCATTGGGGACCACGAACATTGGATCTGGATCTATTACTCTATGGTAACAGCATCATCCAGACAGAACGTCTGACCGTCCCACACGCTTTTATGCAAGAGCGCAGCTTTGTACTCTATCCACTAGCTGAGATATCACCTGAACTACAGATTCCCGGCGGAGAACAATTGTCTTCCCTATTAGTTGCATGTCCTATGGGCAGCTTAGTAAAGATATAGGTATAATCCCGCCAACGCGTAATAACAGGAAGCTGATTCCATGAGCAATATTACTCTGCACACGTTGTCATCAATGAAAAAAGCGGGTGAGAAGTTCGCTGTACTCACAGCGTACGATGCTTGCTTTTCACACCTTGTCAGTTCATCTGGTACAGAGGTGATCTTAGTCGGTGATTCATTAGGCATGGTGCTTCAGGGCAACGACAGTACATTACCAGTCACTGTTGAGGAGATGGCCTACCACACCCAGGCCGTCGCCAGAGGAAATCAGGGAAGCCTTATCATGGCTGACCTCCCCTTTATGAGCTACTCCACCCCAGAACAGGCGATGGACAGTGCTGCGGCGCTAATGCAGGCAGGTGCTAATATGGTCAAACTCGAGGGAGGAGCCTGGTTGGCAGACACCATCTCTATGCTGGCTGAGCGGGGTATACCGGTCTGCGCACACTTAGGTTTAACGCCGCAAACTGTTAATAAGCTCGGTGGCTACCGCGTGCAGGGCCGAGATCAGGAAAGCGCTCAGCAGATGATCAACGATGCTGTACTTCTTCAGGATGCTGGGGCGAGCATAATCCTACTGGAATGTGTCCCTACTCTGCTGGCCAAGGAGATCACTCTGGCTCTGGACGTCCCCGTTATTGGTATTGGTGCGGGTTCAGATACGGATGCACAGGTTTTGGTACTTCACGATATGCTGGGAATCACACCAGGCCGTCGTCCAAAATTTGTTAAAGATTTTATGGCCGATAGCAACTCAATTGAGGAAGCGATCAGCCAGTACAATACTGATGTAAAAAGCGGCCAGTTCCCTGGCCCGGAACACGGGTTCGAATAGAGATGATCACCATACATACGATTGCTGAACTTCGCGCAGCGCTCGGAAAAGAGCGCTTCAAAGGGAAGCGTATCGGTTTTGTCCCGACCATGGGAAATCTACATGAGGGACATCTGCAGCTGATTGATCAGGCGAAGGGGAGCAGCGATGTTGTAGTTTCCTCCATCTTCGTCAACCCTCTCCAGTTTGGCGCGGGAGAAGACCTCGACAACTATCCGAGAACACTACAGGAAGACCAGGCTAAACTAGCATCACGTGGGTGTGACTACCTATTTGCCCCAACTGATGCTGAGGTCTATCCACATGGTCGTGAAGCTCAGACGCAGGTTGAAGTTCCTGTTATATCAGATCTTTATTGCGGTGCTTCACGCCCAGGGCATTTTCGGGGTGTTGCTACAGTCGTGACCAAGCTTTTCGGCATGGTACAACCTGATGTAGCGATCTTTGGCGAAAAAGACTTCCAGCAGCTGATGGTTATCCGCAGAATGACTGAAGATCTTAGCCTCCCGGTTGAAATTCAGGGTTCACCTATCGCCCGTAGCGAAAATGGCTTAGCCCTCAGTTCACGTAACGGCTACCTTTCCACAGAAGAGCTGGCGATTGCCCCCGCGCTAAACCAGATACTGCGCGATTCTGAGAAGCTGATCCTCGATGGAAACAGTGACTTTGCTACTATTGAAGAGCAAGCGCAGTCTCGACTGGAAAGCGCCGGGTTCAAGCGTGACTACTATGCGATCTGTCGAAGAAGCGATCTACAGCCGGCAGGTGCTGAAGATCGGGAACTAGTTATTCTTGCAGCCGCTTATCTGGGCCCTGCGCGCCTGATCGATAATATCCAGATCAATCGATAGTATAAGTCCGGGGTTAAACACTCCGGAACACTTTGAAAACGCTCCAGTATCGCACTGCGGTATTTGAACGGGTTGAAGCAAACGAAGTGCTTGCACCACAAGCGATATCGGCGAATAAAGATCGGGGATAGGGTACGGATATCGTCAATGTGAATAGTGGCTGTATGTGTACTGCACTGGCAATCGAGCGAGACTAGTCTAGAGTTAGATTAGTTACACCGTCCTTTTATTTAAACCGCAGCACTGCTGCGGTTTTTTTATAGTCGTAATCCATCGCTCTTCAGAGAGCTCAGAGTTCCACTATAGCGCCTTTACCTACTCCTTCAAAAGCCCGCACCATAACCACCTGATCGGGGTAGTTTTTCTTAATCTGCCTTGCCAGGTGCTCTGCTATCAATTCCACCGTGCTGTCAGTGTCGATCAGATAACAGACAGATGCAGGCAAACTAATAGAAAACTCCCCCTGAGGGGCTCTATACGCGTACTTATGATAATGATCAGACTGAGCAATCAGATGATCTTCAGAACCAATATAGATATCACGAAAACGTTCAGCCCATTGTGCTTCCAGCATTTCATCACGCTGATCATTTAGATAGATCTCAATCTTGGAACGGTGACCATGTGCGATGCGTTGGCAATTACCATCATGTTTCTGTAAACCATGACTGTAATGATAAAAAGCACCATCAACTTTTTCAGGAATGAATTTGATGCTGAGGCCCTTAACATCATCTGGAAAAAGTTCTAACAATTTGTCCTGACACCACTGTGCCAGAGTATGCTCCGTAATTTCAGGAACGCCGACCAAACAGATAGCATCCTGAGGGGAGCGACAGTTAAATGTCTCACCATCAGCATACAACCACTCGATCTCAGTATAACCATCTTCAGAGGAATAGCTTAAACGAGGCATCCCGGTAGGCACCACCAGCGCATGATCAACCCAGCGATCAAACCAGCGTTTAACCTCTTTTTTCACGATACCAAAGTCACAGATCATTCCCTGTTCATTTAGCGTGCCATCCAACTCCAGCTGGACTAGCCAGGATTCACCCATCAGACCTCGCTGAGGATGCAAATACGAGAAATCAACATTGGTCAGGTTATCAACAAACAGTTTCACAAGCGGGCTCCAGATTTGAAGGCGCTATAGTAGCTCAAAATACCAGAGTAAAAAACGGTGCACACTATAGGGAAAAAGCCAGTTCAGATATAATGCACGACTTCCATTAGCTTCCAGCCAGATTTTGCATGCGCCTAGATAAATACCTAGCACAATCCACCGGATTTTCACGTAAAGAGGTTCGCCGCTTTATGAAAGCCGGTGAAGTGATCGTCAATACACAGGAGGTATCTGATCCCGCTTTACAGATAGCTCATAGCGATGAAGTTTATCTGAGTGGATATCCTGTCGAGCCCCCTGGTGATAAGTACCTGATGCTCAATAAACCTCTGGGCTGTGTTTGTTCTAACGATGACAGCACTCACCCTACAGTGCTGAGCCTTATTGATCTGCCCCGGGCAGATGAGTTGACGATCTGCGGCCGGCTTGATGTAGATACCACGGGGCTGGTATTACTGACGAGCAATGGAAAATGGGCTCACCGAGTCACGTCCCCCCGCCACAAAACCGGAAAACTTTATCAGGTTGTCACCGCTGACCCGATACCAGAGAGCGCTATCGATAAGTTTTCTAAAGGGCTGATGCTCATCAATGAGAAAACCCGCACAAAACCGGCACAATTAACGATCACGGGTCAAAATAAAGCCGATGTCGTTTTGACCGAAGGGCGGTATCATCAAGTCAAACGCATGTTTGCAGCGATAGGTAACAAAGTTGAAGCCCTTCACCGTGTCAGCATCGGCAGCATCTCCCTCGATGAGGAGTTAGAACCCGGAGAGTTCCGTTATCTTACAGACGAAGAGATCAATAGCATCTAATGAGTGATACAGCCTTCGACCTGCTTGCACCCCATGTCAGATCTTCTTCCGGGAGGAGCTTATGGCTGGCAGATGAAAACCTGCTCAGTGCACATATTCCGGCAAATGAATCGGTAGTGGCGATCACAAACCGTTTTGACCTTCAGCAGCATCTTCAAAAACAGGGTTGGAAAGCCTTTTTCTCTGATTATGATCTGAGCATTATCGATGACGAAAGCCTTGATTCAGTGATCTACAGAATCTCAAAAGAGAAACCAGTCGTTCACCATCTGATCAATGAAGCATATCGTTGTCTGAAACCAACAGGAAAGCTCATAATCGCCGGAGATAAAAACGAAGGCATCAAAACCTACTTCAGTAAAGCCAAAAAAATGTTTGGCTCGGGCAACTGCAGTAAAGCTGATAAAGACACCTGGCTAGCTTTCCTTGAGAAAACCGACCTCTCCACTGAAACTCGTTTGGATGATAAGCAGTATCATCAATTACGGATAACCGCATCTGATGACAATTATGAGTATCAGAGCAAACCGGGAGTTTTTGGTTGGGACAAGATCGATAAAGGTAGTGCTTATCTGATTGAAAATCTCGACAGCTTTCTGATGACACTGCCAGAGCCACCTAAAAACGTATTAGATCTTGGGTGTGGTTACGGCTACCTGTCACTGAATCTGGCCCCGTTAGATATTCCGATCACAGCCACAGATAACAATGCTGGGGCTCTCTTGGCCTGTCAACGAAACTTTGATCGTTACCCGGTTAATGGCAGAGTCATCGCGGCAGACTGCGCTGATGGAATAACAGAGGGATTTGACCTTATTGTGTGCAACCCTCCATTCCATGCAGGCTTTAGCGTAGATGGGGATCTGACAGATCGTTTTCTCAAAGCAGCCCATAATCGCCTAAATGAGAGAGGGATAGCCTGTTTTGTGACCAATCTTCATATTCCGATTGAGCGCAAAGCTGCGACATTGTTCCATCAGGCAGAATGCATCATGTCCAATGGAAACTTTAAACTTGTCCGCCTGTCGCACGCGGTCTGATCCGGAGAGTAGATAGATTAATGGGGCATTCACAGCCCCATCAATTGAACAAACCTGACAACACACTCAATACTATTCTAGTAAGTGTTATTCACATCATGGCCTTTATAACCAAAGAGGTCGCTTGTACGGCTCTGGCCTGCAGCGGTTGGCTGTTCATCGATAGTTCGATTAATATCTGCCATCATCCCCGCACTAGACACAGCTACTGCATCGCTGCTTAATGAAAAGATTTTCCCAGTTAATGCATCATGTTCAATATCTGTTGCAAATGCCATTGCGGGTGTTAAAAGTAGTGCAAATAAAGTCGCTTTAATTTTAGTAGACATAACGATCACCTTGCCGTTTGACAGCTCCCCCATGAAGTCGGGTAATACCTTCGCTGTGCGTTGTTACTTTGTGACCCATAGAATCTGAATGCGTTCCTAATAGGCGAAACTTTCTTTAAACCAATTAAGAAAATGCATATTCAAAAAAGAAATATAAAAACCTTTAATATAATTTGAACTTAATACCTACCGAAAACTCAAACCCTGCTATTTCACACCCCACTCCCACTAATAAAACTATGTATATATAAATAAGTATTCTTTATATACAATATAATTTAACTCTATAAATAATCTGATAGACAGTAAGATTTTTTGTGGAATTGATAAGAAATTCAGGATTGAAATAATGTAGCATAGAGACCAAACATAGTTCCAAATAAAACCGACACAAAAGCCACTCTCACTATAGAATTCCAGGGACTATGCATTTAAATTGGATAAAAAAATGGGGCATATATTGCCCCATTTTAATTCAACTACTTTTAGCCGGTTAATACGTATTATTCAGATCATGACCTTTATATCCAAACAGATCATTTGATCTACTCTGGCCAGCTGCAGTGGGCTCTTCATCGATAGTGCGATTGATATCAGCCATCATACTATCTGCGTTAACCTCCATAACATCTGGAGATAATGCATATAGATCACTGGTCAACGAATCATGTTCAAAATCCGTAGCGAATGCCATTGCAGGAGTTAATAGTAGCGCGAATAAAGTTGCTTTAATTTTAGTAGACATAATGATCACCTTCTTGTTTGACAGATCCCCTAGTACTTGGGAAATACTCATCTCTGTTTGCTGTACCTCTGTGACAGCAACTTTTACTCTACGTTCCTGAATAATCGTTCTTTTTTTAATTTTTTTAAAATTAAACTAATTCAAAAAATAAATAACAGTAAAAACACTCCAAAATAATCGAATAAAACCACAAGAACAATCCGCCTAACAGCCCTCATAATAGCCTGATCTATAAGGGTTATAGATAACCAATCCATTAAAGTTAATGAAAAAAATTCATGACTATTCAACTAAAAAGATCACACTTAAACTATTGCAACGGGATACAGAGCTTGCTGCATTATTTCTTTGTTTGTCTCTTTATCGTCAGATACACACCTGCCACCGCCACAAAAATACCGCATATCGCTATACCATTTAGTCTCTCACCAAACAGAAACCATGCTTCTACAGCGGTTAAAATGGGTACTAGGTAGAAATAACTGGCAACCTTAGCGGCTTCACCCTCCCGGATCATAATCATCAATAACAGGATGGCCACTACGGACAGTGCCAACACCATCCAGGCGATGGCTAAAACCAATTCAGCGGACCAGATGACAACTCCTGAGTCAAACTGGTACGCAAGGATTGCCATCACAGCTGCGGTTGACAGATATTGGTAGAATGCACCGACCATTAAATCGACCCCTCCTCCAAACCGTTTCTGATAGAGAGTTCCGATAGAGATAGCTGTCAGTGCGACAATAGCGGCTGCCCAGGCGACCAACGCAACGGGTTCGGATTCACCAGATCCATTCTGGCTGACAACCAACAGTACCCCTACAAAACCTAATAGGAGTCCAATCCATTGGGTTTTGAGCAGCCGTTCACCCAGCCATATCCAGCTAATAAACGCGGTTAGTATAGGCTGAAGCCCCATTATCAGCGCTGTTAAGCCAGCAGGCAGTGACCAATCAATCGCTGCAAAAACACCACCCAGATAGCAAGCATGTACAAGAAAACCAACAACCAGCTGATGCCCCGCTTGAGTCGGTGAACACCATTGAGGTTTTCTCCACCATAAGAGCAGCCCGAACACAGCGAGCGTCAACAACATTCGGATCAGCAGGACACTGAACGGCTCCATATAGGGCACCGCATATTTAGCCCCGATGAAGCCAGTGCTCCAGATACCGACAAATGCCCAGGGAACCAGCGCTAACTGAGTTTGCTTATTCAACATAGTGTTTCACTGCATAAACTTGAAGAGGTCATCACTGTATCAAGTATCTGTATGACTCAAAGAGACACGAAAGACCTCTTTTTATGGGTACAGATAAAATACTATAGATTTTTTTTAGGGCTCGATTTAGTCTGTACCCATGAAAAAGCATGAGTGGCTTAAGCTACACCTCCAGAAACATATTCAACAGGGAAAACTGCTGCCAGGCACTCGCCTCCCTTCGATCCGCTCTCTGAGCCAGCAGTACACACTGAGTAAAAACACGGTAATCAGAGCTCTATCTGACCTTGAGGAGCTACAACTAATCCATGCTCAACCCCGACAAGGGTTCATCGTCAACGCTCACCCCTCTTCATCAGTTGTACTGAAACCCAGACAGGTCACGTTAGGCACGACAGCATTCAGTGTGTTAGGTGCCGCTAATGAACCGGGTAATCTGGCATTAGGATCAGCATACCCGGACGCACGCTGGCCCACTGTCAGTTGGTTCTATCGTCAGCAGAGCAAACAGGCACGATTATGGGCCAATAAAAGCCATCGCCATATCAGCCATTACAGTACTCCTCCAGGCGATCCACTGTTTCGCTCTGCCTTAGCAGACCACTTAAACTCAACCACGTTTGCCTGCGATCCTCATGAGATTGTTATTACTCATGGGGCTCAGGAAGCGGTCTCTCTCTGCCTGCGATCTGTTGCACAACCCGGGGATACTATCGCCGTTGAATCTCCCTGCTATTACGGCACGTTACAGTGTATTGAGGCTCTGGGATTAAATGTGCTCGAGCTTCCCTCAAATCCTATCGGTGGCACCAACCTTGATGCCCTGACTCAGGCGCTTCAACAGTGGGAGATCAAAGCTCTGCTCACCAATCCAAGCTACAACAACCCTCTGGGGTTTAGCCTCGACTTAAATAATCGCAAAAAGCTCATGGATATTGCCAATCAGTGGGATATTGCCATTATCGAGGATGATGTTTTTTTAGAGCTTGGATTTAACACTCAGCGTCACACTCCACTTAAAGCTCTGGATAAGGAGCAACGGGTTCTCTATTGTGGTTCACTATCAAAAACCATGGACGCTGATATCCGATTAGGATGGGTACTTCCGGGACGGTATTACGATCAGTTGAATTACTACAAATTCGTCACCAGCATCTCCTGCTCCGCCCTACTACAACAATCTGCCGCAACCTTGCTTAAAGGGCGTCGCTATCGAACTCACCTGAAAACGATAACCCAGCATTATCAGCAACGCTGTCACCTTCTTGCTGAGGATGTGGAACGCTACTGGCCAGATGGCGTGCAGTTTATTCGTCCTAAGGGAGGCCTGCTGCAATGGTATGAACTGCCACCATCAATAGACAGTGACCTTCTGTTCAAAGAAGCATTGGATGAAGGCATCGGCATATCACCTGGGAATCTGTTCTGCGCCGATCAGCGTTTTGGTCATCATATCCGTCTCTGCTTCTCTCACTACACACGTACAGAGCAACAACGCAGTGCCATAATAAAACTGGGTAAAATGATGAACTCCCTCCAGAGTGATTAATACATCACCCGTTCCTGTTCAGGTTTTGCACTTATCGCTTAAACCCTGAATGGATCATGCTCCAGCAACATAACCCACAGTGAATATACCAACTTATCCACAGATTATCTGGATAACTAACAATACCTAACCCGCTACAACACAGTTTCGTCCCTGACCTTTGGCCCGGTATAGAGCCCGATCCGCATGATTTTGCAGATCCTGATAATCACAATGTGTCTCTTTAGACCATTCCACCACACCGATACTTACCGTTATACGAAAGGCTCCGTTTTCATTCTGAAACTCATTCAGTTCAATGCTAGCTCGAACTCTTTCCGCTAATCCACACGCTTCTTTCAGATGTGTTTCAGGCATCAGGATGACAAACTCCTCCCCCCCCAGTCGTGCAACTACATCTGTCTTGCGAACCGCGCAATAACAGATCTCATAAAACTCCTTTAAGACCTGATCTCCGACCGCATGCCCATAGGTATCATTTACTGACTTAAAATAGTCAATATCAAGCATGAGCACAGAGAGAGGGCGCTCAAACCGCTCTATGCGCGATACTTCCCGCTCAGCAAGGCGGATGAACTTACGTCGATTCATAGCGCCTGTGAGAGGGTCAGTCGTAGCCAGATGCTTATAGCGCTCATGTTCCATCTTATTCCGTAAAAGGTCCATCGCCTGCCGCTGCCGATAAACAGCCGCAGAGATATCTGCCTGAAGCAGGCTACGGCGACATGTCTCATAGGCTTTAACCATCTGACCGAGTTCATCATCAACATATCGATCCGTAAACATATAGTCACGGTGCCCTTTAGTCAGACTGATCATCGCTCTTTTCAATTTTCGTACTGGATAGATAATACTGAAATTGAGCATCCATGATGAAATCAGGGTAATCAGAATAAAGATAATCAAAACAAAGGCGGTAAAATAGAGCTTCATTTTCAGCTGAGCTTCTACAGCCCCTGCACTCGAATCAATATCACTAACCAATCGGTCTGCTAAAACCTTTAACTGATCGATCTTATGAGAGAGCACCGAAAACCAGGCATTTGCGGCCTGATGATCAACCTTTCCCAGCTCAATATCAGAGATCAGACGGCGTTCGAAATCCTCTACCTGCCGTATTACCATGCCCCCCAGAAGTTCATCATAGAGCTGTTGCTGCTTATCAGAAGCCACCTGATTAAAGAACTGAGCCAAACCCTGCTGCTCCCCCAGTAGCTGGATGAACCGATATAACTCGGATTTCGTTGTCTCCTCCTGTGATAGATAGAGAGTCCCCAATGCCCGCTCCTGACCCAATACCTCCTTCAACTCAACAATCGCACTAAAAGCCGTTATATTCGAAGCGACAACTGAATCCATCTCAAGCATCGCCATACCAGCAGGGATATCCAGAAGTTTTGAAATAATATGGGTATAGCTGCTTTGCATATCTTCGATCGCAACACTCTTCTGATCAGTTTTTGTTCTAACCTTATCAATGCCCGCTAATGCCACCACTGTCTCATCAACTGCCAGCTGCATCTCTTCTGTTAAGGCTTTATGTGAAAATCGATTCAGCCTTTGCTCAAATGCAGATAATGCGGTATCTGTTTTTTCACGCTGAATATCCAATTCATCAACAAAATTTCGATAATCTGAACCGATCATGCCGGTAGTGATTCCACGTTCAGCCTGAAGGCTGTGAGCCAGATCATTCACCTCATGAAATAGATGACTAACCTTTGTTAACTGACTCACTGAGCGATAGTTTTGAAAGCTTCCTACAAGGATGACAGCACTTAATAAGATCAGACCGATAAAAGGGAAAAGGGCCGTAAGGAAGATACGTTGACCCAGTGGCAACTTACCACTAATCCATGCGACGAAATGTTGTAAATAGGTCCTGTCGGGCTTATTCAAACTGGTCAACCCATGTTCATAAGCATCCTGAAAGTACTCCATATCATCCACGACAATATGGTTTAACAGCCAGTCAATCAGAAACAGATAAATGTCACGCGCCACCTCAATACTATCCGCATTGATCAAGGCATCTCTGAGCTCAGGAACCTTAGCAATAAACTGTTGATGAGATTGAATATGCTCTTCCAGCTGCGGATAATCACATTCACGCATCAACTGTTCTTCACGCGTAAAGTGCAGCTTCACATAGCCCTCCAGCTGGAGGAATACTTTTTCAATAACATCCGATTCGTGATTTGACTCTATCGCATCCGATAGATCCGAGATAATTGATAGGAGCATTTTGTGATCGTTATCGATCGATTCAACTCCTACGCTTAGCCCATCATCCCACTTAAATTCACTCATCTATTAAAACCTGGCACACAAACCGGAACCTGTCATAAACGACACACCTTAATACTGAAAATAACTCTAAGATCATAAAAATAGATACCACCCCAGCCTTTCAATAACCACTCCTCGAAAGGGGTATTACCATGATAACTATAAGGGCTTTTGTTACAAATCAATTCCGCATAATTCAGGCATAAAAAAACCGCTATTGTGTCCAATAGCGGTTTTTATAAAAGTACTACGCCTATTAGCTTACAGCATCGTCAGCCAGCAGATCTTTCATAGACAGTTTAATACGGCCACGCTGGTCTACGTCCAGAACTTTAACCTTAACCATCTGATCCATCTGGATGTAGTCAGTTACTTTCTCAACACGCTTGTTGTCGATCTGAGAAATGTGAACCAGACCATCTTTACCCGGTAGGATATTAACGAAGGCACCGAAGTCTTCGATACGTACAACCTTACCTTCGTAAACCTGACCAATCTCTGCTTCTGCAGTGATTTCGATGATCTTATCTGTCGCTGCTTTCGCTGCTGCCTTGTCTGCAGCGTATACGCGAACTGTACCATCATCTTCGATATCGATAGATGCGCCGGTTTCTTCTGTCAGTGCACGGATAGTTGCACCACCTTTACCGATAACGTCACGAATCTTCTCAGGATTGATCTTCAGCTGAGTAAGAGCAGGTGCATTATCTGGAAGCTCTGGACGCGCGTAACCAATAACTTTCGCCATCTCTTTCAAGATATGAACACGTGCTTCATAAGCCTGTTCCAGAGCGATATCCATGATCTCTTCGGTGATACCAGTAATCTTGATATCCATCTGTAGAGCTGTGATACCCGTTTCAGTACCTGCTACTTTAAAGTCCATATCACCCAGGTGATCTTCATCACCCAGAATATCCGTCAGGACTGCAAAACCGTTCTCTTCTTTAACCAGACCCATTGCGATACCCGCAACCGGTGCTTTAAGAGGAACACCTGCATCCATCATCGACAGGGAAGCACCACATACAGAAGCCATGGAGCTAGAACCGTTAGATTCAGTGATCTCAGATACGATACGGATTGTGTATGGGAACTCTTCCTGTGTTGGCAGAACTGCAGCCACACCACGACGAGCCAGACGACCGTGACCGATCTCACGACGGCCTGCACCCATCATACGACCACACTCACCTACAGAGTATGGAGGGAAGTTGTAGTGCAACATGAACGGATCTTTACGCTCGCCTTCAATTGCATCGATGATCTGCTGATCACGTGCAGTACCCAGCGTACAAGTAGCGATAGACTGTGTTTCACCACGTGTAAACAGCGCAGAACCGTGCGTACCCTGAAGAACATCAATCTGAACATCGATGCCACGAACAGTTTTGTTGTCACGACCATCAATACGCGGTTCACCCGCTACGATACGACCACGAACAATCTCTTTTTCCAGAGAGCTTACGATACCAGAAACATCACCCGCGCTAGGTTGCCCCTCCTCATCGCCAGCCAACGCTTCTACCGCCTGTGCACGCAGATCTGCCAGAGCATTCTGGCGCTGCATCTTATCAGCGATCTGATAAGCAGCAGTGATACCTTCACCAACTTCCGCACGCACTTTCGCAATTAACGCTTCATCTTTCTCAGGCGCATTCCACACCCACGCTTCCTTACCTGCTTCAGCTGCCAGTTCGTTAACCGCATTGATAACAACCTGCATCTCCTGATGAGCAAACAGTACAGCACCAAGCATCTCATCTTCAGACAGTTCCTGTGCTTCGGATTCAACCATCAACACAGCATCAGCTGTACCTGCAACCACCATGTCCAGCTCAGATGTAGCCAACTGCTCGAAAGATGGGTTCAACAGGTAACCCGCTTCTTCAGTGAAGCCAACACGGGCTGCACCAATTGGCCCCTGAAACGGGATACCAGAGATTGCCAGTGCTGCTGAAGTACCAATCATTGCAGCAATATCAGGATCATTTACCTTATCTGCAGACATTACGGTACAAACAACCTGTACTTCGTTCATGTAACCTTTCGGAAACAGTGGACGAATTGGACGGTCGATCAGACGAGAAGTTAATGTCTCTTTTTCTGATGGGCGAGCTTCACGCTTGAAGAAACCGCCAGGAATGCGGCCTACAGCGTAGTATTTTTCCTGGTAATGAACAGAAAGTGGGAAGAAACCCTGACCTTCTTTCGCTTCTTTAGCACCAACAACAGTACAAAGTACTTCGTTACCGCCCATTTTAACCAAAACGGAACCTGTTGCCTGACGCGCTACGCGACCAGTTTCAATAGTGACTTCCTGGCCACCAAACTGGAATGTTTTTGTTGCTACTTGAAACACAATATTTTCCTTACATTAAGTTTGCGGAGTAGTCACAGGTCAACGCTCATGCCTTCTGTCTAGCCAGTACTCTAATGAACTCTTTATTGGAAACAAAAACTCATAAGAGTACGGGCGGGATGAAAGTGTTGCGCAGTAACTGACTCCAGATAAAGCCGGGGCCATACAATGTATGGCCCCGTTGAATTCACACTAACTTAGCGGCGCAGACCAAGACGCTTGATCAGCTCAAGGTAACGATCTGCATCTTTACCTTTCAGGTAATCCAGCAACTTACGACGCTGGTTAACCATACGAATCAGACCACGACGAGAGTGATGGTCGTGCTTGTTTGCTTTGAAGTGACCCTGCAGGCCTTCGATGTTTGCAGACAGCAGAGCTACCTGAACTTCCGGAGAACCTGTATCACCTTCACCACGAGCAAAATCAGCAACGATCGCCGCTTTCTTTTCAGTTGTTAATGCCATTTCTAATCTCCTAAATAATATGCACACAGCCACTAAAGCTGCCGGATTAAAAGAAACGATGCACCGAGCATATTTTCAGTACAACGCCACATTATCGATTCTCAGTTGAGAATCAGAAAATTCTTTACTGATCAGCTTCCGTACAGATAAGACGTTTAGGTTTCAGGTGGTCATCAATTACTTCTGCGACACCCAAAAACCGCTCTGATCCAACCTGTCCGGATACACCAAACAGGCGAACTAATCGCCCATCTGCAAACTCTTTATGTGCAACAGACTGCCCATGTAGAATCAAATGAGTTTGCTGATCATCTAAGCTAACTGCTGGCAGGTTATCCACTGCAGCCCAGGCTGGCAATAATAGCTTATCCAACTCCATTTGTATGCTTTTTTGCTCCGTCTCATCCTCGTTGTCTGGAAGCAAAGCGCGCAGTTCATCCAGGCTCATCATACGGTCTGCTGTAAAAGCCCCCACATCCAAACGATGCAGCATGCTGACGTGCGCACCACAGCCCAGAATATGCCCAAGATCTTCTACAATCGAACGAATATATGTCCCTTTCGAACAGAATACTTCGATATCAACCTCATCCGCTCGTAAAGCCAGCAGCTTAATCTGATGGATCATGACCCGACGCGGTTTAACTTCGACCTCGATCCCCTTACGGGCTAACTTATACAGTGGCTGACCCTGATGCTTTAATGCAGAAAACATTGAGGGAACTTGCTCAATTTCGCCACTGAACTGAGATTGCAGGATCTCATCGATCTTAGAGGCTGTTAATCCTTCAGGAACAGGCTTCTCTTCAACAACAGCACCATCCGCATCACTGGAATCAGTTCGGATACCCAGCTTAGCCGTGGTGATGTAACGCTTATCTGAATCTAACAGGTGTTGCGAGAACTTAGTCGCCTCTCCCAGACAGATAGGTAGCATCCCGGTCGCTAAAGGATCCAATGCACCGGTATGGCCCGCTTTAGCGGCTCCATAGATACGTCGCACCTGCTGTAACGCAGAATTGGAAGAGATACCGGACGGCTTATTCAACAGGAATACACCGTCGACCGCCCGGCCTCGGGATTTTCTACGACGACCCACGCATTACTCCTCGTCGGTGCCGTTATCAGAACTCTGATTTTCCTTGCGGATAGCCGCTTCAATCAGGTGGTGCAGATGTCTGCCGCGCTCAATTGTTTCATCGAAATGGAACCGAAGCTGCGGCATTACGCGTAACTTAACATTGCGACAAAGCTCACCACGAAGGAAGCCTGCCGCATTGTTTAGGACTTTAAGTGAATCAACAATTGCTTCAGCTTCATCTTTACCATTGAGTGGTAATACTGTGATGTAGACATCAGCAAAGCCCAGATCCTTACTGACCTTAACGTGACTGACTGTCACCATGCCTAAGCGAGGATCTTTTACTTCAAACTGGATTAACTGAGCCAGCTCACGCTGCAGCTGGTCAGCAATCCGTGATGTACGACTATAATCGCGTGCCATAAAGGTTATCTATTACCTTAAAGTGTGCGCTGAATTTCAACAGTGTCGTAGACCTCAATCTGATCTCCGACCTTAACATCGTTGTAGTTCTTAACACCGATACCACACTCCATACCCTGACGCACTTCGTTAACGTTATCTTTAAAGCGACGCAGGGATTCCAGCTCACCCTCATAGATAACAACGTTTTCACGCAGGACACGGATACGTTTATTACGGAAGACGGTACCTTCAGTCACCATACAACCAGCAACTGCACCAATCTTAGGCGCCTTGAAGACATCACGTACTTCAGCAATACCAACAATCTCTTCACGATATTCTGGTGACAACAAACCACCCATCGCCTGTTTAACATCATCGATGATATCGTAAATAACACTGTAGTATCGAAGTTCAATACCTTCGCGCTCCATCACCTGACGAGCCTGAGCATCAGCACGAACGTTAAAGCCAACCATCAGCGCTGAAGCCGTTACCGCAAGGTTTGCGTCGGTTTCAGCAATACCACCAACACCGCCAGAGACGATATTAACCTTCACTTCGTCAGTGGATAGATCTTCTAGGGCATGAGTCAGTGCCTCGAGTGAGCCACGTACGTCTGTTTTCAATACGATATTGAAAGTTTTGACATCGCCTGCCTGCATGTTGGCAAACAGATTTTCCAGTTTCGATTTCTGCTGACGAGCCAGTTTCACATCACGGTATTTACCCTGACGGAACAGAGCTACTTCACGAGCTTTTTTCTCGTTAGACACCATGGTGAATTCATCACCCGCATTTGGTGTGCCATCTAAGCCCTGAATCTCAACTGGAATTGCTGGGCCCGCTGCCTCAATGGGTTTACCATTTTCATCCAGCATCGCACGAACACGACCGTAGTGCAGGCCGGCAAGAACGATATCACCTTTACGCAGCGTTCCATTCTGAACCAATACCGTTGCAACAGGGCCGCGGCCTTTATCAAGACGTGATTCAACAACCACACCCTGACCCGGCGCATTAGGAACCGCTGTGAGTTCAAGGATCTCTGACTGAAGCAGAACAGCATCTAACAACTCATCAATGCCCTGACCTGTTTTAGCAGAGACATTAACAAACTGGTTTTCACCACCCCATTCCTCAGGAATAACGTCCAATGCAGCCAGCTCATTCTTCACACGATCTGGATCAGATTGTTCTTTATCGATTTTGTTAACCGCTACAACCAAAGGTACGCCAGCAGCTTTCGCGTGCTGCACCGCCTCTTCAGTCTGAGGCATCACACCATCATCAGCGGCTACGACCAGAATAACGATATCGGTAACAGATGCTCCACGAGCACGCATCGCTGTAAAAGCAGCATGTCCCGGTGTATCCAGGAAGGTAACCATACCGTTGTCAGTATCAACATGGTAAGCACCGATATGCTGTGTAATACCACCAGACTCACCAGATGCTACGCGTGAAGAACGGATGTAATCGAGCAGAGATGTTTTACCATGGTCAACGTGACCCATTACAGTAACAACCGGTGCACGGCCTTCAGCATCACCTTGCTGAGACTGGATGCTCTCCATCAATGCCTCTTCCACTGCATTTTCCTGCATTGGTTTAGGCTTATGCCCCATCTCTTCGACAACCAAAGTCGCTGTATCCTGATCAATCACTTGGTTAATAGTCGCCATTGCGCCCATACCAAACATGATCTTAATGACTTCAGCCGCCTTGACGTTCATCTTCTTCGCCAATTCTGCGACAGTAATACTTTCAGGGATGTTTACTTCCAGCACCTGCTGAGAGGTAGGCTCCTTGAAACCGTGCTCATTTGGCTTATTAGAGACAGGCCTACCATTTTTACCCCGGTTACGGCTGATTTTGCCTCCGCGGCGATCCTGATTGCGATTATCAGAACCTTTCTTCTTGCCTTTACCACGACGATTATCATCACGTGAAGCAGGCTCTTTCTTCTTAGCCTGTTCCTGCGCCTTGAAGCGAGCTTCAGCTTCAGCTTCAGCTTTCTTACGACGTGCTTCTTCTTCCTCTTCACGCTTGATGCGGGCAGCTTCTTCAGCTTCCTGCTGTTTTCGTGCTGCAGCAGCTTCCTGCTGTTCACGACTAGCTTCCTCTTCGGCTGCGCGAGCCGCTGCTTCAGCTGCTTCCTTAGCCGCCTGCTCTTCTGCTTCACGCTGCTGGCGTTCCGCTTCAAGGCGCACTTCCTCAGTTTTCTGAGCTTCAAGCGCTTCATCAGCAGCTGTTTCAGGTCCATCCATCTCAGAACGTTTGACGTAAGTACGTTTTTTACGCACTTCAACATTCACTGTTTTTTTCTTACCAGATGCGCCTGAGACCTTAAGTGTTGACGTTGTCTTACGCTTTAACGTGATCTTTTTAGGTTCTGCATCTGCAGAATCTTCACCATGACTACGTTTTAAATGACTCAAAAGTGATTGACGCTCATTTTCTGAAACCTCAGCGGTCTCATTCTTACCCGAAATTCCGGCTTCCTGCATTTGCTCCAACAAACGCTCAACGGAAACACCAACCATTTCGGCAAGCTGTTTAACTGTTACTTCTGCCATGTTAGGAGGCTCCTCTTCCGTTAATCTTTACTCTTCAGCAAACCATGGTGCACGAGCAGTCATGATTAACGCTGCAGCTCGCTCTTCATCCAGGCCTTCGATACCTAGCAGGTCGTCAATTGACTGTTCTGCCAGATCTTCCATTGTGATGACACCTTGAGCAGCAAGCAGGTAAGCCAAATGCTTATCCATGCCGTCCATTTCCAGCAAATCTTGAGCTGGTTCAGCGCTATCGAGTTTTTCTTCACTCGCAATGGCTAAATTCAACAATGCATCTTTAGCACGCTTGCGCAGTTCTTCAACGATATCTTCATCAAACCCATCGATCTCAAGCATCTCATCAACAGGCACATAAGCAACTTCTTCTAGTGTCGTGAAGCCCTCTTCCACTAACACTTCCGCAACATCTTCATCCACATCAAGATGATTGATAAATGTATCAATAACTGAACCAACTTCTGACTGATGCTTTTCCTGCGCATCTTCTTCAGTCATAACGTTGAGTTCCCATCCAGTAAGTTCAGATGCCAAACGAACATTTTGACCGCTGCGACCAATCGCCATTGCCAGATTTTCCTGAGCAACAGCCACATCCATGGAATGAGTTTCCTCATCAAGCACGATGGAAGCGACATCAGCAGGGGCCATTGCATTGATCACCAACTGCGCCGGATTATCATCCCACAGCACGATATCAACACGCTCACCGCCAAGTTCATTAGAGACAGCCTGCACTCGAGATCCACGCATACCTACACAAGCGCCAACCGGATCTATACGGCCATCATTTGTCTTAACTGCAATTTTTGCCCGAGAACCTGGGTCACGTGAAGCTGCACGAATTTCAATAACCTCTTCGGAAATTTCAGGCACTTCGATACGAAACAGCTCAATAAGCATTTCATTACAGGAACGGCTCAATATCAGCTGTGGACCACGTCCTTCAGAACGAACTTCCAACAGTACCGCTCTAACACGGTCACCCATACGGAACGCTTCACGCTGAATTAACTGATCTCGTGGAAGTAACGCTTCCGCATTGTTACCCAAGTCTACGATAATATTATCGCGTGTAACTTTTTTAACACTGCCTGAGATCAACTCACCCTGACGATCACGATATTGCTCAACAACTTTAGCGCGCTCAGCTTCACGTACTTTCTGCACGATTACCTGTTTCGCAGTCTGAGCTGCAATACGTCCGAACTTAACTGACTCAACCTGCTCTTCGTGAATTGAACCTGGCTGAAGAGAAGTATCAATCTCTTCAGCTTCTTCCATTGTCAATTCAGTCCCTAATGCTGGTACCTCTTCGTTGCTTACAACCAACCAACGACGGAAAGTTTCATAGTCGCCAGTTGCCCGGTCAATAACGACACGGATATCAGCTTCTTCGTCGTAACGCTTCTTAGTTGCTGTAGCCAGTGCAACTTCAATCGCTTCGAAAATAACCTCTTTCGGAACATCTTTCTCGTTAGAAACTGCTTCCGCAACCAACAGAATCTCTTTATTCATGCTTCTGCCTCGCCTAGACCTCTAATCCACGTTTAGAACTGAGGGATAATGTTTGCACGATCGATATACTCGATCGGTAGCATATATTCTTCGTTATCAACCACAACCAGTACTTCGTCGCCTTCTATACCATTCAGAACGCCTTTGAATTTGCGGCGTCCTTCAAATGCAACCCTAAGCCGAATTTGAATTGTTGAACCTGCATACGCTTCAAACTGCTCCAAGGTAAATAGAGGACGATCCATACCAGGAGATGACACCTCAAGGGTGTAATTGCCGGCTATTGGATCCTCTACATCCATAATCCCGCTGACCTGATGGCTGACCTTAGCGCAGTCATCTACGTTAATGCCATTCTCAGAATCGATATAAACCCTAAGGGTGCTGTGTTTTCCCTGTGAGAGAAACTCAATACCCCAGAGTTCGAACCCAAGTGCTGTCACTGAAGGTTCAATCAACTCTTGTAATAGTTTCATTTTCGCTGACACGAATACCTCACCCGTACTTACACACAAAACTAACACTTACAAATCAATAAGTTAAAATCAGTTTCGCAAATTACAAAAACAAAAAATGGGTCTAAAGACCCATTCCCGACATACAGCATCTGCATAACGCCTAGCTGTATTACACCTACGAAAAAGCCCCTATAAAGGGGCCTTACGTTAAATAAGGTTGGTAGCGGGGGCTGGATTTGAACCAACGACCTTCGGGTTATGAGCCCGACGAGCTACCAAGCTGCTCCACCCCGCATCAAAACTGGTGCAAATTGTATATGCACCAAGCACCTTTATCAAGATAATGGTGCCCAAGGCCGGACTTGAACCGGCACGGCCTGACGGCCACTACCCCCTCAAGATAGCGTGTCTACCAATTCCACCACTTGGGCAACAAACTTTCACTGACTATCAATCTGCCTTAGGAACATCTGAATCAGCAGGCACTGCAGATTCAGACTCTTCCAATGCTGGTAATTTTGGCTCATCCGCCACAACTTCAGCTGCTTTACTTTCAATCAGCTCTGCTGAAGGGATACCCGCATCATTGATAGATTCCGCTTTGTTCTTTGCATATACAGCCAGAACAAAACTTGTAGCAAAGATACCTGCCGCAACAATTGCCGTCATACGTGACAGAAAGTTACCGCTACCCGTACTACCAAAAACTGTTTGAGATGCGCCGGCTCCAAATGAAGCACCCGCCTCAGCACCTTTACCTTGCTGCAGCAAAATCAAACCAATAACAGCCGCTGCCAACAGCACATGAACAATAAGAACTACTGTTTCCATCTCAGAATCGTCTCTTTACGCACCTGCCGCATGGCAGATAGCAATAAAATCATTTGCTTTGAGAGAGGCTCCACCTACCAGCCCCCCATCAACATCCTCATTAGCAAATAGCTCCGCCGCATTCGCCGCGTTTACACTACCACCATAAAGGATACGAATTTTTGCAGCTATAACTGAATCACTTTCAGCTAAAATCGCTCGAATTGCTGCATGTACTTCCTGAGCTTGTTCAGCCGTTGCAGTTTTACCTGTCCCAATGGCCCAGACTGGCTCATACGCGACAACTGCATCAGAAAACTTATCAATTCCTGCAGAATCGATCACTGCTTTTAGCTGACGACTCACGATATCTATGGTCGCACCAGACTCACGCTCTTCCAGCGTTTCACCAACACAGAGTATTGGCTTCAGCCCTGCATCCACAGCCGCAATAAACTTATCAGCGACCACTGTATCAGTCTCTCCATAGAGACTGCGACGTTCAGAATGACCCAGAATGACATATTCGCATCCAAGATCGTTCAGCATCGCCAAGGATATTTCCCCGGTGAAAGCACCATTTGGGTGCTCACTCACATTCTGCGCACCCAGAGCGATACTGCAAGATTGAGTAAACTCTTTCACCTGAGAGAGGTATACAGCAGGCGGACAGACCAGAACATCAATATTGGATGACCCAGCTGCAGTAGTCAGGCTACTCATCAGCTCATTGATGAAAGCGGAATCGCCATTCATCTTCCAATTTCCGGCTACTAAGGCTGTACGCATCGATACCCCCTATTTAAAGAGGCGCAAATATTAACTGGCTTAGACTGAAGTTTCAAGCTCAATCAACGCTTTTTCGACATCTGCCGCAAGCGTCTCACAGAGACTATTCACTTCACCCGCGTCCTCACCTTCAACCATCACTCGCACGACCGGCTCAGTACCTGAAGGCCGTAGCAACACACGTCCACGCTCTCCCAGCTCTTCTTCGGCAGTGGAAACCGCAATATTGATTGCTTCAATCTCGTTCGTATTCACTTTCTGGGGCATACGAACATTGATCATCCTTTGCGGCAATTTTGTCATCCCATGGCGCAGCTCATTCAAACTACAACCTGTTTCAACAATCGCTTTCAGAATCTGGAGCGCAGCCACAGTACCATCACCCGTTGTAGTGAGATGCCTACATACGATATGGCCTGAGCTTTCACCACCCAGCAACCAATCATTTGCATACAACTGTTCCATCACGTAACGGTCGCCTACTTTCGCACGAATAAACGGAATATCTTCTCGCTGATAGGCTTGCTCTAGCCCAAAATTGGTCATCAACGTACCTACGACCCCACCCTGGAAACTACCTTCACGCCTCATCTGGGATGCGATGATATACAGTAGCTCATCGCCGTCGACCTCTTCACCTTGATGATCAACCATGATGACTCGATCCCCGTCACCATCAAGCGCTATACCAAGATCCGCCTTTTCTGCAGTGACAACCGTTTGCAGGCGTTTTGTGGCCGTCGCCCCACAATCTTCATTAATATTAAGGCCATCCGGTGACGACGCGATTTCAACAATATTGGCCCCAAGCTCTGTAAATACCGAAGGGGCCACATGGTAAGTTGCACCATTGGCACAGTCCAAAACAATCTTCAGCCCTTTCAGACTGATGCCACCGGCGGTTGCCTTACAGAACTCTATATAGCGCCCTGCTGCATCATCGATGCGCTTAGCCTTACCTAGCTCAGCAGAATCAACCGTTGTCATGGCAATATCCATCTGCGCTTCGATCGCCTGCTCGATCTCATCCGGTAACTTAGTGCCCTCTGATGAGAAAAATTTGATGCCATTATCAAAGAAAGGGTTGTGTGATGCGCTAATCACGATCCCAGCATCAGCTCTGAATGTTTTTACAAGATATGCAACCGCGGGAGTTGGCATCGGCCCAGTCAGCAACACATCAACACCAGCTGCTGACAATCCTGCTTCTAACGCAGACTCAAACATATAGCCCGAAATACGTGTATCTTTACCAATCAAAATTCGGCTATGACCTTCACGAGCAAAAACTTTCCCCGCCGCCCAACCGAGCTTGAGAACAAAATCAGGGGTGACTGGAAACTGCCCTACCTTTCCTCGAATACCATCAGTTCCAAAATAACGCTTGCTCATCCTCTATCCTCTTTTACACCAATGCTTCAGCATTCACTGCCTGAACCATCTTTACTACATCCATTGTTTCAGCCACATCATGCACCCGCACGATCTCTGCGCGCTTCATTGCAGCTATTGCGATTGTGGCAAGACTACCAGCTAACCTCTGATCGATTTCACGACCCAGTACCGCTCCAATCATAGACTTTCGCGAGGTCCCCACCAATAATGGAAGCTCTAACGACCTGAAATAATCTATCCGATTCAGTAACCTCAAGTTGTGCTCAACTGTTTTACCAAATCCAAACCCAGGGTCCAGCACAATCCGCTCTTTCAAAATCCCATTTTGGAGACAGTCATCCACACGATGTGATAAGAAATCACACACCTCATCCAGAACGTCACTATATTCGGGTCGCTCCTGCATGTTTGCCGGATTTCCCTGCATATGCATCAAGCATACAGCGAGATCAGTCTCCCGTACTGCATCAATTGCACCTTCGCGCCCCAGGGCACGAACATCATTGATCATTCCGGCACCTAGCTTTGCTGACTCCCGCATCAGCTTAGGTGCACTGCTATCAACCGAAATGATTACATCCAGTTCGCTGGCAATTTTTTCTACCACTGGGAGTACACGATCCAACTCTTCCTGTAGCCCCACAGGTTTAGCACCCGGTCGAGTGGATTCCCCTCCCACATCAAGGATCGAAGCCCCCTCACGAACCATAGCCTCAGCACGGACCAGAATCTCATCCAGAAGCAACTTCGAACCGGTATAGAGCTTACCACCATCAGAAAATGAATCGGGGGTTACATTCAGAATACCCATGACCTGGGTCTGCGACAGATCAAGAAAACGATCGCCACATTTTAATTTGCACATAAACTTGTTTCTGATACTAAAAAAACATTAAAAAAGGCCGGCTATTTACACAGCCAGCCTTTTATCATCTATTCCACTCAGTGGAGATTATTATCCGGAGACTGCGGCACATCAGGGTCAACACCCTCACTATCCGATGAGCCTGACGGTCCTTCCTCACCAGCTGATTTTTCCTCTACTGTAGCACCATCACCAGAATCATTCCCTTTTTCATCCTCTTCAACCCAACCTTCAGGCGATGAAACAGGTTCACGATTCATAAGCTGATCTATCTGTTTGCTATCTATCGTTTCATATTTCATCAATGCCTGACACATTGTTTCAAGGATATCGCGATTTTCAGTCAATATCTGCTCAGCCTTCTGATAGCACTCATCGATAATTTTGCGCGTTTCACTATCAATCCGGCGCTGAGTATCTTCCGCAAGAGGCTTAGCCCCCTGACCATAACCACGATTAAATGGATCTGACTCTTCCTCATCATACAGGAGCGGACCCAAAGCATCCGTCAATCCCCACTTTGCGACCATACTACGGGCAAAGGAGGTCGCACGCTGTATATCATTAGAAGCACCTGTTGTGACCCCCTCTTTACCCAGCGTCATCTCTTCAGCAATCCTGCCTCCATAGAGAGAGCAGATATTGGACAGAATAGACTGGCGGCTATGGCTGTAACGATCCTCTTCAGGAAGAAACATTGTCACACCTAACGCTCGGCCACGAGGAATGATAGAGACTTTATAAACAGGATCATGTTCAGGCATCATGCGCCCGACAATTGCGTGCCCAGCTTCATGATAAGCCGTGTTCAGGCGTTCTTTCTCAGACATCACCATTGATTTACGCTCTGCGCCCATCATGATTTTATCTTTCGCCTTTTCAAACTCATCCATACCCACTGTGCGCTTATTAGAACGGGCTGCAAAGAGGGCCGCTTCATTCACCAAATTGGCAAGATCGGCACCTGAGAAACCAGGTGTTCCTCGCGCAATCAGTTCTGGTTTTACGTCTTCACCTAGTGGCACTTTGCGCATGTGTACCTTTAGGATTTTTTCACGACCGCGGATATCTGGCAGGCCTACATGAACCTGTCGATCAAAACGGCCCGGTCGAAGCAGGGCCGGATCAAGCACATCAGGGCGGTTAGTCGCAGCGATAACGATAATCCCTTCATTACCTTCAAAACCATCCATCTCAACCAACAATTGGTTTAGTGTCTGCTCACGCTCATCATTACCACCACCCATGCCAACACCACGGTGACGACCGACGGCATCGATCTCATCAATAAATATGATGCACGGTGCATTTTTCTTCGCCTGGTCGAACATGTCGCGAACACGAGAGGCACCCACACCCACAAACATCTCAACAAAATCGGAACCTGAGATACTAAAGAACGGCACTTTCGCTTCGCCGGCTATCGCTTTTGCCAACAGCGTTTTACCCGTACCCGGGTTACCCGCCATCAGCACACCTCGAGGAATATGGCCTCCCAGGCGCTGGAATTTACCTGGATCACGCAAGAAGTCGACCAATTCACGGACATCTTCTTTTGCTTCTTCAACGCCAGCAACGTCATCAAAGGTCGTTTTAATCTGATCTTCACTCATCATCCGGGCTTTTGATTTACCGAATGACATAGGGCCACCTTTTCCACCCCCTCCCTGCATCTGGCGCATGAAGAACATAAATACAGCGATAATCACCAAAATTGGGAAAGATGCGACAAGCAACTGAGTCCAGATGCTTTGCTGCTCAGGCTGCTTACCCTCGATGGTCACATTATGATTAATCAGGTCATCAACCAATTTAGGGTCCTGCAACGCAGGGCGTACAGTCTCAAACATCTCACCGTTACTACGCTGCCCTTTAATGATGTAACCATCAATAATGACCTTAGTGACACGATCATCCTGAACCTCTTTAACGAAGTCAGAATAGCTGAGACGATTAGACTCACTACTTTGATTAAAATTATTAAAAACTGTCAGCAATACCGCTGCGATCACCAGCCATAGAACTAGATTTTTCGCCATATCATTCAATGGAATACCCTCAATTTGCTGATTTTTCTTTGTGTTTGGCGCGAAAGGCTAAACACTATACCATGCGGTCACTATTGACCACTAAATCCGTTCACTAACCTTTAAACCCTTTGCCTAACAGATAAACCTCACGCGAACGGGAACGTGAGGAATCGGGTTTACGTGTAACTACTTTGGTAAAGCTTGTACGCATATCCTGCATATATTGATCAAAACCTTCCCCCTGAAAAACCTTGGCAACAAAATTGCCTCCCGGTTTAAGAACTTCACGCGCCATATCTAACGCCAGTTCAACAAGGTACATAGCCGCAGGCTGATCAACCGCAGACATACCACTCATATTGGGGGCCATATCTGAAATTACAAGGTCTGCGGGCTCATCTCCTAAAGCCGATAAGATTCGATTGAGAACCTCTTCTTCAGTAAAATCTCCCTGAACAAATTCAACACCCGCCATACTATCCATAGGCAGAATATCTGACGCTACCACACGACCATGATCACCAACACGCTCAGCAGCTATTTGAGACCACCCTCCAGGAGCCGCCCCTAGATCCACAACCGTCATACCAGGCTTAAAAAGCTTATCTTTCTGATCCAGTTCAATTAGCTTGAAGCTTGCACGGGAGCGATACCCCATCTCTTTAGACTTTTTCACATAATGATCATCAAAATGCTCTTTTAGCCAACGTTCACTGCTTGTAGATTTTGCCACGTGAGGAATGCTCTTCTGGTTGAATATGCCATGCGCTACTCAGATGCACACAACTGATGTAAAATTGAGCCCTACTGAATCTGCTGATTAATGACTCACTTATGAGTTCAGCCAAACCTTGAGGCAACGTATTTTAATATGAGCTTGAATCCTGAGCAAAAGAAGCATTACCGGACACTTGGCCATAAACTCAACCCTATTGTAACTGTAGCAGGAAAAGGTCTGACAGAAACGATTCAGCTTGAGGTTGATCGCGCTCTCGAAGATCATGAACTGATCAAGGTAAAGTTTGCTGTCGGTGATCGTGATATCAAAAAACAGATGATTCGCGAACTGTGCTCTATTGTTGAAGCCGAAATCGTCCAGGAAATTGGGCATATTGCGCTTATCTATCGAAAAGCGATAGAACCCAACCCCAAGCTTTCCAATCTGCTGCGCTAATACTGAATCGCGAAAACCAAAAAAAAAGGGTGCCATAGGCACCCTTTTTAATATCACCGCTTAGATGTGAGCGACCTCATCAATCTCAAATTCAGTGGCACCGCCTGGCGTCTGAATATTGACGATATCACCCTCTTCTTTACCAATTAAGCCGCGCGCAATAGGTGAGTTAACAGATATTTTGTTTGCTTTAATATCTGCTTCATCATCACCTACGATCTGGTAGGTCTTGGTCTCATCTGAATCCAAATTGATGATGGTAACCGTTGTCCCAAAAATCACTTTTCCAGAATGCGGAATCGCGGTTACATCAATAACCTGACAGTTTGATAATTTACTCTCTAACTCCTGAATCCGGCCTTCAATAAAGCCCTGCTGCTCACGCGCTGCGTGATACTCTGCATTTTCTTTCAGGTCACCGTGCTCACGTGCTTCTGCAATATCAGCAATAACACGTGGACGATCAACTGTTTTAAGCTGATCAAGCTCTTCGCGAAGCGCTTTCTCACCAGATGCAGTCATAGGTACTCGATTCACGCTTATGCTCCCAAATCCTGAACACGGCGAACTTCTTTCTCTTCACCGAATTGCAGCGCCATCGCAATCGCTTCTGCACCTGCCAACGTTGTCGTATAAGGCACTTTATGCTGCAACGCACTACGACGGATATCTGCAGAGTCTTCGATCGCTTTGCGGCCTTCGGTTGTGTTCACAATGTAAGCGATTTCATCGTTCTTAATCATATCAATGATATTCGGACGACCTTCCATCACTTTATTCACAACTTCAGCTTCAATACCATTCTCTTCCAGTAGCTGGGCTGTACCCTTCGTTGCCACTAGTTTGAAGCCCAGAGCAACGAGGTCTTTCGCCATACCAGCAACAGCAGATTTATCAGCCTCACGTACAGAAACGAACGCTTTACCAGATTCAGGAAGGGTTTCACCCGCGCCGATATGCGCCTTCATGAAAGCTTCACCGAAAGTGGCACCCACACCCATAACCTCACCGGTAGATTTCATCTCTGGTGACAGGATTGGATCAACGCCCTGAAACTTATTGAATGGGAAGACCGCTTCTTTAACATTAAACAGTGTTGGTACGATCTCTTTAGTGAAGCCCAGTTCCTCAAGAGATTTACCCGTCATGACCTGTGCACCAATCTTCGCCAGTGACACTCCGATACACTTAGAAACAAACGGTACTGTTCGTGATGCACGAGGGTTAACCTCAATCACATAGATCTCACCATCCTGATACGCCAGCTGAGTATTCATCAAACCAACAACGCCGAGTTCCAGCGCCATCTTGCGCACCATCTCGCGCATCTCATCCTGAACATCTGAGGCCAGACTATACGGAGGGAATGAACATGCAGAGTCACCGGAGTGAACACCCGCCTGCTCGATATGCTGCATGATTGCACCAATGACAACATCTTTGCCATCACAAACAGCATCAATATCAACTTCTACCGCAGCATTAAGGAAGTGATCCAGCAAAACAGGCGCATCATTAGATACCTGCACAGCCGTAGTCATATAACGACGAAGCTCTTCTTCCTTGTATACGATCTCCATCGCACGACCACCAAGTACATAAGATGGGCGTACAACAAGTGGGTAACCCAGCTTGTCTGCTTCAATAATCGCTTCTTCCAGAGAACGCACAGTCGCATTTTCCGGCTGCTTCAGACCCAGGCGCTTCAGCATCTGCTGGAACTGCTCACGGTCTTCTGCACGGTCAATCGCTTCTGGGGATGTACCAATAATTGGTACACCAGCCTGCTCTAGGGCAACAGCCAGTTTCAGAGGAGTCTGACCACCGTACTGAACGATAACGCCTTTTGGTTTCTCAACATGCACGATCTCCAGTACATCTTCCAGCGTAATAGGCTCAAAGAACAGACGATCTGAAGTATCGTAGTCAGTAGAAACAGTTTCAGGGTTACAGTTAACCATGATCGTTTCGAAACCATCATCACGAGCGGCCAGTGCGGCGTGTACACAGCAGTAATCAAATTCAATACCCTGACCGATACGGTTAGGACCACCGCCGATAACCATGATCTTCTCACGATCAGATGGGTTAGCTTCACACTCTTCCTCATAAGAGGAGTACATATAAGCCGTATCAGATGCGAATTCAGCAGCACAGGTGTCAACGCGCTTATAAACCGGACGTACGTCCAGGTTGTGGCGGTGCTTACGGAACTGTTTCTCGGACACTCCCAGCAGAGTCGCCAGACGCTCATCAGAGAAACCTTTACGCTTCAGACGGAAGACGGCATCTTTATCCAGATCAGACATCGCCATCTCAGATACACGCTGCTCATCTTTAATGATGTCTTCAACCTGTACCAGGAACCATGGATCAATACCACTGATCTCATATAGCTCCTCAACGCTCATACCCATACGGAAAGCGTCGCCCAGATACCAGATACGCTCCGCACCCGGCTCTTTCATCTCACGAACAATAGTTGAACGCGCATCTTCGCTTTCAATATCGATAATAGGATCAAAGCCAGTTGCACCAACTTCCAGACCACGGAGTGCTTTCTGCAGTGATTCCTGCTGTGTACGGCCAATCGCCATCACCTCACCAACAGACTTCATCTGCGTGGTCAGACGATCATTTGCCTGCGGGAATTTCTCGAAAGTAAAACGAGGGATCTTAGTCACTACATAATCGATAGAAGGCTCAAATGAAGCCGGAGTTGCTCCACCGGTAATATCGTTCTGCAACTCATCCAGCGTGTAACCGATCGCCAGTTTTGCCGCAACTTTTGCAATTGGGAAACCAGTAGCTTTTGATGCCAGAGCAGAAGAACGAGAGACACGAGGGTTCATCTCGATAACAACCATACGGCCATCTTTCGGATTCACACCAAACTGAACGTTAGAACCACCGGTTTCGACACCGATCTCACGCAGTACCGCCAGAGAAGCGTTACGCATCAACTGATATTCTTTATCAGTCAGTGTTTGTGCAGGTGCAACTGTGATGGAGTCACCTGTGTGAACACCCATCGCGTCAAAGTTTTCTATCGCACAAACAATGATGCAGTTGTCGTTTTTATCACGAACAACTTCCATCTCGTACTCTTTCCAACCGATCAGGGATTCGTCAATCAACAACTCAGTTGTTGGCGACAGATCCAGACCACGCTCACAGATCTCCATAAACTCTTCTTTGTTATACGCGATACCGCCACCGGTACCACCCATTGTAAAAGAAGGGCGGATAATACATGGAAAACCAAGCTGAGCCTGAACCTGCAAGGCTTCTTCCATGCTATGAGCGATCGCTGCACGTGGACATTCAAGACCAATCGCTTTCATCGCTTTATCGAAGCGATCACGGTCCTCAGCCTTGTCGATAGTGTCTGCATTAGCGCCGATCATCTCGACACCAAATTTTTCCAGAACGCCTTCACGCTCAAGATCCAGTGCACAGTTAAGAGCTGTCTGACCACCCATGGTTGGCAGCAGCGCATCCGGGCGCTCTTTCTCAATAATTTTTTCAACCGTTTTCCAGTTAATTGGCTCGATATAGGTCGAGTCAGCCATAGCTGGATCGGTCATAATTGTCGCTGGGTTAGAGTTAACCAGAATTACGCGGTAACCCTCTTCACGCAGTGCTTTACAAGCCTGAGCACCAGAGTAGTCAAATTCACATGCCTGACCGATAACAATCGGGCCAGCACCCAGGATCAAAATACTTTCTAAGTCCGAACGTTTTGGCATCAGTAATAAACCAGTCGTATCAGTTAATAACTGCGGCAGATGGAGAATTCACATCTACCTGGTATCGTTTCTTTATAATGGCGTTTAAGCCTTTGCTGCACGCATATCTGCAATAAAGCGGTCAAACAGTGGCGCCACATCGTGGGGACCCGGACTTGCTTCAGGATGCCCCTGAAAGCTGAATGCAGCACGGTCAGTACGCTCAATACCTTGCAAAGAACCATCAAAAAGAGATTTATGTGTAGCACGTAGATTCTCTGGCAACGCAGCTTCATCAACAGCAAAGCCATGGTTCTGAGAGGTGATCATAACCTGCTTACCATCAAGATCCTGGACCGGATGGTTCGCACCATGGTGACCAAACTTCATCTTCATTGTCTGCGCGCCTGACGCAAGAGCAAGCAACTGATGACCAAGGCAGATACCAAATACAGGAAGCTCTGTATTACAGATCTCCTTAATTGCTGCAATCGCATAGTCACATGGCTCAGGATCTCCTGGACCATTAGATAGGAAAACGCCGTCTGGATTCATTGCCAGCACTTCAGCAGCCGGGGTCTTAGCCGGTACTACCGTAAGCTTACAACCGCGCTCTACTAACATGCGCAGAATATTGCGTTTTACACCATAATCATAAGCGACGACGTGGAACTCCTGATCGGAGGGTGCTTTATCTTCATGCCCAACGCCAAGTTCCCAGGTCGATGAATTCCATTCGTAGCTTTCTTCAGTTGTTACGACCTGTGCAAGGTCCATCCCTTTAAGGCCAGGGAAATTTTTAGCTTCGGAAAGCGCCTTAGACTCGTCAATCTCTCCAGCCATGATGCAGCCATTAAGAGAACCCTTCTCACGCAAAATACGTGTCAGGCGACGAGTATCAATATCGGCTATACCGACAATGTTATTGTCTTTGAGGTATGTATCGAGGTTATTTTCGTTACGGAAGTTGCTCGCTACTAGAGGAAGATCCCGGATGACCAAACCGGCAACCCAAGTACGAGAGGATTCTTCATCCTCTGAATTTGTACCTGTATTACCAATATGTGGATATGTCAGGGTTACAATCTGACGGCAGTAAGATGGATCTGTCAAAATTTCCTGGTAACCCGTCATAGAGGTATTAAATACAACCTCGCCGCTAGACAGACCGTCTGCGCCAATGGCTACGCCCTTGAAAATACTTCCGTCCTCAAGAGCAAGAATGGCTGGTCTCGCCAATTGAACCTCCCCGCGTTAATTCGCAACAACTAATTCAGAAACGATACGTGCAAAAAAGCGAGGTTAAACCGAAATTTGACCTCGCTTCCTTGTAAGAAATCTGTGTTAATAATTTGCCTCAGGCAAACCGGCTGTATTCTAAGGCATAAATACACTTTCTGTCTATTACGCAATTGCAAAATACAGTAAATGTCAGTATCAGAATACAAACCTCTCTATCTGAAACGAAAAAGCCCCGATCACTGGGTGACCGGGGCTTTCTCTTAATTAAATGCTTGGCGATGACCTACTCTCACATG
>NZ_CANMIR010000017.1 GCF_947498015.1 uncultured Neptuniibacter sp.
GCGCCCGTAGCTCAGCTGGATAGAGTACCTGGCTACGAACCAGGCGGTCAGAGGTTCGAATCCTCTCGGGCGCGCCATCTGCACTATATATAACACCCCTCCTCGTTTTATAATTGCTATCCAATCCCATTGCCTGTTTGAGCTCAATACTATGAAGTTCTCTATCCGTTTGTTTCCCGAAATTACTATCAAAAGCCGTCCTGTTCGAAAGCGCCTGATTCAGCGCTTGCAGAGTAATTTGCAAAATATGCTGCGCAGAATCGATGAAAGGATACGAGTGCGCGGTCAGTGGGATAAGCTTGATGTTGAATGTGATCAGCTCGAGCCGGAATTGGTAGAAAAGGTTGTTGATCAGCTCTCTAGAACACCGGGTATTCACAGTTTTATTGAAGTGACCGAATACCCATTAGGTGATTTTCATGATGTATATGAAAAGGCCTATGCGATCTATGCCCCGCAGTTGAAGGGCAAAACGTTTAAAGTGCGTGTGAAGCGTTCAGGAAAGCATGACTTCAGATCGGTTGATGTGGAGCGCTATGTGGGCGGCGGTCTAAACCAGCATGCTGATTCAGCGGGTGTTGATGTTCATAAACCGGACGTATATGTCGATCTTGAAATCCGCAATGACAAACTTCATGTGGTAACAAACCTATATAAAGGGTTGGGTGGTTTCCCGCTGGGTACTCAGGAGGCAACACTATCGTTGATTTCCGGCGGCTTTGATTCCATCGTTGCCAGCTATATGTCGATGCGTCGTGGTTGTAAAACGCACTTCCTGTTTTTTAATCTGGGTGGTCATGCTCATGAGATTGGCGTAAAACAGGTCGCTTTGTATCTGTGGCAACGTTACGGTTCATCCGCGAGAGTTAAATTTATCACGATTCCTTTTGATGAAGTGGTCGGAGAGATTCTGCAGTCTGTGCATCACTCTCATATGGGGGTGGTACTGAAGCGGATGATGATGCGTGCGGGCGAGAAAGTTGCGGACAAGATGAAAATTGATGCATTGGTTACTGGGGAGAGTATCGCTCAGGTGTCCAGTCAGACGCTTCCTAACTTAGCAATTATTGATGCGGCAACTGAGAAGCTGGTAGTGCGGCCATTAATTACGATGGATAAGCAGGATATTATCGATGTGACGCGAGAGATTGGTGCCTATGATTTCGCGAAAAATATGCCAGAGTATTGCGGTGTTATCTCGGATCGGCCAACAACCTGTGCCAAGAAAGAGCGAGTCAGCGAAGAGGAAGCTGAGTTTGATTTTGATGTCTTGGAGAGAGCCTTAGAAAGGCGTCAGGTTATTAGTATTGATGAGATTGAAGAGGATGTGAATATCCATGCAGAGGTTGAAGCACTGACTAAAGTCGCGGATAACCAGATTGTGGTTGATATCAGGGCTCCTCATGAGCAGGAGAAAAAACCTCTCAACATTCCTGGATGTGAAATACAGCTGATCCCATTCTTCTCATTGTCTGCAGCTGCAGATGAATTCTCCGAGGAGAAAGAGTACTTACTTTACTGTGAAAAAGGGGTAATGAGTCAGATGCATGCTCATCAGATGCAGGAAAGGGGCTTCTCTAATGTGAAGGTCTACCGCCCCGGTAAAAGTGAATAAATTAATGAATCACCTGAATGGATCGAAAGTTGCAGTGTTTTTTGGTTCATTCTCCTTCTTTGATCGAATTTTCACCTCAATTTATTGCCTGAAATGGACTTTTCGGGTTTAATTGTGGTCCATTTGCAACTAGTACATCCGCCAATTAAGTTCTGCTTACAAGCAGTTGGGCCAAAAGCTACTTAAAATGGCGAATGGGTTTCGATAAGTACAGGAGCACCCATTAGATGGATAATCTGTTATCAGAAGGCCTTGAATTAATGGTCTTTGGTATGGGCTTCGTTGTTGTCTTTCTAACTTTGTTGGTTTTCGCTACGTCAGGAATGTCCAAAGTTGTAGACAAGTTCTTCCCTGAAGCACCACCGCAGCCTAAAGCAAAAAAAGCTGCGCCTGCAGCCGTTGCGGCTAACAACAATGATGAATTAGTGGCTGTTATGACAGCTGCGGTTCATAAATACCGTTCATAAAAAAGAACGGATCAATAACGAATAATCTGCATTAATCGACAGAAGGCCATTACCCATGACCGACGCAAAGAAACCACTTGGCATTACCGACGTAGTTCTGCGTGACGCACACCAGTCGCTGTTTGCTACTCGTATGCGAGTTGAAGACATGCTGCCGATCGCGGAAAAGCTGGATAAAGTAGGCTTTTGGTCCCTAGAAAGCTGGGGCGGCGCAACATTTGACTCATGTATTCGCTTTATCGGAGAAGATCCGTGGGAGCGCATTCGTCTGCTTAAGCAGGCAATGCCAAACACTAAACAGCAGATGCTACTACGCGGGCAAAACCTGCTAGGCTATCGCCACTACGCTGATGATGTAGTGAATAGATTTGTAGAACGTGCTGCAACAAACGGCGTTGATGTATTCCGTATCTTTGATGCGATGAATGACCCTCGTAACCTGGAAACAGCTATCAAGGCTGTTAAAGCTACAGGTAAGCACGCTCAAGGCACCATCTCTTTTACTAAGAGCCCTGTTCATACCATCGATATGTGGGTTGAATACGCTAAGACTCTTGAAGATAAAGGTGCTGATTCTATCGCGATTAAGGATATGTCCGGTATCCTGACGCCGTATGATGCATTTGATCTGGTTTCACGTCTAAAAGCTCAAACTGATCTGGAAGTACAGTTGCACGCTCATGCAACTTCGGGTCTGTCTGATATGACAATTCTTAAGTCTGTAGAAGCGGGTATTGATCGTGTCGATACTGCGATCTCATCTATGTCCATGACTTACGGTCATACAGCGACTGAATCCGTAGTAGCTGCTTTGCAGGGTACTGACCGTGATACAGGTCTGGATCTGCTTCAGCTGGAAGAAATTGCTGCTTACTTCCGTGATGTTCGTAAGAAGTACGCTAAATTTGAAGGTTCTTTGCGCGGTACCGACTCACGTATCCTGGTAGCTCAAGTACCTGGTGGCATGTTGACCAACATGGAAAGCCAGCTGAAAGAGCAGGGTGCTGCGGATAAATTTGATGAAGTACTGGCCGAAATCCCGCGTGTACGTGAAGATTTGGGGCATATCCCGCTAGTAACACCGACTTCACAGATCGTTGGAACTCAGGCTGTAATCAACGTCCTGATGGGCGAGCGTTACAAAACAATCTCTAAAGAAGTTCAGGGGATCCTGAAAGGTGAGTATGGTGCAGCTCCAGCGCCATATAATGCTGATCTTCAGGCTCGTGTCTTGGATGGCGGTGAAGCACTTACATGCCGTCCAGCGGATCAGCTTGAACCAGAAATGGATAAGTTGGTAGAAGAACTTAAAGGCCTTGCAGCTGAGAAAGGTATTGAACTGACGACAGGTGAGAACGAAATTGATGATGTTCTGACCTATGCTCTGTTCCCTCAGATCGGTCTTAAATTCCTAGAAAATCGTAACAACCCTGATGCATTTGAACCTGCACCTACATTAGAGGACGCACAAGCAATGGCTGCACCGAAGAATACAGGTCCACAGACTTACACTATTACTGTTAACGGCCAGAACTACGTTGTTCAAGTTACTGAAGGCGGAGATATCTCTGCTGTCGCTCCTGCAGCGGCTCCAGCTGCAGCTCCTGCGGCACCTGCTGGGGATGCTGAAGCTGTTGCAGCGCCATTGGCGGGTAATATCTGGAAAGTACAGGTTGCTGCTGGTCAGGCTGTGCAGGAAGGTGATGTGCTCGTAATACTGGAAGCGATGAAGATGGAAACTGAAGTACGTGCGGCGCGTGCGGGTACAGTTTCTACCGTCGATGTTAAGGAAGGTGACGCTGTACAGGTTGGCGACACTCTGCTGACTCTGGCTTAAGGTACTGTTTGATGGATAAGTTAATCGAACTGTTTCTTGCCTCTGGTGCGTATAACATCTCTGGCGGTCAGGTCGTAATGATTTTGGTGGGCCTGTTACTTCTGTTTCTGGCCATCAAAAAGAATTTCGAACCTTTACTGCTGGTGCCGATTGGTTTCGGTGGCATCATGGCAAATATTCCGGAAGCTGGTCTTGCATATACAGCGGTAGAAAATGCCGTGCATTTCGCTGTGCCGGAAGTTCTGAATGGATTGGCGGCTGCGCTGAATATTACCAGCACAGACCCACATGACATTCTACATGCCTACCACAGCTCTTCTGCTGCTGAGCATCAGGCCGCAATTAATGTGGCGCTCGACGGTGGTTATGCCAACGGTATGCTGTACAACTTCTATAGCGTTGCAATTGGCTCTACAGCTGCTCCTCTGTTGATCTTCATGGGTGTAGGCGCGATGACCGACTTCGGTCCTCTGCTTGCTAACCCGCGTACCCTATTCCTGGGCGCTGCGGCTCAGTTCGGTATCTTTGCTACCGTACTTGGTGCAGTAACTATGTCTTCTATGGGTATCATGGACTTCAATATTCAGGAAGCGGCGGCAATCGGTATCATTGGTGGTGCTGATGGTCCAACTGCTATTTACGTAACCAGTCTTCTGGCTCCGCATCTGCTGGGTGCTATTGCGGTCGCAGCATATTCTTATATGGCGCTTGTGCCTTTGATTCAGCCGCCAATCATGCGTGCGCTGACTACAGATGCTGAACGCAAAATTAAGATGAGTCAGCTACGTCACGTAAGTAAGCTGGAAAAGATCATGTTCCCGATTGTACTGCTGATTTTGGTAGCGCTGCTGCTGCCAGATGCGGCTCCACTTCTGGGTATGTTCTGCTTCGGTAACCTGATGCGTGAGTGTGGTGTGGTAGATCGTCTGAGCGATACTGCGCAGAATGCTCTGATCAATATCGTGACTATCTTCCTGGGTCTGTCGGTAGGTTCCAAGTTATCTGCAGATAAGTTCCTGGATCTACAGACTCTGGGTATTATGTCTCTGGGTATCGTTGCGTTCTGTATCGGTACGGCTGCAGGTGTCCTGATGGCTAAGCTGATGAACAAGATGATGGGTGGTAATGCCATTAACCCTCTAATCGGTTCAGCAGGCGTATCGGCGGTGCCAATGGCTGCGCGTGTATCTAACAAGATCGGTCTGGAGTATAACTCTCAGAACTTCCTGTTGATGCATGCGATGGGTCCAAACGTAGCGGGTGTAATCGGTTCTGCGATTGCCGCTGGCGTAATGATCAAGTTCGTAAGCTGAGTAACACTCTGTATAGTAAAAAGGCTGCCAATTGGCAGCCTTTGTTGTTACTTATTTCTTCCGGTAGTTCTTCCGGTAGTAGCGGTATCTAAAAGCTATGGAAGAATTTTCTAATGTCCTGCAAGTACTTCTAAATGTGCCTGTACACTGAATGCAAGCGATACAGGGTTATAGCCGCCTTCTAGAACTGACACAAGTCGGTTCTGACTATAGGTTCTAGCGGAATCCATTAGCATCTGAGTAACCCAGCGGTAATCCTCTTCATTCAGTTTGATATCTGCCATTGGGTCTTCATGGTGGGCATCAAAACCGGCAGAAATCAGAATCATATCCGGTTTGTGTGCCTGAATGGCAGGTAGCCACTTTCCTTCAACAAGAGATCTGAACACCATACCGTCGCTGTGTGCATCCATAGGGCAGTTGATGATGTTATCCCTTTGAATATCGCTATAACGTTCTGGGTAAAATGGGTGTTGAAATGTAGAGCAAACCAATACTTCAGGTCGATCTTTAAAGATATCAACAGTGCCATTACCGTGATGTACATCAAAATCAAAAATGGCAACACGCTCAATCCCTGGCTGCTGTAGGGCGTGCATGGCGGCTATAGCGACGTTATTATAGAAGCAGAATCCCATTGGGATATTATGCTCTGCGTGATGCCCTGGCGGACGGACCGCGCAAAATGCATTCTGTGATTTTCCTGCAATGACCCTATTAACAGCCATGACCGCTGATCCCGCTGCCAGGCTGGCGGCATGTAGAGAGTGAGGGCACAGAGCAGTATCATCGTCTGTATAGACAACGCCGTGTTCCGGTAACTTCATCTCAAGCCGCTTTTGATGCAGGTGGGCATGCGCAAGTTGAATCTGTTCGGGGAGAATGTGAACTGATTCCAGCTGCTCCATCTCTTGAATTAAACCGGTTTTTTCTAAAACCTTTTTAATTGCTAGAAGTCTGACAGGGCTTTCTGGATGTTCCGGCCCCATATTGTGAAGGCCACAATCATCGTGCGTAATAAATGCAGTAGTCATAGGTATCTGTTTTTATGGGTTTTTGTTTAGTGTAACTGAAACCTGACAGGCATGATCTCATCATATTGTCTCAATACTTTAGCGTACGCCTGTGCAGATCGTTTTTTCTTGATCTGCGTCATTAGTGTTTGCGGCTTCTGAGGATAGGATGTTTCTACAGCATAGAACTGTCTTGGCACCGTGTGTTTCACCCTACACTCGGTGCTTTTTTTTGTTTGCAGTAAATGCTTTTGTCATAGCTGTTACGCTTTTATACTAACGGGACAAGTCTTTCTGTTGGTGGATAGCTGAGTGGCGAAAGTGGATTATTCAGATAAGCAGGTGTTGCTGATTGAAAGCAGTGGCAACATGCGCTCAACTATCTTCTATATGTTACGAAGTCTTGGGGTGGTTAACCTTAAGGCCGTTACCATCAATGATCGTGTGATTACCGAGGTTTCGGAAAATAATTATGATGTGATTCTGCTAGGTCATAATGTCAGTGATAGTGTAACGGGCATCCAGATTCTAGAAGAGTGCCGCTATCGCGATTTCATAAAGCCCAGTGCGTGCTGGATCTTTATGACGAGTGATGCATCGCAAGAGATTGTTCTTCACGCGATTGATAGTCGCCCTGATGATCTGATCATGAAACCGTTTTCTGTCGATGAGCTTAAACACAGGCTAGACAGTATTCTTTACCGTAAATCTGTTTTCAAGCCAGTAGATGAGGCTTTGGAAATTGGTGACCTCCCTGCTGCAATCAATTTTTGTAAACGAAATTTTTCCACATATGATCCCGAATATGCAGAATCCCAACTGATTCTGGCCAAGCTATTGCTCCAATTCCAGAAGTTCGATGAATCAATCGGTGTAGCTGAGCAGATCTATTGGAACTCGCATGACAAGGAAGCAGGGTTGATCTGGGCAGAAGGTTTGGTGGCAAAGGGGAGCTACACTGCTGCACGAGATACTCTCATTGATCTGATAGAAGAGTACCCATTGTATATGGCTGCTTATGACCTTCTTGCGATAGTCTTTGAAAAGGAGGGGGATCTGGATAAGGCGCGCGATACAGCGGTCGAAGCAACTCAGAAATGTCCAATGGGGATTCCAAGGCAGATGGAGTTGGGTCGCTTGGCTACTCAGACGAAGCAACTTGATGTTGCAGGCGGGGCATATAAAAAATCTATAGTTTTAGGGCGTCACAGTTGCTACCGCTCACCGGAACCTTATCTGCGCTTTGCCAATGTTAAGCGCCTGGAGATGAATGGCGCGCTAGGCGGCGTGGCTAAAGAGCTGGAGGGGGAGTTTGAAAAAACACTGGCTCAGGCATTTCAGGCGTTTCCTAATGATAGAGTATTGCAAGTGAAGGCGTCGCTTTTAAAAAGCGAAATGTATCAGCAGCTTGGTGAAACCGATACAGCTAACCGTGCAACCCGGGAAGCGCAACTGATTAATTCTGAGCTTGATGCGCCGCTGGATCTTGATCGTGAGCTTCTGAGTGTGACTGGAGATGCTGTACCAATCCTGGAGCCTGAAGACTCCAGCGTCGAAGGCGCTTCAAGAGGGAAGAAAGTGGATCCTGAGATGAGTGGTAAGGTGAACCGTCTAGGTGTGAAGCATTACTTATCGGGTAAGATCCCTCAGGCGTTGAAATATTTTGGTTTAGCTACCGAGTATGATGCGAGTAATGCCAGTGCATTGCTCAACTTGGCGCAACTGTTTTTGGAATCTGCTCGCGACAGTGTTGATAAGCGCGAAGAGCGTTTGAAAATGGTAAGGCGTTATATGAAACTGTCTGAACGGCTCAGCTTGGATATCCATGAAAAATCTAAACAGAGTGAGCTGAAGCGTTATCTGGAACATGAAATAGATCAGTTGCCCCATGGAGGGTTGGGAAATTTACTAAGGTAAATGTCAATCTGATGGTGTCCCAGAGAGGATTCGAACCCCTGGCCTGTCCCTTAGGAGGGGACCGCTCTATCCAACTGAGCTACTGGGACACGGAAAATCCTCAGATTGGACGTGGATTCTAGCTTGAAAATTACTATGAGTCACTATCACTCAGCTTAATTCTCTTAGGCTTTGCCAATCCTGCTTTGGGCTTTATAGAGGCCTGAACTGCCTGTTTTGTTATAAAGCTGATCCTGCTTCTTGTGGCCGCGAACTATAGCTAATAGTTGGCTGACATTTTGTTGGTTGCGGTAGATCGCTTGTTCGTTACGTTTGTTTTTCTGCTGGAGCTCTTTTAATAGTTGTTTGATGCGTGTGTTGTGCTCTGCCAGTGTAGGTGCAGGTAGGGATTGATCTTCAGGGGTGGAGTAGTTCTCAGCTTCTATCTCATATCCATAGGACTTAAGCAGTTCAACGCGTTCAAGCGTGAAGTTGTGGAAGTTATTAAGCAGTCCCATCTTCTCTTGAGTCGTATCGCTAAGTAGCTCAAGGTCTTTGCTGCTGAGTGCATTTAGCTCAGTATCGTAGACTTCGCTCAAAGACTCTAAAAGCAAAATACCCTGCTGAAGCAGGGTATCAAGTTGATCTATCTGTTCCTGATTCATATCGAAATCACAGTTGGCTCTCAAAGTTTAGCATCTTGGATGCAACGCGTTCAGCGTTGATCTGGTAGTTGCCACTTTCTATTTCCTGCCTTAGCTGCTCGACGCGCTCACTGTCCACATCAGGTGTGTTAGCCAATTTTGTCTCAACGTTCTGCAGTGTCTGTGCTGCTGTGCTGAGTTTAACTGTATCACCCTTGCTGGACGGCGGTTGTGCAGATGTAGCAGAGCTGCCAGATTTGGCTGCGCTGTTCTGCTCTCCTGTACGAGCGCGGGCATTAGCTGTCTGGTTTGATGCCAGGTTGCCCGGGATGTCGTTAATCATTAGTCCGTCCTCAAACTTGTATCTGAACCAGCTTATCGGCTAATAAGGGCTGAACTTTAGGAAAAAATTGATTTATTTGGATGAATTATAGCAATTTAGGTGGGTATGATCCATTGAGGCGGTTTTAGGGCGCGCGTACCAGTCCAGATTCAATCACCGTTGCCTTAATGATATTGCCTGATCGATCGTTCATAACTTTTATCTGTTGCCCGATGGACCCGTTTTCAAGTGCAGTACCGGATGCACGAATAGTCACAGACTTACGTTTTGCCTCAATAATTACAGCATTTCCCTTAGACACCGCCAGGGGAGCTTTCAGCATCGACGCGGTAAGTACAGTGCCTGATGGGAGGCTTCTTTTGGTGATCCAGCCCAGAATGTCGGCAGACTGTTGAAAGTGGTTGGTACGGATATTGGTGAGTTCTACCTCTTGTGTGACGATATTCTGAGGAGTGAGAGCTGTTTTTTTCGGTAGACTGATTCGGCTGATAACAGCAGGGCCGTATTGTTTGATTTCTGAAACAATAAAAATCTGCCAGTTCGGGTTTTTGCAGCGTGCACGCAGAGTAATTCTGCTACCATTCCCTCTAGGTGTTTGAAATTCTAACGGAGAATGGCAATTTTTTAGTTTGATTTTTCGGCTGATCGGGTTAAGTTTGATCTCTGTACGTACAGACGGATGGGTATTTTTGTAATGTGCTTTCAGAAATGCAGCCGCCTCTTGCTCAAGACGCATTGTCTGGTCATTTGCCGAAAGGTGAAAAGGCACCAAAAGAAAAGTGGTTAGTAATAAAAGTCGTGTTAAATTATGCGTATTCACGTTGTGGTAACTAACATTGTGGTTATGTGTCGACGTTTAACCAGAAAAGAATTCATCTCACGGGATTGTTAGATCATGTCAGGTATCCTAGATAGTGTAAACCTGCGCACCCAAATGGTGGGGCAGAACAGACTCGAACTTTTACTGTTTGGTCTGGAATCAGAGCAGCAATATGGCATTAACGTTTTCAAAGTGCGTGAAGTGCTACAGTGCCCTGAATTGACCGAGGTTCCTCGGCAAACTTCTGCCATTAAGGGAATGGCTCATATTCGAGGCGAAACAATCCCTGTACTGGATCTTTCTGAAGCGGTGGGCCGTAATAAAGTGCCACACGAGCAGAGACAGGATTGTTTTCTCATTGTGGCGGAGTATAACCGTCGTACACTGGCTTTTCTGGTGCGGCAGGTTGATCGTATTCTCAATACCCAGTGGGACCAGATTATGGCGCCACCTACAGAGATCGGTGTGGAGAATTACCTGACTGCTATTTTTGAGCATGAAGGCAAATTGATCGAAATTCTGGATGTGGAACAGATACTTGCAGATCTTTACCCAATGCCGACTGAGGTGAGTAAGGATGTTGCAGATGATCAGGTGCGTGCGAAAGCACGTGAACACCAGATCTTAATTGTTGATGATTCTTCTGTGGCTAGAAACCAGATGCAGCGCAGCCTGGAAAATTTGGGTATCAAGGTAACGTCATGTAATAACGGACGCATGGCTTGGGATCTGCTTCAGGATATGGCCGGACGAGGCACTGATGTTACCAGTCATTTCCTGATGATCATCTCTGATATTGAGATGCCAGAAATGGACGGATATACCCTAACATCGATGATTCGTGAAGATGATCGTATGTCTGGGATGCATGTGGTATTACACACCTCCCTATCAGGTGGATTCAACGTTTCTATGGTGAAGAAAGTCGGCGCGGATGGATTTCTCGCAAAATTTAATCCTGATGATCTGGCGACCGCTGTGGTTCAGCGAATTCAGCAGGTCGAAAATAACTAAGCAGAGGTTTCTTACTCTCAATGAGTATTGCCGGGCGTTCAAGCTTTACCATCACAGATGCTGATTTCGAGTTGTTCAGTCGTTTTCTAGAAGATAATAGCGGTATATTACTGGCTAAGCATAAACAGTACTTAGTACAAAGTCGGTTAGGAAAAATTGTTCAGGAACAGGGATGCCCGGGTTTAAAAGAGCTGATCTCTAAATTGCAGAGTCCGGCATCGAAGCGTTTGAGAGAGCAAGTTATTGATGCAATGACGACCAATGAAACGCTTTGGTTTAGAGATGTTCATCCCTTCGATATTTTAAGAGACAGAATCCTGCCTGAGATGACCGGTGCAGGAGGGATGGGTTCCAGAGTCAGGATCTGGTCGGCCGCTTGTTCAACGGGGCAGGAACCCTACTCGATAAGTATAACCTTTGATGAATTCAAGAAAAAGAATCCGGGTAAACTATCGAGTGGCGAGATTATAGCAACTGATATATCGACCCAGGTTCTTGAGCAGGCACGTCGTGGTGAATATGAGATGTTGGCCATTGGGCGTGGTTTATCTCAGGAGCGCCTGACACAGCATTTCCGTGAAACCCCCAGTGGTAGTTGGGCGGTCAAGCCGGAGATAAAGTCAGGTGTTAGGTTTCAGAGTATTAATCTGCTTGGTCAGTATTCTGCTATGGGTAAGTTCGATGTAATTTTCTGCCGAAATGTTCTGATCTACTTCTCCAGTGAGAAGAAACTGGAAATATTAAGCAAAATGCATGGTGTTCTTAAGCCGGGTGGGTACCTGATCCTAGGGGCTTCCGAGTTTTTATCTGGCCTTTCAGATAAGTATAAAATGATACACTGCCGCCCTGGCATCATCTATCAGGCGATCTGATACTGATACCTAGGTCATCTTAAGAAACCGCTGATTTACATCAGCGGTTTTTTTTATGCTCCGCTTTCCGCTTTCCGCTTTCCGCTTTCCGCTTGCCGCATGTGGCAAGGGGCCGCCGTAATATTGCCGTTATCATGGCGTTATAATTGGTGATAATTTGTAATATATTGAAATATAAAGGTTTTAATTGTTTGGTACATGAATTGCATTTGTTTGAGCATCTTTGAGATGAGGCAAGGTTATGGCTATTAGTTTTGATGCAGCGCTGGGTATACATGAGGACGCACTTTTACATCGTGCTCGCCGGGCTGAAGTCTTAGCGAATAATATTGCTAACGCGGATACGCCTAACTTTAAAGCCAGAGATGTTGAATTTTCCCATGTGTTGGAAAATGCGACTAAGCTGCAGATTAAGCAGACCGCAACTGCTGCGCAGCATAAAACAGAGTTGTTAGAGCCTGATCTTGCTGCCGATATGATGTTTCGTATTCCAAACCAACCCTCTGTTGATGGCAATACGGTTGAACTGCAACAAGAGATGGCACGTTACACCGAAAACTCTCTGGACTATCAAGCTTCATTTCAATTTCTGAATAAAAAATTCACAGGCCTGAAAGCAGCGATAAAGGGTGAATAATCATGTCATTAAGTAATGTTTTCGGTATCGCTGGTTCAGCTATGAATGCTCAGACGATCCGTCTGAATACCACAGCGAGTAATTTGGCCAATGCGGAAAGTGTCAGCTCCAGTGTGGATGAAACCTATCGGGCACGTAAACCGGTTTTTGCCATACAGCCCGTAGATCCGTTAAAAGATCCTGAAAATGTATCGGGTCTGGCGTCGGGGCAGGGTGTGCAGGTGCTGGATATCGTGGAGAGTGATGCTGAGCTGAGGCAGGAGTACAACCCAGGTCATCCGATGGCTGACGAGCAGGGGTTTGTGTACTACCCAAATGTGAATGTGGTTGAAGAGATGGCGGATATGATCTCCGCGTCGCGCTCTTTCCAGATTAATACAGAGATTATGAATACTGCCAAACAGATGATGCAGCAAACCATCCGTCTTGGTCAGCAATAATTTAAGGTACGAGGCGAATAGCCATGAGTAACGTAAATGGCGTTAATCAAAACGTCTTTGATCAAATCAATAAGACGAATCAGTCTTCGAGTACGGCCAAGAGCCAGACAGAAGAAGACAGTGATATGTTTATGCGTCTGATGATTGCACAGCTACAGAATCAGGATCCGTCAAGCCCGGCAGATACCACCGATTTCATGCAGCAGATCGCAACCATGTCTCAGGTTGAGAGTATTAACAACCTCAATCAGACAGTGGCGCAAACTTCGCAGGCGATGCTTTCGAGTCAGGCCGCACTGCAGGCCTCTTCGATGGTTGGACGTTCCGTCTTTATTCCCGGTGATACCTCAGAGGTGGGTACAGCGATGAACCCCTTTGCGAAAGGTGCGTTTAATCTGGAAACCAGCGCTTCTGAGGTGAGAATCAAAGTTTATAACTCCAGTGGTTCTTTAGTAGACACCATGCAGCTAGGTGCCGTTACCCAGGGTGAGCATGAGTTTGCCTGGCAGATGCAGTTTGATGAAGAGGGCAATGCTGAGCACCCTGCAGGGGAGTACACCTTTGTGGTTGAGCGTTTTGATGACAATGAATACAAGGCAATTGATACCAATATGGCTTATCGGGTGAACAGCGTCACCTTGGGTGAAAATGGTATCGGCATGAAAGTAAATACAACTGCTGGCACGTACGATGTCAGTGAAGTGAAACAGATCGGCGTGTGAGGGTAGGACAATGTCAGGTTTTAATACAGCAGTTAACGGTCTGAAGGCAGCTACCACAGACCTGGATGTAACCGGTAACAATATTGCCAACGCGAGTACTGTGGGTTTCAAATCTTCACGTACAGAGTTTGGTGATATCTATGCTACCGCGGTTGTCGGTGCAGGCTCATCCAATGTGGCGGGTGCGGGTGTTACCGTGACAGATATCGCTCAGGATTTTCAGGCAGGTACCATCCAGTTCACCAACAATAACCTGGATCTGGCGATCAACGGCTCAGGTTTTTTCCAACTAGATGATGGCCAGGGTAGTACAACCTATACCCGTGCGGGCTCGTTTGAGCTGGATAAGAATGGCTTTGTTGTATCAAAGACGGGTAACTTCCTGCAGGGCTATGGTCTTGATGCAGAGGGTAACCGTTTGCCGATTGGTAACTTAGCGGTTACGCAAAAAGAGAGCCCACCTAAGGCAACCGAAGGAATTGATCTCTCTTTCAATATTGACTCTCGGGAAGACTCTTCAACCTTACTGCCTGACTATGATAAAGATGAGCCGGGTTCATTTACCTACAGTACGACGATGCGTACATTTGATAGTCTGGGTAATGAGCATACGATCAAGTTTAACATGGCCGAAGCGCGCCCCTATCAAGCTCAGCAGAATGTCACTGGCATTGAAACGGGAGATGACATTTCAGGGGTGGCGATCACTGCTACCGATACTGCGAATGTTATTAACGCGGCGAATGCAGGATTAGTTATAAGTGAAAAAACCACAGCACCAGCAGAAGTTGTGGACTTCTTTGCACGCATGACAGATCCACTCTCAGGTGATCCCAGAATTGAAAGCGTAATTGTTAATGGCGCTGGAGATTTGACTCTACGCTTTAAGGCAGAGTTTCCTGAACCTGACCTAGTTCAAATTACGGATGCAGGTGGTGTTAGTACCCTTGAGGTTGCTGAGGATGTTGTATCTGAAATTGCTGCAAATGAGACCTATAGCTTTGATATCAACGCGGCGGTTGCGCCGTTGGCAGATGATCTTGTATTAGAGATTGGGGGGATCTCATTACCAGCGATTCCTAGCGGCTCCGGAATTGATGATATAGGGGCAGCGGTAGCAGCAGCAGAAGCTAAGATAAAAGATGCTAACCCTACTGTTGAATCGGTTATCTATGACAATATCAACCAAAGTGTCGTCATTACTTATAAAGCAGAGGCGGGTGATATTCCCGATGGTGATGCGCTGCAAATAACTGAAACCTCTGCACCGGCAGTTAATCCATTCGCAGCACCAGAGATTAAAGATGGTGATAATTCCTATTTAGGGGTTTATCGCATGTATGCATATCTGAACGGTACTGAAACTCTGGATATCGGCAAGGCGTTAGATCCTGGTGAAGCGGGTACAGGTACGGAGCCAGGCCCCATTCTGATTAAGTTTAACCCGTCCAACGGTTTGCTTAGTGGGATTAATGGGCAGCAGTTCTCGGTTGGTGCCATTGTGCCTGGCATTACGATAACGGGCGCTGATCCAGCAGATTCAACTACAACTATCGATCTGGATATTTCTAATACCACTCAGTTTGCATCCGCTTCGATTGTGAAATCCTCTCAGCAGGATGGTTACACCAAAGGAGACCTGATCGGTGTGACTTTCAGTGGAACAGGTGAGATGGTTGCGAGCTTCTCCAACGGTCAGAACCAGAATCTGGGTGTTGTTGCGATTGCGACCTTTGAAAACCAATCAGGCCTATCCCCATCCGGTGATACCGAGTGGAGTGCAACCTTTGCTTCTGGTAATGCGATCCTCAACCCGCCAGGAACGGGGCTGAATGGTACCCTGCAGTCTGCTGCGCTGGAGCAATCTAACGTGGATCTTTCTGCCGAACTGGTAGCGCTGATAGAAGCGCAGCGTAACTTCCAGGCAAACTCAAAGACACTGGAAACGCTCAATACGGTAACGCAGAATATCCTGCAGATCTGATTCAGCCTCCCGATAAAAAAGCCGCATTTATGCGGCTTTTTTGTTTTTGGCACAACGATTGCTTTTATCGATATTAATAATGTTTTTTTCTTGAGATAAAAGTGCAGTGTTGCTGCCAAATCTAGGATTAAGAGATGGATAAGGTTCTGTATTTAGCGATGAGTGGAGCACGTGAAAATATGCTCGCGCAGCAGGCTCACGCGAACAACCTTGCGAATGCAAATACCACTGGTTTTAAGTCTGATCTGGCGCAAGCCCGCGCTATGCAGGTGTTCGGGGAGGGGCATGCGTCACGCGTATATGCACAAACTGAGCGCCCGGCAACCGACACATCCAGTGGGACATTGATCGAAACGGGTCGACAGCTTGATATAGCGATCGCCGGCGATGGCTGGATGTCGGTTATCCGTGCTGATGGAACTGAAGGGTATTCCCGTGCCGGTTCGCTGCAGATCAATGCCGCTAACCAGTTAGTTACGGGCAGTGGTTTGCCGGTAATGGGCAATGGCGGCATTCCTATCACGTTGCCGCCTTTCGAGCAGATCGAAATTGCAACCAACGGCATCATTACTCTGCGCCCCCTGGGTGAAGGTACAGCTGAATTGCTGGTAGCTGACCAGATTAAACTGGTTAATCCTGATCCTAAGACGCTGTTTAAAGGGCCTGATGGTCTGATGACCAGTGGGGATGCGGTACCGCTACAGGCCGATCAGAATGTCAGAATCCGTTCCGGCTTTCTGGAGTCCAGCAATGTCAACGCTGTAAGCGAGCTGACAGGGATCATCAGTTCATCCCGTCAGTTTGAGATGCAGGTCAAGATGATGAAAACCGCCGAGGAAAACTCCGAAGCGGCTACATCCATTTTGAAAATAGCTTAACGATCACCTGAGGATAGATAGATGCACGGTGCACTGAATGTAGCAAAAACAGGTATGACCGCTCAGGATACTAACCTGAAGGTGATTTCAAATAACCTGGCCAACGTTGCCACTGTTGGTTTTAAGAAAGATAACGTTGTCTTTGAAGATCTGATGTATCAGATCCGTCGCCAGCCCGGTGCGCAAACAGCGGAAGAAGCTCAGCTACCTTCCGGTTTGCAGGTGGGCTTAGGGGTTCGAACGGTCGGAACTCAGAAGATCTTTGCCACAGGAAATATGGAGATTACCGATGAGCCGTTTGATGTAGCTATCAATGGGCGTGGTTTTCTTCAGGTAACTCTGCCCAGTGGTGATCAGGCGTATACCCGAAATGGCCAGCTCCATCTGAACAGTGATAACCAGTTGGTGACCGCTGAGGGTTACCAGATTGAGCCAGCGATCACTCTGCCTGCTGATGTGGTGAATTTTTCCATCAGTACTGACGGTATTGTCCAGGTAACAACAGCGGGTAATGCTCAGGGAACAGAGATCGGCCAGCTTCAGCTGGCAGATTTTGTAAACCCTCAGGGTTTGCAGGCGTTAGGTCAGAACCTCTATCAGGAAACTGCTGCCAGTGGGGCTCCACTGGTCAGTACGCCAGGTGAGAATGGCACCGCAGTATTGATTCAGGGATCCCTGGAGGGGTCGAACGTTAATTCAGTTGAAGAGCTGGTGGATATGATCACCACGCAGCGTGCGTACGAGATGAACTCTAAAGTGATCTCTACCGCTGATGAGATGCTCTCCTTCGTGAGCCAGCAGCTGTAATTGACTGAACAGGGGACGCTGAGATGAAAACACTGATTTTAAGCCTTGTATCCGCCAGCCTGCTATTGAGCGGTTGTGTACAGAAACAGGTTAAACCGAACAACCCAGAGTATGCCCCTGTCAGACCGCAAGCGCTGATTCAGCCAAAACCGGTGAATGGCTCTATTTACAATGCTGCGACCAGCATCAATTTATACGGTGATGGTCGTGCACATCGTGTCGGTGACATCCTCACAATCACGCTTCAGGAAAGCACCAGTTCACAGAAAAGTGCTAAAACCGAAATTGATAAAGAGGGTTCTACCTCGCTACAGCAAGCAACCGCTTTCGGAGAGCCTGTGACCGCTTTCGGTAAGCCGGTGAGCTTCTCGCTGCCATCCAGTACAACAGAGTTTGATGGTGAGGGTAAATCCGATATGAGCAACAGTCTGACCGGTAATATCACGGTGACTGTGCATGATGTGCTACCCAATGGGACATTGCTGGTTAAAGGTGAGAAATGGCTCACTCTGAATCAGGGTGATGAATATATCCGTATCAGCGGGATGGTGAGGCCACAGGATATCAGTTCCGATAATACCGTGGTATCGACCAAACTGGCTGATGCACGTATCGCCTACAGTGGTACCGGTGCAGTGAACGATTCTAATGTGATGGGATGGATGTCCCGGTTCTTCATCGGCGCGATCTGGCCATTCTGAGGTAGATGATATGAAAGCTACATTAGTACTTATCTTTAGTTTGCTTTTCAGTCTGGCTGCTGAGGCGGGTCGTCTGAAAGATATGGTAAGCATCTCAGGCGTGCGCTCTAACCAGCTGGTGGGCTATGGCTTAGTGGTGGGTCTGGATGGCACCGGGGATAAAACGTCTTTTACCTCGCAAACATTCCGTAACATGCTGAATAATTTTGGCGTGGCTATCCCGCCTTCGATTAATCCTAAGTCGAAAAATATCGCTGCGGTGGCGATCCATGCTGAGCTCCCGGCGTTTGCAAAGCCTGGTCAGTCGATCGATATCACTGTGTCTGCAATCGGTGATGCTAAAAGCTTGCGCGGTGGTAGCTTGTTGATGTCCCCGATGAAGGGGGCTGACGGGCAGGTTTACGCACTGGCTCAGGGTAACCTGGTTGTGTCTGGTTTTGGTGTGCAGGGGGCCGATGGCTCGCGCTTATCACTGAATGTACCCAGCGTCGGTCGTATACCGAATGGGGCAACGGTCGAGCGATCTGTACCGAGTGGGTTCGCCCAGGGAGATAGTCTGGTACTTAACCTCCATCGTCCTGATTTCACAACATCACGTCGTGTAGCTGAGCAGATCAACCATCTATTGGGGCCCGGTATGGCGGCCTCTATGGATGCAACCTCTATCCGGGTAAGAGCTCCGCGTGATCCCAATCAGCGAGTTTCATTTCTGTCGGTTCTTGAGAATCTGAATGTGGAACCAGCGAGGAATGCCGCCAAGGTCGTGATCAACTCACGTACCGGTACCATCATCATTGGCCAGAATGTTCAGGTGACGCCGGTCGCGATTACTCACGGTGGCCTCACGGTTGCGATTGCGGAAGAGTTTGATGTAAATCAGCCGAATCCACTGGCTGAGGGAGAGACTGTAATCACCCCGCGTACCGGTATTCAGGTAGATGCAGGCTCCGGTCATATGTTTGAGTTTGCTCCGGGCACTAACCTGCAGGATATCGTTGAAGCGGTTAATCAGGTAGGCGCTGCGCCGGGTGACCTGATGGCTATTCTGGAAGCCTTGAAGCAGGCCGGTGCGCTAAAAGCAGAGTTGGTGGTGATCTGATGATTAAAACAGGTGCCGGTGGCGATAATTCACAGCTCTATTCTGATTTGGCAGAGCTGCAAAAACTGAAAGCTAAGGCGAAAACCAATAGTGATGAAGGGTTACGTCTGGCGGCACAGCAGTTTGAACAGCTGTTCCTGAATATGTTGCTGCGTTCAATGCGTGAGGCAAACGCGTCGTTTGGCGAAGATAACTTTATGAATAGCAGTCAGACAAAACTTTATCAGAGTATGTTTGATAACCAGATCGCTATGGAGATGGCTAATTCCAAAGGGATCGGCCTGACGGATGTGCTGGTACGCCAACTGGGTGGCAAGGTTGCAGAGAAAACTACACCGGAATTAAAAGCATTAGATCTGAACAGTCGTCAACTCAATCAGGCGTTTGATCAGGCTGCAGCTATCGCTGCTTCTGCGCTTCTTGCCAAGGCAGAGGGGCAGGAAAACCCACCTGGAGTGACTCTGACTGAGGAGCAGAAAAGTACGGTTAAAGAGGTGTTTCAACAGCAGCTTGATGCTGCGGCAAAAGCACCTCAGCAAACACTGCCGGATCGTTTTGAGTCACCCGAAGAGTTTGTCGAAAAACTGATGCCGTTAGCGCAAAAGGTTGCAGGTGAATTGGGTGTTGATCCCCGCGTGCTTCTAGCGCAATCAGCTCTTGAAACGGGGTGGGGGAAATTTATGGTTCGCTCTGTCGATGGTGGCAACAGTAATAATCTCTTCAATATCAAAGCGGATAGCCGCTGGAATGGAGAGAGTGCTCAGGTTTCTACGCTTGAGTTTCGTGAGGGTATCGCTCAGCGAGAGAAAGCTCATTTCAGGAGCTATAACAGCTATGAGGAGAGCTTCAGGGATTATGTCGATTTTTTGAAAAACAGTCCCAGATATCGCATGGCATTAGAGAGTGCGGGTGACCCTTACGACTACGTGAAGCAGCTTCAGGATGCTGGATATGCAACAGATCCTGAATATGCGGAAAAGATTAAAAATATATTTGAGGGTGAACTGCTAGCCAGTCGAAGCACCTCAACTAAAGAGGGATAGAGAGTAGCCGATAAGCTATATCTCAGCTCTCCTTAATTGATGCTTCAGTCATATAGCTAGAGATCCTCAAAGGAGTCAGATTATGTCAGGTTTTGGTTTACTATCACTGGGTTCACAGAGTCTTCTGGCCAACCAGACTGCGTTATCCATAACGGGTCAGAATATCAGTAATGTGAATACTGAGGGTTACACACGTCAGGCTCCTGTATTTCAGGCGCGTGCAGGTCAGGGTGGGGTCGCCGTTGATGATATAGACCGGATCGCTGATGCCTTTCTGAATCGTCAGATCTGGGCGGATAGTGCAACTTTCAGCAGTTACGATATCTTCGAAGATTTCGCCAATGAGCTGGACAATCTGATGGCTTCCGATGTGACCAGTATCTCGAAAGCGATGGATGATTACTTCGGAGCACTGCAAACAGCGGTAGATGATCCGGTCAGCTTGCCTAACCGGGAGCTGTTTATTGCGCAGGCTGAAGCGTTGGTTCAACGTTTTAATGACCTCGACGCCAATATTCGACGTCAAAGTGAGACCATCAATGGTCGCCTTGAAAGTAATGTTGCTGCCATCAACACCATAGCGATCAATATTGCTGAGCTGAATGACGATATCAGGATCGCTGAGGCTGCAGGAAACGTTTCAAGTGAACTGCTCGATCAGCGTGATGCCAAACTTGAAGAGCTGTCACAATATATCGGTTTCACCACGATTGAAGATGGCAACACCAGCGAAGTGAGTGTGTTTATCGGTAATGGTGAGCCTCTGGTTGTCGGCCAAAGCGCAAATACGTTATCTACGATTATCAGTCCAGCGGATCCCAGTCAGTTGAATATAGGTGTTCAGATCGGTAATACGGTTGGCGATATCACCAGTCAGCTCTCAGGAGGAAAGATCGGGGGGATGCTGGATTATCGTGATAATACCTTGAATGAATCGCTCGATGAACTGGGTCGTATCGCACTTGTGTTTGCTGAAACGATGAATGAGCAGCATCAGAAAGGGATGGATCTGGATGGGAATGCCGGTGGACTTCTGTTTACCGATATCAACAGCTCTCAGGCGACATACAACCGAGTTTTAGCCGAGCGAGATAATATTACCCAGGCGACTGGCAGCGTGGTGATTAACGATGTCACTAAAGTCGAAGCGACTGAGTATGAGTTGATTTTTAGTAATGACTCAAACTTCACCCTGATACGTGGTAATGATGAGGTACGTTGGACGCCTTTAGATCTGAACCAAAATGGTCCGGCACCGACCAGCGCAGCCGAAGTTGATGAGGATGGGGAGTTCTATCTGGATAATCTCTCCGGAGATCTTACGCTTCGAATTGATGGTGTGACGTTGACGCTGGATGGAAATGGGTCTTTTGTGACCGGGGATAAGTTTCTGATCCGGCCGACCCGGATGGCCGCAGCCGAGATTGATACGGTGATCAACCAGGCAAGTCAGCTTGCGTTGGCAGCGCCGCTTGCGGCTTCGGAAGATGCCAGTAATAAGGGGACCGGGGTTGTAACAGTTAGTATCACCGATCCAGAGTATGCAGAGCAGTCTGGTCTATCAGGCGAATTAACGCCGCCTTTAGATGTGAGCTTTTTAAGCCCGTTAGAGATCACCGCTGCAGGAGGGAATACTGGCACTGCGTCAAATGTTCAGGTTTCTGCGGCTTCAGGTATTACGTATCCGGTAACCATTACCGCGGTTGGGGGGGCGTTTAATGTTACGGATTCATCCGTACCGCCATCTACTGTTACGGGTGTTGGGGCGATCGGCGATGCTCAGTTAGATCTGACTGATGATTACGGCATTACGCTGGATATCAATGCGGTCGCGAATGGTGATGTTTTTACTGTTGATCATGACGGTTCAGAGAGCGTGGGGCTTTATCAATTTACCGATGCTGATGGCGATCGTCAGATCGGTCAGTATGTTTCCGGTCAATCGATCCAGCTTCAGGGGTATGAAGTCACCATCAGCAATTCACCTTCGTTGAACGATACGTTTGCAATCAACCTGAATATTGGAGGTGTATCTGATAACCGGAATGCTCTTTTAATGTCAGACCTGCAGTTTGCCAAGACGGTTGAAGGGGCATCTTATCAGGACAAATATGGGCAGTCAGTCGAGCGTGTAGGTACAGAAGCAGCGGTCGCTCAGGTGAACGCACAGGCGGGTAAAGCGGTGCTTGACTCGAATAAACAACAACGTTCCAGTATTGCGGGTGTCAATCTGGATGAAGAGGCAACAAAGCTGGTTCAGTACCAGCAGGCATATCAGGCATCTGCCCAGCTTATCCGGGCAGCACAAACGATCTTTGATAGCCTGTTGCAGAGTGTTTAAGGAGATAGCAGATGAGAATCTCTACACAGCAAGTATTTTTAAGCAATATCGATAATCTGAGTAAGTCCAGTGCGGACCTGTTTAAGACACAGCAGCAGCTATCAACGGGCAAGCGCGTGCTGCAGCCCTCTGATGATCCACTGGCGTCGGCTCAGATTCAAAAATTCAAAAAAGAGGTAGCCCGCACCGAACAGTTCTCTGGCAATATCGAGGTGGCTGATCGTCGATTGAGGCTCGAAGAGATCACGATCGAGCAGGTGAATAACCTCTCGATCCGTTTGCGAGAGCTCACCATCCAGGGGAAAAACGGAACGCTGACCGAGACCGATCGTGAAGTGATCGCATCCGAAGTTGGCGAGATTATCAAATCTCTGGACAGTCTGATGAACACTAAGGATGTTCAGGGTGAGTATATTTTCTCTGGTAACAAAGGGTTTACTAAGCCCTATACCGTAGACTCCGCTTCAGGTCGTTATGTTTTTAATGGCGATGATGGCCAGCGTTTTCTGCAGATTGGTCCTGAAAATAAAGTAGCTTCGACCGATTCCGGGTTTGATATCTTTGAAAAAGTTCCTCTGGTACCGGGGTATGTGATTGCGGACGTGGAGCAGACCGTATCTGTAATCGGAGGGGTAGATATTCAGGGTGGTGATGCGGAGTCCTTTGGTAGTTTTATGGATGCAAATGGCCCGCTTAATTTTGAAGTATCTGGCGGCGCATTGACCGTTACAGATAAAAACGGGACGACGGTAGGTTCATGGCCTCCCGGTACAACCAGTATCTCTCTGTCAGGTGTCGATATTGAAGTCGATACCTCAGTAGATGGTGATGCGACTCTGGATGTTTTTGATCAGCATAATATACTGAATACCGCTCTGGATCTTAAAGACGCGTTGAATAATTCTGATCTGTCGACTGCACAGGGTAAGGAGCAGTTTAATCAGCGTATGGATCATATTCTTGATAGCCTAGCCGGCATTGAAGAGCGAAATATTGCATCGCGTTCCAGTATTGGTGGACGCTTAAATGCGTTGGAGCAGCAGGATCTCGTCAACGAAGATTATAAGTTGTTCACACAGGAGGCGCTCTCCTCGTTTGAAGATCTGGACTATAACGAAGCGATTAGTCGTTTTGCCTTGCAGGAGACTGCACTGCAGGCGGCATATTCCAGCTTTGCCAAGGTACAGGATCTGAATCTATTTAACTTCCTGCGTTAATCGTTTAGTCCTATCCAAAACCGGCCAGTTGCGCCGGTTTTTTCATTTCTATATCCCTGTTAATTTCATTTGATTGAAAATGTCATTCTGTATGCTCGGATCTGTCAGATTAACTGCTTTGTATTTGCGGTAATCAGAGCTTATTTCAACTGATGGCATATTTTGTTATCGAAACTGGTGTCTTTTGTTATTGGCTGATCTGAGTCTTTCAACCATCCTTAATACATGTAATTAAGCAGTTAGCGGTGGTTGTTTCCGGTTACCTGCCCTTCTGAAAAGTTGTTTCAGAAGCGATAACAATAATATTGAGGATAATGTCATGCCAGAATACAAAGCTCCCCTAAGAGATATGGACTTTGTTCTGAATGAGGTGCTGGACTCAGCTAAGCACTACCAGGCTCTCCCTGATTGCGAAGAAGCTACACCGGATATGGTGGCGGCTATTATGGAGGAGGGAGCTAAGTTTTCTGAGCGAGTGCTCTCACCCTTAAATCAGATAGGTGATCAGCAGGGGTGTACCTGGAATGATGGTCAGGTGACTACGCCTGAAGGGTTTAAAGAGGCTTATCATCAATTTGTTGAGGGCGGTTGGCCCTCACTGGCCCATGAAACTGAATATGGCGGTCAGGGGTTGCCGGAATCACTGGGTATTATCATCAATGAGATGGTAGGTACCGCAAACTGGTCGTGGAGTATGTATCCGGGTTTGAGTCATGGCGCGATGAATACGCTCGGTGCTCACGGAACGGATGATCAAAAAGAGACCTATCTGACAAAGCTGGTCTCGGGTGAGTGGACCGGTACGATGTGCCTGACAGAACCTCACTGTGGTACTGATCTGGGGATGCTGCGTACTAAAGCTGAACCTCAGGAAGATGGCAGCTACAAGATCACCGGAACCAAGATATTCATCTCTGCCGGTGAACACGATATGGCGGATAATATTGTCCATATTGTGTTGGCTCGGTTACCTGGCGCCCCAGAGGGGACGAAAGGGATCTCTCTGTTTATTGTGCCGAAACATCTGCCTTCCTCTTTAGGTGAGGGGAACGGTGTCAGCTGTGGATCACTGGAACATAAAATGGGGATTCACGGCAACTCAACCTGTGTCATGAATTTCGATAATGCGACAGGCTACCTGATCGGCGCAGCGAATAAAGGTCTGAACTGTATGTTCACCTTTATGAATACTGCGCGCTTAGGAACCGCGCTGCAAGGGCTGGCGCACGCAGAGTGGGGATTTCAGAACTCTCTGGCATACGCGAAAGATCGCTTGCAGATGCGTGCCCTTAATGGCGCCGCTTGCCCTGACAAAGCCGCCGATCCGATCATCGTTCATCCTGAAGTGCGAAAAATGCTATTAACTCAGAAAGCGTTTGCTGAGGGAGGCCGGGCATTGATCTATTACTGTGCTCAACTCGTGGATCAGGTGAAAATATCTGAGGGCGAGGACAAAGCACAAGCCGATGCTCTGCTGGCTTTTCTTACCCCAATCGCAAAAGCTTTTCTCACTGAGGTCGGTTTCGAATCGGCTAACCATGGTCTACAGATCTTCGGTGGTCACGGTTTTATCGCTGAATGGGGGATGGAGCAGAATGTGCGTGATAGTCGTATCTCCATGCTGTACGAGGGAACGACGCAGATTCAGGCGCTTGATCTGCTTGGTCGTAAGGTGCTGATGACCCAGGGTGAAGCACTGAAAGGTTTTACCAAAATTGTACATAGATTCTGTCAAACAGAAGCAGATAACCCGCAGATGAATACCTTTATCGAAGAGTTGGCATCACTCAACAAAGAGTGGGGTGAGTTGACGATGAATGTGGGTATGAAGGCGATGCAGGATCGTGATGAAGTTGGCGCAGCTTCGGTCGATTATCTGATGTACTCCGGTTATGTCGTACTGGGTTATTTCTGGGCGCGCATGGCGAAAGTTGCTCAGGATCAGCTTAGTGCGGGTGAAGGTGATGCTGCCTTTTATGAAGCGAAGCTTAAAACGGCACGATTCTATTTTGAACGGATCCTGCCTCGTACCCGATCATTGGTTGTTACGATGCAATCCGGCGCTGAAAATTTAATGGGTATGGAGCCTGAACAGTTTTCTTTCTAGGGCGTGATTATGAAAAAGCGATTGCACAAGTCGCTCAGCAACACGCTATTACGTGGCCTGCTTGCTTTAAATGCAAAGCGATATTCATACAAAAATAAAAAATCTACAGAGGTAGTGAACATGTCGGAACTATCAGCGGTATTTACCGAGATGCAAAGCAGATTTAATGCCGAAGCGGCTGAAGGCACAGACGCTGTATTTCAATATGAGATCAGTGATGGGGGAGAGTGGTATGTCACAGTCCATGATGGCGGCTGCTCAGTATCAGAGGGCTGTAGTGATGAAGCAACAGTGACGCTACGTATGGACAGTGCAACATTGGGCGAGGTAATGTCGGGAGAAACCGATGGTATGCAAGCTTTTATGAGCGGGCGTATCCAGGCTGACGGAGATATTATGCTTGCAACTAAGCTGGCTACGATTTTTCCGGTAGCCTAAGCTGAAAGAAGATGTTGTAACACAAAATTCCCCTCTGGATGAGGGGAGTGCATCTTTGAATACTCAATAAAAATAATTATAGAGGGGTTTGTGATGGTACAGCCGTTACCAACTGCTGATTCAATACCTGATGAATTAAATGATTATGGTTTCCAGACCATACCCGATGTTTTGGCGTATGCGTGTAGTCAGTTCCGTGAAAAACCGGCCTATACCAGCTTTGGCAGAACAATCGATTACGAGGAGCTTGATCGACTCTCTGCCGCCTTTGCCGTTTACCTTCAGCAGGAAACAGATCTTCAGCCCGGTGATCGTGTTGCGATCCAGTTACCTAATCTGATTCAGTACCCAATCGTGCTCTTTGGTATTCTCAGAGCCGGTCTGGTGGTAGTGAATACCAACCCCCTTTATACCTCCGCTGAGATGGAGCATCAGTTCTGTGACTCCGGTGCCAAAGCGCTCATCATCCATAAGAGCATGGCTCACAATGCAGAAAAAATTCTGGATAAAACCCAGATTCAGCATCTGTTTGTTACTCAGGTTGGGGATCTGCATGATTTCATTAAACGGAATCTTTTGAATGCGGCGGTTAAGTATCTGAAGAAGATGGAGCCGGACTATAACCTGCCGAATGCGATCCCACTTCGTGCTGCGCTCTATAAATATCAGGGGCAGTTACCGGCAGTGGTCAAAAGAACCCCGGCAGATACTGCTGTACTGCAATATACGGGGGGGACTACCGGTGTGTCTAAAGGGGCTGTGCTCACGCATGCAAATTTGATTGCCAATATGTTGCAGGCAAAAGAGCGTCTCACTGTTCCCGGTGTTGATTGGACTGAAACCGTTATATCGCCTCTGCCGCTCTACCATATCTATGCCTTTACCGTTGCTCAGGTTGTCAGCCTGTTGGGTGGACACAGTGTCTTAATCCCCAATCCGCGTGATATTCCCGGATTTGTTAAGGAGCTGGGACGCTGGAGAATGAGTACCTTCATCGGGCTGAACACGCTATTTATTGCTCTGTGTAATCACGAAAAGTTTCGCGATGTGGATTTCAGTAACCTGAAATTTACCGCTTCAGGGGGAATGGCACTGAATCTGGCTACAGCGGAACAGTGGAAAGCGGAAACCGGCTGCGAAATCATTGAAGGGTACGGCTTAACAGAAACCTCGCCAGCGGTCTGTTTCAATCCGCCGAGTCAAAACAGAGTGGGTACCATTGGATTGCCGATGACGCATACTGATATCCGGATTATCGGTACGGATGGTCAGGATGTGGCGCCTGGAGAGGCGGGTGAACTCTGCGTCAAAGGACCTCAGGTGATGAAAGGTTATTGGCAGCGAGAGAGAGAAACCCGCTCCTCGTTCACTGAGGACGGTTATTTCATCACTGGAGATATAGCGACAGTCGATGAAGAGGGGTATTACCGTATCGTTGACCGGGCGAAAGATATGATTATCGTCTCGGGCTTTAATGTCTATCCGAATGAGATCGAAGATGTAATCACGCAGCACCCTGATGTAATCGAGTGTGCAGCGATTGGCATACCGGACACTAAAGCTGGAGAATCGGTGAAGGTCTTTGTGGTCAGTGAAAATGCTGAGCTGTCACGTGAACAGATTCGTGACTGGTGTAAGGATAAGTTAACCCGCTACAAGGTCCCTAAACAGGTTGAGTTTGCCTCTGAGCTGCCCAAATCAAACGTGGGTAAGGTGCTACGTCGTATGCTTAAAGACGATAGCTCTACAGCCGCATGAAGAGAGAACTCTGATGCCACTCTCAAAACCGGTTAAGCGGATGCTTCATCACCAGCGAGTCGTACGCTGCCATGGTTATCTCAGAGAAGATGGTGACTGGGATATTGAAGCCAGGATGACCGATACAAAATCCCATAATGTGGATAATCCAGAGCGTGGTGGCTATGTCCCTGCGGGAGAGCCCTTTCATGATCTCAGTATTCGGCTAACCATGGATAATACTTTGCTTATCCGTGAGGTCGAAGCCAGCATCGATTATGCGCCCTTCAAGATCTGTTCCGGTATCATTTCTGCCTTCAAAAAATTGGAAGGAAGTCGGATTGGGCCGGGCTGGCAACTGCTTTGTAGAGATCGTCTGGGGGGAGTTCAAGGGTGTACGCATCTCAATGAGTTGCTACCGGTACTCGCAACAACTGCGATTCAAACTCTTTGGCCAAACAGCGATAAAGATGTCTTATCTGAAGGTGCCAGGTTGATGCTGAACAGTTGTCATTCCTGGAGCCAGAGCGGTTCGATGGTTAAACGCTATCTGCCAAATCATTATCAACCAGAGAACCTTATTACAGTCTCAGGAGCCTGACGGGAATGGATGATCTAATCCAACAAGAGCAACGCGATGCGGTCGTAGAAATTCAGTTAAACCGGCCAGAAAAGAAGAACGCTCTGACACTGCCGATGTATCGGCAATTGAGTGAGCGCCTGAAGGCTGCAGATGAGAATCCGAAGGTGAATGTCATTCTGTTAACAGGTGCGGGAGATTCCTTTTCAGCGGGCAATGATATTGGTGATTTTGTAGCTTCAGTGGATGATCCCCAGTCGGTTAAGGTGATCATCCACTTTCTGCACACCCTGGCGGCAATGAAAAAACCTGTGATAGCCGCTATACAGGGGGATGCGGTTGGTATTGGTACAACCCTGCTGCTCCATTGTGATCTTGTTATCGCCGCAGATAATCTGCGTTGTCTGATGCCGTTTGTTAGGATGGGACTTCTGCCAGAGGGGGGATCGACACTGTTATTTCCCCGTATGATCGGTCATCAGAGCGCTTTTGAATTGATGGTCGAAGGGAGCGCATTCGGAGCTGCACGCGGTAGGGAGATCGGTTTGATCAATCAGGTGGTTGGATTAGATGAGCTGAAGGAGGTCGCCCGCTCCAGGGCTCAAGCTTTGGCTGACCTGCCGATAGAATCAGTGAAAGCCTCTAAGCAGCTGATGAAAAAGGATTATTTAGAACAGCTCCACAGCGTGATGGATGAAGAGGGCGAGCTTTTCTATCAGAGTTTGTTCTCCAGAGAAGCCCGTCAGGCTTTCTCAGCATTTCTGCATAAGAATCGTTAGCATCTGCACTATGGGGATGAGTGCCTCCTCTGATATTCAGCATTAATTCCAAATATAAGCATTTACTAATTTAGATGAAAGTATATAATTGTCGGCAATGACAAATGGCGCTGTATTCAGAGGGGAGCCAGATATGAAAAGGTTTTTAATTGTTGCGGGTATGCTGATGGCAACTGCAACTCAGGCAGAAAATTTCTCGGTCAATATTCCAGAATTGCAGGCAGAAGCAAAAGGTGTGATCAAACAACTGGTGACGACTCTGGGTGGAGAGCTTAAGCAGGCTAAAGCTGAAGGTGGAGCACCTGCAGCCATCAGCGTCTGTAATACTAAAGCGCAGGGATTGACCGCTGCTGTAAGCGAGAATGCAGGTTGGGATATCGGCCGAACAAGTTTAAAACTGCGCAATCCTGATAATGCACCGGATGCGTGGGAGAAAGATGTTTTGGATCAATTTGAGAGTAAAGCAAAACAGGGCGCAAACCTGAAGACGCTTGCCTTTTCTCAAGTTGTGATTGATGAAGATGGGCGTAAAGTTTTCCGTATGATGAAAGCTATCCCGGTTGGTGAAAACTGCCTGGCATGCCATGGTGGTGAGATTAAGCCTGAATTGAAAGAGCGTATCCACACGCTTTATCCGGAAGATAAAGCAACCGGGTTTGTAACAGGAGATCTACGCGGAGCGTTTACGCTTAAAAAATATCTTTAAGATATTTATTTAAAGATAACAAAGGGGCCTATGGCCCCTTTTTTTATGGGAGATTTTTGTTTGATTGCCAGGCTTGATCTTATTTGAACGTTTTTTTATATCTTGAGATTAAATTTAATTTATATTTTTCAGATGGTTATGTTTTTTTGAAATTATTTGTCATCGAATGCGCCTATTTTTGTCATTGTTGAATTCTGGTTGAAAACTAAGATAGTGAATAGTTTCAGGAGGTAATGAACTTCCGTGTATGAAGGCTGGAAACTCGATAGTCACCAGAGTTCAAACTTAATAATGATATGAGGCAGTTATGAAAGTACTGGTTGCCGTAAAACGAGTAATTGACTACAACGTGAAAGTTCGCGTGAAAGCGGATAACAGCGATGTCGATCTGGCCAATGTGAAAATGGCCCTGAATCCATTCTGTGAAATTGCAATCGAAGAGGCGGTTCGCCTGAAGGAAGCTGGTACTGCTTCAGAAGTGGTTGTGGTTTCTATCGGTAGCAAAAGTTGTGAAGAGCAGATCCGGACAGCACTGGCATTGGGAGTTGATCGTGGTATCCGTATCGATACTGAAGAGGGTCCTGACTCCCTTTCTGTAGCCAAACTGCTTGCAAAAGTGGTTGAGAAAGAAGCGCCGGGTATGGTGATTCTGGGTAAACAGGCGATCGATTCTGATAATAACCAGACAGGTCAGATGTTGGCCGCGCTACTGGATCGTCCGCAGGGTACCTTTGCTTCTGAAGTTAAAGTAGAGGGCGATAACGTACAGGTAACCCGTGAAGTAGATGGTGGCCTGCAAACCGTTGAGTTGGCTATGCCGGCGATTGTTACCACGGATCTGCGTCTTAATGAACCCCGTTATGCCTCGTTGCCCAATATTATGAAAGCTAAACGTAAACCGCTGGAAGTGATCAGCCCGGATGATCTGGGTGTAACTGTATCCAGCAATATTTCACTGCTGCGTGTGGAACCTCCTGCTGAACGTCAGTCAGGCATTAGGGTGGGCTCTGTAGATGAGCTGGTAGAAAAGCTGCGCAACGAAGCCAAAGTGATCTGAGGAGGTTTACGTCATGACCATTCTGGTAATAGCAGAACACGATAACAGCGAACTTAAACCGGTCACGCTGAACACACTGTCGGCAGCTACTGCGATAGGTGGTGAAATCCATCTGCTGGTGGCGGGAAGTAACTGTCAGGGTGTGGCTGAGACTGCTGCGCAGATTCCAGCTGTGGCAAAAGTGCTGTTAGCTGATGATGCGGCGTATGAGCATCAACTAGCTGAGAATCTGAGCAAACTGGTCCAGACATTTGCTGCGGATTACGAACATATTCTGGCATCGGCGACTACAACCGGTAAAAATTTCCTGCCACGCGTTGCAGCCCTGCTGGATGTTAACCAGATATCCGACATTATTACGGTTGAGTCAGCGGATACTTTTAAACGTCCTATCTATGCAGGCAATGCGATCGCAACTGTACAGTCTGCTGATGCTGTTAAAGTGATAACAGTGCGTGGTACAGCGTTTGATGCGGTGGAAAGTACAGGCGGTACTGCACACATTTCTGTGATCGGCGAAGTATGCGATGCCGGTATCTCCTGTTTTGTTGGTGAGGAGTTGGCAGAGAGCGATCGACCAGAACTAACGGCTGCTTCAGTGGTTGTGTCAGGTGGTCGAGGTATGGGCAATGGTGAAAACTTTGACCTGCTCTACAGTGTCGCTGACAAGTTAGGCGCTGCGGTTGGTGCATCGCGCGCAGCGGTAGATGCAGGCTTTGTACCTAATGATATGCAGGTAGGTCAGACCGGTAAGATGGTGGCTCCTGATCTTTATATCGCTGTGGGTATTTCCGGAGCGATTCAGCACCTGGCTGGTATGAAAGAATCCAAAGTGATTGTTGCGATCAACAAGGATGAGGAAGCACCAATCTTTCAGGTGGCTGACTACAGTCTGGTAGCGGATCTGTTTGAGGTCGTGCCAGAACTGGAAACTAAGCTTTAATTAAGTATAAGAATCCTAAAGAGCTCAGCCCGTGCTTGAGCCCAAAATAAAAATACGGAGCAACTTAGATGCTTTTCGAAGGACAAACGATTCAGGTGAATCTGATCGAAGATGGAATCTACGATGTGGTTTTCGACCGCAAAGAAGATGCTGTTAATAAACTCGATCAGGCAACACTGGCAGAGCTGCGCGAAGCCGTAACTCTTTTGACAGATACTCAAGGTATTCGTGGTGTCATCTTCTCCAGTGCTAAAGAGAGCTTTATTGTCGGTGCGGACATCACAGAATTTATGCAGATGTTCTCGGCTACTGAAGAAGAGATTGTAGAAGGCCTGCTGAGCATTCATCAGATCTTCAATGCGATCGAAGACCTCCCTTGCCCGACGGTTACTGCGATCAATGGTCTGGCACTCGGTGGTGGTTTCGAAGTCTGCCTGGCGACCGATTATCGCGTACTGGCCGATAATGCAAAGGTAGGTCTTCCGGAAGTGAAACTGGGAATCTTCCCTGGTTGGGGAGGGACTGTCCGTCTGCCACGCCTGATCGGTGTTGATAATGGAAATGAATGGATCTGTGGTGGCGTTGAGAAAAGAGCTGCAGCGGCACTGAAAGATGGTGCGGTTGATTCTGTTGTGGCGGTGGATCAGGTTGCGGCTGCTGCACTGGATCTGCTGAAGAACTGCGTCACGGGTAAATTTGACTACATCGCTCGTCGTGAAGAGAAGAAGAGCCCAATCAAGCTGAATCAGATTGAACAGATGATGGCGTTTGAATCTGCCAAAGGTGTGATCGGCGGTAAAGCAGGGCCACATTACCCAGCGCCAATGGCTGCGCTAAAAGCGATACAGAAACATGCAAATCTACCTCGTGATAAAGCGATCGAAGTAGAAGCGAAAGGCTTCGTAAAAGTTGCGAAGACTGATGTTTGCGCGTCTTTGGTTGGCCTGTTCATGAAAGACCAGTACGTGAAGAAGGTCAGCAAAGGCTTCGAAAGTAAAGCTGAGCCGGTTAAAAAAGCAGCGGTACTGGGTGCGGGTATCATGGGTGGTGGGGTTGCTTACCAGTCAGCCTCTAAAGGTACACCGATCCTGATGAAAGATATTAACGACGCTGCGCTGGAGTTGGGTCTGGATGAAGCCACTAAATTGCTGAACAAGCGTGTTTCCCGTGGTCGTATGGATGCCATGAAGATGGCAGGTGTCCTGAATAAGATAACCCCTACTTTGAATTACGGTGATTTTGGCTCGGTAGATCTGGTTGTAGAAGCGGTTGTAGAAAACCCGAATGTTAAGAAAGCGGTGCTAGCTGAAGTGGAAAGCGAACTTCCGGAAGGTGCGGTACTGACTTCGAATACGTCGACTATCTCGATTACTGAGCTGGCGACTGCACTGAAAAAGCCGGAAAACTTCTGTGGTATGCACTTCTTTAACCCGGTGCATCAGATGCCATTGGTGGAAGTTATTCGTGGTGAGAAAAGCTCTGAAGAGGCGATTGCACGCACGGTGGCATATGCAAAAGCGATGGGAAAAACACCGATCGTGGTGAATGATTGCCCTGGCTTTCTGGTTAACCGTGTTCTGTTTCCATACTTCGGTGGCTTTAGTGCACTGTTATCCGACGGAGCCAACTTCCAGCAGATCGACAGAGTGATGGAGCGTTTCGGCTGGCCTATGGGCCCTGCTTATCTATTGGATGTCGTCGGTATTGATACTGCTTACCATGCTGATGCGGTGATGGCAGCTGGCTTCCCGGATCGTATGACCCATGAGGGTGAAAACGCAATCGACCGGATGTACAAACTGGAACGCTTCGGTCAGAAGAACAGTAAAGGTTTTTATCGTTACGAGCTGGATCGTAAAGGTAAGCCGAAGAAGCTTGTGGATGAAGAGGTACCTGCTCTGTTGGCAGATGTGGTCGCTGAGTCACGTGAGTTCACCGATGAAGAGATCATTGAGCGTATGATGATTCCGCTTTGTATTGAACTGGTACGCTGTCTCGAAGATGGCATCGTGGCTACTCCGGCAGAAGCCGATATGGGGTTGATCTACGGTATCGGTTTCCCTCCATTCAGAGGAGGTGCTCTGCACTATCTGGATCAGATGGGACTGGATAACTTCTGCGAAATGACGAAGAAATATGATGCGCTGGGTCCGCTGTATCAGCCGACTGAGAAAATGAAACAGATGGCCGCTGCGGGTGGAAAATACTTTTCCGGCGAAAAGGCATAAGGGGTAGAAATAATGAACTTGAAACCAACTGACGTAGTGATCGTTGACGGTGTTCGTACCCCGATGGGTAAATCCAAAAACGGTTCTTTTCGAAATGTACGTGCAGAAGCACTGTCTGCTGCGGTGATGAAAGCACTGCTTGAGCGTAACCCTTCACTCAAGCCTGCTGCCATTGAAGATATCATGTGGGGCTGTGTAAACCAGACCAAAGAGCAGGGCTTCAATATTGGTCGTAATGCTGCAGTTCTGGCAGGTATCCCGCACACTGTAGCGGCGCAGACGATTAATCGCCTGTGTGGTTCCTCTATGGCTGCGCTGCATGCATCTGCCCAGGCGATTATGACCGGCAATGGCGATATCTTTATCGCCGGTGGTGTAGAGCATATGGGCCACGTATCGATTATGCATGGCGTTGATGTCAATCCCGAGATGTCAAAACAGGTTGCCAAGGCCGCCATGATGATGGGGGTGACCGCTGAGATGCTGGGCAAAATGAACGGCATTAGTCGTGAGATGCAGGATGAGTTTGCAGCGCGCTCACATCGTCTGGCTCATCAGGCACATCTGGATGGCCTGTGGGATAGTGAGATTATTCCGGTTGAAGGTCATGATGAGAATGGCTTTAAATCCCTGTTGGAAGCTGACGAAGTGATCCGTCCGGAGACTACTGTAGAGGCGCTCAGCACATTGAAGCCGGTCTTCGTACCTAAAGTGGGTACAGTGACTGCGGGTACCTCCTCTGCTTTCTCTGATGGCGCATCAGCAATGCTGGTGATGTCGGCCGCTAAAGCTGAAGAGCTGGGTCTGACACCACGTGCGCGTATTGTGAGTATGGCGGTAGCGGGTTGCGATCCATCAATCATGGGGTACGGTCCGGTTCCTGCGACTCAGAAAGCACTGAAGCGTGCCGGACTGACTATCGATGATATCGATTATGTTGAGTTGAACGAAGCCTTTGCCGCACAGGGCCTGTCGGTCCTAAAAGGTCTCAATCTGCTCGATAAGATGGACGACAAAGTAAACCTGAAAGGCGGTGCGATCGCACTGGGTCACCCACTGGGTTGTTCCGGTACCCGTATCACGAATACCCTGATGAATGTCCTGGAGCAGCAGGACGCGACATTAGGTCTGGCCACCATGTGTATCGGTATGGGCCAGGGTATCTCCACCGTAATTGAACGTGTCTGATCCACTTCAGTTACGCATCCCTGTGTGACTTTGCTCTGAACTATGTTTGCCCCACAGACCTGTGGGGCTTTTTTGTTGCGACTGGGTAGATGGCAGCATTTCCTTTAGAATCAATCATGACAACTTTAAGGGTCTAGGAATTGGATTGAGGGATGAAGCTTAAAACATTGCTTTTGTTAGGGAGCGCCGGGTTGCTCGTGGCGATTGGGGTTAATCAATTGGGCCAGCGTTCCGTCGAGATCTCTGCTATCACGGTTGATCAGTTGGTCGATCCGCAGTTGATAAAACAGCCCCTGCAACAACCTTTGCCGGATTATGAAAAAACACCCTTTGATATCGATGGTGAGTACACGGTTGAGCCGTTGTATGAGTTTGAATTGGCTGCTGTTGTGTTATCGACGAAAACCTATTCCGGTAGTGGCCATGAAGCGAATCTCTCCCCGGTAGATTTTGCATTGGGGTGGGGGCCTATGGCTGAGTGGGATCATATCGATCAGCTTGAGGTTAGTCAGTCAGGGCGCTGGTATCGCTGGCGTACAGATCACTGGTTTATCCCCCGCAGGGCGATTGAAACGCATAGTGCGAATATGCATATGGTTCCTGCTACGGATGAGATTGAAGAGCAGTTAATGTCGGTCGATCCCCATGATTCGCTCTATATCAGAGGGAAGCTGGTTCGGATACGTAGTAATGAAAGTAACTGGCGCTGGCAGAGTTCCACCACCCGGAAGGATACCGGTAACGGAGCTTGTGAGCTGGTCTTTGTGGAAGAGATAAAAAGACTGGAACGCTAAGATCTTGCGTCGTTCGGATATGTAAAAAAACCGCCAAACGTCATTGTTAGGGCGGTTTTTTACGCTAACAGTTCGGAGATCTCTCTTAGATCTCTTCATCCTCATCAAGGAGCTGGATGCCAGCCAGAGGGTTTTCTTCATCGAACATGGGTTGCGGTTCGCTCTCCTCTTTCTTCTCCCCTTTCTCCTCTTCGACGACAGCCAGATTCATACGCAAGCGCATATCATTGGCGGAATCGGAGTTGATTATTGCCTGATCCTGAGTGATTTTTCCCTGTTGATAAAGTTTAAACAGGGAGTCATCGAAAGTCTGCATGCCCGTGGTATCGGAAGCCTTAGCCATCACCTCCTTGATCCCTTTGACATCGCCTTTCATGATCAGCTCCTGCACAGTGGAGCTGCCGAGAAGAATCTCAATCGCGGCACAACGCTTACCATCGATGGTAGGAATCAGTCGCTGAGAGACAATCGCCTTCAGGTTTAATGCCAGATCGTGGAAGATCTGCTTGTGGCGGGCCTGGGGGAAAAAGTTAATAATTCGGTCGATCGCCTGGTTCGAGTTGTTGGCATGGAGCGTGGAGATCGCAAGGTGGCCTGTTTCAGCATAGGTCAGGCACTGTTCCATGGTTTCCTGATCCCGGATCTCCCCGATAAGGATTACATCGGGGGCTTGGCGCAATGCATTTTTCAGGGCGTTATGGAAACAGCGGGTGTCTACACCCACTTCGCGCTGGTTAACCAGTGATTTGCGATGGTTGTGCACAAATTCAATAGGGTCTTCAATCGTAATGATATGACCGCCACTATTACGATTACGGTGGTCGATCAAAGCCGCCAGTGAGGTGGACTTACCAGAACCGGTGGCACCGACAAACAGAACCAGACCGCGCTTCTCCATAATCACATCTTTGAGTATGGGAGGGAGGCCCAGATCTTCCATCTTGGGGATATCAGCCTTGATATTACGTGCAACAATGGAGTACTGGTTACGCTGTTTGAAAATGTTGATACGGTAACGGGCGACTTTAGGGATTGAGTAAGCCAGATTCATCTCAAGCTCCTCCTCAAACACCTCCAGCTGATGCTCATCCATGAGTTCGTGAGCGATCGCTTCAATTTCACCCGGTTTGTATGGTTCTTTACTGAGTGGTGTGAGTTTCCCTTCGAATTTTGCACAAGGGGGAGCACCGGTGGTTAAGTAAAGGTCGGACCCATCGCGTTTAGCCAAGATGGTGAGATAATCCTGAAACTCCATAATGGTGAAATCCTTGAAGAACAATAAATAAACTCAGTGAAGTTTAGTGTATTGGTGAGAGCTAGTCATCTGCTCTGGCCCGAGAATATTGCCTCCAGAAGAGGAATAGGCGCCAGATGTTGTTGAGCCAGGTCATTGTGGGTCTGATTGGTTGTATTCTGGAAAGGGCCATGACAAAAGCGTCATTATGACCCTGTCACTCTTTATGACCTGTTAAAAGTTGTTGCAACATCTCAGCCGTCTCATCCGGTTTCTCGAAAGGGAACAGGTGTCCTCCATCGATCTCCCGAATCTGTATATGTGGAAAGTTGCGCTGCCACCATTTCTTGTCGCTTTGGCTGAACAGATCGCTGTGCTTACCAAAGATCAGAGTTCCCCTGACCTGCTTCAGCCAATTGGGCGCCCTGAGGGGAACATTACGGAAGATGTCGGCTTCGATCTCTGGGGAGATACTCAATCTGAGCCCTCCATCACAGGTCTCTAGCCCGTAGCTGATATAGTCGTCAAAGCAGGCGGGATGGAAGGGTTTAAACAGCGCCTTTGTGCTGAAATAGACTCTGGCTTCTTCGCGGTTTTTGAACTGTGCTCTGCGCCTTTCTGCCCGTTGCGCGGGGGTGATCTTATCGAGCACCCCTAAACCTTTCATCAGCTTCAGCAGGTATCGTTTTCTTTTGCTGAACAGGACAGGGTCAAGCAGAATAACCTGATCAAAAAGATCGGGACGTAACGCCGCTGCCATCAGAGTTACGACAGCACCTGCAGAGTGCCCCGCGCCAATGAGCGGAAAGCTTTGCTGCTTTTCAACAGTGTCGATCAGCTCCTGAGCATAGTTTTTCAGATCATTGTTGAGTGGGTAATCCCCATGTCCCATTTTTTCGACATAACTGACTTCAACCCCTGATAGCTGGTTGAAAAGGTAGTTGTAACTACTGCCGGGAAAACCGTTGGCGTGGCTGAATTGGATCTGTTTCATCGGGATACTAAGAGGTTCGTCTGCCAATCATCATCTGTACGGTGTTAAGCGCGATATCTTCAATATCTTCACGGTCGATGTATATCCCGTCATTGAAAAGGCGGCATAAGCCATGCAGTGCAGCCCAGCTGGATTGGGCCACCCGTAATGATGGCTGCCCAGGATCGAAAACGTTGTCCTGCTGAAGCTTTTCAACCCAGTGTAACCAGTTACGAAAACACTGCTTTGATATGCTCTGTAATCTCTCTGTTGGCTGACCGCTTTTCCAGATCTCCCGGCCATACATCAGGTCATATGTCTCTTTCTCTTCGTTGGCAAACCGGATATAGGTCAGTACGTACTGTTCGAACTGTTCTGAGGGTGATTGACCGGATTGCTGTTCGGTAAATGATTGGACAAGCTGATCCTGCTTACTAAATCCCTGTTCTGCAATGGCACACAGGAGTTCATTCTTATCTTTAAAGTGGTGATAGGGGGCTGTACGGGAGACACCAACCCTGTCTGCCAGTTTGCGTATCGACAGGTTGTCAACGCCACCCTCCGCAATCAGATCGGTAGCGCTATGCAACAGAGACTCTCTGAGATCTCCGTGGTGGTATGGTTTTTTCGAAATATTCATGGGGGCAATCTAACAATCAATCTTGACACTGTCAAAATAGAGTATTATCTTGACGGTGTCTAGATTGTTTTTTAAACAGTTTTGTCGAGTAATCCATTAAGCATAAAAAGGGACGGAGATGAGCTATCAGACATTTACTCTGAGTGTTGAGGAACATGTTGCACATCTGCAACTGAGTCGACCTGAGCAGCGAAACGCAATGAATCGTGCGTTCTGGAGAGAGTTTCCGGAGGCTGTTCGCATGTTGGATCGTGAAGCAGATACTCGTGTGCTGGTAATTTCTTCCAGTGGAAAACATTTTAGCGCCGGTATGGATCTTGATGTGTTTGCTCAACCGGACCCGGCTATGTTCAATGGTGAACCTGGGCGCAGAGCCGAAGCGATCAGACGTTTAGTGTATCAGCTACAGGATTGCTTCAATGTATTGGAGGAGGTGCGCTTCCCAGTGATCAGCGCGGTGCAGGGTGGTTGTATCGGTGGTGCTCTGGATCTGGTGTGTGCTACGGATATGCGTTATTGCACAGAGGATGCTTATTTCACCGTAAAGGAGACGGAGTTGGGAATGACTGCGGATCTCGGAACCTTGCAACGATTACCACAATTGATCCCACAGGGGATTGCACGAGAGTTGGCCTACACTGCCAGAAAATTTATCTCAACCGAAGCACTCTCTTCCGGTCTGGTTAATCATGTTTACCCGGATCAGGAAACTATGCTTATCGAGGTATTTGATATTGCTCAACGCATCGCTGCGCAGTCCCCGCTGGCCGTTACCGGCAGCAAGCAGATGATCAATTATGCCCGTGATCACAGTGTCAGAGACAGTCTGAATTATATGGCGACATGGCAAGCGGGCATGTTTCAGCCAACAGATATTATGCAGACCTTTACGGCCAAAATGTCAGGCAAAAAACCTGAATATGAGGGGCTTCGCCCGATCACTGCTCCATTGCAGACGCGCGAACCTACAGAAAAATAATGAGAGGCCTTTGACGCCCGAATAATGATGAGATTTGACTGATGACAACGACTATTTATCCACATTTGATGGCTCCTCTGGATCTGGGGTTTACGACGCTGAAAAACCGTATTCTGATGGGGTCTATGCATCTTGGCCTGGAGGAAGCGCCAAATGGGTTTGAGCGGATGGCCGCGTTCTATGCCGAGCGTGCCCGGGGTGGGGTTTCATTGATTGTAACCGGAGGAATCGGCCCCAATAAAGAGGGGGCGGTGCATGGGCATGCAGCTCAGATGGTAACGGCTGAAGATGTGGAAAATCATCGTATTGTGACAGATGCTGTGCACAAAGAGGGCGGGAAAATCTGTATGCAGATCCTGCACACTGGGCGTTATGCTTATAACCCTCAACCGGTAGCACCCTCTGCACTCCAGGCTCCGATCAATCCATTTCCACCAAAGGCGCTCAATGCCAGCGAGATTGAGGAGCAGATTTCAGATTTTGTCCGCTGCGCATCTCTGGCAAAAGAGGCGGGTTACGATGGTGTTGAGATCATGGGATCTGAGGGGTATCTGCTTAATCAGTTTATCACTGCCAGAACCAACAAGCGTGAAGATGAGTGGGGGGGCGAGTATGAACAGCGTATCCGCTTTCCGCTTGAAGTTGTGCGACGTGTGCGAGAAGCGGTAGGTACCGATTTTATTATCATCTACCGTCTATCGATGCTGGATCTGGTTGAGGGTGGGAGCAGTTATCAGGAGATCGTTGAACTGGGCAAAGCGATCGAAGTGGCGGGTGCGACCATTATCAATACTGGGATCGGTTGGCATGAAGCGCGCATTCCTACGATAGCAACCAAGGTTCCGCGAGCTGCCTTCACCTGGGTCACGGCTAAGGTACGTGAAGCTTTGTCGGTACCGGTGATTACCTCCAACCGCATTAATATGCCCGATGTGGCAGAAGAGGTATTGGCCCGAGGTGATGCGGATATGGTTTCAATGGCCCGTCCCTTCCTTGCAGACCCTGAATTTGTTCGTAAAGCAGCAGAAAATCGCGCTGATGAGATAAACACCTGTATCGGTTGTAATCAGGCATGTCTGGATCATATCTTTGCGGGCAAACTGACCAGTTGTCTGGTCAATCCGCGTGCCTGCCATGAAACCGAGTTGCTCATCTCACCTGCGGATAAACAGAAAAAAATTGCCGTAGTCGGGGCCGGACCTGCAGGGTTGGCTTTCTCTACAACTGCAGCAAAACGTGGGCATCAGGTCACGCTTTTTGATGCGGCCTCGGAGATTGGTGGGCAGTTCAATGTGGCGAAACGCATACCAGGTAAAGAGGAGTTTTATGAAACGCTCCGCTATTTTGGCAAGCAGATCGAGTTGACCGGGGTCGAGCTGCGCCTGAACACTCAGGTCTCCGGAGAGATGCTCAACTGCTCCGACTTTGATGAAGTTGTACTGGCTACCGGGATTACACCACGTCGTCCGGAGCTGGAAGGTGTGGATCATGCAAAAGCGCTGACCTACCTTGATGTTATGCAGGGGGCGGCAGTAGGAAAGAGAGTGGCTGTAATCGGTGCAGGCGGTATCGGTTTTGATATCTCTGAAGTCTTGGTACATCAGGGTGAGTCAACCAGTCAGAATATTCCTGCTTTTATGAAAGAGTGGGGGGTGGATATGACGCTGGAATCGCGAGGCGGTGTTGAAAATATGCAGCCAGAGTTTGAGCCCGCTGCCCGGGAGGTTTACCTACTTCAACGCAAGAAAACTAAAGTGGGCACTGGATTAGGTAAAACCACGGGTTGGATCCATCGCACTGATCTGGCTAAGAAAGGCGTTAAGATGCTGAATAAATGTGATTATCTGAAAATTGATGATGCCGGATTGCACCTGCTGGTGGAGGGGGAGCCGCAGCTACTTGAAGTGGATAATGTGGTGATCTGTGCCGGACAGGAGTCGCGCCGAGATCTGGTAGATCAGATCAGCCAGAAGCCGGTACATCTGATCGGTGGTGCTGATGTTGCTTCGGAGCTGGATGCCAAGCGGGCGATAGATCAGGGGACACGGCTCGCTGCAGAGATGTAAGGTGATCAGTGTAAAAAAAGCCGGTTTTCCGGCTTTTTTTATGTGAGTGCTTAAGCGCTGGTCCTAATAAGAGGGGGGAACTCTGTGCCGGGGTCCGTTGGAATCTGTTCCGCCAGGCGAGTTTGCAAACGTTGCTGGAGTTCAAGCTCCTGCTGCTCGTTGGCATCGGCAGGGGTGGGACTGCTATTCCCAGTGGCCGTCGCAGAAACTTCACTCTCCGGGGAAGTGGAATCAGCGGTTCGCCCTCTCAGCGTTTCCTGAATCTCAAGTGCAGATTGTATGTCGATGCCTTCAAAATTTTCCCGACTTTCACCGGTCTGTTCTGCCAGAAAAGTGGCAATCTGCTGCTGTTGAACTTCACGCTCTGGCAGTTGCTCTGCATTATTGGTCTGATTAGTCCGCCCTTCTGCGGGATTACTAACCTCAGGAATCGAACTGGTTTGTGGAAGGTCCTGATTAAGTTGCACTTGGGCTTGTTGGGTCGCCTGTGCTGATGCTTCGCTACCAGTTGTTCGTGGCACATTAGATGCTTCATTGCCATTACCACGCTGTGCAGTAAGCGCTAGATTCAGGCCCGTAGAAATAATGCTGTTTTCCATAAAAAACTAACCCAATTGCCCGACGGGCAGTATTGCCTGTCTGTTGAAGATCTCTAATTATAGACGATTCAGCCTGTAGTGATGCTGAATTTCACTCAAAAAAAGCTCAGAATCTTGATTTAAATTAAAACAAAATTAGTTATCAGTTTTGTAGTTCTTGATAAATTCCGAGATTGTTTTTGTTTGCTCTAAGGCTAGTGAACTTAAGTGCTTACGCAGTTTTGATACAAGTGGATCATAGCCTGGACTATCAATTTTTTCAGAGAAATTAAAACGCTGTTTAGTTAAAATTTTATCTTTATCTTTCAGGGACCAATAGCCTGACAGGGTTGCATCCCCCTGCTCTGATCCGTGAAACTGATCGATCTGGATCAGCAGGGTATAGTCCCATTCAGATGCCCCTGAATGACGATCCGTTTCTATCCCGATGTGAGGCAGGGCTCTCTCTATTTCACTGTGCAAGACACGGGGAATTGCCCTGTTTGGTAGCTCTGCCCATAAATGGTATCGGGCAAACTGGATCTGGTTACTCTGAGTGATTAACGCAATGCCCTGAGTGTTGAGGTATTCGGCAACTTCGATCGGGGCGATCCCGATGGTCAGTGTTGTAGCTGCTTTCTGATAGCTTTCGCTATTACTGTGGAGCAGATAGTAACGGCTGGTTTCATGAGTGCTTTGGTTAGAGCAGCCTGTCACGAATACGCATGTGAACAGGAATGCGATAAAGGGCAATCTATTCAAGGTTGATCCCTCCGGGAATGGGGTCAGCGATATGAGGTTTATCAAAAATCAGCGCATTGGGTTTTTCGTCAAGCGTCTTTATGACCGGCTGAAGTTGATTCAGTGTGTGTTCCAGAGTGCTGAGTGTCTGATTTAACTCTTGATAGATAAGGCTATCCGGGGAGAGCCCCTGAGCAGCGTTACGGATCTCACGCAGGGTAGCTTTCAACTCGGCGGGCAGGGCCTGAGTGTGTTTGTCTCTGGCGAGTATCTCAACCTGTTGCAGGGATGTTGTCAGCTGGCTGATCGCACGTTCAGAAGAGGCCAGTGTACTGTCCAGTTGAGCAAGCACCGGTTCTACTCTGAGTTGTTCAATCTTATTGAGGACCGCAATCAGTTTATTCTCAAGCTGAACAAAGCCACCGGAGATAGTAGGGATAATGGGATAACCCTCAAACTCGATCACATTGGCCTTCTCAGCATCGGGGTAGAGGTCAAAATCTACATAGAGGCTGCCGGTAATCAGGTTTCCTGATTTTAAACTGGCACGCATACCCTGATCGACCCAGTGGCGCAGCTTTGTGTGGGCGCTGGTGAGAATTGACTGCTGATCATCAAAGCCGAGCCTCCCCGGTTCTAGTCGGATAATGACCGGTATTCTGGGATCTGTCCCCCCCGTCAGTTCATCTATCTGGAAGGAGATACGCTCTACAGTACCAATGCGCACACCGCGAAACTCAACCGGAGCACCGGCGACGAGTCCACGGACCGATTGGTCAAAGAGCAGCAGGTATTCGTTATAGAAAGCGTAAGGTTGCTCTTTGACACTGGTAAAGTCAGCGTAAAGCCGGTATCGGTCTCCGTCCTGCGCGGGACTGCCTTTACTCTCTCCCTCAATAACATCAAAGGTTACACCGCCCGTTAACAGCGTATCGAGTGTTCCGGTCTGGACTTTGACGCCTTCAGCAGAGAGGTTAAGGTTGATGCCACTCATATTCCAGAAGCGGCTATCAGTGGTCACCAGTTGATCATACGGAGCTTTAATAAAGAGATCATAGATCGCCTGCCTTGCCTGAGGATCAAAGCTGACCTGCTCAATTCTGCCCACGGGGAATCCACGATAGACGACTGTATCACCGATACTCAGAGAGTGTGCGTTGTCGCTAATTAACTGCAAACGCAGCCCCGGCTCACTTTCTGAGGTAACAGGGGGGTCTTCCAATCCTGTGTATTGGGAGGGTGGTAAGCCGCTATCGCCAGGGGACATCTCGATAAACGCCCCGGAAAGCAGGGTGCCTAATCCACTGACGCCGCCGGCACCCACGCGTGGGCGAACGACCCAGAATTTTGTATTGCTGTAGAGTAAAGGCTCAACCTCAGGCTCAATCCGTGCTTTAACCAGTACATTATTTTCTAGGTAGTTAAGTTGTACCGATTCAACCTTGCCAACCTCGACATTACGAATTTTGATCTTAGTTTTTCCAGATTCAATACCATCGGCCGTGCTAAAGCTGATCGTGATTAGCTGGCCTCGATTAGCCCAGTCCTGATAGATCATCCAGCCACCCAGGCACAAAGCGATCAGGGGTAGAATCCAGATGCTGGAGATAGATCGCTTGGCGCTGAGTACCGGTTTAGGGTCGGTGGTGTTTTTCTTCGACATGGTTACCTGATCTTATCGAGTAAGTCGTTTAAAGGTTCGGTTCCCTGATTAACCGCATCCATTTCCTGCGGGTTCAGGTTATCCCAGATGAGCCTTGGGTCAAAGCTATGTGCTGAGAGCATTGTCAGGATGACCACGCCTGCAAATGCGGTCGCAGCGATCCCCGGTTGTATGCTGACAATATCCCCGATCTGTACTAGTGACACGAGAACGGCGACGACAAATACATCAATCATAGACCAGCGGCCAACCAGCTCGGTCATGCGGTAGATCCAGGTGCGCTCCTCCAGACGGTGTTGATGCTCTGCCTGGACGCTGTAGGCGAGCCACAAAATCGACAGCATCTTTGCTATCGGGACGAGGATGCTGGCAACAAATACAACCGTTGCAATAGGGTAAGAACCGTGTTGCCAGAGCAGTACTACGCCACCAAGTATTGTGCTGGGGTCGTCAGCACCTAGCAGCGTAGTATTCATAATGGGATAGGTGTTTGCAGGAATATAGAGCACGATCGCAGTAATCAGATACGCCCAGGTTTTCTGCATGCTGTCAGGTATCCGTGGATGCAGCTTGCTGCCACATCGTTGACAGTGGATCTCTTCATGCCTGTGTAGCAGATGACAGTGGTGGCAGCTTTGAAATCCATTATCTAATGCACTGCCACTACTGATCTGTGGTTGTTGCCTGATGTTGCCTGAGTAGCTATCCAGAGTATGCCACAGCTGGAGTTTGTCCATTGAGGTGATTGTGGCGGTCAGGCAGATTGAGAACAGGACGTAAGCCCAGAATGACATGCCGATCACCAGATCTGCCATGCCGGCAATTTTCACCAGGCTCACCAGAACGCCTATCAGAAATACCTCTGCCATACCCCAGGGATGAAGGGTGAATAACCCGCGGGTGATAGTGTACATCCAGGGGTAACATCGGCCCATTTTCAGAGGAAGAAGGACTGCCAGATAAGCTGAGAGCATTAGTGCCGGAATCAGCAATATAAAGAGTGACAGGATCAGAGCGAGAAAGGGAAATCCTAAATCGAAAAGATCATAGGCACTTTGAAGCAGAGATATCTCCTGTTCTCGCCCCTGAGATTGGAATGCCATAAATGGAAAAGGGAGGGAAAGCAGTAGGAAAAGTAGTGCGGAAGCGGCGAAAGCTGCTGCTTTATCTAGTGCATGCTCAGTTTTTGCTGTCAGTAGATGCCCGCATCGAGAACAGTGGGCTTTAAATCCTGGCTGGAGCTCCGTCACTTCCTGTATCAGGTCGCAACAATGACAGGCAATTTTATCAACTGGCATCAGGCTACCCTCCGTGTATCGATGGTTTATTCTAACGCAAAAGCGACGGGCATGGACTATTAACAGAAATAGACGAGAATAGGTGGTAGTTACAGGTCAGGCTGGCTAATCTTATTAGATGTAGATGAATCTGTGCTGAAGGGCTTATGGGACAAGAGATCAGTTCTCATACATTTTCTGCGGAAGACTACGAGGCGTTCAAGCAGAGATTGATGGTTAATCTCGATGGCTTGAAAGCGATGCTGCAGCGTCCCGGTTTTGGTGTGGGTGATGCATCGATCGGAGCTGAATTGGAACTCTATCTGGTAGATCAACAAGCTCGTCCCCTACAGCTGAATCGTGAGGTGATCGCTCGTAGTGGCCATAAACAACTGGCGCTCGAATTAAATCGTTTTAATCTCGAGTACAATCTGACCCCTGTTCCGGCTAAAGGCACTCCCTTCAGCCATCTGGAGCGGGAGATGCTGTTTGCGATCGATCACGTTAACCAGAAGTTGTTGCCAGAGCTGGGTAAAGCGCTGCCGATAGGTATTCTACCAACGCTTAAACGTTCAGATTTTGGGATTCAGGCGATGACCGATGAATCTCGCTTTTATGCCCTTTCTCAAGCGCTCCAAGCCCTTAGGGGGCGACTTTTTTGTGTCAAAATTGAGGGTGATCCACCCATCTCACTGCGTTCACGCGATGTTACCCTGGAGGGGGCAAACAGTTCGATGCAGGTCCATTTTCGTGTTAATCCAGAGCGTTTTGCCTGTACATTCAATGCATTGCAGTTGGTTACCCCGGTCGTTGTTGCGTTGGCGGCCAATTCGCCTTTTATGATGGGGCACCAGTTGTGGCATGAAACCCGTATCCCTCTCTTTCGTCAGGCCATTGATGGTCGCTCCTATGAGGAGTGTGACCGTGGCGTACCCTCTCGGGTTGATTTTGGAAACGGCTGGGTAAGGGAGGGGGCTTACGAACTGTTTGCCGAGATGGTGCATCTGCATCAACCCATCATCCCTGTTTGTGGTAGTGAAGATGTCCTGTCGGTCATCAATAAAGGGGGAGTGGCTGGTCTGGATGAGTTGCGGATGCACTCGGGCACGGTTTGGCCCTGGAATCGAGCTGTTTATGATGAAAAAGAGGGTGGTCATCTGCGTATTGAGATGCGAGCGTTGCCCGCAGGGCCGACCCCCTCTGATATGGCAGCCAATGCCGCTTTTGCTCTGGGGGTTGCTAAAGGGCTTCAGGGTGAGATGGATACGATCATTCCTGCGATGCCGTTCAGTGTCTTGGTGAATAATTTTTATCAGGCTGCTGAAAAGGGGATGAAAGCGCTCCTGATGTGGCCGGTGTTAGAGAAAGCGGGTGGATTACAGAAACTCAGCATTACCGATGTGGCAACACTGTTGATGCCGGTTGCTGCAGATGGGCTTGAACAGTTAGGCGTAGATGCTGATGAAGCGGAGCATTATCTCGGTATTATCAGGGGGCGTATTGAAAGTGGTATCACCGGCGCTGTATGGCAGCGTCGTGAATATCAGCGCCTGAAAAGGAGAATGAGTGAATCGCAAGCGTTGATGCAGATGGTGCAGAACTATATGGATCACTCAGCGGATAATATTCCGGTTTCAACTTGGAATAAAAGGTAAGAGAGCCGTAACGGATGAAAAAATTATTTAATCCAACCGCTGCCGAGTTGAAGAATACTCCCGAGGCTTTTTTACGGGAGATCTCCGAAGCGGTGATGATCTTTATTGAGGGCGAATCAACTGACCGGACCCGAGGGTTGGTCACACTTCTGCATGGCAATGAGCCCTCAGGCTTGCTGGCGTTACATAAGTGGCTCCTGCGTGCGGAGAAGCCGCTCTGCAATCTGATCTGTTTTATCCCCTCTGTACCCGCCGCAATTTTGGAGCCGATGTTTCGCAATCGGGTTTATCCTGGCCAGAGAGATATGAATCGCTGTTTCTTTCCTCCTTATGATGATCTGCCAGGGGCTCTTGCCGAGGAGATACTTGAGCTGTTTGAAGAGTATAAGCCCGAGTGTATTCTCGATATTCATAACACATCGGGTCATAGTCCTGATTTTGGGGTTGTCACCTATGAGAGCCGTGAACATGAAGCGCTGGTATCGCTGTTCTGTGACCGCATGGTGGTGACTGATCTGCGTTTAGGCGCGTTGATGGAGAGAAGTGTCAGACGTTGCCCGGTTGTGACGATCGAATGCGGTGGTGTGGATGATGCCGGTTCAGCCGCTGTAGCCTGGAATGGGTTACAGAAGTACTTTTATCAGGAGGATGTGATGACTCTGGAACACGGTCATCATATGGATCTCTATCGGCACCCTGTTCGCCTGGAGTTAAAACCCAAAACCGTCATCGCTTATGCAGACAGTTATGTGATTGGTACCGATATTACGGTACCGACGACACTGGACCGGTGTAATTTTGGGACGGTAGAGCGTGGTCAGTTGATCGGCTGGATGGGTAGCCGAATGGGGCGGGATTGTTTGCGGGCACATGATGCGAATGGTGAAGATGTGTTTGAACGCTTCTTTGAACTCCGTGGTAACCAACTCATGACGGCGCAGCCGCTTAAGCTCTTTATGATTACGACCCGACCCGATATAGCGATTGGGGATTGCCTGCTCTACGCTGCGGAGGAGAGGGAGCATCAAGTGGTTGATACCTGAATCTTTGAATTTGCAGTTATTTGCTATTACAAACCCAGATGGGTGATGCTAAAGTCGAATGCTTAATAGATTGAGAGCAGAATTACAGCGGCTAAGATTGTTTGAACCGCTGTCATGGGTAAGCATTGTGATGTTCAGTTCGGTACTAAAACTTTTAACCCACAGACCCTTTGCGTTTTCAGTAACGGTCTTCTTCACGGTGCTGTTCCTATCTACCGTCTTTATCAGTCATGATTTCAATCGGATTCGGGAAAATATCAAACATCAGGCATTTGTTGATCTGCTGACTCTGGGGGCTCGTCTGGAGGGTGAAATTAATGCCCATCTGGTTGTTTTAAGGGGACTGAAAGCCGAGGTTGCGATTAACCCGGATATCACACAGTCTGAGTTCCAGCTGCTCGTAGATGAATTCCTACAGACTCAGTTAAGTATTCGCCACTTAGCCTTGGCGCCTGATCTCATAGTAACCAATATCCACCCCTCTGAAGGTAATGGCAAAGCGCTCGGTCTGAACTACCGGGAACACCCCGATCAGTTAACTGCCGTACTCTCAGCAATAGAGCAGAAAGATATTGTACTGACAGGCCCGGTTGACCTGGTACAGGGCGGATCAGCTCTGATAGCGCGTATTCCAGTATTTATTGGAAAAGAGCGTGACCAGTTATGGGGAATTATTTCGGGCGTAATCGATGATCAGAATCTATTTCAGCGTGCCGGAATAGATAAACGTCTCTGGGGGTTAGATATCGCAATACGGGGGCGCGATGGTTCCGGTCAGGAGGGAGCCGTCTTTTATGGGGATTCTAGTACATTCCACCCCGATGCAGTGACCGTTGATGTGGTGTTGCCGACGGGTAGGTGGCAGATGGCTGCCTATACAGATGGCGGATGGCAGGTGACTGGATCACAGGTGAAAACATACTGGTTGATAGCGTTGTTGATAAGTTTAGCAACGGCGATGGCTGCTTACCTGATTGCAAAAAACTACCGGGAGAAGCTAGAGGCGATTGAGACTGCCAATTACCGGGCGAATTATGATGTGTTGACTGGCTTGTCCAATCGTTACCATTTTAATCAACAATTGAAGCTGATGATTCAGGAGCACCGGCGTCATCGCCAGATATTTGCGCTTTTTTTTATCGATCTGGATTATTTCAAAGAGGTGAACGATAACTGGGGTCACCCTGCGGGCGATACACTTTTGAAGCAGTTTGCAGGCCGAATGACAGGGATCGTGCGTAGCGATGATCTGGTAGCCCGTCTGGCGGGGGATGAATTTGTAATTGTGCTGAAAGACCTTGAATCAGCAACGCAGGCAGAGTTACTGGCAGAAAAGTTACAGCTGGAGTTGGGCGAGCCTTACTTTATTGATGGTCAGTATCTATCCGTTACCCATAGTTTGGGGATCGCAATGTACCCGGATGATGGTGTGGATATGGAGCAGTTGCTTCAGAATGCTGATCGGGCGATGTATGAAGCTAAGCGCGCCGGTAAAAACCGTATCTTCTTCTTTAATGAGGGATTGAGCCAGGAGGTCAAACGCCATGTTCAGGTTCACAATGAGATCCTTGAAGGGATCAGGACAGGGCAGTTTGAGGTCTATCTGCAGCCGATAATGGAGCTGGGCTTGTTGAGTACGAACAAGTGCGAAGCGCTGGTTCGCTGGTTCCATCCGAAGAAGGGATTGGTCTCACCCGCGGAGTTTATTCCGATTGCTGAACAGACAGGTGCGATCAGAGCTCTGGGAGAATGGATTCTGGATGAGGTGGGCTTTCTCTCTGAACGGCTGACTCAAGCCGGGCTGGATATTCAGATTTCGGTGAACCGTTCGGTGGCAGAGTTTTACCCTAAGGATGCGGCCCAACGCTGGATGGAGATCATCAGCAAACATGAAGTGCCCTATGACAAAGTCGTGTTTGAGATTACAGAATCGCTGCTGATGGACGGTGGTGACAGTCAACTGGATAAGATCAACCGGCTACGTGATCAGGGGATCGCTTTCTCTATAGATGATTTTGGTACCGGTTACTCTGCTATCAATTACTTACGACACTACCCGGTTGATTACCTGAAAATTGATCGTAGTTTTGTGACCGATCTACTGGAAGATGAGCAGGACCGCACTCTGGTAGAGGTGATCATCAAAATGGGCCAGACCCTTGGAATCAAAGTCGTTGCAGAGGGGGTCGAGGATCAGGCACAGCTTGATGTATTAAAGGCGTTTGGTTGTGACTTTGTTCAAGGTTTTTATCTGGGTAAGCCGATGCCGTTTGATCAGTTCCTTGAGTTTTTGGAACAAGAACGTACCGTACTGCTTGCTGATAGTTAATTTCTATTAATATTCTAAATTTATTTAATTTCATCAATTCTTCTCTGTTGCATATAGTGTTCTCAACGCGTGAGGCGATCACGGATACATAACGGCATAGAGGAATTGGATCATGTTTCAGAATCGAGAAGGTCAGGCTGTCCCTCAGGTTACCTTTCACACCCGTCAGGGAGATGAGTGGGTTGATGTTTCAACCGATGAGATTTTTCGCAATCGCAATGTCATAGTTTTTGCGCTGCCTGGTGCTTTTACACCCACCTGTTCCAGTACGCATCTGCCACGCTACAATGAACTGGCAGGTCTGTTTAGGCAGCAGGGCATCGATGAGATTATCTGTCTGTCGGTTAACGATACCTTTGTTATGAATGCGTGGGCCAGTGATCAGAAGGCGGACAATATAACTTTTCTACCGGATGGTAATGGTGATTTTTCAGCAGCCATGGGGATGCTGGTTGATAAAGATGAATTGGGGTTTGGTGAGCGTTCATGGCGCTACTCGATGCTGGTTCGAAATGGTGTTATCGACAAAATGTTTATCGAACCGGATCTGCCAGGCGACCCGTTTCAGGTGTCTGATGCCGATACTATGTTGAACTATATCAATCCGGAAGCTGAGCTGCCCAAGCGGATTACCATGTTGAGTAAAGCTGGTTGTGGGCACTGTGTTCGCGCAAAGCGAGCGTTGGAAGAGCAAGGCTATACATATGAGGAGATTCAGCTGGGAGATCAAGGTATTAGCTTTAGCTCTCTTCAAGCAGTCTCCGGTCAGGGGACAACGCCTCAAGTCTTTATTGAGGGGCAGTTGATCGGAGGGGCTGACCAGCTTGAAAATTGGTTAAGCAATCAGTAGGAAAAACGCACCGAAAGGTGCGTTTTTTTATCTGTTAATCTTTAAGCCTTAACCCGCCAGGTTCGATGGTGATTTTGCCCTGTTTAAGTAGCGCACCGACTGCCATCTTAAAGGCTTTCTTACTGATGCCGAACAGTTGGAAAATGGTCTCCGGTGAAGACTTATCGTTCACGGTAATAAAACCATCCTGATCCTCCAGCATCGCCAGAATCTCCCCCGTTGTATCCACTACTTTGGCGTAACCCGGCTTTTGCATCGAGAGGTTTATCTTCCCATCAGGTCGAACCTCTTTGATATAACCCTTAAATTTCTGTCCAGGGTAGATCGTTTTTAGAACATCACTGCGGAAGATCATCCCCCAATGCTGATGGTTGATAATCGCTTTCTGACCCAGATCAGTACGGTTGGCGATGACCAGTTGAACCTCCTCTCCCTCTTTGTAGAGTGGAGGGGTTGTATCGAGGAATTTATCGATCTTGGTGGAGGCGACAATTCGATTGGTATTCTTGTCGATATAAAGGCGCACAAGATAACGCTTTCCAACCTCGACAGGGCGCTGTCGTTGTTCGCTGAAGGGCAGTAGTACATCTTTGGGTAGGCCCCAATCCATAAAGGCCCCTACATCATTTACAGCCGAGACCTTTAACATGGCAAATTCGCCAACAATGGCCGATGGCTTTTCCGTTGTTGCGATCAGGTAGTCGTCTGTATCGAGGTAGATAAAAACACGGATATGTTCTCCCACAGCAAGATTCTCAGGGCAGTAGCGTTTCGGCAGAAGAATCTCGCCCAGCTCACCGGCATCGAGGTAAACGCCAAAATCTTTCTCTTTGATCACTTCAAGGGTGCTGTATTTGCCGATCTCGGCCATGGAATAACCTTCAGGAGTTGGTGGAAAAACAATGGGTATAGCTGATTCAGCTATTATCCTAGTCCATAACTCAAGTTAAAAGCATTTAAACAAAAAAAAGCCCATTCCGAAGGAGTGGGCTTTTGCGGATATAAGGTGGGTTGATACTATTTACCCAGTCTGCGGATCGCCTGAGGGGTGAAATCTTTATGTTTAAAGCGTTTCGTAAAGTCGAAACCCTCACCCTCTTCATTGGTCAAACTACCGACCAGATAGCGTCCAGACTGGAGATCATAGAGCGCCTCTGCAGTTAACCATGAGACATTGGCATCACGGTATTGAAACTGATGAGCCTCGCCGACTCGCCAAAGCTCACCGCGACCATCATAGTGATCCACGACAGCGATCTGCCAGCTGTCCTCATCGATATAGAATGTACGTTTGGCGTAGATGTGGCGCTCTCCCTCTTTCAGGGTTGCTTCAACCTTCCATACGCGATGAAGCTCATAGCGCGTATGCTCTGGGTTGATATGGCCTGGGTGTAAAATATCAGAATACTTTAACCCGCGATCCGCCAGTTTGTAGCTGTTGTAGGGGATGTATAGCTCCTGCTTGCCAACCAGGTTCCAGTCATAACGGTCAGGAGCACCGTTAAACAGGTCAAGGTTGTCGGTAGTACGTTGGCCGTCACTGGCGGTGCCCGGTGCATCATAGGCGATCTGCGGGGCCCTCCTGACTCGTCGCTGGCCAGCATTGTATGTCCAGGCCTGACGTGGTTGTTTCACCTGATTGAGGGTTTCATGCACAAGTAGTACGTTACCGGTCAGGCGGGAGGGTGCTTTTACCTGTTGCACAAAGTAGAAGAGAATATTGGCATCTTTCTTTGTATCTGCGCCGCCTTTTAAGGAGGTGGGCCAGGACATTTTTTCATTGATCTTAACCGCTGTGAAGTTGCCGTTAGCCTGGACCGGTACCTGAACAAAGGTGCGCTCCAGAGCTCCGCCGCGATAACGGGTCATATGATTCCAGATTACCTCCAGGCCATTGGCGGGAATTGGGAATGGGATCGCTGTTGTAAAGTTCTCCACCCCGTTGCCACCATCGGTCAGAGTGGTTGATGTTGCGTTGGCTCTGGCCGCATCATAGACCTGTTGAGGAAGCGCCGTTGTTCGATGTGATGGGTAGACCGGGATCGAATATGTTTCCGGATATCGCTTCAACATCGCTAACTGCCCAGGGGTCAGATTCGCTTGATATTGCTCCGCATTCTGGGCCGTAATCGTGAAAAGCGGGGACTCGGCAGCAAAGGGGTTATTGTAGCGATCAGCGGATGTTTCCAGGCCACCGTCCCACTCGGGAATGGTGCCAGCAGCATTGCCAGCCTTCTCCGCACCGACAGGCGTCAGAGTTGTACCCAGTTTATCAGCGTTGCTTTCGCTGGTGGCTGCTGAAAGGGTTGTCGAAGCGATCAGTAGGGTTGTTCCCAGCAGCATTTTTCTTGAATTAAACATTGTTTTCTCCATCGGGCTGCTGCTCTTAGAAAGATACAGAGGCGCTAAGTGAAATAAAGTCACGGTCTTCAATTGAATTAAAGTCCCCGCCAAAATAATCGGTATAGGAAAGCTGGACCGAATATTTATTCAGATAGTCTGCCGTTAAGCTAAGGCCTAACGTTTTTTCATCTTCATTGAATGCTGCACCAGGCTGAGGGCCGTAGCCTTCCAGACCGTGTTTAAAGCTGATTTGAGGGGTCAGATTAATACCCGCAAATGCATTTGGGTATGAGAGATTGGCACGCACGACATAGCCATATGAGTCCTGAGTGACGAAGCCATCATTGTCACCGGCAGCGTAGCCAAAGGCACCGTTACGGCCATATTTAATTGCATCAGCGCTTTCATCGAATTCATGAATATGAGTCCAGCCAAATTCGCCTATCAGAGTAAGGCGGCTGGCACCTAACACCTGATCGTGAAAACTGATTAAACTGGTTTGAAATTGTGAGATATCAAAGGACTGATAACCATCTACTTCACTACCTGGCGCCAAACCGAAACTGATTGCATTGTTGATATAGCTATCTAAAGCTGGGTTGCCGGTGGCACCCACCGTAAGGATGCCTGCGACCAGTGATGTACCATTGATCTGGATAGGTACATTCTGTTTATGACTGAATTCACCTGACCAGGCGATATCACCGACGTTTGTGTTAAAACTTAACCCGAGCATCTTAATATCTTCTGGGTACTCGACAAAATATTCTGATGCCAGGGTTGTAATGAGAGGGGCGCCCAGGTTGTATACGCCGCTGGCGATAGGTAAGCGGCTATGATATTTGGCCGCATAGAAGCCAAACTCTGTATTGTTGAGCTCTTCTGCGAAGTATCGGAGTGCAATACCAAATTGGCCGTCATCATCGGCTTCCCTGCGCCCATTCGGATCCCGGTAGACAACCGGGTCAAAAGGGTTGTTAAAATAAGCCTGATCATTCAGTGCAGCTAAGGGGCCAGAGCTTATGCGGATGCCGTTGCAGCCTTCAGCAACAAAGTCATTGGTGGAAAAATAGGTGCCACATCCATCAATAGCGGTGGGCTCCCACTTTATCTGGTAAAAGCCTTCAACACTGAGGTTGTCAGTTAAACCCAGAGAGGCAAATGCCATGTTGACAGGCAGTAGTCCCTCTTTTACCTCAGCACCGGCACGGCGGAAGGCGTTAACATCTACAGGGTTGATTGCATTTAATCCCCCTTGGATAAAGGTGCTTTCCCCCCAGTTAACAACCTGGCGGCCGATTCGGATATCCAGCGGTTTCTCGCCCAGATCAAAGGCCCCATACCAGTAGGCATCCAGAAGCTCAATGCCAGAAAATTTTGCATAATCATTAAAGCCAGAATCGTCAAGTTCTGTATCTGGAGCATAGAGGTTAGCGGCATGTCCATGCCCTCTGGATCCAGATTCTAGTTCTGCGTCATACCAGTATTTAGCTCGGGCGAAGATCCCCATATTTTCATATGTGAGCTCCAGGTCATGAATGCCCTTAACTATTTGGGAGAAGGTCTCTCCTTTATCAAAGTTCTGGGTAGCATCGTCGTAGCTGCCAGCACCTAAACTACTGCCACCATTCGCCGGGGAGATCAGTCTGGAAGCAGGCGCATCCATCCTCCAGCTGGCTCCTACTGAGATCTGTGAATCGAAACGACCTTCGATGTCGCCGATGTTAAATTCTACTGCGTGTGCCTGGTTGGTACTGACAACAGCTCCAATCAGAAAGGGTAAAGCACAGCGCTTAAACGCTGGAAGCGGGTTTTTGCTGCGTTGCAAAATCCTGTTTTTTATTGCCATTTCGTTCACCTAGCGATGTTATTTTTTTTAATGACGCTGATAGGTTTAAACTCCAATGTAGCTGATCTATAAGAAAATTCAGCAAATATAGGGCGTTATTACATAAAATTAGAGTCTTAATCGGTATACATAATCACGTTCAGTCCTGTTGTGCTCAATGACATTTGGGCGCAATGTTAGTAACAAAATTGTTCTTGATGTTGCAAAAACAAACATAATACTTCACAAATATATAAGGGAAGTGCGTTTCGAATTGATTTTATTGACCGGAGGTTGGGGAACCTTTGGGTATTTGGTGACAGGTTAACTCTCTATGGAACGTAAAATTACAGTGCCGGTTGGCTATGTACAGCACCTATTGCAACTGGTTAAAGAACAGGGCTTCAGTGTTGAACAACTATTGCAGCAGGTGGGTATAGACCCTGCCGAGATCGGTGTGCAAACCGAGTTCCCCGCCGATAAGTTTGGATTGCTATATCAGCGTATCTACTACATCGCGCAGGATGAGTATTTTGGGATGCTCAGCGGCGGCAAGGTGCCTAATGGTACTTTTCGCATGATGTGTCACTGTTTGATCCATTGCACGACTCTGGAAAAAGCGATCTATCGAGCCAGTGACTTTCATGAGATCTGCAGGGGAACTCAGGTTAAACCACACCTTGTTCGCAAAGGGAGGTACGCGAAGGTCTCATTCAACACGACGGATGCGTCTGAAGTGTCGATAGAGGAGATCCTGCGTGATGAAATTCCTGGAAGAATTCGTACTTCGTTGTCTATGTGGCAGCATTTTCTCTGTTGGCTGATCGGGAAGCGGCTCGAACTCAAAGCAGCCTATTTTACCTTTTCAGAACCGGAAGATGTGAACCAGTACAAAACGTTGTTTCAGTCGGAAGTGAAATTTGATCAACATGATAATGCGATCGTTTTTCCGGCTAAATACCTTGATTTTCCAATTGTGCAGACACCGGAAACACTCCGCAGCTTTCTCAAAACTGCGCCGTATCAGCTGATTGTGATGGTGGATGATGATGCCAGTCTGAAATCTCAGGTCATCGCCCTGATCGGTAATGATTTCAGCCAGGAGTTGCCAAGTGCTGATGAGGTTGCTTATCGCTTGCATATGTCAGTTTCAACTCTGCGCCGTCGTCTGTTAGAGGAGGATACCTCCTACCAGAAAATCAAAGATGAAAGTCGTAAAGTTGCCGCTCTGAATTATATGAACTCGCCACAGTTATCGATCAACGATGTTGCGGGCCTGATGGGATTTGAAGAACCCTCCGCTTTTTTCCGCTCATTCAAAAAATGGACCGGAATGACTCCGGGTGAATATCGTCGAAGTGACACCTATTGCCAGCAATTATCGGCTTCATAAGGCCAGCTGCATGCTCCTGAATTAAGGTCTTTTTACGCAATTTGAACGGTTTTGTTATCAATGCCGGCCTGAAATGTTATTGCTGTAATTTCCGTATGGGTGGATCATCGCCTCAGCATTTCCCGATGCCTTAACAGAAGTATTTAAGATTTAGCACTCTGGAGCGTATCCCCATTCGCTCCGGGAAGTGTTAAATGCAATTCAATCAGCAATGACTGCCCCTGTGCTTCCGTCAGCGATGACTGAGAACCTGAGGGCTTTCACGCTGGTGATCAAGTGATGGTGAAACTGAGATTCGATCAGTTTAGGACGTCATATTTAAGCGAGGATAGGTTATGAGCGATATGGCGCGAGAGTCCATGGAGTTTGATGTGGTTGTCGTGGGAGCTGGTCCTGCGGGGTTGTCTGCGGCGTGCCGTCTCATGCAGCAAGCCACAGATGAGGATAAGGCGTTAACCGTCTGTGTTGTTGAAAAGGGATCTGAGGTTGGGGCGCATATTCTCTCTGGAGCAGTGATAGAAAGTCGTGCTCTGGATGAGCTATTTCCCGACTGGAAAGCGCAGGGTGCACCTCTGAATACTGCGGTGACAGAGGACCAGATCTTCATGCTTAAAAATGAAGAGAAAGCGGTAAAAGTGCCGAATATGCTGGTACCTAGCACAATGCATAATCAGGGTAACTACATTGTGAGCCTGGGGAATCTTTGCCGTTGGTTAGCGGAGCGGGCTGAGCAGTTGGGGGTTGAGATCTTCCCTGGATTTGCTGCTTCCGAGGTTCTCTATCACGAAGATGGTAGTGTCAAAGGTATCGCCACAGGAGATATGGGCGTCAGTGCGGACGGTGAGCGGAAAGATAGTTATATGCCGGGGATGGAGTTGCATGCCAAGTACACTATTTTCTCTGAGGGGTGTAGAGGGCATCTGGGGAAGGAACTGATTGAAAGGTTTGATCTGAACAGCAGTGCTGATGCACAACACTACGGGATTGGTATCAAAGAGCTTTGGGATATTGATCCAGACAAGCATCAGCCCGGATTGGTGTTACATGGATCAGGTTGGCCTCTGAATGATGCCAGTGGTGGTTTCTTCCTCTACCACACAGAGGGGAATCAGGTGGTTGTGGGTCTGATTGTTGATCTAAATTATAGTAATCCCTATCTGAGCCCATTTGATGAGTTTCAGCGCATGAAGCACCATCCTGTTTTGAAGCAGTATCTGGAGGGGGGGAGTCGTGTTTCATATGGTGCCAGAGCGATCACCAAGGGGGGATTCAATGCTCTGCCTAAGATGACTTTCCCTGGCGGCATCATTGCGGGTTGTAATGCCGGGACTTTGAACTTTTCAAAGATCAAAGGCACTCATACAGCAATGAAATCAGGCATGCTAGCGGCTGAGTCTGTCTTTGAAGAGCTGACGTCAGCTGGCGAGGGTGGGAAAGAGCTGGAAAGCTTCTATGATAAATTTGAGGCCTCCTGGCTCTATGATGAGCTGTTTCGCTCCCGTAACTTTGGTCCGGCAATGCATAAGTTTGGTCCTCTGCTGGGGGGAGCGTTTAACTTTATTGATCAAAATCTGTTTGGCGGAAGAATCCCGGTTACGTTGCATGATAATGATGAAGATTATGCCCAGTTGAAACCGGCGTCCCAGTGTAGCCCGCTGGAGTATCCCAAGCCGGATGGTGTCCTTAGTTTTGATAAGTTGAGCTCGGTATTCCTATCGAATACAAATCATGAAGAGGATCAGCCTTGTCACCTCCAGCTTAACGATGCATCGATCCCGTTGAATGAAAATCTGTCAAAATTTGCGGAGCCCGCCCAACGATATTGCCCAGCGGGAGTGTATGAGATCATAAATGATGAGGCAGGAGAGCATTTTCAGATCAATAGTCAGAACTGCTTACACTGTAAAACCTGTGATATTAAAGATCCTGCCCAAAATATTCGTTGGGTTGTCCCCGAGGGTTTGGGGGGGCCGAACTATCCCAATATGTAATTATGACTAAAACGGTATAGGAAGTGGTTAATTTTCAAGCGTTTCTGGTTAAACAGTAACCGCTTTTAAGGGGCGTAAAAAAATGCGATGAAATAATCGTGTTTTTTTAAAAAAACAGTACGTTATTGTGTTGACAGGGAAACTCATTACGGTAACATACGCGCCCATCCTACGGAGGGATGGCTGAGTGGTCGAAAGCACTGGTCTTGAAAACCAGCGGTCCGAGAGGGCCCTAGGGTTCGAATCCCTATCCCTCCGCCATTAGGATGTTTGAGTTCCCTGATAGCTCAGTTGGTAGAGCAGTAGACTGTTAATCTATTGGTCGCTGGTTCGAGTCCAGCTCAGGGAGCCATTTAAGAGATGGGTCGTTAGCTCAGTCGGTAGAGCAGTTGGCTTTTAACCAATTGGTCATAGGTTCGAATCCTATACGACCCACCA
>NZ_CANMIR010000018.1 GCF_947498015.1 uncultured Neptuniibacter sp.
TGAGAGTAGGTCATCGCCAAGCATTTAATTAAGAGAAAGCCCCGGTCACCCAGTGATCGGGGCTTTTTCGTTTTAGGGCTAGAGAACCAAGTGAATGGCTCGTGAGTTGTGTTGGTTATTGCTCAAATGAGAGTTCGTGTAGGATATCTTCTTTGATGTCAGCATATTCATAATCACTAATGCCTAGGAAATTTAACATCGGTTCTAGTTTAACTAGCGGTTCTTTCGTATCTGGTATGCGCCAGAAGTGTCTGTAGATATCACTTATATCTCTAGCTAGCATCAATAGGCAAAGGCTAAATCGCATCTGTTCATTTTCATCTGCGGCCTCTGTGAATGTCGCTTCATAAACAGGCTGGCGTGAAATCGCTTCCGCCATATTGTTGTTTATGTTCCATTTCTTGGCAAGCTCAGCGCATAGGTTGTAATGGCTAATACCATAACGTTCTAGCTCTCTGTTATGAATCTCTGCCAGGCTACGACCGTTCATGCTGCGAAGAAAGTCTTTGAAGTCTGAATTAGATTGAAGCATGAGGGGTATTCCGCAGTCATGCAACATCCCCAGGGTATAGGCATCATCTTGATTGAGCTTCGCGAGTTTTTTTGAGAGCTTTGCGCTGACTTTAGCCACATCAGTGGCGGTATCCCAGAAGCGCTCCAAAGGGCCAATTGCTGATAAGCTGTTTCGTAACGCGGCTAGCTGCACAATATTAAAAATACGTTTAACCCCAAGAATCGAAATGGCACGTTCCACGGAGGTGATCTCAACGCTACGGGCGTAGTAAGCTGAGTTCACAGTCGCAATGACTGAGGTGAATAGTGCAACATCTTGCTTAATCAGCTGTGTTAGCTTGGATTGATCTGGTTCCTTGAGTCTTAGTTCTTCTGTTAGCTGGATAAGTACTTCAGGGCGTGCTGGGATAATGTAGCTAGTGGCTTGAGGGACTACTGATGACATGTTTTTCAATTCCAAATTGCTATCCGTTACAAATTACGGCATCCTTTGGCGGCCCGCAAACCCTGAGGGACTATAATTAGTCTTAGGTTGATCGAAATCGCGATCTGTTCCTATTCATAGCCACTGCTAAGGTTGTATGAGTGCTTAATATAGCTGCGTTTACTTTCACATACGATCACGTGGAAGATCGTATACTTCTGATCGGTAATTTCAGTAATGGGCAGCAGCGCATAGATCTCTGGTTAACCCGAAAATTGGTCCTGCGTTTGCTTAATGCGGCTCCAGAGTTGGTGAGTTTAACTTCTGGGGTTGTCTCTGAAGCAGCAGTTAATCATAAACTTCAGATTGCTCAGTTCCATCACGATCAAGCTCAGCATCAAGCTTCGGTTCAGGCGGAACAACAGCACGTGATAGCTCAAAGCGGTTCATTACTGACCCGCTTGGACATCAGTCACCAATCTGGAAGGTATCGGCTAATGTTTTTTGCCAATACTGATCAGGCAGTTGCCATGAGTATTCTTAGTTATGAAGAGCTGCATCAGATTCTGCACCTGATGCACAAGGGTGCGCAGGAGCTAGATTGGGGAGTTGCGTCTCATCTGTTTGACCATTCCCCATCATCAACTACTGTTCAATAGCTATGTATAAACCTTTTGTTGCCAGGGGATCTCGAGTTTCCCGTTGCCCAGCATGTTTGTTGGCCTCTCGTGTATGTATCTGCAGTTATCGGATTAGATATCCTGCCGTAGCCGATTTCTACCTGCTAATGCACCATAATGAATCATTCAAGCCGACTAATACTGGCCGTCTCATTGAGAATTGCCTTGAGGGTACGCGCCGGTTTATATGGTCACGCACAGCGCCTTGTAATGAGTTTATTGCTGCAATTCAAGCGCCTGATATCGACCCGTATATTGTTTTTCCCGAGGGCGCTGGTTATGAGGAGCGTATGGTTCCATTTGTTAGTAAAGCAGGGAAAAAACCAGTCTTTATCATTCTTGATGGTACTTGGCGTCAGGCAAGAAGGATGTTTCGGCATAGTCGTTATCTGGACGAACTACCGGTAATTCAGCCGGAAGCCAGTGCTAGTTCGATCTATAAGCTTAGGAAGGCCGCTGTGCCAGGGCAGTTGTGTACAGCAGAAGTTGCCAGTGAAATGTTGAGGGTTACTTCTGATATTGAAGGTGCCGAGCTGCTGAGTGCCTATTTTAATGTTTTTAATGAGCACTACCGAGCAGCAAGGCTTCATCGCCCTTTGCTTGAAGATACGGATGAGAAAGTATTGATTCGTACTTACCAGTCTGCTGCAGCTAACTCTCCAGCAGGAACGTGACAGGACCGTCATTGAGTAACGATACTTTCATATCTGCGCCGAATTCTCCTGTTTCAACCTTTGCATGGATCTGTTGTGCTTGGGATACAAAATAGTCATAGAGGTGTTCCCCCTGTTCTGGAGTAGCACCTGATGAAAATCCAGGCCTCAAACCCTTTTGAGTATTAGCAACCAGAGTAAACTGAGAGACGATCAGTAGGCCGCCTTCAGTGCTTTGAACGTCCAGATTCATTTTGCCTTCGTTATCTGGGAATACCCGGTATCCAAGGACTTTTTTTAATAGTTTATCAGCGGAGCTTTGGGTGTCTTTCTTTTCTACACCCAGAAGAAGCAATAGTCCTTTATCGATAGCCCCGATCGTTTGACCATCTACATCAACTGATGCAGAACTTACACGTTGAATGAGTGCTTTCACGCTTTATCCTTAGCTAGCTGCCGTTAAGCCATCGATAGGGCGAACTGTTCGGTTGCCTGAATGAGGTTGTCTGTAATCCCGCGTTCGAAGGCCGAATGGCCTGCATCTCTAACAATGTGAAGCTCTGAATCCGGTAGTGCTTCATAGAGTGCGAGGGCTTGTTCTACCGGACAAACCATGTCATATCTGCCGTGTATGATTGTTGTTTTGATCTGTCTTATCTTATGACAGTTTTTTAGGATCTGGTTGTCTTCGATAAACGCCTTGTTGATAAAATAGTGTGCTTCGATTCTTGCCATCGCCAGTGCGAAATGGGGATCGGCGAAGTGGTCTACTATGTCTTGATTAGGATCTAAGGTTGAGCACCGACCCTCCCAAATTGACCAGGCTTTTGCAGCTGACATTCGTGCAATTTCGTTATCTGATGTCAGGCGCTTATAATAGGCGAGTAGCATATTATCTCGCTCTCTTTCTGGAATTATCTGCTCATAATCCTTCCAGTAATCAGGAAAAATCGCGCTCGCGCCACGTTGATAGAACCACTGAATATCTGCGTCTCTGCAGAGGAATATTCCTCTTAGAATCATGCCAGATACATGCTCAGGGTATGATTGGGCGTACAGAAGGCTGAGCGTAGATCCCCAGGAACCACCAAATAACAACCACTGATCGATATCCAGATGCTCTTTTATTTTTCTGATATCTTCGACCAGTTCAGTTGTGGTGTTTTCTGATAATTCCGAGTGAGGTGTTGATCTTCCACAGCCCCGTTGATCAAAAAGAATGATTCTGTACTTCTCGGGATCAAAAAAACTGCGGTGGGCGGGGGCGCAGCCGCCACCCGGGCCACCGTGAATGAATAGTACTGGTATCCCCTGCGGGTTTCCGCTCTCTTCTACATAGAGATTGTGTGTCGCAGATACCTGCAACCGAAATTCATGGTAAGGGTGTATTTCGGGATAGGGAGCGCGCATATTATCTCCAGAAAGCGGTTATATCCAAGCGAATTAGTATAAAGTGCTTCAAGGAGTGGGGCTATGCTGACAGGCAATAAAAAAGGCAGCGAATGCTGCCTTTTTCTGTAGTGTAACTTACTTGTTTTTAGCGCGTTTGCGCTCGTTTTCTTTAAGTAGCTTCTTACGCAAGCGGATATGGTTTGGTGTAACCTCAACCAGCTCATCATCTTCGATGAAATCCAGTGCTTGTTCCAGAGTGAATTTCACAGGAGGTGTCAGCTGGATGTTTTCATCTGTACCCGAAGCACGCACGTTTGTCAGCTGTTTGCCTTTAATCGGGTTAACTGCGAGGTCATTACTACGGCTGTGAATGCCCAAAAGCATGCCTTCGTACACGTCGATATTCGGTTCGATGCAGAGGCGGCCGCGGCTTTGCAGATTCCATAAGGAGTAACCCAGGGCTTTACCTGTAACCATGGATACAAGTACACCATTATTACGGCTCTCAACTTCACCCTCTTTTACGGGGCCATAGTGATCGAATACCGATGTCATAATGCCTGTACCTGATGTCATTGTCAGGAATAGTGAGCGGAAGCCAATAAGCCCCCTGGACGGGATGATAAAGCTTAGGCGTGAACGACCTTTTCCATCCACCTCCATGTTCGTCATATCGCCTTTGCGCTTGCCGAGCTCTTCAATGATCGCGCCTTGGTGTTCGTCTTCGACATCGATCATTACATCTTCATAAGGCTCGTGGATCTCTCCATCCACCTCTTTTTGAACAACCTCAGGGCGAGAAACGCCAAGCTCGAACCCTTCACGGCGCATGGTTTCAATCAGTACTGACAGATGCAGTTCACCACGGCCGGATACTTTAAATTTCTCGGGAGTATCCCCGTCTTCAACGCGCAACGCTACGTTGTGGATCAGTTCGCGATCCAGACGCTCTTTAATATTACGACTAGTAACGAATTTACCGTCCTGACCTGCAAACGGAGAGTTGTTAACCTGGAATGTCATGGAGACAGTTGGTTCATCAACACTCAAAGCAGGTAGTGCTTCAACGGTGTCGGGATGGCAGATTGTGTCAGAGATGTTGAGTGCATCAATACCTGTGATACATACGATATCGCCAGCCTGAGCAGAATCTACTTCAACACGTTCCAATCCGTGATAGCCCATAATCTTCAGAATACGGCCATTACGAACTTTGCCTTCGCGATCGATAACCTTAACTGGAGCATTTGTCGCTACGTTGCCGCGCTTAATTCGGCCTACACCAATAACGCCAAGGTAGCTATTGTAATCCAAAGCTGAAATTTGCATCTGTAGAGGGCCGTCCAGGTCGACTGCTGGAGGGGCTACGTGCTCGACAATCGCTTCAAATAGCGGTGTCATGTCTTCAGCCATCTCATCCGGCTCAAGACCCGCGATTCCGTTTAACGCAGATGCGTAAACAATAGGGAAGTCGAGTTGTTCATCGGTTGCACCTAAGCTATCGAAAAGTTCGAAAACTTGATCGATAACCCAGTCAGGACGTGAGCCTGGGCGGTCGACTTTGTTAACCACAACGATAGGGCGCAGGCCCTGGTCGAAGGCCTTCTGGGTAACAAAACGAGTTTGAGGCATCGGGCCATCAACAGCGTCAACCAGCAGACATACACAGTCAACCATGGACAGTACGCGTTCTACTTCACCACCGAAGTCAGCATGCCCCGGAGTATCAACAATGTTGATGCGGTAGTCGTTCCATGTAATGGCAGTATTTTTTGCCAGAATGGTAATGCCGCGCTCTTTCTCCTGATCATTGGAGTCCATGATGCGCTCAGTACCCTCATCACGACGGCCCAATGTACCTGATTGGGACAGCAGCTTGTCGACCAGTGTTGTTTTACCGTGGTCAACGTGCGCGATGATAGCGATATTTCTTAGCTTTTCGATCACGTGTGTATACCTGTGAGATATTTTTGCGAATGCGGAATTATACGTGTTTATGGGGAAATTACTGCATATTTCTTAGACAAAAAAGGCAGGTTCTTTTGATTAGTTATTTAATGCTCGGATGGGCTATTGATCTGGGTGACAAATAAGTAGAAAACAGGCGTTTTAAGGTAGGCGTTTTTAAGGTGGTTGGAGTATTATTGAGCGGTGGTGGTGAGAGTGCGAGTTGAAAATCTACGCTCTGCACTATTATGGTGCGCCAATAATTGATGCGCTCTTTTTTGGTGCAGGTGGAGAAGGGTATAAAGAGTAAACAGGCCCTAAAAATCAGTGTTTTACCATGTATAGAACTCTGGCATGCCTGTTGCTTATCTGTTTCACCGATAATTAATTCTGATTTCTCAAGACTGATCATAATCCAGTCTAGTAATTACAAAGTGGAGAAAGTCACATGTCAGAGAAGACTCTGAATCTGATCAAAGAAAGCAATGCTAAGTGGGTTGACCTGCGTTTCACCGATTCTCACGGTAAAGAGCAGCACGTAACTATCCCAGTTTCCGACATGGGCGATGACTTCTTTGAAGAAGGTAAAATGTTCGATGGTTCATCCATCTCAGGTTGGAAAGGTATTAACGATTCCGACATGATCCTGATGCCGGAAGACAGTGCGACTCTGCTGGATCCATTCTCTGAAGCAACAACTGTCATCGTACGTTGTAACATTGTTGAGCCAGCAACGGGCCAGGGTTATGAGCGTGATCCACGTTCTGTCGCTAAACGTGCTGAAGAGTACCTGAAATCAACAGGTATTGCTGACACTGCAATGTTTGGCCCAGAGCCAGAGTTCTTCGTATTTGACGAAGTTAAATGGCATGCTGATATCAGTGGCTGTGGCTACACTATCGCTTCTGAAGAAGCATCTTGGGCATCTAGCCACAAGATCGAAGGCGGTAATACTGGTCACCGTCCACGTGTTAAAGGTGGTTACTTCCCAGTTCCTCCAATCGATTCCCTGCATGATCTGCGTGGCGCTATGTGTGACGCGATGGAAGCAATGGACCTAGAGATTGAAGTGCACCATCACGAAGTTGCTACTGCAGGTCAGTGTGAAATTGGTGTAGGCCCTAACACGCTGACTAACAAAGCGGATGAAGTTCAGGTTCTGAAATACTGTGTACATAACGTTGCACATGCTTACGGCAAAACTGCAACCTTCATGCCTAAGCCTCTTGTTGGCGATAACGGTTCTGGTATGCACGTACACATGTCTCTGTCTAAAGACGGTGTTAACCTGTTCGCAGGTGATGCATATGCGGGCATGTCTGAAACTGCTCTGTACTACATCGGTGGTATCATCAAGCATGCTAAAGCGCTGAATGCTCTGACTAACTCTTCTACTAACGCATACAAGCGTCTGGTTCCTGGCTTTGAAGCTCCAGTAATGCTGGCTTACTCTGCTCGTAACCGTTCTGCGTCTATCCGTATTCCATACGTGACTAACCCTAAAGCACGTCGTGTAGAAGCTCGTTTCCCTGATCCATCCGCTAACCCATACCTGTGCTTTGCTGCACTGATGATGGCAGGTCTTGACGGTATTAAGAACAAGATCCACCCTGGCGATGCTGCAGATAAAGACCTTTACGATCTGCCAGCTGAAGAAGCAGCTGAGATTCCACAGGTTGCTGCATCTCTGGAAGAAGCTCTGGATGCTCTGGAAAATGACCGTGAGTTCCTGACAGCAGGTGGTGTATTCACTGACGACATGCTGGACGCTTTCATTGAGCTGAAGCGTGAAGAAGTTGAGAAGGTGAACATGACTACTCACCCAGTTGAATTTGACCTGTACTACTCTGTATAAGTTAACTTACTGCTGAAAAAAGCCTCCCTTGTGGAGGCTTTTTTTTGCTTTTTTGATAGTGCCTGTGTTGATTGTGAATCGACTATGCTCTCTACAGGTGCTTGCCTGTGCACCGTCTGGTTCTGTGTGCACCAATATAGTGCATTTATGGTTGGGGCCAGCTAGACTAGAGGTGTGGTGGGCCTTTAATTATCGGCTCTGTCATGGATCGGGTCATCTGCTGAAACTTGGTTTGTATTTTGCAGTAGTAAATTCAAGGATAGAGAGTAGCAGCCAATGTCTAAAGTAGAGTTACATAAACAAATACTGGAAAACCTCTCAACTGCGGTGGTTTTGCTGGATCACCATATGGTAGTCAAATACGCTAACCCTGCAGCAGAGATGCTGATGCAAGCCAGTTTGCGTCGTCTGTCACAGGTCTCTGTAACAGATTGGTTCTCTCCTGAGCAGGAGGGCCATAAGGATCTGCAAACATGTCTTGATACCGGGCACCCTTATACCCGGCGGGAAGCGAAATTAGTTACTCAGGGCGGGGATCATCTGACGGTTGATTACAGCATTAACCCGCTGTTTATGTCAGGCGGAAAGCAGTTGCTGATTGAGATTGAAGCCAGGGATCGATTGATGCGAATTGAGCGTGAGGAAGATCTTCTCACACAGCATGCTACTGCTCGTTCTCTGGTGCGGGGGATGGCGCATGAAATTAAAAACCCACTAGGTGGAATTCGGGGCGCAGCGCAGCTTTTAGAGCGTGAGTTGGCAGATCCGTCATTGCACGATTATACCCATGTAATTATTGAAGAGGCCGATCGGCTGCGTAATCTGGTTGATCGTCTGTTGGGACCAAGAAAGTTACCCAAGCTGGAAGCTGTGAATATTCATGCCATTCTCGAACGTGTTTGTCAGCTGGTCGAGGCTGAATCCCGAGGAAAGCTTGATATACAGCGTGATTACGATCCGAGTATTCCTGAATTTACCGGTGACGCTGAACAATTGATTCAGGCGGTACTGAATATCGTTCGGAATAGTATGCAAGCGATGCAGGCAGCGGGTACGGATGATCCCTCAATCAGCATTAAAACTCGAGCATTCCGTCAGATCACGTTGGGCGCCGAAAAGCATCGACTGGTTTGTAGTGTGGAGATCGTAGATAACGGCCCCGGAATTCCTGAAGATATCTTAAGCAAGATCTTCTACCCCATGGTCAGTGGGCGGGCAGAGGGGACCGGACTTGGTCTTTCTATCGCACAGTCAATCATCAATCAACATCAGGGGTTGATTGAGTGTGATACACGACCTGGAGAAACTAAATTTCAACTGTTTATACCATTGGAGCTGAACCATGAATCTGTCAGGTAAAATCTGGATTGTCGACGATGATCGTTCTATCCGTTGGGTGTTAGAAAAGGCGCTCTCCGCTGAAGGTTTTAATACTGAGGCTTTTGAAACTGCAGACGCACTCCTACGACGTATGGAACAGAGTGCACCGGATGCCATTATCAGTGATATCCGTATGCCGGGTACAGATGGATTGCAGCTTCTGGAGAAGATTCAGGAAAGTCATCCAGAGGTGCCGATTATTATTATGACCGCGCACTCGGATCTGGAGTCTGCAGTGGCTTCCTATCAGGGAGGTGCGTTTGAGTATCTGCCCAAACCGTTCGATGTGGATGAGGCTGTTGCTCTTACTAAGCGAGCGTTAGCACATGCTATCGAGCAGCGCGAACAGGTTGTTGAACAGGTACTTGAAGACAGTACTGAAATTATCGGTGAGGCTCCTGCAATGCAGGAAGTTTTCCGGGCTATCGGTCGCTTGTCGCAATCAAACATTACGGTATTGATCAACGGGGACTCTGGAACCGGCAAGGAGCTGGTTGCGCATGCCCTGCATAAGCATAGCCCTCGCAGGGATAAGCCCTTTATACCGCTGAATATGGCAGCAATACCGCATGACCTGATTGAATCTGAATTGTTTGGTCATGAAAAAGGCGCTTTTACCGGAGCTGCAGCGGCACGTCATGGGCGTTTTGAGCAGGCTGATGGCGGAACGCTGTTTCTGGATGAGATTGGGGATATGCCCGCTGATGCTCAAACACGACTGTTGCGAGTTTTGGCTGACAGTGAGTTCTATCGCGTGGGTGGTCATACGGCGGTAAAGGTTGATGTGAGAATTATAGCGGCGACCCATCAAAATCTTGAAAAATTGGTCGAGGAGGGGCGCTTCCGTGAAGACCTGTTCCACCGATTAAATGTGATCCGGGTTCATCTTCCTAAACTTGCAGAGCGACGGGAAGATATTCCGCGATTGGCCCGGCATTTTCTGAATATATCTGCAGAGGAGTTAGAGGTAGAACCTAAAATTCTGGCAGCAGATACAGAGAGTTACATCTGTAATCTTGCATGGCCAGGCAATGTCAGGCAGCTTGAGAATACCTGTCGATGGCTAACGGTGATGGCTACCGGGCGCGAGGTATTAATAGATGACTTACCACCTGAGCTGATGGAGCAGTCTGGCGCCGAGATGGTATTGAGCAGTAACTGGGAACAGGCTCTTAAAAATTGGGCTGATCAGCAGTTAAGTATTGGTCATAAAGCGCTTCTGGATACGGCGGTACCGGCCTTTGAAAAGATTATGATCGAAACTGCTCTAAAGCATACAGCAGGTCGACGTCGTGATGCTTCAGAACTACTGGGATGGGGGCGTAATACACTAACACGTAAAATTAAAGAGTTGGGTATGGATGAGGGTAAACATGAAGATCAGGATGTCGCCTAGTCTCATTTAATCGATCAGTATCCCGGTTTGAATTCCTATATAATCCCCCGAGCATTTTGTGACGGGGATTTTTTTATGCTGCATGTAGTTCTGTTTGAGCCAGAGATACCACCGAATACCGGAAATATTATCAGGCTCTGCGCAAATACAGGGTTTCATCTGCACCTGGTTGAGCCTTTGGGGTTTGATTTTGATGATAAGCGCTTACGCCGTGCAGGACTTGATTATCATGAATTTGCTGCCGTGGAGGTCCATCCTGACCTTTCAAGTTGTCTGGAAAAAATACAGCCTAGAAAAGTGTGGGCTTTGACAACAAAAGGTCAGCGCAGCCATGTTGAGGCTGATTTTGCAGCAGGGGATGTATTGTTGCTTGGGCCTGAAACTCGTGGCTTGCCCGTTGAGGTGAGGGAGGCTTTGCCTGTTGATCAATGGCTCCGTATGCCAATGAGGGAGGGGAGCCGTAGTATGAACCTTTCCAATGCATGTGCTGTTGTTGTCTATGAGGCGTGGCGACAGTTGGATTTTGCTGGCGCTGAGTAAGATTGAAGGGCTATAGTAAATATATCTTTTAGGTGGTGGTATTTTGCATGCAGCATGGCTTTATTATCGTACGAATTGATGCATTTACATCTGAACAATCAGAATCGCTGTTTAAGCTGGAGGCTACAGATCATCTTCACCGCAAGGTTGTATTACTGGGTAATGCTGAGCAGCAAGTGAATATCCAGACGCTCAAGGATCAGATATTGCCTGTCGTGATGTTGTCTGACCAGCTGGAGACCTCATTTGATCAGACCTTTGCTGTGCCTGCGACTTCATTGGTGAGTATTGTGCCTCTGCCATCCGTTAAGCTGAAACATATCATCGATGCTGGCAAGGCAGATCAGATACTGCAAAGCCTCTCTTTGGTCAATGGTTAGCTATTCAGGCTTTAAGCATAAAAAAACGGAGCATGTGCTCCGTTTTTTTTAGCGTGTGCTAAATCAGTGCTGGGCTTCGGCGGCTTCCTGTTGTGCCTGAGCCATCTGCTGAGCATACAAAGCATCAAAATTTACAGGTGCTAGCATAAGAGCTGGGAAGCTTGCTTTAGTCACCATGCTATCGATCGCTTCGCGAGCATATGGGAACAGGATGCTTGGACAGAACGCACCCAGAGTATGATGCATCTCCTGTTCACCCAGACCAGAGATTGTAAAGATGCCAGCCTGCTGTAGCTCAACCAGAAATGCTGTCTTCTCATCGTTCTTAACCGTTACGGTCAGAGTCAGCGTCACTTCAAATGCATTATCACCTAGCTGAGAGGTTTGAGTATTCATCTCAAGGCCAACTTCTGGCTGCCAGGGCGACATGAAAATTTCTGGTGCGTTTGGAGACTCAAAAGATGAATCTTTAATGTAAACACGTTGTACGGAAAATTGTGGTGCTTGAGCTTCCTGGGAAGCGGTGTTCTGTTCATTCTCAGACATGATTTATCCTTATTCTTAGAGATTAGTGGGCGTGAAGCAGCTCATCAAGTTTGCCCTGGCGTTCAAGAGCAAACATGTCATCACAGCCACCGATAGGCGTCTCGCCGATAAATATTTGTGGCACGGTGTGGCCGCCGCTTAGCTTTGCCATCTCCTGGCGTTTCTGAAGATCGCCATCAACCTTGATTTCGTTGTATTCGATCTGTTTCTTATCCAGCAGCATTTTGGCGCGGATACAGAAGGGGCACCAGGTAGTGGTATAGATTGTTACGTCTTTCATCATGGTATCTTACTTAACGATGGGCAGGCTTTGACCTTTCCATTCGGTCATACCGCCAGATAGACGAACAGCGTTTACAAAACCAGCCGCTTTTAATTTCTTTGTAGCTGTGCTGGCAGCCTGACCAAGATTGCAGACCACTATAACAGGGCGCTGTTGGTACTTGCTTAGTTCATCCATACGGCGATCCAGATCGCTGAGTGGAATATGTTTTGCGTTCGTAATATGACCGGTGACCCACTCTTTCTTCGGACGAATATCAACGATCACCGCATCCTCTTTATTGATCAGCTGGGTTGCCTGAGCGGGGGTGACCGCTTTGCCTGCTTTGCTGCGTTCAAAAAGAAGGAACATCACCAGGGTCAACACCCAGGCCGCAACCATAAACGGGTGGTTGCTAATAAACTCGATAGCTTGGTCCATTTCTCATCCAGATTAGGCCATTAGTTGGCCGATAAAATACGATTAATCTACTCTTGAGGCGCCATAGTATACCTTGCGTTTTTTAACGGGATAAGGGGAGGGCAGGAGTAATATGCGTAATTAGGCTGATTTATTCATATCCTCTGTGCAATCGTTAGCCTTAAAGGGGCTTCTCAAGTAAAATCGTCGGTCATTTTACGAAGCTAACGACAGAATCCTACAGATATGACACAAAAGCGCGCAACGAAAGCTCTAATCATTCTTGATGGTTATGGAGTGGAAAGCTCTGAATCCTCCGCAATTCAGGCGGCTAATACCCCCGTATGGGATAGTCTTTTGGCGAATAACCCCAATGCGAAAATTCAGACCTCTGGAATGGCGGTGGGTTTGCCCGATGGCCAGATGGGTAACTCTGAAGTGGGGCATATGAATATCGGTGCCGGCCGGATTGTTTATCAGAACTTTACCCGTATCTCTAAAGCGATCGAGGATGGGGATTTCTATGAAAACGCTGCGCTTGTTAACGCGATGGATAGTGCAATCAGCTCAGGTAATGCCGTCCATATTATGGGGCTGCTTTCTCCGGGTGGAGTGCACAGTCATGAGAACCATCTTTTCGCGCTGATGGAGATGGCTGTTAAACGTGGTGCGGATAAGCTCTATGTGCATGCGATTCTTGATGGCCGTGATATGCCTCCACGTTCGGCTAAAAGCTCTATCGAGCGTACTGAACAGAAGATTACAGAGTTGGGTGTTGGCTCGTTTGCGACAGTTGTCGGACGCTATTTCAGTATGGATCGTGATAACCGTTGGGATCGCGTGCAACTGGGCTATGATGCGATGACTCTGGGTGAAGCGCCCTTTAAGTCTCAGTCTGCGTTGGCGGCACTGGAAGATGCATATGCCCGGGATGAGAATGATGAGTTTGTCCAGGCTACGGTGATTGTTGATGATCAGGGTAATGCCAAAGGCAGAGTCGCTGATGGTGATGCCATTATCTGTGCGAATTTCCGTCCAGACCGGGCGCGGGAGATCACTCGAGCATTTACTGAAGATGATGATTTTTCTGGATTTGATAGAGCTGCTAAGCCTGCATTGTGCAGTTACGTCATGATGACACAGTACGCGGCAGATATTCAGGCTGAGTGTGCTTATCCGCCGCAAGCGATTTCAAATGATCTGGGTGAGTATCTCTCAGGTGCGGGTAAAACTCAGTTGCGTATCGCTGAGACAGAGAAGTATGCCCATGTGACCTTCTTTTTTAATGGCGGGCAGGAAGAGGTGTATCCAGGAGAGGAGCGTATTCTTGTGCCCTCGCCAGATGTTGCTACATATGACCTTCAGCCTGAGATGAGCGCCCCTGAGGTCACCGAAAAGCTGGTAGAGGCGATCAAGAGCGGACAGTTTGATCTGATTGTATGTAACTACGCCAATGGCGATATGGTGGGTCATACGGGTAAGTTTGATGCGGCGGTGAAAGCGTGTGAAGTTGTAGATCATAGCCTTGAACAGGTGCTTAACGCTCTGCGTGAAGTGGATGGGGAGGCGTTGATTACAGCAGATCATGGTAATGTTGAATTGATGGTCAATCCGGAAACGGGGCAACCGCATACTTCTCATACTATCTGGCCGGTAGCTCTGATCTATGATGGCCCTCGTGCTGATGCTCTGAAGCTGAAAGATGGGGCGCTTTGTGATCTGGCTCCAACCCTACTGGAGCTTATGGGCTTAGATCAGCCTGATGAGATGAGCGGAAGCTCTCTGGCTTCTTTCTGAATCTAACGGTAAAAAGGGATAAGTGATTATCCCTTTTTTCTTATTGTGCTTATGCTGCGATCTCTATTCACCTTCTTTCTGCTACTACTTTCTGTGTCACTCTCTGCGGCTGATAAGCAGGGGATGACCGAGAAGCAGTTAAAAAAATTAAACTCCAAAATCTCCACGCTACAGAGCTCTATGCGTAATCAGGAGGGCGAATCTCGTGCGTTGAGCCAGCAGCTTCGGAAAAATGAGGTAAAAATCGGTCAGCTTGCTCGTCAGATCCAGAGTCTGGACAAGCAGCTGTCTGGACTGGGAGTGCATGCCAAAGGGTTGGAAGGAAAGCGGAAAAAGTTAAAAAGTGAGCTTCATAAGCGAGCAGCACTGATTGAAAAGCAGATTGCTCAGCAATATAAAATGGGAAATCAGGCAAGATTGCGGTTACTTCTGACGCAACGTGACCCTGAAACTCTTGATCGCCAGATCCGCTATTATGATTATGTTAATCAGGCCCTCCAGCGTGATATGCGGGCTTATCGTCAAAAACTTTCAGAGTTATCCGGTACTGAACGTGAGTTGACAGAAACTGAGCAGACGATGGTGTCTAAACGTGACCAGCTTCGTGAGGAGGTAAGTTCACTTAGGCGTACCCAGCAGCAGCGGGCAGATACGCTGGCGAAGTTGAAGCAGACCCTCTCTGCAGGGGATAACCAGCTGAAGCAGCTGCGATTAGATCAGGAACGCTTGAAAGCGATCTTGCTTGAGATTGAAGAGAGTCTGAATTTTGCTACGTTGGTCAAAACAGATAAATCCTTCCGCCAGTTAAAAGGAAAGTTACCCTGGCCATTGAAGGGGCGTGTCAGGCAGAATTTTGGTACGGTGACCAATAATATCAGCTATGATGGCATCTGGATTCAAGCCAAAGCAGCCGCTTCGGTCAAGGCAGTTCATCATGGTCGGGTGGTTTTTTCTGATTGGCTACGAGGTTACGGGCTGGTCATTATAATTGATCATGGTGATGGTTATATGAGCCTGTATGGCTATAACCAGAGCCTGCTGTTGGAAACCGGTGACTGGGTCGGGCGTGGTGATCTGATTGCTACGGCTGGAAACAGTGGAGGGCGTGATCAAGATGGTCTCTACTTCGCAATACGCTATAAAGGCAAACCCAGTAATCCTAGGCGTTGGCTGAGCCGATAATTTTGGATAGGGAATGGATTAATGAAGTATGTTCAATACCCCGGAATGATGAAGCGGATGCTGCTTGGGACGGCGCTTTGCTTGTTTGCCTTTCCTTATGCCCTCTCAGCGGCGGAACAAGCTTCAGCTGCAACTGAGGTCGTCGAAGAAAAATCACTTCCGCTCGATGAACTACGTCTGTTTACAGAGGTGTTTCAACGTATTAAGAGTGCTTATGTAGAGCCTGTTGATGACGCTACTCTACTCGAAGATGCTTTAAGAGGGATGATTGCGGGGTTGGACCCCCATTCAACCTATCTGGAACCGGACGAATTTCAGAACCTGCAGGCGCACACCAGTGGTGAATTTGGTGGTTTGGGTATAGAGGTTGGTATTGAGGATGGTTTTGTCAGAGTTATTACTCCGATAGATGATACTCCAGCCCAGCGAGCAGGTGTCAAAGCAGGTGATTTGATCACTAAGCTTGATGATAAGCCTGTACAGGGAATGGAGTTGAATGAAGCGGTCGACCTGATGCGCGGTAAGCCCGGCAGTAAAGTCGTTTTAACGATTGTGCGTGAAGGCGAGGAAAAGCCACTTGAGATTGAAGTCATTCGTGATGTGATTCAGGTTGCCAGCGTCAGAAGTCGCATGCTGGATGATCATTTTGCCTATCTCAGGGTCTCCCAGTTCCAGATCGATTCTGGCAGTGAGGTGAGAAAACATCTGCGCGAATTAATGAGTGATGAGCTCAAAGGGTTGGTTCTGGATTTAAGGAATAATCCAGGAGGTGTTCTGCAAGCTGCTGTGGATATCGGTGATACCTTTTTGAGTGAGGGGCTAATCGTCTACACGAAGGGGCGCTTACCCGAGTCGGAGCAGCGCTTTAGTGCCAAGCGTGAAACGTTGCTCCCCGACTTACCGATGGTGGTGCTGATCAATGGGGGTTCAGCATCGGCTTCTGAGATTGTTGCAGGGGCACTTCAGGATCAGAAGCGAGCTATTATCATGGGGTTGGACAGTTTTGGGAAAGGGTCTGTGCAAACAGTGCTACCCCTAACCAAAGAGCGGGCGCTAAAGTTAACCACCGCACTCTATTACACGCCTAATGGTCGCTCCATCCAGGCTCAGGGGATAAAGCCTGATATAGAAGTGAATGAAGCGGAGTTGACACTGTTAAATAATGCTCCTGAGTTTATTAAAGAGCGCGATCTCTCAGGTCATCTGGAGAACGGTATGGAGGAGAAGGTGAAAGCGGGCGATGAGCCCGATGGCCTTGCGTCTCGCGATTACCAACTTTATGAGGCGCTTAATCTTCTGAAAGCGCTTTCCATCGTGAAAAAATAATGGGTACCTCTCCTGAGGCCGGAATCACCGGGTGGCTATGCAGTATTCTACTGATACTGTCATTTAATGTGCAGGCTGCTGATAAGCCTGAACCTTTGTTGGTGATCGTGATCGATGATCTGGGGGATAATCAGGCCAAAGGGATTGCAGCAATCAATTTACCCGGGGCTCTGACCTATGCCTTCTTACCGCATACGCCCTTCTCTTCAAGTCTGGCCAAAAGAGCATATAAATCAGGAAAAGAGGTGATTTTGCATGCGCCTATGGAGAATAAGGCGGGGTTGAGGCTTGGGCCAGGGGCTCTGACACAGAGTTTAACTACAGCAGAGCTGGCTCAGGTTCTGAATGGCGGTCTGGATGCAATACCTAATGTGGTGGGCATGAACAACCATATGGGGAGCCTTCTGACCGAAGATCGCCAGAAAATGCAGACGGTGATGCGTGTGGCACGTAATCGCGGTCTCTTTTTCCTGGATAGTATGACAACGCCGGCTACTGTTGCCTGGAAGGTGGCTGCCGAGCAGGGCGTGCCAGTCCTAATGCGTGATGTTTTTCTGGATAATAAGCGAGAGCGTGAATATATCCATCAGCAATTTGTGCAGGCTCTGGCACTTGCAGTCACCAAAGGTCAGGCGGTGGCAATAGGGCATCCTTATCCCGAAACAGTGGCCTATCTCGCTGAAGCGTTACCGCAGTTAGCTAAGTTGGGCATTAAACTGGTGACAGCATCGGAGCTGCTCGAACTAAGACCGCAACGAAGCTTGATTCAAAAGAAACCTTCCCTAAAAGGTTGTGATCGCCATGAAGGTCACTGTCCTTCATACCCTTTAGCTTCAAGCAGTAAGCAAAATCCCGGCACCATCACCGATCAGCTTAATACCGACTAATACGGTCAGTACCTCGAATGCATGTTTTACCAGTTTGTTACCCTGGGTGATTGCCAGGTGTGCTCCTAAATATGAACCCAGTGTCGCTCCAATCAGCAGGGCCGGAAGCCACTCCCAGCGGGGCGGTTGTTGTAACGCAACGGTAAATGCGCCTGTAGAGTTCCAAAAGAGTCCAACCAAAATAAGTACATAGGTGACTGCGGTCTTGTAATCCAGGCCAAACCAGCGTACCAGCCATAAAGTGACAAACAGTCCTGTTCCCGAGGTAAGTGAACCATTCAGTGCACCTATGATAAAGAGAACGCAACCTCCGATAATCATGCCTGAGCGGTCACGGTGACGGTGTTCAGCGTGCATTCCCAGCGATTTTTTTCGAAATGAGTATAACCCCAGCCCGGTGGTAAGAAGGCCCAGGCTGAAAATGGTCCATCCCTCGGGAATATGCAGAATAATATCTGCCCCAAGAATTACGCCTGGGAGTCCGCAGATAAGGATAAACCCACAAAAGCGATAATCCAGGTGACCCTCTCTGAGGTGTCTTAATGTGGCGCCTATCCCGAGTGCTACGCTGGCTATCTTATGAGTGGCCAGAGCGCTGCTAAAGCTCAGGCCCAGAAAGAGCAGGACCGGTAGCTGTAATAATCCTGCACCCCCTCCCGCCATGGCTGACAGCGCATTTGCAAAGAGGGAGAGTAGAAACAGGCCTGTTTGTTCGAAAAGAGTATCCATGGAGAGCTGGTGGGTACCGCGCTGGAAAGGGGAACTGAAGCTCCCCTTTGATTATGATCTGGCCTATTTAAACAGGCCGCTTGCCAGGCGTGCCCACTGATCAGACCACTGTTCGGTAGGTTTTTTTCTGAATTCCGTCCGCACAAATTGACGGATACGCCCCTCTGCTGTTGCCAGCATAAGGTTTGCAGTGGCGCCAGCTGTCGTTGCTGTTCGTAATCCCTCTTTAACTTCTGCCTCACGCAGGATCTGTTTAAGCTGGGTTTCCAGGCGCTCAAAAAATTGATTTATCCGCTGGCGCAGGCGATCGGTTTCACCTGCGAGAGCATCGCCGGTCAGTATTCGTGCCATCCCGGGGTTTCGCTCAACGAAGGCCAGTAGCAGCGTTAAAATCTGTTCGCACTGTTTGGTGCTGTCAGACTCTACCTGCGTAATCGTTGTCACACGACTGAATACCGTCTCCTCAATAAAACCGATCAGGCCTTCAAACATTCGCGCTTTGCTGGGGAAGTGGCGATAGAGAGCTGCTTCTGATACGCCTACCTCTTTCGCCAGTGCGGCCGTCGTTATGCGCTGACCAGGATTGCCTTCCAGCATCTTTGCCAGAGATTGCAGAATCTGTTCACGCCGGGAGAGTTTTGTCTTTTCGCTCATCGGTATATCCTTAACCGCGATTGGTGATCAGAGTACCGACACCTTCATCGGTGAATATCTCAAGCAGGCATGAATGTTCAACCCGGCCATCAATAATATGTGCACTGGTTACGCCACCTTTGACTGCGCTCAGTGCACAATCAATCTTGGGTAGCATCCCGCCGTAGATCGTACCATTGGCGATCAACTCATCCACTTCCTGTGTGGAAAGGCCGGTGAGAATATTGCCATCTTTATCCATCAAACCTTCAATATTAGTCAGCAGAATTAGTTTTTCAGCCTGAAGTACCTCTGCGACTTTACCGGCAACCAAGTCAGCATTAATGTTGTAGGATGCACCATCTTTCCCTACACCAATTGGAGCGATGACCGGGATAATGTCAGAGTTCACTAGCATGTCGAGCACTTTTACATTGACGCTGGCGACTTCACCTACGTGTCCGATATCGATAATTTCGGGTGCTGCCATCTCCGGTGTTTTATGTTCAACCCGGAGTTTTCTTGCTTGTAGGAGTTGGCCATCTTTACCTGTTAGTCCGATCGCCTGACCACCATTGTTGTTGATCAGGCCAACAATCTGTTTATTGACCGCGCCACCCAGGACCATCTCGACCACATCCATCGTTTTGGAATCGGTTACACGCATGCCATTGATGAAATGGGACTCAATTTTGAGGTCATTCAAAAGCTGCCCAATCTGTGGCCCGCCCCCGTGGACAACAATCGGATTAATGCCGATCAGCTTCATCATAACAATGTCGCGGGCAAAGCTGTTTTGCAGCTTCTCATCGATCATCGCATTACCGCCATACTTGATGATGATAGTTTTTCCGACAAAGCGTTGAATATAGGGCATCGCCTCACTGAGTACGTGGGCAGTTGTCATGGCTTCTTTACGTGTAAGAGGCATTGTAGTTTCCTTAAATCTTGATCATCACAGGCACCTCTGCAAGGTGTCTGTATTAATAACGGGCTTATTCATCCGGAATGATCAGGCTGCTATCGATCTTATGCAGTTTGCTTTCAAATTCAGTGCGGATGCGTTGTAGCGCTGTTTCTGATTCCGCTTCAAAGCGAAGAACCAGAACCGGAGTGGTATTTGAGGCTCGAATTAAGCCCCAGCCATCCGGATAATCGACACGAACACCATCAATATGATTCGCTTCACCATCAGGGAAGTTCATTTTCTGCAGGGCAGAAACGATATCGAATTTGTTCTCATCAGTGACGGTGATATTCAATTCGGGGGTGCTGATATCCTCTGGGTATTGCGCAAAAATCTCTTCAGCGTTCTGCTCTGTACTAGCTAGAATCTCCAGTAGGCGAGCCGCACTATAAAGTGCATCGTCAAATCCGTACCAGCGCTCTTTGAAAAAGATATGACCGCTCATCTCACCACCCAGCAGAGCGCCGCTCTCTTTAATTTTTTGCTTAATCAGAGAGTGACCTGTTCGCCACATGGTCGGTTTTCCACCGGCTTTCTGAATAACATGAGCAAGCAGGCGTGAGCACTTAACGTCATAGATGATCTCAGCACCGGGGTTTCGTTTCAGAATCTCTTCGGAGAACAGCATCATGACCCGGTCTGGGTAGATGATGTTTCCGTTGTTGGTGATTACGCCCACACGGTCTCCATCGCCGTCAAATGCGAGCCCGAGGTCTGCACCGGTTTCCTTTACTTTAGCAATGGCATCCTGAAGGTTTTTGGGCTTACCCGGATCCGGGTGATGATTAGGAAAGGTGCCATCGACGTCACAGTAAAGCGGGATAATCTCACAGCCCAGGCGTTCGATCAGTTTAGGTGCGAGCTCTGCCGGGATCCCGTTTCCACAGTCCACAACTACTTTCATTTTCTTGGGCAGAGAGATATCACTAAGAATCCGTTCAAGATAGGCTTCACGAAGATCCAGTTCCTTATGTGTACCATGTCCCTCAGTGTATTTTTGATCTACAATCCGGGCTTTTAGCGCCTGAATATCATCCCCCGAAAGAGTATGACCCGCGATCATCATTTTAAAGCCATTGTAATCTGATGGGTTGTGGCTGCCTGTGATCATGACTCCGGTGCACTGGGCATCCTGATGTGCAGCGTAATAGAGAGTAGGTGTTGGAACATAACCAATATCAGTAACATGACAACCTCCGTCCATGAGGCCTTCACTAAAGATCTGTTTTAACTTCGGGCTGGAGAGGCGCCCATCTGCAGCGACATTTACCTGGGTGATCTCTTGAGATTGTGCCTCGGCAGCGAAGGCTCGACCGAGGTGATATACCGTATCATCGGTGAGTGCGGAGCCGACAACGCCTCGAACGTCATAGGCGCGAAAGATCGTATAGTCTAGTGTGTTGAGCGTATAACGCATGATAATCCTTTAATGTTTTATCTGTTGCTGGCAGAGATAGGGCGTGTTATTTCTCAGCATTATATTGTTCCGCTATCCGTGCAATAAGGCGGGTAGCCAGTTGACGTTTGGAGGCCTGAGGAAGTGATTCTGCGGTTGTTTTACTGACAATGGTGACGGCATTCTCATCACTGTTGAAACCGATATCACTGCGCGAAACATCGTTGGCGATAATCAGATCCAGTTTCTTGCGGTCCAGTTTGCCGCGAGCATATTCAAGCACGTCACGGGTTTCAGCGGCAAAACCAACCGTGAACGGGTTGGAGGGGTGTGTAGCGACTGTGGCAACAATATCTGGATTTTTTACCAGATGGAGTTCCATGATCTCTTCAGTTCCTTTCTTGATCTTATGCTCTGATACAGCCGTTGGGCGGTAGTCAGCAACGGCTGCGGCAGCAATAAAGATGTCACATAAATTGAGATCCTGAAGTGAAGCTGTCAGCATATCTTCTGCGCTTTCAACTGAGATGCGCTCCATTCTGGCTGGAGCCGGTAAATTAACCGGGCCGCTGATCAGTTTGACTTTAGCGCCAGCCTCAACCGCCGCTTCTGCCAGGGCATAGCCCATTTTCCCGGAGCTGTGATTCGAGATGTAACGCACGGGATCTAAGGGTTCTCGTGTTGGCCCCGCGGTTATAAACACCGTTTTTCCGCTTAGAGAGCCGCTTTCAAACTGTTCAGCGGATAGCATTGCGATCTGTTCAGGCTCCAACATCCGGCCAGGGCCAGTATCACCGCAGGCCTGCTCGCCTGAGCCAGGGCCAAATAGTGTGACATCGCGTGATTTAAGCAGGTTTACATTATCCTGGGTGCCTGAATCGCGCCACATAGCTTGATTCATGGCAGGGGCCAGGCAGATGGGAGCTTCTGTGGCCAAACAGAGCGTAGTCAGCAGGTCATCACCATGACCTGAAGCCAGTCTGGCCATGAAATTAGCACTGGCTGGGGCGATCAATACAAGATCTGCCCACTTGGCCAGTTCGATATGTCCCATACCGGCTTCCGCATCAGCGTCCAGCAGATGTAGGTGAACAGGGTTTCCCGAGAGTGCTTGAAGAGTGAGAGGTGTGATGAACTCTGTCGCAGAGGGTGTCATGACAACTCGGACATCAGCACCGGCACCTTTGAGTAGACGCGTGAGCTCTGCGCTTTTATAGGCAGCAATTCCGCCGGTTATCCCAAGAATAATCTGTTTGTTAGTAAGTCTCTGCATACTGGCTGGCTGCTGTTATCTGTACGGTTGAGGGTATCGATATCTATTTAATACCCTAGGAATTAAGGGAGGTAACCATATCATTTCCTGCTAAAGTTTCGTAGATTAGAGTGAGCGATTTTACTGATAAATGACATACAAAAGGAGTTGATATGTCTATCACGGATTGGCCTGAATCTGAGCGGCCAAGAGAGAAGCTGCTTCAGCAAGGTGCAGCAGCACTTTCAGATGCTGAGTTGCTTGCTATCTTTTTAAGAACCGGGGTGAAAGGGAAGACGGCTGTTGATCTGGCCAGGGATCTTTTACAGCGATTTGGATCCTTACGAGCTTTGATGGAGAGCGATCAGCACAATTTCTGTCTTGCACGTGGTTTAGGCGTGGCAAAGTATGTGCAGCTTCAGGCAGTGATGGAGATGAGCCGGCGGCATATGCACTCTCACCTTTTAAAGGGAGAGGTGCTGCAGCGGCCTGACCAGGTAAAGCTATTTGTTAAATCTCAGCTAAGACACTTTCGGCAGGAGGTGTTTGGCTGTTTGTTTCTGGATAACCGTCATCAGATTATTAAATTTGAAAAGCTGTTTTTTGGAACTATCAACGCTGCGGCAATCTATCCTCGCGAGGTAGTGGCTAAAGCACTGCTGCACAATGCAGCTGCGGTTATTCTGGCGCATAATCATCCCTCTGGAATAGCAGAGCCCAGTCTCTCCGATCAGCAGATAACGTCAAGACTCTCTGACGCATTGGAGATGATAGATGTACGTGTGCTGGATCATATGGTGGTTGGAGATAGTGAGGTCGTCTCATTTGCGGAGCGTGGGTTGATATAAGCAGCCATTTTTGGTGGTGTATTGAAAAACAGTTGTGTATAATGCGCGACCTTCTATCCACACTTCGGTACGGTATCTTGTCTAGTTACGGGACGCTCCGCCTGAGAGATGGCTTAGTTTTGGGACGTGTAGAGTCGCTCCCACAGCCTGGTGCCATTTCAATAAATAGAGAAAGGATAGATTCGTAACCATAAATTATTAAGGCTTTATCAATGTCTAAAGTTTGCATGGTAACTGGTAAGCGCCCAGTTACAGGAAACAATGTTTCCCACTCACAGCGTAAAACTCGTCGTCGTTTTCTGCCGAACCTGCACTGGCACCGTTTCTGGGTAGAAAGCGAAAATAAATTCGTTCGCCTGCGTGTTTCCTCTAAAGGTATGCGCATCATCGACAAAAAAGGTATCGACGCAGTTCTTGCTGATGTTCGTGCCAACGGCATCAAGGTATAAGGAGCTGAATCATGGCTAAAGGCGCACGCGAAAAGATCAAGCTGGTTTCTTCTGCTGGTACTGGTCACTTCTACACTACTGACAAAAACAAGCGTAACACTCCTGAAAAGATGGTGTTCAAAAAGTATGATCCAGTAGTACGTAAGCACGTTGAATACAAAGAATCTAAGATCAAATAAGATCTTTCTTCTTTAAAAGAAAAACCCGGCAATTGCCGGGTTTTTTTGTGCCTTAATCATCTATGTGGGTCTATCTGTCAGGCCGGCTTGTTGCTGGATTAACTGAAGGCTCTCCTCAGCAAAGCCAAGGCCTGCTTCGGTATAGAAGTTGAACACTTTGTCGATACCGCCCGAAATTAGCTTGTCATGCTCATCAGGAAAACGTGCAATCGCTGCAATTTCCCCTTGATATCCTGCGCAATGAAGCTGTTCAGCAATATTCAGAATATCTTCCATTGAGGGCAGTGCAAGTAGAATTAATCTGATGTTGTGGGTATCCATATTGCTCCATAGGTCGGCATCTTCACCATCACCATAGAATACATGCATGCCTTTCGACTGGAATTTTTTGATACGGCTGCGATCCGCATCCATGCCCCAGACATTATCGCCCACCAAGCCATGAAGGGCCTTAAATGCCCCTTTGCCTACACGGCCTAACCCGATTACGAGTATCTCTGAATCTTTGGGTTGTACGAAGATATCGCTGGCCAGAGGTGTCGCGCTTTCGAATCGCTTGATCGTGACTTTATGTTTGAGAAAGAGAGTATGGGCTGAACGGTAGATTATGCTCGTCAGGATAAATGAGAGAGAGACAGCAAGGGCAAGAATAACCAGCCACTCTTTGCTGAGCCAGCCACTATCAACGCAAAGATAGGCAACGATTAGCCCGAACTCGCTGAAATTGCTAAGCGCCAGAGCGCAAAGGTATGAGGTACGGCCACGCAGGTGTAAACGAGTAAAAATGCCAAAGAACATGATGTACTTCAGCGGGATGAGTATGGCAAGAACAGCAGCCATGCCGAGCATAGGCAGATCAGGGAGTGCTGTGAAACCAATGGATAAGAAGAAGCCTATAAGGAAGAGGTCTTTGAAGCTAAGTAAAGATTTGGTCAGCTCACTGGCTTTAGGGTGAGAGCTTAGCATCATGCCGAGAACAAGCGCACCTAGATCTCCCTTGATACCCACCAGCGTAAAGAGTTCATAGCCTCCCAAAGCGAGGAAAAAGCCTGCCAGAGGGAGTAGCTCTCCATGGCCCGCACGCATCAGCATATGGTTGAGTAGCGGGCGTATAAAGGGTAGGCCGATGAGAATGAATGCCCAAACGGAAGGGATTTTACCTGTAGCTGCGACTAAAAAGAGCACCGCAACAATATCCTGCATAACCAGAACGCCGATAGCGAGTTGGCCATGGCGGGTTTTCATTTCCCCGCTCTCTTCCAGTAGTTTAACGATACATACGGTACTGCTAAAGCTGAGGGCGAATCCAATGAGTGCAGCTGCTTTCAGATCCAGATCGGTGAAGTAGGGTATGGAGAGTGAGGCCAGCAGTAGAAATAGGGAACCGCACAAGAGCGTCCATAAAGTCATATGGGACAGAGAGCTTGCCCAGACTTCGAGTTTAAGCAGATCTCTTATATTCAGCTTAAGCCCAATGGTGAACAGCATTAATGTAATACCGAGGTCCGCAAGCGTGTCCAGGCTTGGAACCGGTTCTACGCCGATGAAATGTAGGAAAAATCCGGCAAAAAGATACCCGATTAGCGGGGGCATCTCGATGAGGCGTAGTGTATAGCCACATACAAAGGCAAATAAGATCCAGATAAAATCCATAATGTCTTTTTTTGTTTCTGATGATTTTGAGGCAAATGTAGCACAGCTTTGCCTCTGAGTGGGGCTTTGCCGCTTTCATGGCGTTTTTTTATGTTAACCTAGCCAGCCAGACCTGAAGTAGATGTCCGCTTGCTGATATGCCTGAATTACCAGAAGTTGAAACGACCTGTCGCGGTATTAGCCCTCATATTAAGAACCGGAAATTGCGTTGTCTTAAGGTGCGAAATCCAAACTTACGCTGGCCAGTCCCCAGTTTTTTGCCTGACCTACTACAAGGGCGTACTGTGACAGAGGTGAGGCGTCGGGGAAAATATATCTTGCTGGTGGTCGAGGGTGGAGCCGTCATGATCCATCTGGGGATGTCCGGGAGCTTGCGTATCGTTGATCTGAATGAAACGGTTCAGAAGCATGATCATATCGATTTCTGCTTTGAGAACGGTATTGCACTACGTTTGACGGACCCCCGCAGATTTGGCTCTGTATTATGGCAACCGGATGGCGAGCATCACGAGCTCCTTTATAACTTAGGTCCTGAGCCCTTGAGTGATGATTTCAGTGCAGAATACCTTAAGCAGCTCTGCGTTGGACGAAAGTCTGCGATTAAACAGGTCATTATGAATAGTAAAGTAGTGGTAGGGGTGGGAAACATCTATGCCACTGAGGCGTTATTTGCTGCAGGTATTGATCCCAGGAGGGCTGCAGGGAATATCTCGCAAACCCGCTTGAACCAGTTGGTTATTGAGATAAAGCGTGTGCTATCTGCTGCTATTGAGCAAGGTGGCACAACGCTGAAGGATTTTGTCGGAGGTGATGGAAAACCCGGCTACTTTAAACAGAAACTTCATGTTTATGGGCGAAAAGGGGAACCCTGTGTTCAATGCCTTTCTCCACTGACAGAGGTTCGGCTGGGGCAGCGATCAACGGTTTTTTGTAAATGCTGCCAGCGATAATCTGAGAATATTATGACTGTACAGATACGACCGCCAATTCTGACTCAGGAAGATTGCAGCTTTCGCATGAATCTGCGTGAAAAGCTTGAGGTGGAACCTTATCTGGATAAGCGCACAGCGTTTTGTGTTGGCGAAAATGCCGTCCACTGTGAACTCTATGAAAGTGGGCCGGATGCGCCGACTATTCTTTTTCTTCCAGGCATTGGAACCTACTGTGAGCTCTATTCTGAACTGCTTTGCAAGCTCTCACAGGAGGGATTCAATGTGGTTGGCATTGATCCCCTTGGCCATGGGTATTCCGGTGGTGGTCGTGGTCACTATACCGTTGAGCAGATGTGCGATTCGATCTCCTCCGTATTGGATGTTTTGCAGCAGCGATTTAAAGGGCCGTTTGGGATCTATGGATACTCGATTGGGGCCTTGCTAGCTGTCGCAGCCGCTGAACAGGATAAACGTTTGTCAGCGGTGTTGTGTGGTACGTTACTAGTACCTGATCTGGCACCGGATTTAAGTTACCGAATGGGGTGGAACTGGACCTGGGCATCCTCTCTATTACTGCCCGGATTTAAAGTGCCGCTTAAATCCTTTGTTGACTTTGAGCAACTGCTCAAAGGCCATCCGGCGGCAAAAGAGATTAATCAGGATCCGTTGATGGTTTTTGATTATCCTTTAAAAACGCTCTCCAGTGTTTTTAATTACCGTTGTGAGATCGTCAATAATCGATATGACTTTGCAGCGGCGATCCTGCATGGGGATAAGGATGAGGTGCTTCCAGTCAGTTATTCTAAACGGGTGATGAGTTACTGTGAACAGCCGATGGAGCTGTTGGTAATGGAGCGGCAGGGACATATGGCTCCCTTTCTTAAGCCTGACCTGGTCGTGAAGCTTGCCGCTCAGTGGTTTGAGCAGAAATTCACCAAAGAGATGGCAGCAGCATTAATTTAGGGCTGCTCCTGCCTGTAATATAATTGTCAATCCGTATTCATCTGACTGTCACCAGTGTCTCTCATTATGGCAATGCATAATTGAGACAATCTGGAGGCGGGACGATGGGTGCCCTAAAGATTCTGACTACGTTTGATCTGTTTGCGTTTCATTGGTGTTTAAATTTACCGCGAGCACCTGAAATTGCAATGATAAGTCGCCAGATATCCCGTTTGGGAGATGGTGGGCTCTATCTTCTTTTGGGGGTGCTGCTGGCGATCTATGAGCCTGTGAATGGGCTTTTATTTCTTATAGTAGGTCTGATCGCATATTCAATCGAACTTCCTTTATATCTTCTCCTGAAAAATACAATCCGACGTGATCGGCCCTGCGAATCTCTTCCAATTGACGCCTATATTGTTCCCTCGGATAAATTCAGCTTTCCATCAGGGCATGCGGCCGCAGCATTTGTGTTTGCGACACTCGTGGCGCACTTTTATCCCGCCTTCTCTGAGTTTGCTTACGGTGTGGCGATACTGGTCGGTTTCTCTAGGATCGCTTTAGGCGTGCACTATCCAACTGATATTGTTGCGGGTGCTATTCTTGGGGGCAGTTGTACTATGCTTACTTTGAGTCTGTCCTCCCTGATCGAATTATTCTGAAGATGAAGGTTTTATACGGTGTACAGGCCACGGGTAATGGACATATAACGCGTGCCAGAGTGATGGCGCCAGCGCTTCAGCAAGCAGGGGTAGACGTTGATTTTCTTTTCAGCGGCCGCGAACCGGGAAAGCTCTTCAATATGGAGCCTTTTGGTGATTACCGGTGCCGTAGAGGGCTGACCTTTTACATGGATGGCAGTCGAGTCGACCAATGGAAAACCGTGACAAGAAACGCACCGTTTAGATTGCTTCGGGATATATTCTCACTAGATCTGAGTAGCTATGATCTGGTTATTACCGATTTTGAGCCGGTGTCAGCCTGGGCTGCTAAATTACAGGGTGTTCCCAGTGTTGGGATCGCTCATCAGTATGCTTTTCTTCACCCCCTTCCAGACAGTAAAAGCGATTTTCTTCTACGGAACCAGGTCAGGCTTTTTGCTCCGGCCACTAAGATGCTAGGGTTGCACTGGCATCATTTTGATAAACAGATCTTCCCTCCATTGATACAGGCCCCATTATTCGAAGTGAGCGAGATTGAGAATAAAATTGTGGTCTACCTACCTCATGATGATCTAGAAAAGATCGGCCACGCTCTAAGCATTTACCCAGACTATGATTTTTATATCTATGCTGCTGTGAGCGAGCCGCAGGAGCTTGGCAATCTACATATTCGGCCGTTTTGTCGTGAGGGCTTTCATCGTGATCTGGCCAGTTGTCATGGCGTGATCTGTAATTCAGGGTTTGGGTTGCTGAGCGAAGCGATGCAGTACGGGAAAAAAATTCTATCTCTGCCTCAGAAAGGACAAGCGGAGCAGGAATCAAATGCTGAACTGTTATCCTATTTGGGGTTGGGTATAGTAGTGGAAAGTTTAGATTCGGAGCAGCTTGCTACCTGGTTAGAACTGCCAGCTGTAGAAAAACAGAGCTTTCCGGATCTGGCAACCCTTCTCGCAGAGTGGATCGCTTCAGGGTGTGAAACAAAAGTCGATGAGCTTGTAGCAACTGTTTGGGACGATTCTAAAAAAACTGCTGAATCCTCTCTGCAGCTTCAGTAGTGCAAAAGAGTTGAGTTGGGATTTGAAGTGAGAGTTTATCGGTGGGGTTGAGGGAATGCTTCGTTCCATGAAACATCCCCATCATTGGCTTCCATAATCCTTGCGGGCTTGTCCTAGGGCATCAATGCCATCCTTTCCGCTTATCGAGGCCGTCCTTGTTATTCGTTCCATGAACAGGAGATCCACGTGTTCAATTATGGCTTCTGTAGATTCGATTGATATAAGAAAAATTCTTAATTTCTTAAATTAATTGAATCTTGATGACTCGGTTACAATAAAAAGGGCGCCTCATCCCATGAGGCGCCCTTTTCATTGGCATCCATATTCCCTGCAGTTCCCGCATGCGGGTGTCCCTAGTGCATCCTGCATCCCAGCTGCTTTATCGAGGCCATCCTTGATATTCGTTCCATGAACAGGAGATCCATGTGACTAATTATGGTCACTGCGGTGTAAAAAAAAATAAGAAAAATTCTTAATTTCCATACTTCAACGGATTTTTCTATCAAAGTGCTCAAAGGGAAGCTGCTTTTCTGGACAGTGGGGTAGCAGAGAAATTAAACTACAGGCTTGTCTTGGTCGGGGTGCCCAGTAGGGCTGAGAGTATACCCGTTGAACCTGATCCGGTTTGTTCCGGCGTAGGAAATCGAGATCTCTACTCTATGAAACTACAGCTGCTGACACCTTCTTTCATTGTTTATGTCCAAGGGGGAAGTTGTGTCTAAAAATCCTCAATCTAATATTTCCAATGTTTTGACCATTGCTGGTTCCGATTCAGGTGGTGGTGCCGGTATACAGGCGGATCTGAAGACCTTTTCTGCTCTGGGGGTCTATGGCGCCTCTGTTATAACGGCGTTGACAGCCCAGAATACTAGCGAAGTCAGAGGGGTCTTTCCTGTTACGCCTGATTTTATCCGACTACAGTTGGAGACTGTATTTGATGATATTGAGATCAAAGCAGTGAAGACAGGTATGTTGGGCAGTGCAGATGTGGTTTCAGAAGTGGCTAAAGACCTTCGTCGTCGAGACATACTTTTGGTTGTGGACCCGGTCATGATCTCAAAAAGCGGTAACGCCCTGCTTCAAGCGGATGCGGTTACCACGGTGATTGAGCAACTTTTTCCATTGGCTGAACTGATCACGCCCAACCTTCCCGAGGCTGCAGCGATTCTCAAGATGGAGGAGCCTGGCAGCCTTGAGGGCATGCAGGAGATGGCAAGGTTGCTTCATCGGTTGGGACCCGCCAATGTGTTACTGAAAGGAGGGCACTTAATGGGTGAAGAGTGCCCAGACATCTTTTTTGATGGTGATCAGTTTGAAATATTTCAACAAGTCAGGATCAATACACAGAATACCCATGGAACAGGCTGCTCATTAGCATCGGCAGTTACAGCTTATTTGGCGAAGGGTGAAAGCGTCACAGAAGCGGTGTCACATGCTAAGCAGTATATAACGTCCGCAATCGATAACGCAGACAATCTCAATGTGGGCGCAGGTCATGGCCCGGTAAATCACTTTCATGCGTACTGGTAGCCGTATTTCAGGGCCATGCAAAGCATCTATAACAACAGGTTGAATGATGGTAGATAAGACAACAGAACAAGAAACGCAGGCGTTAAGTCAAACCGCTACAGTTGACCAGGATTCTGTTCAACCCTTTCCAAAGTCTCGTAAGGTTTATGTAGAGGGATCCCGTCCGGATATCCGTGTGCCTATGCGGGAAATTACACTGGATGATACCCCGACAGGTTTTGGAGGGGAGAAGAATGATCCTCTGTATGTCTACGATACTTCAGGACCGTACACCGATCCGGAGGTTTGCATTGATATTCGTAAAGGGTTAGCTCCGTTGCGCGAGAAATGGATTCTTGAAAGAGATGATACAGAGCAGTTAGAACAGCTGACTTCGGAGTATGGCAGAGTACGTGAAGCCGATCTGCGCCTTGATGACCTGCGCTTTGAACTGACGCGCAAGCCTCGTCGCGCAGCTGCGGGTAAGAATGTCACTCAGATGCATTATGCCCGTCAGGGAATTATTACGCCTGAAATGGAATATATCGCTATTCGCGAGAATATGAAGTTGGCTAAGGCAAAAGCGGAAGGGAATGTTGTGTCTGAGCAACATCCTGGATATGGCTTTGGTGCAAACCTGCCGGAAGAGATTACCCCTGAGTTTGTACGTAAAGAGGTAGCTGAGGGGCGCGCGATTATTCCTGCTAACATCAACCATCCAGAAGTAGAGCCAATGATAATCGGGCGTAATTTCCTGGTTAAGATTAACGGCAATATTGGCAACTCTGCTGTCACCTCTTCGATTGAAGAAGAGGTAGAAAAGATGACCTGGGGAACGCGCTGGGGTGCAGATACCATCATGGATCTCTCAACGGGTAAAAATATTCACGAAACCCGTGAGTGGATCATGCGTAACTCACCAGTGCCAATCGGCACCGTGCCTATCTATCAGGCATTGGAGAAGGTGAACGGGGTTGCTGAAGACCTAAACTGGGAAGTGTTCCGTGATACGTTGATTGAACAGGCAGAGCAAGGTGTGGATTATTTCACGATCCATGCAGGGGTTTTACTGCGTTACGTGCCTATGACGGCTAAGCGTATGACGGGTATTGTTTCCCGTGGTGGCTCCATTATGGCGAAGTGGTGCCTTGCTCATCATGAAGAGAACTTCCTGTATACCCATTTCCGTGAAATCTGTGAGATCTGTCGTGACTATGATGTGTCTTTCTCTCTAGGGGATGGGTTACGTCCGGGGTCAGTTTATGACGCCAATGATGAAGCTCAATTTGCGGAACTGGAAACGCTTGGTGAACTGACCAAAGTTGCCTGGGAATATGATGTACAGGTGATGATTGAAGGGCCTGGGCATGTGCCGATGCATATGATCAAGGAGAATATGGATAAGCAGCTTAAAGAGTGTCATGAAGCGCCATTCTATACGCTGGGCCCATTGACTACGGATATTGCTCCTGGCTATGACCATATCACCTCTGGGATCGGTGCCGCTATGATTGGCTGGTATGGCTGTGCCATGCTCTGCTATGTAACCCCTAAAGAACATCTGGGTTTGCCAAACAAAGATGATGTTAAAGAGGGGATCATCACATATAAAATTGCTGCCCATGCCGCAGATCTGGCCAAAGGGCATCCAGGGGCGCAAATTCGTGACAATGCGATGTCTAAAGCGCGTTTCGAATTCCGCTGGGACGATCAATTCAATATTGGCTTGGATCCTGACACTGCGCGTTCATACCATGATGAAACACTGCCAAAAGAATCAGCTAAAGTGGCGCATTTCTGTTCTATGTGTGGACCAAAATTCTGCTCTATGAAAATCTCCCAGGAAGTTCGTGAATTAGATGCGGATGAAGTGGCGGCAATCAATGCTAAAGCGGATCAGGGGATGCAGGAAAAATCGGCAGAATTTAAAGAGACGGGTGCCGAGATCTATCATAAGGTCTGATAAGGTCTTATTCTGATAAAGCCGCCAATGTGCGGCTTTTTTTATTTGATGGAGAAGATTGAGATGAGTGATGAGTGGCTTAAATATCTCCTGGTATTCGGCTTGGTACTGTTTGCGTTTATTCCCGTGACGCTAAATGCTTTAAAGCGTAGAGGTGAAAACCCACCTCCGATGGCTGCCAATGATCGCAAGTTGTATCGCCTTTGGCGATCTGACCCGGAGGCGTATGAGCGCCAGTATGGTGATATGGATAAACAATATATGGAGGCTCAGAAAAAGAAACAGGAGCATGATTGATCGGTGATCACTGCAGTTCGGTTTTTATTGATATAGATCAATATCCCTGGACAGCTTTAATCAGTTCAGCCAATGGAGTCAGGGTGCATTAGTGGTTAATATTTGCCCTTGTATTTATTAAGGGAATTTTAAGGGTAATGGACTACATTTCTTGGAGCGGTTTTAGTAAATTCCAAACCGGTTGGTCGGTAGAGGTGGCCTGAGTTGACAAGCGGAATCATTTTTACACTGGTCAACAATGTTGCTCTACTACTCGCTATGGGGGTGCTGTATGACGCATTCTCCTTTCATCAGGGGCGTCCCTCTCCGGTTAAAAAGCTACTGACGGGTATCTTTATCGGTCTGATCGGCATCTCTCTGATGTCGGTTCCTCTCTCGTTAGTCAGTGGTGTCATTATTGATGCCCGCTCAATTCTGCTTTTTATCTCTGGTCTGTTTTTTGGCTTAATTCCAACGATCACCGCCGTTGTTATGACAGTGGGCTTTAGGGTTGTCGAAGGTGGACAGGGAGTTGTTGCTGGCATTTTAATCATTCTCACTTCAGCAGCTATAGGCGTAGGTTACCGCCTATGGCGTGAAAAATGGCGTTCTGAGCAGAGAGTTCATTGGTCCCAGCTGTATCTTTTGGGTGTTGTGGTTCATGCAGTAATGCTCGCCTGCCTGTCTGTGCTGCCAAACAGCACAGTGGATTCACTCCTGAGTGTACTTGCTTTGCCACTTATGCTGATTTTTCCGCTTGCAACGGTTTTGTTGGGAAGGCTAATTACTCATCAGATTGAGCGTCGTGAAACTGAAGATGCGCTGATCGAGAGTGAATGTAGAAGTGAAATTGCCCGAAAAAAGCTAGAAGCTACCTTCGCTGCTATTCCCGATCTGTTGTTTGAGATGGATATTGATGGGCGATATCTGGAATGTCATGCTTCTGATCCAAATGATCTGGTTCTTCCTAGGGAGGAGTTGATCGGTAAAACCGTTTTCGATGTGATGCCCTCTGATGCTGCATCAGTGGTGATTGATGCATTAAAAGAGGCTTGGGCAGCAGGTGTTTCCAGAGGCCATCAAATCCACCTACAACTTGGATATGTGGAAAAAACATTTGAACTTTCTGTTTCGCGGAAGGCCAGCGATGAGGAGAGATTGCATTTCATCGTGTTATCCCGCGATGTAACCGAACGTAAACTTGCTGAGAAGGAGCTGCATATAGCGGCAACTGCGTTTGACTCTCAGGAAGGGATGCTGATCACGGATGAAAATCATAAAATTCTTAGGGTTAACAACGCGTTCACTCGTGTGACAGGGTACGAACCAGAAGAGATCATCGGGAAAACACCCGCTTCGCTGCAGTCAGGTCATCACAATGAAGAGTTCTACTCGAAGATGATGAGTGTGTTAGCTAAAGAGCGATTTTGGCAGGGTGAAATATGGAATAAACGTAAGTCCGGTGAGATCTATCCGCAACAGCTAACTATCACAGCGGTTGAAGCGGAAGCCGGGAGAGTCACCAACTATGTGGGGTCCTTTACCGATATTACCCAGCGTAAAAAGAGTGAAGAGGATATCCATAAGCTGGCGTTTTATGATCCCTTAACGGGCTTGCCGAATCGTAGATCCTTACAAGAGAGGATTGATGGTGCCTTGCGCTCTGCACGTATTACAGAGCAGGTCAGTGCGCTAATGTTTATCGATCTGGATAACTTTAAAAAGCTCAATGATACTCAGGGGCATGATCGAGGCGATATGTTGCTGATTGAGGTGGCTGAGCGTTTAGATCGTTGTGTCCGCAATGCGGATATGGTGGCTCGCCTCGGAGGCGATGAGTTTATCATTATCCTTGAAAATCTAGGGTGTGAAGAGACCCAGGTGCTTTCTCAGATTCAAAAAATTGCCGAGAAAGTGATCACCTCAGTTGAAAAAGTATTTGTACTGGATGGGCTGTCATATCACAGTGGCTGTAGTGTCGGAATTACCCTGTTCAATGCTTATGATCGGCCTGAAGAGATCATGAAACGTGCAGATATGGCGATGTATCAGGCTAAGGAAGCGGGGAAAAATACCTATCGTTTCTTTGACCCTGACGCAGAGGCTTCCCTGTGCTCTATGGCAAAAATGGAATCTGATCTGAGAAAGGCCCTGCCTTTAGGTCAATTTGAACTTTTCTATCAGCCTCAATGTCGTGGGGGGGATGTGTTTGGGGCAGAGGCTCTGTTGCGCTGGTTTCATCCGGAGCGGGGGATGGTTTCACCCGCTGATTTTATCCCTTTGGCTGAAGATACCGGATTGATCATACCTATAGGTGAATGGGTAATCAGTCAGGCCTGTCAACAGATAGAGCGTTGGCAGCAATCCGAGGAGGCGCGTCATCTGTCTGTATCCGTTAATGTCAGTGCCAAACAGTTTGTGCAGGATAACTTTGTTACAAATGTTAAGAACTGTCTGAACTTATTTAACATTCCATCCGGAAAACTGGAACTTGAGCTAACTGAGAGCCTGGTTTTAATCGATATCGAAGATACAATCGAAAAAATGCAGCAGCTCAGAGATTTGGGGGTTACGTTTGCTCTGGATGATTTTGGTACCGGTTACTCATCACTGTTGCATCTGAAAAAACTACCGTTAGACAAGATTAAAATCGATCGCTCGTTTGTTCAGGATATTATGTTAGACCCTGATGATGCTGAGATCGTACAGACAATAATTCTAATGGCTCAGAACCTTGGGTTAAATGTGATTGCTGAAGGTGTTGAAACAGAAGAACAACAGACGTTTTTAAATGCTAAAGGGTGTGAATGTATTCAGGGCTATCTAATGGGTAAGCCAAGCCGCGTGGAACAGTTTGAGCAGCTGCACTGCAAAGGTGGCAGTGCAGTGATTGTATAGATCAGTAACAGCCGATCTGCTGATCCCAGAAGCTTTCAAGTTGGCGAAGTTGTGAACGTATATTGCTTAACTCTTCCATGGTAATCCGTTGCTCAGCGTTTATCTGCTCAAGCTGTTGGTCAAATAGTTCGGCAATAAGGTGGTGGATCGCAAGGCCTTTCTGGCTGAGTTTAATTCTCACCGAGCGTAGATCATGTTCGGAACGCTCCTGTTTGATGTAGCCATTCCCGACCATCTTTTTCAGATTGTAAGAGACATTGGAACCAAGGTAGTAGCCACGTGTGCGTAGCTCTCCGGCATTCATTTCGCGGTCACCGATATTGTGAAGCAGCAGTGCTTGCACACTGTTGATGTCTGCATAGCCAAGGGCTTCAAGCCTGAATTTTAAAATATCCAGGATACGTCGATGCAAGCGCTCGATCAGGCGTAAACACTCAATAAAATCCGTTCTGTGCGTATTTGAGTTTTCAGTTTCTTGTAAGTCCATAAAATCTAAGCCTTAATTACAGATAGCGCCCTCAAGATATTAATCTCAAACTACCGTTTAAAGCAAAAAAAACTGAGGCCCAAGGGAGTTCTATCAGTGATCCAAATCATAATATTTGAGATTTGGTTGTTTCCAACGATTAGGCTCTCTCCCGAAAAGTTGAACCTGAAGTCATCCCTGTGTGGAAAGCTACTGCTCCTTCAACGGATAACCGGGCTACTCTAGGAAAGTTCTCTATCCCTTACGTAATGGATGATCTTCTGGCAACTGTCGCTCCATCCAAAGAGCGAGTTTATGTCTCATATTGGGTTCACTGTCCTGACCTTTTGCTAAGGCCTGAATCAAGCCATCTTTCACCAGAAGTCGGTAGATTGCGGTCACTTTGTTGGATGCGCTATCTGTCTGTTCGAACCTGCCGGCTCCCCGTTTTTCAAAGTAGATCGCGCCTATACGCAATGCTTCTTTAACCAGCTCAGCTTCATGCTTGTTTTTTTTCATCGTTACTTCCTGGCCTTCCTATAACTTATTTTCACGCGTGTTGCTCTTCTACTGTGTCCTTAAATAGTTTGGAAAACAAGCCGGTTTTATTAGATTTTGTGGCTGTTTTTTTCGTTTGCCGATGTGTCAGACTCTGCACCCCTGCTATCCCTCAGTCGTGACCCTGATATACTAGAGCGGTCTTTTAGAGCCTATTTGAGATTGTTATGAAATACAGAATTATCCCCGTGACCCCTTTTCAGCAAAACTGTTCACTCATCTGGTGCGAAGCAAGCAATAAAGCGGCGATTGTGGATCCGGGTGGTGATTTGGAAAAAATTCTCGCTGTGGCTCAGGAAGAGGGAGTGGAGCTGGAAAAAATTCTACTAACACACGCTCATATTGACCATGCCGGGGGTACTGCTGAGCTGTCAAAAAGCAAAGTGTTACCGATTGAAGGGCCCCATAAAGGTGATCAGTTTTGGATAGATGGTATGGCTCAGCAGTGTGCAATGTTTAATTTTCCTCACTGTGAAGGGTTTGAGCCGGATCGTTGGTTGGAAGATGGGGATCAGGTTAAAGTGGGTGATACTGCTCTGGATGTGATCCATTGCCCTGGCCATACCCCAGGTCATGTTGTGTTTTATAACCCTGAGGATCAGGTGGCAATAGTGGGAGATGTTCTGTTTAACGGATCCATTGGGCGCACTGATTTTCCACAGGGGAACCATCAGGAATTAATATCTTCAATTAAGGATAAACTCCTTCCCTTGGGAGACGACGTAGAGTTCATCCCAGGTCATGGTCCCGGATCAAGCTTTGGACAAGAGAAACAGACAAACCCTTATCTGCGTTAAAAACGTATATTTGGTAGTGTCTGGTACTCTTTTGAAGACATCTCTTTTAGACGACTGATAGTGCGTTTAAAAGAGGTGCTCAATAGGTCACCCTTATAGAGCTCTTCAGCTTTGGCTTCCGCACTCAGGTATAGATTGATCCGGCAGTCATAGAGCTCATCAACCAGGCTGATAAAGCGCCTGGCCGAGTCATCCTGATGGCTTTGAATAATCTGGCGCAGACCTGTGCTGTTGACAGCTGCGTGCCCATCTTCCGTCCCAGGGGCTTTAATCTGTTCTTGGCCTTTACCCGCAAAGCGGGGGATTTCACTAAGCAAAATGTGAGAAAAGTCTTGAGCCAGCGCTATATAGTCTCTGGCTGAACGTGGGCCTTCGCACAGCTGCGAAAATGTAAACCAGGCGACATCGCCCTGACTGGCTTTGCAGGGTATCAATCGGCTGCATATCTCAACCCGAGTAACAGTCTCCGAAGTACTTGCTAATGTAAGCTGTTGATAGAGCTCTGCTAAGGCAGACTCCTGATCAATAAAGTAGGCGGAGGAGTGTTCTAGTTCTCTATGGCGATGATCGGTTCCGTTATCTAGTGAAATAATCTCCATATGTCGCTTGATGGCTTGAATCGAAGGCAGGAACCGGTCGCGGTGAAGTCCTCCAGCATAAAGATTATCTGGCTGTGTATTGGATGTACTGATGATGGTTACGCCCCGTTGGAAGAGTGCATCAAATAATCTGCCAAGTAGCATGGCGTCTCCAATGTCGGAAATATAGAATTCGTCAAAACAGATAACGGAGTATTGCTTGGCTAGCTTTTCTGCCAGGTATTGAAGAGGCTCAGGGTGACCGCTGTGCTCGAACAGTTGCTGGTGGATCATCGCCATAAAACGATGGAAATGTAGCCGCAGGTGTTGATGCTCATTCAGGCATTGGCAGACTAGGTCCATGAGCATCGTTTTTCCACGACCGACCGGGCCCCATAGATAGATACCTTTTATCGGTTTTGGCTTTCTAAAGAGAGGTTTCGGGCGGGAAAGCTCATTCAGCAGAGTGTGAAGCCTGTAAACAGTCGACCACTGAGATGCATCTTCAGCTAGGTTTTCGTTGGATAGTTTACGTTGGTACTGCTCGATCAGGTTTGAGGTGACTAAATTCATTCCGGGAGTATAACGTCCTGATGAGCAGCGACAACAGACTAGGATCGAATCTGACTATTTGTGAAGTAGTAGTGCTCTCTGGAATAGGTCTGGGTCAAGTTGTTTGGATTTTTCAATTACTTGTTGCAGAGGTGTTTCGGTAATGACTCCCCCCCTGACGCCGATCATCACATCATTATATCCGGCACAGAGATAATCGATGGCGGATGCACCCAGGCATGATGCCAGAACGCGGTCATGACCAGACGGTCTGCCGCCACGTTGGATATGACCGAGGATGCATACTTTGGGTTTTTGCTCATGTTGTTCCAATTGTTTCGCCAGATTATACGTCAGACCGGGTGTTTGGCCCTCTGCTACCACTATTATGCCGCTGGATCCTTTGCCCTGAGCGCGGTTATTAGCAAGCTGGAAGGATATTGCATCAATCTGCACCTCGTATTCAGGTACAACGATCATTTCAGCACCACATGCAATACCTACATGGGTGGCAATGAAACCTGAATTTCGGCCCATCACTTCAACCAAAAAAAGGCTTTCATGGGAGAGAGCCGTATCCCTAATCTTATCTATTGCATCCAAGGCTGTGTTGACGGCAGTGTCGAAACCTATGGTGTCATCGGTGCCGTAGATGTCATTATCGATGGTGCCCGGAAGACCGATAACCCGGATATCACTCTCGGAGGCCAGCAGGTGGGCACCGGTCAATGAACCATCGCCGCCGATGACAACCAAGCTATCAATACCTTTCTCTTTTAGTACCTCTGAGGCTTGATGCCTGACCGCCGGGTCTTTGAAGGCAAGGCAACGATCACTTTTTAGTAGTGTGCCTCCACGCTGGACAATATTGGTGACCGATGCTGAATTCATCTCGCCTATATCGCCGATGATCAAGCCGCTATAGCCTTTGTTTACGCCGTATACCTTAATACCCCGATGTAATGCCGCACGAACTACGCCACGGATAGCGGGGTTCATACCAGGGGAGTCTCCGCCACTGGTTAAAACAGCTATTGCCCTTGGTTTGTTACTCTCTGCAGAAAGTGTTGGGATTGTATACATCAGCAGCCTCGCTCCAGATAAACATGCTTATACAGTTCAGAATAGTCGTACTATGATCAATCTATATTACGATTCTAGAATGGCAGAAACGTTTAGCGTGCGCATTATCATATGCAAATAATAGGATAAATCGATGAGACGGCAGACACACCAACGGATCGCTGCACAGGTGATGGTTTTTTTTGCAGAGTACCGTCTCAGTTTTCAGGAGATTACTGATTGCGCTCAGAAATATTTTGAAACGGCCAGTTGGAATGAACTGCAGCAACTTTCTGCTGAGCGTATTGAATTATATGAAGAGATGGTCGCAGAAGCAGCGAACGCTCTTGAGCAACTGCTGGGGGATGAGATCTATCAACCTGAGCTTTGGCATCAGGCTAAGGCGTATTACAGCAAACTCATACGTCAACGGACTGATCCAGAGCTGGCAGAGACGTTTTATAACTCGGTCTACTGTCATCTGTTTCAGCATCACCTGATCGATAGTGAAAATATGTTCATCCTGACGACGCGATCGGGAGAGGTTTTTCAATCGGGGGAGCCGATTTACTGGACCTATTCACTTTCAGATTACGGTCTGGTGCATCTGCTATCTAAGGTGATGGATGATTTTGCATTTGCAATTCCCTGGGAGAATAAACGCAGGGATATACGAAATCTTATCTACTATATCCGAGAGCACCTTTCCGCTGGGGTAACCGCAAACCAGAATACAAAAGTAGATATCGTAAACCGCGTGTTTTTTCGAAATAAGGCAGCGTATCTGGTTGGCAGGATTCATATGCCTCACGGAGAGCAGCCGTTTGTTCTTCCTGTGCTGAATAATGAAAATGGGGCTGTGTATATTGATACGGTTCTAAGCGATGAGGATGATGTTTCGATCGTATTTAGTTTTACACGTAGTTATTTTCTGGTTGATATTGATATTCCATCCGAGTTCGTTCGGTTTTTACAGTCCTTAATCCCGCAAAAATCACATGCGGAGCTATATAGCTCAATTGGCTTTTATAAACAGGCAAAGGCTGAATTCTACCGTGATTTTTTAACGCACCTGAATCGCTCAGGGGATCAGTTTGAAGTCGCCCCCGGAATCAAGGGGATGGTTATGACTGTCTTTATGCTGCCCTCACATCCATTTGTATTTAAGGTCATTAAAGATCAGTTCTCATCATCCAAGCACGTGACAAGGGAGATGGTTAAACAGAAATATCACCTTGTTAAAAAGCATGATCGTGTCGGGCGGTTGGCTGATACACAGGAGTTTACTAACTTCTCATTTCCACTTAACCGGTTTTCACCGGCTCTGATAGAGGAGCTTCAAGCCGTAGCCGGGTCCTCAATCTATTTATCAGGCGATGAGATTATCATTCGCCATCTCTGGGTGGAGCGCTATATGACGCCGCTGAACATATTTATTGATGAAGCCAGGTTACGTGAAGATGAAACAGCGCTGTTTCATGCGGTCAATGAATATGGGAAAGCGATTAAGCAGTTAGCTGCGGCAAATATCTTTGCCGGGGATATGTTATTCAAAAATTTTGGAGTCACCCGTCATGGCCGGGTCGTGTTTTATGATTATGATGAGATTATGTATTTGACCGAGTGTAATTTCAGGGAGATTCCCGAGGCGCTTTATCCAGAACAGGAAATGTCTGATGACCCATGGTACTCGGTAGGGCCTAACGATGTTTTTCCTGAAGAGCTTTCGATGCTGACTGCGTGTGATCAAAATATCCGTAGTTTGTTTAATAAACTGCATGGTGATCTTTTGAGTGTGGCTTTCTGGAAGGATATCCAGAATAAGGTGAGCTCGGGTGTTGTTGTTGACGTTTTTCCGTATAGGAAAATCCACCGTTTTAAACGGCATTAATAGCAGAATCAAATAAAGGTATTTAGCAGGAAGTTTATCTGAAGAGTGGCTGTTGTCGGTGTAAGCAAAAACGTGTTATCTAGTTGATGTTGCATGTTATTTATCAATTAATTTAAGGGTATTTATCGTATAAATTTTGAAGCTTGACGTTTATGGGTCTAGTCTTTTGAGTGATATGTGTAAATATCTGAGGCTCAATTCATAGCCTGATAATAAAATCATAGGGAGTTTGTTATGACGTTTCGTAAGACGGTTACCTCTGGCTTGTTGGCAATGGGCGTTGGTCTTGCTGCAATGGGAGGTGCAACAACTGCCACGGCACAGGAATTTATTACCATCGGCACGGGTGGTGTGACGGGTGTTTATTATCCGACAGGTGGAGCGATCTGCAGGCTGGTGAATAAAAACCGTAAAAATCATGGCATTCGATGTTCTGTGGAGTCGACTGGTGGTTCGGTTTATAACCTGAATACTATCCGAGCTGGAGAGTTGGATATGGGTGTGGCTCAGTCTGACTGGCAGTTCCACGCTTACAACGGTACAAGCAAATTTGAAGATAAAGGCGCTAACAAAGATCTGAGAGCGGTCTTTTCGGTTCACCCTGAACCTTTCACTGTCGTGGCACGGGCTGATTCTGGTATCAAGTCTTTCAACGACCTCAAAGGTAAGAGAGTCAATGTTGGTAATCCTGGTTCAGGGCAGCGCGGCACGATTGAGGTGTTGATGGCTGCAAAAGGTTGGAGTATGGATGACTTTTCCCTGGCATCGGAATTAAAAGCCTCAGAGCAGGCAAGTGCGCTTTGTGATAACAAAATTGATGCCATGGTTTATGTGGTTGGTCACCCAAGTGGTGCGATCAAAGAAGCGACCACCTCCTGTGATAGCGTGTTAGTCAATGTTAATGACGCAGATGTAACTAAATTAATTGCAGATAACAGCTATTACCGTACGGCTACCGTTCCAGCGGGGATGTATCGAGGAAATGATGCTGATACTGAAACATTCGGTGTTGGCGCTACCTTTGTCTCCTCGGTAAATGTCCCTGAAAAAGTGGTCTACGAGGTTGTGAAGGCTGTGTTTGAGAACTTCGATACTTTTCGTAAGTTACATCCAGCGTTTGCAAACCTTAAGAAAGAGCAGATGGTAAAAGATGGTCTTTCTGCGCCACTGCATCCGGGGGCAATGAAATATTATAAAGAAGCGGGTCTGCTGTAAGGCTCTTTGCTAATAGATACGGGGACTTATGTCCCCGTTTTTGTACGGTATGAAAATCAGTCTCTATTATAAAAATACGGTGATGTTGTGACGGATAATACGAGTCATTCAGCTTCTGCTATCTCTCAAGAAGTTCAGGAGATGGTTGCGCAGGCAGATTCAGGAGCCCGATCTCCAGATGGAATTTCGGGAAAGTTTCTATGGCTTGTGGCATTAGGTTGGGCGCTTTTCCAGCTTTGGTATTCATCTCCTTTACCGTTTATATTTGATTTTGGTGTTTTTAACGATACGCAGGCTAGAGCGATCCATCTGAGTTTTGCAATCTTTCTGGCATATACTGCGTTTCCTGCATTTAAGCATTCTTCGCGTACCCATATTCCCTGGCATGATTGGATATTTGCTGCGATAGCGGCCTTCAGTGCCAGCTATCTCGTTGTCTTTCATCGGGAACTGGCTGACAGAGCCGGTGCCCCTATCACTGCAGATATTGTTGTCGCGGTAACTGGAATGTTGTTGCTACTTGAGGCAACCCGTAGAGCATTGGGGCCTCCACTGATGGTGGTGGCTTCAGTTTTCCTTCTTTACACATTTGCCGGACCCTACATGCCCGAGGTGATCTCTCATAAAGGAGCAAGCCTAAATAAAGCGATGTCACATCAATGGCTGACATCAGAGGGTGTGTTTGGTGTGGCTTTGGGTGTTTCAACGAGTTTTGTATTTCTTTTTGTCTTGTTTGGCTCTCTATTGGATAAGGCCGGAGCAGGAAACTATTTCACGCAGGTCGCTTTCTCGTTGTTGGGACATATGAAAGGGGGGCCTGCGAAAGCCGCGGTTGTTTCGTCCGGATTGAGTGGCTTGGTCTCAGGCTCATCTATCGCGAATGTTGTAACGACCGGTACATTTACCATCCCTCTTATGAAAAGGGTGGGTTTTCCCGGGTATAAAGCGGGTGCAGTTGAAGTTGCAGCATCAACGAATGGCCAGCTCACTCCACCCATTATGGGGGCTGCTGCATTTCTGATGGTGGAATATGTTGGTATCTCTTACATCGAGGTAATTCAACATGCAATTTTACCAGCTTTAATCTCCTATATTGCACTGATCTATATCGTGCATCTTGAAGCGCTTAAGGCGGGTATGGAGGGGCTGCCAACGCGAAATACAGCTACATTGGCGCAAAAGCTAAGTGTCTGGGCGATGATTGTCGCCGGGGTCTGCATTATCTCGATGGTGGTGTACTACGGGTTAGGGTGGACAAAAGATTATATTGGGAACTGGTCCTACCTGATTGCGGGTTTAGTGATCCTGGTGGCCTATATCTGGTTGGTGAAATTTTCTGCAGGTTACCCTGATCTGCATATGGATGATCCTAATTCAGATGTGGTCGTATTACCGGAAACAGCTCCGACAGTGAAATCAGGACTTTATTACCTTCTTCCTGTGGTGGTTCTGGTTTGGTGCTTAACAGTCGAGCGTTTTTCACCAGGGTTGTCAGCATTCTGGGCAACCTTATTCATGGTCTTCATTGTTGTAACGCATAGGCCATTAAAAGGATTGTTCAGATCGGATAATGATTGGGGGCAACAGGTCAAGTGTGGCGTCGAGGATCTGTTTAATGGTCTGGTTTCCGGTTCGAGAAACATGATCGGTATTGGTGTTGCAACTGCGGCGGCGGGTATTGTTGTAGGTACAGTGACACTGACGGGTATCGGGCTTGTAATGACGGAGTTTGTTGAGTTTATCTCAGGAGGTAGCGTGCTCCTGATGTTGCTCTTTACTGCGGTGATTAGCTTGATTTTAGGAATGGGGTTACCAACGACTGCAAACTATATTGTGGTTTCAACATTGATGGCTCCGGTAATAGTCACTTTGGGGGCTGAGCATGGCTTGATCGTGCCGTTAATCGCTGTGCATCTGTTTGTATTTTATTTTGGTATTCTGGCGGATGACACGCCTCCTGTTGGGTTGGCGGCATTTGCCGCTGCGGCAATAGCTCGTTCAGATCCAATCCGAACTGGTATTCAGGGGTTTACCTACGACATTCGAACAGCTGTACTGCCTTTTATGTTTATTTTCAATACGGAGCTTATTCTCATAGGGATAGAGAGTGTCAGTCATCTTCTGATGACAATTTTTGGTGCGTTAGTTGCGATGCTGGTGTTTGCGGCAGCTACACAGGGGTTCTGGTTTGTAAAAAACAGATGGTACGAAACAGTATTATTGCTTGTCGTAGCATTTTTGATGTTTAGACCAGGTTTTGTCTGGGATGAGATCTATCCACCAATAGAGAACTTGCCACCGAATCAGATAGAGAGCGTAGCAGAGAAACTTCCTGAGGGGTTGCCATTAAGAATGAGAGTGGCGGGAGAAACGATTGACGGTAACTTTGTTAATCGAACAGTAGAGCTTCCGCTATCTGCTGCTGGCCAAGGGAAGGAAAGATTGGATTCAGCGGGTTTAGTCTTACGTCAGGAAGAGTCTCGCACGATTGTGGATATGGTAGCGTTTGATAGCGCCGCACAAAAAGTGGGAATAGATTTTGACTGGGAGATACTATCACTTGAAGTACAAGCTGATCGGCCGCCGAAACAGCTTGTTTGGATTCCGGTGATTATGTTGCTAATTGCGATCGCTTGGATGCAAAGACGTAGAAGAATTTTTGCGGGTGAATCAGATGTTTAAAAATATAGTAGTTCCAATTGATTTACAGGATCGTAAAGGTACAGAACGTACGCTAACTGCAGTGGATAAGTATTTCGGTAATGATGTACAGATATGCTTGATCTCAGTATTACCAGGTTACCAGATGTCGGTCGTAGCTTCGTATTTCCCTAAAGACGCTGTAACGGATGCCTTAGGAGCGATGGAGGGTGAGTTAAGTGCTTTAGGGAGAAGATGCCTCAAAGATAAAACCGTGACGGTTAAAGCTAGCGAGGGCAATACGTATAAAGGGATTGTTAAGCACGCAGAATCCATTAGTGCGGATCTAATAGTCATAAATGCACAAAAACATGGAAGAGTAGAAAAAATGGTGCTGGGATCTGTAACCGCTAAGGTGACAGAATCAGCCAGCTGTTCGGTGCTAGTTTTGAAGGGTTAGAGAAGAGATAAAAAAAGCGCCGTCAGGCGCTTTTTTTATGGTTATTGATCAGGGATTAAACAGCGCTGATTGCTGAGTGAACAGGTTGGGGGTGTTTTTAGCTTTTTT
>NZ_CANMIR010000019.1 GCF_947498015.1 uncultured Neptuniibacter sp.
GACCATTACCGGTACAACGGGTGGTAACTTTGAATCGATCAGCACAACGGGTGCTGTGAATAACACCGTGATTGATGGAAATGAGGCGCCTCAGGCTCAAACTGACTCTGCATCAACACTAGAAGGCACAGTGCTGGATCAGACTACCAGCGTGCTCTCGAATGATTCAGATGCAGAAACAGCACAGGCAGATTTAACGGTCTCTAAAGTGGCGAGTGATGCATCTGGTACGAATCAGCAGAGTGTCAGTGGTGCAACAGCTTTTGCGACTGCCTTAGGTGGTTCAGTGGTCATGAATGCGGACGGAACTTACAGCTATACAGCTCCGGTTCTGGATCACGAAGTCTCTGATTCAATCGATGATTATTTCTATTACGCACCGAACGATGGTTCTGTTGATGGTAGCTGGACTAAGGTCACTATCAGTGTCACAGACTCTGCACCGACTGCTGTGGATGATGCAGAATTTGTAGCGCCAGGTGGCAGTGTCTCTGGAAACCTACTATCGAATGATACGAACAATAACCCATCATTGAGTGATGCAGATCCAAGTAAAGTGCTGACCGTTACTCATGACGGGGTTACGAAGTCATTTGCTAACCCTGATGACCTGGATGAATCCGGGAATATCGTTTTTGATACTGAGTTTGGTCAGCTGCAGGTCGGCTCCAATGGTGAATACACTTACGTATCAGATGAATCATCTTTGTCGGGTACCGTTGATCTTAGCCGGACATCGTTTACGACCATCGAAGGGGATAGCGGAAATACAAATCCATACCTCGCCTACGATGGCCTTCTTATCTATGGTTTCGATGCGGGAGATAGTTTCACCGATGCTGATGGTAAGTTAGTTGGATTGGATGGTCGTTCAGCCCCAACAGTATCAAGTACAGTTGGGATTGGTGTGGGGGCAGGCAATAATAACCCCATCGACAATGATGCTGGTGATTCTGAAGCTCTGGTGATTGAGTTCCCGGATACTGTTTCTTCGATCTCGTTGAATTTGATTAATGCGAATGATGGAGATCTGTTTACATGGTTTGCTTTTGATAGCGATGGCAATCTGGTTGATAGTGGCGATCGTAATGAAGGTAGCTTTGCCGGTAACGGAAATAGCTTATCGTTTGTGCCCGATGTTGATGGCCCATTTAGCAGCTTTGTTCTTTCTGCAGATCCTGCAGATGAAACAGCTCAGTACCGTTTAGGTGACTTTAGCTACAGTCTGGATCCATCTGTAACTGCTGAATCTTTCGAATACACCATGGAAGATGGTGATGGTGATCCAAGCTCTGCAACTCTTACCGTGACACCAAGTAACGGTCTCGAGTTGGTTGCTACTGCGGCAGATGTTGATGATAACAGTGTCGATGTTGTGGCTAACCTAGTGGTTAACGGTAGTTTTGAAGAAGATGAGATCAATACTTCCTGGACTCAGAACCAGTCACTCACAGGGTGGACTACTGAGAATGGGAAAGAGCTATGGAACGCTGAAGGCAGTCGTTGGGGTGATCTGGAAGCAACTGATGGCGAGCAATTGATCGAAATGGATGTTGCCGGCCAGGTAGATTCTATTGCTCAGGTCCTGAATACAGTGGCAGGCGAATCTTATCAGATCAGTCTGGATTCCATTGTGCGTGATGCCTCTAAATCAAAAACTGCAGGTTCCTCGCAATTTGAGATCCAGTGGGATGGAGTTACGGTTGCGCTGGTGACCAATGATCCTGCTGCTACGGCAGATGCCGGAATAGAGATCTTTAACATCAATGAGAATGATTGGAGTTCAATTCAGTTTGAGGTTCTTGCAGCTGATGATTCCACAGAGCTGAAGCTGATAGAGACAGGTGTTACATCTGATACCCACGGTGCTTTAGTTGATAACGTGAAAGTAATCGGCTTGGTGAACATGGAGAATACGATAGAGGGTACGCCGGGCAATGATATCCTCTCTGGCAGCGATGACGATGATATTTTCTTCATGGGCACTGGTTCTGATGAGGTCACAACAGGTGAAGGGAATGATGGCATCGTTTTCCTAACATCTGACCTTGATGACAGTGTTGATACGATCAAAGACTTTGAATTGGGTCGTGACGTATTGCAACTGGGTGATCTACTCCAGGGTACATCTGAGATCGATCAGTATCTGAAGGTTGAAGAGGTAGGTTCTGACACTGTGATCCTGATCGATACTGATGGTAAAGGTCAGTTCAACAACGCCTCTCAGGTAGATCATCAGATCACTCTTGAGGGAGTCAGTGGGCTGGGCGGTAGCAGTGATGAGATGTTACAAACCCTGATTGATAACAATTCGCTTAATACCGATCAATAATGATTGATTGCTACTGAAGTTCTTAAAAAGGCCAGCATAATGCTGGCCTTTTTCTTCACGTTGCAACCGAAGTGTTACTGGATCTGAAATCAATTTTTTGGATTCAGTTTTAGCCCTTATCCCTCTCTCTTTTTTCCGTTAGAATCGGTGGCTATTCTTTTAGAAAATATGCTGCGGATTAACGCTTAATGCTGTTCAACAAACTTCCCGATAATCTGTTTATGCCGCTCTCCGGGCAGAATAAACAGGTGTATCAGGCTGTACTCATATCACTGGCTGACCTGTTTTTTGATGAAGACCTGGTCGACCCGTTTGTGCCCAAGGATCTGGTGCGCTCGACCATTGAAGGTGCTGTAATCCGTCTGGGTGTGCGTCGCTGGGAACCGGAAGAGGATGACTCTGAAGAGGAGCAGCAGGAGCTGCCGCGATCAACCGCTGAATATACTAGTCGCATCTATCGCCGACTTGTCGCTACAGGGTGGTTGGAGGAGGAGCAGCGGATCTACCGTACCTATGTTCTGCTTTCGCCGGCTAATAGCTTCTTGTTACGTACGCTGGTTGCGATCGCCAATCTGGAAAAACGCAGCTATGGTGGAGCCGTTCTGAATGTTCTCAGTTCGCTTGAAGCTGCTATTAATGATCCGCAGGGGCGAGGAATTACCTTATCGGAAGCTGCTCAGACCGCAGCGGACTTCAGTGCGCACCTGACCGATATGATGCTCGGTCTACGAGAGTTGAAAATTAATCTTTCGCAGACCAACAACCCGCAAGAGATCGTGCGTAACTTCTTTGATCGATTCGTTGAGCATATTCTTGTATCGGACTATAAAACGCTCAAAACGAAGAATAACCCTTTCCGTTTCCGTCAGCAGATACTATCGCATCTGCGTGAGTTGCAGTTCGATACATTGAAATTGCAGCAACTGGTACAGCATTACCAGCAGCAGTTTGAAGTTGATATTCATGATGCGGAAGCGCGTGTCCATCAGCATATCAATCGTATTATCCGTATATTCGAATCGGTTGATCAGCGCTTGGCGATTATTGATGATTTCCGATACCGGTTGGAAAAACGTGTTTCTGATACCGTCAGATATATGGATAAAACCACGCCGGGCATGGCGTCACGATTGTCTCGAGTGATATCTGAGATTGCGCGAAAAGATGGACGAGAGATTCCCCGTATTAAAACTCTTGAGACGGTTGGATTTCTTGCGCCAGGCAGTGTGCGCTCCCCGGTAAAACGGAAAACACCTGCTGAACCCCGTGTAATTACGCGACAGGAGATCGATCCTAAGGTCCTTCAGTTACGCCAGCTGTTCAAAGAGTACAAAGAGCGCCGTGAAGTTAAAGTAGATCGCATTGAGGCTTATCTTGAGCGTCATCTGTTAGACAAAGATCAGGTCATGGCTGCTGAGTTTGAGATCGATTCAATCGAAGATTACATCTGCTTTAGCTATATTCGCCATCTGAAATCTCTGGGCAAGAAAGCCAAGGCAACCAGCGATCGCTACCAGATCGCGTTTGAAGAAAATTATGTGAATGTTGCAGACATGGTCGAGTGTCGCAATTTCAGTATAACCAGAAAAGATCATTCAAAGGACGTTACACATGCTAGGTGACCTTCAGAAAATTATCGGTCGCAGCGATCAGTATCAGGCCAGCGATTTTAGTCGTGCGGCCAATCAGTTGCTGACCAATCAATTTCTCTATGCAGAACGTCCGGGCCACCGTGAAAGTTATTTTCTGGTTGCGTCCCATGTCGATTATTTTACCAATCTGTTCGAAGCGATCGGTTGGTCATTTGTGCATCAGCCTGATGAAGCCTATATGGGAATACTCCCTAAGGGTGAAGAGCGTTTTATGCGCTTGCGTCTGGATGAGTCATTACTGCTGTTATGTGTTCGTCAGCAGTATGAACAGCGCCTTGAGAGCTTTGAAGTCGAAGCGGGTCAGGCATATACCAGTACCGATGATCTTTTGACATTGTACGAAAACCTGACCGGAAAAGAGATTCCCAATGAAACTCGCCTTAAAGAGATTCTGTCGCTGTTTTCACGCCATGGTGTGATTGAACGTGGCAAAGCGGATGAGACAGATCCCAAAAATATCCCGCTGAAGATTAATCCGGTGATACGCCAAGTGGTTGTTGAGGATTTCATTCGTCAGTTGGAAGGACTCTGTGATCCACAAGAGCAGGAGAGTGAGGTCGTCATTGACCTTACTGATAATGAAGCAGCAGAGGTTGATGCATCAGCCGATGAGCTAACTACAGAAGCACAGCCAGCCTCCGTTACTGAGCAGGTTGAAGTAACAGACGAGGTGAATGCCGAATGAAGCAGCTAAACCGAATTATCCTGGTTAACTGGTATGTACTCGGGGCTGTAGAGATCCCTATCAAGGGGAATGTCGCGGTAGTCGGTCCAAATGGTTCTGGTAAGTCCTCACTTCTGGATGCGATTCAGACTGTGCTGATGGGCGGTAATAAGCGTCACTTGAGTTTTAACGCCTCAGCCGGTGAAAAGTCAGAGCGTAGCCTTCGGACATACTGTCTGGGCTTTCTTGATGATGATGGTAAGAAGAATACCGCCAGACAGGATTCATTGTGTTATCTGGCGTTGAGTTTCTTTGATACCGAAACAGCCAAAGAGACAACCGTTGGGGTCGCGATCAGTGCTTCTACGGCATCGGCAGATGAAGATGTTCTGGGACGTTTTATCTTGCCGGATTGTGCGGTTTCTCTGGATGATTTCACGGAGAAACAAGGGGCGGGGCGTCTCCCAAAATCCTGGGATGTGGTGCGGGACAATCTGTTAAAACAGTGCCCGGATATGATTCTGGAAAAACGCTCCAGCCGGTTTGTTCGTGAACTGGTGACGCAACTCAGTTATGACCCTGAGATGCCGAATGATGATGATAAATTTATTAAAAACTTCAAAAATGCGCTGAAGTTTGTACCGATTGATAGCCCAACCCGCTTTATCCGCGAGTTTGTTCTGGATGAGAATATTGTTCATGTCGGAGCGTTTCGTAAATCGTTGGATGAGTATCGGGCGATGGAAACCAAAACCCGGGAAGTGGCGAATCGAATCGGTGAGCTGGAGAAGGTTCAGGAGCTGTGTCATGGCATTCAGCGGAATGTTAAAAATGCTGCTGAATATGAGTGGGTTGTGCATGAAACCCGGTTTGAAAATGCGGATCTGAAAAAAGAGGATGCTGCGGAGCGCCTGGAGGAGAACCAAGGCAAAGAGGAAAAACTGCAGCAGGATCTGGAAGCTAAGAGTGAAGAACTCAACCAGTTGATGCAAAGATTGGCTGATGCCCGTGCTGAGCTTAATACCTCTGATTCAGCTCATAAAGTGAAAGCGCTTGAGTCCTCTATCAGTGCGAAAACCCATGAGGTCAACATTGTTAAGGAGCGTATTCAGGGGGTCTACAACCTGATGCGTACGACTGTTGGCTTTGCTGAAAACAGTGAGTTGCTACCAGAGAAGTTCCGTCCTGTTGTTGAGCAGTGTGTGCAACAGTGGCGATCTGGTCAGGATATTATGGCTGACATTTGGCCTGAGTCTCCAGTTGAAGTGGACAATGTACTGGAGAATCTGAAACTTCAGGTTGAAGGGGTTCGTCGTGATGTAGCTCGCAGGTATGAACATTCAGTTATTCGCATCAATGAGCTGCGTTCTGAGATTCAAAATCAGAAAAGTGCAGTTGAAGCTCTGAAGCAGGGACATGCGCCGGTTCGCCGTAATACCCGTGAACTGATGGAGCTGTTGCAGGAGTACGGGATTGAATCGACGCCTATCTGTGAGCTTGCGGATATCAATGATGATAAATGGCGGATCGCGATTGAATCGTTCCTTGGGGCGCGTCGTGAAGCGTTGATTGTGGACCCGGATCGGGTCAAAGAGGCGATCACGCTCTACCGTCGCAAAGGGCGTCACCTCAAAGGATGCCGAATTGTTAACACAACAAAATCCGGCGACTGGATGAACCGCTATAAAGCGGGATCACTGGCGCACTTTATCGATACTGAAAATGATCATGCCCGTGCTTACATGAATCGAGCACTGGGTGGTGTGATGGCTGTTGAAACCGAAACAGAGCTTCTGCGTCATGAGCGTGCGTTAACCTACGATTGCATGTTGCAAACAGAAGGCTCGACAACCGCTATCAATGAACTTCAGCCGATTATGGGTATTCGTCGCCGCTCAGATCAGGCGGCTCTGCAGGGAAAACAGGTTGATCAGCTCGTGACTGAGTTCACCGATCTTGGACGAAATCATGATGCTCTGGAAAAGCTTCGTGATGCCCTGATTACGCTGAATAACGGTTTGGATAACGTGAATGAGCGAGTCTTTGATCTGGTGAATCAGCGTGAGCAGCTGACAACCGAGATCGATGGACAGCGTCAGGCGATCACAGATCTGAGAAACCAGGATGATTCAGGTATACAGCAGCGTATTACTGATCTGGTGGCTGAGCAGAAAGAGACTGAACAGTTACAGCGTTCCCTGATGGATAAACTGCAGAAGGTGAGAACATCGATTATCAAAGATAATGCAGCGCTTGAGGTGTTTGATCAGGAACTGGAAGAGCATGCCGATGCGCGTTCTGTCTGTGAAGAAAAATCGGAGTTTGATGCTCAGTCAGCTCAGGAGAAACGCGATTACCTGGATGAGTCCTGTTCCGGTGAACTTGAAAGGATTATTTTTGAGGCAGCGAAAAAAGCACAGTCTGAACTCTCTTTGCATGAGAAGAAGAAAAACGCTGTGCGCGATGGTGTTGCGCAATATAAGGCTAAATACCATGGCGGTGGTTTGAGTCATCAGCAGTTAGATAAAGTGACACCGGATTCAACCCATGAGGAGTTATCAGCCTTTGTGGACGAAACCGTACAGGCACTGAAAGATTCTGAACTTGCTAACTACAGCCAGAAAGCGGAACGTGCCCGCCTTGAAGCTGAAACCGCTTTCCGTTCTGATTTTGTGGCCCACCTTAACGATCAGATTAATCGGATCAAGGATCTGATTCGTGAATTGAATCAGCACCTCAAAGGACGACCGTTTCATAAAGAGATGTACAGCTTTGAGATGATGCCAAATCCAGAGCTGAAAGATATTCTTGAGCTGGTTGAGGCTTACACCCAGATGGATTCAGCTAATGTTGGCTCTCTGTTTGATCTGAAGTTTGATGGTGATAAACCCCATCAGGATGCATTGGCCAAGATCCATGAAGTGCTCAAAGATGAGGGCGAAAGTAGCCTGCTACAGGATTACCGTAACTTCTATAACTTTGAACTGGTTGTAAAAGATCTGGACGGTAACCGTAAGACAACCCTGACGCAGCGTATAAAAACTGGTTCCGGTGGTGAGCATCAGGTGCCATTCTATGTGGCGATTGCGGCTGCACAAGGGGCAACTTATCGCTTGCGTGAAAGCAGTGAGGGTAAACCACTGGGTGGCATGAGCCTCTCGGTCTTTGATGAGGCCTTCAATAAGCTGGATTCCGAAAATACTGTGACCTCTTTGGGCTTTATGAGTGATCTGGGGCTGCAGACAATCATCGCCGCTCCGGATGAAAAATACTCCCTGCTGAGTTCCTGCATGGACACCATTATTAATGTCTGCCGTGATGGCCGTGTGGTTGATCTGGATGTTGAATTTCCAACTGTTCAGGGGCGTGAACTTCTGAACTCTGATAATCCACTAAGAATGATGGCAGAGTTGGAAGAGAATCAGGCTGAAACTGAGCCTCTTGAGCCGCAGCCGGCTTAGTTGCTGTAGGTTTTAAAGGTGCCACCCGGCACCTTTTTTATTGGGGTTTTTTATCTGCTGAAGGCTGTTTGAGTCGTGGTTTCGGCCAGTGAAGCAGCGGTTTTAGGCTGATAAATGGTTGCTTTCCGCGAAAAACGTGCAAGCGCCCCTGATGCATCTTACCGATGCACTGCTCGACCGGATCGAGAAGAATCATCCTGATCTCATTGAGGCCTGGTGCATCAATTCCACCGAAGACTTTGCCTCCGGGTAACGCCTTCTGCTCATTTCTTAACTGTTCAAACTGTTGGTTGCTGATTAAACGGGTGATGGTAGCTGCATCCCAGATGTCGGGCATCGCCATCAGAGGTTCTAGCAGACCGATGGAGGTTGGGGCTACGATGCAGCGTTCACGGGTAAAATATTTACGCGCACTGAGCTCGGTATGTGCTTTGAGCAGAGAGTTGTCACGTACGTTGCTGCCAAAATCCATCTCCTGCAACCCTCTGATCATTGCGTGCAGATCCCAGTTACAACCTTTAATCAAACGCCATACGGGTTCCATACTGGTGCGGGACCCAAGACTGTATTTAACAGCATCATGAACCAGCGTGTTTTTCGGCAGCAGGGTGATTTTAAGGAAGGTAGACTGAAAATCGATTAGGCACTCAGGTGATTCAACGAAACAGTAAGGGAGCTCTCGGCGGCAAAATGCCATCCACTGTTCTCGATTCTCAAGCTGTTCAAGCACTGGAATGATCAATTAGATGCCCTGAAAACACGATGTTTATGATTGTCCAAGAGTCGTAGTCTAAAAATCCGATCTGAGTCGGTGTAAACTCGGTCTCTTTGCCCCTGTTGGGTTATCAATCAGCTGTTATGATGGGTAGTACACGCTACTGATCGTGAGTATATCGAAAGCTAAGGATAAGAACCATGAAGTTGCTGAACCGTTCTGCATTTGTTGTTTTACCCCGTCAGCCATTTGCTGACTGGACGAATGGTCTCGATGTTGATGCTGACGGATTACATCAGAGTTTAACGCTGGAAGAGCAGCGGCGCGAAGGGACGGTCTATCTGATTGATGAGGTCAGTTCAGATGAAGATTTTAAACGGGCTCTTAAAGCCAACTGGCTGGCTATTTTTCAGAATGAGTTGTCTGCCTGGGATGAATTGGGTGATTTCTGGCCCCATGATCTGAATCAGGAGCTTTTTTCTGAATGGTTCGATATCTATCCTCAAATTATGGCGTTGGATCTGGCTAAACAGCCTTTAATGATGGCGTCTTTAGAATCTGTATGATGCCCCTGGAATGAATAACTGGAGATTTGTATGGAGCTGATTGCTAACCCGCACGGATTGCAGATGCACCCTCTGCGTGAATCGCTCTACGGTGAACTGCATTCACGTCCCTTCCAGGTGATACCCAGCCCAGCCAGAATTACGCATCTGGCGGTGATCTGTAATGCGGAAGAGAGTCGGGCACAGTTTGAACACCTGCAGGGATTGTATGAGCAATTTGGCGTATCGCCCCCAGAAGTAGATGAGCTTTGTTACCATGCCGATTTTGGCAAGCTGCGCGTGCGTCGTGAAAAACATATGGAGTTTACCACCTACACCTTTATCAACACTGATATTGAGCAGGGCGGTAACCCTTTTGATGTGACTGGACTCACGCCCCTGCCAGAGGGGTGGTTGCAGGAGATACCCGGAACGGTGGTCTCCGCTTTTCATATCGCGGTCGAAGATGCGCGTCAGACTCATGAGTTGAATCTGCCTTTAGTGAAACGCTTTTTTGAGGGGATGCGTCTGGTCGGAAGTAGCCCGCAAGATGGTGATGCCCGAGTCTGGACCACCTTTCAGATGCACAGCGACGGTTTTGGGCGCTTTCTGATCTACAATAAGCAGATGAGTGACAGCCAGCTAGGGCGTCTGACTCAGCGATTGATGGAGATCGAAACCTATCGCCTGATGGCTCTGTTATCCCTGCCGACGGCTAGGGATATCAATCCGAGTTTGGGTGATATGGATCAGAAGCTGGCAGATATCACAGATCATCTGGCGCATAGTTCTGAGATAGATGAACAAAATCTGCTTGCTCGCCTGACCGATATGGCTGCCTGGGTTGAAGATTGCAGGGCCAGAGCTACTTTCCGGTTCAGCGCGACCTACGCCTATCATGACCTTGTAGTGAAGCGCCTTGAAGAGTTGAAGGAAGATGAGGTCTCCGGGCATCTGACCATTACCGAGTTTATGGTGCGTCGACTTACTCCAGCGGTTAAAACATGTCGTGCTACCAGTAGTCGATTAGAGGATCTTTCCCGAAGAATTGATCGTGTTGCAGAGATGATGCGAACAAGAGTGGAACTCTCGATCCAATCGCAGAATCAGGAACTGCTTGCCTCGATGGATCAGCGCTCTAAAGTACAGCTAATGATGCAGCATACGGTTGAAGGGTTATCTGTTGCAGCGATCAGCTACTACACGATCGGATTGATAAAATATCTACTGGAAGCGGCCTATAATTCAGGTGTTGAACTCAATAAAGATCTGATTCTGGGTATCTCAGTACCTGTTGTTATCGGTTTGGTTGCGTTTACCACTCGTAAAATTCATAAACACTTTCTGAGAATGGCGACCGATCAGGTTGCTAAAGCGGATCAAGAGGGTAAAGACAAGCATGAGCATTGAAGCGGTAATCAGAAACAGGCTCGAAGAGGGACTGGCAATAGAACATCTGGTGATCGAAAACGAGAGCCATATGCACTCAGGACCTGCCTCCGATTCACACTTCAAATTGACCGTAGTGTCTGATGATTTCTCAGGGAAGCGGTTGGTTCAGCGTCACCAGTTAATTTATGGCTTTATGGCCGATAGGATGAACAACCCTATTCATGCCCTGGCGATGCATCTCTTTACCGTTAAAGAGTGGCAGGAAAGAGGCCAGGAGGTGATGCCCTCTCCAACCTGTTTAGGTGGTTCCAAAGCGGATCATTAAACCTGATTTGGGGCTTGATCACCAATAAATTTTGAATAGAAAGAAGCAGCCCGAAGGCTGCTTTTTTTATGCTATACCAAACTCGGTTTGTGTTTGTTTGGTTGATTCTGCGGGATGTTTTTTATGACTGAAATCAATTGGTTATGAGCCTATAAGAAGTTGTACTGCTATAACGACTAAAGCCCCTATTATTTATGCAGTTAAGCTTATATAGTTGAGACAACTAGTTGATTGATAAAGCATTAGAAGCCAACGTTGTAAGGGGCAGTAATGAAGAAGAACCTCCCTGTAAACGATACTGAAAAAACTTTTGGTAACGATACTCCACTTATTTCTACAACTGATCTCAAAGGTCAGATAACGTTTGTTAACGACGCCTTTGTAGATGTCTCAGGATATACGCGCGAAGAGCTGATCGGCCGACCACATAATATGGTTCGCCATCCGGATGTGCCACCGCCAGTGTTCGGGGATATGTGGTCGAAGTTAAAAGAGAACAAACCATGGATTGGTATTGTTAAAAACCGTTGCAAGGATGGATCTTATTACTGGGTAAATGCTTACGCGACCCCTATCATCGAGGGCGGCAATACCATTGGCTATCAATCAGTCAGAACGGTGCCGAGTAAAGGGCAGGTTGAGCGTGCACAGGGAGTATATGACCGTCTGAATAAAGGCAGAACGCGCATCTCAATGCACGATATGTCGATTCAAACACGTTTCATTATTATCCTGCTTTTGGCAGCATTTGCACCGATGACTGCGGCCTGGTTCTCAAATTGGGACCATACGATCACGTTTGGTACCGGTGTAGTGACCTTAATTGTCACGTTGGGACTGTCGTATAAGTGGCTAGCGCCACTACGTTATCTGCGTAAACGGAGTAAAAAAGCGCTGGATTCAAAAGTGCTGGAAGAGATGTATGCGAACTCAGTGAGTGAAGTGGGTTCGATCTATCTGGCATCGATGCTAGATAAAGCACGAATCCGTTCGGCTAATGCCCGCGTGACTTATTCGGCTAAAGAGCTCAACCAGCAGGGTGAGAGCACCATCGATATAGCTCGACAGGCAAATCAGGCGATAGAGCAGCAAAGTGTTGAGCTGGAGAATGTATCCGTACATATCAAAGAACTCTCCTATGCGATTGAAGAGGTGGCTCAGCATGCCCATAAAACTTCTGATGAAACTCAGGTCGCAACCAATATTGCTAATCAGGGACAACAGGTTGTTGATGTAACCATTAATGCGATCAATAGTTTGGCTGCCGATGTTGAAAGGGCCGCAGAGCAGATAGATAGTCTCCGCAAAGCCACGGAAGAGATTGCATCAAAAACGTCTGTCATTTCTGAAATTGCCGATCAGACTAACCTTCTGGCATTAAATGCGGCGATTGAAGCCGCACGTGCAGGAGAGCAGGGGCGCGGTTTTGCGGTTGTGGCTGATGAGGTCAGGGAACTGGCTAAACGTACCCAGTCTTCGACTCAGGAGATTGATAATACGATTACTGAGTTGCAGAGCGAGGCTGCTCAGGCGATGAAAATGATGGATACGAGTCAGTCCGCTGCACAAAGTTGTGTAGAGAAGGCTGGCGATGCGGGTGCTGCGTTGAAAGAGATCATTAACAGTGTCGCAAATATCTCGGATATGAGTGCGATGATTGCAACGGCGTCTGCAGAGCAGAGTTCAGCGTCTGAAGAGGTCACAAACAATGTAGTACTGATTCAGGAAGCTGCAACGGTTGCGCAGGAAGCTGCACAAGCGACAGAGCGCTCGTCGGTTGAGCTGGCCAACACTTCGAAGACGATAGTACAAAGCGTGAGTGTGTAGATTGGACTTTTTGAAAAGGCTGCTTCGGCAGCCTTTTTTATTAGGGGGATAAAAAAAGCCCTGCACAGCAGGGCTAACGGAGTGCTTGTCGATTCGACAAACCCTATCAAGCGGTTACGTGGTGTAACCAAGAGTGAATGCTTATCAGCGTCCCATCTTATGTGCGGGCTTACCCGCGATGCCGAAATGCTTTTTCGGTAACTCGTTAATCAGAACCCGGACATTTTCGGGAGGTGCATCCAGAGCGCGACCGCAAGCTTCTGTTAGCTCATGGATCAGGCTCTCTTTTTGTTCATCAGTACGACCTTCCATCATATTGACTTGGATAACAGGCATGATGTTTTCCTTTTAGTTGTATAACCAATCTTTGAGTATTCGGGTCACGCGGGGCATAACTAAATAGGTCATCAGAAGCACCTGTGCCGTGACGACGCAAAAGGTTCTTAACCAGCCAGGCATAAGGTCGAGAATAGGATCAAACACAATGTTGAGCAGCATGACCAGCAGGTAAACCACTACAATCAGAACGATTGCCATCTTGCCAGGGGATGGCTTAACGATGGGTAGTTCAGGCAGATCGAACCAGAACTCCAATCCGGTACCACGCTGGGTGGTAGCAGGGCCATCGACCAAGGTTTCCAGCTGACCTAACCACTGCTGTCTAAGGTCTGACTCTTCCCAATTCTGGCAGTGCTCATAGCTATCAAAGCGATAGATAATCACATATTCATGTTTAGTCGCAGCGCTGGGGCGTAAAACATTGGTTCCCAGATGCCCCGGATAACTTGAAGCGGCCTCGATCACCCCGGACACCCACTTCTCGTAAGCGAGTTCAGCGCCAGGCTTAACCTTCCGAGAGATGCTGACAGTTATTGAGCCTTCATCACCGGGTTGGCAGATATGTGTGTTCGAGGAGGAGGTCATTCCTAGTTTACCCGTGGCGCCGGTTTACTGGCAGTAAACCGGCGCGAGTACGTTTAGACAAACTTACCGCTAACGGTGCCCAGATCCTGGTACCGAACGCAGAATGTATCGCCTTTGTTGACTTGAACCGCTGCAGTGATAGCACCAATCATGATGAACGTGCCAGCAGGAATCTCTTCGCCGCGTTCACCCAGCATATTGGCCAGCATAGCAACAGAGGAGGCAGGGTGGCCCAGTACAGCTGCGCCCGCACCCAACTGAACAACTTCGCCATTTACTTCCATGACGACACCCAGATTTTTCAGATCCAGATCTTCAGGCTTTGCCATGGTGCCGCCAGCGACAAAACGGCTGGATGAGGAGTTATCCGCAATAACGCTTTTAAGGTCGAACTTAAAATCCTTATAGCGTGAATCGATCACTTCGACAGCAGGCATGACGAAGTCTGTTGCACGCAGGACATCACCGATATGAACACCGGGGCCCTTCAAAGGAGCTTTAGTGACAAAGGCCAGTTCCGCCTCGATTTTTGGGTGGATCAGCTCATCGTGCTTAATTTCGCCACCATCAGGTACTGAAAAGTAGTCTGCAAGAAAGCCATAGCATGGATGCTCGACACCCATCTGTGCCATCTTGGCCCAGGAGGTCAGGCCCATTTTCATACCAACAATCTTATTGCCGCGCGCTTCTTTACGGCGACGGATCTCCCACTGAATATCAAACGCATCGCGGTAGGTCATCTCTGGGAAATCATCGGTAATTTTGGTGATTTCGTATGCCTGTAACTCTGCGTTTTCACAATGTTCAGCCAGCTGCTCAATCTGTGCTTGAGTCAGTTTATTCTCTTGTGCTTCAGCCATCAGATCAGCCCTTTCTCTTTTGCCATCGTTAGCGCCAGGTCTTCAATCATATCTTCCTGACCACCCACTGTGCCGCGACGGCCCAGCTCTACCAGAATGTCACGTGCCTGAATGCCGTATTTCGCTTCCGCACGCTGCGCAAACAGCAGGAAGGAGCTGTAAACACCGGCATAGCCCAGTGTCAGTGCATCCCGGTCCACACGGATCGGCTGATCCATCAGTGGAACAACGATATCTTCGGCAACGTCCATGATCTTATAGAGATCAACGCCGTGATTGGCCTGCATCCGTTCCAGTACGGCAACAAACACCTCCAGAGGCGTGTTACCCGCGCCCGCACCCAGACCCGCAACAGAACCATCAATACGGGTTGCACCGGCATCAACCGCCGCCAGCGAGTTAGCGATCGCCATCCCCATATTGTGGTGGCCGTGGAAACCGATCTCCGTTGATGGGTTCAGCTCTGCACGTAGCATACCGATCTTCTCGGTCACTTCATCTGGCAACATGTAGCCGGCAGAATCGGTGCAATAGATACAGTTAGCTCCGTACCCTTCCATCAGTTTGGCCTGCTCCAGAATCTTCTCCGGTGAGACCATGTGCGCCATCATCAGGAAGCCAACGGTGTCCATCTCCATCTTCGCAGCCATACCGATATGCTGCTCAGAGACGTCCGCTTCCGTACAGTGGGTTGCAACGCGGATAGTATTCACACCGCAATCGCGCGCCATCTTCAGGTGATCAACCGTACCGATCCCCGGTAGTAATAGTGCAGAGATCTTGGCATTTTTCATCTTCGGCACCACCGCGTTGAGGTACTCCTCATCGGTGTGAGCCGGGAAACCGTAGTTCAGGGAGGAGCCGCCCAGCCCATCACCGTGAGTGACTTCGATCAGGGGGATGCCGGCATCGTCCAGACCGGTAGAGACAGCGACCATCTGCTCCAGTGAGAGCTGATGGCGCTTCGCATGCATACCATCACGCAGGCTCATATCATGGAGTGTTACTTTTTTGCCTTTCAAATCCATCATTCTTTCCTCAGGTATTTCTCGGCGTGGGGACACGCCTCCTACACGCAGCAGGAGCGTTGTCCGCACCGCGATAGCGCATCAGCGAGCCGGAAGTGTAATTTCACCTTTATGTGCTTCTTCTGCGAACATCTCAGCAGTACGCAGGCCCGCTGCGGTCATGATGTCCAGGTTACCCGCGTATTTCGGCAGGAAGTCACCTAAGCCCTCAACCTCCATAAAGACAGAGACTTTATTGCCATCAAAGATCGGACCATTCACCAGCTTGTAGCCCGGTACATATTTCTGTACCTCTTTGACCATGTTCTTCACCGATTCGGTGATGGCATCCTGATCCGGCGTCTCTTTGGTCAGGCAGTGGATCGTGTCACGCATCATCAACGGTGGCTCAGCCGGGTTAACGATGATGATCGCTTTACCCTTATCTGCACCGCCGACCGCTTCAACGGCACCGGCAGTCGTACGGGTAAACTCATCGATATTCTGACGCGTGCCCGGACCGATGGAGCGTGAGGAGACGGTCGCAACAATCTCACCGTATGAGACCTCCTGAACCTGAGAAACCGCAGCAACCATCGGAATCGTTGCCTGACCGCCACAGGTCACCATGTTGACGTTCATCTCCAGCTGAGAGGCGTGTTGTTTCAGGTTGACTGGCGGCACGCAGAACGGACCGATCGCGGCTGGCGTCAGGTCGACCATAATCACACCCAGCTCATTCAGCTTGCGGCTGTTCTCTGCGTGAACATACGCCGAGGTCGCATCAAAGGCGATGCGGATATCGTCTTCGATCACGTGATCCAGCATGCCGTCTACACCGGTGCTGGAGACTTTAATGCCAAACTCTTGTGCGCGCTTAAGGCCTTCGGATTCAGGGTCGATACCGACCATCCAAACCGGTTCAACCCACTCAGAACGCATCATCTTCATCAGCAGGTCGGTGCCGATGTTACCCGGGCCGATAATGACCGCTTTTAATTTTTTACTCATCAATCTATTCCTTCAATCAGTTCGGTCGGCTTAGGTGAAACGTACAGAAGCAGAGCCGATACCGCCGATACTGACGGTCATAAAGTCGCCTGCCTGAACCGGTTCAAGGGGAACCAGAGAACCGGAGAGAATTACTTCACCCGCTTTCAGCGGAATGCCGAATTCACCCAGGGTATTCGCCAGCCAGGTAACACAGTTAACAGGGCTACCTAGGGCCGCAGCACCAGCGCCTGTGGAGATGATCTGACCGTTCTTCTCAACCACCATGCCGCAAGTGGATAGATCCACCTGACTTGGACTGACTGCGTTATCGCCCAGTACAAACAGGCCGCAGGAAGCGTTATCAGCAACCGTGTCCTGGATCTTGATCTGCCAGTTTTCAATGCGGGAGTCGACGATCTCGAAACAGGGCATAACGCATTCGGTTGCAGCCAGTACATCTGCGTTGGTGATGCCCGGACCGATCAGATCTTTTTTCAGGATGAATGCGATCTCACCTTCCGCTTTAGGCTGAATCAGTTTCTCACTGATCGGCATCTCTTCACCCTGACTGAAAGCCATATCATCAGTCAGATAGCCAAAATCAGGCTGGTGAACATTCAGCATGTTCTGGACCGCTTTGGATGTTACACCGATCTTTTTGCCAATAATTCTTGCACCGGCTTCAACACGACGTTCAACCATGCGCAGAGAGATATGGTAGGCATCGTTGATGGTGATATCTTCGAAGCGTTCCGTGAACGGGCGCAGGGTTTCCCGCTTAGTCAGTGCCTGATAAAGCTCATCACCGCACTGTTGGATTAACTGTTTATCCATCATTAAATTCCTTCGGAATCTGAGGGCAGGGGCTCACCGGTGTAAATTCCGGAGGCACACCCACCACTAAATTAAAGCTTGATGCAGACATTCTTCAGTTCGGTATAGAACTCAAGACCGTGAATACCACCTTCGCGGCCGATACCGGACTGCTTAGCACCGCCAAAAGCGGTACGAAGGTCGCGTAGGAACCAGCTGTTAACCCAGCACAGGCCAACCTCTAGCTGCTCAGCGACTCGGGAAGCGCGGGAGGAGTTCTCTGTCCAGACTGCAGCAGAGAGTCCATATTCAGTATCGTTTGCCAGTTCAACCACCTCCTCTTCGGTATCGAACGGGCGGATATGACAGCAGGGGCCAAAGATCTCTTCTCTGATAACGCGTGCGTTATCATCAAGGCCGGTCCAGATCGTAGGTTCTACCCATGCGCCGGCATTTAAATCAGCGCCCATTTCAGGTACGCCACCGCCGATAACAACATTAGCGCCCTCTTCGACAGCTAATTTGTAGTAGGAGAGAACTTTCTCTTTATGTTCCTGGCTAACCAGTGGGCCGAAATCGACACTTGGATCTTCAGGACGTCCCAGTTTGAGCTTTTCAACACCCTCTTTAAGGCGTTGAACGAACTCTTCGAAGATAGGGCGCTCAACATAGACGCGTTCTGTACCCAGGCAGACCTGACCGCAGTTAACAAAGGCGGAACGCATTGTGCCTTCGATCGCTTTGTCCATATCACAGTCAGCAAATACAATGCCGGGGTTTTTGCCGCCACACTCCATCGAAATGTTACGCAGACCTACAGAGGCCGCACGCATGATCACTTCACCTGTACGGGTTTCGCCGGTGAAGGTGATCGCGTTTACGTCTTTATGGGCTGTCAGGAATGCACCCGCTGAGTCAGGGCCGAAACCGTGAACGACGTTATAGACACCTTCTGGAACACCACACTCATTCATCACTTCACCCAAAAGTGTGGCAGTGGCAGGTGTTTCCTCTGAAGGTTTAACAACAACAGCGTTACCGCAGGCCAGCGCAGGGCCTACTTTAAACGTCATCAGCAGAAGAGGAAGGTTCCACGGGCTGATAACTGCGACGACGCCTTTGGGCGTTCTATGGCCATAGTTAAGTGCGCTTTTGCCATCTGGCGTGTCCAGTTTGAACGCTTCAGTTGGGTGGTTGGCCAGGGTTTCGGAAAACGCTTTAAAGTTGGCCGCGCCTCGTGGAATATCGATATGGGAAGCGATCTTCTGAGGCTTACCTGTATCTAAACATTCTGCTTCAAGGAACTCGTCAAATCGTTCATTGATGCGATCGGCAACACGGTTCAACATCTCGATGCGCTGCGCCTGGGTCATTTTACCCCAGGGGCCTTTCATGGCTGCTGTAGCAGCCGCTACGGCGGCATCAACTTCTGGTTGTCCAGCTTCGTGGACTGTGCCGATCAGGCTATCATCGACCGGACACCGGTTTTCGAAGGTCTTGCCGCTTGCAGCAGCAACAAACTGGCCGTTGATAAAGTTCTTAAATTCTTTCATTAGTCATTCTCAGTCAGAAATAAATTCAGACCCTCCACCCACAGATGAACTGTCATATCGCTGAAGAGGCAGGGGTAAAGGAAACCACCTCTTCAGCTTTTTGTTAGCGACTCTATTTAGGTCAGAGCACTCAGGAAGCGTTCGTTGAGCTGACGATCGTGATAGAAGATCGCTTTACCCAAGTCTTTTGCCAGCCAGGTAACAGGCTCATGATCCGGGTAGTGATAGTCACCGCCACAGAACACTTCGGTGCGGTTACCGGATGGGTCAAAGAAATAGATGGTTTTGCCGTGGGTCAGACCGTGGCGGGTAGGACCGATATCCAGTGAGGTGTCTGTGATCGAGATCAGATCCGCAGCGCGCAGGACATCTTCCCAGGTTTCCAGAATGTAAGAGGAGTGGTGGAACTTGCCTGGTTCCGGGTGTTCAATGAATGCAACATCGTGTGCTTTCATACTGGCTGTGAGGAAGCCTGCCAGGCGTGTGCCCTCGTCATCCACAACCTGCTCGGCAAGATCAAAGCCCAGCACATTGCAGAATAGATCGATCGTACCTGCGATATTGGGTCCGTACAGAAGACAGTGATCAAAACGAGTTGCTTTCATGCCCTTAAGATCCATCGGGAACGCTTCAGGGTTTACTTTGCTAACACCCCATTTCCCAGTCTGTTCTTTTTCAGCGTAGATCTCGAACATATGGCCGGTTGGAGAGTCGAAACGGATGCGGCGGCCACAGCCGTCCAGTTCACCTGCCGGGATCTCTTCAACCTTGCAACCGAACTCGATCAGCTCTTTGTGTAACTGATCAAGGACTTCGTTATTCAGAACTTTGTATCCTACAAAGTCCATGCCGGGTTCATCGGCTTCACGCAGGACGACGGAGAATTTATCTACCTCTGTCCAACCTTTAAGGTAGACACGTCCTTCAGAGTCTTTATGAACTTCAATTAAACCCAGCAGGTCACGGTAGTGGCCCAGAGCTTCGTCCATATCCAATACTCGAATCTGAATATGACCAGGTCGCATTACACCTTTTTTCATTTCACTATCCTCAGCCTTATATTTGTTATGTCGCTTTTGAATATGTTGATTACTTTTCTGCAGCGCTTTTTATTTCAAAATGATCAGATTCGATCTGCATATCTCCGCAGGGATACACCCGGCAAGCCAGGGCAAACCCCTCTGCCAACTCCGTATCTGATATATGTGCTTTACTCATACGTTTGCTGTTGAAACGACCCTCCAGAATGCGGATCTTGCACATCCCGCATCCTCCACCGCGACATCCCACCTCAATACAGTGGGCATTTTCCAGTTCCATGCCTTTCAGCAAGCTTTCACCTTCGATGCACTGATAGCTTTGTTGGCGATTAGTGACCTGAATAAGGAACTGTTGTGGTGTTTGATCTGTTTCAGAGCTCATAGGTATTTCGTAAATCTCAGTTGCTATTACTAAGGCAATCCCTATGCCAGTCTTAGTTTGCGGTGGTTATATTTTTTATTTGAATTTAATAAATCCAATAAAAAACAATTAGTTAAAATAAAATAATAGTAGAAAAGTAAACTAATGTTAGATAAGGATAGTTAGAAAGGAGTCAGTTGGCAAATCATGAAATGATTAAAATTCAAGTGCGGAAATGATGAGTTAATCAAATGCTAAAAAATGCCCAGCCTTTTCAGATTGGGCATTTGCCGAGGTTAGGCAGGGTTATTTCTTCAGGCGGTAAGCCATTTGGGGGCGGGTGATACCCAGTAGACGGGCTGCCTGGGTAACATTACCGCTGGCTTTAGTCATCGCGCTTTCGAGTAGCTGGTTTTCAAAATTGTTCAGATCAAAATTATTTTCCAATAATCGGTCGATCAGTGATTCGCTAGAGGATTCCCCTTCCTCTGAACTGCCCAAAGAGCCTGTGTCACTGATAATGTTTAATGGGTGCGTAGGCTCTGCCAGAGAGGGGAAAAAAGACTTCATATCGATAGTGCGATTGTTGTCAGTCAGGATGATGCCGCGTTCAATCATGTTCTCCAGCTCACGAATATTTCCCGGCCATTTGTAACTGAGCAGCGATTGTAGTGCTTTGTCAGATATCCCTAATGTCTTCTTGTTATACATGGAGTGGTATTTTTCCAGGAAGTGCTCAATCAACAGCGGTATATCTTCAACACGATCTCGCAGTGGGGGGATATTCACCGGAAAAACGTTCAAACGATAAAAGAGGTCTGCTCTGAAGCGGCCCTCTTTTACTGCATTGGCCAGATCTTCATTCGTTGCGGCAACGATCCGTACGTCGATATGTTGAACTTTGTTATCGCCCACACGCTCCATCTCTCCTTCCTGGAGTACCCGGAGCAGGGCTGCCTGGGCTCGAGAGTTAAGTTCGATCACCTCATCTAAGAAGATGGTGCCGCCATTAGCGCGTTCAAATTTACCTTCGCGAGATTGGGTTGCACCGGTATAAGCCCCTTTTCGTACCCCAAATAGTTCCGCTTCTATCAGATCAGGGGGGATGCATGCGCAGTTAACTGCAATAAAGGGTTTATCGGCTCGGTCACTGGATTGGTGAAGGCCTCGCGCGACGATCTCTTTACCTACACCGGTTTCACCCTGAAGCAGGACAGTTACAGTGCTTGCTGAGGCGCGTTGGATCAGATGGCAGACATGCTTAAACGCTTTTGACTGGCCAACGGAGTTAAATAGGGTGTCATCATCGCTCGCACTTCCGCCCATATTTTCACGGAGTGTGGAGATTTCGTAGCGCAGTGCGAACAGTTCTTCAACGATAGGATCTGGGAGTAAACATCTCTCCAGCTCCTCTTGATCCTCCCACTCTTCTGCTGGTTTTCCGACGATATGGCAGTGGTCGTGACCTGCACCGGCACATTCGGTTTCTTTGAAGATGATCTTGCGGCCCATATAGTATGTAGAGAAGCCACTGGCGTAGCCTAATAGCATCCAGCAGATCGGTTCATCAGCCATACCAAACTCATTGATATGTACCTCAGACTCGAAAGAGTCGTACCAGGCGAATTCGCCATAGAATTCACCTTTATCGACATCAAATTCCAGCGCGACTGGTTCTACTCGAACCATCCCTTTTATACAGTGAAGTTGCGGACCTACTAAGAAGGCTTGTGCTTTTGAAATCTCCGGGCGGATTTTGTGAGCCAGCTCAGCGTCTTTCATCCCACTTTGATAGCCAAAACGCATCAAAAAGCCTCTGGCTCTCTCTAAGCCGAGTGATGTCACCAGCTCTTTGCGCAGTGATCCCATGACTGCTGAGTGAATGAGCAGCATCCTCTGCTCATCTAGCCAAACTTTACCATCCTCGTAATCGAATTGAATTTTTGAGATCAGATCTTCAGAGGTTGGAAACTGCAATTCTGGGTGTTCGCTCATTCGTGTATCGCCTTATTTATTTTTCTTATATGCCGCTCAATTATTCGATTGAGAAGAGTTCTGTTAAGAGAGCGTCTTCTAAGCAAAAGTTGTGCACAGTTGATCTGTGCGGGATCTGCTTAATAAGTGCTCAAAATGAACAGAGCGGCTGAGCAAATAATTAATATTTAACCTAAGCCTAATCATTTCATCACCCTTTGGGTAGGGGGGTGGGGTAATTCTTTATGTCGATGTTTTGCCTGATTGATAGTTCTTTTTAATTTAATTAATTCGCTTTTATGTCCTTTAAAAACAATTGGTTAGTTTGTTTTTTAGGGCGGGGTTTTTGATCTGGTTGTGCCGGGATGGCACAGCACTTGCTGTTAGCTTTCTGACTATGGATCAAAAGGTGATTTGAACGAAATGACAAACGCAGACTTACACATGCATCAGGGTAGAGGCTCCCAATCATTTGATCGATTGGTGAAATATATCCGTGTGCGCAGTGCTAAAGGTGCACGGTTCGTTGAGTTCGATTTCGCCATCGGTGACCCAAGTCTGTTTGTTGAGTTAGTAATGCCTCAAGGGGCATTTGATCACTTCTGCGAGAAGAATGAAGTGGTTCATATGACAACTGAGCAGATGCAGGCCGTTGATGCCGAAATGGAAAAATGGCGCTATGGGGAAGAGACCCTGATGGCCCATAACCACGATCGCGCAACCCAATAACAATAAACAAGTTTTGCTGGGGCACAACCGCAATGACTATTGAAATCAAAACCTCGACGCTAGAGCCGGTTCGCAACACGTTTGCACATATTGAACGTCGATTTGGTGATAAGCCGGCGACCCGTTATCAAGAAGCGACCTATGATGTGCAGTCGGAAGAGTATCTGCACTATCGTCCGTTATGGCAGCCGGAGAAGCTGTTAAATGACGCAAGCCGTACGGCGATCAAAATGAACGATTGGTACGCGTTCAAAGATCCACGTCAGTTCTATTACGGAACCTATGTCCAGCAGCGTGCCAAAATGCAGGAGGTTGCAGAGAATAACTATGCGTTCTTTGAAAGGCGTAACCTCGCAAACCTGCTGACTGAAGAGATGAAAGCGAAATTGATTCGCTATCTGGTACCGCTGCGTCATGCCGAGCACGGGGCGAATCTGAATAACATGTATGCAAGTGCATACGGTTACGGTACTGCGATTACTCAGGCCTGTCTCTATAACGGTATGGATCGGCTGGGGATCGCACAGTATCTGTCACGTATAGGGCTGATTCTCGATGGTAACAGTGGTGACTCTCTTGCTGAAGCCAAGCTCAACTGGACCAATGAATCGATCTGGCAGGGCTTGCGGGCTTATGTTGAGAAAATGACAGTCACAGAGGACTGGTTTGAGGTTCTGGTTGCTCAGGATGTGGTGCTGGATGCATTGATACTTGATCTGTTCTACACCCAGTTTGATGAGTGGCTACAAGCGAATGGTGCTCAGGATGTTGGTATGTTGACTGAGTTTGTTCAGGTTTGGGCAAAAGATACCAATCGTTGGGTGGACGCAACATTGAAAATAGCAGCAGCAGAGTCAGATGAAAACAAAGCGTTGCTGGAACAGTGGATCAGCAGTTGGAAAGAGAGTGCTGTTAAAGCGCTGACGCCACTGGCGGAAGAGATGTTGGGTGCAGAGGCAATGACACAAGCTTCAGCTGCTCTGGATAAGCGTCTGGCAAAAGCTGGGCTATTCAAATAAGAGGGATTCAACGCATGTCAAAAGTATATATCGCACTGCAGGATAACGATGAGTCACGTTACATCGTTGAAGCCATTGAAGAGGATAACCCGGAAGCAACAGTTATCCACATGCCCGCAATGATTCGTATCGAAATGGAAGGTCGCCTGACCGTCAACCGGGAAACGGTTGAAGAGAAGATGGGGCGTGACTGGGATGTTCAGGAGCTGCATCTCAATCTGATCACTCTGGGCGGCAATGTTGATGAAGACGATGACAGTCTGAGCCTGCATTGGAACGAATAAGAATAAAAGGTTTGTATCATGGCTAAGAAATTAAATATCAAAGATAAATATCGTCTGCTGACGCGAGATCTGGATTGGGATTTCTCCTATGAAGATCGTAAAGAGGCGTTTCCGTTTGAAGAGTTTGAAGGGATCAAAATTACTGATTGGTCCAAGTGGGAAGATCCCTTCCGTCTGACTATGGATTCCTACTGGAAATACCAGGCGGAGAAAGAGAAGAAGCTGTACGCTATTTTTGATGCTTTCTCGCAGAACAATGGTCATCTGAATGTCTCAGATCCCCGTTATGTGAATGCGATTAAGATCTTCCTGACCGGCGTTTCGCCGCTTGAGTATCAGGCGTATCAGGGGTTTGCACATGTGGGACGCCAATTCGGTGGTGTCGGTGCACGTGTTGCCTGTCAGATGCAGTCGCTGGATGAGCTGCGTCACGTTCAGACTCAGATCCATGCGATGAGTCACTACAACAAGTTCTTTGACGGATTCCAGGATTACAGTCATATGCATGACCGTGTCTGGTATCTATCGGTACCTAAGTCGTTCTTTAACGACGCTCGTGCTGCTGGCCCGTTTGAATTTATGATCGCGATCGGGTTCTCATTTGAGTACGTACTGACAAACCTGCTCTTCGTTCCGTTTATGTCGGGTGCTGCTCACAACGGTGATATGGCGACAGTGACATTTGGTTTCTCTGCTCAGTCTGATGAAGCCCGTCATATGACGCTGGGACTCGAGGTGATCAAATTCCTGCTGGAGCAGCATGAAGATAATGTTCCGATTGTTCAGAAGTGGATCGACAAGTGGTTCTGGCGCGGTAGCCGTCTACTGACCATCGTTGCGATGATGATGGATTACATGCTGCCGAACAAAGTGATGTCCTGGAAAGAAGCCTGGGAAGTTTACTTTGAAGAGGCGGGCGGTGCGCTATTTAAAGATCTGGCTCGTTATGGCATTAAGATGCCGAAATATGCTGAGACGATCGAGAAAGAGAAAGAGCATATCTCCCATCAGGCATGGTGGACATTCTATACCCATGGTCATGCTGCTGGATTCCATACCTGGATCCCTACAGATGAAGAGCTGGACTGGCTATCTGAGAAGTACCCAGAGACGTTTGATAAATACTATCGTCCGCGCTGGGAACTGGCGAAGAAGATGGAAGCGGAAGGCAAACGTTTCTACACCAAGGCACTGCCGCAGCTCTGTACAACCTGTCAGATACCGATGCTGTTCACTGAGATGGATGATCCGACTCAGATCTGTTATCGCGACACTGTCTACAATGGTGATCGTTATCACTTCTGCTCTGATGGTTGCAAAGACATCTTTGAGGATGAACCAGAGAAGTATGTTCAGTCCTGGTTGCCTGTTCATCAGATCTTCCAGGGTAATTGTGGCGGACCTGATGTCGAAAATGTCCTGGCAGATTTCTACCGTATGAATCTGGGGGCAGACAACATGGATATGACCGATTCTCCAGATGAGAAACGCTGGAAACAGTGGAAAGGTGTTGCCTGATCCGGTAACAGAAGAATAACAAGGTTGCAGCTCTCCTGTAGGGCTGTGACCAAGATCAGAGAGAATAACAATGCCTGTAAATGCAATTACGCCTGATTATAAAGGCGAAGTACTCGATAAACAGGAAAATTTCAACGGTAATCAGGTGGTATATGTCGGTTGGGATCATCACATGATGTTCTGCGCTGCTTTTGCTTATCCGGTACCGCCAGAGATGTCATTCAAAACATTGCTACATGAAGTGATACCGGAAGCGTTCAGTCTGCATGAAGAGTTTTCCAGTGTGAACTGGGAAACGACTGAATGGTTGCTGGATGGTCAGCCATTCATACCACAGATGGATGTTTCCCTGAAGGAACAGGGCGTGAATCATAAATCCCTGCTGCGTTTTCAAACGCCAGAGCTGAAAGGTTTTCAGAACGCAGGTGTATAAGAGAAATAGAGTGGGGAGAGCAATATGACCTATGAAGTAACAATTGAACCTACAGGTGATGTGATTGAAGTGGATGAGGGGCAGACGATTCTTGATGCAGCTCTGCGTCAGGGCGTTTGGCTGCCATTTGCATGTGGTCACGGTACTTGTGCAACCTGTAAATGTCAGGTGACTGAGGGTGATGTCGATCTGGGCAATGCCTCTCCCTTTGCTTTAATGGATATGGAGCGCGATGAAGGGATGATCCTGGCGTGCTGTGCTACGCCAGAATCAGACCTGGTCATCGAAGCTGATATCGATGTTGATGATGACTTTGAAGGTTATCCGGTACGTGATTTCAGAGGAACTGTATCTCAGATCGTGGATCTATCACCCACAATCAAAGGGATACATTTCGAGCTGGATGATGCGATGGAGTTTCAGGCAGGGCAGTATATCAATCTGAATATCCCTGGTGTTGAAGGTTCGCGTGCTTTTTCGATCGCCAACAAACCTTCAGATAACACAACACTGGAACTGCATGTACGTCAGGTTCCGGGTGGTGCGGGAACAACCTATCTGCATGAGCAGTTGCAGGTTGGAGATGAACTTGATGTTTCCGGTCCTTACGGGCAGTTCTTTACCCGTAAGTCAGATCAACAGGGCGCGATATTTATTGCGGGTGGATCAGGTTTATCCAGTCCGCAATCGATGATTCTGGAACTGCTGGAGGAGGGTGATAATCGAGAGATCTACCTTTTCCAGGGGGCGCGAAATGTATCCGAGCTCTACAATCGTGAACTGTTTGAATCATTGGAAAAAGAGAATGAGAACTTCCATTATATTCCAGCACTGAATGCACCCGAGGAGGGTGAGAGCTGGGATGGGTTTACGGGGTATGTTCATGAAGCAGCTCAGAAGTACTTCGATGGACGCTTTGATGGACATAAAGCGTACCTCTGTGGCCCACCTCCGATGATCGATGCAGCGATTACGACTCTGATGCAGGGGCGTTTGTTTGAGCGTGATATTCATATGGAGCGCTTCTTTACCGCTGCAGATGGTGCTGAAGAGCAGCCGAGATCGGCTCTGTTCAAACGGATCTAATCTGTATAACCCCTTCAAAAACCAGTCGAAAGGCTGGTTTTTTTTTGTCCGAAGAAGCCATCTTAAAACTAAGGGTAACGATTTCGTCAGGCCTGAGTCTGCTTTTGATGATTTGATGAATGAATAGGTGAAGTGATAGTTGATTAAATCATAAATTTATTGGTAGTTCTTATGTAACTGTTTGAAATATATATATTTTATGTGTTTTTTGTCAGGTCTTTTTAGAACTGGCATAACGGTTGCAATCATTAAGGACGTACTGGTGTAAAAGCGCCATAAAAAAAGCTATTGGTGATGTAATAATGACGTCGATAATTAAAACAACATACGTCGACAATCGGACAGCGAAGCTGCAACCGAACTACGTAGTCAGAGGAATGAAAGCAGCGTTAGTTGCCGTGGCCGTTCCTGTTTTTTTAACTGGGTGTGAAGCGCCGCTTGATCTTGATGGCGTGAATAGCGAACTTGAGAAACAGGTTCGTCGTACGGATCAGTTCCAGGGTATTGCGGTTAATGACAAAACAATTGTGACCGTTGGGGCAGACGGTGTTGTTGTAACCACCCCGATTGGGCAGTTGGATTGGAAGCGCCAGCAGATCGAGGGTACCCCTGCGCTGGTTGATATCGCCGCCTGCCCTGACCAGCGCTTTGTGGCGCTGAGTATGGATAAACAGGTCTGGCAGAGCGTGGATAA
>NZ_CANMIR010000020.1 GCF_947498015.1 uncultured Neptuniibacter sp.
ATCCAGATGGACGTTACCCTGATCAACCCAGTTGCGATGGAAGAAGGTCTGCGCTTTGCGATCCGTGAAGGCGGTCGCACAGTAGGTGCAGGCGTTGTATCTAAAATTGTCGAATAAAATTCGATAATTAGGTATTGCCAAGTGCAGGGGAGGCTTATACAATACGCCTCCCTATTATGCAGTAGGCCAGTGGCTCAATTGGCAGAGCAGCGGTCTCCAAAACCGCAGGTTGGGGGTTCGAGTCCCTCCTGGCCTGCCAACTCTACTCTGAGTTGGCATCAAGAATACTAAGCTATTTAAGTAACCCTGAGGCCCTAAGCGTGAATGCTAAAGTGAATTCCGAAGGTTCAAAGTTTGATGCCCTTAAGTGGGTTGTTGTTGCGGCAATTGTTGCTGCAGGTGTAGTGGGTAACTCCATTTATGCAGATCAGTCTTTGTTCTACCGTGTTGTAGCGCTGATTGTGTTGGCTTTGGTTGCTGGGTTTGTTTCACTGCAGACCGCGAAAGGGAAAGCGTTTTTTACTCTGTTTAAAGAAGCTAAGCAGGAAATTCGCAAAGTGGTATGGCCAACACGTCAGGAAACGGCGCAGACAACACTGATTGTTGTTGTGGTTGTTCTGATTATGGGGTTGGCATTGTGGGGGCTTGACTCATTGTTGAGCTGGTTGGTATCTGGAGCGATTGGTTAAGAGGCTAAATAGGCATGTCTAAGCGTTGGTATGTTGTGCATGCGTACTCCGGGTACGAGAAGCGTGTAATGAATACGCTGAAAGAACGAATTGAACTGCATGCAATGCAGGATCTTTTTGGTGAGGTGTTGGTGCCGACTGAAGAGGTTGTTGAGATCCGGGATGGTAAGAAGCGTAAGTCTGAGCGTAAATTCTATCCTGGCTATGTGCTGGTTCATATGGAAATGAATGATGAGAGCTGGCACCTGGTAAAAAATACGCCGCATGTGTTGGGCTTTATTGGTGGTACCGCAGGTAATCCTGCACCAATCACAGAAGCGGAAGCAAATGAGATCCTAAGTCGAGTTGAGAGCGGTGTTGATAAGCCGCGTCCTAAGACTGTGTTTGAGCCGGGTGAGATGGTTCGTGTGACCGATGGTCCGTTTGCTGACTTTAATGGTGTCGTTGAAGAGATTAATTATGAGAAGAACAAGCTGCAGGTTGCAGTATTGATCTTTGGTCGTTCGACGCCTGTTGAATTGGATTTCGGTCAGGTCGAAAAGGCCTGATTTAGGTTTCTAAGAAATAACCTCAGCGAGAGCTGGGGTTTTTCTGTCTTGAAAAAACGGGGAGCTGAAAAGCGTTTGAACCCATTAGGAGTACATTGAAAAATGGCTAAGAAGATTGAAGCTTATATCAAGCTGCAGGTTCCAGCCGGTGGTGCGAATCCGTCACCGCCAGTAGGTCCGGCACTGGGTCAGCATGGTGTTAACATCATGGAATTCTGTAAAGCATTCAACGCTCAGACTCAGAGCATGGAAAATGGTCTGCCAGTACCAGTGGTTATCACTGTATATGCTGATCGTAGCTTTACATTCATCACTAAAACACCTCCGGCTGCAGTTCTGCTGAAAAAAGCAGCAGGTCTGAAGAGCGGTTCTGGTCGTCCAAATACTGAGAAGGTGGGTAACGTTACTCGCGCTCAGATGGAAGAGATCGCAACTGTTAAAATGCCAGACCTGACAGCGGCTGATATGGATGCTGCTGTACGTACTATCGCAGGTACTGCGCGTAGCATGGGTCTTATTCCAGAGGGTGATGAGTAATGGCTAAGCTAACTAAACGTCAGAAGCTGATCGCTGAGAAAGTTGAAGCGGGTAAGGCTTACGGAATTGATGAAGCAGTTTCTCTGCTGTCTGAGCTGTCTACAGTGAAGTTCAAAGAGACTGTTGATGTTGCAGTAAATCTGGGTGTTGATCCACGTAAATCTGATCAGGTTGTTCGTGGTTCTACTGTGCTGCCAAACGGTACAGGTAACGATGTTCGTGTAGCTGTATTTGCGCAGGGTGAAAACGCTGAGAAAGCAAAAGAAGCTGGTGCGGATGTTGTTGGCTTTGAAGATCTGGCTGAACAGATTAAAGGCGGCGACCTGGACTTTGGTGTTGTTATCGCAACGCCAGACGCAATGCGTGTTGTTGGTCAGCTAGGTCAGGTGCTGGGTCCGCGTGGCCTGATGCCAAACCCTAAAGTTGGCACAGTAACTCCAGATGTTGTTACTGCAGTTAAAAATGCTAAAGCGGGTCAGGTACGTTTCCGTACTGACAAAAACGGCATTATTCATGCTGGTGTTGGTAAAGCAGACTTCGAAGCGGCTGCTATCAAGCAGAACATCGAAGCACTGGTAGCTGACCTTAAGAAGCTGAAGCCAGCTTCTGCTAAAGGCGTTTATCTTAAGAAAGTAACCCTGTCCACCACTATGGGTCCAGGTTTACTGGTTGATCAGTCCTCTTTAGAGGTCTGATTGGCATGAAAGGTTTTTTGAGGGTCTTCTGTACCTGTTTTGCAGAGATGAAGGCCGTCAAAGACCGCAGGTGATGAGGGAAACCTTATCTTAATGGGCAAAACCAGCCTGCGCAGACGGTGAGATTCTGTATTTGAATCAAACCACCGTACTCGGAAGCCTCAGTAATGGGGCGGTTGGTAATAAGTCGAAAGACTACTCCAGGAGTAAATCGTGGCATTAGGACTCGAAGATAAAAAAGCGATCGTCGCTGAAGTCCAGGAAGCTGCTAATAGTGCTCTGTCTGCTGTTGTCGCGGATTCCCGCGGCGTAGAGGTAGGCGATATGACTGCACTGCGTAAAGAAGCGCGTGAAAACGGCGTATGGCTAAAAGTTGTACGTAACACGCTGGCTCGCCGCGCGGTTGAAGGCACTGACTATGCATGCTTACAGGACTCTTTCAAAGGTCCAAGTATCATTGCTTTTTCTACAGAGCATCCGGGCGCTGGCGCTCGTATTCTGAAAGAGTTTGCGAAAGGTAATGATAACTTTGAACTGAAAGCAGCAGCATTCGAAGGTGAAGTTGTTGATGTTGCTATGCTGGCAAGCCTGCCAACATACGACGAGGCAATTGCGAAGCTGATGGCTTGCATGAAAGAAGCTGCAGCGGGCAAACTTGTTCGTACTATTGCAGCAGTTCGCGACCAGAAAGAAGAAGCTGCGTAAGTTTTTACGTAACTTTATTTATACAAGTTTTAATGAGCCCTCGGGCTTACAAATATCAGGAATTTAGAAAATGTCTCTGACTAACGAAGATATCCTAAACGCAATTGCTGAAATGTCTGTTAAAGACGTAGTTGCTCTGATCGAAGCAATGGAAGAAAAATTCGGTGTAACTGCAGCTGCTGCTGTTGTTGCAGGTGGTGCTGCTGGCGGTGACGCTGGTGCTGCTGAAGAGAAAACTGAGTTTGACGTTATTCTGACAGCTGTTGGCGATAAGAAAGTTAACGTAATCAAAGCAGTTCGTGGCGCTACAGGTCTTGGCCTGAAAGAAGCTAAAGGCATCGTTGATGGCGCTCCTGCTGCTGTTAAAGAAGGCGTTAGCAAAGAAGAAGCTGAAGAACTTCAGAAAGCACTGGAAGAAGCTGGCGCTTCTGTTGAAGTTAAGTAATTACTTCGATGCTAATCCGAACAGTTTACTGTTCGAAGTGCTGACGGCTGGTGGCAAAATGCCACCGGCCTTTTTCCGTTATTTATAGACAGCAAATAAATAGCGGTAACACAGTCCGAAACGGGTTTCGGCCTGCTTATAAATTGGTGCACTTGCTGGGGAACACTGATGGCTTATTCATACACTGAAAAGAAACGCATCCGTAAAGACTTCGGTAAATTGCCGCAAGTTATGGATGTGCCTTACTTGCTGGCAATTCAGCTCGACTCCTATAAAAAGTTTTTGCAGACAGGGGTTGAAGCAGCAGATCGTTTAGACGCGGGTCTGCATGCGGCATTTAACTCTGTCTTCCCAATCGTGTCCTATTCTGGAAATGCATCTCTGGAATATGTTGGCTACCGTCTGGGTGAGCCTGTATTTGATGTTAAAGAGTGTCAGATACGCGGTATTACTTACGCAGCGCCTTTGCGCGTAAAAGTTCGTCTGGTTATTTATGACCGCGAATCCAGCAATAAAGCCGTAAAAGACATCAAGGAACAGGAAGTCTACATGGGCGAAATGCCCCTGATGACTGAAAACGGAACTTTCGTTGTAAACGGAACTGAGCGTGTAATCGTCTCTCAGCTACACCGTTCACCTGGTGTGTTCTTCGACCACGATAAAGGTAAGACACACTCCTCCGGTAAGCTTCTCTACTCTGCGCGAGTGATTCCTTACCGTGGTTCATGGTTAGATTTTGAATTTGATCCAAAAGACAGTCTTTTCGTCCGTATAGACCGCCGTCGTAAACTGCCAGCAACTATTTTGTTGCGTGCGCTGGGTTACGAAGCGAGCGAAATTCTCGATATCTTCTTTGAGAATACCGCATGGGCTCTGGACTCAGAGTCGATCAACATGAAGTTGATCGCTGATCGCTTACGTGGTGAGACGCTGTCTTTTGAAGTGAAAGATCCTGAAGGAAATGTCATTGTTGAAGCGGGTCGTCGTATCACCCCTAGACATATCCGTCAGATGGCAAAAGCAGGTATGGAGCAGCTTGAAGTTCCAATGGAATACCTGGTAGGTAAAGCGATTGCAAAAGATGTAGTTGATCCAACAACAGGTGAACTGATCTGTGCTTGTAACGCTGAGATTACAGAAGAACTGGTTGAACAGCTGCGTGCTGCAAATATCACCGAGTTCGAAACTCTGTATACGAACGACCTGGATTGTGGTCCGTTTATCTCTGATACCCTGCGTAATGATCCAACACGTAATCAGTTGGAAGCTCTGGTAGAGATCTACCGCATGATGCGCCCGGGTGAGCCGCCTACAAAAGAATCTGCTGAAGCGCTATTCGAGAATCTGTTCTTCACAGAAGAGCGTTACGATCTATCCGCTGTTGGCCGCATGAAGTTCAATCGTCGCCTCGGCCGTGATGCTGTTATTGGATCTGGCGTTCTTGATAAAGAAGATATTCTAGAAGTCATGAAGACCCTGATCGATATTCGTAACGGTAAAGGTACCGTTGATGATATCGATCACCTGGGTAACCGTCGTATCCGTTCTGTAGGTGAGATGGCAGAGAACCAGTTCCGTGTAGGTCTGGTGCGTGTTGAGCGTGCTGTTCGTGAACGTCTGAGCATGGCTGAATCTGATAACCTGATGCCTCAGGATCTGATTAACGCTAAACCAGTAGCGGCTGCGATTAAAGAGTTCTTTGGTTCCTCGCAGCTGTCCCAGTTTATGGATCAGAACAATCCGCTGTCTGAAGTTACTCACAAGCGTCGTGTCTCCGCGCTAGGCCCGGGTGGTCTGACGCGTGAACGTGCGGGCTTCGAAGTCCGTGACGTACATCCGACGCACTATGGTCGTGTATGTCCAATCGAAACACCGGAAGGGCCAAATATCGGTCTGATCAACTCGTTGGCAACATTCGCGCGTACGAATGACTACGGTTTCCTGGAAACGCCTTATCGTCGTGTTATCGATGGCAAGGTGACTGATGAGTTGGATTACCTTTCTGCGATTGAAGAGAATACCTTTGTTATCGCTCAGGCTTCCGCGACGATGGATGATGAAGGGCGACTACTGGATGAGCTAGTAACCGTACGTCATCTTAATGAAACAACGGTAATGTCTCCTGATAAAGTCCAGTATATGGATGTATCTCCACGTCAGGTGGTTTCGGTAGCAGCTTCACTTATTCCATTCCTTGAGCACGATGATGCCAACCGTGCATTGATGGGGTCGAACATGCAGCGCCAGGCTGTACCAACACTGCGTGCTGATAAGCCGCTGGTAGGTACAGGTATTGAGCGCAATGTGGCTCAAGACTCCGGTGTATGTGTTGTTGCACGCCGTGGTGGTCTGATTGAGTCTGTAGATGCCAGCCGTATCGTTGTTCGAGTTAATGACGACGAAGTTACAGCAGGCGACGCAGGTGTAGATATCTACAACCTGACTAAGTACACACGTTCCAACCAGAATACGTGTATCAACCAGCGCTCCATTGTTAATCCTGGCGATATTGTGAAGCCGGGTGATGTGATGGCGGATGGTCCGTCCGTAGATATGGGTGAGCTGGCACTGGGTCAGAACATGCGTATCGCTTTCATGCCTTGGAATGGTTACAACTTTGAGGACTCGATCCTGATCTCTGAACGTGTCGTTCAGGAAGATCGTTTCACAACGATCCATATTCAGGAACTGACCTGTGTTGCACGTGATACGAAGCTGGGTTCTGAAGAGATCACGGCGGATATCCCGAACGTAGGTGAGTCTGCGCTGGCTAAACTGGATGAGGCAGGTATCGTTCATATCGGTGCGGAAGTAGGCCCTGGCGATATTCTTGTAGGTAAAGTTACACCTAAAGGTGAAAGTCAGCTGACTCCGGAAGAGAAACTGCTGCGTGCAATCTTCGGTGAGAAGGCATCAGACGTTAAAGATACTTCTCTGCGCGTGAAGACCGGTACTGTTGGTAAGGTCATCGATGTTCAGGTCTTCACTCGTGACGGCGTTCAGAAAGATGAGCGTGCCCTGTCTATCGAGAAGTCTGAACTGGATGCGATTCGCAAAGATCTGAATGAAGAGTTGCGTATCGTCGAACAAGCTACCTTTGAGCGTCTTGAAAAAGTACTGGTTGGCCTGAAGGCTGATGGTGGTGCAGGTCTGAAGAAAGGTGAAGAGATCTCTTCTGAATTCCTTGCGGGACTGACTAAATCTGATTGGTTTAATATCCGCGTTTCTGATGAGAATGCTGCAGAGCAGCTTGAGCAAGCTCAGAAACAGCTTGAGGATCGTAAAGAGTCTCTGGATAAGCGTTTTGAAGATAAGAAGAGCAAGCTTCAGACAGGTGATGATCTGGCGCCAGGTGTCCTGAAGATTGTTAAGGTTTATGTAGCTACCAAACGCCGTGTACAGCCTGGTGATAAGATGGCTGGTCGTCACGGTAACAAGGGTGTTATCTCGGTCATCATGCCTGTAGAAGATATGCCTTACGATGAGAATGGTGAGCCGGTAGATATCGTGCTTAACCCGCTGGGTGTTCCATCTCGTATGAACGTAGGTCAGATTCTTGAAACCCATATGGGTATGGCTGCAAAAGGTCTGGGTCGCCGGATCAACGAGATGCTGGATCAGGAGCGTGAACGCGCTGATACAGTAAAAGAGATCCGTGAATTCCTGCATAAGATCTACAATGCTGATCTGGGTGCGGGAATGAATAGCCGAACAGAAGATCTAGATAACTTCACCGATGAAGAGATTCTAGAACTTGCTAAGAACCTTTGCGGTGGTGTGCCACTGGCAACACCGGCGTTCGATGGTGCTAAAGAGGTTGAGCTGAAATCGCTACTGCGACTGGCAGGTCTGGATGACTCAGGTCAGACGACTCTGTTTGATGGTCGTACTGGTGATAAATTCGATCGACCAGTCACTGTTGGTTACATGTACATGCTGAAACTGAACCATCTGGTAGACGACAAAATGCATGCGCGTTCTACTGGTTCTTATAGCCTGGTTACTCAGCAGCCGCTGGGTGGTAAGGCACAGTTCGGTGGTCAGCGATTCGGTGAGATGGAGGTATGGGCACTAGAAGCATACGGTGCTGCATATACTCTACAGGAGATGCTCACAGTTAAGTCCGATGACGTGAATGGCCGTACCAAGATGTATAAGAACATCGTGGATGGCGATCACCGTATGGAGCCGGGAATGCCGGAATCCTTCAACGTGCTTATCAAAGAGATCCGCTCACTGGGTATCGACATCGAGCTGGAGTCCGAATAAGGGCATAACTGTACACCAGGCGGGGGTCGCCATTAGGCGGCCTCAAGCAAGAACTCCGTTAGGAGCTTGAAAAGAATGAAAGATCTGCTGAATCTGCTTAAAACACAGGGCCAATCTGAAGAATTTGACTCGATCAAGATCTCATTGGCCTCTCCGGAAATGATCCGTTCATGGTCGTACGGTGAAGTTAAAAAGCCGGAAACCATAAACTACCGTACGTTCAAGCCTGAACGTGAAGGTCTGTTCTGTGCCAAAATCTTTGGCCCGGTAAAAGATTACGAATGTCTGTGCGGTAAATATAAGCGCATGAAACATCGTGGTGTTATCTGTGAGAAGTGTGGCGTCGAAGTTACACTGGCTAAGGTTCGTCGTGAGCGTATGGCGCACATCGAGCTAGCGTCTCCAGTTGCACATATCTGGTTCCTGAAGTCACTGCCGTCCCGTATCGGTTTGATGCTGGATATGACTCTGCGTGACATTGAGCGTGTACTGTACTTTGAATCATTCGTTGTAATTGATCCAGGTATGACTACTCTCGAGCGTGGGCAGCTGCTAAACGACGAACAGTACTTTGAAGCGCTGGAAGAGTTTGGTGATGATTTCGACGCACGTATGGGTGCTGAAGCGGTTAAAGAACTGCTCTCTTCAATTGAGCTTGAAGAGGAAGTAAATCAGCTACGTGAAGAGCTTCCACAGACAAACTCTGAAACCAAGATTAAAAAGCTGTCTAAGCGCCTTAAGCTACTTGAAGCTTTCTACAAGTCGGGTAATAAACCTGAGTGGATGATCCTGGAGGTACTACCAGTACTGCCACCTGATCTGCGTCCACTGGTACCTCTGGATGGTGGTCGTTTCGCAACATCTGATCTGAACGATCTGTACCGTCGAGTTATTAACCGTAACAACCGACTGAAGCGCCTGCTTGATCTGAACGCTCCGGATATCATTGTACGTAACGAAAAACGTATGCTGCAGGAATCTGTTGATGCCTTGCTGGATAACGGTCGTCGTGGTCGTGCAATTACCGGTTCAAACAAGCGTCCACTGAAATCGCTTGCTGATATGATCAAGGGTAAGCAGGGTCGTTTCCGTCAGAACCTGCTAGGTAAGCGTGTAGACTACTCTGGTCGTTCGGTTATCGTGGTTGGTCCATACCTGCGTCTGCATCAGTGTGGTCTGCCTAAGAAGATGGCACTTGAGCTGTTCAAGCCATTCATCTTCTCTAAGCTTGAACTGCGTGGGCACGCGACAACAATTAAAGCTGCCAAGAAGATGGTAGAGCGTGAAGAAGCGCTGGTATGGGATATTCTGGATGAGGTCATCCGTGAGCATCCAGTACTCCTTAACCGTGCACCAACACTTCACCGTCTGGGTATCCAGGCATTTGAACCTGTTCTGATCGAAGGTAAAGCGATTCAGCTGCATCCGCTTGTTTGTGCGGCTTACAATGCTGACTTCGATGGTGACCAGATGGCTGTACACGTTCCGCTGACAATCGAAGCTCAGCTGGAAGCGCGTGCGCTGATGATGTCTACCAATAACGTACTATCGCCAGCAAACGGTGAGCCGATCATCGTGCCGTCACAGGACGTTGTATTGGGTCTCTACTACATGACTCGTGAGCGTGTAAATGCGAAGGGTGAAGGCATGGTATTTGCCGACATCGAAGAGATTCAACGCGCACAAGGTGCAGGTCAGTTGGACTTACAGGCTGCCATTAAAGTACGTGTGACAGAAAGTATCCGTGACATCGAAGGTAATCTCGAAACAATTACCGAGATGAAGGAAACAACAGCGGGTCGGGCATTGTTATTCGCAATCGTTCCTGATGGTCTTCCTTTTGAGCTGGTTAACCAGCCAATGAAGAAGAAAGCGATCTCTCGCCTGTTGAACGAAGCGTACCGTCGTTGTGGTTTGAAGGATACGGTTATCTTTGCTGACCAACTGATGTACACAGGTTTCCGTCAAGCGACGATGTCCGGTGTGTCTATCGGTGTAAACGATTTTGAAATCCCTGCTGAGAAAACGACTATTATCGACGAAGCTGAAGCTGAGGTAATGGATATTGAGCGTCAGTTCTCTGATGGTCTGGTAACTCAGGGTGAGAAATACAACAAAGTTATCGATATCTGGTCACGAGCAAATGAGCTGCTGGCTAAGAAGATGATGGAAAATCTGCAGACTGAGCCAGTTGTGACTAAAGATGGGGAGGAGTCCGAACAGGAATCCTTCAACTCTGTATACATGATGGCCGATTCCGGTGCTCGTGGTAGTGCAGCCCAGATTCGTCAGTTGGCAGGTATGCGTGGTCTGATGGCGAAACCAGATGGTTCCATCATTGAGACACCTATCACGGCAAACTTCCGTGAAGGTCTGAACGTACTACAGTACTTCATCTCAACCCATGGTGCGCGTAAAGGTCTTGCTGATACCGCACTAAAAACAGCAAACTCTGGTTACCTGACACGTCGTCTGGTTGATGTTGCCCAGGATGTGGTAATTACTGAGTCTGACTGTGGTACAGAGGAAGGCCTGGTGATGGTTCCTCTGATCGAAGGTGGTGATGTTGTTGTCGCACTGGGTGATCGCGTGTTGGGTCGTACAGTTGCAGTCGATGTACTGGATCCGCAGGGTAAGGACGTTCTGATTGAAGCGGGTACGCTGATTGATGAGGCGTGGAAGCACCGTCTAGAAACGGATGATCTGTATTCCTCTATCGACGAGATTATCGTGCGTAGTGCAATCACATGTCGTACGCGTCACGGTATCTGTGCGAGCTGTTACGGTCGTGATCTGGGTCGTGGGCATCTGGTGAATCCAGGTGAAGCTGTAGGTGTTATTGCAGCCCAGTCGATCGGTGAACCCGGAACACAGCTGACCATGCGTACCTTCCATATCGGTGGTGCAGCATCTCGAGCTGCAGCAGTGGATAGTATTCAGGTTAAAAATGGCGGCGAAATTCGTCTGCATAACCTTAAGTTTGTAGAGCGTCCTGATGGAGCTTTGGTTGCAACATCGCGTTCAGGTGAGCTAGGTGTAACTGATGAGCATGGTCGTGAGCGTGAGCGTTATAAGCTGCCATATGGTTCGATCATCAAGGTTAAGGATGGTAGTTCAGTAGAGGCGGGTGATATCGTTGCAAACTGGGATCCGCATACCCATCCGATTATCTCTGAAGTATCTGGTCGTGTTGAGCTATCCGGTATGGAAGATGGGATCACGGTTAAGAGTCAGACTGACGAATTAACAGGCCTGTCGACTACTGAGGTATTGGATGCGAAAGATCGTCCTGCAGCGGGTAAAGATATCCGTCCGATGATCAAGCTGATCGATGCTAAGGGTGATGATGTAATGCATCCGGGTACAGATTCTGCAGCCCAGTATCTGCTACCTGCAAAAGCGATCATGAATCTGAGTGATGGTGCTGAGGTGCAGATCGGTGACGTACTGGCGCGTATTCCGCAGGAAGGTACGGTCAACAAGGATATCACCGGTGGTCTGCCACGAGTGGCTGACCTGTTTGAGGCGCGTAAACCGAAAGAGTCTGCGATTCTTGCTGAGGTTTCTGGTCTGATTGGCTTTGGTAAAGAGACTAAAGGTAAGAAGCGCCTGGTGATCTCACCGAATGATGCTGAACCGCATGAAACTATGATCCAGAAATGGCGTAACCTGAACGTGTTCGAAGGTGAACATGTAGAGAAGGGTGAGGTTATTTCTGATGGTCCATCTAATCCGCATGACATTCTGCGTGTCCTGGGTGTAGAAGAGCTGGCTAAATACATCACCGGCGAGATTCAGGATGTATACCGCTTGCAGGGTGTAGGGATCAACGATAAGCACATCGAAGTTATTGTTCGTCAGATGTTGCGTAAGGTTGAGATCATCTCTTCTGGTGATTCTACATTTATCCCTGGTGATCAGGTCGAGTATCAAGCGGTACTGGCTGAAAACGAAGAGCTTGAAGCAGCAGGTAAGATCCCGGCTAAGTACGATCGTGTACTGTTGGGTATTACTAAAGCATCTCTGGCAACAGAATCCTTTATCTCTGCTGCTTCCTTCCAGGAGACAACACGTGTCCTGACAGAGGGTGCAGTAACAGGCAAGCAGGACTTCCTGCGTGGTCTGAAAGAAAACGTCGTGGTAGGTCGTTTGATCCCAGCGGGCTCAGGTCTGGCTTATCATGAAGAGCGTAAACGTAAGCGTGCACAACCTGCTGAAGGTGAAAGCATGACAGTTAGTGCAGAAGAGGTGCAGCAGGCACTTACCGAAGCATTAAATGCGTCTATGCCGGATGCTGAATAACTATTTTTTCAATTTTATTGAATAAATAGTGTCCAGTATTTGACGATCGGGGCCGGAATTTATTAAAATTCCGGCCCCTTTGTGGTTGGATTGCTAAAAATCCAATTTTTTTATGGTGTTAAATCAAACGTGGAGTTTGCTTAATGGCAACGATTAACCAGTTGGTACGTAAACCACGTAAACGTAAAGTTCAGCCAAGCGATGTTCGTGCATTGCAGGCTTGTCCTCAACGTCGTGGCGTTTGTACCCGTGTTTACACCACTACTCCGAAAAAACCGAACTCAGCACTACGTAAAGTATGCCGTGTTCGTCTGACCAACGGCTTCGAGGTTGCTTCCTACATTGGTGGTGAAGGTCACAACCTGCAGGAGCATAGCGTTGTTCTAATTCGTGGTGGTCGTGTTAAGGACCTTCCAGGTGTTCGCTATCACACAGTACGTGGCGCACTGGACTGCTCAGGTGTTAATGAGCGTAAGCAGGGCCGTTCTAAGTACGGTGCTAAGCGTCCTAAATCTTAATCGTAGTCCCTGCGGCGCAGCTGTCTTGTAAGACTAAGAAGCTAACCCGGATACACGGTAAGAGTAAGGCCAGGCATCAATGCTTGGGAAACCTGAAGACCTTTTAATGAATTGAGGGCTTATCAATGCCTAGAAGACGCGTCGCTGCAAAGCGCGAAATACTACCGGATCCTAAGTTCGGTAACACAGTTCTTGCGAAGTTTATCAACCATGTAATGGTTCACGGCAAGAAATCTGTTGCTGAAAAAATTGTTTACGGTGCTTTGGATAAAATCCAGGAGCGCACGGACAAAGATCCATTGGAACTATTCGAAAAAGCTCTGGAAGCGATCCAGCCAGCGGTTGAGGTTAAGTCTCGCCGTGTAGGTGGTGCTACTTACCAGGTACCAGTTGAAGTTCGTCCGGCTCGTCGTATGGCTCTGGCTATGCGTTGGGCTGTTGATGCTTCTCGTAGTCGTGGTGAGAAATCCATGGCACTACGTCTGGCTGGTGAACTGATCGATGCATCTGAAGGCCGCGGTGCGGCTGTGAAGAAACGTGAAGACGTGCATCGTATGGCTGAAGCGAACAAAGCATTCGCTCACTACCGCTTCTAAGATACTGAGGATTAAGTCGTGGCTCGTAAAACTCCTATCGCACGTTACCGCAATATTGGGATATGTGCGCATGTAGATGCCGGTAAAACGACTACAACTGAGCGCGTACTGTTCTACACCGGTCTTTCTCATAAGATCGGTGAAGTTCATGATGGCGCTGCGACAATGGACTGGATGGAGCAGGAGCAGGAGCGTGGTATTACTATCACGTCTGCTGCAACTACCTGTTTCTGGAAAGGTATGAATCAGCAGTTCGATGATCATCGTATTAATATCATCGATACTCCTGGGCACGTTGACTTTACAATCGAAGTAGAGCGCTCTCTGCGTGTGCTTGATGGTGCGGTAGTCGTGCTATGTGCCTCTTCAGGTGTCCAGCCTCAGACGGAAACGGTTTGGCGCCAGGCAAACAAGTATGAAGTCCCTCGGATGGTGTTCGTCAATAAGATGGATCGTCTGGGTGCTGACTTCTTTATGGTTGTTGATCAGTTAAAAGATCGTCTTGGCGCTAAAGCTGTACCAATTAATTTTCCTATTGGTGCAGAAGAAGATTTTGTTGGTGTTGTTGATCTGGTTCGTATGAAAGCCATTATGTGGAATGAAGCGGATCAGGGTATGACCTATGAGTTGGAAGATATACCAGCCAATTTGCAGGCTAAAGCCGATCAGTTGCGTGAGGAGCTCGTAGAGGCTGCTGCTGAAGCTACTGAGGAGCTGATGGAGAAATACCTCGAAGAGGGTGATCTATCTGAAGAAGAGATTAAGCAGGGGCTTCGTGCCCGTACTCTGGATAACGATATTGTTCTGATGCAGGCAGGTTCTGCCTTTAAGAACAAAGGTGTTCAGGCTGTTTTGGATGCAGTTGTTGAATATATGCCATCCCCAATCGAGGTTAAAGCGATTGAGGGTACACTGGATGATGCGCAGGAAACTGTTGCCCAGCGTGAGGCTGATGATGACGCACCATTCTCTGCGCTTGCATTTAAAATTGCTACCGATCCATTTGTGGGTACGCTGACATTTGTTCGAGTGTACTCGGGTGTTCTGAAATCAGGTGATGCGGTCTTTAACTCTGTTAAGAGTAAAAAAGAGCGTGTTGGTCGTATGGTCCAGATGCACTCAAATAACCGTGAAGAGATTAAAGAGGTTCGCGCAGGCGATATCGCTGCTCTGATTGGTATGAAAGATGTAACAACGGGCGACACTTTATGCGATGGGGACAACAGGATTGTTCTGGAGCGTATGGAGTTTCCAGCCCCGGTTATTTCGGTGGCGGTTGAGCCTAGATCACAGGCCGATCAGGAAAAGATGGGGATTGCGCTGAGTAAATTGGCTCAGGAAGATCCGTCATTCCAGGTTGAAACAGATCAGGAAACAGGTCAGACCATCATCTCCGGTATGGGGGAGTTGCACCTTGATATCATCGTGGATCGTATGAAACGCGAATTCAAGGTGGAAGCCAATATCGGTAAACCACAGGTAGCCTATCGCGAGAAAATCAGACAGTCAGTTGATGCGAATCATAAATTTGTGCGTCAGTCTGGTGGTCGTGGTCAATATGGCCACGTTGTTGTTGAGTTCAGTCCTTCTGAAGAGGAAGGGCTAGAATTTATCAATGAGATCGTAGGTGGTGTGATTCCTAAGGAATATATTCCAGCTATACAGAAGGGTATTGAGGAGCAGATGCATAACGGTGTCATTGCTGGCTATCCGTTAATCGGCCTCAAAGCGCGTCTGTATGATGGTTCCTTCCATGATGTTGACTCTAACGAAATGGCGTTTAAAATCGCTGCATCTCAGGCGCTTAAAAAGTATTCGCAGGAAGCTAGTCCCTGCTTGCTTGAGCCGATGATGAAAGTTGAAGTTGTAACTCCGGAAGACTACATGGGCGATGTGATGGGTGACCTGAATCGTCGTCGTGGTCTTGTACAGGGTATGGAAGATAGTTCTTCGGGTAAGATTATCAACGCTCAGGTTCCGTTGGGTGAAATGTTCGGATATGCAACCGATCTTCGCTCTGCGACCCAGGGTCGTGCGACTTACTCGATGGAGTTTCTCGACTATGCGGAAGCGCCACAAAATGTCGCTGACGCTGTAATCAATCAGAATTAATTTTTTTATTCGCCTAATTACTTGAGGTAATGAAAAGTGGCTAAAGAACAATTTGAACGCTCAAAACCGCACGTTAACGTTGGTACAATCGGCCACGTTGACCACGGTAAAACT
>NZ_CANMIR010000021.1 GCF_947498015.1 uncultured Neptuniibacter sp.
GGCTCTGGCTCTGGCTCTGGCTCTGGCTCTGGCTCTGGCTCTGGCTCTGGCTCTGGCTCTGGCTCTGGCTCTGGCTCAACAACAGTATCCAGTTCAAAAGATTCCAGCTCATCAGCTTGTTCATAATCAACAGATTCAAGCTGTTGTTTAACTGCCGTTTCATCTTCTTCTCCCAGAAGTTGATCGATATTAGGCAATTCAGCTTCATCTTGGGGAGCGGAAGGAGCAGACCCACTCTTATCAGTTGAGATACTAGACTCAACATCTTGCTCCACCTGCAGATCAGTTACTTCTACGGGCTCAATCGCATCTTCCAGAATCGGAGGGACCAGACCGCTGGCAGGCTCTACTGAATCCATCTCTGAAAAGCTATCAACGACTGGATTAGGGACCTTCCGGACTGATCCGATAATACCCTCAGCTCCATAATCATTCTCATCACTCACTGAATGATCAGTGTATGAATCAATCGAGTCATTCAACTTCGGTTCTTCATCGAAGGAAGGCAGATCTGAAGCGGTAATCGTCGGTTCCACGCGCTTTACCGATCGTGGTGAGCCCAGGATACCGTCATCCAGATCTAAGTCATCACCCCATTCTGGCGGCTGATTGGCTGGCACCGAAGACGAGGGGGCGGGAGAAGATGCTGTTTGATCAACCAGCGTCTCAGTTTGCGGGCTACCCGCTGAACGATGCTCAGCGAGTTGATCGGGTTCAGGTGCTAACTCGGGTCGATGCTCTGAAAAAAGAGGGTCATCATCCAGAGACACTTTCCGAGCACCGCCACTGGGAAGTTCCGGGTTATAACCACTCTCTTCTACAGGGACGTCGACAAAGTTTTTATCGATATTCATTTTCAGGCGGTTACGCCCGGATTGCATGCGCCGCCAACCATCAAAAACTATCAACAGGATCAAAACAACCCCGCCGATAATCAACCACTCACGCAGACCAATATCCATGTGCCCAGTCGCGCCCCTATAACTATTATTATTTAATTAAATCACACTATAAAAGAGCCGGTTTTATTCGACAACCGTATCGATCACCAGAATCAGCGGTAGGCTCGTTCCGCGACTCTGTACAGGGGAGATTACACCGTACAGATCCCCCTTCTCCTCTTTAGGCTGCCCCGAAAGTGAAATTCGAGCAGAAACTTCAACCTGGGAAACAGAAGATAATGCAGCCTGTGGGTTCATCGCTTTGGAATCATCCAAAATAATATCTGCTGGCAGATCTGAAACATTGAGCTTTACCGCAGCGAGCGGTATACGCCCTCCAATCTCTTTAGCAAAAACGAACACCACCTGATCGGGTTTGACCTGATCTTTTAGATTTTCGCTCAGAGAGACCTTCAAGCTAATGCTTGCATCCAGCAATTCAGGTATTTCAGGCACAGCTTTGCCCTGTGCCAGAAGCTGGTCTCGTGCTTTTCGAACCCCTGAACGTAAGGAGTCCGCTGTTTGACCATCTGCATTACGCAGTGCTTTCAACCAATGTTCCAGAGCAAGCTCGTAATTTTGTTGTTCAAACGCTTCAATTCCTAAGAGGCCCAGCACAGTGATCTCAAAGGGTTCCTTTTCAAGCGTCCGATTGATCTGCTCTTTAACCTCAGGATTCATCTGACTACCATTAGCAAAGAATAGAGCCTGTGCATACTGCCCCATTACACTTGCATACTGAGGTGCATCCTCAGGCAAAAGAGTTAATACCTTCTTAAAGCCTTCCGCCCCTTCCTGATAGCGCCCCTGATTCATATAGGTCGTTGATAGCAGGAACCAGCCCTCAGGGTTTTCTGGTTGAATTTCCAGTTCACGTTCCAACTGCGCAATTGCCTGTTCCAGAGTAGGCTGCTCACCATTGAATGGATCTTTAGGTTGTTGCAGTGACAATTCCAGATCAGCTGAACGACCTAGCTCAGCATATAGACCTATCCCGGCAACCGGGACCATCATCGCCATCAGGGTTATCGTGACCAACGCCTGCTTTGTTAATACTAATTTTGCTGACGCTTTTTTCTCATTAGTCACATCTGAAAGCAGATTACGCTCAAGCTCAGTTTTCAGAGTGGCAAAGTCTGCCTCTTCCAGATTACCCGCATCTCTCTCTTGCTCCAGCTCTTCCAGTCTTTCCCGGAAGATCTCTATATTCTGCTGTTCCCTATCCTCAGCGGTATCCTGCTGAATCAAACGTCTTGCTCTTAGAAATGGCGCATAGATAAACGCAATTGCGACTATAGAAAGCAGCCCGATACCGACCCACAGTTCAATCATTTATTGTTACCATCATCAAGTATATCTTTCAGGCGCTGAGACTCTTCATCACTCAGCCTCTGCTCCAGGTTCTCTTCATCTCTATCTTTTCTTTTCCGTTTCCCTGATATCAACCACATCACGATCAGGCCGATAATCAACAAACCAAAGGGGCCATACCACAACAGATAGGTCATCTGATTCACAGGTGGCCGATAGAGAACGAAATCACCGTAACGCGCGACCATAAAATCGATGATCTCATCATTGCCATTACCCTCACGCAACATCCGATAGACCTCATTTCTCAGATCTGAGGCGATCGGTGAGTTTGAATCCTGTAGATTCTGGTTTTGGCACTTCGGGCAACGTAACTCAAACGTCAATTGACGAAACCGCTCTCGCGTTGCCTCATCTTCGAACTCATAGGTATCAATGGCTGCTGAACTCAAAAGCGGAAAGATCAGCAGTAGCGATGCTATTAAAACTCTCATTAGGATTCCGTCTGTTTCGCCACTTTTAAGTTGTCGATAATGCCTTTTAATTTCTGCCAAACTTTCTCATCCACAACACCTACATGCTTGTAGCGGATGATTCCAGCAGCATCGATAACGTAGGTTTCGGGTGCACCATAAACTCCCAAATCCAATCCCAGAGAGCCTTCCACATCAAAGATATTGGAGGCGTAGGGATCAAGGTATTTTTCAAGCCAGATTTTGGCTTTCTGGCGATCATCCTTGTAGTTGATACCGATGACCTTATAGCCTTCCGCTTTAATGCGGTTAAGCTGTGCATGCTCCTGTTTACAGGAGGGGCACCAGGTCGCCCAAACATTCACCAGTGCAGCCTCGCCTTTCAAATCAGCTTCGGTCAGTTCAATCCCTTCATCATACAGAGAGCTGAGTTGAAACTGAGGTAAGGGCTTATTCAGAAGCGCGGAAGGAAGCTCCGTCGGATCCAGCTGTAGTCCACGCCACAAAAAGATTCCGATACCAATAAAGATCACCAGGGGTATAAATAAAATAAAACGGCGCAAAACTCTTCTCCAACCTTTTAAACCACTGACGCAGCCCGCTTAGCCTGCTTTCGGTAACGCGGATCACTTGCCGCCAGGAATCCACCCAGCGTCATCAATAATCCACCTAGCCACAACCAACGAACAAACGGTTTATGCTGTACACGCACAGCCCATGCACCCTCTGATAATGGCTCACCCAGAGCAACATAAAGATCACGAGTCAGTCCCGGATCAATTGCAGCCTCGGTCATTACATTACCGCGTGCTGTGTAGAGCCTTTTTTCAGGATAGAGCTCACCATAAGCTTCACCATTTTTCAAAACCCGCAAGCGAGCCTGATCTGAGACATAGTTGGGCCCTTCAACCTTGCGCGCACCATCAAAAATAAACTCGTACTGTTTAAAGCTGAGTTTATCTCCTGGCGCCATTCGCAGGTCACGCTCCTCATTGTAGATAGAGACCAACGTCATACCAACAATGGTCACAGCAACCCCGATATGAGCGAGGACCATTGCGTAGTAACTACGTGAAAGCGAACGCAACCCACTGAAAATGCTGGCCCTATGCGCAACTTTATTCCAGATATCCCGGAGTGAAACCAACGTAATCCAGAAAACCAGCACCATCCCGAGTGTTACATACCAATCATAGGCATCTCCATAAAGCACCGAGAATGAGCTACCCAGCACAATACTCAGTACCAGAGGGATCACTAACTGCTTGGTCAGGAAGGAAGGTTTAGTCTGTTTCCATCGGGAGATGATGCCAAATCCCATAAAACCAACCATGATCGACATCAGAGGGATAAACAGCGCATTAAAGTATGGTGGTCCTACCGAGATCTTGCCCATGCCAAGTGCATCGATCAGCAATGGATAGAGAGTACCTAACAGCACCATCATGGCCACGATAACCAACAACACATTATTACCTAAGAGGAAGGTTTCTCGAGAAACCAATTCAAAACTGGATTCACTTTTTACATGAGCAGCCTTGATTGCATATAACAGTAGTGAGCCACCGATCGTAATCGCCAACAAAGCCAAAATAAAATAGCCGCGATCAGGGTCCGTCGCAAACGCATGCACTGACGTCAATACGCCAGAACGGACCAGGAAGGTTCCCAATAGACTCAGCGAGAATGTAAAGATCGCCAAAAGGACGGTCCAGCTTTTAAACACACCCCTTTTTTCGGTGACCGCTAAACTATGCACCAGTGCAGTTCCGACCAACCAAGGCATAAATGAAGCATTTTCAACCGGATCCCAGAACCACCAACCGCCCCAGCCGAGTTCATAGTATGCCCACCAACTACCCAAAGCGATCCCCAGTGTCAGGAATGCCCAGGCAACAATGGTCCAAGGTCGAGACCAACGGGCCCATGCAGCATCTAATCTGCCACTTAACAGCGCAGCAATGGCAAAGGCGAAGGCAACAGAGAACCCAACATATCCCATGTAGAGCATAGGAGGATGCAATATCAGACCTATATCCTGCAACAATGGGTTCAGGTCCCCGCCTTCGTGTGGAAAGCGGGGAAGATGGCGCTCAAACGGGCTGGAAGTCATCAGGGTAAACAGAATAAAGCCTACACCAATAATCCCCATTACGGATAAGACTCGTGCAACGATATCCTGAGGCAGATTGTCACTTTTAACGGCAACCGCCCATGTCCACCCTCCGAGGATCACTACCCAGAGCAGCAGAGAACCTTCATGGCCGCCCCAGATCGCACTGATCTTATAGTAGACAGGTAGCGCACTGTTGGAGTTACTCGCCACATAAACTACGGAAAAATCATCTGTGACAAACGCATAACCCAGACAGATCAGGCTAACCATCAAAAAGGCAAACATACCTGTAGCCAGAGGCCGGGCAAACCCCATCCATAATGGGTTTGAACTATAGGTTCCCGCTAAAGGCACTACCGCAAGGAGTGCAGACAAGCACAGTGCTAATATCAGAGCATACTGACCTAACTCAGGTATCATTTGTTGAATACCTCAGCTTCAGGCTTCGGCATGTTACCTGCTTTTTCTAATGCATCAGCAACTTCAGGAGGCATATAATTTTCATCATGTTTTGCCAAAACTTCCGTCGCCTGTAACTGATTGTTCTGATCCAATTCACCCTGAGCAACGATCCCCTGACCTTCACGGAACAGATCTGGAAGGATTCCGTTGTAGTGAACCGTGACACTATTCTCATAGTCCGTCATATCAAAAGTCACATTCAAACTCTGCTGATCACGCTTAACGCTGCCTTCAACAACCATGCCCCCCGCCCTAATACGGGTTGCCTGCGGGGCTTCTCCTTTGGCGATCTGGGTCGGAGAATAGAAAAGGTTAATATTCTGGCTTAATGCAAACATGGTCAGGCCAACTGCAGCCCCCACACCAAAGACAATAAATAAAACGATAAATAAACGTTGTTTGCGTTTAGGGTTCATGAAGATTTTTTCTCCCTGCGCAGGCGGCGAACAAGGTCTGAGATAACTTTCTTCTTCTGCATCACCGGACTCACAATATTAATAACAAAAATAACCAAAGCGATGGCATAACTCAGCCAGACATACAAACCATGTCCACCCATCACAATAAACTCAGAAAAACTGTCAAAACTCACAATAAGTGCCTCACCGTTTTTCAATCAATTCCCGCACCCAACTGCTTCGACGTTCCCGGTGTAGAATCTCATTCCGGGTACGCATCATCAGGGAGACGGCAAAGAAACAATAAAAACCTATGACCATGATTAACAAGGGTACCCACATCTCTGCAGGCATCGCAGGTCGTTCTGTCAGTGTAAATGTGGCTGGCTGATGCAACGTATTCCACCAATCAACCGAGTATTTGATAATGGGAATATTCACGAGCCCCACCAAAGCCAAAACGGCTGAGGATTGCGCAGCGGTTGCCTCACTCTCAATTGCAGAGTGCAGTGCAATGACACCGAGATAAAGGAAGAGCAATATCAGCATTGAGGTCAGACGAGCATCCCAGACCCACCAGGATCCCCAGGTCGGTTTCCCCCAAATCGCACCGGTCGCCAGAGCAAGAATCGCAATTGATGCGCCGATAGGAGCACAGGACTTGGCAACCATATCAGCCACTTTCATCTTCCAGATCAATCCTATCGCACCTGCTACAGCCATCAACATATAACAGGATTGAGCGAGAATAGCTGAGGGTACATGAATGTAGATGATCCTAAAGCTGTTCCCCTGCTGATAATCTTCAGGCGCAAAGGCGAGTGCCCAGATAATTCCACCAATCAGCAACAGGGTCGCCGCAACAGCAAAACCCGGAAGCAGTTTGCCCATAATCTCATAGGACCACCTGGGGGAAGCTAACTGGTAAAACCAGCGCGGCATCCATTTTTTATTTTCACTCATAACAACCTAAACTTATCCGCTTACGGAAATTCGTAGTGCCGCTGCAATAGCCAGAGGCGCCATCACAACCCCTAGCGCCAACATAGCACCTAATAACGCGAAGAACCCAGCCAGAGGCAGTCCAGTCACGGCCGCCTGAACTGCGCTAGTCCCAAAAATCAACACAGGAATGTAGAGAGGCAACACCAACAGTGAAATAAGCACACCACCCTTACGTAACCCTACAGTCAGTGCAGCACCAATAGCACCAACCAAACTCAGCGTAGGAGTCCCCAGCAACAAACTTAACATCAGCCCACTCATCCCTTCGGCAGGCAAAAACAACATAACGCCCAGCAGCGGAGCTAATAACGTCAATGGCAACCCACTCATCATCCAATGCGCCAACACCTTCGAAAGCACAATGACAAATAATGGCTGGGGGCTAAGTAACGTTTGCTCAAGGGTGCCATCTTCAAAATCAGAGCGAAATAAACTATCCATTGAAAGCAAGGTTGCCAACAAAGCTGCTACCCAAACTACTCCCGGCGCAACCTCAGCCAAAAAATCAGGCTCAGGACTCACCCCCAAAGGGAACAGCGTGGCAACCATCAAAAAGAAAACCAATGGATTAAACAGGTCGCTTTTCTTCCGGTAAGCCAACATCAGATCACGCTTTAATACGGCCCAGAACAATCCCATAAGCGTATTTTCGGCAGAGTCAGACCGTTCATTTGTCAATATTTGCTCCATTAAGTTCCCGCCATCTCATCAAGATTTAGACGGCGCACTTTATCACCCATCGCTAACTCATGGTGTGTCGTCAAAATAACACTTCCACCTTTATTGGCATGATCAAGTATAAGCTGCTCTTTTTCAGCCACCCCTTTTTTATCAATCGCAGTGAAAGGCTCATCCAGAATCCACAGCCGGGCATTACTAAGGTAGAGCCGTGCCAGACTGACACGGCGATTTTGACCCGCTGATAATGTATGACAGGGCACATCTTCAAAACCGCTAAGACCGACTTTATCCAGTGCATCAGCGATACTATTTGCTCTCATTCCCGGGTGCATAGCCACATACCATCGCAGATTCTCTTCAGGGGACAATATTGCTTTAACACCGGGGTGATGACCAAAGTAGAGCAACTGGCGCTTATAATCATCACGCACATCCGCCAACGGCTCCCCTTGCCAGTAGAGATCTCCTTCAAAATTATTAGAGAGCCCGCTGAGAATACGTAAAAGCGTGGTCTTACCACTACCATTCTGCCCTTCAACCTGAACAATCTCCCCAGAGGAGATATTAAAGCTCAGATCTTCAAACAAAATGCGCTCATCACGTTCGCAGAAAAGATTTTCAACTTGAAATAACGTTTTACTCAAACCTTTCCCCAAACCCGCTCAACATCTCCGGCCAACTTAGAAAACTGCATACTCACAGTTTTCGCTTTCGCCCCTGATTATCATCCTAAACTATACTTCTGGCATTATCGGCCGATTAATAAGCGAGTGATTATATACGATTATCTGAGAACGCTGCACTGTTGTCTTGTTTTCATAAAGTCGGAATTTTATCCTCATTTAGCAGCAAGCTTGATCCCCGGCAATCTGTTGCCAGGAAAAACTGCCCCGTTAGGAAAAAGAGGCGTCTATATTGTTACCCCAGCTACCAGCTATTCCACTGCAAAACACAAGTAACAGCAACGATTCCGCTCAGAATCTGAACCGGCTGTTACCCGTTGGCAAAAACGTGAGTGCCACCGTTGTTGCAGTAAGCAGGGATCAAATCCAACCCGAAATTTTCCGACTCAAACTTGAAATCAATAACCGACTGATACAGATGGGAGTTTTTCAGGCACTACCCGTCGGCCAAAAGATCAATGTCAATCGCCAGAGTGATGGTCAGATTCAACTCAGCTTACCCAATCCACAAGCGGCAAAAGCAGAGTCATCTTCCAGGGCGAAAGGCTCTATTCAAAATAACGTTCAGGTTGCGGACCAGAGGGCACAAAACAGCCCAGCCAATCCGCAGCAACTGAAACTGTCCAGCGAACAGCCTAATAACATAATTCAAAACAACACACGCTTTACCGCAGCAGTGATTAGTAGTAGACCTTCTTACCCGCCTAGCTCACCCTCAATTAATACACCGGCTACGGTAACTGGCACTACTAATATCCCTGCAGCTACTATCTCTTCAACGCCTCAATCAGCACCAAGCCCCCAGTTACAACCGGGCACTGCTCAAAATGCATCGTCAACACCACCGGTAGCACAAGGAAGCAGTCCACCTATTTCAACTACAGGGACGCTCTCTCAAGCTCCTGATATACAGAGGCAAAATGAAAGCCAAGCTCCTTCCAATATCCGCACTGAGGTTCAAGCCAAGACACCTCCAGCCCAAGTTTCTGGTTCTGGTTCTGGTTCCGGTTCTGGTTCCGGTTCTGGACTAAACCTTCAGCCAGCTACAGTTAATACAGTTAGAACAAACGCCCCGGAAACAAATACAGCTGTAGTCAAAGAGAACCCCCAGCCCCCAGTCACTCAACAAGAAAGGCCTGTAGCTTTCAACAACACGACACGAGCACAAAACATCCCTGCAGAGCCTAAACAAGCAAGCAATACCATCGATATTAGACAGCCTTTGCCTTTGCCTCAGACTGCAGCACCGAAAGCTGCCGCGTCGGCTTCGACTACCTTATCAGACGCAAACATTCAGCCACGCCACTCCATTGCCCCATCGCATTACAACATTACTCTGGCGCTGGAAAATGGCTCAAAAATTTCGGTCAATGCACCTGCGCCCCTACCCCAGGGAACACAACTGTTACTGATCAAAAATGATGTTCAGACCCTGCAAATACTCAGGCAACAAGCACCTCCAACAATACCCTCCTCTGCACTGGATAAGCCCGCTATTCAGGAGATTTTACGCAACACCCTACCTGCTCAATTACCCACAGGATATGCGTTCACTCAACTTGCCCAAACAGCTGACAGCTCACAGTTATCCCAAATCAGCAGTGTCGTCAGATCAATGCTACAACTGTTTGGTGTTAGTCCTGGCAGCCAGGATGCGTCCTTACAGATACGCCAGAATATCGAGCTGGGAGGTTTGACAACCGAACAAAGGTTAAGTCAAGGACTCGTACCTGAAGGCCGGGATATGAAAAGCCAATTATCACAACTACAGCAACTGGCGGACAAACTCCCTGAAGAGCAGCGAGAGAGGTTTGAGCAAATAATAAAAGGTATGCAATCGCGTATCACTAGCCAGCAACTCAACTCATTGCAGCAGTGGCGAGAGCTGCCCGACGGTGGTTTTGAACGTGTATTGCAACTTGATCTCCCGATCAAACAGGGGGAGCAATGGGAGAATCTTGAGCTTCGACTCAGTCGTGAAGGCGGGACTAATGCAGCTGGGGAGATGGTTTCAGTCTGGCGTGTTCGGTTGCATTTCGATCTGGAGGAGCTGGGCGGTGTGGACTCCGAGATAAGGCTCACCGATGGTCACGAAATAAAAACCCTCTTCTGGTGTGAGCTCCCTGAAACAGCTGAAAAACTTAAAGAAAGGGCTGATGAGTTTTCTGAAAGGCTACGATCCTGTGGTTTCAGCCAGTCCGAGGTTGACTGGCATGAAGGCGCGGCTCCGAACCAAAACCAATCGATACATAAACAATTGGTTGACCTACACACATGAAGTTTTCAAAAACCGAAAAACAAGATGAACGTAAGAAAGCGATCGCTCTGAAATATGATCAGGAGCTGGGTAAAGCCCCTTTGATCGTTGCGAAAGGAATGGGTGAGATAGCTGAACAGATTATCAGTCTGGCAGATGAGCATGGCATCCATATCCATGAAAGCCCAGAACTGGTTGAGGTGTTAATCCGACTAGAACTCGGGGATGAGATTCCAGAATCCCTTTACAGAGCGATTGCAGAGGTTATTGCATTTGCATATAGCCTGAAGCAAACCCCCGCTGAGGTCCTTTCTAAAACGGTGAAGGATAGCCCTCAATCTCGGCCCAAAGATTGATGAGGTGCATGCAGCTCTTTATGGAGCAATGCCATTAGTTCAGCCTCAGGACGCCCAATACCACAATTCTGCACCAGGTCATCTACATCGGCCCCCATCTCCATCAACCTTGTCGCCTGATTGTATGCCAATGCACTTGGATCACGATTTTCAAGCTCTTGCTGTTTATCTGCAGTCAGATTCAGTTTCTGTTCTACTTCTATTAAACGTCGTCCCATACCGATCGAGCTATTGGTCATAGCCTGGATCTCATTTCGAAGTACATTTATCAGAGCCTGATGGCGACGTTCGTACTGCTTAAGACGCCTAAACAAAATGAAACAGGCGGAACATGCTCCCAATGTAATGATTACCAAAAGTATATCCAGTACTGACACTGCCATATTCTGCCTATCTACTTTAAGAGATCAGAAAGACTGATCAAATTGTTTCATCAATTCAGGAATATCCAGAATCGCGCACCGCTCTTCCATATACGTTCCCCATAGCCACTTACGGGGGTTATCTTTACTGGACCAGGTCACCTTATCTGCTGGAATACGCACAGATTTCACCAACTCATCACAAGCAAGCGCCCAGTGACGACCACTGAGAATCACCAATTCATCGTAGCGAGCCATCTCCGGTTCATACCGTTCTGGCACCAGCCATAACGCTGTATCCACCACATTGGTATCGAATGATGCCCCGCCAAAACGCCCTAAACACCAATCGTGGGCCGTATCCAGCACCAGTGAAACAGAGCTCAGATGCACGGCACCCTCAACATAATCAAATGGAATTGCCAGATTCAAGCCATGCATTTTCACAAGAACGCAGTTTATCTCCCGACCTGACCCAGCAGCCTCCTGCGGAGCTGCCGCAATTTCTGGTTCTGGTTCTGGTTCTGGTTCTGGTTCTGGTTCTGGTTCTGGTTCTGGTTCTGGTTCTGGTTCTGGTTCTG
>NZ_CANMIR010000022.1 GCF_947498015.1 uncultured Neptuniibacter sp.
CCCTGGAAAGCGATTGTTGATGCTGCGGATGAGATCGATGCAGATGTGATTGTGATGGGGACACGTCCCCATTCAGGCATCGGTCATGCACTGATGGGCTCTACCGCTACAAAAGTGATGCAGCACTCTAAACGTCCGGTCTTAATCGTGCCCTTGGAAAAATAGTTTAAGAGCAGGTTAAGCAACAGAGTCTTATTGTGCAGTGTAAGGGTAGGAAGAAGATAAAAAATGCCATAGCTTATTAAGCTGCACTGCAACATGACCTAAGTGTTACGTTTTTTTTGAATTTATTTTTTATTTAGGTATCGCATTATGGGGTTCTTAGACTAAAGATGAGTTCGAATGTTGAAAAAAAAGGGCATGCAAAGAGGAGGGTATAATTAAAGTGATACGTAAATAGTATCATTGCTGTTTTTTCGAGTATCAAGTTATAATGTGCAAGATCACTTTTTCTCGGAAAATGCTTGATTTAATATCCATTGGTTAATATTTTAATCAAATGGCCTGAAGTGACATCTGTAGACAGTAAACTGCACAGGATCACCAGGGGTTAAGGGTATGAGCCGCGCAATGGTAGCCTTATAAACTATAGGGTTATATTGTGGATAGTTAATGTATTTAGCTTTTAATAATAAAAACGGTTAAATAGAGGAAACAATAATGAATCTAAAAAAAGTTCTTGCTATTGGATTGTTCATGGGCGTTGCAGGTCAGGCTGCTGCAGAGACAACTCTGCGTGTTGCTAGCTGGCTGCCACCAACACATCCACAGAACGCTGTAGTATGGCCGACTTGGTCCAAATGGGTCGAGGAAGCTACAGAAGGCCGCGTTAAAGTTGCTGTTGAATACGGCATGGGCCACCCGAAAACAATGTTTGAACTGGTAGAAGATGGCGTTGTTGACGCTTCATTCAGCTACCACGGTTATGTTCCAGGTCGCTTCAAGCTGACTCAGGCTGTTGAACAGCCTCTGTTGGGCACAAGTGCAGAAGCTGCATCTGTAGCTCACTGGAAAATTCACCAGAAATACTTCGCTAAAGCAAATGAGCATGATGGTCTGGAAGTAATCGGCCTGTTTACACACGGACCAGGTCAGATTCACATGGCTAATCCTGTTAGCTCACTGGGTGATCTGAAAGGTAAGAAGATCCGTCTGGGCGGTGGTGTTCAGGGTGAGATCGGTCATCGTATGGGCGTAACTGCGGTTGGCGCACCAGCACCAAAAGTATATGAAATGATGCAGCAGGGCGTTATTGACGGTGTATTCATCCCTATGGGTGAGCAGAAGTCTCTTCGTCTGAAAGAAGTTGCTAAAAATGTTGTAGCTCTGCCAGGTGGTATGTACCTGGGTAGTTTCGCAATGTTCATGAACCCTGATTTCCTTGCGGACCTGGATGCTAAAGATCGTGAAGCGATCATGAGCGTATCTGGCGAGAAACTGTCTGCAATGGCAGGTAAAGCTTGGGATGCGGGCGATGCTGCGGGTCTTGAAGCTGCGCAGGAAGCAGGCGTAAACATCACTATGGTTAAAGAGGGTGATGCGCTGGCTAATGAATTTGTTGAACTGACTAAAGGCATGGATGACGCCTTCATTGAGTCTGTTGCAGATCGTGGTGTAGATGCTAAAGCTGCACTGACTGAACTGCGTGAGATAGCACGTAGCTACAAGTAAGTAACTACTGCGCTATTAAGCAACAAAGTAGGAGTCTTTTATGGCTTTGAGTGCCTGGATTACAGCGCACTACGAAGAGAAAGGGCCAGTCGCTTGGCTGGCCTTTTTTCTTGAGTTGATTGCGGCATTAACACTATTTTTCCTGATGGCGCTGACCTGTGCCGACGTTTTCGGTCGGTATTTTTTGGACAACGCTGTTGACGGTACAACTGAACTCACTGAGATGGGGATCGCTATTCTTGTCTTTGCAGAGCTGCCTATTGTGACCTGGCGTGGCGGTCATGTCGTTGTGGATATCCTCGATAAGATGATGGGTAACACATTGATTAAGGTGCTTGGTCTGCTATCTGCGTTTTTGATGTCCACTTCCCTGTATTTCCTTGCCGTACGTATCTATGAGTTAGCGGCTCGTTCTAATCGTCGTGGTGAAGTGACGGAGTATCTGCAGATGCCGGTGGGATATATTGTTGAATATATCGCCATTATGAGCTGGGTCACTGCAGGGGCCATGATTACATATGGCGTCTATAGATTGCTGTTTACGTCCCGTAACTAGTTTTCGGACTGTTTAAACTCAACAGGTATTTTCTGAATGATTACTGCATTAACCGGTTTTGCGATTTTGCTGCTGATCATCGTCGTAGTACGTGTACCGATCGCGTTTGCGATGGGTCTGGTTGGCTTCTTCGGTTTCGC
>NZ_CANMIR010000023.1 GCF_947498015.1 uncultured Neptuniibacter sp.
GCTCCCTGAGCTGGACTCGAACCAGCGACCAATAGATTAACAGTCTACTGCTCTACCAACTGAGCTATCAGGGAACTACACCTTGAAAGTGCGGCGTATCTTAATGACACCGGGGTTTAGCGTCAAGGTATTTTTTGCAAAAAGTTAACAGAAAATAGGGGTTGGTTAATGCTTATACAGAATGGGGTTAGGGCACCTGTAAATATGGGGAGGCTTGTCTAAAATTCGTACGATTTCTTTGAGCTATCTCATTAAAATTAAAGAAAAAATAGCACCTGTACCTCAGTACAATAGTTTTCGTCATCTAACCATATAAAGTGCATGCTTTCCTAATTGACCTGTTGTAAAGGATAGTTGTATGAGTGTTGTAGGTACGGTGTCTCATCTTATTGGTCGCGCAGTTGCTATCACAGCCGATGGAACTGAACGAGTTTTGAGCTTAGGTGATCAGGTTTTTGCCGATGAAGTTGTACGGTTGGCACCTGATGCAGTGATCGAAATTGCCACAGAGAATGGTGAGCCCGTTCATCTGGATGGTGGTCAAAGCTGGCTAGCAAGTGCTGAAACCTACTCCACACTAGAGACATTAGACCCATCCGAAGCGGCCACCGATGTTGAATCCATTCAGGCAGCCATTTTAGCGGGTGCCGACCCGACAGAGGTAGGTGAAGCAACAGCCGCGGGTGGAGAGCCTGCTGGTGGTCAGTCAGGTAATGAGGGATCTTCAACGGTCAATATTCAGCGTACAGCTGATGAGGTTGATCCTACTGCTGGTTTTAATACGCAGGGATATTCAGATGATATCCCTGATATCCCTGGCGAAGAAGTTCAAGCACTTGCCCCGCAGCTTTCTATCAACGATATCGTTATTGAAGAACCAAATTCAGATTATTTTGCTGCGACAAATGTCGGTGACAGCTCAGTGGTTGTAACGAGTCTGACACTTAATGAAGCTGGTACCTTCAGTTTCGAGTGGAACTTTTCAGAAGGTGATTACCTCCCATACAACGATTTTGCCTATGTCGTTGTTAATGGGAAGGTCTATTTGCTGGCCGATTATATCAACACGGATCTGAGTGGCGGTGAATCAGGAGTTCAGACGTTCGCTATTGAACTTGATGCAGGTATTCATCAGATTGCGATCGGTGTAACTGATGTAGGTGATTCTTCTGTTGAATCGCCTCTTTTAATCCAGAATGTAGCTTTCAACGGTGTTGAAATTGATGGTCTTAACTTCAGCAATGGTGAAGGTGACTGGAGCGCAACGGGCACTGCGGTCTTAAGCGAAGGTGCCTTAACCCTTACTGCTTCTGCAGACGTATCTGAAGTTGAAGGTGTGGCTGGTCTTAATGCAGGAGATCTGGATACTCTGGCATCATTAAATGCACAGGGCTGGAGCGTTGCTACATTCACAGTGACATTAAATACGCCTTCAGCGGCTGACGTCACTGTGGATTTTGCAACTGCGGATGGTACCGCTATCTCTGGTGGTACGGGCATTGCGGAAAATGATTATGGTACAACTTCCGGCACACTAGTGATTCCTGCGGGTGAAACATCGGCAACGATCGAAGTGCTGGTCTTTGGTGATAATTATCAGGAAGGCGACGAGCAGTTCCTCGTTACACTTTCGAACCCGGTTAATGCGATTATCATCGATGATCAGGGCGAAGCAACTATTCTGGACAATGATGCTCCAGTTTTCACCCTTTCAGCAGATGATTATTACTATGAAGGTGAAGGCGAGCAACTGGCACCGGGATCAAATTCTAACGAAGTCTTTGAAGGTGGCTCAGCAGACTATGTTATTACGCTTTCAGGAGCTGATATTCCTGAAGGTGAAACTGTCGTTCTGACGCTCGATATTGCGGATGGTACTGCGGTATATATTAGTGATTATGACAATACAAACGGCATTGGTTTCAACCCGGAAACAAATCAGGTAACTCTTGAAGGCCCGTTATATAAGGGTGATGTTGTCGCAGCTCTTAATATCGAAGCGGTTGATGATGTCTATGCTGAAGTGTCAGAGGATTTCAGCGTCACGTTGGTTGAAACTACCGTTGGTACAGTTGCAGGCACGGTGACCACAACGATTCATGATGATGGTGATACTACCACCATTAGCGTAAATCAGGTGGATGAAGAGGGTACGGTAGTTACCGACGATGTGGTTG
>NZ_CANMIR010000024.1 GCF_947498015.1 uncultured Neptuniibacter sp.
ATATCCAGGCCAGTTTTGAATTTGTTCTGAGCACGCATGCGTGCAGCAGATTCTGGGTTGATTGCATCCCAAGGGCTGCCTGCGTTTGCTTTAAGAGTAGCGATGCTATCGATGTCTTTGTTCAATGTAGACATGGTAAATCCTCTACAGAATAACCTGTTTCGTTGTATTAAATGAGAACACAGCTAACTATGTCCTGAATCCCTTAGCTCAACTTGTTATGTATTGATAATCGTGCAGACGATAATCAGATCATTTGGGTTGTTGAGTAGCCCAAACGAAATTGTGAATGGAATAATGTGGGTATTTTGCAGCTGCGTCAAAGCGACTTTTTGTGCATATGCGAAACTGTAGTAAAGCTACATGTGGCCTTGAGGGTGGCGTGTAATTAAACTACACATTTAGGAGTTTTTGTTCTCAATAAAAGCCATTGATATCAATATGATATGCCTTTATTGCTACTTTAGATTTAGATTTTAATCTGGTAATTTACAAGCCGTAATGTGAATTAAAAAGATATTTTTTATTCCAAAAAAATCTATATAGGTAAGGCCAAAATTATTCATTCAACTCTTTGTTATTAAAAGGAAGTTTTAATTTTAACGACTAAAGTTATAGGTTTTTAATACTTATGGCTAAACAAGCTGTGGTGGCATGTATGCAGCCATAATTGTGTGGTGCACAAATCAGCTTGTGGTGTCTGTCACTTTCTAGACAGTGGGTGGTAAGCTCTGACGAGAAATCTTCATTTTATCTCACTGGCGCAAACCAGCATGGATTGGTAAATTATCTTTTTTTTATTTTAGATAGGCGAGATTTTTAGTGAACTTTAAGCGTACCTTTAAAATCCATCTCGATGCGATGATCTGTCTTGTAATTCTGTTTCTGGCTTCGATTGGCGGGAATATCTTCTTGCTTACCTACAATAGCGACCTCATTGATGAGTCGTATCGTAATAAATTTAAGCTTATTGAAAATGATATGAATTTAAGTTCCCAGCAAAATTTTATTGAGAGGTTGCAGCGTGAGTGTAAGCGGGATGCTCAAAAAGAGCAGTAAGTATGATAATCAATATACTTAAGACTGCATAAAGGGCTCTGATTTTTGAGCCCTATTTTATGAGAGGTATTATGCGTCTGTAATCAGCTCCAAGTAGGATGGGGCAATATCTGCATCAAAATACGCCATCCCTAATTTGTTGAGATAATCCATCCGATCTGCCTTCATCAGATCAATCTCAGGAACTTCTACATTGTTTGCTTCATAGATCGCAGCAATATGGGCCAGATACGCTTCACCCTCCTTAACCATCAACAGGCTGGCTGCGCCAACATCTGTCTTTACCTTTTGGTTCAGTTCATCTGGAAGATCTACTTGAAATAATACAGGCTGTTCGTTGCCTTCGATGCGAACACTGCGGTTTCTGACTGTTTGCTCCGCCCAGTAATAAGCCAGCTCTTTACTTTGGGTGAGGAATACCGGTTCCCTAGTCTCTGTATAGCTGTTGCCAATTGTGGCCATTGTGTTCTTGGCAGCAGCATTGAGCTCTTTATCACCCGAGCGTTTCAGACCCTGCTCTTTAATTGATTCAACCAGTGCTGATGAAGTACCGTGAAACCAAGTGTTAGATGTAGCGAAGCCCTGTTCTGTGAGTAGATCTTTGGCATCTTTTAGATAAGCAGGTGTAGTCATAGTCAAATCACTTAATCAGTTTTCAGTTGAAAGCAGGAGTGGATTCTAACCCAAAAAATTTGATGAATCCCTTGTTACTCTCTATTGGACATAAGTACTGGGTATAAAAAAGGCGACTCCCTGTTAAGGGGCCGCCTTTTTTATTGCAAGGTGGGCCCTAGCTGACTAGGGCTATCCCTTAACTCGTCTTACTTAGTTGAACTGGTTGGAGGTGTTTTTCGCACCGCCAGCTTTCAGAGCGTTCTCGCCCGCAAAGTATTCTTTGTGGTCATCGCCGATATCAGAACCAGACATGTTCTGGTG
>NZ_CANMIR010000026.1 GCF_947498015.1 uncultured Neptuniibacter sp.
CATGCGATACCCTGACGGATCTCTTTACGCTGTACGCCTTCAACGTAGCCCAGCATCGCCTTATCACCGAAGTACTCTTTCGCCAGGTTGTCTACAGACAGGGCAGTAGTGTGGTAAGTCGGCAGTGTGATCAGGTGGTGGAACACGTTCGCTTCGCGAGCAGTATCTGCCTGGAACGTACGTACACGAGCATCAGCAGCGTTAGACAGCTCAGAACCGTCGTATTCAGCAGACATCAGGTTGTCACGATCGTAAGCAGAAACGTCTTTACCTTCAGCAGCCCATGCATCGTAAGTCTGCTGACGGAAGTTCAGTGTCCAGTTGAAAGATGGAGAGTTGTTGTAAACCAGTTTCGCATTTGGGTGTACTTTACGTACATCGTCCATCATGCCTTTGATTTCGTGAACAGTTGGAACTGCAGTTTCGATCCACAGCAGGTCAGCACCGGCATTGATCGCTTCGATACAGTCAAATACACAACGCTCGTGACCAGTGCCCTGACGGAACTGATACAGGCCAGATGGCAGACGCTTAGGACGAACCAGTTTGCCGTTACGGCTGATCAGAACGTCGCCTTCAGCAGTATCTTCTGGAGCAACTTCTTCAACATCCAGGTAAGAGTTGTATACGTCACCCTGATCGCCTGGCTCTTTAACTACAGCGATCTCTTTAGTCAGACCAGCACCTTCAGAGTCAGTACGTGCAACGATAACACCGTCATCAACACCCAGCTCAAGGAAAGCGTAACGCAGAGCGCGTAGTTTCGCGTGGAAGTCAGCGTGAGGAACCGTTACTTTACCGTCCTGGTGACCACACTGCTTCTCGTCAGCAACCTGGTTTTCGATCTGCAGGCAGCAAGCACCGGCTTCGATCATCTGCTTAGCCATCAGGTAAGTCGCTTCAGCGTTACCGAAACCCGCATCGATATCTGCAACGATTGGTACTACGTGAGTCTCATGGTTATCGATCTGATCCTGGATCTGAGCTTCTTTCGCTGCATCGCCAGCTTCACGTGCTTTGTCCAGTTCACGGAACAGGCCGCCCAGTTCACGAGCGTCAGCCTGACGAAGGAATGTATACAGTTCGTTTACCAGAGAAGCAACAGATGTTTTCTCGTGCATGGACTGGTCAGGAAGAGGACCGAAGTCAGAACGCAGAGCAGCAACCATCCAGCCAGACAGGTACAGGTAACGACGTTCAGTAGAACCGAAGTGCTTCTTGATAGAGATCAGCTTCTGCTGACCGACAAAACCGTGCCAGCAGCCCAGAGACTGTGTGTACTTAGTTTTGTCTTTGTCGAACTCAGCCATGTCGCGGCGCATGATACCAGCAGTGTATTTAGCGATATCCAGGCCAGTTTTGAATTTGTTCTGAGCACGCATGCGTGCAGCAGATTCTGGGTTGATTGCATCCCAAGGGCT
>NZ_CANMIR010000027.1 GCF_947498015.1 uncultured Neptuniibacter sp.
CCTGAATGGGGACGTGTCCCCATCACAATCACATCTGCATCGATCTCATCCGCAGCATCAACAATCGCTTTCCAGGGTTTGCCCTCCCGAATCAGCGAGCCAACCTGATCCTCTTTAAGCATCTCATTCTCTTCAAGTTCCTCTTTGAAGAACTTATCGATACGAGACTCCAGTTTGGATTTAAGGTCACCCAAACTGTTTTCATACATCTCTCGCAAACCATCCTCTTTCAGCAGAGATTGGAGTGCCATATTGTCCTGATGCTCATTTTCCAGCACATGCAGGTAAGTGATCTGTGCATCATAATGCCCACACAGGCTGACCGCAGCCCGAAACGCTGGGCGTGAGCCTTTTTCAATATCAGATGCATAAAGAATTTTCTTAACGCCAGGAATCATTTTTCACCTCACTCACAAGGAGTAGAAATAAAAAGGACAGGCGGAAGCCTGTCCAGATAATCAAGTTCGATACAGCAATTCAGGCAGGAACAGCGATATTGCCGGAATCAGTGTAATCAGGGCCAGACGTATAATATCCGCACACCAGAACGGCGTTACACCCTTGAAGATCGTACTTGCCTTCACATCACGCAACACCGCACTGAGCACGAACACGTTCATCCCTACCGGTGGCGTAATCAGACTGATCTCTGTTACGACCACAACAACAATACCGAACCACACCAGATCAAAGCCCAGGCTTTGTACCAGCGGGAAGAAGATCGGCACGGTCAGCAGCAACATCGACAGACTTTCAAAGACCATACCCAAAATGATGTAGATACCCAGAATCACCAGGATCACCATCATCGGCGATACATCCAGATTGGTAACAAAACTCAGCAAATCAGCTGGCAGTCCTGCACGGTTGATGAAGTTAGAAAAGATCAGCGCGCCAATCACCACACCAAACAACATTGTGGTAGTACGCGCGGTGTCCGTCAGAATATCGAACAGACTTCCCCAGGTCAGACTCTTACGTGCCATCGCGATACAGAATGCACCACCGGCACCAATACCCGC
>NZ_CANMIR010000028.1 GCF_947498015.1 uncultured Neptuniibacter sp.
ACACCGTCGTAGCTGCCTCGCAGCACACCGTTGATGCTGACATTACTCCAGCTATCAGACTCAATCGGCTTATGGAACTCCGCTTGCGCCGTGTTACGGAATTTAGATAATCCCTTGCTGTCACGGAAATAGGTCGCGTTTTCAACGAACCCGGCCCATTCAGTGTCTGCAGCGCTGACGGTGGAGCCGTAGCTCATCGCCAATCCTGCTGCCACCCCTACGGTCAGTGCGTTGAGGGCTGTTATTTTTTTTGTCATCTCTGAACCCCTTCAGGCTTTTGTTTTTTTGAGTTGCTCGTTCTTACAACATGCATCGCCAGCGGATAAGCTGGGCGGATCCCTGCATTACGCATGGATCACCCCATCCTCATCTTTGTAGGCGTCGCAGATAAACTTCGGTTTAAACACCAGTACCCAGCTCGGTACCAGCAGCATCGCAGCCGCACCGTTGAGGATCACCATCACGGTCAGCAACAGCGCTGCATCGGATTGGAATCGCAGATCGGAGAGCAGTACCCACATCACGATCCCGGCGATCAGCGTGATCGCGGTGAAGCTGATCGCCAGACCGGTGGTACTGATCGCTTTGCGTACCGCGGCATTCAGATCCTGCAGGGCCACCATCTCGGCGCGGATACGGTCCATCATGTAGATGGAGTAGTCGATGCCGACCCCCACACCCACCGCGATAATCGGTACGGTGTTGATGTTGATCCCCATATGGGTCACACCCATGTAGGCATAGGTCAGGGTGGTCGCGAACAGCATCGCCAT
>NZ_CANMIR010000029.1 GCF_947498015.1 uncultured Neptuniibacter sp.
CATCAATCACGGTGTTATTCACAGCACCCGTTGTGCTGATCGATTCAAAGTTACCACCCGTTGTACCGGTAATGGTCACTTCAGCCAGCGTTTCCTCACCCTGCGCCTGATCATCATCTGCTCGTACTGCAACCGGATCAGAGTCCGCAGTGCTATCACCCACTGGAATCTCAATCACAACACCATTGGACAGTGTTACGAACAGTGAAGACTCTGTCACTGGAGAATCGACAGAGACACTGTAAACGATGCTGCCACCCTCTTCGATCTGCTGATTGTTGGTCACAGAATCCAATGTCACTGTCGTTGCATCGGTATCATCAACAATCGTTGCGCTGCTGCTAGCACCGGCATAAGAGAGGTTTTCAAAACCACCGCCTACTGCATCAGTCACTTCCGCAAGGACTGTTCCTTCACCCTGGATGTACTTGTCATCGGCACGACTATCAACGAGTACATCAACAAACTGTTTGCCCGCTTCGATCGTAACCTCACCCAGTGAGGTCTGCAGGACAACATTGCTCGTTGGTACATTATCGACAGAGAAACGGAAAGTGATGCTGTTACCTTCAACCACATCGTCGGTAACTACCGTACCCTCTTCATCCACCTGATTTACGCTAATGGTGGTAGTATCACCATCATCAATCACGGTGTTATTCACAGCACCCGTTGTGCTGATCGATTCAAAGTTACCACCCGTTGTACCGGTAATGGTCACTTCAGCCAGCGTTTC
>NZ_CANMIR010000030.1 GCF_947498015.1 uncultured Neptuniibacter sp.
AGTGGTGGGCGTGGAGAGGCTCGAACTCCCGACATTCGCCTTGTAAGGGCGACGCTCTCCCAACTGAGCTACACGCCCACTAAGCAGATGGCTTATTACGACTCTTTCAGCGCTTCGAAAAAGAAGTACCCATAGGGGATTAATGGCGGAATGGACGGGACTCGAACCCGCGACCCCCTGCGTGACAGGCAGGTATTCTAACCAACTGAACTACCACTCCACATTGTGACGGGACTCAAACCCGTGACCTCTCTCTGCCTTAGCAGTGACAGGCTACCAACTACCGATAAAACCCCGCAGTGGCTGAAGCTTTCGCTTCGTGCTTAGTGGTGGGCGTGGAGAGGCTCGAACTCCCGACATTCGCCTTGTAAGGGCGACGCTCTCCCAACTGAGCTACACGCCCACTAAGCAGATGGCTTATTACGACTCTTTCAGCGCTTCGAAAAAGAAGTACCCATAGGGTATTAGTGGCGGAATGGACGGGACTCGAACCCGCGACCCCCTGCGTGACAGGCAGGTATTCTAACCAACTGAACTACCACTCCACATTGT
>NZ_CANMIR010000031.1 GCF_947498015.1 uncultured Neptuniibacter sp.
GGAACGTTGACCATCGGTGCGGATGGTAGTTACAGCTACATTCTGAATGATGCAGCGATTCAGGGTATGGACGATCTGGAAACGGCGGATGATGTGTTCACCTATACGGTTTCAGATGGAGCCGCGCCAGTCACCACCACGCTGACAGTTACCGTGTTTGGTAATAATGATGCACCGGTTGCAAACGCAGATACTAACTGGGCACAGGAAGATGTATCGGATGCAAGCGGTAACGTACTGACTTCAACGGATCATTCTACAGATGCGCCGGACAGTGGTAGTTATGGTGATGTAGCAGATACAGATGTGGATGTAGAGAGCTTAACGGTCACCAACATAGCCGATGGAGATGAGAATAAAGCGGTTGCAGCGAACACGACCTCTGCGGATGGAACTGTTGTAACGGGTCTGTACGGAACGTTGACCATCGGTGCGGATGGTAGTTACAGCTACATTCTGAATGATGCAGCGATTCAGGGTATGGACGATCTGGAAACGGCGGATGATGTGTTCACCTATACGGTTTCAGATGGA
>NZ_CANMIR010000032.1 GCF_947498015.1 uncultured Neptuniibacter sp.
GGTATAGCTCAGTTGGTAGAGCAACTGACTTGTAATCAGTAGGTCCCGAGTTCGACTCTTGGTGCCGGCACCATCTCAACGGCCATGCGAAGTTTTGAAATTGTTGGTGAGGTTCCCGAGTGGCCAAAGGGATCAGACTGTAAATCTGACGCGCGAGCTTCGGTGGTTCGAATCCACCCCTCACCACCATTCACGTAAGGCGGGTATGGTATAGTGGCTATTACCTCAGCCTTCCAAGCTGAAGAGGCGGGTTCGATTCCCGCTACCCGCTCCAATGTGAAAAAAGCTCAAGTAGCTCAGGGGTAGAGCACACCCTTGGTAAGGGTGAGGTCGGCGGTTCAATTCCGCTCTTGAGCTCCAGAATTTATTTAGGGTAGATATAGTAATATATCTGCCCTTTGTTATATTTGGCGCTTTGTAAACTTAATCGTACTGGACAATCCGATGGCTAAAGAACAATTTGAACGCTCAAAACCGCACGTTAACGTTGGTACAATCGGCCACGTTGACCACGGTAAAACT
>NZ_CANMIR010000033.1 GCF_947498015.1 uncultured Neptuniibacter sp.
TCGGTGTAGGCCACTTCAAGACGCCAGACCGCATCCATATCCATGGAGTAGTAATCGATCGAACCACCCAGCAGGGTGACCCGTGGGAATTTGATATCAAATACACCATCCAGTGCTGGAATACCTGGAACTACAGGATGAGGACGGAAGTGTAGCGATGGCAGTTGCTGACGGTAGTGCAGCGCATTCAAAGAGAAGGTGGTGTCTTTGTATACACCTTCCCATTTCACACCGAACTGCGTGTTGTCCAGGCTCCAGTTAGGCTCTTCCACATCATGAATGATCGGTATACCCGGACCTAAGTTGATGTAGGAGGAGAAGAAACAGCCCGCATCAATAATCTTATACGATTGTCCGCAGGTACCCAGGTTATTCGGACGGAACTTATCGATGTTCCAGATAAAGGAGAGGTTGGAGTCATCTAACACATCGTTAGGCCCCATACGCCACTCAGCGGTCAGCATCCACTGTGGGATACGGATATCCTCTAACTCGTCATA
>NZ_CANMIR010000034.1 GCF_947498015.1 uncultured Neptuniibacter sp.
TGGCTAAAGAACAATTTGAACGCTCAAAACCGCACGTTAACGTTGGTACAATCGGCCACGTTGACCACGGTAAAACTACACTGACAGCAGCCCTGACGCGCGTATGTGCGGAAGTTTGGGGTGGTGATGCAGTTGCATTCGATGGTATCGATAACGCTCCAGAAGAGCGTGAGCGTGGTATCACAATTGCGACTTCACACGTTGAGTACGATTCTCCAGAGCGTCACTACGCACACGTAGACTGCCCAGGACACGCCGATTACGTTAAGAACATGATCACGGGTGCTGCACAGATGGATGGCGCGATTCTGGTATGTGGCGCAACTGATGGCCCAATGCCGCAGACGCGTGAGCACATCCTGCTGTCTCGTCAGGTGGGTGTACCATACATCGTTGTATTCCTGAACAAAGCAGATCTGCTGGCTGAAGATTGTGGCGGTGCTGACTCTGAAGAATACGAAGAGATGCTTGA
>NZ_CANMIR010000035.1 GCF_947498015.1 uncultured Neptuniibacter sp.
TTCCATAAGCCGATTGAGTCTGATAGCTGGAGTAATGTCAGCATCAACGGTGTGCTGCGAGGCAGCTACGACGGTGTCTATGACCTGAACGATAACGAGTTCGGTAAAGATGCTCAGGAAAACTACCTGGGTGAGAACTGGCACGACAACACCACCATCTCCTCTCAGGCGTTGTTACGTCCCGGTGTTCCATTCCCCTGCGAGAATGATCCAACTCTGTGTAACAACCTTGACGGTTATATGGATGAGGATGAGAGTGATGCCAAGTTCCCGGAGTTTAATGACCGCTTAGACTTCCTGCGTGAGTTCTATATCACGGCTGATAAACAGCTGGATAACGGTGACATCTTCAACATCACCTTCGGTAAGCAGCAGGTGGTCTGGGGTAAAACCGACCTGTTCCGTGTACTGGATGTGAT
>NZ_CANMIR010000036.1 GCF_947498015.1 uncultured Neptuniibacter sp.
GTATTCCTGAACAAAGCAGATCTGCTGGCTGAAGATTGTGGCGGTGCTGACTCTGAAGAATACGAAGAGATGCTTGAGCTGGTAGAAATGGAGCTGCGTGAGCTTCTGGACCAGTACGAGTTTCCAGGTGATGACACTCCAATCATCCCAGGTTCTGCTCTGATGGCGCTGAACGGCGAAGACGACAACGAGCTGGGTACTACTGCTGTTAAGAAACTGGTTGAGACTCTGGATTCCTACATCCCAGAGCCAGAGCGTGCGATTGACGGTGCATTCATCATGCCTATCGAGGACGTATTCTCTATCCAGGGTCGTGGTACTGTAGTAACAGGTCGTGTTGA
>NZ_CANMIR010000037.1 GCF_947498015.1 uncultured Neptuniibacter sp.
TCATTAAAGGTCTTCACATAATCGAGCTGACCTTCGTTCAGCTGCGCTTTCACCAGCGCCATCTTCATGTCCGGTGATACCAGTGGACCATAGACACGGGGATCGGCAACCACATCGCTGCGGAGCTCGGTCAGCGCTTCGGGGTTCATCTTGCCACCCTGAGGATCGTAATACGCCTCTGAGTTGACGTTCCCCTCCGGGGTCATCCAGACCTTACGGGAGTTACGGTGGGTGACACTGGCCACCAGGTTATGGTTGATCCCCGGCAGACTGTCCACTGCCAGCGTAATACGGTGGATCTTCGCCAGTGCTTCATTGGTGAA
>NZ_CANMIR010000038.1 GCF_947498015.1 uncultured Neptuniibacter sp.
TCCTTGATCTCATTGTGCAGTTCTATGTAGGTGTGCTCCTGTGGCAGTAGATCTGCAAAGTCGGAGTACATCTTCACACTGGGGATCTGATAGGCGAAGAACAGCGTGACCAGCAGAATCAGGCTCAGAATCAGTTTAGGACGGGCAAACACAGCCTCATCCAGGTTATGTAGAAAATGGGTGGCCTTGTGGGCCTGTGCGGACTTTTTATCCATGACGAAGGCCTCTTATTTTTTAGATAGTTGAGTCG
>NZ_CANMIR010000039.1 GCF_947498015.1 uncultured Neptuniibacter sp.
GTAGCTCAGTTGGGAGAGCGTCGCCCTTACAAGGCGAATGTCGGGAGTTCGAGCCTCTCCACGCCCACCACTAAGCATGAAGCGAAAGCTTCAGCCGCTGCGGGGTTTTCTCGGCAGTTGGTAGCCTGTCACTGCTAAGGTAGAGAGAGGTCGCGGGTTTGAGTCCCGTTACAATGTGGAGTGGTAGTTCAGTTGGTTAGAATACCTGCCTGTCACGCAGGGGGTCGCGGGTTCGAGTCCCGTCCAT
>NZ_CANMIR010000040.1 GCF_947498015.1 uncultured Neptuniibacter sp.
CTCGATTATGTGAAGACCTTTAATGAGATTCAGAAGATGCGGGCAGATGAGTCTGTCGCAGGGATTAAGATCCATGTTACCGGTCAGCCGATGCTGGTGGGCTGGGCCTATCAGTATCTGGATCAGATCATTGAGATCTTCCTGTTCACCGCACTGATCATGGTATCCCTGCTGATCTTCTACTTCCGCAAAGCCTACGGGGTCCTGATTCCGCTGGCGGCGGTGATCGTCTCCTCGATCTG
>NZ_CANMIR010000041.1 GCF_947498015.1 uncultured Neptuniibacter sp.
CTTGTAGCTCAGCTGGTTAGAGCGCACCCCTGATAAGGGTGAGGTCGGTGGTTCAAGTCCACTCAGGCCTACCAATTTTGCGTCACTCATCGTTAAGTTTATCATCGTGTAGCAGGCTACACGTCCTCAAACTTGCCTCGATTGATACAAAATACGCTTTTTATATGGGGCTATAGCTCAGCTGGGAGAGCGCCTGCTTTGCACGCAGGAGGTCTGCGGTTCGATCCCGCATAGCTCCACCA
>NZ_CANMIR010000042.1 GCF_947498015.1 uncultured Neptuniibacter sp.
CAGGGCGAGACGATCCGTCGTGCGATCCACACCGCAAAACAGTGGATCGAAGCGAACGACGGCAAAGTGGAAGGTCTGAAGATCCGTCTGGCCGGTGGCACCATCGGTGTGACCGCGGCGATGAATGAAGCGGCGTATGAGACCAACCTCTGGGTGCTACCGCTGGTATTCATCCTGATCTTTGTCATGGTGATGTTCTTCTATCAGTCCCTGGCGGCCGGCAC
>NZ_CANMIR010000043.1 GCF_947498015.1 uncultured Neptuniibacter sp.
CGTGATCCCTCCGCGGGCCCTTGTGGTGAAAAGCTGGGTTGGAGTGAGCGTTTCAAAGCACTCAATGGTGTCTGGGGCGTACTTATTCTATTCACGGTTGTGATGGGGGGTATCTACCTGGGTATCTTCACTCCGACGGAAGCAGCGGGTATTGGTGCCGGTGGTGCATTCTGTATCGCGATGGCACGTAAGAGTCTGACCTGGGGAAGTCTGTTCGATAT
>NZ_CANMIR010000044.1 GCF_947498015.1 uncultured Neptuniibacter sp.
GGGGAACCTGGGGCTGGATCACCTCCTTAAACGAAAGCCGATTCTCGGCAAGCGTTCACACGAATTATCTGATCAGAAAGTGAAGAGAGCGAAATATTAGCCAGTGTTCTATAGCACGGTTAGTCGGCAAAACGCCGAGTAGTAGGCTTGTAGCTCAGCTGGTTAGAGCGCACCCCTGATAAGGGTGAGGTCGGTGGTTCAAGTCCACTCAGGCCTAC
>NZ_CANMIR010000045.1 GCF_947498015.1 uncultured Neptuniibacter sp.
CAGGAAAATACCCTCAATGAGGATGCGATGCTGACCGGAATTCAGTTTCTGGATGCTTCCACCGCGATTATGACCGGTGAGTTTGGCGTCGTCAGCCGCAGTGATGACGGCGGCCAGAGCTGGAACCCACCAAGCTATATTCCGAACGATTTCTATACCCAGACCGCTTTCTTTACCGATGCCAATACCGGTTGGGTGGGTGGCCTCAGTGGCCAGAT
>NZ_CANMIR010000046.1 GCF_947498015.1 uncultured Neptuniibacter sp.
TTCAGAACCTCAGGGCGTTTAATCCCGCCTTTCTCAGAGGTCTCCGCCACGATGTACAACTCTTCAGAGCCCGGGAAACTGTCATTGACCGCTTTCGAGGAGAGGTTGTAATCATGATCCTGATAGAGGATTGGGGAACCCGGTTCAGACTCACCGATCACCACCTTGGAGGAGAAGTACCAGCCACTGCACAGCAGGACCGCTGCCAGCAT